>NZ_LXES01000017.1 GCF_001654845.1 Enterobacter soli ATCC BAA-2102 | reverse complement strand
CCCGGTGGGGCTGGCGGGGGGACTGAATACTTATGCCTACGTTAACAATCCATTAACCTGGATAGATCCATTAGGTCTTGCTGGGTGTAGTGCTCAATTTAAATCAAGAAATGAAGCGTTCCGGGCTGCAAAAAGAGATGCAGGTATTCCAATGAGTCAACAACCAGACAGAATATTCAATTCTAAAACTGGATTTCATGGTGACCATAGAAGTGTGCCAATGACTGACTCCAGAAAGAATCCTATTTTTGATAGTAACGGGAATCAAGTCTGGACAAGGGAATATCAGTTTACCAAAGCGGATGGTTCTAAAATTATTATCCAAGATCATGCTGCCGGACACTCTTACCCAAATGGTATAGGAAATCAAGGTCCTCATTTAAATATAAGACCAATTGAAAATACTAGAACAGGCTCAGTTCCTGGTACATTTGATCATTATGAATTTTGAGGATAAAAATATGAACTGGAATAATATTGATGGAAATATATTATTTAATAAGGTTTTTACTAATCCTGTTGAAGTGGGAGAAATTGATATCTTTGATATCAAAATAGATCGTGAAGCTTCCACAGTAATAATATCTTTCGACTTAGTTAATGAATTGCCAGACAACCCACCACCTAAATGGGTAAAAGGTTATAACAGATGTAGATGTGGCATAAATTGTAGTGGGGTTAAATTTTTAAAGATAGATGGGATATCTACAGATATGCCAGCAAGAATAGAAATAAACAAACATGCTGGCAATAATGAAGTTATAATCAAAGGGGATGATATTTTTCTAAATCTGAAGTGTTCACATATACAACTTATGGGACCTTCAGTATATATAAGTCAATAAAATAAAGCCGGGACAAATCTTAAATCATCCCGGCTTATTTTTTATTTGGTTGCTATAGTTCAGCACACTAAACACACCGTCACTCATCCCACTAACCACTTAATTATACTGATAAAAAATTTTTCGTAACTCCTGCACCTCGTCGCTATCCACCATCAACACAATACCTCCTTCGAAATCTTAACAATCACGGCCGTTCAGGACTCAAATCCCGCGTTCGGCAGCGAGTTGCCCATAAGGTACATGCTTGGCATGCTTGAGAATTCAGTTGGGGTTTTATAAAAGTAACTTCTGAAAGAATATTTATTCACATTCAAGATATAATTCTATTTATGTCCT
Source organism: Enterobacter soli ATCC BAA-2102 (assembly GCF_001654845.1). Lineage (GTDB taxonomy): Bacteria > Pseudomonadota > Gammaproteobacteria > Enterobacterales > Enterobacteriaceae > Enterobacter > Enterobacter soli. The sequence goes on along the minus strand of NZ_LXES01000017.1, from coordinate 2,614 downwards.
CTCAGTAAATTAAAACGACCTGTTACAGTTTGCCTGATATATATCAGGCACAATTCTGAATTTTCGTGAACCTCTTTTCCTGAACGCGCCTGTCTAATAATATCAACATATGCAGGGATTATTTTCGCAGCCTGCGGTAGCTTTCACCTGGTTATCAGTTCGTTCTTATTTCACATTAGCTTCATTCCACGAGTGTTGTCTTACTACTTGCGGGCTGACGACAAAAAATTCATGACCGGCCCCCTGACGGTCGCCACCGGTAATCGCCTGACGCACGCCGGGGCCACCCGCTATGAATACGACGGCTACGGCAACCGCATTCTTGAGGTGACCGGTGATGAGGAGCAGCACTACGAATGGGACACGGAGCACCGCCTGACCGGCTACCGCTGCCGGGTACGGGGTCAGGAGACCGTACATTACCGCTATCAGTACGACGCCCTGGGGCGCCGTATTCTGAAGGAGGACTTACTTACACGCACCGCCCGCCGCTTTTTCTGGCAGGGTGAGCGCCTGCTCTTACGGTCAGGTGCATCATGTTGATACCGCAGGGATAAATCAGCCGCTGCGCTTTCAGGGGCAGTATCATGACGCGGAAAGTGGGTTATACTACAACAGGCACCGGTATTATGACCCGGGTGTCGGGCGGTACCTGAGTCCGGACCCGGTGGGGCTGGCGGGTGGGCTGAATCAGTATGCGTATGTGCCGGATCCGCTGTCGTGGATTGATCCGCTTGGTCTAAGTTGCAAATTAACAAATCAGCAGTTTAAGAATAAACTCAAAAGAATTAAAAATCAGACTGCCGCAGGTGGCAACCGGGGAATAAATGGCATTGTATCTCAGGATGATGCTTTTAAATTAGGCGAGGCATTTGTTGGACCTAATTATAATAAAATTAGTGGTTATGGTTCTGATCTCTTGATTTCCGAAGATGGTTTGAGACAATATAGAGGGCCGTCTCCGAAACGAGGGAAAAATCCATTGACTGGTGAACCGTGGTCAAGAACTGGAACTCAAGTAAACTTTCAAAGTAGAACTGTTCCTGAAGGGCCATGGTCAAGCAATGTTCACTTGGATACGGAGTCATTACCATGAAATTAAAGCAAAGAAAACTAGAGATAAAACACTACTGGTCTCCAGATATATATAACCCGTGGACTTGGAAGCCTATCGATAATAATGTTTTTTATTTTCTTGAAATGAATATAGGCATGAGTGACGAAGATTCTTCGGATATTTATTCTGTGGTTGTAGCAACTACCGAAGGAGTGTCTTATTTAAAAGACAAAAAAAATATGCTTAACAAACAGTATAAAATAATTCTAGTTGATGAATATTCATGGAAAAGAGTTGTATCTATCTTAAACTCTATCGTTTCAAGTATTGAAATCAAAAACGATATATATATATCACAAGAGTTATGCAAAAATTTTTATTGGGAATATGATTCAATGAAGTAATTTAAAAGCCGGGAAAGACTTTAAATCTTCCCGGCTCATTTTTATTTACCCGTTGCCGTTCGGCCCACTAAAAACTGGGAACGGTTCGAGAAATGGTTCTGTTAGTGGTTTATATGATCACTATGAATTTCTTGGAGGATTATAATTATGTGGTTTGATTTGGCCCATGGAAAAGAAAAAGTTAACTTCATGTTTAACAATGAGTTATCTCTCAATGGTTCTGAGCTTGAGAATTTCTTATTTTATGATCTTTCAAAAATAAGAATATGTTTTAATACGAGACATATACCGAAAAAAAACACCAGATAAATGGAGAAATATAGAGTTTAATGGATTATCTATAACGTTAACCCTTATAGGGATAAATAAGTTAAACTTACAAGGTGAACGAGTAGGTTTTGTATGTTCACCCGTAATAGAGAGAATAGGTAATGAAATAATTTTCTCTATTGATAATGGAGATAGATTTCATTTATCATGTGTCGCCGAAGTAATTGTCATCGACTCAATTGAACCATATTTAGATCAGCGCTGGAAATGATGTATCATCTTAATTCCGGGGAGTATTTGAACTTCCCGGATTATATTTTTAACTATCATTATTCATTCTACTAACCCAAATCCCTTTAACCACCTGTTTAGTCTGATAAAGCTGCTCGCTCAGCTCCTGCACCTCGTTATTATCTGCGATGATGGTCAGGCCCTCCTCTGTAATCCTCACCGCCCAGCCGCGGCCCGGTGTCAAATCCCGCGTTCGGCAGCGAGTTGCCCATAAGGTACATGCTGGTCATGCTTAAGCATTCAGTTGGAATTTTATAAAAGTAACTTCTGAAAGAATATTTATTCACATTCAAGATATAATTTTATTTATGTCCTCTCAGTAAATTAAAACGACTTGTTACAGTTTGCTTGATATATATCAGGCACAATTATGAATTTTCGTGAACCTCTTTTCCTGATCGCGCCTGTCTAATAATATCAACATATGCAGGGATCATTTCCACAGCCTGCGGTAGCTTTCACCTGGTTATCAGTTTGTTCTTATTTCATATTAGCTTTATTCCACGAGTGTTGTCTTATTACTTGCGGGCTGGTGGCAATAAATTCATGATCGGCCCCCTGACGGTCGCCCCCGGCAGTCGCCTGACGCACG
>NZ_LXES01000016.1 GCF_001654845.1 Enterobacter soli ATCC BAA-2102 | reverse complement strand
TCCGGTGGGGCTGGCGGGGGGGCTGAATCAGTATGCGTATGTGCCGGATCCGCTGTCGTGGATAGATCCGTTAGGTCTTAGTTGCGGCGGAACAGGTGGAACAAATCAAACTCCTCCCGGACAGGGATACCACAATGAAACCTATGCACCTAAAGCAGTTAAACCGGAAGATGCCCTTAACCTATGGGATGATTTCCTTGGCCCAGTCCCTCATACAAATACTCATCCCAGAACGGGGTTACCAGACCCAGACAGAATAGTATCGGCTGACGGTAAAAGAAGTATTCGCTATGGTAATCATGAAATGAATAGTAAACCAACTAAACATCATTATCATGAAGAAATATGGACATTAGATTCTGTAAATAATGTAATGAATGTCGATAATGTTGTTGTGAGGGTGCCTATATTAAAATGACAAATATAACGATAGTGGACGTTCATGAAAATAAAGTAAAGTTCATCTCATCTTTAGGTAAGGGAGTGGCTATATGGTGCGGGGAATCCCCAAAAGTGGGTGGTTGTTATCATGTTGAGTTAGATGTTGATGATATGTTTGAATGGGGGGTAAATATAAATAGTACAAATAAAAAAACTTCCACCATCAAGATGTTGGATAATGAGTTGTCATTCACTGCACAGATATTATCTTATGAGAACGATGGTGTTTTAACTGTCTCGCTAGGTGGTGAAGTCATATTTTTAGATGTTAATTCATCTCCAGGCACAATTAAATATGTCTCTTTTTCTACGCCTGTAAATAATGTGTCATTATATCCGGTTGAGCTTTAACTAAAAAGCTGGGAAGATTATAAAATCTTCCCAGCTTATTTTTATTCAGCAATGATGAGCAGGGGCACCTTGCCGCCACCGCATTCACACCGCGCCGGGTGGACGAACTCATGTTCTGGCAGGGTGAGCGCCTGCTCTGCGAGTGTGATGCCGGACGCTTCTGGCGCGGCAGTCTGCCGGATAACCCGCAGTTGCAGGAGGCACTCCACGATACGACACATCGCGTGTGGCTGTATGAAGATGAGCATGACTTCCGCCCGCTGCTCATGCTCTGCGGACGGGAGACGAATGCTGGGGTATATCACTACGTCTGCGACCACCTCGGCACGCCGCTGGAGCTGCGCGATGTCCGGGGCCGCGTTGTATGGTCTGCCATGCTGCGCAGCTACGGTCAGGTGCATCATGTTGATACGGCAGGGATAAATCAGCCGCTGCGCTTTCAGGGGCAGTATCATGACGCGGAAAGTGGGTTATACTACAACAGGCACCGGTATTATGACCCGGGGGTCGGGCGGTACCTGAGTCCGGACCCGGTGGGGCTGGCGGGGGGGGCTGAATCAGTATGCGTATGTGCCGGATCCGCTGAAATATATTGATCCACTTGGACTATGTAAGGTTGATAGTGCGAGAGCGCGACAGGCTCAAATGTTGCAGGATGATGTAGGATATAATATAAGCCCCAAAAGTTGGGATCAATTCCCTGAAATTGGACGAGATGGTACATTTGTTACGGATAAGGATGGTGCTTTAAAATATTTTAATACAATTCAGAATGGTGAGGTGACTATTTCTAAATCTCTAGCAGCAACCATTGAAGAAGATATAGGGCTATCTCCTGGCTCTTTAAGCGATAGGTTTAATATTAGAAGAATTGACGGAATCTCTAATATGCAACCACGAAGCCCATTAAAAGGTAATGATTACTTCTTGGGGCCAGGGCAGCATTTACCGGGCGGAGCACCTGAAATGGTTATAAACTCTGTGCCAACATCAACTCCAGTAACTATACGGGTGAATGTAAATTGAATAAGATGCCAAATGATTCCATTATCGTGATTGATATAGCTGGAAACCCTATCAAGATTAGGGTGTTCGGGCAAAACCTGATCGATAAAATGAAGTTGATAGGATTTTCAACGATGGACCAATTTATGATCTTATCTGTTCATGATGATGAGGATAAACAAAGAGTCATAAAGACGTTAATTAATGAGAACGCTCTTTTCCTCTATGGGCATGGTTGGTATCCATCGGAAGTAATGGAATACTATAAAGAACAAAAAAATAATTTTGGGAAGTATAAAATAATATACTGGACTGATATAGATACATATCATATAGAAGAACGGTAATATATTTAATGAGAGAAATCCGGACGAAAAATAAGCCCCCCGGATTATTTTTTATTTAACCGCGATTGTTCAGCCCACTAAACAATCGCATCCTTAATCCCTTCACCACCTGCCGCACCTGATAACGTTGCTCGCGCAGCGCCCTGCTGCCTCGTTATCGTCCGTCCCCCCCTACACCCTATACATGTGGAATAATAGAATAACAAACGGCGGGATTATGCTTAGAATTAACACTGCCCTCTATTTATAGTCACCTGTAACAGATGAGCAATATATCAGGCAAAATTCTGAATTTATGTGGTAAACTCCCACAGTTCGGTTTTATAAAATAATATAAAAATATGCAGGGTTTTTATCCACAGCCTGCGGTAGCTGTCATTTCAGCCAGATTTCGCTCATCATCAGTTTAACCTTAGCATTCTTTTTCTGTAATTCCCGCATATTGCAATTGTCATCGTTGCATCGTGATTTCCTCCCAGGAAATCACGATTGTCCAAATGGCAACTCGCTTAATCCCCTTCCCCCCCCTATTCTGCTTGCCAGCATCTATGGGGGATCTATGGCTCGTTTTCTGTTTTGTAGTTTTGCACTGGTTCTGCTTTATCCGTCAGGTATTGATATGTATTTGGTGGGTTTACCGCACATCGCCCACGATCTGGGCGCGAGCGAAGCACAACTTCACATTGCGTTTTCGGCCTATCTCGCAGGGATGGCGTCGTCGATGGTATTTGCAGGGAGAATTGCGGACAAAGCGGGACGGCAGCCTGTCGCCATTACCGGTGCGGTGATTTTTGCGCTGGCTTCTGTTCTGTGTTCAATGGCTCAGGACAGCAGTCTGTTCCTGGCCGGGCGCTTTATTCAGGGCATTGGCGCTGGCGGTTGCTACGTGGTGGCCTTTGCCATTTTGCGCGATACCTTAAATGCCCAGCGACGCGCCAAAGTGCTCTCCATGATGAATGGCATCACCTGCATTATTCCCGTGCTGGCGCCCGTTGTGGGCTATCTGATTATGCTTAAGTTCCCGTGGCAGAGCCTGTTCTGGACAATGGCGGCGATGGGCGGGCTGGTCTTTATTCTGTCTGTCGCGGTGCTTAAAGAGACACATCCCGGCGCGCAGAATGCAGGGCATAACGCGACGATTAACCCGGCGGAAAAGCTCCTGAACCGCTTTTTCATCAGCCGTTTGCTCGTCACAACCCTCAGCGTGGCGGTGATCCTGACCTATGTAAACGTTTCCCCTGTACTGCTGATGGAGACGATGGGATTCGATCGCGGAGAATATTCCACGGTAATGGCAGCGACGGCGATGGTCAGCATGGCCGTTTCGTTCTCAACGCCTTTTGCCCTGAATATTTTCCGTCAGCGCACGCTGATGCTCACCTCTCAGGTGCTTTTCCTGGCGGCGGGTGTGATTCTGGCCACCACACACTCACATGCCATTATGCTGGCAGGCATTACCCTGATCTGCGCAGGATTCTCCGTTGGGTTTGGCGTGGCGATGAGCCAGGCGCTTGGCCCATTCTCACTGCGCGCGGGCGTAGCAAGTTCGGTACTGGGTATTGCCCAGGTCTGCGGCTCCTCACTGTGGATTTGGCTGGCGGCCGTTCTTGGTCTTAACGCGTTGAATATGCTGATCGGGATACTGATTGGCTGTAGCATACTCTGCATTCTTTTACTTCTGGTGATACAGACCGCCGCACATTATGAAGAAGCCCATCAGCAGCCTCGATCTTAACCTGTTGTTAACCCTGCAACTTCTGTTGCAGGAACGCAGCGTGACCAAAGCCGCCAAGCGGATGAACGTCACACCGTCGGCAGTGAGTAAATCACTGGCGAAATTGCGCGACTGGTTTGAGGACCCGCTGTTTGTGAAAACCCCGCTGGGGCTGCTGCCTACACCGCTGACGGTGAGTCTGGAGCAGGATCTGGCCGACTGGATGCAGATTGGTAATCAGATCCTCGATAAATTTCACCATGACTCACCGGGCGGCCTGACATTCGAAATGGCAGCGGAAACGCCGCTGATGTTGATCCCGCTTCAATGCTCTGCTGGAGCAGGTGAATCAACGTTACCCGCAGGCCACGGTAAAGATGCGGCAGTGGGATTACGATTCGCTGGATGCGATTACGCGTGGCGAGGTCGACCTCGGCTTTACCGGGCGTGAAACGCACCCACGCTCCCGCGAGTTACTTAAGTTGATGCCGTGGTTTATCGACTATGAAATCCTGTTCAGCGACCGCCCTTGTGTTTATCTGCGGGAAGATCACCCGGCGCTTCAGGAAACGTGGGATCTCGACACCTTCCTGCGCTACCCGCATATCAGTATTTACTGGGAACGTAGCGATACCTGGGCACTCGATGAAGTGCTAAGAGAGATGGGCCGCGAGCGGAATATCGCCATGAGCCTGCCCGGGTTCGAGCAGTCGATGTTTATGGCAGCGCAGCCGGGCCATAGCTATATTGCCACCGCTCCGCACTACTGCCATCACTACAATCAACTCCACCAGCGTAAGTTGATTGCACTCCCTATTCCTGTCGATGAAGCACAGGCAGAAAAACTGACCGTGCCCTTCACGCTTATCTGGCATAAACGTAACAGCCACAACCCGAAAATCCTCTGGCTCAGAGAGACGATTAAGGCACTGTATGGCTCCCCACTGAGCTAGCGATCCTATTTTTGCCTAAGAAAATGTAAAGTTCGGTCCTCAGGCTTCTCTTACTGCCATTTACTGATTAAAACAGAGGAGAAGTTAAGCGATAATGATGTAACCGTTTAACCGAATACGACCATTATCAAGGAGCGAAAAATGGCAACGCACTTTGCAAGAGGGATACTCACAGAAGGACGCCTCGTATCGGCCAGAATTTCTTCAGAGTGTCACAGTGAGGCACTCAAACTCCCCGAACATCGCCGGACGCGCTTTTTAGCCTCCAGAGCCTTGCTCGCGGAGCTGATGTTTATGCTGTACGGCACCAGCGAGCTGCCGGATATCATTACCCAGCCAGAAGGCCGCCCGGTCTTTGCTGACCCGGAACTTCCCCGCTTTTCTATCTCTTACACCGGCAACATTATTGGCGTAGCCCTCACCACCGAAGGCGATTGCGGGCTGGATATGGAACTCCAGCGAGCAACCACCGGTTTCCTGGGAGTGAATACGCTTGATGAATACCCGCTCTCAAGCAACGAAAAACTGTGGATCCGTAACCAGAACGATCCCAGTGAAGCAAAGGCGCAGCTCATCACGCTGCGCCAGAGTATTCGTAAATTATCAGGCTGTGCATCTGATGATGCCCGGCTGCTTCAGCTGTTGCCCGGCTCCGGCCGTTTGCGCGCCTCAAAAGCGGCACTGGTTGAGGCACTCAGTGATGCGGAAGATGTTCTGATTTGGTCAATTGCCGTGACGCCGGCCATTGAACGCCTCAAAATTTGGGAATTTGACAGTAGCCGCGGGTGGCATAGTCTTCCTGATGTCCCGGCGCGCGCTAATGAACCTGCCGCACGTTTAATGAGATTAACCAGTTTACCGGCAGAAAAAGCTCTTACCCTTAACTGACCCATCCAGGGCCATCATGATGAAAAAGGAGTAATCATGTCTGATACGTTGAAAGTTGTTACGTTACTGGGAAGCCTGCGCAAAGGTTCATTTAACGGGATGGTTGCCCGTTCTCTTCCACAGCTGGCTCCGGCAGGAATGGACGTTTCAGCGCTGCCGTCTATTGGTGATATCCCACTGTATGATGCCGATGTTCAGCAGGAAGACGGTTTTCCACAGAGCGTAGAAGCGCTGGCAGAGCAGATTCGCCAGGCTGACGGCGTCGTTATCGTTACGCCAGAGTATAACTATTCGGTGCCTGGTGGCCTGAAGAACGCGATTGACTGGTTATCCCGTTTACCCCAGCAGCCGCTGTCTGGTAAGCCAGTGCTGATTCAGACCAGCTCTATGGGCGCCATTGGCGGCGCGCGTTGCCAGTATCATCTGCGCCAGATTTTGGTATTCCTGGATGCGATGGTTATGAACAAGCCGGAATTTATGGGCGGCGTGATTCAGAACAAGGTCGACCCGCAAACGGGTGAAGTGGTTGATCAAAGCACGCGGGATCATCTGGCAGGTCAGCTGACGGCGTTTGGCGATTATATTAAGCGGGTGAAAGCGTAAGCCGGAGCGGCCTGTTGCCCTCACCCCAGCCCTCTCCCACGGGAGAGGGTGCAAACACTAAAGCCCTTTTCTTTGAAAAGGGCTTGCTGTTTATTTGGCATCAATAAACACAATCTTCAGCACAAACAGCAGCGCCACAACGATAACGCATGGGCTGAGGTCGCGGAAACGACCGGTACCGATCTTCATCACACAGTAAGAGATAAAGCCCAGCGCGATACCTTCGGTAATCGAGAAACTGAACGGCATCATTACCGCAGTAATAAACGCGGGAACTGCTTCGGTTAAATCTTCCCACTTCACGCGTGACAGGCTGGATGTCATCAGCACGCCCACATAAATCAGCGCACCTGCTGCCGCATACGGTGGAACCATCCCCGCCAGCGGAGAAAGGAAAATCACCAGCAGGAACAGAATACCAACCACAACTGCGGTCAGACCGGTACGGCCACCAACAGAGACCCCGGAAGAGGATTCGATGTAAGCGGTAACAGAAGAGGTACCGATAAAGGAGCCCGCAACGGAAGAGATACTGTCAACGAACAGCGCCTGCTTCATGCGCGGGAATTTACCCTTCTCATCTGCCAGGCCTGCTTTGTCGGTCACACCGATAAGCGTACCGGAGGAGTCGAACAGGTTGACCAGCATAAAGGAGAAAATCACGCCCGCCAGGCCCAGGTTCAGGGAGCCCGCCAGATCAACGTGACCAATCACGGTGGTTACACTCGGTGGCGCAGAAACGATGCCGTTGTAGTGAACATCACCCAGCATCCAGCCCAGCAGCGTTGTCACCACGATGGACACCAGCACTGCCGCATGAATGTTACGGGACGCCAGAATAGCGATGATAAAGAAGCCCAGCACGCCCAGCAGCACGTTGTGCGAGGTCAGATGACCGATGCTGACCAGCGTATCCGGGTTAGCCACGATAACACCGGCGTTTTTCAGACCCATCATGCCGATAAACAGACCGATACCGCTGGTGATACCCACTCGCAGGCTCACAGGAATATTGGCAATCATCCAGTAACGTACGCGGAAAATGGTCAGCAGCAGCAGGCCAATCGCGCCCCAGAAGATAGCGCCCATACCCACTTGCCACGGCAGGCCCATCGCCTGAACCACAACAAACGCGAAGAAGGCATTCAGACCCATTGCCGGTGCCAGCGCAACAGGCAGGTTCGCGAACACACCCATCAGAATGCTGCCGAGGGCCGCGATAAGACAGGTCGTTACGAAGACGGCGCTGGTATCCATGCCAGCAACGCCCAGAATTTGTGGGTTAACAAAAACGATATAGACCATCGTCAGGAAGGTGGTGAAACCGGCGATCACTTCGGTGCGTGCCGTTGTGCCGTGCTCGCGCAGTTTAAACACGCGCTCAAGCAGACCCTGACCAGATGTCTGGGTAGTGTGTTGTTGACTCATCATCAATTTCCGAACAAGGAGGGAAAATTCGTCGCTATCCTATACCAAAATGCGACAATAAGGGCGGTTATAGGGTACTTTTTTTCATTGAATTTGCTTATACGGCAACGATTGCGTGTCGTAAAACTGCACCACGTAAACGTTAAACTTGTTAAAAGGGAAAGGCATGTCCGGAATTGAGGCGGTATTTTTCGACTGCGACGGTACGCTTGTCGACAGTGAGGTCATTTGTTCCCGTGCGTATGTCGCCATGTTCCAGGAATTTGGCATTACGCTCGATCTCGAAGAGGTGTTCAAACGCTTTAAGGGTGTGAAACTGTACGAGATCATCGACATCATTAACGAAGAACACGGCGTAGCTTTGGCAAAAGACGCTCTGGAGCCGGTGTACCGCGCCGAAGTCGCACGCCTGTTCGACTCGGAGCTGGAGGTCATTTCCGGGGCAAATGCGCTTCTGGATGCGATGACAGTGCCAATCTGCGTGGTATCCAACGGTCCGGTCAGCAAAATGCAGCACTCGCTGGGCAAGCTTGAGATGTTGCACCATTTCCCGGAAAAACTGTTCAGCGGCTACGATATCCAGCGCTGGAAGCCAGATCCGGCGCTGATGTTCCACGCGGCGAAGGCAATGAACGTCAACGTAGAAAACTGCATTCTGGTGGATGACTCGTCTGCGGGCGCGCAGTCAGGGATTGATGCAGGAATGGAAGTGTTTTACTTCTGTGCCGATCCACACAACAAACCGATCGATCATCCAAAAGTAACGACCTTTACCGATCTGGCTCAACTGCCGGATCTGTGGAAGGCGCGGGGATGGGATATTACTCGCTGAAAAAACAAAGCCGGATGGCGCTAACGCTTATCCGGCCTACAAGGCTCGTAGGGCGGGTAAGCGCTAGCGCCACCCGCCACAAACATCACTCTTTCGGATCTTTACCTGCCAGCAGCTTGTCCAGCTCATCGCCGCCCACGTGACGGAAATCCTGACCTTTCACGAAGTAGAAGATGTATTCACAAATGTTCTGGCAGCGGTCGCCGATACGCTCGATAGAGCGCGCACAGAACAATGCGGTCAGTACGCTTGGGATCGTACGTGAATCTTCCATCATGTAGGTCATCAGCTGACGCACAATGCCTTCGTATTCCTGGTCGACTTTCTTGTCTTCACGATAGATACGTACCGCTTCGTCCAGATCCATACGCGCAAAGGCATCCAGCACGTCGTGCAGCATCTGCACGGTGTGGCGACCCAGCGACTCCAGGCTCACCAGCAGCGGCTGGTGCTGCTGAGAGAACTTCTCCAGCGCGGTGCGGCAGATTTTATCCGCAACATCACCAATACGTTCCAGCTCGGCGATGGTTTTGATAATCGCCATCACCAGGCGCAGATCGCTCGCCGTCGGCTGACGTTTTGCGATAATGCGTACGCAGGCTTCGTCGATCGCCACTTCCATCATGTTGACGTTTTTGTCGCCTTCGATAACGCGTTTCGCCAGTTCGCTGTCCTGGTTGTGCATTGCCGTGATCGCATCAGAAAGCTGCTGCTCGACCATGCCACCCATGGTCATCACCTGGGTGCGAATGCTTTCCAGCTCTGCGTTGAACTGGCCGGAAATGTGTTTATTAAGATTGAGGTTGTCCATGGTTTCTCCACATGCACTGAGGCAAATCAACCGTAGCGGCCAGTAATATAATCTTCGGTTTGTTTCTTCGCGGGCCTGGTGAACAGCGCGTCCGTATCGCTGAACTCAATCAACTCGCCCAGGTACATAAACGCCGTGTGATCGGAGCAACGCGCAGCCTGCTGCATGTTGTGGGTCACGATAACCACGGTGTAATCCTGCTTCAGCTCGGTGATCAGCTCTTCAATACGACCGGTTGAGATCGGGTCCAAAGCTGAACACGGCTCATCCAGCAGCAACACTTCCGGGCGAATGGCGATACCACGCGCAATGCACAGACGCTGCTGCTGACCACCGGAGAGAGAGTAACCGCTCTGGTGCAACTTATCTTTGGTTTCGTTCCATAATGCGGCCTTGGTCAAAGCCCACTGCACACGCTCGTCCATATCGGCGCGGGAAAGCTTTTCAAACAGGCGCACGCCAAAGGCGATGTTGTCGTAAATCGACATCGGGAACGGCGTCGGCTTCTGGAACACCATGCCCACTTTCGCACGCAGCAGGGCGATATCCTGGGCCTGGGTCAGAATGTTTTCGCCATCCAGAATGATCTCGCCTTCTGCGCGCTGTTCCGGATAAAGCGAATACATCTTGTTAAAGGTACGCAGCAGGGTGGATTTACCACAGCCAGATGGACCGATGAATGCCGTGACCTGGTTCTTCGCGATATCCAGGTTGATATTCTTCAGGGCATGGAATTTGCCGTAGTAGAAGTTCAAATCACGAACCTGAATCTTACCCGGGGCAGTATCAACCATACTCATTGACTCATTTCCTCATTCGACGCCGCGATGTGCCGCGCCGTAAAAAATTAACCGTGTTTCTTCTTCGCGAAAATGACGCGCGCCAGAATGTTCAGCAACAGTACGCAAAGGGTAATGATCAGCACCCCGGCCCAGGCCAGCTGCTGCCACTCCGCGAACGGGCTCATCGCAAATTTAAAGATGGTCACCGGCAGGTTGGCGATCGGCTGCATCATGTCCGTGCTCCAGAACTGGTTGGAGAGCGACGTAAACAGCAGCGGAGCCGTTTCACCCGCTATACGGGCAACGGCCAGCAGGATACCGGTCATAATCCCGGAGATTGACGCTTTTAGCGTAATCGCGGAGATCATTTTCCATTTTGGTGTCCCCAGTGCATAAGCCGCTTCACGCAGGCTGTCCGGCACCAGTTTCAGCATGTTCTCGGTGGTACGGATGACGATGGGCACCTGCAACAGCGCCAGCGCAATAACTCCCGCCCAGCCGGAGAAGTGCTCCATCTGCGCCACCACAATGGTGTACACGAACAGGCCGACCACGATAGAAGGTGCAGAGAGCAGAATGTCGTTGATGAAGCGAATGACTTCTGCCAGCCAGGATTTGCGTCCGTATTCTGCCAGGTAGATACCCGCCATAATCCCCAACGGCGTACCGAAGATGGTCGCCCACAGGATCAACAGGCCGCTACCCGCCAGGGCGTTAGCCAGGCCGCCACCCGCCGTGTTCGGTGGTGGTGTCATCTCGGTGAACAGCGCCAGCGACATGCCATCAATACCGCGCACAACGGTAGAGAAGAGGATCCAGACTAGCCAGAACAGACCGAATGCCATCGTCCCCATCGAGAGCGTGAGCGCAATACGGTTTTTCAGACGGCGCTTAGCCTGCATTTTACGGCGGGATTCCGCCAGCTCAGCGGTGCTTTGCATTTCGAGAGTCGCCATTAGCGTGCCCCCTCATTTTTAGCGAGACGCATAATCATCAGCTTGGAAATCGCCAGAACAATGAAGGTGATAACAAACAGGATCAGACCCAGCTCCATCAATGCAGCAACGTGCAGTCCGGATTCTGCTTCGGCAAATTCGTTCGCCAGTGCAGAGGTAATGCTGTTACCCGGCATGAACAGCGATGCGCTGTCGAGCTGGTAGGTATTACCGATGATAAAGGTCACCGCCATGGTTTCACCCAGTGCACGACCTAATCCCAGCATGACGCCCCCGATCACCCCATTTTTGGTGAACGGAAGAACGATGCGCCAGATAACTTCCCAGGTGGTGCAGCCGATGCCGTAGGCCGACTCTTTCATCATCACCGGGGTTTGTTCGAAGACATCGCGCATAACGGCCGCAATGTACGGGATAATCATGATGGCGAGGATCACACCTGCGGCCAGAATACCGATACCGAATGCTGGGCCGGCAAACAGGGCGCCTACAAACGGGATCGCAGAGAGGACATTACCGACCGGCTCCTGGAAGTAGGTTGCGAACAGCGGAGCAAAGATGAACAGACCCCACATGCCGTAAACGATACTTGGAATCGCCGCCAGGAGTTCAATCGCAATACCGAGCGGACGTCTTAGCCAGCCTGGTGCCAGTTCCGTCAGGAAAAGGGCAATACCAAAGCTCACCGGAACCGCAATCAGCAGAGCGATGAACGAGGTCACCAGTGTGCCGTAAATTGGTACCAGCGCACCGAAGATTTCGTTCGGCGCATCCCACTCTTTAGTCCACAGGAAAGAGAATCCAAATTTCTGGATGCTCGGCCAGGATGAGAAAATCAGGGACACGATAATGCCGCCCAGCAGCAATAGCACAATCAGCGCAGCCAGTTTTACCAGCACGCTGAAAATTATGTCACCTTTTTTACCCGGAGGGTTAAATGCAGGCTTGGTTGCAGCCATAAATCACTCTTCTGTTAAAGACGTTTCACGAATACTGGCGGGTTAGCTCACGCCACCCGCCATCTTCGTCAAAAATATCCTGTTAGTACAGCGCTTTACCGCTGCTGTCTTTCACGTTGGTTTTCCATGCAGCACGAATCTGCTCAACCACGCTGTCCGGCAGGCTGGCGTAATCCAGGTCGTTAGCCTGTTTGTTGCCGTTTTTGTATGCCCAGTCGAAGAACTTCAGCACTTCAGTACCCTGTTCAGGTTTCTTCTGCTCTTTGTGAACCAGAATGAACGTGGTAGAGGTGATTGGCCATGCGCCTTCGCCTTTCTGGTTAGTCAGATCCTGTGCGAAGGATTTGCTCCAGTCAGCGCCTTTAGCCGCGTTAGCAAAGTTCTCTTCAGTCGGGCTTACTGGCTTGCCGTCAGCAGACAGCAGCTTGGTGTAAGCCAGGTTGTTCTGCTTAGCGTAAGCGTATTCTACGTAACCGATAGAGCCTGGCAGACGCTGTACGAATGCCGCGATACCGTCGTTACCTTTACCGCCCAGACCGGTTGGCCAGTTAACGGTAGAGCCAGAACCGACTTTAGATTTCCACTCTTCGTTCACTTTCGCCAGGTAGCTGGTGAAGACGAAAGAGGTACCAGAACCATCTGCGCGGCGAACCACAGCGATGTTCTGAGAAGGCAGTTTCAGGCCTGGGTTGAGTTTAGCAATAGCTTCGTCATCCCATTTTTTGATTTTGCCCAGGTAGATGTCACCCAGTGTTTTGCCGTCCAGCACCAGCTCACCAGACTTCACGCCCGGCAGGTTGATTGCCAGAACCACACCACCGATAACGGTAGGGAACTGGAACAGGCCTTCCTGAGCCAGTTTTTCATCAGTCAGTGGAGCATCTGATGCGCCGAAATCAACGGTGTTAGCGGTAATTTGTTTAACGCCACCGGAGGAGCCGATACCCTGGTAGTTAACCTTGTTACCAGTTTCTTTCTGGTAGGTATCTGCCCATTTGGCATACACCGGCGCAGGGAAGGTTGCACCGGCGCCAGTCAGGCTTGCTTCTGCGAATACAGAGAAAGCGCTCAGAGATAAGGTCGCGGCGACAACAGTTGCGACAGTGGTACGCATAACTTTCATAATGTCTCCTGCAAGATTTTCGTAAATCGTTGTTTAGTGGCTACGATGAGCAAAATAGGACAAACAGGTGACAGATAAATGTACGAATTATGACAGTTTTATGACATTGAAAGTTTCACTTAAAAATAAGCAAAACTAACATTCAATATCAATTAGTTAGCCACCAACATGACAGTACGTTTTCAGTAATATTTTCTTTATGTGACACTGAAAAAAGTAGCTGAAGATGACAGATTGTCATAAATAAAAACGGGAAAGAGTTGATTAAAAACAAACCAGGAAGGGTAAAAAAGCTCCACCCGAAGGTGGAGCCTGAGAGGATTATTCAACCGTTACAGATTTCGCCAGGTTACGCGGCTGGTCAACGTCGGTGCCTTTGATAAGCGCAACGTGATAAGCCAGTAATTGCAGCGGAACGGTGTAGAAGATAGGTGCAATCACCTCTTCCACATGCGGCATCTCAATGATGTGCATGTTGTCGTTGCTGGTGAAACCGGCATCCTTGTCAGCAAAGACGTACAGTACGCCGCCACGGGCGCGCACTTCTTCAATGTTGGACTTCAGTTTTTCCAGCAGTTCGTTGTTTGGTGCAACGACGATAACCGGCATATCCGCATCAATCAGCGCCAGCGGGCCGTGTTTCAGCTCACCTGCCGCATAGGCTTCTGCGTGGATGTATGAGATCTCTTTCAGCTTCAGCGCACCTTCCAGCGCAATCGGATACTGATCGCCACGCCCCAGGAACAGCGCGTGATGTTTGTCAGAGAAATCTTCAGCCAACTGCTCAATACGTTTGTCCTGAGACAGCATCTGCTCAATACGGCTCGGCAAAGCCTGCAAGCCATGAACAATGTTCTGCTCAACAGCGGCATCCAGCCCTTTCAGACGCGCCAGTTTCGCCACCAGCATCAGCAGCACGGTCAGCTGAGTCGTGAAGGCTTTCGTCGACGCCACACCAATTTCCGTGCCCGCGTTCGTCATCAGCGCCAGGTCGGATTCACGTACCAGCGAGGAGCCAGGGACGTTACAAATCGCCAGAGAGCCAAGATAGCCCAGCTCTTTGGACAGACGCAGCGCAGCCAGGGTATCTGCCGTTTCGCCAGACTGGGAAAGGGTGATCATCAGGCTATTACGGCGCACTGCGGATTTGCGGTAACGGAATTCAGAGGCAATTTCCACATCGCATGGCACATCCGCCAGCGATTCAAACCAGTAGCGCGACACCATGCCGGAGTTATACGACGTCCCGCAGGCAACGATTTGAATATGCTCAACCTTCGACAAGAGCTCGTTCGCATTGTCGCCCAACTCGCTCAGATCCACTTCGCCGTGGCTAATACGCCCGGTCAGGGTGTTTTTGATGGCGTTCGGCTGCTCGTAAATCTCTTTCTGCATGTAGTGACGGTACGCGCCTTTATCGCCTGCGTCATATTGCAGGTTGGATTCAATTTCCTGGCGATTAATCTGCGTACCGGCTTTATCAAAGATAGACACGGAACGGCGCGTCACTTCAGCAATATCGCCCTCTTCCAGGAAGATAAAGCGACGGGTCACTGGCAGCAGCGCCAGCTGATCGGATGCGATGAAGTTTTCACCCATTCCAAGGCCGATAACCATTGGGCTACCGGAACGTGCAGCAAGCAGTGTGCTCGGGTCACGGGAATCCATGATCACCGTACCGTATGCGCCGCGCAGCTGAGGAATAGCACGCAGCACCGCATCACGCAGTGTGCCGCCCTGTTCCAGCTCCCAGTGAACCAGGTGAGCAATAACTTCGGTGTCGGTTTCAGACACGAAGGTATAACCGCGTGCTTTCAGCACTTCACGGAGTGGTTCGTGGTTTTCGATAATGCCGTTATGCACTACAACAATGTGTTCAGACACATGCGGGTGCGCGTTACCTTCGGAGGGTTCGCCGTGCGTCGCCCAGCGGGTATGCGCGATACCTGTGCCGCCGTGCAGCGGATGTTCTTCCGCCGCTTGCGCCAGGATCTGCACTTTACCCAGACGACGCAAACGGGTCATTTGACCTTCTGCATCCACCACAGCCAGACCAGCAGAGTCATAGCCACGGTATTCCAGACGACGTAAACCTTCGAGAAGGATTTCAGCAATATCACGCTGCGCAACTGCTCCAACAATTCCACACATAGTTAGATTTCCTGATTATGGCGTTTTGCCATGCGTTGTCGCTGACCTGTTGTTGCCCTTTTCGGGCGCCCCGAGCCTTGTAGAGAGTGGGGTTATATTTATGGGTACTGCTGATGGGGGGAGGATTATTTTATCCCCTCACCCCGAAAATTTGTTACTTCTTCACCGGGCGTTTCCAGCCCTGCTTGTGAACCTGCGGCACGCGGCTTAACACCAGCTCGTTATCGGCCACATCGCGCGTGACGGTCGTTCCTGCGGCAATAGTCACGCCATTACCAACGGTAACAGGTGCCACCAGCTGCGTATCGGAGCCGACAAACACATCATCACCAATGATGGTTTTAAACTTATTCGCACCGTCGTAGTTACAGGTGATTGTACCTGCACCAATATTCACGTTATCGCCAATCTCTGCATCGCCCAGATAGGTCAAATGACCAGCTTTAGAGCCTTTACCCAGCCGCGCTTTTTTCATTTCGACGAAGTTACCCACATGCGCGCCTTCCAGCAGCTCAGCGCCAGGGCGCAGGCGCGTAAACGGACCAATGGTACACGCCGCTTCCAGATGGGCATCTTCCACCACGCTGTAGGGGCTGATTTCGCAGTTGTCACCAATGACGCTGTTTTTAATCACGCAACCCGTGCCAATTTTGACGCGATGGCCAAGGGTCACATTGCCTTCAAGGATAACGTTAGTATCAATCTCAACATCGCGCCCGTGAGATAGGGTACCGCGCAGATCAAAACGCGCCGGATCGTTCAGCATAACGCCTGCCAGCAGCAGTTTTTCCGCCTGTTCAGACTGGTAAATACGCTCCAGGCGGGAAAGTTGCAGGCGGTTGTTTACACCATCGGTTTCGCTAATGCGGGCCGGGTGTACAGCGGCAATCTCACGGCCTTCGTGATACGCCAGAGCAATAATATCGGTGATGTAATATTCACCCTGAGCGTTGTTGTTGGTCAGTTTCGACAGCCAGCGTTTCATGTCTGCGCCGTTGGCAATCAGGATGCCGGTATTGATTTCCTGGATCTGACGCTGGGCGTCGCTGGCATCTTTGTGCTCAACGATACCCGTTACGTTGCCATTTTCACGGGTGATACGGCCATAGCCGCTCGGATCGTCCAGTACCACGGTTAACAAACCAATACCGCCCTGCGGTTTCGCTTCACGCAGGCGAGTCAGGGTTTCGACGGAAATCAGCGGTACATCGCCGTACAGCATCAGAATGTCTTCATCGTCCGCGAAGAACGGGGCAGCCTGCTGCATCGCATGGCCAGTACCCAGTTGTTCAGCCTGAAGTACCCAATTCAGTTTGTCATCACGCAGCGTTTTCTTTAACAGATCGCCGCCGTGGCCGTAAACCAGGTGTACCTGGCGGGCACCGAGATCATTAGCGGCATCAATGACATGCTGCACCATAGGCTTTCCTGCCAGGGTGTGCAGCACCTTCGGAAGATCGGAATACATGCGGGTGCCTTTGCCAGCGGCAAGGATGACCACGCTCATCGTATTGTTCAACATACGCGTCCTGACTGTAATTTGAGTGAGAAGTAAAACCCTTTGACGTTGAAAATTCTACATATTTTGCGCCATAAAATGGAATGCCGCTAAAACGCTCAACCCAAGGCTTTACGGGCTATTTGAGGATACTTTTTAGGGCCGAGTAAATCACTTTTTCTCTTGAAAATAGCATTCTCGCGGTAAGTCGCAAGCTGTCACAACAGCTTAGCTGTTCTTTCGCCTCATGAATAAAGATAAGCCAAAATCAAAACGTAGTTTTAATAATCGAATAATGTGACAGAGAAAAAAGAAACACCGTTTCATCTTTATGATAATGACGCTCAATTATTACTCAGGAGAATAAGATGAACTATAAAATACCTCTGGCTCTAATGATGTGTAGCACCTTCACCGCTTCGGCCGCAGAGCCTGAGCATGTCTGGAAAGCGATAGCCTTCGGGCAGTCAACGGACATGAATTTTTCCTCAAACGTACTGCCCGATAAAATCGGCGTAAACGATGTCACCCTCGGCGAGAAAAAACTCACGCCACAGGATGCCGTTGATCTGTCAAAACCCGTCACGATTGAAAGCCGGGGCGGGAAAATAGCAAATTCCCACGACGGTCTAACCTTTTTCTATACCACGCTTCCTTCAGGGGAAAACTTTGTCTTACAGGCCACCGTCAAAGTGGATCAGTTTGGCCCGGAAAACGGAGCCAAACCGGCCGCGCAGGAAGGGGCCGGACTGCTGGTGCGTGACATCATCGGCGTACCGCGCCAACAGCCGCTTAAAGCGGGCTATGAGGAGTTCCCTGCGGCATCCAACCAGGTGATGAATGCCATTATGACGCAGGATAAAAAAGATCATCACCGGATAAAACTGCAAGCCATTACGCGTGAAGGGATCTCTCATCCGTGGGGGAATGCCGGAGCCGAAATCAAGAAGCAGAGTTATAAAGAGGAGGTGGATTTACAGCAAACACCGGAATTCCGCCTCAGGCTTGAGCGCACCGATAGCGGGTTTATTACCTCCTGGGCGCCCGCAGGCAGCGATGAATGGGTGAGTAAGAGCGTGCCTCGCGCAGACCTGATCTCAGTACAGGACAGCGCTCACTATTACGTCGGTTTTTTCGCCTCCCGCAATGCCAAAATCACCGTTACGAGTGCATCGCTTACCACATCCCAGGCGCATACTCTTGAATCTGCCCCCTGGCAGGCCAAAGCGCTACCTGTTGTGGTGCAACTTGCTTCCGGCAGCCAGAGCACCTCTGCGCAGTATCTGGTACAGGCACGCGCAAACTACGATGGCGTTTTCAGCGTCTGGCAAAATGAAGTGGTGATCGGTAACGATAAACCGGTGAAAGCGGGGGAGATGTACACACTGCCTGCTACGCTCGGGGAAAAGAATGATTTTCGTCTTACCTTCACCCCCACCAGCACAGAGAATGCATCCCCGGTGGCAACCCAATTCAGCGTGGAAAAACTCGCAGACAATGCGACAACAACGCTCTATGCCTCGCCTGAGGGGAAAGCCGGTGCAGAAGGCAGTAAAAGTGCGCCGATGGATTTAATGACCGCAATAAATCTGCTCCCTGTGGGTGGGAAAATCGTTTTACAGGCAGGCGAGTATCCGCGAAGCGCTATCCCGCTTTCAGCCAGCGGCAGCCCGGATAAGGTAAAAACGCTTCAGGCGGACGGCAAAGCGGTGATAAAGGGTTTGCTGGTGGACGCGAGCTACTGGCATATCAACGGTATTGAGATAACGGATAAAAGCCTGCGGGTGCAGGGCAGCCATAACCTTATCGAAAACGTCACGGCTTACCGCAATGACGATACCGGGATCCAGATATCCTCCCCGGAAAATATTGGTCGCCCACTGTGGGCCAGCTATAACCGGATAATGGATTCAGAGTCGTATGCCAATGAGGATCCAGGGAAAATCAACGCAGATGGTTTTGCCGTCAAAATGCGCGTGGGGGAGGGGAACCGCCTGGAAAACTGCTATTCCCATGACAATATCGATGACGGCTTTGACCTGTTCAACAAGATTGAGGACGGTGCAAATGGCGTTGTGGTGATCGAGAATTCAATTGCCCGCAATAACACCAGTAACGGTTTCAAACTTGGCGGCGAAGGGCAGCCGGTTGCGCATGAGGTTCGCAACAGTAAGGCCATTGGCAATCATCTGGATGGTTTTACTGACAACTTCAATCCTGGCGCGCTGGTGGTGGCCAATAACGTTGCGGTGGACAATCTGCGCTTTAATTTCATCTTCCGGCCCAGCCCATACGGCGATGCATCAACCCAGGGAGTGTTTAGCGGCAATAAATCGGTGCGGACGCAACAAGGCTTATACGACGATGCGGTGGTGGGGAATATTGATAAGTCGAACTATTTTATCGTGAAAGGGAAGAGCGTAAACGGCAGTGGAGAGATCCTGCCAGATGGCGCTTCGCTTATCACACAACGGTAAGCGTGGCGCCACTCGGCATTCAGCGGATTAGTGGTTGAACGTACCGAAAGAAACGTTCATGTTGCTGAAAAGAGCGATGATTTTGTTGACCAGTTTCATGATGGTATCCTGAATTATTGAGGTTTATTTTGTGACACACTTCACAAAAAAGAAGTCTACGCCTCATTTTTTAACCGATCAACATTTTTGTGATGTAAATCACAAAATAATAAAACAGCTTTTCAGTTTCACTTTTACTGAAACAAAACCATAAAAAAAGCCAGTCTGAAACCAGACTGGCTTTTGTGCTTTTCAAGCCGGTGTTACATCGCTTTTTTGGTCAACTCGATAACGCGCAGTTTCGCGATCGCTTTGGCCAGCTCCGCAGACGCCTGAGCGTAATCCACGTCACCATGAGAGCTGCTAATGTGCTCTTCAGCCTTACGCTTCGATTCCAGGGCTCGCGCTTCGTCGAGATCCTGGCCACGGATAGCGGTATCGGCCAGAACGGTCACACTGCCTGGCTGCACTTCGAGAATGCCGCCGGACAGATAGATAAACTCTTCATGACCGAACTGTTTAACGATGCGGATCATACCAGGCTTAATGGCGGTGAGCAGCGGTGCGTGACCTGGGAAGATACCCAGTTCACCTTCACTACCCGTTACCTGGATTTTCTCGACCAGACCAGAGAACATTTGTTGCTCTGCGCTGACGACGTCCAGGTGGTAAGTCATTGCCATATCACCCTCCGATTAAGGCGTTAAAGTTTTTTGGCTTTTTCCACGGCTTCGTCGATGGAACCAACCATGTAGAACGCCTGCTCTGGCAGGTGATCGTATTCGCCTTCCATGATGCCTTTAAAGCCACGGATGGTGTCTTTCAGGGAAACGTATTTACCCGGAGAACCGGTGAATACTTCCGCAACGAAGAACGGCTGGGACAGGAAGCGCTGGATCTTACGAGCGCGTGCTACCACCAGTTTGTCTTCTTCAGACAGTTCATCCATACCCAGGATGGCGATGATGTCTTTCAGTTCCTGGTAACGTTGCAGCAGGGACTGTACGCCACGCGCGGTGTCGTAGTGTTCCTGGCCAACAACCAGTGGATCCAGCTGACGGCTGGTGGAGTCCAGCGGGTCAACGGCTGGGTAGATACCCAGAGACGCGATCTGACGGCTCAGTACCACGGTTGCATCTAAGTGAGCAAAGGTGGTTGCTGGTGATGGGTCAGTCAAGTCATCCGCAGGTACGTATACCGCCTGAACGGAGGTGATAGAACCGGTTTTGGTCGAGGTGATACGTTCCTGAAGAACACCCATCTCTTCTGCCAGAGTTGGCTGATAACCTACCGCTGAAGGCATACGGCCCAGCAGTGCTGATACTTCAGTACCGGCCAGGGTATAACGGTAGATGTTATCAACGAACAGCAGAACGTCACGACCTTCGTCACGGAATTTCTCAGCCATAGTCAGGCCAGTCAGCGCAACGCGCAGACGGTTTCCTGGTGGCTCGTTCATCTGACCGTAAACCAGGGATACTTTGTCCAGAACGTTGGAGTCAGTCATTTCGTGGTAGAAGTCGTTACCCTCACGAGTACGCTCACCAACACCTGCAAACACGGAGTAACCGGAGTGCTCGATCGCGATGTTACGGATCAGCTCCATCATGTTTACGGTTTTACCAACACCCGCACCACCGAACAGACCAACTTTACCGCCCTTCGCAAACGGACACATCAGGTCGATAACTTTGATGCCGGTTTCCAGCAGTTCCTGAGAGCTTGACAGCTCTTCGTAGGAAGGTGCTGCGCGGTGGATAGCCCAACGCTCTTCTTCACCGATGTCGCCTTTCATGTCGATTGGGTGACCCAATACGTTCATGATACGACCCAGTGTTGCTTTACCTACCGGGACTTCGATCGGGTGTTCGAGGTCTTTAACTTCCAGACCACGACGCAGACCGTCGGAAGAACCCATTGCGATGGTACGCACGATACCACCACCGAGCTGCTGCTGAACTTCCAGCACCAGGCTCTCGTTACCATTCTGTACCTCAAGAGCATCGTACACGCGCGGTACGGCATCCTGAGGGAACTCGACGTCAACCACGGCGCCGATTACCTGGACAATTTTTCCAGTAGCCATCTTGAATCCTCTACGAATTAACCTGGTTATACCGCGGATGCACCACCGACGATCTCGGTGAGTTCCTGAGTAATGCTGGCCTGACGAGCTTTGTTGTATACCAACTGCAGCTCTTTAATCAGGCTGCCGCCATTGTCGGTCGCGGCTTTCATCGCCACCATACGTGCGGCCTGCTCGCTGGCCAGGTTTTCTACCACGCCCTGATAAACCTGTGATTCAACGTAACGACGCAGCAGGGTATCCAGCAGCGGTTTCGGATCAGGTTCATACAGGTAATCCCAGGTTTTCTGCTTCATCTCACCATCTTCTGATGCCGGTAAAGGCAACATCTGAGTGAGCGTCGGAACCTGAGACATGGTGTTAATAAATTTGTTGCTGACAACGTACAGTCTGTCCAGACGGCCTTCATCATAGGCCTGCAACATCACTTTAACCGGGCCGATCAGTTCGGACAGGGACGGGTTATCACCCATACCGGTCACCTGAGCGACAATGTTGCCACCAACGGAGTTAAAGAAAGAAACGCCCTTAGAGCCGATCATTGCGATATCGCACTGAACGCCTTTTTCGGACCATGCTTTCATATCCGCCAGCAGTTTTTTGAACAGGTTAATGTTCAAGCCGCCACACAGACCACGGTCGGTCGACACCACCAGGTAGCCCACGCGCTTAACGTCGCGTTCTTCCAGGTAAGGGTGCTTATATTCCAGATTACCGTTTGCAAGGTGACCAATCACTTTGCGCATGGTTTCTGCATAAGGACGGCTGGACGCCATGCGATCCTGCGATTTACGCATTTTGGAAGCGGCGACCATCTCCATCGCTTTAGTGATCTTCTGCGTGTTCTGGACGCTTGCGATCTTACTACGTATCTCTTTTGCGCCGGCCATGAGCTTCTCCTCAATGCCAGACGGCTTGTCCTAAGACAAGCCGCCGGACGATTACCAGGACTGGGTTGCTTTGAAGGAATCGAGGATAGCTTTCAGCTTGCCTTCGATTTCGTCGTTGTAGCCACCGGTCTGGTTGATCTCTTGCATCAGCGGAGCGTGATCACGGTCGACGTAAGCCAGCAGAGCGGCTTCGAAGCTACCGATTTTCGCCAGTTCCACATCTTCGAGGTAACCGCGTTCAGCCGCGAACAGCACCAGGCCCTGCTGAGCAACAGACATTGGAGCGTACTGTTTCTGCTTCAGCAGTTCGGTCACTTTCTGACCATGACTCAGCTGTTTACGGGTTGCTTCATCCAGATCGGATGCGAACTGAGAGAACGCAGCCAGTTCACGATACTGTGCCAGTGCGGTACGGATACCACCGGACAGTTTCTTGATGATCTTGGTCTGAGCAGCACCACCTACACGGGATACCGAGATACCCGGGTTAACTGCCGGACGAATACCGGAGTTAAACAGGTTGGTTTCCAGGAAGATCTGACCATCGGTAATGGAGATTACGTTGGTCGGAACGAACGCAGAAACGTCACCCGCCTGGGTTTCGATGATCGGCAGAGCGGTCAGAGAACCGGTTTTACCCTTCACTTCACCTTTGGTGAAGTTTTCAACGTATTCCGCGTTAACGCGGGAAGCACGCTCCAGCAGACGAGAGTGGAGGTAGAATACGTCGCCTGGGAATGCTTCACGTCCTGGTGGACGACGGAGCAGCAGAGAAACCTGACGATAAGCAACAGCCTGTTTAGACAGGTCATCGTATACGATCAGTGCATCTTCACCGCGGTCACGGAAGTATTCGCCCATTGCGCAACCGGCATATGGTGCCAGGTATTGCAGTGCAGCAGATTCAGAAGCAGTTGCAACCACAACGATGGTGTTAGACAGCGCACCGTGCTCTTCCAGTTTGCGAACAACGTTGGAAATGGTGGACGCTTTCTGGCCGATAGCCACGTACACACATTTGATGCCAGAGTCGCGCTGGTTGATGATGGCGTCGATAGCCATTGCGGTTTTACCGGTCTGACGGTCACCGATGATCAGTTCACGCTGACCACGACCGATTGGGATCATGGCATCAACGGACTTATAACCAGTCTGTACTGGCTGATCAACGGACTGACGGTCGATAACGCCCGGTGCGATAACTTCGATTGGAGAGAAGCCATCGTGCTCAACCGGACCTTTACCGTCGATTGGCGCACCCAGGGTGTTAACAACACGACCCAGCAGGCCACGGCCAACCGGAACTTCCAGAATACGACCCGTACACTTAACCTTCATGCCTTCGGCGAGGTCAGCGTATGGACCCATCACAACTGCACCTACGGAGTCGCGCTCCAGGTTCAGTGCGATAGCGTAACGGTTACCCGGCAGGGAAATCATTTCACCCTGCATACAATCGGCCAGGCCGTGAATGCGGATAACACCGTCACTTACAGAAACAATAGTACCTTCGTTATGAGCTTCGCTCACAACACTGAACTGAGCAATGCGCTGCTTGATCAGTTCGCTGATTTCGGTGGAATTCAGTTGCATGCTCCAGTCCCCTTAAGACTGCAAGACGTCTGCAAGGCGCTCAAGACGGCCGCGTACGCTGCCATCAATGACCATATCACCCGAACGGATGATTACGCCTGCCATTACAGACTTATCGATTTTGCAATTCAGCTTAACTTTGCGTGACAGACGTTTTTCCATCGCGGCGGTGATTTTCGCAAGCTGTTCGTCACTCAGTTCAGTCGCGGAAGTCACTTCGACTTCTGCAGTTGCTTCACTAAGGGCACGTAAGTGCTCGAACTGCTCAAGAACATCCGGGAGCACACGCAGACGACCGTTTTCAGCCATAACCTTAATCAGGTTCTGGCCGTTGGCATCCAGCTGCTCCCCGCACACGGCGATAAACGACGCGGCGAGGGTTTCTGGCGCTAACGCACCGGAAAGCAACTCAGCCATTTGTTCGTTTTTCGTCACCTCAGCGGCAAACGCCAGCATGTTCTGCCAGCGATCGACATTTTGGTGTTCGACAGCAAAGTCAAAAGCTGCTTTGGCGTAGGGGCGAGCTACCGTAACAAATTCAGACATCAGCCCCTCCCTCCTTACAGTTCAGCGACAAGTTTGTCCACGATGTCGCTGTTAGCAGCTTCATCCACGGAACGTTCGATGATCTTCTCGGCGCCAGCAACAGCCAGAATCGCAACCTGCTTACGCAGTTCTTCACGAGCACGTTTACGCTCAGCATCAATTTCAGCCTGAGCTTGTGTCACGATCTTAGTACGTTCCTGTTCTGCTTCAGCTTTGGCTTCGTCCAGGATCTGAGAACGGCGTTTGTTAGCCTGTTCAATGATTACCTGAGCTTCAGCTTTCGCTTTTTTCAGCTGGTCTGTCGCGTTGGCCTGTGCAAGGTCCAAATCTTTCTTAGCGCGTTCTGCGGAAGCCAGACCGTCAGCAATTTCTTTCTGACGTTTTTCGATGGCAGCCATTAATGGCGGCCATACATACTTCATGCAGAACCAGACAAAGAGAATAAACGCGATGGCCTGGCCGAGGATTGTTGCGTTCATGTTCACAGCACAATACCTCTTTAATTTCTGTGGCTTAGGGTTTTAAAACTACTACTACGCGACAGCAAACATCACGTACAGACCCAGACCTACAGCGATCATTGGGATAGCATCCACCAGACCCATAACGATAAAGAACTGAGTACGCAGCAGAGGAATCAGATCCGGTTGACGCGCTGCGCCTTCCAGGAATTTACCCCCGAGGATGCCGATACCGATCGCAGCACCGATAGCCGCCAGACCCATCATCACAGCGGCAGCCATGTACAGCAGATCCATATTCAGGTTTTCCATGACAGTCTCCAGTTTGTTTCAATTAAAACGTAGTAGTGTTGGTAAAGAATCAGTGCTCTTCAGACGCCATCGACAGATAGACAATCGTCAGAACCATGAAGATAAAGGCTTGCAGCGTAATGATCAGGATGTGGAAAATGGCCCACGGCACATTAAGAATCCACTGTGACCACCACGGCAGAAGACCCGCGATCAGAATGAAAATCAGCTCACCCGCATACATGTTGCCGAACAGTCGCAGACCCAGTGAAACAGGTTTGGACAGCAGGCTAACGCCTTCCAGGATCAGGTTGACCGGAATAAACGCCCAGTGGTTGAACGGCTGCAAGGTAAGCTCTTTCACAAAGCCGCTTACGCCTTTCATTTTGATGCTGTAGAAAAGAATCAGGATGAATACACCGAGCGCCATCGACAGAGTGATGTTCACGTCAGCAGACGGAACCACGCGCAGTGCAGGCAGACCGAAGACGTGTTCGCCAATCCACGGAATGAAATCGATAGGCAGAAGGTCCATCAGGTTCATCAGGAATACCCAAACGAACACGGTCAGGGCCAGCGGAGCAATCAGCTTGCTCTTGCCATGGTACATGTCTTTCACGCTGCCATGGACAAAGCCGATGATCATTTCGATGAAGGTCTGGAATTTCCCTGGAACACCGCTGGTCGCTCTTTTAGCAACACCGCGGAACATGGCCAGGAACAGAAGACCCAAAACCACCGAGAAGAACATGGAGTCGATGTTGATCGTCCAGAAGGTGGCCGGGGGGTTATGCGGATCGACCAGCGAGAATGTACGCAGGTCCAACTGAAGGTTATTCAGATGGTGACCTATGTAATCCTGCGGCGTCATATTTTCTGAAGCCATGATGCCTTTTACCCTTTGTTGTTGATTACAGCTGGAGCCAGAACTTGTACCACCAGCACCAAAACCCACGTTGCTATCAGCGGCATGAATACCACTTTCAAAACCGCCAGCGCCATCACCAGTAGAGCAAAGGTCAGCAACACCTTACACACTTCGCCGAGAGCGAAGGACCAGGCCACGCGGCCTTTGGCAGGTGTATGCGCCTGATGACGCCAGGCAAAAATCATAAACAACACGTTTGGCAAAACCACCGCCAAACCCCCGCACACGGCGGAGATGCCCCAGAAGGGGTCTTTGAGGCTAAACAGCAGTCCACTTGCTATCACAGCCAGAAACTGAATGAACAGAAGCTTACGAGCAACGTTTCTACTCAAGAGCGACACAGACATCACGTTTTTACTCCTGCTCCCTTCGAGGTATGTCGCGTGTCGTATAAAACGTCCTTTAAGGCTCAGAGTCAAGCATCAAAAAGCGGACAAATTATACGGTGCGCCCCCGTGATTTCAAACATTAAGTAGCGAAAAGGTGAATAAATGTTTAAATATTTTTCCCCACCGCTATTTTTTAACTTTTCGTGAAACCGCAGGCCTTCCAACAAAACTGCAAACAGCGCGAAAACGTTGACGATAAAGCGTGCACGAGATCACAAAATACACATTTACGATAAGGTTGTATTTATCAAAGACGTAAATCGGTTTATTTCATCTTTATGATATTAAAGATAAATTGTCGTAACTTTTTTCAAAACAGCCCTGTATACAACAAAAACCTTTTATTGACATTCTTAATAAATATTTAACATCCTCACCTTATTGCCACTTTTCACTTTTAGCAGGCTGATATTTTCGTGGTTGATTATTCTCCAGGGCAACCATGCCAATTAGGTTAACTCAAAGAAAATCCACGGTAACAACAAGGTTAAATTAACTTCAGTAAAATCTCGTTAGTTGTGCTGTTTTTTAACACTCTAAGAACAGCACAAATTCCACATTTTTTATTAATTTTTTAAAAATTGTTTGGCTTAATTATCACCAGATGGCGTTCGCCATCGAGCTGAGGAATGTTTAATTTCTCAATAGTTTCGACTGAAAAACCAACAGGAAGCTGTTCAATTTCCTCAGCAGGCAACTGCCCTTTCAGCGCATAAAAACGGCCATTTTGCGCAGGCAAATGCTTACACCAACTCACCATATCGTTGAGTGATGCAAATGCGCGGCTGATAACACCGTCAAACGGTGGTTCAGCCGGAAACTCCTCTACCCTGCTCTGCACCGGTGTGATGTTATCAAGCTGCAATTCATGCTGCACCTGGCGCAGGAAACGTACGCGTTTCCCAAGGCTGTCCAGCAGCGTGAAATGGCTCTCAGGACGAACAATCGACAGCGGCACACCAGGCAGGCCCGGACCCGTTCCGACGTCGATAAAGCGCTCACCTTGCAGATACGGGGCAACCACGATGCTATCGAGAATATGGCGAACGAGCATCTCGTTGGGATCGCGTACGGAAGTCAGGTTGTACGCTTTGTTCCATTTGTTCAGCATATCGACATAGGCCACCAGCTGATTTTTCTGGTGATCAGTGAGCGAAATACCTGCTTCATCCAGCAGACGAGAGAGTTTATTGAGCACGGTGAATACCTGTTGAGATGCTAAAAGGCGGGTCGCGCTTCGCTTACCCGCCCTACGGGATCATGTAGGCCCGGTAAGCGCAGCGCCACCGGGCAATTCTCTTAGCACTTACGCGCTGCGGCGCAACATGCCTTGTTTTTTCAACCACACCAGCAGAATCGAAATCGCGGCAGGTGTGACGCCGGAGATACGAGATGCCTGGCCGATCGACACAGGCTTATGATCGTTAAGCTTGGCGATCACTTCGTTGGAAAGACCAGTCACTTGGCGATAGTCCAGCATTTCCGGCAGCAACGTATTTTCGTTACGCTGCTGTTTTTCGATCTCATCCTGCTGACGCGCGATGTAGCCTTCGTATTTCACCTGAATTTCGACCTGCTCTGCCGCTTCAGCGTCTTCAAGACCCGGCGCGAACGCGGTCAGTTTGACCAGGTTCTCATAGGTCACTTCCGGGCGACGCAGCAAATCTTCACCGCTGGCTTCGCGTGAGAGCGGTGCAGTCAAGTGAGCGTTCACTTCGGCAGCAGTCTCTGCCTGTGGATTCACCCACGTTGTTTTCAGGCGCTGACGTTCCTGCTCAATGCGTTCCAGCTTCTCGTTGAAACGCGCCCAGCGTTCGTCATCCACCAGACCCAGCTCACGACCCATTTCGGTCAGACGCAGATCGGCGTTGTCTTCGCGCAGCATCAGACGATATTCCGCGCGGGACGTAAACATACGGTACGGCTCTTTGGTGCCCAGGGTACAAAGATCGTCGACCAGCACGCCCAGATAAGCCTGGGAACGACCCGGAGCCCAGCCCTCTTTCTCGGCAGAGAAGCGCGCGGCGTTCAGACCTGCAAGCAGACCCTGTGCGGCAGCTTCTTCGTAACCAGTTGTGCCGTTGATCTGGCCTGCGAAGAACAGCCCGTGGATGAACTTACTCTCCAGGGTTGGCTTCAGGTCACGCGGATCGAAGAAATCATATTCAATAGCGTAGCCTGGACGAACAATTTTAGCGTTCTCCATGCCTTGCATTGAGCGAACAATTTGCATCTGCACATCAAACGGCAGGCTGGTGGAAATACCGTTCGGATAAATTTCGTTAGAGGTCAGCCCTTCCGGCTCCAGGAAGATCTGGTGCTGATTACGATCGGCAAAACGCATCACTTTGTCTTCGATCGACGGGCAGTAACGTGGGCCGATCCCTTCGATCACGCCGGCATACATTGGGCTGCGATCGAGGTTATTACGGATCACGTCATGGGTTTTTTCGTTGGTGTGCGTGATGTAGCACGGCACCTGCTGCGGATGCTGAGCCGCATTGCCCATGAACGAGAACACCGGCATTGGGTTGTCACCATGCTGTTGTGCCAGCACGCTGAAATCAATGGTTCGGGCATCGATACGCGGCGGCGTACCGGTTTTCAGGCGGCTGACGCGCAGCGGCAGCTCACGCAAACGACGAGACAGCGGAATGGACGGTGGATCGCCAGCACGGCCACCGCTGTAGTTATCCAGACCGATATGGATTTTGCCATCGAGGAATGTCCCGACAGTCAGCACCACCGCTTTAGCGCGGAATTTGAGGCCCATCTGGGTCACCGCGCCGACAACACGATCGTTCTCAACGATAAGATCTTCCACCGCTTGCTGGAAGATCATCAGATTCGGTTGGTTCTCCAGTGCGGTACGCACTGCCTGGCGGTAAAGCACACGGTCTGCCTGGGCTCGGGTCGCACGGACAGCCGGGCCTTTGCTCGCGTTTAGTATCCTAAACTGAATGCCCGCATGATCGATCGCCTTCGCCATCAGGCCGCCAAGTGCATCCACTTCTTTTACCAGGTGTCCTTTCCCAATGCCGCCAATCGCCGGATTACAGGACATCTGTCCAAGCGTGTCGATATTGTGTGTCAAAAGCAGGGTCTGCTGACCCATTCGCGCTGCGGCCATTGCGGCCTCAGTGCCTGCATGACCCCCGCCAATGATAATGACGTCAAAAGGATCCTGATAAAACATGGTGGTCTGCCTCGCGTAAAGCGGTATGAAAATGGATTGAAGCCCGGGCCGTGGATTCTACTCAACTTTAGTCTTTCGAGAAAGCATTGGGATCCTGGGCTATTAAAAAGAAGATCTTTTTATTTAGAGATCTGTTCTATTGTGATCTCTTATTAGGATCGACTCTCCCTGTGGGTAAGTCCGATCTCACAAAGAAGATCATGCAGTTAGAAAGGATCGTTTGCTGTGAATGATCGGTGATCCTGGACCGTATAAGCTGGGATCAGATCGCGACTTTATGCACAGGCCAAAAACGGGACGCGAGTTGTTATTGGGATAACTACGGCTTAATACGAGCTTTTAACCAGAGTTATCCACATCTGTTCGCGCGATCTTTAATCGTTTTTGAGTAAAATTTTCCATTCTTCCAGCCAAACCTCTGCTGGATCCTCTGGAATATCGTGTTCGAGGATGTTGATCTTCAGCGTTTCACCGAGCTGTTTGGCTCCGCATGACTTCACTGCGGCTTCTACTTTCTCTACTGCACCACAGAAGGTGTCATATTCACGGCTGCCGATACCGACTGCACCGAAACGCACGGCTGACAGGTCGGGTTGTTGCTCTAGCAGTTCGTCATATAAAGGTTGCAGGTTGTCCGGGATATCGCCGGCACCATGTGTAGAGGTGATCAGTAGCCAGATCCCGGCAGTCGGAAGATCTTCCAGTAACGGTCCGTGCAGGGTTTCCGTGGAAAAACCGGCATCTTCCAGCTTTTCGGCCAGATGTTCTGCAACGTATTCCGCGCCGCCCAGGGTGCTGCCACTGATAAGAGTAATGTCCGCCATTGATCGCTCGCTCATATTAAGAGGCGGCCATTGTACGCTGTGAACGAGCTGGGATCTACCTGTGGAAAATGTGGGAATGAATTTGCCCGATCACGGGCGGATAGTCCGCATGATCGGGTTTTGCAGGGAGATCAGTGTCTCGGTGGACTGAATTTCATCGATTGTTTGGATCTTGTTGATAAGTACCTGCTGGAGCGCATCGATGGATCGGCACATGACTTTAATAAAGATGCTGTAGTGCCCGGTGGTGTAGTACGCCTCGGTGACTTCATCGAGTGCGTTCAGCTTTTCCAGTGCAGAGGGATAATCTTTGGCGCTCTTGAGGATGATGCCAATAAAGCAGCACACGTCGTAACCCAGTTGTTTTGGGCTGACGTCGATACGTGCACCGGTAATGATCCCTGCCTGTTTCATCTTCTCTACCCGCACGTGAATGGTTCCGGGGCTGACGCCAAACTGCTTTGCCAGTTCTGCGTAGGCGGTGCGTGCATTGGCCATTAGCGCTTCCAGGATGCCGCGGTCCAGATTGTCGATCTGATAATTTTCCATAGGTTTTTCTTATGAAGATTAGTGAATCACTCTATTCTAGCGTCTTATTTTAACGAATCAAAAGTGAAGGTGGCTTTTTGTTGTTGGATTATTGAGTTGAGTGCCATTTCTGTTGCTTAATCAATACCAACAGGACGCAGGAGTATAAATAATGAAAACCGCTTACATCGCAAAACAACGCCAGATCAGCTTCGTTAAATCCCACTTTTCCCGCCAGCTGGAAGATAAGCTCAGCCTGGTTGAAGTTCAGGCTCCAATCTTAAGCCGCGTAGGAGACGGGACGCAGGATAACTTGTCTGGTTGCGAAAAAGCGGTTCAGGTGAAAGTGAAAACACTGCCAGACGCTCAGTTCGAAGTAGTTCATTCACTGGCGAAATGGAAGCGTCAAACGCTGGGACAACACGACTTCAGCGCGGGCGAAGGGCTCTACACGCACATGAAAGCCCTTCGTCCCGATGAAGACCGCCTTTCTGCTATTCACTCTGTCTACGTTGACCAGTGGGACTGGGAGCGCGTAATGGGTGATGGCGAGCGCCATATTGGTA
This sequence comes from Enterobacter soli ATCC BAA-2102, assembly GCF_001654845.1. Classification (GTDB taxonomy): domain Bacteria; phylum Pseudomonadota; class Gammaproteobacteria; order Enterobacterales; family Enterobacteriaceae; genus Enterobacter; species Enterobacter soli. The sequence continues at coordinate 14,143 of NZ_LXES01000016.1, read as the reverse complement.
CGCTGAAATCCACCGTTGAGGCGATCTACGCTGGGATCAAAGCAACTGAAACCGCCGTGAGCAAAGAGTTTGGTCTGGCACCGTTCCTGCCAGAAACGATCCACTTTGTTCACAGCCAGGAGCTGCTGAGCCGCTTCCCGGATCTGGATGCTAAAGGCCGTGAACGCGCAATTGCGAAAGAGCTGGGTGCGGTATTCCTGATGGGGATCGGCGGCAAGCTGTCTGATGGTAAGCGTCATGACGTTCGTGCACCTGATTACGATGACTGGAGCACGGCAGGCGAAAGTGAATTTGCCGGCCTGAACGGTGACATTCTGGTCTGGAACCCGGTTCTTGAAGATGCATTTGAGCTTTCTTCAATGGGTATCCGTGTTGATGCCGCTGCGCTGAAACGCCAGCTTGCCGTTACGGGTGATGAAGATCGCCTGAAGCTTGAGTGGCACCAGGCGTTGCTGCGCGGAGAGATGCCGCAGACTATCGGCGGCGGTATTGGTCAGTCTCGCCTGACGATGCTGTTGCTGCAACTTGACCACATCGGCCAGGTTCAGTGTGGAGTATGGCCACAGCAGGTTCGTGAAAGCGTCAGTTCCCTTCTTTAACTAGCGTCGCCAGCGTCTGAGCAGGCGACTACGCAACCCGGTATCAAAGCGCCAGATATGATCGAAGATGCGCATGATGCCGGGTTTTCCGTTTACGGACATCGCCACAGCATGAAAACGATGCTGATGTTCGCGCTGTAATACCTTCACTTTATTTACCACGTCATCCGGCAGCCGCTGGGCAATAAAGTCAGAGATCACCACCGCATCGGCATCGTACCAGTCGCCACCCTGCATACGTTCGATAATGGCGCGAAAGCAGCTCGCCATATCGGTACCACCACGAAAACGCTGGCTTAAGAAACGAATGGCCTGCTCAATGCCTTGTTGCCCCGTCAGTTCGTAACCCACCACTTCACTGGAAAACAGCATAATAAAGCAGCGACGTCGGTCGGCCAGGGCCACGCGCATCAGTGCCAGGCAAAAGGCCTTCGCGCATTGCTCATTAAAACCGCCCATCGAACCGGAAGTATCCACGCACACAATAAAAGGCCCGCGTGGCTGCTCATCAAAGTCCTGATGCACCACCGGACGCTGGCTGATTTTTTCGTGCCAGGATTCGCCATGTAGCCGGTACGTGAGCAACTGCTTTTCCACCAGCCGACGATAAAACTCGTACTCCAGCTCGGTAATACCCAGCGTGCTCAGCTCCGTAGGCAACAGGCGCAAAATATCATCGCTCTGCTGTAACCCATCGACCTGTTCAGGCACTGTTGCCGGTTCACGTACCAGCGTGCGGAATGTTTCCATTGGCGCATCTTTTTTCGGGACGGATTTTGCCTCCCGCGAGCGGCCCAACTGCTCTGCGAGCTTCATGAGCTCTGGCTGCTGCGTCAGAAAGTCGCCGTATTTTACGATCAGCTGGTAATCACCGCGCCGCAACTGCCCGGCGCTCATATCCCACAGGCGTCCGGCCGCGTTTTCGTTCTCCACCAGCACCTGCTCCAGCTGGCCGCTGAGCGTCATACGCTCTTGTACTTCGCTCAGGAGCTGTTCACGCTCTTCATCCAGCAGCTGCTGGTTAAGGGTTGTCGCCTGCACTACCAGGCTGAGCCGCCAGCGCTGTAAAAACAGAGTATGCAGTGCCGGAGTAAAGGTGGCGTTATCGGTGACCAGCGTTCTGGCCTGGCTGGCAAACGGAGAGTGGACTTTATCCAGCAGGGTCAGGGTTTGTGGCAGCTGAACAATAAACTGTGGCGTGGATAACCGCTGGCACTGCTGATAGCACGCCACTTCTTCGGTGAGTTCAGGCGGGACTTCCGTCTCTTTTAAGCGCTTACGCAGATTATCCCGCCAGCGCGGGAGATCGTCGGTCATGGCCTTTTTGAGTCTGGGGAATTTTTCAAAGAAGGCCGCCAGCTGTGGGGAGGCCAGCAGAGTAATGACGACCTCTTCGATCAATCCTTCCTCACTGACCGCCAGCATGACGTTAAGCGTATCCAGCGTTAGCATTGACGCGCCTGTTTGATCTGCGCGCCCACGTCCTGAAGGCTGGCTTCAATGCGCCCTAACCAGTCGCTGTGAATAAACAGACACTTCTGCTGCTCGCTGAAGCGGGTATGTTGCTGATGCCATTCGGTATCCAGCGCTTCCAACTGCTGTTTGATTTCTTCCGGTACGCTGTCTGACGCCGTGCCGGGTAACGCAAGGCGGGAACCTTGCAGGCTAACATCGCGAAGCACCAGATGCTGGCTGGTATCAACTTCCATATTCAGCAGCTGCGCAAAACCAATGCCGTTGAGCTTGCCGCGGATGTCGCCGCCCTTATCCAGCCACTGCGATAACGCCTCGCGCTCAAGGGTAATGTGCACCACCTGCATATCGTGGAGTTTTAGCGGTTGCTGGAGCAGAAGCGTGAGAGAGGTAGCAGTGAGCTCAGTCGGCAGCTCGTAATGCGGTTTACGGGCAAACATTCCGCCAAGACGGTTAACCTTGAGTGCTGTTTTATCGCTTTGCTGCTGCTGGAGCTGCATCCGACGCTGGGCAATCGCACCGAGCTGGTTGAGCATTGACTGCTGCCCCCAGGCCTGCCCGGTCATCAATATTTCAAGCTGCTGTTGCATCAGGTTCATGCCTTCTGCGTCATGCCACAGACAGTCTTTCAGCAGGATCAGGTCAATGGGCGCAACGGCATCGCGCCCGCTGAACAGGGCGCTGGCCTGTAACAGGCGGATCGCTTTTTTCCAGCGACGATCGGAAACGTAGGGCGCCGAGGGCAGTAAATCGAGCTGCTGGCGTAGCATGAAGATCAGCTCAAAGACGGCATCTGGCAGTTTGATTTTGCCGATCTCCTGCTGCCACTGATGGTATTCCTCGTCGGTGACCTGAAGCGATGCGGATACCGGGTTTTCGTTTTCATCCTGCTGGCTGACCAGCATCGAGCGGAAGTTCGATTTGTCCTGGACTTTATCCAGCCACAGACGGATCAGCATACGGTCGTAAAGTGCTTCCAGGCTGTTGTCGGCTTCCGGCAGTTCGTTGGAGGCGGCCACCAGCAGGCGCATCGGGATTTTTTCTTCACTGGCCCCATTACGGAAGCGACGCTCGTTAATTGCCGTAAGTAGAGTGTTCAGAATGGCTGGGCCGGCTTTCCAGATCTCATCGAGAAACACTATCTCTGCTTCCGGGAGATAACCCTCCGTCAGACGCTGATAGCGCCCTTCATCTTTTAAGGCCTGAATGGAAAGCGGACCGAAAACCTCTTCCGGGGTAGAGAATCGGGTCATCAGATATTCAAAGGCACGGGCATTCTGGAAAGCATACTTCAGTCGACGGGCAATCAGGCTTTTCGCGATCCCCGGCGGGCCAAGCAAAAATACACTTTCACCGCTCAACGCCGCCAGTAAACACAGGCGAATGGCGTGGCTACGCTCGAAAAGGCCTTTTTCCAGCGCGCTGCTGAGGCGGGAAATTCTTTCTGCTAATAAATGTGAGTGAGCCATAATAGTTTTGCATCCTTTCGCCGTCGTGGCGGCCAATTGAAGCGAGTATAGACGTTTCAGTCAGGGCTGGTAATAGACTGAAGTACGGCGCTATTTTCTTTGCGCTACATTAACGCGGTTGCATTTAGGGGTACGATTTTGCAATTAATCGTGCATACTGTGCGCTTTTTGTGGGCCAAGGGACTAAGCACACATTTGTTATACAAACGAAAAGACTAGTCTATGAGCACTGATAATAAGCAATCATTACCCGCAATAACGCTTGCGGCGATCGGGGTTGTCTACGGTGATATCGGCACCAGCCCGCTTTATACGCTTCGTGAATGTCTGTCCGGTCAGTTTGGTTTTGGTGTTGAACGTGACGCTGTATTTGGCTTTTTGTCACTCATCTTCTGGCTGCTGATCCTGGTTGTTTCCGTTAAATATCTCTCCTTTGTTATGCGTGCAGATAACGCAGGCGAAGGCGGTATCCTGACGCTGATGTCTCTTGCCGGGCGTAACACGTCGGCCAAAATGACCTCGGTGCTGGTTATCATCGGGTTGATTGGCGGCAGCTTCTTCTATGGTGAGGTGGTGATCACCCCGGCGATTTCGGTTCTCTCGGCAATAGAGGGGCTGGAAATTATCGCGCCGCAGCTTGATACGTGGGTTGTCCCGCTGGCCATTATTGTTCTGACGCTGCTGTTTGCTATCCAGAAGCACGGCACCGGGCTTGTCGGAAAGCTGTTTGCACCGATTATGTTGGCCTGGTTCCTGATCCTGGCCGCGCTGGGGTTGCGCAGCATTATTGCGAACCCGGAAGTGCTGCACGCCCTGAACCCGCTCTGGGCTGTTAACTTCTTCCTTGAATACAAAACCGTTTCGTTTATTGCATTAGGCGCGGTCGTTCTTTCTATTACCGGTGTTGAAGCGCTGTATGCGGACATGGGGCATTTCGGGAAACTGCCTATCCGCGTGGCATGGTTTGCCGTGGTGCTGCCGTCACTGGTGCTGAACTACTTTGGCCAGGGCGCGCTGTTGCTCAAAACCCCGGAAGCCATTAAGAACCCGTTCTTCCTGCTGGCACCTGACTGGGCGCTGGTACCGATGCTGATCCTCGCCACCCTGGCGACCGTTATTGCGTCTCAGGCGGTTATTTCCGGCGTGTTCTCTCTGACTAGGCAGGCCGTGCGTCTGGGTTATCTCTCGCCAATGCGCATTATCCACACTTCAGAAATGGAGTCGGGCCAGATCTACATTCCTTTCATTAACTGGCTGCTCTACTTTGCCGTGGTGATTGTCATCGTGAGTTTCGAGCACTCCAGCAACCTGGCTGCGGCATACGGTATCGCCGTGACCGGTACTATGGTGCTGACGTCGATCCTCTCCACAACTGTGGCGTACCGGAACTGGCACTGGAATAAATTCCTGGTGGGAATGATTCTGGTGGGCTTCCTGTGTATTGACGTGCCGCTGTTCTCTGCCAACCTCGACAAGATTGTTTCCGGTGGCTGGCTGCCGCTGACGCTGGGTCTGGTGATGTTTATTGTGATGACAACGTGGAAGAGCGAACGCTTCCGTCTGCTGCGTCGGATGCATGAACACGGTAACTCTCTGGAAGCGATGATTGTTTCCCTGGAGAAATCCCCGCCGGTGCGTGTTCCGGGTACTGCGGTGTATATGTCGCGCGCATTGAACGTTATCCCGTTCGCGCTGATGCATAACCTCAAGCACAACAAAGTGCTGCATGAACGCGTGATCCTGCTGACGTTGCGTACCGAAGATGCGCCGTATGTTCATAACGTACGTCGCGTGCAGATTGAGCAGCTGTCGCCAACCTTCTGGCGCGTGGTGGCAAGTTACGGCTGGCGCGAAACGCCGAACGTGGAAGAGGTGTTCCACCGCTGCGGTCTGGAAGGGCTGAGCTGCCGTATGATGGAGACCTCGTTCTTCATGTCCCACGAGTCGCTGATTATCGGTAAGCGGCCGTGGTATCTGCGTCTGCGTGGCAAGCTGTACCTTATCCTGCAACGTAACGCCCTGCGTGCGCCAGACCAGTTTGAGATCCCGCCTAACCGCGTGATTGAACTTGGGACACAGGTCGAGATTTAAGTCTTCCTGCGGCCTGATGCCCTCACCCCGACCCTCTCCCACAGGGAGAGGGCGCAAACATAAAAACGGTAACCTGAGGGTTACCGTTTTGCATTTACCTCTCCACATTTCACTTAGCGAAACGTTTCGACGTTGATCACAAATCTGTTACGTCATGATGGTTTTCTGAACACCAGTGGGTCTACACTATTTTCAGCGAAACGTTTCGCTAGTGGAGCAAGAAAATGAAGAAAGGCACTGTACTCAACTCAGAAATCTCATCGGTTATTTCCCGTCTTGGGCATACCGATACGCTGGTGGTTTGCGATGCAGGCTTACCGGTTCCGCACAGCACAACCCGTATTGATATGGCGTTAACGCAGGGTGTTCCTTCGTTTATGCAGGTACTGGACGTGGTGACCGCGGAGATGCAGGTTGAGGCAGCCATTCTCGCGACGGAGATCAAACAACATAATCCGCAACTCCACGAAACGTTGCTCAGCCACATTGAGCAACTGCAACAACACCAGGGAAACACCATAGAAATTCGTTACACAACGCACGAACAGTTCAAACAACAAACCGCAGACAGTCAGGCGGTGATTCGCAGCGGGGAGTGTTCCCCGTATGCGAATATTATTCTCTGTGCTGGCGTCACCTTCTGAGGCCATCATGGACGCATTATTGCAACTCAAAGGGATCGATAAATCGTTCCCTGGCGTAAAAGCCCTCTCCGGTGCCGCGCTGAACGTATACGCCGGGCGCGTGATGGCGCTGGTGGGTGAAAACGGCGCTGGCAAATCCACCATGATGAAAGTGCTGACCGGTATCTATCAACGCGATGCCGGCTCACTCACCTGGCTGGGTAAAGAAACCACCTTCAACGGCCCGAAATCATCCCAGGAAGCCGGTATCGGCATTATCCACCAGGAGCTGAACCTGATCCCGCAACTCACCATTGCGGAGAACATCTTCCTCGGCCGCGAGTTTGTTAACCGGTTTGGCAAAATCGACTGGAAAACGATGTACGCCGAAGCGGACAAACTGCTGGCGAAGCTGAACCTGCGCTTTAAAAGCGACCGCCTGGTGGGCGACCTCTCCATTGGCGATCAGCAGATGGTGGAAATCGCTAAGGTGCTGAGCTTTGAGTCGAAGGTCATCATTATGGATGAACCGACCGACGCCCTGACCGATACCGAAACCGAATCTCTGTTCCGTGTTATCCGCGAGCTGAAATCGCAGGGGCGCGGGATTGTCTATATATCTCACCGCATGAAAGAGATCTTCGAGATTTGCGACGACGTCACCGTCTTCCGCGACGGGCAGTTTATTGCCGAGCGCGAAGTGGCTTCGCTGACCGAAGATACCCTGATCGAAATGATGGTGGGACGTAAGCTCGAAGATCAGTACCCGCATCTGGATAAAGCGCCGGGTGAAATCCGCCTGAAGGTGGACAACCTCTGCGGCCCGGGTGTGAACGATGTGACCTTTACCCTGCGTCAGGGGGAAATCCTCGGCGTGGCGGGCCTGATGGGCGCGGGGCGTACCGAGCTGATGAAAGTGCTCTACGGGGCACTGCCGCGCACCAGCGGTTACGTCACTCTTGATGGCCATGAAGTTGTCACTCGCTCTCCGCAAGATGGTCTGGCGAATGGCATCGTCTATATTTCTGAAGACCGTAAGCGCGACGGCTTAGTGCTGGGCATGTCGGTGAAAGAGAACATGTCTCTTACTGCACTGCGCTATTTCAGCCATAGCGGTGGCACCCTGAAGCACAAAGACGAGCAGCAGGCGGTCAGCGATTTTATCCGTCTCTTTAACGTCAAAACCCCGTCGATGGAGCAGGCAATCGGCCTGTTGTCCGGCGGTAATCAGCAGAAGGTGGCGATTGCGCGTGGTCTGATGACGCGCCCGAAAGTGCTGATCCTTGATGAGCCAACCCGTGGTGTGGACGTGGGCGCGAAAAAAGAGATCTATCAGCTGATTAACCAGTTTAAGGCCGACGGTCTGAGCATCATTCTGGTCTCTTCCGAGATGCCAGAAGTATTAGGCATGAGCGATCGCATTATCGTCATGCATGAAGGGCATCTCGGCGGTGAATTCACTCGCGAGCAGGCCACCCAGGAAGTTCTGATGGCTGCCGCTGTGGGCAAGCTTAATCGCGTGAATCAGGAGTAAGAAGATGACTACCCAGGCTGTTTCTGGTCGCCGTTATTTCACAAAGGCTTGGCTGCTGGAACAAAAATCGCTGATTGCCCTGCTGGTGCTGATTGCGATTGTGTCGACCATGAGCCCAAACTTTTTCACCGTTAATAACCTGTTCAACATTCTTCAGCAGACTTCCGTGAACGCCATTATGGCGGTCGGCATGACGCTGGTGATTTTGACGTCGGGGATCGACCTGTCCGTCGGTTCCTTGTTGGCGCTCACCGGTGCGATTGCGGCTTCAATTGTAGGGATTGAGGTCAACGCGCTGGTGGCCGTTGCAGCGGCCCTGGCAGCAGGCGCGGCGATTGGCGCGGTAACTGGTGTGATTGTGGCGAAAGGCCGCGTCCAGGCGTTCATCGCCACGCTGGTGATGATGCTGCTGCTGCGCGGTGTGACCATGGTTTACACCAACGGCAGCCCGGTGAACACCGGATTTACGGATAACGCCGATCTGTTTGGCTGGTTCGGTATCGGTCGCCCGCTGGGTATCCCGACGCCGGTCTGGATTATGGGTATCGTCTTCCTGGCGGCGTGGTACATGCTGCACCACACCCGTCTGGGTCGCTATATCTATGCGCTGGGTGGTAACGAAGCCGCGACGCGCCTTTCTGGTATCAGCGTTAATAAAGTCAAAATTATCGTCTATTCCCTGTGCGGCTTGCTGGCGTCCCTGGCAGGCATCATCGAAGTGGCGCGTCTCTCTTCTGCGCAACCTACGGCGGGTACAGGTTATGAGCTGGATGCCATTGCGGCAGTGGTTCTGGGCGGTACGAGTCTTGCGGGCGGTAAAGGTCGCATTGTTGGGACATTGATCGGCGCACTGATCCTCGGTTTCCTGAATAATGGTTTGAATTTATTAGGTGTTTCCTCCTATTACCAGATGATCGTTAAAGCAGTGGTGATTTTGCTGGCGGTACTGGTAGACAACAAAAAACAGTAACTGACGACACTACAGGACATCTTAGATATGAACATGAAAAAACTGGCTACCCTGGTTTCTGCTGTGGCGCTGAGCGCAACCGTAAGTGCTAACGCAATGGCGAAAGACACCATCGCGCTGGTTATCTCCACGCTGAACAACCCGTTCTTCGTCTCTCTGAAGGATGGCGCGCAGAAAGAAGCAGACAAACTGGGCTACAACCTGGTGGTGCTGGATTCCCAGAACAACCCGGCGAAAGAACTGGCTAACGTTCAGGACTTGACCGTTCGTGGCACCAAAATCCTGCTGATCAACCCAACCGATTCCGACGCTGTGGGTAACGCCGTGAAAATGGCAAACCAGGCGAAAATCCCGGTGATCACCCTGGACCGTCAGGCATCTAAAGGTGAGGTCGTCAGCCACATTGCGTCTGACAACGTTCTGGGCGGCAAAATCGCGGGTGATTACATCGCGAAGAAAGCCGGTGAAGGCGCGAAAGTTATTGAATTGCAGGGTATTGCCGGTACCTCCGCTGCTCGTGAACGTGGCGAAGGCTTCCAGCAAGCTGTTGCAGCACACAAATTTAACGTTCTGGCCAGCCAGCCTGCCGACTTCGATCGTACTAAAGGTCTGAACGTCATGCAGAACCTGCTGACCGCACATCCTGATGTACAGGCCGTATTCGCACAGAACGACGAAATGGCACTGGGTGCGCTGCGTGCTCTGCAAACTGCCGGTAAATCTGATGTGATGGTTGTCGGGTTTGACGGTACTCCGGATGGTGAAAAAGCAGTAAATGATGGCAAACTGGCTGCGACCATCGCTCAGCTGCCTGAGCAGATTGGCGCAACAGGTGTTCAGACTGCTGATAAAGTGCTGAAGGGCGAAAAGGTTCAGGCAAAATATCCAGTTGACCTGAAACTGGTCATCAAGCAGTAATATGCGATTCAGGCCGTCACTGGCGGCCTGATGGACAAATACAAAGAAAAGTGTGGCATACGCCACCGGTTAATCCCGGTGGCGCTCTCAGATGGACACCTCATACATGAAAACCGCTGGCAACCTCGTTGTTCTTGGCAGTATCAATGCCGATCACATTCTTAACCTTGAATCTTTCCCGACACCTGGCGAAACCGTCACCGGTAACCAGTACCAGGTGGCATTTGGCGGCAAAGGCGCAAACCAGGCTGTTGCTGCCGGTCGCAGCGGCGCACAGATTGCGTTTATTGCCTGTACGGGTGATGACGACACGGGTGAACGCGTACGTAAACAACTGGCAAGCGACAACATCGATATTGCGCCAGTAAGCGTGGTGGCCGGGGAATCAACAGGCGTAGCGCTGATTTTCGTTAATGCGGAAGGTGAGAATGTCATCGGTATTCATGCTGGGGCTAATGCGGCGCTGACAACCGAACGCGTTGAAGCGCAGCGCGACATTATTGCCAGTGCAGAAGCATTATTAATGCAGCTGGAGTCCCCGGTGGAAAGCGTACTGGCTGCGGCCAAAATTGCGCATGAAAATCATACCACTGTCGTACTTAATCCGGCGCCTGCCCGTGTATTATCTGATGAGCTCCTGGCGCTGGTGGATATCATCACCCCTAACGAAACCGAAGCTGAAAAGCTGACCGGTATTCGTGTGGAAAATGACGACGATGCGGCGCGTGCGGCGAAAGCTCTGCACGACAAAGGTATCGGCAACGTTATCATTACCCTCGGCAGCCGCGGTGTGTGGGCCAGCGTCAACGGCGAAGGCCGTCGCGTGCCGGGCTTTAAGGTGGAAGCGATTGATACCATTGCGGCCGGGGATACCTTTAACGGTGCGCTGGTGACGGCGTTGCTGGAAGGTAAGGCGCAGGATCAGGCTATTCGTTTTGCTCATGCCGCTGCCGCTATCGCGGTCACCCGCAAAGGTGCGCAGCCTTCCGTTCCGTGGCGTAAAGAGATCGATGAATTCTTAAGTCAGCAGGGGTAACGCTTGGCCACAATGAAAGATGTCGCCCGCATGGCGGGCGTTTCTACTTCTACTGTCTCCCACGTTATCAATAACGATCGCTTTGTCAGTGAGGCGATTCGGGAAAAAGTCGAAGCCGCAGTAAAAGATCTCAACTATGCGCCGTCGGCGCTGGCCCGTAGTCTGAAGCTCAACCAGACCCGTACCATCGGGATGCTCATTACCGCCAGTACCAACCCTTTCTATTCTGAACTTGTGCGCGGCGTCGAACGCAGCTGCTTTGAGCGCGGCTACAGCCTGGTGTTGTGTAATACCGAAGGCGATGAGCAGCGCATGAACCGTAACCTTGAAACGCTGATGCAAAAACGCGTCGACGGGCTACTACTGCTGTGTACCGAAACGCATCAGCCCTCGAAAGAGATTATTCAGCGCTACCCTTCTATTCCTACGGTGATGATGGACTGGGCACCGTTCGATGGCACCAGCGACCTGATTCAGGATAACTCGTTGCTGGGTGGCGATATGGCAACGCAATACCTGATCAATAAAGGCTACACCAGTATTGCCTGTATCACGGGGCCGCTGGATAAAACGCCGGCCCGGTTACGTCTTGAAGGATACCTTTCCGCGATGGCGCGGGCAGGGCTTTCCATTCCTGAGGGATATTGCATTACCGGTGACTTTGAATTTAACGGCGGTTTAGAGGCCATGCAAAAGCTGCTGGCACAAACACAACGTCCGCAGGCGGTATTTATTGGTAACGATGCGATGGCATTTGGTGCTTATCAGGCGTTGTATCAGGCCGGACTGAGCATTCCAGATGATATGGCGGTGATCGGCTACGATGACATCGAACTGGCGCGCTATATGACGCCGCCGCTTACCACCATCCATCAGCCCAAGGATGAGCTGGGCGAGCTGGCCATCGATGTGTTGATTCATCGTATGGCACAGCCCGCGCTGCAACAGCAACGTTTGCAGCTTACTCCTGTTCTGATGGAACGGGGTTCGGTTTAGCCTTTGGTTTATGGCGCTCTTTGATCAGGTTTCGACCATCTTTGGGTTTTAGCAACATAAAGACCAGTGCAGAGACAACGGTAAGCGCGCCCATCGTGATAAAGGTGTAATGGAATTGCTCGACGGTGTTTGCGCTGTCGAATCCTTCATAGAACCGCAGTACCGCCGCACTCACGGCTACCCCCAGGCTTATCGACAACTGTTGAGTCACCGCCAGTACGCTGTTCCCGCTGCTGGCGTTCTCATCCGTCAGGTCTGCCAGCGTGATGGTATTCATCGAGGTGAACTGCGTAGACATCGCCATGCCCAGAACAAACAGCGGCAGGATCAGCATCCAGACCGGTAATGCTGCGGATTGCAGCGAGAACTGTGCAATCATCAGGCCGATAAACACGGTCACACCAACCAGCGTCTTACGATAACCGCACCAGCGCAGCACCTGAGTTACAGTCGATTTCGCCAGAATCGACCCCATCGCCGTGGGGGCCATCATGCAGCCGGCAATCAACGCCGGGTAACCAAAACCGACCTGCAACATCAGCGGCATCAGAAAGGGAACGCAACCTGTACCCAGCCGAGAGGCAATGTTTCCGGCAACACCCACTGAAAATGTTCGCGTATTAAAGAGAGATAAAGAGATTAGTGGTGTCGGGTGACGGCGTGCATGACGTATATAAAGAAGCAAAAGCAGAATGCCGCTGAGAATAATGGATACCGCTATCCACGTTGCCACGATCTTCTCGCCAAATAACTCCATCCCGCTGGAGAACAGCACCAGGCTCAGGCCAAACAGGAAAAAGCCCCCCATATCAAAGCTGCGTTTGGGGGTGGTGAAGTTCGGCATATATTTGCGGGCGTAGAGAAGCCCTGCGATACCAATCGGAATGTTAATCAGGAATATCCAGTGCCAGCTTGCCCAGGTCACAAGCACGCCGCCCAGGACCGGGCCCAGGATCGGGCCAACCAACCCAGGCATGGTAACGAAGTTAAGCACGGGAAGCAGTTCGCTGCGCGGATAGGCCCGCAATAGTGCCAGGCGCGCCACGGGCATCATCATCGCCCCGCCAACCCCCTGAAGTACGCGAAAGATGACCAGTTGCGTTAAGGATGTAGAAAGTGCACAGGCCAGGGAGCCGAGGGTAAACAGGGTCACGGCCAGCATAAATACTTTGCGGGTGCCGAAGCGATCTGCCAGCCAGCCGCTCACCGGGATAAGCATTGCCACCGTCAGGGTATAACTGATAATGGCAGACTGCATCGCCAGCGGGGAGCGGTTAAGACTGTGGGCAATCGCGGGGAGAGCGGTATTAAGGATGGTGGCATCCAGTGCCTGCATAAAGAACGCCATGGCTGCAATCCACGGCAATCCGGCCATGCTGCGTGCTTTTTTCTCGGTCATTTATTTTCCTGCTGGTGGTTTGGTGCTGCCAGCAATGCCTGACATGCACTCAGGGCGCGTTGCCCGTCACTGTCCTGAATCGCATCAACAATGGCCTGATGCAGATCCAGCTTCACCACTTCGTCCTGGGTAATAGAGGTAAAGTAGGTGTGATAAACCGAATGGAACAGAGATGCAAACGAGGTCAGGAACGGATTGCCGCTCATATAATAGATGTGCTCGTGCCAGGCCATGTCCACTTCAACCCAGCGTTCGCGATTGAAGTGCTTCTTCAGGAAGACCATCTCTTCCATTAAGGTGTTCAGCTCTGCCTTCTGTTCTGCACTACCTAGCGTGGCGGCAAGCAGGCAGGCCTGCGGCTCAAGACTGCTGCGCATCACCAGGAAATGATCGACAACCTGATGGAAGTTATCTTCCGTCATCCACCAGGAGAGCAGCTCCTGGTCGAGGAAATTCCAGTTGCCCTGCGGCATAACGCGAGTCCCGATGCGCGGGCGTGGTAATACCATCCCTTTGGCCGTTAATGTTTTCACCGCTTCGCGAACGGCTGTACGGCTTACCCCAAACTGTTCACCCAGTTCCATTTCACCTGGCAAGATACAACCAGGGGCATATTTACCCGCTAAGATCAGCTGAGCCAGCTTTTCTGCCAGCACATACGATAAGTTTTTTTGTGCTGCCAGCTGTTGTGCGCTTAAGGGCATCGCTCTTATTCCTTATTTGTTCATGCTGGTAAGTATGCCATCTGGAGTGTGATTGTGGTTGCAAATACATCAAATAGAACAATTTGTAGCTTGATTACGTAGGTTTTGGTGAAAAAAAACACGGTCAGAAACTTTTTTTAAATTTCCTCTTGTCACTTCAGAATAACTCCCTATAATGCGCCTCCACTGACACGGAACAACGGCTTACAAGCCGCCGGGTTAGCGGGGTTCAGAGATGAACGCCAACAGAGAAAAGTGAAAATAAACGCTTGACTCTGAATGAGGAAAGCGTAATATACGCCACCTCGCAACGTTGAGCGAAAGCCGCGTT
>NZ_LXES01000015.1 GCF_001654845.1 Enterobacter soli ATCC BAA-2102 | reverse complement strand
TTTCTGAACCACTGGTTTTTATAGGCCCGGCGAGTCAGACCGCACTCCACATCACAATAAACTCTGCAATCCCATCCACATCATTCAAATCCAGCACAGGTACAGGCAGGTCTAACCCAATATCGCTGGCCACTGCAATAACATGTTCATCAAGCGTTAATTCAGCGATATCGTGCCCCGCGTCGCGTCTGAAAAGCAGTATTTTCGGTACAGCTTCATGCTTAAATCCTTCTACCAGGACCAAATCCAGCAACGAATGATCCATCCGACTGACCAGATAAGCGAGATCCAGCGGTGCTTCATCAGGCGTTTCTGTCATTAATGCCCAGCGCTGGCTACTGGCCACCATCGTCTGCGCTGCACCTGCTTTGCGAAGTTCGTAGCTGTCTTTGCCGGGTTTATCTACGTCCATATTGTGATGAGTATGTTTGATTAATCCCGGGCGGATACCTCTGTCGCAAAGAGCGGGTATCAGTTTTTTCAGGAGTGTGGTTTTACCTGTTCCACTCCATGCTGAAATGGCTAAAACCGGTGTCATTGTTTAACCTGCATCATCTGTAGATCTTCCGTTGTATTCACATTGATAAACGCCGACTTCAGATCGCTAAAATCAACTGAATGCCCGCCAGACTGGCGCATAAATACCATCACCCGCCGTTCTCCCGCCGCAAGATACGTTTGCAGGTCAGGGACTAACGTTTTGTTAATTAATGCAATTGTCGGATGATCTCGTTCACCATCATGCACCCAGACAACGGGTGATTCGCCTCGTTGCATCGCCATGCGCTCAACCAGGCAAGACGGAATAAAAGGCGTATCGCACGAGCAAAAGAGAAACCACTCTCCCTGGGATTGCTGCAT
This sequence comes from Enterobacter soli ATCC BAA-2102, assembly GCF_001654845.1. Classification (GTDB taxonomy): domain Bacteria; phylum Pseudomonadota; class Gammaproteobacteria; order Enterobacterales; family Enterobacteriaceae; genus Enterobacter; species Enterobacter soli. Next base: position 118,826 of record NZ_LXES01000015.1, on the reverse strand, counting down.
CACCGAGAGCATTCCAGCCAAAGGGCCCGGGTAATCCGCAAGGTTATCCTGATAGACGGTAAACCCACTGCGCTGATAAATATCAATATTGCGGTTAGCGCTAATGGCGATTGATTCCACCTGGCCTGACAGGGTATCGGCGACATATTTCCATAAGGGCTTACCGTTTAGCGCCTCAAGCCCCTTATCTTTCCCTCCCATGCGCGTTGCTCTTCCACCTGCCAGAACGACTCCGGTAATTTCCTGATGTCGATTCACAAATATCGCCTCTTTTATTGTGGGATTGACCCTGCTAACGTGTCTTTCTAAATGAAAGGAGCACCACCATGAAATGTAAACGTCTGAATGAAGTTATTGAACTCCTCCAGCCGGCCTGGCAAAAAGAGCCAGAGCTGAATCTGATGCAATTTTTGCAGAAACTGGCGAAAGAGTCAGGTTATGACGGTGAATTGACGGACCTTTCTGATGACATCCTGATCTATCACCTTAAAATGCGCGACTCCGCAAAAGATGCTGTTATTCCGGGTATTCAGAAAGATTATGAGGAAGATTTTAAAACCGCATTACTGCGCGCACGTGGCGTAATTAAAGAGTAAAAGCTTGTAAGCGCCGACTCCGAAATCGCCACAAGATGATATCCTGAATCATTCGTATATTTTCCGGATGATCGGATGAACGACCAGGCTTTTACTTTCCAGACATTGCACCCGGATACCATTATGGATGCCCTCTTTGAGCAGGGTATTCGGGTGGATTCCGGGTTAACTCCCTTAAATAGCTACGAAAACCGCGTCTATCAATTTCAGGACGAGGATCGGCAGCGTTTTGTCGTTAAATTCTATCGCCCTGAGCGCTGGTCCGCTGAACAAATTCAGGAAGAACATCAGTTTGCCCACGATCTGCTGGAGGACGATGTCCCTGTTGCCGCACCACTGAAATTCAATAACCAGACGTTGCTCACCCACCAGGGATTCTACTTTGCTGTATTTCCCAGCCTGGGTGGCCGCCAGTTTGAAGCCGATAATATCGATCAGATGGAATGGGTGGCGCGTTATCTTGGGCGAATCCATCAGACTGGCCGTAAAAAACCGTTTATTGCTCGTCCGACCATGGGCATTCAGGAATATCTTCTGGAGCCACGTCAGGTATTCGAATCGTCAGCGCTTATTCCGGCAATGCTGAAAGATAATTTTCTCACTGCGACGGATAAACTTATCGATGCGGTGACGCCATGCTGGCGCGACGATATTCCAGTGCTTCGCCTGCATGGGGATTGCCATGCCGGTAATATTCTCTGGCGTGATGGCCCACTGTTTGTTGACCTGGACGATGCCCGAATGGGCCCCGCCGTTCAGGATCTGTGGATGCTGCTTAATGGTGACAAAGCCGAGCAGCGTATGCAGCTTGAAACCATCATTGAAGCTTATGAAGAGTTTAGTCCCTTTAATTCAGACGAAATTGCCTTGATTGAACCTTTACGTGCGATGCGTTTTGTTTATTATCTCGCATGGTTAATCAGGCGTTGGGATGACCCCGCATTTCCCCGAAATTTCCCGTGGCTTACCGGGGAGGATTACTGGCGCAACCAGATATCCACATTTACCGAGCAGGTTAAGGTTCTTCAGGAACCCCCTCTGCAATTAACGCCGATGTATTAATTGGACACACCCAGGAGAAAGTTGATCATGAAAAAAATTTGGCTGGCGCTGGCAGGTATGATTCTGGCATTTAGCGCTTCTGCTGCTCAGTTTACCGACGGCAAGCAGTTCATCACACTCGAGAAGCCAGTAGCGGGTGAGCCACAGGTTCTGGAATTCTTCTCGTTTTATTGCCCGCACTGCTATGAGTTTGAGCAGGTGCTGCATGTTTCTGACAACGTGAAGAAAAAGCTGCCAGAAGGCACCAAAATGACCAAGTACCACGTTGAGTTTCTGGGCCCATTGGGCAAAGACCTGACTCAGGCGTGGGCGGTTGCCATTGCCCTGGGTGTGGAAGACAAGATCTCCTCCCCAATGTTTGAAGCGGTACAGAAAACCCAGACCGTACAAACCACTGCCGATATCCGTAAGGTATTTGTTGATGCAGGCGTGAAGGGTGAAGATTATGACGCGGCCTGGAACAGCTTCGTGGTGAAATCTCTGGTTGCTCAGCAAGAGAAAGCCGCAGCCGACCTGCAATTGCAGGGTGTTCCGGCGATGTATGTTAACGGCAAATACCAGCTGAACATGCAGGGCATGGACACCAGCAGCATGGATATCTTCGTACAACAGTATGCAGATACCGTGAAATATCTGGTTGAGAAGAAGTAAGAAAAAAACGCCGGTCATTGACCGGCGTTTTTGTATGAAGATTTTATGTTGTTTATCTGCTCGTCTTTATCTTTCCAGAGTGTATTGAGCCAAAGCTGGAAACGACGTTTGAAATTCTTATCGTTAACGTAATCACCATGCAGCTCTGCATCCACAGGCACCAGATCGACTCGCACAACGATTCGTGTCAGCTTGCCGCTGAGCATGTCGTAGAATGGCGTCTTATCGTTTTCCGGGTAGCATAAGGTGACGTTAAGCAGCTTATCGAACTGTTCCCCTAATACGTTAAGCGCCATCGCAATGCCCGCGGCCTTCGGGGGTAATAAGTTCTGATAAGGTGATCGCGTTTGCTGGCGTTTATCTTCTGTAAAACGCGAGCCTTCAACAAAGTTAACGATGGTAGTTGGATGTGCCCGAAACTTTTCACATGAGCGACGCGTGGTTTCGACATCTTTACCGCGGCGTTCAGGATGGCGGATCAGATAGCTGCGCGAATAGCGCTTCATAAACGGCATATCCAGCGCCCAGCAGGCCAGACCAATAAAAGGCACCCAGGCCAGTTGCTGTTTCAGGAAGTATTTGTTCATCGGGATATGTTTGCGGAACAACACGCATAAAACCACGATATCTGCCCAGCTATGGTGATTACAGATCAGCAAATACCAGTTCTTTTTGTTCAGCCTTTCCAGGCCTTCGACATCCCACTTCAGGCGCGGGTTCAGGTAGAGCAGTATGGCCAAACCTTCGCACCAACAGTACATCATAAAGTTACAAAATGCAGAAACCGCTCGCCAGACAGCGGGAACAGGCAACAGCAGTTTAATTATTCCGGCGACAATAATCGGCACAGAACAGGCGATGGTAACCAGAATAGTTAAAATGATGCTTAACAATAATGTTATCGCAGCGAGTAATCTCAACATAATGAGCTTTTTCAGATAGTTAGCTGTAAGGTGCGGCCGGTTTCCGGCGCTGGGCGCTGATTTTACCAGAAAACAGACAGAATAATGGCGCTTTCATACCGCGAGCCTGAGGCTTTTACGCAACCGCAGACGATTTCACTATGATGGTGGGAATGGCAAGGCTTATATCCACATGGAGTAAATTGTCATTAGTTGACACCAGAGATCCCGGATCAATAATCAACTAACTGATATTAAATATAAAAATAGAATGCTGGATATAATTTTTATGGCTCTTATTCATATGAAGCAAAAATATGCACAAACTTATCCACAGATTGAAATTTGCGAGCGATCCTCACGATCGCAAAATCTTTTTCTGTAATCGGCGCTAAAAACTGATGTTTTCATCCTTCTGTGGCATCCTTTACCCATAAATTGATTAAAGGCACGGACATTATGGTTCAGATCCCAGAAAACCCTCTTATTCTCGTCGACGGCTCTTCTTACCTTTATCGGGCGTATCATGCGTTTCCTCCTCTGACCAATAGCGCAGGAGAGCCTACCGGCGCGATGTACGGCGTGTTAAACATGCTGCGCAGCCTGATCCTTCAGTATCAACCAACCCATGCGGCCGTTGTTTTTGATGCGAAGGGGAAAACCTTCCGTGATGAATTATTCGAAGACTACAAGTCTCATCGTCCGCCAATGCCTGACGATCTGCGCGCACAAATAGAGCCGCTGCACACAATGGTGAAAGCGATGGGTTTGCCGCTGCTGGCGGTGTCCGGGGTAGAGGCTGATGACGTTATCGGCACGCTGGCGCGTGAGGCCGAAAAGCTGGGCCGTCCTGTGCTTATCAGCACCGGCGATAAAGATATGGCGCAGCTGGTGACCCCAGGGATCACCCTGATTAACACCATGACGAACACCATTCTGGGGCCGGAAGAAGTGGTCACCAAATACGGTGTGCCGCCAGAGTTGATCATCGATTTCCTCGCTTTAATGGGCGACTCCTCCGATAACATTCCGGGCGTACCGGGTGTGGGTGAAAAGACGGCTCAGGCGTTGTTGCAAGGGCTTGGCGGGCTGGACACGCTTTACGGCGAATCAGATAAAATTGCGAGCCTGACATTCCGCGGCGCGAAGACGATAGCGGCTAAGCTTGAGCAAAATAAAGATCTGGCTTACCTCTCTTATAAACTGGCAACCATCAAAACGGACGTTGAGCTGGAGCTGGGCTGCGAGCAACTTGAAGTGCAGCAACCATCAGCGGACGATCTGCTCAGTCTGTTTAAAAAATACGAATTCAAACGCTGGACGACAGACGTAGAAGCAGGTAAATGGATGCAGGCGAAGGGTGCTAAACCTGCGGCAAAACCAAAAGAAACCATCGAGGTTGAGGTTGAAGTGGAAGAAGAGCAGGTGAACGCCCTGTCTTCTGAACACTATGAAACCCTGCTTGAAGAAGCACAGTTAATTGCATGGATTGAAAAGCTGAAGAAGGCTCCGGTCTTCGCGTTCGATACTGAGACGGACAGCCTCGACAACATCTCAGCCAATATGGTGGGTCTCTCGTTTGCAACGGAGCCGGGTCTGGCGGCGTATGTTCCTGTGGCGCATGACTACCTGGACGCACCGGATCAAATTCCTCGCGAGCGCGTGCTGGAATTGCTCAAACCTCTCCTTGAAGACGAAAAAGCCCTTAAAGTGGGGCAAAACCTCAAATATGACCGTGGCATCCTGCAAAACTACGGTATTGAGCTGCGCGGTATCGCCTTCGACACCATGCTGGAATCCTACATTCTGGATAGCGTTGCAGGCCGTCATGATATGGACTCCTTGTCCGATCGCTGGTTGAAGCACAAAACCATTACCTTTGAAGAGATTGCCGGGAAGGGTAAAAACCAGCTGACCTTTAACCAGATTGCGCTGGAAGAAGCAGGCCGCTATGCGGCAGAAGATGCCGACGTAACGCTGCAACTGCATCTGAAGATGTGGCCAAAGCTCCAGAAGAACGAAGGCCCGCTGAACGTATTCCAGCATATCGAAATGCCGCTGGTACCGGTGTTGTCCCGTATTGAACGCAACGGCGTGAAAATTGACCCAACGGTGCTGCATAACCACTCGGGTGAGCTGGCGCAACGTCTGACCGAGCTTGAGCAAAAAGCGCATGAGCTGGCCGGCGAGGCGTTTAACCTTTCATCGCCTAAACAGCTGCAAACGATCCTGTTTGAAAAACAGGGTATCAAGCCATTGAAGAAAACCCCAGGCGGCGCACCATCGACCTCTGAAGAAGTGCTTGAGGAGCTGGCGCTGGATTATCCGTTGCCGAAAGTGATCCTCGAGTATCGTGGGCTTGCGAAGCTTAAATCGACCTATACCGATAAGCTGCCGCTGATGATTAACCCGAAAACTGGACGCGTGCATACCTCCTACCACCAGGCGGTTGCGGCGACCGGGCGACTTTCATCGACCGATCCAAACCTGCAAAACATCCCGGTTCGTAATGAAGAGGGGCGTCGTATTCGCCAGGCGTTTATCGCCCCGGATGATTACCTGATTGTCTCTGCGGACTACTCGCAAATTGAACTGCGTATTATGGCGCATCTGTCGCGTGACAAAGGTTTGCTGACTGCGTTTGCCGAAGGGAAGGATATCCACCGCGCTACCGCAGCAGAGGTGTTTGGCCTGCCGCTGGAAAGCGTGACCAACGAGCAGCGCCGTAGTGCAAAAGCGATCAACTTCGGTCTGATTTATGGCATGAGCGCATTCGGGCTTTCACGTCAGCTCAACATTCCGCGTAAAGAGTCGCAGAAGTATATGGATCTCTACTTTGAGCGTTACCCGGGTGTGCTGGACTATATGGAGCGTACCCGCGCCCAGGCGAAAGAGAAAGGCTACGTTGAAACGCTGGAAGGCCGTCGTCTTTATCTGCCAGACATCAAATCCAGCAATGCTGCCCGCCGTGCCGGAGCAGAGCGTGCAGCGATCAATGCCCCAATGCAAGGTACAGCGGCTGACATCATTAAACGGGCAATGATTGCCGTTGATGCCTGGCTGGAACACGAGAAACCGCGTGTGCGTATGATCATGCAGGTGCACGATGAACTGGTGTTCGAAGTGCATAAAGATGACCTTGCCGCTGTCTCGAAAAAGATCCACGAACTGATGGAAAGCAGCATGAAGCTGGATGTGCCATTGCTGGTGGAAGTGGGGAGTGGGGAAAACTGGGATCAAGCTCACTAAGGGTCAGGCGAATAACGCGCTTTTTATGTAACTTAGCAACATAACCAGGTGCGTTTTGTGATGATCATTAGAATTCCCTATGTAAAGAATGAAAAAAAACTACGAAAAGTGCTTTTTCGATCGCTAAAAAAAGAGTAGAGTTAACGACGTAGGGTACAGAGGTAAGATGTTCTATCTTTCAGACCTTTTACTTCACGTAATCGGATTTGGCTGAATATTTTAGCCGCCCCAGTCAGTAATGACTGGGGCGTTTTTTATTGCGCCAAAGAAAATTACGGGCAAAAAAAAGCGCGGACATTGCCGCGCGCTTTATTACTCTTCTTCCGCTTCTGTCGCGGGCTCCAGCTCGTTGAACCAGCTATCAAGCTTCTGACGCAGTTTGTCGACACCCTGCTTTTTCAGCGAGGAAAATGGCTCAACCTGCACATCGCCATTGAACGCCAGCACCGCTTCGCGAACCATGTTCACCTGTGCTTTACGTGCGCCGCTCGCCAGTTTGTCTGCTTTCGTCAGCAGCACGAGCACTGCAATTTCACTCGCTACAGCCCAGTCGATCATTTGCTGATCGAGGTCTTTCAGTGGATGGCGAATATCCATCAGTACCACAAGACCTTTCAGGCACTGGCGTTTTTCCAGGTATTCACCCAGCGCGCGTTGCCATTTGATCTTCATCTCTTCCGGTACTTGCGCATAACCATAGCCTGGCAAGTCGACCAGACGTTTGCCGTCTGCCACTTCAAACAGGTTAATCAACTGAGTACGGCCAGGCGTTTTTGACGTACGCGCCAGGCTTTTCTGATTGGTCAGCGCATTCAGGGCACTGGATTTCCCCGCATTGGAGCGGCCAGCAAATGCCACTTCAATACCTGTATCAGAAGGTAAGTGGCGAATATCAGGCGCACTGGTGACAAAATGCGTCTGTTGGTAGTTCCAGGTAGTCACGTGGTCGTCTCCAAAAGTCGTAATCTGTGGGGGATTATACCTGAATGCGGGCAAAAGGCTTTTCTCATCGTGATAACCCTGTAGGCCATAACCACAACACGTGTAGGAAATCTGCCATAGATGCTATGGGAGATCTCAGAGAAATCGCAGGTGTGAAAAAACACAAACTATTTAAAATCATAAAGTTAAATATAGGTAATTTTCTTAAAATCCACTTTTGTACCTTTCTGTTGCTTGTTAGTTTAATGGAACAAGGTAAAGTGTGCGGCAAGGCGAGGATGCCAACAGGATAACGACTTAAGGATAAGGGTCAGGAGCGCCAGGAGGCGAAGACTCAGGATTGTCAGGATGACGAGCGCCTGGAGGCGTTTAAAACAGGAAAGGGAACCGTATCACGGACGGTATCAGCCAAAGGATAAACAGGGTTTGTTGTTGGCAAACATGGAATGTCTGACCCGTTAAGGGTTGTGAGTCAGGAAAAAAGGCGACAGATTGCTCTGTCGCCTTTTTTCTTTGCTTGCTTTCTGCTAGATTTCGCCGCAATTCTATACTGATGAAAACGGCTTAAAGACAATACACCATGAAAAAACCGACCTCCGCAGCAGGCGCTAAACGTCCTGCAAAAGCACGCCGTAAAACGCGCGAAGAACTGAACCAGGAAGCGCGCGATCGCAAACGCGATAAAAAGCATCGTGGTCACGCTGCGGGTAGCCGTGCGAGCGGTAGCGGTGCATCGTCTTCTTCTGCGAAAAACAAGCAGCAGAAAGATCCGCGTATCGGCAGTAAAACTCCCATTCAACTGGGCGTGACAGACACCCCGGTCACTAAGCAGCACAAACCAAAGAGCGAGAAACCTATGCTTTCACCGCAGGCTGAGCTGGATATGCTGGAGAACGATGAGCGCCTGGATGCGCTGCTGGAACGTCTTGAAGAGGGAGAAGCCCTGACCGCTGAAGAGCAGTCCTGGGTTGATGCCAAACTGGATCGTATCGATGAGCTGATGCAGAAACTTGGTCTGTCTTACGACGATGAAGATGACGAAGAAGAAGAAGAAAAGCAGGAAGATATGATGCGTCTTCTGAAGGGTGGAAACTAACATTTGCACCCGGCAGGTACGATAGTCCTGCTTATAACCCTTCCGGTTATATGTTATCTGGTGTGGTTATTCGTTAAACTACGGCGGTTGTCGCGGCGACATAAGTGGCTGCGCACCCGAATGATGGCCCACAACGGGGCCAGAACGGGCCGCCGTATACGAACGCGACACCAACGGAAGGAGTGAGCATGTCTGTACCATCTATCGACTGGGATTTGGCCCTAATCCAGAAATATAACTATTCCGGGCCACGTTATACGTCATACCCAACCGCGCTGGAGTTTACCGATACCTTCGGCGAACCTGAATTTCTTCAGGCCGTTGCGCGCTATCCTGAGCGCCCGCTTTCGCTCTACGTCCATATTCCGTTCTGCCATAAGCTCTGCTACTTCTGCGGCTGCAATAAAATTGTTACCCGCCAGCAGCACAAGGCCGATCAATACCTGGATGCGCTCGAACAGGAAATCCTGCATCGTGCGCCTCTCTTTGCCGGACGCCACGTCAGCCAGCTGCACTGGGGCGGCGGTACACCAACCTATCTCAATAAAGCGCAAATCAGCCGTTTGATGACATTGCTGCGCGGCAACTTCAGTTTTAACGATGACGCTGAAATCTCGATCGAAGTCGATCCGCGTGAAATTGAGCTGGATGTACTGGATCACTTACGCGCTGAAGGTTTCAACCGCCTGAGTATGGGCGTGCAGGATTTCAACAAAGAAGTGCAGCGTCTGGTGAACCGTGAGCAGGATGAAGACTTTATCTTTGCCTTGCTGAACCATGCGCGTGAAATCGGCTTTACGTCGACCAACATTGACCTGATTTATGGCCTGCCAAAACAGACGCCAGAGAGCTTCGCCTTTACGCTGAAGCGTGTGGCCGAGCTCAATCCCGATCGCCTCAGCGTCTTTAACTATGCGCACCTGCCGACGTTGTTTGCCGCGCAGCGCAAAATCAAGGATGCGGATCTGCCTTCCGCCCAGCAGAAGCTGGATATTTTGCAGGAAACCATCACTTCGCTGACCGATACCGGTTATCAGTTTATTGGTATGGATCACTTTGCCCGCCCGGACGATGAGCTGGCGATTGCCCAGCGTGAAGGCGTGTTGCACCGCAACTTCCAGGGCTACACCACCCAGGGCGATACCGATTTACTGGGGATGGGCGTTTCAGCCATCAGCATGATTGGTGATTGCTACGCGCAGAACCAGAAAGAGTTAAAGCAGTACTATCAGCAGGTGGATGAAACCGGTAATGCCCTGTGGCGCGGCATCGCGCTAACCCGCGATGACTGTATTCGCCGTGATGTGATTAAGGCGCTTATCTGTAACTTCCGTCTCGACTTTAGCGACGTGGAAGCGCAATGGGATCTGCAATTTAGCGATTACTTTGCCGAAGACCTGAAGCTGCTTGCTCCGCTGGCGAAAGATGGGCTGGTGGATGTCTCGGAGAGTGCGATTGAGGTTACGCCAAAAGGGCGTCTGTTGATTCGTAATATCTGCATGTGCTTCGACGCGTACCTGCGTCAGAAGGCGCGTCTGCAACAGTTCTCGCGGGTGATTTAATACGCACAGCATTGCGTTGGAACGTATGCCGGGTAAGGCGTAGCCGCCACCCGGCTTTTACGTTCAAACTCGCTAGCTCAACAGCCCAACCAGCGCCGCACACAATACCGCAGCAACGGCAGTTTGCGGCGTGTGGCTTTCGGCTGCTCCGCTCGAGAGCAAATTCACTAATGATTCCAGCATGATGATCCCCCCATTTCCGGGCACGATCATACAAAACTCATCGGAACAGTAAAGCGCAAAATAACAGCAATTTGCGCTCAATTAGTCATCTTTACACAACGGTAAAAATCACTCCATTCCCAGCTCTTTCAGCTTACGTGTCAGGGTATTGCGTCCCCATCCCAGTAAACGAGCCGCTTCCTGTTTATGGCCCTGAGTATGACGAAGCGCAGTGGTTAACAGCGTGCGCTCCATCTCTGGCTGAGCCTCTGAAAGCAAGTTTTGATGACCGGAACGCAGCGCGCGGTCTGCCCATTGCGCCAGAAGTGTTGCCCAGCTGTCTGGCAGCGCGTGTCCGGTGCTGCTTTCCGGGGCGGTGGCTTCGAACAGCTCGCCCGGTAAATCCTGAATCAGCACTTCCTGGCCGGCGGCCATGACCGTCAACCAGCGACAGGTATTTTCAAGCTGACGCACGTTGCCCGGCCAGGCCAGGCGGGTGAGGGCGGCATCGGTTTCCGGGTGGAGCTGTTTAGCCTCCACACCCAGCTCACGCGCAGCAACCTGGAGGAAGTGGCGTGCCAGACGAGGAATATCCTCGCGACGCTCGCGCAGCGGCGGCAGGTGTACGCGGATCACGTTCAGACGATGGAACAAGTCTTCACGGAATTTACCTTCCTGAACGCGCTGCTCCAGGTTCTGGTGCGTGGCGGCAATAATACGCACGTCTACTTTTACGGGAGCATAACCCCCCACACGGTAGAACTGCCCGTCAGCCAGCACGCGAAGCAGGCGGGTCTGAACATCCAGTGGCATATCGCCGATTTCATCCAGGAAAAGTGTCCCGCCGTCGGCCTGTTCAAAGCGACCCTGGCGAATGGTGTTCGCGCCGGTAAAGGCCCCTTTTTCATGACCGAACAGCTCTGACTCAATCAAATCCTTCGGGATTGCCGCCATATTCAGGGCGATAAACGGCGCTTTCGCCCGCGGGCTATGCCGGTGTAACGCATGGGCGACCAGCTCTTTACCGGTTCCCGATTCACCGTTAATCAATACGCTGATGGAAGAGCGAGACAGGCGACCGATAATGCGAAAAACATCCTGCATGGCAGGCGCTTCGCCAATGATGTCCGTCGTCGGGCCAAAAACGGGCGCATTGCGGGGCTGTTGCTGCTCCTGGTAGTGGCTGATGGCGCGCTCAACCAGAGCGACCGCTTCGTCGATATCAAATGGTTTTGGCAGATAATCGAATGCCCCTTGCTGGTACGCGCTGACGGCGGCATCCAGATCGGAGTGGGCTGTCATTATGATGACCGGAAGCATTGGGTGGCGTTGTTTGATCTGCTTTAAGAGCGCCAGCCCGTCCATGCCCGGCATCCGAATATCTGACAGCAAAACATCCGGGGTTTTGGTGGTGAGTGCATCAAGCACATCGCTGCCGCTCTCAAACGTCGTGCAGCTTAATCCCGCTCCCGTGAGTGCGCGTTCAAGCACCCAACGGATGGAGCTATCGTCATCGACTACCCAGACTATCCCTCGTTGCATACACGTCACCTTTATTTTTTAATTGGCAGGTAAACCGAAAACTCGGTATGACCTGGCCAACTGGTAAATTCAATTTTGCCAGAGTGTTGATCGATCAAATTACGGGCAATGGATAACCCCAGCCCTGTACCGCCTTCGCGGCCGCTCACCATCGGGTAGAACAAGGTGTCCTGGAGATGCGATGGGATGCCAGGCCCGTTATCCTCAACGTCGATTCTCGCAGCCAGTCGGTAGCGCACGCCGTGCAGTGTTAACTGGAAAGCGGTGCGGGTACGCAGAATAATTTCACCGCCATCAGGCCCCAGCGCCTGAAGGGCATTACGCACGATATTCAGAAGAACCTGTTCAATCTGGTCAGGGTCGTGCGCCAGTTCTGGCAGGCTTGGATCGTAATCGCGCACCAGCGTGACGTTTTCAGGAAGCTCCATCGACACGAGTTTCACCACCCGCTCGGCCACTTTATGAATACTTTCGGATACATGCATTCCCGGTTGCTGCGGCCCAAGCAGTCTGTCGACCAGATTGCGCAGACGATCTGCCTGCTCAATGATGACGTTGGTGTACTCGGCAAGCGCAGGGTCGGGGAGTGCTTTGGTCAACAGCTGCGCCGCTCCGCGCAAACCACCCAGCGGATTTTTGATTTCATGGGCCAGGCCGCGCACCAAATCCCGGGCAGCGATCTGCTGGGCATGTTGGAGCTGTTCCTGGCTAAGGCGACGCTGATTATCCATCGGCGCCATCTCGAGCAGAATAAGCCCCTCAGGCAGGCGTTGTGCCGTCAGCGAAAGAATATGGGAACGCCCGTCTATCACCAGCGTCACTTCGTTATCGGTGAACCCCTGACCGGCCTGCAAACTTTCCTGCATCAGGCCAATATTCAGTGAAAAGTAGCTCAGCAATTCCGGGAGCGGTGTACCAAACAGTTTGCGTGCGCTCTGGGCAAGCAGTTGCTGCGCCGCCGGGTTGGCATAATGCACGGCCAGCTCGTCGTCGACCAACAAGATACTGTTAATTAAAGAATTGAGGATCTGCCCAGCATCGGGCAGCGTGCCAGTTGCCATTCAGCAGTCTCCTGGAGTTGTTTGCACTAATTTAGTGCAGTATAGCTTTTTCGGCGTAAAAAGCGCGTGAGATCAGTTTGTTGGTGGAGAAAAAAGCCCATCCGAAGATGGGCTGAAAGTTTCCACGGCAACAAAAAAACAGCTTTCGGATTCGCGCGGAAAAGGTCGCGCGAAACCCGTTAAAACTTAAACGCTGTAGTACAGTTCGAATTCAACTGGGTGCGGAGTCATACGCACGCGGTCGTTCTCTTCGATACGCAGCGCGATGTAAGCATCGATAGCTTCATCAGTGAACACACCACCCGCAGTCAGGAACTCGCGGTCTGCGTCCAGCGCTTGCAGTGCTTCTTCCAGAGAACCGGCAACCTGTGGGATCTCTTTCGCTTCTTCTGGCGGCAGGTCGTACAGGTTTTTGTCCATTGCTTCGCCTGGGTGGATCTTGTTCTTGATACCGTCAAGACCAGCCATCAGCAGAGCTGCGAAGCACAGGTATGGGTTAGCTGCCGGGTCCGGGAAGCGAACTTCGATACGACGTGCTTTCGGAGACGCAACCACCGGGATACGGATAGAAGCAGAACGGTTACGGGCAGAGTAAGCCAGCATTACTGGTGCTTCATAGCCTGGGACCAGACGCTTGTAGGAGTTGGTCGTTGGGTTCGCCAGGGCGTTGATCGCTTTAGCGTGTTTGATAACACCACCGATGTAGTGCAGCGCCTGCTCAGACAGACCCGCATATTTGTCGCCAGAGAACAGGTTGGTACCGTTCTTGGACAGAGACATGTGGCAGTGCATACCGGAACCGTTGTCGCCAAACATTGGTTTTGGCATGAAGGTCGCGGTTTTACCGAAACGGTGCGCAACGTTGTGCACAACGTATTTGTAGATCTGAATCTCATCCGCTTTTTTGGTCATGGTGTTGAAGCGGGTTGCGATTTCGTTCTGGCCAGCAGTTGCCACTTCGTGGTGATGAGCTTCAACAACCAGGCCCATCTCTTCCATGATCAGACACATGGTAGAACGGATGTCCTGTGAAGAATCGACCGGAGGAACCGGGAAGTAACCGCCTTTCACGCCTGGACGGTGACCTTTGTTACCACCTTCGTATTTGGTGGAGGAGTTCCATGCGCCTTCGATGTCATCGATAGCAACGTGGGAACCAGAAATTGAAGCACCAAAACGGATGTCGTCAAACAGGAAGAATTCTGGCTCTGGCCCGAACAGAACGGTGTCTGCGATGCCGGTAGAACGCAGGTACTCTTCTGCGCGCTTAGCGATAGAGCGTGGGTCACGGTCGTAACCTTGCAGTGTACCTGGCTCGAGGATATCGCAACGGATGATCAGAGTTGGCTCTTCGAAGAACGGGTCAATGAGCGCAGTAGTAGCGTCCGGCATCAGAACCATGTCGGATTCGTTAATGCCTTTCCAGCCACCAATGGAGGAGCCGTCAAACATTTTGCCTTCTTCAAAGAATTCGGCGTTCACCTGATGAGCAGGAATAGTGACGTGCTGTTCTTTACCTTTGGTATCGGTGAAGCGCAGATCAACAAACTTCACTTCATGTTCGTTCAGCATCGTCAAAACGTGTTCAGCGGACATACTTAACTCTCCAGATTGGTCATTGTCGTCGTGGTAACGAGGTCTTCAATTTCTGTCTTGTACTGGCTGTGTTGCCATGTTTTTTATAAAGCGAAATCTGTGCCAACTTTTAAAACACCCCAAAAAGGCGTTATCATGCGCACCATAGTGCAAAAGGGCTGCACCACAATGGATTTGTTGCACCAGTATAGTGCTTCAATGTGAACATTGAGCACCATATTGGTGCAATTTACGTTAAAGAGCCCTTTTACCGCTCCGTGAAAGCGATCACAAAGCATCTCTGCAATACTTGTTTGCGGGGGATGTTTGTGATCCTGTTTTGTAGTGCGATTAATCCGTGTACAATAACGCGCTATTTCTAAATGCCTGAGGCAAAGTTGTGATCGAAAATTTGCGTAACATCGCCATCATCGCGCACGTTGACCATGGTAAAACTACCCTGGTTGATAAGCTGCTGCAGCAATCCGGTACGTTTGATGCTCGTGCCGAAACCCAAGAACGCGTGATGGACTCCAACGATTTGGAGAAAGAGCGTGGGATTACCATCCTCGCGAAAAACACCGCGATTAAATGGAATGACTACCGTATCAACATCGTTGATACCCCAGGGCACGCCGACTTCGGTGGTGAAGTTGAACGTGTAATGTCCATGGTAGACTCCGTTCTGCTGGTCGTTGACGCAATGGATGGCCCAATGCCGCAGACGCGCTTCGTGACCAAAAAGGCATTTGCCCACGGTCTGAAGCCAATCGTTGTAATTAACAAAGTTGACCGTCCTGGCGCGCGTCCTGACTGGGTTGTTGACCAGGTATTCGACCTGTTCGTAAACCTCGACGCGACCGACGAGCAGCTGGACTTCCCTATCGTTTACGCTTCTGCGCTGAACGGTATCGCCGGTCTGGACCATGAAGACATGGCTGAAGACATGACCCCGCTGTACCAGGCGATTGTTGACCGTGTTCCTGCACCAAGCGTTGATCTCGACGGCACCCTGCAGATGCAGATCTCTCAGCTCGACTACAACAACTATGTTGGCGTAATCGGCATTGGTCGTATCAAGCGCGGTAAAGTTAAGCCTAACCAGCAGGTGACTATCATCGATAGCGAAGGCAAAACCCGTAACGGTAAAGTCGGTAAAGTACTGACTCACCTGGGTCTTGAGCGTATCGAGAGTGACGTTGCTGAAGCTGGCGACATCATCGCCATCACCGGTCTGGGTGAGCTGAACATCTCCGACACCATCTGCGATCCGCAGAACGTTGAAGCGCTGCCAGCACTGTCCGTTGATGAACCAACCGTTTCCATGTTCTTCAACGTCAACACCTCTCCGTTCTGTGGTAAAGAAGGTAAGTTCGTTACCTCTCGTCAGATCCTTGACCGCCTGAACAAAGAGCTGGTGCACAACGTTGCGCTGCGCGTTGAAGAAACTCCGGATGCAGACGCATTCCGCGTTTCCGGTCGTGGTGAGCTGCACCTGTCTGTTCTTATCGAAAACATGCGTCGTGAAGGTTTCGAAATGGCGGTTTCCCGTCCGAAAGTTATCTTCCGCGAAATCGATGGCCGCAAACAAGAGCCGTTCGAAAACGTAACGCTGGACGTTGAAGAGCAGCATCAGGGTTCTGTGATGCAGGCTCTGGGTGAGCGTAAAGGCGACCTGAAAAACATGAATCCAGATGGCAAAGGCCGCGTACGTCTCGACTACGTGATCCCAAGCCGCGGTCTGATCGGCTTCCGTTCAGAGTTCATGACCATGACTTCTGGTACTGGTCTGCTGTACTCCACCTTCAGCCACTACGACGACGTTCGTCCAGGCGACGTGGGCCAGCGTAACAACGGCGTTCTGATCTCCAACGGTCAGGGTAAAGCGGTTGCGTTTGCACTGTTCAGCCTGCAGGACCGCGGTAAGCTGTTCCTGGGTCACGGTGCTGAAGTTTACGAAGGCCAGATCATCGGTATTCACAGTCGTTCTAACGACCTGACTGTAAACTGCCTGACCGGTAAGAAACTGACCAACATGCGTGCGTCAGGTACTGACGAAGCAACGGTTCTGGTTCCACCAGTCAAGATGACCCTGGAGCAAGCTCTGGAATTCATCGATGATGACGAACTGGTAGAAGTGACGCCACAGTCAATTCGTATCCGTAAACGTCACCTGACCGAGAACGATCGTAAACGTGCGATGCGCGGTCCTAAAGAAGACTAATACGGTCCATCCGAAGGCCGGGTAAGCGTAAGCTTCACCCGGCAAGTAAAAAGCCGCTGATATTCAGCGGCTTTTTTATTAGAACGAATACCGCAATCCTAAGCGAATGCGGTACTGCTCGCGGTTGTAATCATTCCACCGATCCAGCCACTGTAGCTCGAGATACGGTAGCCAGTTTTTGTCGATCTTATAGCTGAATTTATTGGTGATTTCCCAGTGATGATCTTTGCCGTTTTTACTGTGGTAATCATTCACGCGCTGGAAAAAGTGCGGTTCAAAGGTATAGAAAAAGGCATCCGTGACTTTAAAATTCCAGTAGTTAGCAAACTCGTGCGTATCGTTTTTATCCATCTGCCCGTTAAAGTCCGGCGTATCGTAATTGTTGTGGTTATAACGATAGCGAAACGTCAGATTGAACCAGTCGATGAATTTATAATTGGTGTCCAGGTAAACGGCACCGCCGGAGCCCGCGCTGCTGTCGTTAATTAACCCACCGGGCTGGAAGGTCAGTTTGTCAGTGGGCTTAAAGAGCGGATACCACCCCTCTATTTCGTTATAGCTGTGCTTAAGTTCATCCCATTTCCCGACGTTATAGGCGTTGGTAAACATCAGCCCCGCACCCATATCGAAGTTATAGCCTGCGCGCAGAATAACTTCGTGTAGCTCTGAAGCCGTATTATAAGCTTCACGCGTTTCGACATAGGCACCGGCAAATGACGAACAGGACACAGACGACGCGATCAGTGCAGTTGCAATTCTTTTCATAATTTATCCATGTATCAGGTACAGAAGGGCCGCCCCTCCTGTAAACAGGAAGGGAGTCGTGGCCGGATTTATTGTTATAAAGTGACTGCTGACGCTTTATTGTTGGTTGTTATCTTTGAGGTATTTGCGGGTTGTTTTTTCCGTTTACCAATCTCCTCTATTATGAAAGCGAAGCGCGCTTCGTTGAGTTTATAAAAGAGTCCCATAGTGATGGCGGCGACAATTGCCAGGCCGCAAGGCCAAAGGAAAATAAGCTGACGTAAGCCCAGCAGCGTGCCAGCGCTCTGCACGGCATGGGGAATATAGCCAATCTGGGTCAGCATAATTCCCGGCAGGAACCCGGCGAGGGCTGCGGAGATTTTGCGCGAGAAGGTATAGCCGGTATACACCGACCCTTCGGCGCGGATGCCCGTTTTCCACTCGCCGTAGTCGACGGTATCCGGCACCAGCGCCCAGTTGAGGCTATTCACAAACGCCGTGCCAAAGAAGGCCATGCAGGAAAAGAGCACGAACAGCAGGGAGCTGGTTCCCCAGAAGAAGTTCAGCACGTCGCCTACCGCCCACAGCGCCAGCCCGCTCAGATAAACCGGCTTCTTGCCAAAACGCTTAACCGCGCTCGGCACCAGAAACACGCCTACCAGAATGCAACCCATACTGAAAAAACCCATCCAGGACAGCAGATGGAGATCGTTGAGCACGTACTGGGTGTAATAGACCTGAATCGCCAGCTTGATATTAAACGCGGCGAGGGTGCACAGATTGGCGATGCACAGCACCAGCAGCGGCGGGTTGCGGAAAATCGCGCAGAACGATTTCAGGATGCCGGGTTTGTGATGATCGGGCGTGACCTCCACGTAGCGCTCCTTCACGCCGCTGTAGCACCACCACATGCAGAACAGTCCGCCCGTAACGAAAATCAGCGCGGCAACCAGATAGCCGAGAGAGGGCTGGTGGACGAACAGCGCCTGAATGGGCATAAAGCCGACGGTGCAGAGCAACAACCCGACCGTTGCACCACCCTGACGCCACGCCGCCAGCTGCGCGCGCTCGTTGGGGTTTTTGGTGATGGCGGGCACCATCGCGCCATATGCGCAGTTCATCAGGCTATAGCACAGCCCGAACAGCATAAAGAGCACAGTAGCGAGGGCCGTTTTCACCGTCAGGCTAAAGTCGTTGGCCATAAATTGCGCCGTCGCGACTAGCGCCACCGGAACGGAGGCGTAAAGAATAAACGGCCTGAATTTTCCCCTCGCACCGATGTTACGCCGGGAGTCCAGCAGCACGCCGGTCAGCATGTCGGTAAACGCGGTAAAGAATTTAGCGACAAGGAAAATAATGCCGCCATAGAACGCGGGCATGCCCAGTTCGTCAGTGTAAAACTTCAGCAGGTACAGCGTGCCAATACAGAGCATCAGGTTTGAGCCAAAATCGCCCATCCCATAGGCGCACTTCTCACGCAGGCTCAGCTTCAGGGTTAACGGATCTGTGTTGTGGTTCATGGTCGATCCTCATAGCGCCCCGTCGGGCGCTATTTTAAAGTCATTCAGGCCGGACGCTTGCGCAGTTCTATCTCTTCCACAATGCGCACGTACATCTTCTCGTTGAGGTTGTAGAAGCAGCCCATCGCCACGATGGTGATGACCGCCAGCAGGCTCGGGTAGATAAATATCAGCTGCCGCAGCCCTTCAACCGTGCCGGCGGATTGCACCACGTTGGGCACATAGCCGATCTGAGTGAGCATGATGCCCGGGAAGAAGCCCGCCAGCGCCTGGGATACCTTGCGGAAGAAGGTAAAGCCGGTATAGACCGTTCCCTCTGAGCGCACGCCGGTGCGCCACTCACCGTATTCCACGGTGTCGGAGACCAGCGCCCAGTTCAGGCTGTTCACAAACGCGGAGCCGAAGAACGCGAGACAGGAGAACGCCACAAAGCTCACCGATCCGCCGCCGAAGAAATAATTGAGCAGATCGCCAGCCACCCAAATCATCAATCCGCTGATGTAGACCTTTTTCTTACCGAAGCGCCGTACCGCACCGGGCATCATAAAGACGCCGATAAAAATACAGCCCATGCTGAAGAAACCCATATACGACAGAAGAATCGGGTCGTTAAGCACATACTGTGTGTAGTAAACCTGAATGGCGAGTTTGACGTTGAAAGCGCCTAGCGTACACAGGTTGGCGATACACAGGATAAACAGCGGTCGGTTTCCGGCGATGGCGCGAAACGACTGCAGTAGTCCAGGCTTCTGCGCCGGATTGGCGGGCTGCGTTTCGACGTAACGTTCGGTCACGCCTTTGTAGCACCACCACATAAAGAACAGTCCGAACAGCGAGAAGAGGGTGGCGGCAAAGACATACCCAAGCTGATCATTGCCTTCGATCAGGTTCATCACCGGAACAAAGCCCACGGTACAGAGCAGCAGGCCCAGCGTGGCACCGCCCTGACGCCAGGCGGCCAGCGAGGCGCGCTCGTCTGGGTTTTTGGTAATGGCTGGCACCATCGCGCCGTAGGAGCAGTTCATCATGCTGAAGAACAGGCCATACAGCATGAACAGCACCGTTGCCATCACTGTTTTTCCGGTGATCTCAAACGGCGTGCCGACGAAGTTGGCTATCGCCAGCAGGGTCACCGGGAAGGCGGCGTACAGCACGAACGGGCGGAATTTTCCTTTCGGGCCAATCTTGCGCCGGGAGTCGAGCATGATCCCGGTGCCCATGTCGGTAAAGGCGGTAAAGAACTTCGCAATCAGGAAGATGATCCCGCCGTAGGTGCCCGGCAGGCCCAGCACGTCGGTGTAAAACTTCAGCAGATACAGCGTGCCGATATCCAGCAGGATGTTAGAGCCGAGGTCGCCCATCCCGTAGGCGAGTTTTTCTTTAAACGGCAGGCGCAGGGTTGCCGGATCGGAAGTATGTTGACTCATTATTGTTCTCCGTCTGCCCGCAGGTTTCCCTGCGGGCGAGCCTTATCAGATATGACGTAAGGTGCTAAACAGATCTGCCCATTCGCTGTGCTGGCGCCAGAAGACCGGCGGCTTGCCGAGCGGGGCATCTACGGTCACGTCTCCGCCCTGGCAGCATTCCCCGGTCCACGCATTCACCCAGCTATCCTGCGGCAGATAGAGCGTCCAGTCGGTGCGCCCCTCCTCGTGAACGGGCGCTACCAGCAGATCGCGGCCAAACAGATACTGGTATTTCAGCGTGTAGGCGCGCGCATCGTCCTCGTAGTGCAGGAACAGCGGGCGCATCACCGGCAGGCCGGTTTTCGCATTCTGTGCGACGGCAGCTTTGATGTAGGGTTTCAGGGTGGTGAAAACAGTGGTCATACGCGCGAAGTGCGCGATGGTTTCCGCATCGCCGTCAAACTGCCAGTTATCGCCAGGACGGTTGCCTTCATGGGTGCGCATCATCGGTGTAAAAGCGCTGAAATCACACCAGCGGAGCAGCAGCTCTTTACTGCGTTTCATCTCAAAGAGCGTGGTATAGCCGCCGATATCGCTGTGGTGCAGGCCGTGTCCGGTCATCGCTAGAGACAGTGCAGCCGGAACTACCGACGCCAGACCGTCGTCCAGGCTCCAGTCGACGTTCTGATCGCCAGCCCACATCATCACTGAGTGCTTCTGGCTGCCGGTATAACCCGCACGCATAAAGAACAAGATCTCGCCAAGTTTGCCGGTCTCTTCCAGTGCCTCGTAGTTACATTTGGCCCACAGGGCTGGCCAGGCGTTGTGCATGATCTCTGCGCTAACGCCGTTGTGCAGGAAAGTATCAGTCGGCAGATATTCCCCAAAATCGGCCATCCAGCCCCCGCAGCCCAGCTCGATTAGGTTCTTTTTGATGATCTCTTTGTACCAACCGTAGGCTTCAGGATTGGTCAGGTCGATAACGCCCGCGTAGAATTCGCCGAACTCAACGTGGTAGTCCTCACCTTCTGCGTTTTTGGTCAGATAGCCGCGTTTGGCTGCCTCTTCGCAGAGATCTTTATCACTGGCGACATAAGGGTTGATGTAGGAGAGGAACTGCACACCTTCTTGTTTCCACTGCACAATACGTTCATCAAGCTGCGGATAAAGTTCGCTATTCCATTTCCAGTTCCACATCACGCGTTTACCGAAGGAGGTCATACGGATGCCGGACCAGTCCTGCGCCCAGATACCATTTACCTTCACTCCGCCATTGCGCAGGGTGTCGAGCTTCTGCTGACAGACCTCGGTGCCACCCTGAACGCCCAGCGTAACGCCGCCGTAAACCCAGTCCGGAAGCTCGGGCTGGCGGCCCAGCAGTGCCGTCAGTTTTTCCAGCAGATCGACGTAGGTTTCAGCACATTCGAAGCGCAGTGTGGCGTTATCTTCCCAGAAGGCCAGCTCGTGGAAGTCCGGCGCGCTGAAGTCGAAATTCATGTAGCAGCTGTTATCAACGTGGCAGTAGTATTTCTGTGTACTCACGAACGTGGGCTGCGGGAAGAAGGTCCAGTAGTAATCGCCGCCCGCATTCTCTTTGCAGTCAGCTTGCCAGGTCACGTAGGTCTGCTTATTACGTCCCACGCCCTGTTCGCTGGTCCATAGGGGGAAGGGCTTGCCGCGCAGGTCAAAGTAAGAGAACTGCTCTCCGCAGCCGTAAATATGGTCGTCTGGCTGAGCAGCCAGTCGCAGCCAGATGCGATTATGGTGGATAGCATCGTTTTTTAGTTTCAGCTCCAGCCGGCCTTCATTGTCCAGACCCACCCGCAATGTGGCGCTCACCGCGTCGCCTCGGGTGAAGCGAATCGCCCAGCCAGTGCCTTGCTGCGAGACGGTGGCTTTCGTCAGCGCAATCTTTTCGTTGAGCTTATCCTTGATGCTGAAGTTGCCGCGGAACATGTCGATGTCCGCAGTACCTGCGCCAATCCACAGGCAAGGAGCATCAATGGAGTGAGACAAAATCAGGCGGTCCTGCCAGCTCAGGGTGAAACCATTTTCGTTATTTTTCAGAATAATATTGTGTAGGGTACGCATAAGATCTCCGTCTTTATTATTTGGCCTGACTATCCAGTAACCCGGCGGCAACGGCAGGGGCTAACCCTGGCGCCAGAGGCAAACGCGGGATCACCAGGCAGTGCAACAGATGGTAAATATCTTGCTTGCCGTCCCAGACCTTGGTGGTCACTTCGTTATTGGTATCCAGCTCCTGCCACCAGGAACCGTTCTCGTAATCCATCAGGTACTTAATGCAGTAATCCCACCACTTCTGATACCAGGTTTCGTACTGCGCCTCTCCTGTGACGGTGTACAGCGCATAGGCGGTGCCCATTGCCTCGACAATCGGCCAGCGCACGCGTTCGCGCACGATAGGCTTGCCGTCCCAGCCCACGGAGTAGACAAAACCATCGGCCCCGTCTGGCGCCCAGGCGTCGCGGATGGTGGCGTGGAACAGACCCTTCGCATCCTCAAGCAGCCACTCAGGCGGGGTTTCAAAACGGGCTTCCAGCGCGGCGCGCAGGTGCAACATCAGACGGCCCCACTCAATCCAATGGCCCGGCGTACCGCCGTAGGCGCGGAAGCGGTGTGCAGGATTGTCGATGTTGTAATCGCGGATCGGGTTCCAGTTGGCGTCGAAATGCTCGTTAACGCGGTACTCACCTTTGCGCGCCACGTTGTGAATAATCACCGAGGCGATGTGCAGGGCGCGGTCGAGCCATTTACGATCGTGGGTCACGTCATAGACGATCAGGAAGGCTTCCACGGCGTGCATGTTGGCGTTACCACCGCGATAATCCTCGGTTTTGCTGAAGGCCTCGTCCCAGGATTCGAGGCACATTTGTTCTTCCTCGCTCCAGAAGTAGCGCTCAATCACC
The DNA here is from genome assembly GCF_001654845.1 of Enterobacter soli ATCC BAA-2102. Taxonomy (GTDB): domain Bacteria; phylum Pseudomonadota; class Gammaproteobacteria; order Enterobacterales; family Enterobacteriaceae; genus Enterobacter; species Enterobacter soli. The sequence continues at coordinate 95,602 of NZ_LXES01000015.1, read as the reverse complement.
TCGATGGCGTTGTCCAGCAGCCTGCGTGCCTGCGGATGGCCGGTGGTGACGGCGCTCGCCGCGCCCAGCAGCACGAAGAAGTGTTGATAGCCCTGCTTGGAGGCATCAATTACGCCTTCATCGTTTACGCAGGCGTACCAACCGCCGTGCTGCTTGTCGCGCAGAGGGCCGTTGAGGGCATTGATGCCATGCTCAACCAGAGCATACGCACCGGGACGCCCCATGTTCGCCGCCACCGAGTACACGTGCAGCATACGGGCGGTGATCCACAGATGGGTGCCCATATCGCTACGCACCTGGCCGTTATTGCCCAGCCAGCCAAAGCCGGTCGGCACGGCGGCGTTTTTACCGAAATCGAAAATACGGTCGGTCTCTTGTTCGAGCCAGTGGTTATGGCTCAGGGTGTTAAACCATTTCATGTTCGGGTCCTTTCTTAACGGCGGGCCATCATTTCGTCGACGATCTCACCCAAACGCTGCAGTTTCGGCACAGAGACGTCGCGCAGCATCATTTCAGTATCCGGCAGCCCCACCACGGACGACCAGACGGCACGACCGGCTAAAAAGCCTGAAGCGCCTGCCTGCATGGCAACCTGCACCGCCCGCGGGAAGAGTTTGTCATCCACGCCGGAAGAGAGGATCACCCACGGCATGTTGATCTGCTCGTTCAACTTTTGCGAGGCGGCCAGCAGCGCCTGCTGCGTGCCTTTACCCAACAGCGGCATCTCCACTTTGTAGAGATCCGCCCCGCTGTCACCCAGCTCTTTGGCGGCATCAATAATGGCCTGCTCGCGGTTAAACGTGGCACCGCGACGCGGTGGACGCACCACGGGTTCAATGATGCTGAGCAGCCCATTGTCGTGACACAGCGTGTTGAACGCTTTCACCATCTCCAGACGCTGCAGCGGATCTTCATCGCTGCGCCACAGCACCAGCAGCTTCAGTGCCTTGCCGCCGTCACGTTTGACCGCCCGGGCATCAATGTTTTTATCAATCACCACGCTATCGACCGGAATACCGTTCCCCGGAATAAACTCGTCGGCGGCAACAATCATCGCGCAGCTTTTGGCGACGGCCTGTTGCTCGACAATCTGGCGATAGCAGAACTGCTGGTCGACCAGAATGGCGGAGGCATACGGCGACAGGATTTTGGCAGCGTTCACCTTAAAATCCGTGAGGTGCTGATCGGTGACGGGTACAGGTGCACCTGCTGCAGCAAACATCAGGCGCATTGCTTCGCGCTGGTCAACGGCCAGCATCGCAAAACCGCCGGAAGGTCGGGTGATATCTTTCAGGGAGTACATCGTCATTCCTTATTCCTTACTTATCTGTTTGATTATTTCAGCCCGGCGGATGCGCGAACTTGTTCAAGAATGGCTGTCCAGTCTTCACGCCCGCGTCCGGCGGCACGTGCCTGGTTGTAGACTTCGCGGGAGGCTGCACCGAGCGGCATTGGGACATGAAGCTGATTTGCCACGTCCAGTGCGATCCCGAGATCCTTATGCGCAAGGTCGATCATAAAGGCCGGGGTGAGATCGCCTTTCAGCACCTTGTTCGGCCATGATGTCGTGAAGTGGCCCTTGCCTGCTGGGGTACCGCTCATCACTTTTAGCGCCACATCAAAGGAGAGGCCAAGGGCTTCGCACAGCACGGCCGCCTCTGCGGAAAGTGCGTTCAGGGCGATACTCATGTAGTTATTGATAAGTTTCACGCGGATACCCATACCTGGCCCGCCAGCGTTAATTAGCTCATTACCCATCGCCATGAGTACAGGTGTTGCACGTTCGACCTGCTGCGACGTACCGCCTGCCAGAAGGAGTAGCGTTCCGGCGATAGCATGGTCCGACGTGCGCCCTACAGGGACGTCCATCAGGCTGAAGCCCCGTTCCGCCATTTCCTGGATCAGTCCATCGGTCTGAAGTGGATGAATGGTCGACATATCAATGACCAGCGCTTCGCGGGATAACCCTTCACAGACACCATGCTCGCTGAAAAGAACTGCACGAACCAGGTCGCCGTTTGGCAGCATGGTGATAACAAATTCAGCATCCGTGGCTGCCTGTGCGGGTGTGGCCGCCGCTTGTGCGCCACTCTCTACCAGAACCTTTACCGCCTGCGGGTTCACATCAAAGACGTGTAGCTGGTGGCCCTGTTTCAGCAGATTCTTCGCCATTGGCGCGCCCATCTGCCCTAAACCGATAAATGCGATTGCTGACATGCCTTTCTCCTGTACTGTCACATCGTGTCAATTATTGAGCGTTTGTATTGTCTGTTTTTGATCGTATTTGTAATTTATGGTCAAAAAATTGACACGGGTCACTTTTTAAACATTTTGTGAAATTAAAATGAGAGCATCAGAAAACGCAGAAGGAATCACCATGACTCGCATTGTTTGTGTCGGCATCACTGTGCTGGATCGCATCTGGTATCTCGATGAATTACCGAAAGAAGGTGGAAAGTATGTCGCAAAAGACTATACGGAAGTGGGCGGCGGCCCTGCGGCAACTGCAGCAGTGGCTGCTGCAAAGTTGGGGGCAAAAGTGGATTTTATTGGCCGAGTGGGTGATGACGATACCGGGGCAAGACTGCTCACGGAGCTGGAATCCCTGGGGGTGAATACCCGATACACTCGTATTATTAAAGGTGCGCGTTCTTCGCAATCCGCTGTCATGGTGGATGCTAGTGGGGAGCGTGTGATTGCTAACTACCCCAGCCCCGATCTGCCTGCAGAGGCGGATTGGCTCCAGGATATCGACTTCTCTCAATGGGATATTGTACTTGCCGATGTGCGCTGGCATGACGGTGCAAAACAGGCATTCACCCTTGCGCGCCTGCAGGGCGTGCAGACCTTACTTGATGCGGATGTCACCCCGCAAGATATCGCGGAACTCATCGCGTTAAGCGATCACGCGGCCTTTTCCGCACCGGGACTGCAGCGGTTGACACAGATGGATAATCCCATCGATGCACTGAAAAAAGCACAAACGCTCACAAATGGACATGTTTATGTCACGCAGGGCCGGGAAGGATGCTACTGGCTGGAAAATGATGAGCTCTGCCATCAGCCCGGATTTACCGTTGAAGTGGTTGATACTACGGGGGCCGGTGATGTTTTTCACGGTGCGCTGGCTGTCAGCCTGGGGCAACAGGAGCCTTCACGGGATGCTGTGCGTTTCGCCAGTGCTGTCGCAGCACTGAAATGCACAAAACCTGGAGGACGCGCAGGTATACCCGACTGTGATCAAACCCGCTCTTTTTTGTCACTTTTTGTATAAAATGCGGGGCGTGATGGTATTCAGAGGACAGCCCATGAGCCTTACCGAGATGACAGGCAACCCGCGGCACGATCAGTTGCTTACGCTGATTGCTGAACGTGGCTATATGAACATTGATGAACTGGCACAATTGCTGGATGTCTCAACGCAAACGGTGCGTCGGGATATCCGTAAGTTGAGCGAGCAGGGGCTGATAACCCGCCACCACGGTGGCGCGGGCAGGGCATCTAGTGTGGTGAATACCGCCTTCGAGCAGCGCGAGGTTTCACTGACGGAAGAAAAACAGGCGATTGCTGAAGCCATTGCCGACTACATTCCTGATGGTTCCACAATATTCATCACTATTGGTACCACGGTGGAACATGTTGCGCGCGCGCTGCTTAACCATAATCATCTGCGCATCATCACCAACAGCCTACGGGTTGCGCACATTCTTTATAAGAATCCGCGCTTTGAAGTGATGGTGCCTGGCGGCACACTGCGACCGCACAATGGGGGCATTATCGGGCCTGCGGCGACTACGTTTGTGTCTGGTTTCCGCGCTGATTACCTGGTGACCAGTGTGGGAGCAATTGAACACGACGGCGCAATGATGGAGTTTGACGTCAACGAAGCCAGCGTAGTGAAAACCATGATGGCTCACTCGCGGCATATTTTACTGGCGGCTGATCATACGAAATATCACGCGTCTGCCGCTGTTGAAATTGGTAATGTGGCGCAGGCGACGGCCCTCTTTACTGATGAACTTCCAGGTTCAGCCCTGCAAAATCATCTTAAATCCAGCAAAGTTGAAATCGTTGAAGTCATTTCAAACGACGAATAGCAGGTGGATTAATCCTTCTACAGCCCGACGTTCAGGTTTGGGCTGTTCCTTTCTCTAAGCTGAATCTGGCGCATAGCCAAAGCTTATCTTTCCCGCTACAGTTACTTTTCCACGGCGAAAGGAGATAAACATGCTTTATATCTTTGACTTAGGAAATGTAATCGTCGATATCGATTTTAATCGGGTGCTGGGCGCATGGAGCGACTTTAGCCGCGTTCCGCTGGCGACATTAAAACAGAGCTTCGCGATGAGTGAGACTTTCCATCAGCATGAGCGCGGTGAAATCAGTGATGAAGAGTTTGCCGAGCGCTTTTGTCACGAAATGGACCTGTCATTAAGTTACGAGCAGTTTGCTCACGGCTGGCAGGCTGTCTTTGTGGCGATCCGCCCGGAAGTCACAGACATCATGAACAAACTTCGCAAACAAGGGCACCGTGTGGTGGTCCTGTCAAATACCAACCGTCTGCACACGACATTCTGGCCAGATGAATACCCTGAGGTAAATGCCGCAGCGGATCACGTCTATCTCTCCCAGGAGATGGGAATGCGCAAACCTGAGGCGCGAATTTATCAGGCTGTATTGCAGGCAGAAGGATACTCAGCGGCGGATGCGGTCTTTTTTGACGACAACGCCGATAATATAGAGGGAGCTAACCAGTTAGGTATCACGTCAATTCTGGTGACCGGAAAAGAGACGATACCCAACTATTTCGCGAAGCAGTTATGCTAAAAAACGTTCATCAAAAAGCCGCTCACCATACCCGCCCGCTCAGGTCGTGGCTGAAACTTCTCTGGCATCGCATTGATGAGGACAACATGACGACACTGGCGGGCAACCTTGCCTACGTGTCGTTGCTCTCGTTAGTGCCGCTGGTGGCGGTTGTTTTTGCCCTTTTTTCTGCATTCCCGATGTTTGCAGATGTGAGCCTACAGCTGCGTCATTTCATCTTTGCTAACTTTATTCCGGCCACCGGGGATGTGATTCAGAATTACATCGAGCAGTTTGTTGCTAATTCCAACAAGATGACCGCCGTTGGGGCCTGTGGGTTGATAGTGACGGCGTTACTGCTGATGTATGCCATTGATAGTGCGCTGAACACTATCTGGCGCAGTAAGCGGATTCGACCCAGAGTGTACTCTTTTGCCGTTTACTGGATGATTTTGACACTTGGGCCGCTGCTTGCGGGGGCGAGCCTGGCGATAAGCTCGTATCTGCTCTCGTTGCGCTGGGCCAGTGAGCTAAATGGTGTTATCGACAATGCGCTGCGGCTTTTCCCGCTGATATTGTCCTGGCTCTCGTTCTGGCTGCTGTACAGCGTGGTTCCGACCACACGCGTACCCAATCGCGATGCCGTGTTAGGCGCGCTGGTGGCGGCAGTGCTTTTTGAACTGGGGAAAAAAGGATTTGCTCTCTATATCACCATGTTCCCGTCTTATCAGCTGATCTACGGTGTGCTGGCGGTGATCCCCATTTTGTTTGTCTGGGTGTACTGGACCTGGTGTATCGTCTTGCTTGGCGCCGAAATAACTGTCACTCTCGGAATATATCGCGAACTCAAAAAAACAGCAGAAGCTGAAAAACAACAAGAAGCAGACCAACCATGATTGCATTGATTCAGCGCGTAACCCGTGCCAGCGTCACCGTGGAGGGAGAGGTGACGGGTGAAATTGGCCCTGGACTTTTAGTGTTGTTAGGTGTCGAAAAGGAAGATGACGAACAAAAAGCCAACCGCTTGTGTGAGCGTGTGCTGGGCTACCGCATCTTTAGCGATGCAGAAGGGAAGATGAATCTCAATGTCCAGCAGGCGGGAGGCAGCGTGCTGGTGGTGTCGCAATTTACGCTTGCTGCGGACACCGAGCGCGGAATGCGTCCGGGGTTCTCCAGAGGAGCAGCACCGGATCGTGCAGAAGCGCTTTATGAGTACTTTGTTGAGCGTTGTCGCCAACAGGAAATGAATACGCAAACCGGACGATTCGCTGCGGATATGCAGGTTTCGCTGGTGAACGATGGCCCCGTCACTTTCTGGCTCCAGGTATGAGCCAGCTGGCGGCGTGGCCGCGGGTAACAAGAGAGAGTACAGCTATGTATCACCTTCGAGTACCGCAAACAGAAGAAGAGTTAGACGTTTACTACCATTTCCGCTGGGAAATGCTACGTAAGCCATTACATCAGCCTCAGGGCTCTGAACGTGACGCCTGGGATGCAATGGCGCATCACCAGATGGTGGTGGATGAAGAGGGTAACCTCGTCGCCGTTGGGCGTTTGTACATTAACGCCGATAATGAAGCCTCCATTCGTTTTATGGCAGTGCATCCTTCAGTACAGGATAAAGGTTTGGGCACGCTGATGGCGATGACGCTGGAGTCCGTCGCCCGTCAGGAAGGTGTAAAGCGCGTGACCTGCAGCGCCCGTGAAGATGCCGTGGAGTTTTTCGCTAAGCTGGGTTTTGTTAACCAGGGTGAAATCACGACACCACAAACCACTCCGGTTCGCCATTTCCTGATGATTAAACCCGTTGCCACGCTGGATGATATTTTGCATCGCGCAGACTGGTGCGGGCAGCTACAACAGGCCTGGTATCAGCACATCCCGCTGAGTGAAAAAATGGGTGTTCGTATCCAGCAGTATACGGGGCAAAAATTCATCACCACGATGCCGGAAATCGGCAATCAAAACCCACACCATACGCTGTTTGCTGGCAGCCTTTTCTCGTTGGCCACGCTCACTGGCTGGGGGCTTATCTGGCTGATGCTGCGCGAGCGCCATCTTGGTGGCACCATCATTCTTGCTGATGCCCACATTCGCTATAGCGCCCCAATAAGCGGCAAGCCAAGTGCCGTTGCCGATCTGGGGTCACTCGGCGGCGATCTTGACCGCCTGGCACGTGGCCGCAAAGCCCGCGTGCAGATGCAGGTTGAGCTTTTTGGTGACGAAACATCGGGTGCGGTATTTGAAGGTACTTACATCGTTCTCCCTGCGAAGCCGTTTGGCGCGTATGAAGAGGGTGGGAACGAGGAAGAGTAACCTCATTCAGCCCGGTTTATTGCCGGGCTGAATGAATTCGCCGTGCGATATCTCGTATGACATCCCGTGCTGACTGGCTGATACCGCCAAGCTGGTAGAAGCCGTGGATCACGCCCAACCAGCGCTGAGCCGTACACACCACGCCTTGTTCTGTCAGATATTGATAGAGTGTTTCTCCCTCATCGCATAGCGGGTCAAATTCGGCAGTAATAATGTGTACAGGCGGCAGACCGTTCAAATCATCTCGCCATAGCGGGCTGGCTTCAGGATGAAGTTTTTCGGTATCGGCCAGATACATTTCAAAGCCGCTCAACAGCGTATCGCGGGTGATGACATAATCCATGCCATTGCGGGTGTAGCTTTCAGACCTGGCGGTAGCATCAAGCATGGGGTAGATAAGAATCAGCTGTGCGGGTAACCAGACTCCGGCCTTCTTGAGCCGTAGTGACGTCACCAGTGCCAGATGGCCACCTGCACTGTCTCCGCAGAGGGTGATCCGGTTTGTATCCACCCCAAACGTATCCGCGTACTTCCGTACCAGGTTTGCCCCTTTTTCCGCATCATCATGTGCTGCCGGAAAGGTATGTTCTGGCGCCAACCTGTATTTTATGGCAATCACGCGACAGTTACCGTAATACGCCAGCTGGCGGAGCTGATTGTCATGTGTCTCAAACCCGCCGCTGATAAAACAGCCACCGTGATAATAAATAACGGTGGGCAGTAATTTGGCCGCGTTACGTGGTGAGTAGACCTGGAAAGTCATACCTTCACGTTCAAGTTTTTCAACCGTTATGCGCGTTTCTGTCTCCCCGGCGAGCACCGTACTGGCGAGATATCCCTCCCTCCGGTCATCAATACTCTGGCTACTCGAAGAGGGCCTTCCTGAGGCAATAAAATCCTGAACCAGTTTATCTATCCCCTTTTCCAGCGCCATGTGAATACCTTTAATCTGTATGGATATACAGTGTTATAACCTGGATTATCGCAGAAGAAAACAGAGGATTTACATGGGAAGTGTATTCTGGAAAGCGGTTCGCAAAAGTGGTCGCGATTTTTAAAATGAGCTTTGACCTTAAAATGATAAGGAGTATTTTGTCTGAAAATTAACCATTGATGATATACTAGGATGATATATGAGTCTTTTGGTGAACCTTGATATGGGCAGAATACTGATCGATTTGTCGGATGATGTCATTCAACGGCTGGATAACCTCAAACAGCTGCGGAATCAACCTCGTGCCGAATTGCTGCGCGAAGCGATAGAACAGTATCTCGACCAGCAAAGCACTTCGGTTATTCGTGATGCGCTGGGTCTGTGGGGGAACCAGCAAGAAGATGGGCTTGAGTACGAACGCAAGCTGCGTGAGGAGTGGTAATTGTGGAACACATGGCCGTGTTTGATACCAACATTCTTATCGATCTCTTTAATAATCGCACTGAGGCAGCGAATGCGATTGAAAACACAGCATCGCGCCGGGCGATCAGCCTGATTACCTGGATGGAAGTGATGGTCGGTGCGCGCAGGCACGGTCATGAAGCAAAAACGGCGGCTGTGATGAGGGCTTTTGAGATTATCGATGTGTCGCGTGATATCGCGGAAAGAAGCGTTTTACTCCGTGAGGAACACGGGATGAAACTGCCTGATGCCATCATTCTGGCCACAGCCCAGAGTAGAAATTGCCCATTGATTTCACGTAATACGAAAGATTTTGCGGGAATTGTTGGGGTTATCTCACCCTATCATCTGTAGGCCGGGCAAGCTTACGCCGCCCGGCACTGTCACAGGAGATTACTCCCCTTCACCCGGGAACAGGAACGGGTTGATAGAGCTACGGGCAAAGCCCTCTTGCTCCATTTTTGCGTCCAGAATCAGCGAGGCGAGATCGTCGGCAACCGCTTCGACTTTAGGGTCTTTTTCCTGATACAGGATCTTCAGGTAAGTGCCGCAGTCGCCGCAGCTTTCGGCTTTTACTGCCGCTTCTTCGTTTTCCAGCGACCAGTAGTTCAGATCGCGGGTCTGCTCGCAGTTGCTGCACTTCACGCGCACCACGTGCCATTCGGTTTCGCACAGGTTGCAGTGCAGGTAGCGCAGCCCCTGGGTCGTACCGATCTGCACCATGCTGGACACCGGCATTGAACCGCACACCGGGCAGAACTGACGCGCTTCGCCGTATTCAGCGCGGGCTTTACCCGGGATCAGGCTGGCCATTTGCGCCCAGTAAAGCGACAGCGCAGCCCAGATAAACGGGGCTTTATCGCTGCTGACAAGCGTAAAATCGGAAGCAAACAGCGCGCTCGCCATCTCTTCCAGCTCCATGTCAGACGCTTTTTCCAGGTTCTCGATCACTGCCAGCGCAGTGCCGCTCATCTCCGGCTTCAGCTCGGCAATCAGCGAATGCAGCAGCTTGTGCCAGTGTTTGTCGCGCGGCAACACGTGAATATCCAATGGCGGTTTACCCTGCTCATTGGCTTCTTTGATGCGCGCGGTGAGATCCATTTGCAGAGGGTGGTCGTACAGCACCACTTCCTGTGCGTGGGCAATCAGCGCGGCAAAGCGCAAAAAGTCGCCCAGAGGATTGTTCTCTGCCAGCTCGCGCAGACGCTCTGCGCGGCGGTTATAGAGGTTCTTGAGTCTGGGGAATAACAACGGCGGAATATATTCCGCCGTACGTTTTTCGCTCGAACCCAGCTCATCTTGCGGGATTATGCGAATACTCATTCAGATGACTTTTCCTGTTTCTGGCGGACCTCACGGTACCAGCGCGGGTGGTGTTTCTTCGCCCACGTACTGGTTACCCATCCTTCCACCATCGCGGTAATGGTGCCTTTCACCCAAAGGGCGGCGTAAATATGCACCATGATAACCACAATTAACGCCACTGCGGCAAATGAATGCAGCATCAGCGCAAATCGGATCACCGGGATTGAGAAAGCAGGCGCAAAATACGGACGCCAGATGATCACACCGCTCACCAGCAACAGCACCAGGAAGATAATCGCCGCCCAGAATACGCATTTCTGGCCGAAGTTATAACGCCCGGTATCACCCACTTCCTCGTTGACGACGATCTTACGAATATTCTTCGCCCAAAAGATATCATCCCGATTGATTAGGTTATGGTGCCAGTATCGGAAAAACATGATGATGAACGACGCGAACATGATGACGCCAACAAACGGGTGCAGTATACGCGCCAGCTGTGGTGTCCCCATGATCTGCATCAGCCAGTTGAAGGACGGGAAGAAGAACCCCAGTCCGCTTATCGCCGCCAGCATGAAGCAGAAGGCGGTGACCCAGTGGTTGATTCGGTCCGGCGCGGTATAGCGCACGATGGTGTCACGTTTTCTCATTTGCGCACCTCGTCTTTCTCTTCATGCAGGTTGTCGTCTTCCTCTTCCGCGCGGTTCGGGCCGACACCGACGTAGTGGAAGATGCTTGCCGCGAAGGTGGCAGCAAAACCGACCGCTGCCAGCGGTTTCCAGATGCCTTTCCAGAACTTAACGGTCGCGCTGATTTCCGGGTTCTCCGGCAGGCCGTGATACAGATTCGGCTTGTCGGCGTGGTGCAGCACGTACATCACGTGCGTACCGCCAACTCCGGCCGGATCGTACAGGCCTGCGTTGTCGTAACCACGGGTTTTCAGCTCACCCACGCGTTCTGCCGCCAGCGTTTTCATATCCTCTTTGGAACCAAAGTGGATAGCCCCAGTTGGGCAGGTTTTCACGCAGGCTGGCTCCTGGCCGACGTTTACGCGGTCAACACACAGCGTACATTTGTAGACGCGGTTGTCTTCCGGGTTCAGTCGCGGCACGTCGAACGGGCAGCCGGCAATGCAGTAGCCGCAGCCAATGCACTGCTCAGACTGGAAGTCGACGATACCGTTGGCATACTGAATGATAGCGCCTTCTGACGGACACGCCTTCAGGCAACCCGGATCCGCACAGTGCATACAGCCGTCTTTGCGGATAAGCCATTCCAGTTTGTCGTTCTGCTCCACTTCCGAGAAACGCATTACCGTCCAGGACTTGGCGGTCAGGTCCGCCGGGTTGTCGTACACCCCGACGTTGTGACCGACTTCATCACGGATGTCGTTCCACTCCGAACAGGCCACCTGACAGGCTTTACAGCCGATACAGGTGGTCACGTCGATAAGCTTCGCCACTTCCTGCTGGTGGTCCCGCGCCTGAGGCGCGGGAGTGAAACCGTTAGTCGCGGAACGACGAATAATGTCTTGCGATTGATAAGCCATAAGTCGTCTCCGTTACACCTTTTCCACGTTCACGAGGAAGGCCTTAAACTCCGGCGTCTGCGTGTTCGCATCACCGACGAACGGCGTCAGGGTGTTAGCAATAAACCCTTTCTTCGCCACGCCCTCGTAACCCCAGTGGATAGGAATACCAATGGTGTCCACCTGCTGACCGTGAACGTTCAGCGTGCGAATACGCTTGGTCACCACTGCCTTGGCCTTGATATAGCCACGGTTAGAGGAGACTTTCACGGTATCGCCGTGGGCAATGCCGAGCTTGTTCGCCAGCTTCTCGCCGATCTCCACAAACTGTTCCGGCTGCGCGATGGCGTTAAGCAGCGCGTGCTTGGTCCAGTAGTGGAAGTGTTCGGTCAGACGATAGGTTGTACCCACATACGGGAACTTGTCTTTTTTACCCAGCGCTTCGAAATCGCCCTTGAAGATACGGGCTGCCGGGTTAGAGACCACGTTCGGGTGCAGCGGGTTGGTACCCAGCGGCGTTTCAAACGGCTCGTAGTGTTCCGGGAACGGCCCTTCTGCCATCTTATCGATAGCAAACAGACGTCCCATCCCTTCAGGCTGCATGATAAACGGCCCGACATCGCTGCCTGGTGCGGCAGTGCTGTAGTCCGGAATATCCACGCCGCCCCACTTCGCTCCGTCCCACTTCAGAAGCTGACGCTTCGGATCCCACGGGTTACCCTGCGGGTCTGCTGAGGCGCGGTTATACAGAATGCGGCGGTTAAGCGGCCATGCCCATGCCCAGCCCAGCGTATTACCCAGACCCGATGGGTCGGCGTTATCGCGGTTGGCCATCTGGTTGCCTTTCGGCGTCCAGCTACCAGCGAAGATCCAGCAACCGCTGGATGTTGTACCGTCATCACGCAGGTGTGCGAAGGTGCTGAGCTGTTCGCCTTTCTTCGCCAGAACCGCACCGGTAGCCGGGTCGATAACATCCGCCAGCGCCTTACCGTTACTTTCCATCGCCACTTCTTCCGCAGATGGATTTTCCGGCGTTGAGTAGTTCCAGGACATGTTCAGAACCGGTTCCGGGTTGGCGCCGCCTTCGGCTGCGTACATCTTACGCAGGCGTAAGAAGATGCCAGCCAGGATCTCGCCATCGTTCATGGCAAGCCCCGGGGCGTCTGCGCCTTTCCAGTGCCATTGCAACCAGCGCCCGGAGTTAACGATAGAACCGTTCTCCTCCGCGAAGCAGGTTGATGGCAGACGGAACACCTCGGTCTGAATCTTCGATGGATCGACATCGTTCGATTCACCGTGGTTCTGCCAGAAGGTCGAGGTTTCGGTATTGAGTGGGTCAATCGTTACCAGGAACTTCAGTTTTGACAGGGATGCAACAACCTTGTTCTTGTTCGGGAACGAGGCAACCGGGTTAAAGCCCTGGCACAGATAGCCGTTGACCTTGCCCTGGTTCATCATCTCGAAGTACTGAAGAACGTCGTAACCTTTGTCCCACTTCGGTAGCCAGTCATAGCCCCAGCTGTTTTCAGCCGTTGCTTTGTCGCCGAAGAACGCTTTCATCATCGAGACGAAGAACTTCGGATAGTTGCCCCAGTAGTTCACCTGGCCTTCCAGCAGCGGTTTTGGTGTGCTGGCTGTCAGATAGGTTTGCAGGTCAGGCTGTTTCTCGCTTGGCAGGTTCATATAACCCGTCAGGCTCTGAGACAGCAGGCCGAGGTCGGTCAGACCCTGGATGTTGGAGTGACCGCGCAGGGCGTTTACGCCGCCGCCTGCCATCCCCATGTTACCGAGCAGCAACTGCACCATCGCCATAGTACGGATGTTCTGCGCACCGATGGAGTGTTGCGTCCAGCCGAGTGCATACAGGAACGACGCGGTTTTATCTTTCGCGCTGGTTTCGGCGATAAGCTCACAGACTTTCAGGAAGTCCGCCTTCGGCGTACCGCAGATGTTTTCAACCACATCCGGCGTGTAGCGGGAAACGTGCTCCTTCAGCAGGTTCCACACGCAGCGCGGGTGTTGCAGCGTGGTGTCGCGCTTCGCAAAGCCTTTCTCATCCAGCTCGTAGTTCCAGCTGGTTTTGTCGTACTTGCGTTTTTCGGCGTCATAACCGCTGAACAGGCCATCTTCGAAGTGATAATCCTCGCGCACGATCAGGCTGGCGTTGGTATAGGCTTCGGTGTATTCGCGGTTATATTTTTCGTTGGTCATCAGGTACAGCAATACGCCTGACAGGAAAGTGATGTCAGTACCTGAACGAATAGGGGTGTAGAAATCCGCCACTGACGCAGTACGCGTAAAGCGGGGATCGATAACAATCAATTTTGCGCCGTTGTGGATTTTGGCTTCCATCGCCCAGCGGAACCCGACAGGGTGCGCTTCAGCGGCGTTACCGCCCATCACCACGATGAGGTTGGCGTTCTTGATGTCGACCCAGTGGTTGGTCATCGCACCGCGACCAAATGTTGGAGCAAGACTTGCTACCGTTGGTCCGTGTCAGACACGCGCCTGGTTGTCGACCGCGAGCATACCGAGTGCACGCGTAAATTTCTGGGTTAAATAACCGGTTTCGTTGCTGGAGGCAGAGGCACACAGCATCCCGGTAGAGAGCCAGCGGTTCACCGTGACGCCGTCGGCGTTCTTGTCGATGAAGTTGGCATCGCGGTCTTCTTTAATCAGTTTTGCGATGCGGTCAAACGCATCATCCCAGCTGATTTGCTGCCATTTGTCGGAGCCTGGAGCGCGGTATTCGGGGAATTTCAGGCGGCTTTCTGAGTGGATAAAGTCCACCAGACCTGCGCCTTTCGGGCACAGCGCACCGCGGTTGACCGGATGATCCGGATCGCCTTCGATGTGGAAGATAGACGCTTTGGCGTTTTTCGCACCGTCGCCGAGGCTATACATCAACAGCCCGCAACCGACAGAGCAGTACGTACAGGTATTACGGGTTTCACGGGTACGCAGCAGTTTGTACTGCCGCGTTTCCGCCAGCGCTACACCGGGCGCAAAGCCCAATGCCGCTGCCGTGGTGCCTGCCATACCGCCAGCGCAGATCTTAAAGAACTGCCTTCTGCTGACCTGCATGGGTCACTCCTTGTTTCGACATTGCTTACTTATAGAGTCTTAACTTCGCGGTCGTTTTTTGCCCGCAAAGAAGAAAATTTGAGTTAATCCCTCAATTCCGCGAGGGATATCATCAGAATACCACAATGTTGGTAAGCCTGTTTGAACTGCGTTAATACAAAGTGAACGTATTATCACTGTATTGATTATAAAGTGTGATATTAATCACATTATCGGCCACCCATGTTAAAGGGGTGTATCATGGCTTTGGTTGCCCCCCTCCTGAATGAGTAGATAAACTTGATGAGGATGGGTGCTGAAAAGTTGATCCATACTATGCGTAAGGTCTGCCGTTTATGCTGCAATAGCAGACCTGCTTCTGTGGTTGTTCAGGAATACCGTTGTGTCTAAACAAAACCGTGCTACCCACGCGTCGCCACTGCCTGCGGGCATTGTGGAACTGTCGGTACACAGACCGCCCCACATTACCCGCGTCACTCCCGATTTTCTGGCGGAGGAAGTCCCTGTTGCCCTGGTCTACAACGGTATCTCGCACGTTGTGATGATGGCCTCGCCCAAAGATCTCGACCTGTTCGCCATCGGCTTTTCCCTTTCGGAAGGCATCATTGAGCACCCGCAGGATATCTACGGCATGGACGTGGTTCAGGCCTGTAATGGTCTTGAAGTGCAAATCGAGCTTTCCAGTCGCCGCTTTATGGGGCTGAAAGAGCGCCGTCGCGCACTGGCAGGCCGCACAGGCTGTGGAGTCTGCGGCGTTGAGCAGCTTAACGATATTGGCAAACCGATATCCCCGCTGCCGTTTACCCAGACATTTAACCTGGCGTATCTCGATAACGCTCTTGAGCACCTGAACGATGTCCAGCCCATTGGCCAGTTGAGCGGGTGTACACATGCCGCGGCCTGGGTGCTGCCATCAGGTAAAATTGCTGGTGGGCATGAGGATGTGGGTCGCCATGTGGCACTGGATAAACTGCTGGGCCGCCGGGCGCGCGAGAGCGATATCTGGAAACAGGGTGCAGCGCTGGTGTCCAGCCGGGCCAGCTATGAGATGGTGCAGAAGTCGGCGATGTGCGGCATTGAAATTCTGTTTGCGGTGTCAGCGGCGACCACGCTGGCTGTGGAAGTGGCAGAGCGCTGTAACCTGACGCTGGTCGGATTCTGTAAGCCGGGAAGGGCGACGATTTATACCCATCCTCAGCGGTTAATTGTTGATCAGTAATTTTGAATGATATTAGCAAATCCTTCCGCTTTTAGTTGTTCGTGATGAGGTCTAGTATTTATCTCATCAATGCACGGCGCCTTACCTAAACAACTAAATGAAAGGGTTTACATCATGAAAAGCATCAAAACTTTTGTCGCAGTAATCGCACTGGCTACTTCTTTCGGTTCTTTTGCTGCACAGACTGTTACCGCAACCGCCTCTACCATCGATGGCGCAGAAGCGAAAATCGCAGCACAGGCCCAGGAAGCTGGCGCGTCATCTTACAAAATTACTCAGGCATTCTCGGGTAACCGCGTACATATGACGGCTGAACTGAACAAATAATCCCGCTTTACCGTCGAAAGAGCGCCCCCGGGGCGCTTTTTTTATTGGATCCCCGCCAGGCGCAGCAGCGCTGTCACCACCGCAGCCGCAACGATCACCACAATTAATGGCATTTTGCGCCAGGCAAGGAATACGGCAAACGCCACGCCCAGAACGCGCGCCATTCCCGCAAAGTGTTCCCCTTCATAAAAGGTTGTCGCCAGCGCCACGGAGAAGAGTAAGACCGTTGCCGCGTCAGAAAGCAGCGCCTGTGAACGCTCTGACAGTGCCAGCCGGCTGCCCAGTTTCGCACCGCCAAGACGCATTAGATACGTCCCTGCCGATAAGATGGCGATACCCAGAATAAAGAATGTCATGTTTCCCATTATTTTTTCCTCGCCGCCAGGCCCAGTAAAGAAAGAAGAACCGGCAAACCGACCGGCGCAAATGGCACGGCGGCCAGTGACAACACTGCACCACTACAGGCGCGGATAAGCGTGGTGCGGTTTTTAAATGCCGGAACCACCAGCGCCAGTAAAATGGCCGGGAACACGGCGTCCAGCCCGATGGTTTCCGGTGCGGGTAAGAGTTTGCCCACCATCGCCCCCAGCAACGCGCCAAGCGGCCAGATGAGCGCCACGCCAAGGCCGCACAACCAGTAGGCGGCTTTTCGTTGTTCAGGCGTTTTTTGCGACAGGCCAAACACCACACTTTCATCGTTCATGATGTGGCATCCGAGCAGGCTGAGGCCGCGCTTACCCACCAGTTCACGCACTGTTACGCCAAACGGGACATGGCGCGCGTTGACCAGTAAGCCCGCAGCGGCCGCCGCCAGCGGATTACCGCCACTGGCCACAATGCCGATAAACATAAATTCAGACGCGCCCGCCAGCACGGTGATAGAGAGCACAAACGGCACCCAGACCGGGAAACCATACGCCATCGCCAGCGAGCCGTATGACATCCCGACAACGCCAACGGCCAGGCACACCAGGATGATTGCTTTTATCGTGTCGCCTTTAAGACAGGAGAGGTGATGCTTCATACAATTTTAGCCATATCGAACGTGTTTCCATTATAATGAACGCATCAGGATCGTTTTTCAAGATGAACGATTCGTTCGATTTATAGAACAGAGGCCGTTTTATGACGCAGCCAATCAGCGTGATCGCCAAAAGTCTGGTGCGAGAACGCCTGCGAACCGGGCTTTCACTGGCGGAGATTGCCCGCCGTGCCGGGATCGCCAAGTCCACGCTTTCGCAGCTGGAATCCGGTAACGGTAACCCAAGCCTGGAGACGCTCTGGTCGTTGTGTGTTGCCCTGGGCATTCCGTTTGCCCGCTTGCTGGAGCCGCAACAACCCACCACGCAGGTCATCCGCCGTGGTGAAGGCACCAAAGTGATTGCTGAACAGGCAAACTATCAGGCGATTTTGCTGGCCGCGTGCCCGCCGGGCGCTCGTCGGGATGTCTATTTACTGCTGACGCAGCCAGGCGCGGACCGCATTTCACAGCCGCATCCGCCGGGTTCGGTTGAGCATATTATTGTGACGCAAGGCCGGGCGCTGGTTGGCCTGACGGATGCGCCAGAGGAGCTGGGGCCGGGGGATTACATTTGTTATCCCGCCGATTTGCCGCACATATTTAAGGCGCTGGAGCCGGATACCCATGCGCTGCTGGTTGCGGAACAAAACTAACGAAGTTACGGAAAATCATGTCGCTTAAAGCCATTGCCAAAGAACTGGGGCTGTCTGTTACCACCGTCAGCCGTGCCCTGAACGGATATGACGACGTCTCCAGTGAAACGCGCACCCGCGTTGAAGCGGAGGCCCAGCGCCGGGGCTACCGGCCGAATACCTTCGCCCGACGTCTGAAGATGGGTAAAATCGATGCCGTCGGCCTGGTGTTTCCGGTTCATCCTGTTCCGCTCAATAACAGCGTATTTATGGACATGGTCGGCGAGATTAGCCATGAACTTGCGCGACATGAAATCGATCTCCTGCTGATTGCCGATGACGACCTGGCCGATAAGCACAGCTACATGCGCATGGTGCAAAGCCGCCGCGTGGATGCGTTAATTGTGGCGCACACGCTGGATCATGACCCGCGTCTGGAGCAGCTCCAGGCCGCCGGGTTCCCCTTCCTGGCCCTCGGGCGTAGCCAGTTGCCGCAGCCGTATGCATGGTTTGATTTCGACAATTATGCCGGTACGTATCAGGCGACACGCTGGCTTATCGAAAAGGGCCATCAGCGGATTGCGTTTTTGGGCGAGAGCAACAATCAGGCTTTTATTACGCAGCGTCGGAAGGGCTTTCTGGACGCATTGCGGGAAGCAGGCCTTTCCAGCGAATGGCTACGTGCCATGCCGCCATCGCGCCGCGTGGGTTATGCCACCACGAATGAACTCCTCTCTTTGCCACAACCGCCTACAGCCATCATTACCGACTGCAACACCCACGGCGACGGCGCGGCCATGGCACTGGCACAGCGTGGCCGCTTAACAGGCGAAAACGCTGTGTCGCTGGTGGTCTACGACGGTTTGCCGCAGGACAGCATCGTGGAGATCGACGTGGCATCGGTTATTCAGTCAACGCGTCAGGGCGTGGGAATACAGATTGCAGATATGGTGCGCCAGCTGATTAACGGCGACGATATCGCTCAGCTTCAGGTGCTCTGGCAGCCGGAATTCTCCCCAGGTCAGACGGCCTAAATACAGCAAATTTCCAAACCCGATCACAAATCCGAAACGTTTTGGTTCTCATCCGAAACGTTTCGGATCAACACTCAGGACATCCCGATGACAGGAGATGTCTGATGCAAGATTTCATTTTACGACTCGAAAGCAAGACGGTTGACGTGGTGATCAAAACTCACCCGTTCGCCGAAATTATCTACTGGGGGCCGCATCTTGGCCACTTTTCACCACAGGATGTCGCAAGTCTCTCGCGACCGGTGGCCAACGGCAGGCTGGATGTGGATTCCCCTGTCACGCTGATGGCGGAGCTGGGCCACGGTTTATTTGGCTCGCCCGGGATTGAGGGGCATCGGCAGGGGCTGGACGGCTCCCCGGTATTCAAGACCTCTGATGTGCAACTACAGGGGCAAACCCTGACGGTGACCGCAGAAGATGAACACGCAGGCCTG
Source organism: Enterobacter soli ATCC BAA-2102 (assembly GCF_001654845.1). Lineage (GTDB taxonomy): Bacteria > Pseudomonadota > Gammaproteobacteria > Enterobacterales > Enterobacteriaceae > Enterobacter > Enterobacter soli. The sequence goes on along the minus strand of NZ_LXES01000015.1, from coordinate 76,500 downwards.
CGTCTGACCAGTGAGCTGGCGCTGGATGCCAGTGGCGTGCTGGTGGTGCGTCATGGTTTGACTAACCTGAAAGCGCAGCCCTGGCAGGTGGATCGCTTCGCCGTGACGCTGCCGGTGGCCGAGCGTGCGCAGGAGGTTATGGCTTTCCACGGGCGCTGGATCCACGAATTTCAGCCACACCGCGTAACGCTTGAGCACAACAGTTTTGTGATAGAAAACCGTCGCGGAAAAACATCCCATGAGCATTTCCCGGCGCTGATCTCAGGCACCTCGTCTTTCAGTGAAATGCAGGGTGACGTCTGGGGCGTACATCTGGGCTGGAGCGGTAACCACCGTCTGCGTGCCGAAGCCAAAACGGACGGACGCCGTTATCTCCAGGCCGAAGCGCTCTATCTGCCAGGGGAAATGGCGATTAACGAAGGGGAAACACTCTGGACGCCGCGCCTGTTTGCGAGTTACTCCGCGAAAGGGCTGAACGGCATGAGCCAGCAGTTTCATCGCTACCTGCGTGACAACATTATCCGCTTCCCGGAAAACAAACCGCGCCCGGTGCATCTCAACACCTGGGAGGGGATCTACTTCAACCACGACCCAGACTACATCATGCGGATGGCTGATGAAGCGGCCGCGCTGGGCGTCGAGCGCTTTATCATCGACGACGGCTGGTTCAAAGGCCGTAACGATGACCATGCCGCGCTGGGTGACTGGTATCTGGACGAGAAGAAATACCCGAACGGGCTGGCACCGGTGATTAACCATGTGAAAAGTCTCGGCATGGAATTTGGTATCTGGGTTGAGCCGGAGATGATTAACCCTGATTCGGATCTTTACCGTGCACATCCAGACTGGGTGCTGGCGCTACCGGGTTACACGCAAGCGACGGGGCGCCATCAACTCGTGCTTAATCTCAACATCCCTGAAGCTTTTGATTATCTGGTAGAACGTATGAGCTGGCTGCTGGGTGAACATGCGGTCGACTACGTGAAATGGGATATGAACCGCGAGCTGGTGCAGCCGGGGCACAAAGGTAGAGCGGCCGCCGATGCACAAACGCGCCAGTTCTATCGTCTGTTGGATGTGCTGGGTGGGCGCTTCCCGCATATTGAATTTGAATCCTGTTCTTCAGGCGGCGGACGCATCGACTATGAGGTGTTGACCCGCAGCCACCGTTTCTGGGCTTCTGATAATAACGACGCGCTGGAGCGCAACACCATTCAGCGCGGCATGAGCTATTTCTTCCCGCCGGAGGTGATGGGCGCGCATATCGGTCATCATAAATGCCATGCCACCTTCCGCCAGCACAGCATCGCATTCCGTGGCCTGACTGCGCTGTTTGGCCATATGGGGCTGGAGCTGGATCCGCTCACCGTCGATGAACAGGAGCGCGAAGGGTATCGCCATTACGCGGCGCTGCATAAACAGTGGCGCGAGGTTATCCATCACGGTACCCAGTGGCGGGTGGATATGCCGGACAGCAGCACCCTGGCGCAGGGTATAGTGAGCGAAGACAAAACGCAGGGGCTGTTTATTGTCAGCCAGTTGGCAATGCCGGATTACGCCCTGATGATGCCGCTGCGAATGCCGGGGCTGGAGGCCAGCGCGCAATATCGCATCACTCTGCTCGATCACCCAAACATTCAAATCACAGGCAAGGGTGGGCACACCATGCGCAAGTTGCCGGTATGGATGGAAACACCACAAACGGTGAGCGGCGAGTGGCTGATGCAGGCGGGGATCGCGCTGCCGATCCTGGACCCGGAAACCGCCATTCTGATTGGCGTAGAACGCGTATAAGGGTGATGGGCCGGGCAACCGGCCCTCCGTTGAGGATAAAAATAATGAACACAACAACCTGTACCCACAAAGACAACCCTAATTTCTGGATCTTCGGGCTGTTCTTCTTTCTCTACTTCTTCATCATGGCCACCTGCTTTCCGTTCCTGCCGATCTGGCTGTCGGACATCATCGGCCTGAACAAAACCCATACCGGGATTGTGTTCTCCTGCATTTCGCTTTCGGCTATCGCATTTCAGCCGGTGCTGGGGGTTATCTCAGATAAGTTGGGGCTGAAAAAACATCTGCTGTGGATTATCGCGGTGCTGCTGTTTTTATTCGCACCCTTCTTCCTGTTCGTCTTTGCGCCACTGCTTAAAGCGAATATCTGGCTGGGGGCATTGAGCGGTGGGCTGTTCATCGGGTTCGTCTTCTCGGCGGGATCTGGGGCGATTGAGGCTTACATTGAACGCGTGAGCCGCAACAGCTTCTTTGAATACGGTAAGGCACGCATGTTCGGCTGTCTGGGTTGGGGGCTGTGTGCCTCGACGGGCGGGATCTTGTTTGGCATCGACCCATCATATGTTTTCTGGATGGGGTCGGCAGCGGCGCTGTTGCTTATGTTGTTGCTGGTGGTCGCAAAACCGAAACCGAATCAAACCGCCCAGGTGATGAATGCTCTGGGTGCCAATCAGCCGCAAATCACGGCGAAAACCGTCTTCAATCTGTTCCGCCAGCGCAGAATGTGGATGTTCATTCTGTATGTGATTGGCGTGGCCTGCGTGTATGACGTGTTCGACCAGCAGTTCGCGACCTTCTTCAAAACCTTCTTTGCCACACCGCAGGAAGGGACGCGTGCATTCGGTTTTGCCACCACGGCAGGGGAAATTTGTAATGCCATCATCATGTTCTGTTCGCCGTGGATCATTAACCGCATTGGCGCGAAAAATACGCTGCTGATTGCCGGGCTGATTATGGCGACGCGCATTATTGGCTCGTCATTTGCCACCACCGCCGTGGAAGTGATTGCCCTGAAGATGCTGCACGCGCTGGAGGTGCCATTCCTGCTGGTGGGCGCATTCAAGTACATCACCGGGGTGTTCGATACCCGCTTGTCTGCCACTATCTATCTGATTGGCTTCCAGTTTGCGAAACAGTCGGCGGCCATTTTTCTGTCCGCCTTTGCCGGAAATATGTATGACCGGATCGGCTTCCAGGATACTTACCTGATGCTGGGCTGCTTTGTGCTGGCGATTACGGTGGTGTCGGCGTTTACGCTGAGCAGCAGGCAGGAGATTGCCGCGCGCAGTAATACGGTGGAGGCTAACTAGGCAAATGACGCTGCCGCGAATGCGGCAGCGTTAACGTATTAGTCCAGGTAAAACACCTCTTTTAATTCCGCGCTCACCGGGCTGTTGTCCGGGTTCGACGGCATCACGTCTCGCATATGTTTCCACCAGCGCTGGCAAACGTCGGTGTTCGCCACCGCGTTCCAGCGCTCTTCCGATTCAATCTCTACGGTCGCAAACAGCAGATTGCGAACCTTGTCGAGATAAATGGCGTAGTGGTGCGCACCGTGGCTTTTCAGCGTGGCTTCCAGCTCCGGCCAGATGGGGTTATGGCGACGCTGATACTCTTCGTGCGCGTCGGGGTTAACCTGCATCACAAAGGCTTTACGGATCATAATGCCTCCAGATACAGCTCGCGGACTTCATCGCGGCTGGCAGTGCGTGGATTGCATGGCGCACACGGGTCGGCGAGGGCTTTATCCAGCCAGCCTTCGATATCCGCTTTGGTCACGCCAAGCTGGCTGAAACCAGACGGAATGCCAACCCGGGAGCTCAGGTCGCGGATCGCCTGAATGGCCGACATACTGGCCGCTTCATCGCTCATGCCGCGCGTGTCGACACCCATCGCCTGCGCCACGCGGGCAAAGCGTGCGACAGCGTTAGGGCGGTTAAAGTTTTCGATGATCGGCAGCAGGATGGCGTTGCACACACCGTGTGGCAGGTTGTGCGTTGCCCCCGGCTGATGCGCCAGGGCGTGAACCAGACCCAGACCGGCGCTGTTAAACGCCATGCCCGCCAGATACTGACCGAACGCCATTTGCTCGCGCGCTTCCAGGTTATGACCATCATCGACCGCTTTTGGCAGCCACAGGTTGATCAGTCGAATGGCTTCCAGCGCATTGGCGTCGGTCAGTGGGTGAGCGCCAACGGAGACATAGGCTTCAATGGCGTGGGTTAACGCATCCATACCGGTAGCAGCGGTGACGGAGGCAGGAATATCAAGCATTACGCTGGCATCGTCCACGGCGATATCCGGGATGATGTTCGGGTCGATGATCACCTCTTTCACCTGGCGCGCGGAATCGATGATGACCGCGTTACTGGTCATCTCTGCCGCCGTACCGGCGGTGGTATTAATCGCCACCAGCGGCACGCCCGCGTTTTTCACCTTGCCCACGCCAGAATACGCGGTTGACGGGCCAGGGTTAGCCGTGAGGATCTTGATCGCTTTGGCGGTATCAATCGGGCTACCGCCGCCAAAAGCGATCACGTAATCACACTCTGCGTCCTGGTAAGCGGCAAATCCTTTTTGCACCAGGGCTTCCGTCGGGTTCGGGAATACCTCGTCAAACAGATGATATGACATCTGATGGGCGTCCAGCGCGGAGAACAGGCTATCCAGCAGGCCGAGTTTTACCAGCTGGCCGTCGGTGACAACCAGTGCTTTACCCCACTGTTTGTTTGCCACCAGATTAACCATATCGCCGATTGCGCCCGCACCGTGCAGGCTGATTTTTGGAAGTGCCAACATAAAGCTCATGATAATTCTCCTTAATATTGATATTGCGAAACTCAAATCCGTCTTCGTTGCATCATCCGGCGCGTAATAATGGGCAGTGAAATCACCACGATCAGCATCGCGCCGATAATCACCGACATCACGATGCCGGGCACGTTAAGCAGACTCAGGCCAAAGGTCACCAGACCCATCAGGAAGGCGGCGATAATCACGCCCACCATGCTGCCGGACCCACCCAGAATATTGACCCCACCGAGCACCGCCATCGTCACCACTGCCAGCTCCCAACCCATCGCAATCGTCGGGCGGGTACTGCCCAGACGCGAGGTCAGCAGCACCGATGCCAGACCGGACATCAGCCCCACCAGAGCAAACAGGATCAGGTTATGGCGTTTGACGTTAATGCCCGAATACCACGCGCCGGTGGGGTTATTGCCGATGGCGTAGGTGCGGCGGCCAAAGTTAGTACGGTGCAGCACAAAGGCAAACACCGCCGCGAGCACGATGAACAGGGCAAACTCAAAGGACAGCGCGCCAAAGACATAGCCTTGCCCTAACCAGGCGAAGCTGTCCGGGTAGCTGTTCAGCGCCTGATCGCCGAGCAGGATGTAAGTGATACCGCGATAAAGGCTCATGGTGCCGATGGTGATGACGATGGACGACAGGTTAAAGCGCGTCACCAGGATGCCGTTGAATAACCCGCACAGCAGCCCCACGCCTAACCCCACGCACACCAGCAGTGGCGTATCCACGCCCGCCGCCGCGCAAAAGCCCATTACCGTGGAGCTGAGCGCGATGGTGGAGGCCACCGACAGATCAATTTCCCGGGCGATAATCAGCATCGCCATTGGCAGCACGATGATCGCTTTTTCGGTAAAGTTGAATGTCGCATCCGAGAGGTTCCAGATGTTGAGGAAATAAGGCGAGGCGAGGGCATTCACCACAAACACCGCCAGCGTGACCGCCAGCAGAAAACCTTCCCAGCACAGCAGGCGCTGGAAAATGCCCGCCGGAGCCGGCTCGTTTTTGATCTCTTCAGAGGTCATCATTTTGCTCATGATTTCACCGCCATTTTCTGACGTGCCAGCGCGGCGTCGCGCAGGATAAGGCGGCCTTTACGTTTATTGCCGCGCTCGTTAAGCAGAACCGCAATCACGATAACCGTGCCGGAAATCGCCATTTGCCAGAATGGAGAGACGCCAATCACCGGCAGGGCGTTGTTGATGACGCCGAGGAACAGGGCCCCAAACAGACAGCCGAGCACTCGCCCGGTACCGCCCATGGTGCTGATCCCGCCAATGACGCACGCCGCCACTACCTGTAACTCAAAGCCGTTGGCAACATCGACATAAGCAACTGCGAAACGTGAAATCCACAGATAGCCGCAGAACCCGGCCAGCAGCCCCGACAGGCAGAAGCTGACAAACTGCATCTTTCCGGCGTTGATCCCGGTGTAGTAGGCCGCTGTGGCGTTACCGCCCGCGGTGTAGAGCGCCCGTCCTGTGCGGCTGTAGCGCAGGAAATACCCCACCAGCAGCAGTGCGGCGATAGCACACCAGCTCAGCACCGGTAACCCCAGCACAGAGGCGCGCGGCAGGCCGAGAAAATCTGCCCCCATCTGGTTGGAGTTGACCCAACCGCCGCCGGAGAGCAAAAAGATGATCCCGCGGTAAATGCTCATGGTGCCCAGCGTCACGACAATCGCCGGAATGCCCAGCTTCCACACCAGCAGGCCGTTGATGACGCCCATCAGCAGGCCCAGCGCGGTGGCGAGGATCAGCAGCGTCCAGACGGGAACGTCCGGGTAATGGAAGTTAATCAGCGCGACTATCATTCCGGTCAATGCAAGGTTCGCCGCCATCGACAAATCAATGCCTTTGGTCAGCAGCACCATCATCTGCCCCAGTGCGAGGATCACCAGAATGGAGGTGTCGTTAAACATCTCCACCAGGTTTCCCGGCGCGATAAACGACGGCACGCGGCTGCCAATGGCAATCACCATCAGGATAATGACCGCCCCCAGCAGGGCTTCACGGTGTTTAAGCAGTGAGTTCAACATTACGCTGCCTCCTGTTTTGCACCGCTGGCGGCGCTGACGATGGTTTCCGCCGTGGCGTCGCCCGCCTGGTATTCCGCCACCATCAGCCCTTCGTGCATGACGATTATTCTGTCTGCCATGCCCATCACTTCCGGCAGCTCGGACGACACCATAATCACCGCCAGCCCCTGCCCAACCAGTTCGGACATAAATTGATGAACGGCCGCTTTTGAGCCGATATCAATGCCTTTTGTTGGCTCATCGAGGATGATCACGTCAGGATGCGTGGCCAGCCATTTGCCGATCACCACTTTTTGTTGGTTGCCGCCGGAGAGGGTTTCAACCGCCTGTTTCCAGCTAAAGGCTTTGACCTGCAAACGCTTTGCGTACTCGTCGGCCAGTTGCCATTCACGGTCATCGTGCAGCACGCCATTCGGGTTGAGCTTGCTGAGTTGCGGCAGGCTGATGTTCTGCGCAATCGGCAATTCGATAATCGCACCCTGCTTCTGACGCTCTTCCGGTACGCAGACGATACCGGCTTTGATGGCATCGGCAGGCTGGCGGAAGTGCTGGGCGTGACCGTTCAGGACAATCTCCCCCGACGACGGCCGCGTGACGCCGGAAAGCGCCTGCATCAGTTCGGTACGACCGGCGCCCACCAGCCCATAGAAGCCAAGAATTTCCCCTTTCCGCAGGGAGAAGCTGATATTGGCGAACTCAGTCGGGTGACACAGGTCTTTTACCTCCAGCACCGTTGCGCCTTTTTCGCAGTCGACTTTCGGGAAGGTCTGGGTAATGGCGCGCCCGACCATCATCGATACCATCCGCTCTTCGGTTATCTCGCTCATCGCACCAGCACCCACAAAGACGCCGTCGCGCAAAATGGTGTAGTGATCGGCAAGCTCAAAGATCTCGTCAAATTTGTGCGAAATAAACAGGATGGCTTTGCCTTCCTGCTTTAAGCGCTCAACGATTTGGTAAAACTCGAGGATTTCGTGTTGCGATAGCGCCGCCGTGGGTTCGTCGAGAATAACCACCTGCGCCTCAAACGACAGCGCGCGAGCTATCGCCACCATATGACGCTGGGCGATACTCAGGGTTTTCAGCGTGGCGCGTGGGTCGATTGGGACTTCCAGACGGGTGAGGATGGCCTGCGCCCGGCGGTGCATCTCTGGCCAGTCGAGCTTTTTGAAAAAGCCTGTGTAGAGGTATTGCCCGACGAAAATGTTTTCGGTGACCGACAGTTCATCGAACAGGACGGTTTCCTGATGGATGGCGGTGATCCCAACCTTGTGCGCCGATTCCGGCGTCGGGAGCTGAATAGGGATTGCCTTATAGAGGATTTCGCCCTCTTCAGGCTGGTAAATGCCGGTCATCACTTTGACCAGCGTTGACTTGCCCGCACCGTTCTCACCAATAAGGGCGGTGACTTTGCCGGGCCAGAGCTCAAGCTGGACGTTCTCAAGGGCACGCACACCAGGGAAAACCTTGGTGATGCCGGAAAGCTGTAGCAATGGGGTCATGATAGTTCTCCATAGATTACCCCTCACCCTAACCCTCTCCCCGGAGGGGAGAGGGAACCGATCGAGCCCCTCGCCCCTTTGGGGAGAGGGGGGGGGGAAAGGATCAAAAGATCTTCGAGAACTTATCAATATTGCTGGCATCGTAGACGAACGGCTCAGCCATCGCCCCGTTACCGTCGGCATCCAGCTTCACTTTGCCCAGTTTACCCATGCTGGCTTCGTCTTTTGTTGCTGTTCCTTTCACCAGGTCATCCGCTAAATAGGTTGCTGCGTAGCCCAGATCGATGGGGTTCCAGATGGCAAAGCTTTTGCTGGCACCCGATTTCACCGCGCCTGCCATTTCAGACGGCAGCCCTAAACCCGTGACGTACACTTTGCCAATCTTGCCCTGGTCTTTGACCGCCTGCGCTGCGGCCACAATGCCGACAGACGATGGCGAAACAATCACTTTCAGATCCGGGTAGGTTTTCAGCAGGCCGACCGCTTCGCGGTAGCTCTTGTCAGAGAGATCGTCACCGTACGCCACGGTCACCAGATTGACGGACGGGTACTGCGGCAGCACCTTTTTCATCTCTGCAATCCAGGTGTTCTGGTTGGTGGAGGTTGGCGTGGCGCTCAGCACGGCCACCTCGCCTTTATCCACGTTCAGCGCTTTTAGCGCATCGGCAGCGAGCTTGACGTTGGTTTCGCCAATCAGGGCGTTATTGGACGGGTTCAGGTGGATTTGACGTCCGGCTTTTGCCACGCCGGAATCCCAGGAAACAACTTTGATCCCGCGCTGCATCGCTTTCTTCAGTACCGGCACCAGCGCATCCGGATCGTTCGCGGAAATTGCGATCGCATCAACGCCCTGGGCGATCAGCCCGTTCAGCACTTCGATCTGCGCCTCAGCGGTGGTTGTGGTTGGGCCGGTATAAATGACTTTTACATCGCCTAACTCTTTGGCTGCCTCCTGCGCGCCAACGTTCGCTGCCTCGAAGAATCCATTTCCTAGTGATTTCGCCACCAGGGCGATTTTGACTTCTGCTAAAGCGGAACTGGACAACGCCAGAGCGGCAACGGTGAGGATCAAGCTTGTCTTTATTTTCATTGCTTTTACTCCACTGAATTGAGTTAGTTGTAGGGATTGCAGGTGGTTTTCGTCCCGTCTGAATCAGCGGGACGCGATGTTTTTATTGGTACAGATCTCACGCCGACTGCACCGGGCGTTTACCTGGTGCAGTCGGTTCTTGCCGGGATGACTCATCCACGTTTGCTCAAAATCTCTTTCTCATACGCCCGCACGTTGTCCAGCCACTGGCTGCCTGCCGGAGCATCGTTACGCTGGCAATACATCTCCCAGACCGCCTGCCATGGCAGGGATTTCTGCTCTTCCAGCAGGGCCAGACGGGCAGTGTAGTCGCCGTTGGCTTCCAGCTGTTTGAGTGCATCGGTTGGTTCCAGCAGCGCACGCAGCAGCGCTTTCTTCATGTTGCGGGTACCGATAACCCATGCCGCGATGCGGTTGATGGAGGCATCGAAGAAGTCGAGGCCAATGTGCACGCGGTCGAACAGATCGTGGCGAATGATTTCGCTGGCGATGGTCTGGGTTTCGTCATCCAGCAGCACCACGTGGTCGCTGTCCCAGCGAACCGGGCGGCTCACGTGCAGCAGCAGGCGCGGCACGTAAAGCATGGCGGCGGAAATTTTGTCGGAGATCACCTCTGTTGGATGGAAGTGACCGGCGTCCAGGCACAGCGCGGTCTGGCGGCTGGTGGCGTAACCCATGTAGAACTCGTTAGAGCCAACGGTGTAGCTTTCTGCGCCAATGCCGAACAGCTTGCTCTCTACTGCGTCGATATGGTGCGCCGGGTTCAGTTTTTCGCTGATAGCCTCATCCAGTGCGGCCAGCAGGCGCTGACGCGGAGCCAGACGGTCAACGGTGATATCTTTCATGCCGTCCGGGATCCAGATGTTCATCACCGAGGGCGTGCCAAGCTGTTCACCGAAATAAGCCGAGACGCGGCGGCTGGCCTTCACGTGGTCAATCCAGAACTGACGAATTTCATCATTCGCATGGGCGAGGGTAAAACCATCGGCGCTCAGCGGGTGCGAGAAGCAGGACGGGTTAAAGTCCAGCCCCAGTTTGTTGGTTTTCGCCCACTCAACCCAGTTCTTAAAGTGCTCTGGTTTGATCTCGTTACGCGCAACCGGCTCGCTTGATTCGAGGTAAATCGCATGAAGGTTCAGGCGTTTTGGCCCCGGGATCAGGCTCAGCGCCAGCTCCAGGTCGGCACGCAGTTCGGTCGCGTTACGCGCTTTGCCAGGATAGTTACCGGTCGCCTGAATGCCCCCCGTCAGGGAACCGCCTGGATTCTCGAAACCAGCAACGTCATCGCCCTGCCAGCAGTGCATAGAGACAGGCAAGCGGTCGAGCTGGCTCAGCGCCTCTTCGACATCCACGCCAACGGCGGCGAAACGCTGTTTAGCCAGGTCCCAGGCTTGTTCAAGTTGAGTGGTCATGCGCAAAGCTCCTTAGTCAGTCGTTTTTGCTGAAACTGGGCCCGGTAGCGGGCAATTTCATTGCAGGGATTGGGTGTGAAGGTGGTCAGGCTGTAGTTCGCCGTCACCACCGAGCGGAAATCGTCAACGTTTGATAGCTCATCCAGCGTCATCAGCTGAATGCCGATATTGCCGAGCGTGGAGGCTTCAACTGGGCCTGCCACCACGGTGATGCCGCAGGCATCGGCGCAAAGCTGGTTCAGAAGCTGGTTCTGGCAGCCACCACCCACGATGTGTAACTGGCTGAATGGCTTACCGCGAAGGGCTTCCAGCTCGCTCAGCACATCGGCATACAGCAGCGCCAGGCTGTCGAATATGCAGCGCGCCAGCTCAGCGGGGCTGGATGGCACGGCGTGTCCGGCCTCGAAGCAGGCGGCCTGGATCTCCGCGCTCATGTGCGCCGGGTTAATAAAACGGTCATCGTTCGGGTTAATCAGGAAGTGACATGCCGGCAGCGCGCCGGTATCGGCGATAAGGCGCGGCAGGTCGGTAATGTTTTGCTCTTTCAGCACGCGCTGAAGCAACCACAGACCCATGATGTTTTTCAGCACCCGATAACGGCCTTCCGCACCGCCTTCGTTGGTGATGTTTGCCGCCAGAGCGGCGGTGCTGGTATACGGCGTTTTGCTCTCAAAGCCCATCAGCGACCAGGTGCCGGAAGAGAGGTAGGCAGAATCCTTACTGGCGAGCGGCGAGGCAATCACCGCGCTGGCGGTATCGTGGCTCGCAACGGCCACCACCGGGATTTTATTTCCCTGCGGGCACATCCACTGACCGATCACATTACCGGGATGGGTTGGTGTGCCGAACCAGGATGCGGATGCGCCCGTCCAGTTCAGCAGGTGCTCGTCCCAGTTATCGGAATTGATGTTGACCAGCTGAGTCGTGGTGGCATTGGTGTATTCCCAGTTCATGTTGCCGGTCAGGCGGTAGCTGAAGTAATCCGGGATCATCAAAGCATGGGCGACATTTGCTACCAGCTCCGGCTGCATGCCGACTAGCGCGCGCAGCTGGTAGAGCGTATTGAAAGGGAGGAACTGAATGCCTGAGCGGGCATAGATATTCGCCATGCCGAGCTGTTCGATGGCCTGCATCATTACGCCATCGGTACGACTGTCACGATACGACACGGGCAGGCCAACACGCTCGCCGTTGTTGCCAAGCAGCACATAATCCACGCCCCAGGTATCAATGCCGATGCTATCGATACGGATCCCGTCATCGCAGACTTTCGTCAGCCCGATGCGGATCTCGGCTTCCAGGCCGTCAATATCCCAGGTGTCAAAACCATCCTGCTTTTGCAGGCAGTTAACAAAGCGGTGCATTTCACGAAGCGAAAGTGTGCGCTGGGTACAGTCATATGTGGCCAGCATTACGCGGCCGCTGGATGCGCCTAAATCGACTGCCACACAATGGCGAAATGTCATGTTCGGGTCCCTCTTTAAGTCATTGGGGATGAGTGTAAGAAAGGGAAGAAAAAGTCACCTTCTCGTTACTGACAGGCGAAAACCGGGGCTGGCAAGAAAGCAAAGATGAACGTGAGGGAGTTCACAGTTTCCAGTAATGGCGGGCTTTGCAGGCAATGTGACGCTTGCCGCATTTCCTGATCTTTCCATCTGTTTCTTGAAAAACGGACAGCTTTTGCGAGGTTTGCTGCCGAAAATTTAAGGTGAGTCTGAAGAGCCTTAATTACTATTTTGAGAACATTTCTCATCGGTGGGGGCTGCTATGACCGTACTACACAGCGTGGATTTTTTTCCTTCGGGCAGTTCGCCTGTTGCAATTGAACCACGGCTCCCACAGGCTGCATTTCCGGAGCATTATCATGATTTCCATGAAATTGTGATTGTTGAACACGGCACGGGGATCCACGTGTTTAACGGCCAGCCGTACACCATCAGCGGCGGTACGGTGTGCTTTGTGCGTGACCACGACAGGCACTTGTATGAACATACGGACAACCTGTGTCTGACCAATGTTCTTTACCGTTCACCGGATGCGTTCCAGTTTCTTTCAGGGCTTAACCAGCTGCTGCCACAGGAGAAGGACGGACACTATCCTTCGCACTGGCGGGTGAATCAGGCCACGCTGCAACAGGTGCGCCAGCTGGTTAATCAGATGGAAAAAAGTGAAGACGGGCACGAGACACATGTCATCGCCACCCGCGAGATGCTGTTTATGCAGTTACTGGTCCTCCTGCGCCGCAGTAGCCTGGTGGAAGGGCTGGAAAATAACGACGCGCGGCTGAATCAACTGATGGCCTGGCTGGAAGATCACTTTGCCGAGGATATTAGCTGGGAAACGCTGGCAGATGATTTCTCGTTATCGCTGCGGACGCTGCATCGTCAGCTCAAACATCACACCGGACTCACGCCGCAGCGCTACCTCAACCGCCTGCGCCTGATCAAAGCACGGCACCTGCTGCGCCACACTGACGAAAGCGTTACGGATATCGCGTATCGCTGCGGTTTCGGCGACAGTAATCATTTTTCGACCCTGTTTCGCCGGGAATTTAACTGGTCGCCGCGCGATATTCGCCAGGGTAAGGACGCATCACTTCAGTAACGCGAGGGCAGTCACCGTTTTTATGCCGCAAAAAGGCTAATAATGTCAGGTTATTCGCCGTTGAGGTTGTGGTGTGGCTGCTCAGTTAATCCTTCGCAAAAATGATTTTTTTGCCTCCGCCAGCCAGTCTGTTGCGGTGGCCGATCGCTATCCGCAAAATGTTTTTGCCGAACACACGCATGAGTTTTGCGAGCTGGTGCTGGTGTGGCGGGGAAATGGCTTACACGTTCTCAACGACCGCCCTTACCGCATTACGCGCGGTGACCTGTTTTATATCCGCGCCGAAGACAAACACTCCTACGCTTCAGTAAACGATCTGGTGTTGCAGAACGTGATTTACTGCCCTGACAGGCTCAAGCTCAACGTCGACTGGGCTGCGCATATCCCCGGGTTTAACAATGCCAACAGCACACCTCACTGGCGTTTAAGCAGCAACGGTATGAACCCGGTGCGGCAGGTGATTTCCCAGCTAGAACAAGAGAGTCAGAAGGCCGATCCGCTTGCCAACCAGATGGCGGAACTGCTTTTCGCCCAGCTGGTCATGACGCTCAAACGCTATCGCTACGCCACTGATAACCCTTCTGCGAGTGAACAGGAAGCGCTGCTGGATAAGCTGATTACTACCCTGGCGGGCAGCCTGAACAAGAGCTTTGTGCTGGAGAAATTCTGCGAGCAGGAGCAGTGCAGCGAGCGCGCGCTGCGCCAGCAGTTTCGCACTCAGACGGGGATGACGGTGAACCACTATCTGCGTCAGCTGCGCATCTGCCATGCTCAGTATCTGCTGCAACACACGGAGCTGATGGTGAGCGAAGTGGCGATGCGTTGTGGCTTTGAGGACAGTAACTACTTTTCGGTGGTGTTTAACCGTGAAGTGGGGATGACGCCGGTTCAGTGGCGTCATCGCAGTCGAAAGGCGGCGTAATCAGTTCGCCATGCCGAGGCCAACGATGTTGGCGGCGATAATAATCACCACGCAACCCAGGCTCAGTACACCCACCGGACGACGCCCGGCATTGTTCCACTCCTTCAGGATCAAACCCACCAGCCCGCCGCACAGCACGTAGAAGCTCATGTGCAGCATCCAGCTCATGTAGTCATATTGCGCTGGAATACTGGCGTGGCCCCAGGCGTAGAAGAAGAACTGCAAATACCACATCAGGCCACCGAGAGCAGAAAGCAGCACGTTGGTGATGATCAATGGTTTTGCCAGCGAGAAGTCTGCTTTTACCGACAAATTCTTCACTTTTGCCAGACGAATGAAGCAGAAGCCCAGGTTTACCAGTGCGCCACCGCCCATGATCACCACGTAGCTTGGCAGCGCGACGTACAGCGGGTCTACACCCAGCGCGGCAGCAGCTTCATGCATCGGTTTGGCCGCGTTCATGGCAAAGGACATGCCTGCGGAGAAAATGCCGCACATCACTGCCAGCACCAGACCTTTCTTCAGGTTGAAGTCTTCGGCCTTAATGCCCATTTTGCGCTCTTTGAGCTGGCCCGCGCGGGTCACGATAGCCACGCCAATCACCGCAACCAGCACGCCAAGCAGCGTCATCTGCCCGCCCTGAGTGTGGATCAGCACATCGAAATTGCCGTTGAGGATCGGCGTCATCAGCGTACCGACAATCAACGTAATACCGATGGCAATGCCAATGCCCATCGACATACCGAGATAGCGCATGGTCAGGCCGTAGTTGATGTTACCGATACCCCACATCGCACCGAACAGAAACACCGGCAGCAGCGTGGAGGCGTTAAAAGAAGAGTAGTAAGCCCAGAAATCGGGCAACAATATGGCGCTGATGGTCCAGGGCAGGATAAGCCAGGAGACGGTCCCCCCAACGGACCACATGGTTTCCCACGACCAGTGTTTAACCTTTTTAAACGGGGCATAGAAACAGGCTGCACTGGCTGCGCCTATCAGATGCCAGAAAATACCCATCGTAATCGCATGATTCATTTTTACATCCTCATCGTTTTTATATGTCGGAGGCTTCCCGCCGACTTGATGAGTGTAAAAATTAGGCGGTTTGGGAACCTTCAGAAGGTTGCCGCAATTTGGTTTTAAATGGCAATGAACGCGTTAACCGCGTGAGCAGACTCACAATTTCGGGATTGTTGCGAAAGGCGAATAACCTTATAAAAACTACGGCATTGATAATCATTTTCAATATCATTTAATTAACTATAATGAACCAACTGCTTACGCGGCATTAACAGCTGTGCCGCCCGACACTAATGGAGAGGATTATGAGTTATACACTGCCATCCCTGCCGTATGCCTACGACGCACTGGAACCGCATTTCGACAAGCAGACGATGGAAATCCATCACACTAAACATCACCAGACTTATGTGAACAACGCGAACGCAGCGCTGGAAAGCCTGCCAGAATTCGCAAACCTGTCTGCTGAAGAGCTGATCACCAAACTTGACCAGCTGCCAGCTGACAAGAAAACCGTTCTGCGTAACAACGCAGGTGGTCATGCTAACCACAGCCTGTTCTGGAAAGGCCTGAAAACCGGCACGACCCTGCAAGGCGACCTGAAAGCAGCTATCGAGCGCGATTTCGGCTCTGTAGACAACTTCAAAGCTGAGTTTGAAAAAGCTGCTGCTACCCGTTTCGGCTCTGGCTGGGCGTGGCTGGTACTGAAAGGCGACAAACTGGCTGTTGTCTCTACCGCAAACCAGGACTCCCCGCTGATGGGTGAAGCAATTTCTGGCGCATCCGGCTTCCCAATCGTGGGCCTGGACGTGTGGGAACACGCTTACTACCTGAAATTCCAGAACCGTCGCCCTGACTACATCAAAGCATTCTGGGATGTGGTTAACTGGGACGAAGCTGCAGCGCGTTTCGCCGCTAAAAAATAAGGTTGCATTGACGCCTGTGAGAAGCGAGTCTGATGACTCGCTTTTTTTGTATCTGTATACCCGTCATACTTCACGTTGCAGGTGCGTTGGCTGCGCTCGCTCACCCCAGTCACTTACTTGAGTAAGCTCCTGGGGATTCACTCTCTTGCCGCCTTCCTGCAACTCGAATTATTTAGGGCATATAAAGGAGCCAGGATGCACTACCCGGTGAATGTATTTACAGGCAAGGTAAGGGATTACGATGGCAGCCGTCCGAGCGCCATCGCCAAGGTACAGGTTGACGGAGAACTGACGCTAACCGACCTCGGGCTGGCGGGTGACGAGCAGGCCGAAAAGAAAATCCACGGCGGGCCTGAGCGCGCGCTGTGCCACTATCCGCGCGAACACTATCAGCACTGGATTACCGAGTTCCCCGAACAGGAAGATCTGTTTGTGGCACCGGCGTTTGGTGAGAACCTCTCGACCGAAGGGCTGACCGAGAACAACGTCTTTATCGGTGATATTTTCCGCTGGGGCGATGCCCTGATTCAGGTGACGCAACCGCGTTCACCGTGCTTCAAACTGAATTACCATTTCGGCATCAGCGATATGTCGGCCCGATTGCAAACGGCGGGCAAAACCGGCTGGCTGTACCGCGTGGTGCTGGCAGGGCAGGTTTCTGCCGACGCGCCGCTGGAGCTGGCGTCACGCCTGAGTGATGTCTCGGTGTACGACGCCTGTGCGATTGCCTGGCATATGCCGTTCGACGATGAACAATATCATCGCCTGCTGTCGGCAGCGGGGTTATCGACCAGCTGGACCAGAACGATGCAGAAGCGCCGCATTAGCGGTGAGATCGAGGATAATTCGCGGAGATTGTGGGGGAAATAACAGCCCCTCACCCTAACCCTCTCCCCATAGGGGAGAGGGGACGGCTCTGTGCGCTCTTTTCACCCTCGCCCCTTTGGGGAGAGGGCCGGGGTGAGGGGGTTACGAACGCTTGTACAGCGGCAGCCAGAGCGTTAACCGCAACCCACCCAGCGGGCTGTCGTCGGCTTTCACCCAACCGCGGTGCTGTTGCATGGCGGTTTCAACAATTGCCAGACCCAGCCCTGTACCGCCAGATTCACGGTCACGCGCTTCGTCGGTACGGTAGAACGGACGGAAAATCTGCTCGCGATCTTCCGGGCTTACGCCTGGACCGTCGTCGTCGACAATGACGGTGATCCCGTCTTTATCCACCGAGAACGCCACCTCAATCTTCGTATGCGAATAGCGCAGGGCGTTCCGCACGATATTCTCCAGCGCGCTTTCCAGCGTGTTGGGGTTACCGTACAGCGGCCATGGCCCCGGCGGGAAGTTGACGGTAAACGATTTGCCCATCTGCTCTGCTTCAAATGCGGCATTGTCTAACACCTCATGCCACAGATGATTGGCTTTCACCGTTTCGCTGACCAGCGCATTTTTCTGCTGATTACGCGACATTACCAGCAGGTCGTTGATCATGCTGTCCAGACGATGCGCTTCCGTTTCGATTCGTTCCAGCTCTTTGCTTTCACCGCTGCGGCGACGCAGCAGCGCGGTGCCAAGCTGGAGTCGCGTGAGTGGTGTGCGCAGCTCGTGCGAGATATCCGAGAGCAGCCGTTGCTGCGCTGTCATCATGCGCTCCAGCGCGCTCACCATCTGGTTAAAACTGGCACCTGCGGCAAGGAACTCCTGCGGCCCGGATTCCAGCTCAGGGTGCTGCCTCAGGTTACCCTGAGCCACTTCGTCGGCGGCATTTTTCAGCTTACGCGCCGGTTTTGCCAGGCTCCACGCCAGCCAGAGCAACAGCGGTGAGCTGACCAGCATCGTGACAATCAGCAGCAGCAGCGGACGGTCAAACAGCAGGTTGATAAAGTCAGACTGGGAATTGCTCGCAGGACGAATCAGATAGAGCTGGTAGTTATCTTCCCCATCTCTCACGGAGAAGGGGCCAACCATTTCTACCCGACCATATTTTTTCTTCTGAGGGTGATCGGCGTTATCTGCCTGGCCAATGAAGTTGCGGATAATCTGCATTTCATTGCGATCGGCCCCAATGACGCGGCCTTCGCTGGTGACCAGCAACAGGCGTTGCCCCGGTGGCGCCCATTTGTCGATAGCGCGAAACAGCCTGCGCCACCACATTAAATCGTTCGGCGGATCGTTTGCCAGCTCGGCTTCTACGTGCTGCTCGATCATCACGCCCTGACGTTGCTCACTGTCGAGAAGCTCCGTCATCTGGCGTGAGTCGAGTTTTGGCAACATCAAAACGAGCATTAAAACCAGTGCCAGCGTCAGCCAGAAGATGGCGAAGATGCGGGCGGTTAAGCTACCTATCATGAAGCGGAAACCATCAGATAACCACGACCACGCAGGGTTTTAAACCATGGGTGACCATCTTTGCGTTCCGGCAGTTTACGACGCAGGTTAGAAATATGCATATCGATAGCACGGTCAAACGGCGTCAGGCGCTTGCCCAGCACTTCCTGGCTTAAATGTTCACGCGATACCACCTGGCCCAGATGTTGCGCCAGCAGATACAGCAGGGTGAACTCGGTGCCGGTCAGTTCCAGCGTCTGGCCGTCGAAGCTGGCTTCCTGGCGGCCTGGGTTCAGGCTCAGGGAATCCACTTCCAGCGTTGGCGAGCTGTTGTCAGTATTCTGCTGCTGTTCGCTCCAGTGGGAACGACGCAGGATAGCGCGAATACGGGCAACCAGTTCACGGTCGTTGAACGGTTTCGGTAAATAGTCATCCGCGCCCAGCTCAAGGCCGAGTACACGGTCAAGTTCACTGCCGCGTGCGGTCAGCATAATGACGGGGGTCTGGTGTGTCTGGCGAAGCTCTTTCAACGTATCAATGCCGTTTTTCTTCGGCATCATGACGTCGAGCAAAAGTAAATCGATGCTGTCGTCAAGGAGACTCAGCGCCTGCTCGCCATCATGGGCAACCAGAACGTTGAAACCTTCCATGTCGAGCAACTCCTTTAAAAGGGATGTGAGCTCTCGGTCATCATCAACTAACAGGATTTTATTCATTGTTTAAATACCTCCGAGGCAGAAATTACGACATCAAGGCTATCTAATCCATGACTTTACGTTGTTTTACACCCCCTGACGCATGTTTGCAGCCTGAATCGTAGACTGTCTCTCGTTGAATCGCGACACGAAAGATTTTGGGAGCAAGTGATGCGCAAAGTTACCGCTGCCGTCATGGCCTCAACGCTGGCGTTCAGTGCGTTTAGCCAGGCTGCCGTAGCTATCATCGGCGACAACGGACTCTCTGGAGAGAGTGAAGCGCAGCACAGCGGCCAAAGCCATATGTTTGACGGCATAAGTTTAACCGAACATCAGCGTCAACAGATGCGAGATCTGATGCAGAGGGCAAGACAAGATCAGCCCCCTGTTAATGTTAGCGAAATGGAGACAATGCACCGCCTTGTCACCGCAGAAAATTTTGACGAAAGCGCTGTACGCGCTCAGGCAGAAAAAATGGCACAAATACAGGTTGCCCGCCAGGTCGAGATGGCCAGGGTTCGCAACCAAATGTTCCACCTGTTATCCCCTGAGCAGCAAGCGGTTTTGAACGAGAAACATCAGCAACGAATGGACCAGTTGCGTGAGGTTGCACGGATGCAACGAAGCTCAGAAATGACGCTTTTCAGTAGCAATACCCGTAGTAACCAGTAAACCCTGTTTTCCTTGCCATAGACACCATCCCTGTCTTCCCCCACATGATGTGGGGGTTTTTTTTGCCCTTCAATCACCGTTGTTAACCGTTTATTCATCCTTTGACTCCCTAAGCATCCGTTATACTAGCGGCATGGCATGACAGGAGTGTTTATGAATCAATCCTATGGACGGCTGGTTAGCCGGGCAGCGATTGCGGCGACGGTCATGGCGTCGTGTTTGCTGATAATCAAGATTTTCGCGTGGTGGTACACCGGGTCGGTCAGTATTCTGGCGGCGTTGGTGGACTCGCTGGTCGATATTGCCGCCTCGCTGACGAACCTGCTGGTGGTGCGCTATTCGCTGCAACCGGCAGATGAAGAACATACCTTTGGGCACGGTAAGGCGGAATCGCTGGCCGCGCTGGCGCAAAGCATGTTTATTTCAGGCTCTGCGCTGTTTCTGTTTTTAACCGGCATTCAGCATCTGGTTTCCCCCACGCAAATGAACGATCCGGGTGTGGGTGTGGCCGTCACGGTGATTGCGCTTATCAGTACGCTGGTTCTGGTCACATTCCAGCGCTGGGTGGTTCGCAAAACGCAAAGTCAGGCAGTACGGGCAGATATGCTTCATTATCAGTCTGATGTTATGATGAATGGCGCTATTCTTATTGCGCTCGGCCTTGCCTGGTATGGCTGGCATCGTGCCGATGCGTTATTCGCGTTAGGGATTGGGATCTATATTTTATATAGCGCCTTGCGGATGGGGTACGAAGCGGTGCAATCGCTGCTTGATCGCGCACTTCCCGATGCAGAACGTGATGAAATTTTTACTATCGTGACCTCCTGGCCTGGCGTCAGCGGTGCGCACGATCTTCGTACGCGGCAGTCAGGGCCGACCCGCTTTATTCAGATTCATTTGGAAATGGAAGACAACCTGCCGCTGGTTCAGGCTCACGTCATCGCTGAGCAAGTCGAGCAGGCAATTTTGCAGCGTTTTCCTGGTTCAGACGTCATCATTCACCAGGATCCCTGCTCGGTTGTACCCAGACATTTTGAGCTTTCGTAATTCGTTGTAAAAAAGTGAGCCAGACCGGCATTTTGTGTATAAATTACCGCCATTTGGTCTGACCTGAATCAATTCAGCTGGAAGTGATTGATATACTATTTGCAGTATTCGTTGGTCGAACAATTTCTTCCAGCAACAGATTTCAATTTTGCATTCCTAAGTTCAGAGGTAGTCATGATTAAGAAAATCGGTGTGTTGACAAGCGGCGGTGATGCGCCGGGCATGAACGCGGCAATTCGTGGTGTTGTCCGTGCAGCGCTGACGGAAGGTCTGGAAGTTTTTGGCGTCTATGACGGTTATCTGGGTCTGTATGAAGACCGCATGGTACAGCTCGACCGCTACAGCGTGTCAGACATGATTAACCGTGGCGGTACTTTCCTCGGTTCCGCACGCTTCCCGGAATTCCGCGACGAACACGTTCGTGAAGTGGCTATCGAGAACATGAAGAAACGCGGCCTGGACGCACTGGTTGTTATCGGTGGTGACGGCTCCTATATGGGTGCAAAACGTCTGACTGAGATGGGCTTCCCGTGCATCGGTCTGCCAGGTACTATCGACAACGACATCAAAGGCACTGACTACACCATCGGTTACTTCACCGCGCTGGGTACTGTTGTTGAAGCGATTGACCGTCTGCGTGACACCTCTTCTTCCCACCAGCGTATCTCCATCGTTGAAGTGATGGGCCGTTACTGTGGTGACCTGACTCTGGCTGCGGCTATCGCCGGTGGTTGTGAGTTCGTGGTGGTTCCTGAAGTGGAATTCAGCCGTGAAGACCTGGTTAACGAAATCAAAGCCGGTATCGCGAAAGGTAAGAAACACGCGATCGTCGCCATCACCGAGCACATCTGTGACGTTGACGAGCTGGCGAAATACATCGAAACCGAAACCAAACGTGAAACCCGTGCAACTGTACTGGGTCACATTCAGCGTGGTGGTTCCCCTGGCCCGTACGACCGTATCCTGGCATCCCGTATGGGTGCATATGCTATCGAGCTGCTGTTGCAGGGCTTTGGCGGCCGTTGCGTCGGTATTCAGAACGAAAAACTGGTTCACCATGACATCATCGATGCCATTGAGAACATGAAGCGTCCGTTCAAAGGTGACTGGCTGGACTGCGCGAAAAAACTGTACTGATCGGCGTGTGTATCGTGCCGGGTGGCGGCAAGGTAAATGCGAAACGGTAACCTTTGGGTTGCCGTTTTTTTTTGTTTGCTCCCTCTCCCGTGGGAGAGGGTTGGGGTGAGGGCATCAGGCCGCTCATGCTTCTTTTTATTCCTCTACGTTATAGCCAATCTTTTTTTATTCTTTAATCATTGGTTATCTTTCTGGCACGCTGCATTCATCAAAACACTACACAAGAGAGCTGGGCGATGAATAAATGGGGCGTGGGTTTAACATTATTGCTGGCATCGACCAGCGTTCTGGCTAAGGACATCCAGTTACTGAACGTGTCATACGACCCGACGCGTGAACTTTACGAGCAGTACAACAAGGCATTTGCGGCACACTGGAAACAGGAAACCGGCGACAACGTCGTGGTGCGCCAGTCTCACGGCGGATCCGGCAAACAGGCAACCTCGGTTATCAACGGTATTGAAGCTGATGTGGTCACCCTGGCGCTGGCCTATGATGTTGACGCGATTGCTGAACGTGGCCGTATTGATAAAAACTGGATCAAACGCCTGCCGGACAACTCCGCGCCATATACCTCGACCATCGTTTTCCTGGTACGTAAAGGCAATCCGAAACAAATTCATGACTGGAACGACCTGATTAAGCCGGGCGTTTCTGTCATCACCCCGAACCCGAAAAGCTCTGGTGGTGCACGCTGGAACTACCTGGCAGCCTGGGGCTATGCCCTGCACCACAACAACGGTGACCAGGCGAAAGCGCAGGAGTTCGTGAAAGCGCTGTTTAAAAACGTCGAAGTGCTGGACTCCGGCGCGCGTGGCGCAACCAACACCTTCGTTGAGCGCGGTATTGGTGATGTGCTGATTGCGTGGGAAAACGAAGCCCTGCTGGCCACCAACGAACTGGGTAAAGACAAATTCGAAATTGTGACCCCAAGCGAATCTATCCTCGCGGAGCCGACCGTTTCTGTGGTCGACAAAGTGGTTGAGAAGAAAGATACCAAAGCGGTGGCTGAAGCCTACCTGAAGTATCTCTACTCGCCAGAAGGCCAGGAAATTGCGGCGAAAAACTTCTATCGCCCACGTGACCCGGCTGTCGCGAAGAAATACGAAAACGAATTCCCGAAACTGAAGCTCTTCACCATTGATGACGAGTTCGGCGGCTGGACGAAAGCGCAGAAAGAGCACTTCTCTAACGGCGGTACCTTCGATCAGATCAGCAAGCGCTAAGCGTTTCGCAAAGAACGACACGGTGACCCGGTGTGAGAAATCCACCGGGTTTTTTATTTGGTCATCATTTTGCGTTACTCTTTCACTTCATATGGATACAGGGAACGCGTTGTGAAAAAAATCATTCTGTTGGTGCTGATTGTCCTCGCGCTTGCTGCGGGTGGCTGGTTCTGGATGAAGTCCGGTAACCCGGACGCCTTACGCCATATCGTTCTTGATCAGTGTGTGCCTAACCAGATACAACATCGAAACCCGGCGCCCTGTGCGCAGGTGAAGCCGGATGCGGGATACGTGGTGTTTAAAGATCGCAATGGGCCGCTGCAATATCTGCTGATGCCAACGTACCGGATCAACGGCACGGAAAGCCCGCTGTTAACTGAGCCTCACACGCCGAATTTCTTCTGGCTGGCGTGGCAGTCGCGTAGCTTTATGGCTCTCAGACGTGGTGCTGACGTGCCGGACAGCGCAATTTCGCTGACCATCAACTCCCCAACCGGGCGCACGCAGAACCATTTTCATATCCATATTTCCTGCCTGCGTGCAGACGTACGTGAAAAGCTCAATGCGAATCAGGGGCAGATTGGCACCCAATGGCTGCCGTTCCCCGGCGGGCTGGAAGGGCATGAGTATCTGGCCCGCAGAGTGACGGAGAACGAACTGGTAAAGCGCAGCCCGTTTATGATGCTGGCGGAAGAGCTGCCAGAAGCGCGCGATCATATGGGGCGCTTTGCACTGGCGATGGCGCAACAGTCCGACGGATCTTTCGTTCTGCTGGCGACCGAGCGCAATCTGCTCACCCTTAATCGCGCATCGGCCGAAGAACTCCAGGATCATCAATGCGCTATCCTGAATTGACCCCACCATAAATAGCGTTTACTCGGCCTGCCTGTCGCCGTAGACTTGCTGAAAAAATCTACAGGAGACAGGTATGTCGCTCTGGTTAGCTCACCCTCTGCTTCTTCCCTCATTGATTGTTGGCGTCACCATCGTGCTGTGGGCGACGTCGCTACTGCCGGAATTTATCACCGCGCTGCTGTTTTTCACGGCGGCGATGACCGCCAAAATTGCCCCGCCGGAGGTGATCTTCGGCGGCTTTGCTTCGTCGGCGTTTTGGCTGGTGTTCAGCGGTTTTGTGCTCGGCGTGGCGATCCGTAAAACCGGTCTGGCTGACAGGGCCGCGCGGGCGCTTTCTGCAAAGTTGACCGATTCCTGGGTGCTGATGGTGGCAAGCGTGGTGTTGCTGAGTTACGCGCTGGCGTTTGTTATGCCGTCGAATATGGGGCGAATCGCGCTGCTGATGCCTATCGTTGCCGCGATGGCAAAAAGGGCGAGTATCGCTGACGGTTCGCGGGCGTGGTTTGGCCTGGCGCTGGCCGTTGGGTTTGGTACCTTCCAGCTTTCTGCCACCATTTTGCCGGCTAACGTGCCGAACCTGGTGATG
This sequence comes from Enterobacter soli ATCC BAA-2102, assembly GCF_001654845.1. Taxonomy (GTDB): domain Bacteria; phylum Pseudomonadota; class Gammaproteobacteria; order Enterobacterales; family Enterobacteriaceae; genus Enterobacter; species Enterobacter soli. Next base: position 51,844 of record NZ_LXES01000015.1, on the reverse strand, counting down.
AGCGGTGCGGCCGAAGGCTCATACGGTATTCATCTGAACTATGTGCCGTATCTGCTGCTGCATACGCCGGTGCTCGGTATTCTGAAAGGGTTAATTCTGATTGCCCTTATCTGTTGGTTATTCCCGGGGAGCCCAAAACCCGCGCGGGATATGACGCCGTCTGAACCGATGGGGCGGGATGAAAAGCGTCTCGCCTGGCTGCTGGCGGTGGTGCTGGTCATGTGGGTTACCGAGAGCTGGCACGGTATTGGGCCAGCCTGGACGGGGCTGGCGGCATCGGTGATTGTGCTGCTGCCGCGCGTTGGCTTTATCACCGGGGAAGAGTTTTCGACAGGTGTGAATATGCGCACCTGTATTTATGTAGCGGGCATTCTTGGGCTGGCGATTGTCGTGACGCAGACCGGGATTGGCACCGCCGTTGGCGAAGCCTTGCTGCGGGTCATGCCGCTGGATGCCGATAAACCCTTCACCAGTTTCCTGGCGCTGACGGGGATCACCACGGCGCTCAACTTCATCATGACCGCCAACGGCGTGCCGGCGTTGTATACCACGCTGGCGCAGAGTTTCTCGGACGCAACCGGCTTCCCGCTGCTGTCGGTAATTATGATTCAGGTGCTGGGCTATTCCACGCCGTTGCTGCCGTATCAGGCATCGCCGATTGTGGTGGCTATGGGGTTAGGGAAGGTGCCTGCAAGGGCGGGGATGCTGCTCTGTCTGGCGCTGGCGATTGCAACGTATCTGGTGCTGCTGCCGCTGGATTATCTGTGGTTTAGCTTGCTGGGACGGCTGTAAAAAAGCCCGGCGGCGCTGGCGCTTACCGGGCCTACAGAACCGTAGGGCGGGTTAGCGAAGCGCCACCCGCCACAAAACATAAGGGCAATTACGCCTGTTTAGCCGCTTCTGCTGCTTTAACGATCACCGCGAAAGCGTCAGCTTTCAGGGATGCGCCGCCAACCAGCGCGCCATCGATGTCTGGCTGGGTGAACAGCTCAGCAGCGTTAGCCGCGTTTACGGAACCGCCGTACTGAATGATGACTTGTTCAGCCACTTTCGCGTCTGCTTTAGCGATGTGGTCACGAATGAATTTGTGAACAGCCTGAGCCTGCGCAGGGGTTGCTGATTTGCCGGTACCGATAGCCCAGACTGGCTCGTAAGCAATGACTGCGCCTTCGAACGCTGCCGCGCCCTGAGTTTTCAGCACTGCGTCGATCTGACGTGCGCACACTTCTTCAGTTTTGCCTGCTTCGTTTTCTGCTTCGGTTTCACCGATGCACAGAACCGGGATCAGACCCTGCTCTTTCAGCACAGCGAATTTCTTCGCGATGAACTCGTCGGATTCTTTGTGGTAGGTACGACGCTCTGAGTGACCGATGATGATGTATTTCGCGCCGATATCTTTCAGCATTTCAGCGGAAGTTTCACCGGTGAATGCGCCAGACAGGTTAACGTCAACGTTCTGTGCACCCAGAACGATGTGGCTGCCGTCAGCCGCGTGTTTAGCCAGATCCAGGTACATATCAGGCGGAGCGATAGCAACCGCGCAGCCAGTTACGCCAGCCAGCTCTTTACGCAGGTTAGCAACCAGTTCGTTTACCATGTGGCGGCTGCCGTTCAGTTTCCAGTTACCCATCACTAAAGGATGTCGCATTTCAATTCTCCACGCTAAATAAGCGAATTAAGGAATATGGCCACCCTCACGGGCAGCATGGTCTGTGAATCAGTATAGAGATTTTCCCTCGAAAGGCTTTGCTTTTTGTCATTAATTCGCCCCTCCGAGTGAGTCAGATAGTGTCAGCTTAATCGGTTCAACAGCGAAGGTCAGTCCCTTTTCGCCGTTATCTGCGACAACATAGCGAATAGCGCCTTCCGTATCGGCGTAATAGCGCTTGTTTTTACCGGCAGTCAGCAGTTTTTGCAGCTTTTGCTGGCTTTGCGCTTTTGTCAGTGCAGGGGTAAAGGCTTGCAGGATGGCGCTCATGTACTCCAGCGCTTTGGCCTTTGCCGCTTTTTGCTCTGGCCCCTGAATTGGCAGCCAGGTTATCTGCATACTTTTGATTTTCAACGTGCCACGCTCAAGCGCAGTAGAGGCATACAGATTTTCGTTAATTTTACTGGCGGCGCGTGTCAGCGTTGGCGTATCGCGAGCGCTATCAATCGCGCGGAATTCATCCAGTGGCAGCGTTGGGTTGTTATGGTTGAAGGTTTCGCGAAACTCGCTAATCGACTGGTCGAACGACGGTGCCCCCGCCAGAAGATACGGTGCAGTGGCAGGAGCAGTGGTTTCGGCGGCGTGCAGAGAGAGGCTGGCGCCTGGCATGGCTAAACATAATAAAAGGGAGTAAGCCGAAATTTTCATCAATATTGCCCCTGGCCGTAATTGCTCATGATTAAAACGATATCTGGTCGGCTTGTCAAAAGGTCACAACTCCAGGGTAAAATGCGCGCTATATAATAATGAAGGAACCTTACATGACCATACAGCAGTGGCTGTTTTCATTCAAAGGGCGTATTGGACGCCGTGATTTCTGGATCTGGATGGTGACGTGGGTCGTTGCCATGCTGCTTCTGTTTTTCGTTGCCTACAATGCATGGCTGAGCACCCAAACCGCGGCATTTGCCCTGGTCTGTCTGTTGTGGCCAACAGCGGCCGTGGTGGTAAAACGCCTGCACGATCGTGGCCGCTCCGGCGCATGGGCATTTCTGATTATTCTGGCGTGGATGCTGGTGGCCGGTAACTGGGCGATTCTGCCGTCTATCCTCCCCTGGGTTGTGGGGCGGCTGTTGCCATCCATTATCTTTGTCATGATGATTGTCGATCTGGGCGCGTTTATCGGCACCCAGAGCGAGAACAAGTACGGGAAAGACACCCTTGAGGTGAAGTACCGCTGATCACCAGTAGTGTTCGGCAGTCATATGGCCCGGTCGGCGGCGAAGGTGTTTCGTCATCTGCCGGGTATCCTTCAGAAGCTGTTGCGTATCCCGGACCATCTGCGGGTTACCACACAACATCACATGGCTGGTTTCGGTGTTCATCGGCAAACCAACCGCTTCTTCCAGTGCGCCACTTTCGATTAACGCCGGAACCCGCCCGGTGAGCGAGCCTGCTGCAGTTTCGCGACTGACTACGGTCTGAATTTTCAGTTTCCCGCCATACTGCTGTTCCAGCTCTTGCATCTGCGGCAAATAGCTTAAATCAGCGGCATAACGCGCGGCATGAACCAGCACGATATTTTTAAAGCGCTCCAGATCTTTGCCGTATTGCAGGATAGAAAGATAGGGGCCAATTGCCGTGCCGGTGGCCAGCATCCAGAGAGTGTCGCACTCCGGGATTTCGTCCAGCACGAAGAAGCCCGCCGCTTCGCTCACAATTTGTACATCATCGCCGGGTTTCAACGCAGCAAGACGTGGGCTGAGTTTGCCGTCCGGGACGGTGACAAGATAGAACTCAAGATCCGGGTTATCTGGCGCGTTGACGTAAGAGTAAGCGCGCTGCACGCGTTCGCCATCGACATCTAGCCCCAGCTTTGCAAACTGCCCGGCCGTAAACGGGTGGATAGGGGCATGGACGGTGAGACTAAATAGCGCATCGGTCCAGAATTGTATCTTAGTGACTTTACCTGTTACCCAGTCCGCCATGGTCTTCTCCTGTGCTGTTTCTCTCTTCTATCTTCCGTACTTGTGGCGAAAATTTCCAGCCCGTTCGGGCCGGAAAGCTCTATCGATCAAACGGTTTTACAGAATGTGGGTCTGCACGTCCGGGTCTTTGCGATCGAGATAATGAATGGACTGAATACGGCGAATGGTGCGCGATTTGCCCCGGATCAGCAGCGTTTCGGTGGTGGCCATATTTCCCTTGCGGGTGATGCCGTCCAGTAGGTCGCCTTTGGTGATCCCGGTTGCGGAGAAGACCACGTTATCACTGCGGGCCATTTCACCCAGCGCCAGGATCTTATTGGCTTCAATACCCATGGCTTCACAGCGAGCCAGTTCTTCTTCGCCAATACGACGGTTTTCCGCGTTATCGCCTTTAACGTCATGGCGCGGCAGCAGTCGGGCCTGCATATCGCCATCCAGCGCACGGATCACCGCAGCGGACACTACGCCTTCAGGCGCGCCGCCGATGCCATAAAGCACATCCACTTCGCTGTCCGGCATACAGGTCAGAATGGAGGCGGCAACGTCGCCGTCCGGAATGGCGAACACGCGCACGCCAAGCTTTTGCATCTGCGCAATGGTGGCGTCGTGGCGTGGTTTCGCCAGAATGGTGACGGTGAGCTCGCTGAGCGGTTTACCCAGAGCGGCAGCGATATTACGCAGGTTCTCGTCCAGCGGCAGGCTGAGGTCGATAGCGCCTTTCGCACCGGGGCCGACAATCAGCTTTTCCATATACATATCGGGCGCGTTAAGGAAGCAGCCTTTATCACCCACCGCCAGTACGGCCAGTGCGTTGGCCTGGCCCATGGCCGTCATGCGGGTGCCTTCAATAGGGTCGACCGCAATATCCACGGCATCGCCTTTGCCGGTCCCGACTTTTTCACCGATGTAGAGCATCGGCGCTTCGTCGATCTCGCCTTCGCCAATCACAATGGTGCCGTCGATATTGACCTGGTTAAGCACAATGCGCATGGCATGGACAGCCGCACCGTCTGCGGTATTTTTGTCGCCACGACCCAGCCATTTATAGCCCGCCAGCGCGGCGGCTTCGGTTACGCGGGAAAACTCGATAGCAAGTTCACGTTTCATGAGGTACTCGTGCAATCAAAAGGAATTGCACGAAGTTTATCACAGAGTGGGGAGGGTGCGGGGTGGTGCGGTCTGAGCCCCTCACCCCGGCCCTCTCCCCAAAGGGGAGAGGGTTAGGGTGAGGGGGTGTTTGTCTTACTCTTCGTGCTCTTCCCACGCCAGGGCGCGTTTCACCGCTTTCTTCCAGCCGCTGTAGCGGAAGTTACGCTCGGTGGTTTCGATGCCAGGACGGAATTCACGTTCGATTACCGCTTTTTCCTGAAGCTCGTCCAGGTTCTGCCAGAAGCCCACCGCCAGGCCCGCCAGGTATGCCGCACCCAGTGCAGTCACCTCACGGACTTCCGGGCGCTCTACACGGGTACCCAGAATGTCGGACTGGAACTGCATCAGGAAGTTGTTGGCAACCGCGCCACCGTCCACGCGCAGGGCGTGCAGACGAATACCGGAGTCAGCCTGCATTGCTTCCAGAACATCGCGTGTCTGGTAGGCGATGGATTCCAGCGTGGCGCGGATGATGTGGTTGGAGTTCACACCACGCGTCAGGCCGAAAATCGCGCCGCGAGCGTACGGGTCCCAGTATGGTGCACCGAGGCCGGTGAACGCAGGCACCACGTACACGCCGTTGGTGTCCTTCACTTTGGTGGCGAAGTATTCGGAGTCGAACGCATCGCTGATAAGCTTCATCTCGTCACGCAGCCACTGGATTGACGCACCCGCCATGAACACCGCACCTTCCAGCGCATAGTTCACTTCACCGCGTGGGCCGCAGGCGATGGTGGTCAGCAGACCGTTTTCTGATTTCACCGCTTTCTCGCCGGTGTTCATCAGCATGAAGCAGCCTGTTCCGTAGGTGTTCTTCGCCATCCCTTCCTTGACGCACAGCTGGCCGAACAGCGCCGCCTGCTGATCACCGGCGATACCGGAGATAGGAATACGCGTGCCGCCTTTACCACCGATGTTGGTCTGGCCGTACACTTCTGAAGACTTACGCACTTCTGGCAGCATGGCGCGGGGGATGTCCAGCGCGTCCAGCATCTTGTCATCCCACTCCAGGGTGTTGATGTTGAACAGCATGGTGCGCGAAGCGTTGGTATAGTCGGTCACGTGGACACGTCCCTGGGTCATCTTCCAGATAAGCCAGGTATCGACGGTACCGAACAGCAGTTCGCCGCGTTTCGCACGTTCACGTGAGCCTTCCACGTGGTCGAGGATCCATTTCACTTTGGTTCCGGAGAAATACGGGTCAACCACCAGGCCGGTTGCGCTTCGCACGTACTCTTCCATGCCGTCGCGCTTGAGCTGTTCGCAGATTTCTGCGGTACGGCGACACTGCCAGACGATCGCGTTGTAAATCGGCTTGCCGGTTTCGCGCTCCCACACCACGGTGGTTTCACGTTGGTTGGTGATACCGATGGCGGCAATTTCGTCGGAGCTGATATCGGCTTTCGCCAGCACTTCTACCAGCGTGGAGCTTTGCGTTGCCCAGATTTCCATTGGGTCGTGCTCAACCCAGCCTGGACGAGGATAGATTTGCTCGAATTCGCGCTGTGACACGCTGACGATATTCGCGTCATGATCCATTACGACAGCGCGGGAGCTGGTAGTGCCCTGGTCGAGCGCAACAATATATTTTTTTTCGGTCATGGTTTGAGTCCCGTAGTCAGATTACAGCGAAGCTTTTTGCTGCGTGGCGGAAGTGGTTTCTTTCTCTTCTTCCACACAGGTGTCGCACGGTAAGTGGCGACCAATTAATTTGCGGTAGCCGAATGCGCCCAGCGCCGCCCCTACGATTGGCCCGAACAGCGGCACCAGGAAGTAAGGAATATCTTTGCCACCGGTGAAGGCCACGTCGCCCCATCCTGCAAAGAAGGCGAAGGTTTTTGGCCCCAGGTCACGCGCCGGGTTCATCGCAAAACCGGTTAGCGGGCCCATAGAAGCACCGATGACGGCGATCAGCAGGCCAATCAGCAGCGGTGCCAGTGGGCCACGCGGAATGCCGTTGCCGTCATCGCCCAGCGCCATGATGACGCCCATCAGAATAGCGGTAATCACCATTTCAACTGCGAACGCCTGCACAAAATTGATATGCGGGTTCGGGTAGGTTGAGAAGATGCCAGCCAGATCCAGACTTTCGACGCTGCCGCGCACCATATGATGCGTCTGTTCGAAGTCGATGAAAAGATTGTAATAAAGCCCGTAAACTAATGCTGCTGCGCAAAACGCGCCAGCAAATTGAGAAATGATGAAAGGGACAACTTTGCGTCCATCGAAGCACGCGAACAGCCACAACGCGATAGTCACCGCCGGGTTAAGATGTGCACCAGAAACGCCTGCGGTCAGGTAAATGGCCATCGCCACGCCCAGACCCCAGATGATACTGATTTCCCACTGACCAAAACTGGCACCCGCCACTTTCAGTGCAGCGACACAGCCCACTCCGAAGAATATCAACAACCCGGTACCAAGGAACTCGGCGATGCACTGGCCTTTTAAGGTTGATGTCTGACTCATAATCGGAATCCTGAAGAAAAATGAATGTTTATTGTTAGCATGGCCGCCCGTGACAGCCACGATGTCCTGTAGACATAGTGTTAATTTATCGTTAACGAGCAAAAACGAGAAATATCGAAATCAAAATGTGTGTACTTCGTCAATAAAATGAGCGTTTTCGCGCCACAAAGCGCATTTTTAACGCAACAGCGAAATGAGAGCTGAATCATTTCATTAACTAAAGAGTTAACAATTTAGGGGTATATGCCGCGAACGCACCAGGACGAGGCCGAAAAGTGTTGCAAACCGCGATCTGCGCGGCATGTCGCTGGACAGGGGCGGCGGGGCTTCATACAATCGGCATATATGTTGTGCGCGTTTACGTTAAAGCGTCGCCTTGCAATTCAGGAGAGGTAGGATCATGTCTTTAGAAGTGTTTGAGAAACTGGAATCGAAAGTACAGCAGGCGATTGACACCATCACGCTGCTGCAAATGGAAATTGAAGAGCTGAAAGAGAAGAACAACAGCCTGGCACAGGAAGTTCAGACCGCTCAGCACGGCCGTGAAGAACTGGAACGCGAAAACAACCAGCTGCGCGAACAGCAGAACGGCTGGCAGGATCGCTTACAGGCACTGCTGGGACGTATGGAAGAAGTTTAATTCCTGTCGGGAATGAACTGAACAGGCCGGGTATGGCGTTATCGCTACCCGGCTTTTTTTATGGTTGTTACTCACCGTGGATAAGCCATAAAAAAGGCCGCACGAGGCGGCCTTAACGCTACTTGTCCTGCGCTATCGTAACAAAAGCAACAAACACATTCGGTTCATCACTCTTTACAACGAGCACGCTGGCGACAATGAACGCGATGCATATATAGCGTTTCATTATGCGGTCCCTGCGACTAACCGCTCCACCGTTCACCACCGGTGATAAACCAGTGGACACAAGCCCCGGTGTGGGCTGTTTACGGCGTTGATACACCTTTCCCTGGACCGATGCCCATTTGCGAGATGGCGGAAAGGGACGCAGCATCATAATTAACATCAACCACGCCGTTAAGATGTTCAGAGAAAATTAGGATTTTATAAAGGGTCTAAGGGATTGCCTGGTGTTTATTGAGGGGTATGATAAAAGTCCCTGGTGTGGAGCTGTAAATCCTCCCAACGGACCGCGAATCCCGAGGGACAAAAAAACCGCCACATTGCTGTTGGCGGTTTTTTTATGCTTCACAATTACGATTTTATTACTCGATATCCAGCGGGTCTTCGGAAAGGATAATGCCGGTGTTATCGGCATAGAGATGGTCGCCGGAGAAGAAGGTCACGCCGCCGAAATTGACGCGAACGTCGCTTTCACCGATGCCTTCACCCGCAGCACCCACCGGGATAGCTGCGATGGCCTGAATACCGATATCCAGCTCTTCCAGGTCATCGACCTGGCGCACTGAGCCGTACACCACTATCCCTTCCCACTCGTTTTGCATGGCCAGGCGGGCAAGGTCGGCGTCAATAAGGGCACGGCGCACTGAACCGCCGCCATCGACCAGCAGGATACGACCACGACCGTTCTGTTCGAGCAGATCGTACAGCAACCCGTTATCCTCGAAACATTTCACCGTGATGATTTGTCCGCCAAACGACGACCGTCCACCAAAGTTGGAAAACAGCGGTTCAACGACGTTGACATCTTCCTGGTAGATGTCACAAAGCTCGGAGGTATCGTATTTCATAGGGTTAACGCTCTGTTGCTGCGAATGTGTTCAGTATATCGTGCGAAATGCGTTGTTGGCAAAATCATCAATTGTTAATTGATATTTGTCAGTTAACGGAGCAGCTGGCTCATAATAATACCCACTACGAACAACAGGTTAGTGAGTAACGCCCCTTTTACCGTGCGTTCGAGCATGGGCGGCATTGCGGCCGGGTTATGTTCGCGCATGACAAATCGTGCCTGTTTTACCAGCATCGGTGCGGCCAGAATAAACATCCAGCCCCACAGGCTGTGCAGTGAAATCAGGTTAAACAACGCCAGACACACCAGCGCGCCAATCAGCAGGCAGGCGTGGTAACGACGTGCATTAACCGGCCCCAGGCGAACCGCCAGGGTGTTTTTTCCGTTCTCACGGTCACTGTCGATATCGCGCAGATTATTAATATTGAGTACCGCTGTCGCCAGCAGGCCACATGCCGTAGCAGGCAGGAACAGAGCAGGGATGAGCGTATGCGCCTGTAAATACCAGCTTCCCATTACGCTAAGCCAGCCGAAGAACACCAGCACGGAAATATCACCCAAGCCAATATAACCGTAAGGGCGGGTGCCGACGGTGTAGGTAATGGCGGCAATAATGGCGAGTAAACCCAACACCATAAAACCAATGAAATCAGCCGTGGTTTTGCAGGCGACAGACACCAGTGCCAGGCCAGACAAACAAATCAGTACGACGGTAATAATCAGCGCGCGTTTCATCTGTGCCTGAGTGATCACCCCCTTTTGCATCCCGCGCAGCGGCCCAATGCGATCGGGTTTATCGCTGCCTTTTACGGCATCACCATAATCGTTGGCGAGATTAGAGAGGATTTGCAGCAGGCCGGCGGTGATGAGTGCCAGGCCAGCGACAAGCGGATCGAAATAACCCTGCCACCAGGCGAGGGCGGAACCCACGACAATCGCGGCAAAGGCCAGAGGAAGCGTTTTAGGGCGCAGACTTTCGAGCCACGCCTGAGTACGGCTGATATCAGTCATAGTTATTTAGCCAATAAAAATGGGGCTTTTCAGCCCCATTAACAGTGATGAGAATGCAGTAACCGCGATTATAGGATAAAACGGCTCAGATCTTCATCTGCCACTAACGCATCCAGATGTTTACTCACATATTCTGCGTCAATGGTAATGCTTTGACCGTTCAGGTCGCTCGCATCATAAGAGATATCTTCCACCAGACGTTCCAGCACGGTGTGCAGACGACGCGCACCGATGTTCTCGGTGGTTTCGTTCACCTGCCATGCGGCCTGGGCGATACGCTTGATACCGTCTTCGGTGAACTCAAGGTTCACCCCTTCGGTCGCCATCAGCGCTTTGTACTGTACGGTAGCAGAGGCGTTTGGCTCGGTCAGGATACGTTCGAAATCTTCGGTGGTCAGTGCCTGAAGCTCGACACGAATTGGCAGACGACCCTGCAATTCCGGGATCAGATCGGACGGGCTGGCAACCTGGAATGCGCCTGAGGCGATAAACAGGATATGGTCAGTTTTCACCATGCCGTGCTTGGTGGAGACGGTGCAGCCTTCAACCAAAGGCAGCAGGTCGCGCTGGACACCTTCACGAGACACATCCGGACCGGAGCTGTTGCCGCCACGCTTACAGATTTTGTCGATTTCGTCGATAAACACGATACCGTGCTGCTCAACCGCATCGATAGCATCTTGCTTAAGCTCTTCCGGGTTCACCAGTTTTGCCGCTTCTTCTTCGATAAGCAGCTTCATCGCGTCCTTGATTTTCAGCTTACGCGCTTTCTGCTTCTGGCCGCCCAGGTTCTGGAACATGGACTGCAACTGGCTGGTCATCTCTTCCATACCTGGAGGAGCCATGATTTCAACACCCATCGGCGCGGCAGCAAGATCGATCTCAACCTCTTTGTCGTCCAGCTGGCCTTCACGCAGTTTTTTGCGGAATGCCTGGCGTGCGGCGGATGGCTCAGCCTGCTGTTCAGCCTGGCCCCAGTTGTTTTTAGCCGGTGGGATCAGCACGTCGAGAATGCGCTCTTCGGCCATCTCTTCGGCACGATAGCGGTTTTTCTCAATGGCCTGGACGCGCACCATCTTGATTGCGGAGTCGGTCAGATCGCGGATGATAGAATCCACTTCTTTGCCGACATAGCCCACTTCGGTGAACTTGGTCGCTTCAACTTTGATGAACGGTGCGTTGGCCAGTTTCGCCAGACGGCGGGCGATTTCGGTTTTACCGACACCGGTCGGACCGATCATCAGAATATTTTTTGGGGTCACTTCGTGACGCAGCTCTTCATCGAGCTGCATACGACGCCAGCGGTTACGCAGGGCGATCGCCACGGAACGCTTAGCGTTATCCTGGCCGATAATGTGTTTGTTCAGTTCGCTGACAATTTCGCGTGGGGTCATTTCAGACATGGGAGATCCTTACGCTTTGGAGGTCAATTCTTCGATGGTGTGGTTGTGGTTGGTATAGATGCAGATATCACCTGCAATATCCAACGCCTTCACCGCGATATCGCGTGCGTTCATGTCGGTATTTTCCAACAGCGCGCGGGCAGCTGCCTGGGCGTACGGGCCGCCAGAGCCGATAGCAATCAGGTCATTTTCGGGCTGAATAACGTCACCGTTACCGGTGATAATCAGCGAAGCGGTTTCATCGGCCACAGCCAGCAGGGCTTCGAGCTTGCGCAGCATCCGGTCGGTACGCCAGTCTTTCGCCAGCTCAACGGCGGCTTTCACCAGATGACCCTGGTGCATTTCCAGTTTGCGTTCAAACAGTTCAAACAGCGTGAAGGCATCAGCGGTGCCGCCTGCAAAACCGGCGATCACTTTGTCGTTGTACAAACGACGGACTTTCTTCACGTTGCCTTTCATGACGGTATTACCCAGCGTGGCCTGGCCATCACCGGCGATTACCACTTGGCCGTTACGGCGTACACTTACTATTGTTGTCACGAGCAGACCCCCTGGTTACAGATTCGGGAAACAGTAGCCCTGAGCCTGTGCTCAGGGCTGAATAGAATGATAGATGGGGGGGAATTTGGGGGTTTCAACCCCCGGAAGCGAGTCGAATGCAGTTTGTGTGACCGGCAACCTTCAATCGGGAGATAGTGCCATCGGCATTTTCTTTGCCTTTGACCGGGCCAATCACCACGCGATTCCAGCCATTGTTGGTGGTGATGCGTGAATCAAATCCTTCAAATGCCAGCTGAGCACGTACCGTTTCGGCCTGCTCTGCACCTTTAAACGAACCGCACTGAACCATCCAGCGGCGCTCGTCTTTTTTCTCAGCCGTTTGCTTAGGTGCTTCCGTCTCTTTCGTGACCGGGGCCGCCTGTTGCGCCTTCGGCTGCTGTGCCGTGGTGTGCGCAGGCGTCTGCAACAGATCCTGATACGCCTGGGCTTGCGTCGCCTGCTTCTGCGTTTGAGCTTTAGGCGCCTGAACAGGTTGCGTCTGTGCGGTGCGCGTTTGCTGCTGCGGCTGCTGGTAAGGCTGCTCGGTCACACGCGGTTGCGTGCGAGGCTGCTGCACCGGCTGAGTCTGTGTCCACTGCTGTTGTGGTTGCTGCTGCTGTTGCTGTTGGCTCAGCAGCTGTGCCTGGCGCTGACGTTGCAGCGTTTGCTGGCGTTGCGCTGGCGTTTGTTCATTCCACGGCACTTCGTTCAGCTGTGTCGGCTGCTGGCGCATGTCGGCCTGCATCTGAGCCAACAGTTGACGCTGTTCATCAGTCAGCTGATTCGCGTTCACAACTTCGCCACCGGCAGAAGGCTCAGTCGGTGCGCGTACGCCCGGCTGGCGACTTTCCAGTTCTTTGATATAACGCCAACGCTCTTCAGGTTTTGGCGGTAAGCCATTACCGGCAACCTTGTTGCCCTGAAGCGCCTCGGAATCTTCTTTCTTATGGTGAGTAATAAAGTACAGGCCACCGATAAAGGCTACCACTACGGCCGCGGCAATAGCGACCATCGCCGGGGAGACAGCAGGCAGGCTACGTTGCTTATTCCTTGAGCTACTCTTTTTGCGTCGCGAAGGTGCCGGCTGGCCGCGACGTACATAATCTCGTTGTGCCACTATCGTTTCGCTGTATTTATTCGTTCGTCAGCCCGCCATGTTACTTAAGCGGCGGGGCTTTGACCAGATAAGGGTGTCCTAAAGGTATTTACTTTAAGTCAATGCCTGGGTTGTGCCGCGCACAATCAGTTCGCAATCCAGCAAACGTGACCCACTGCTAACTGTTTGACCATGCAGCTGATCCAGCAGAAGGAGCATCGCTTCTCGGCCAATCTGGTAGCGGGGTTGCGCGACGGTTGAGAGTGGCGGATCGCAAAATTCTGAAAGAGAAATATTATCGAACCCGATGATCGACAAATCTTTTGGCACGCGCAGACCGCGGCGTTTGGCATAAGAAAGTGCACCCAGCGCCATCACATCGCTGTGGCAGAACACTGCCGTTGGCGGTTCCGGCAGCGCCAGCAGTTTTTCCAGGGCCAGCCCACCGGCTTCGAAGGTGAAATCACCGCGCGCAATATAATGTGGGTCGACCGTTGCGCCGGTACGGCGCAGTGCCTGAACGTAGCCCTGCAAGCGGTAGTGACACAGCGGCATCTCTTCAGGCCCGGCGATACAGCCAATACGTTTGTGCCCCAGCTCCTGAAGATAGTTCACCGCGTTAAAGGCTGCGGTGAGGTTGTCGATATGCACCGTCGGCAGTTCCAGCTCAGGGGCAAATTCGTTCGCCATCACCATCGGCGGTAAATTGCGCTGCTCTTCAATGCTGGCATCAAAAGGCAGGCGCGAGCCGAGCAGTAACATACCGTCGATCTGCTTGGTGATAATGAGGTCGATAAAGGTTTTTTCCTGCTGATTCTGGTGAGCGCAGTCGCCAATCAGCACCAGATAGCCTTGTTCGGCAGCGGTGACTTCAATGCCACGGATGATTTCGCTAAAGAAGGGATCGCAGATGTCCGGCACTATCACCAGTATCGTGCGCGATTCATTGCGCTTAACGTTACGTCCCATTGCCTGCGGGAAATAGCCGACCTCCAGCGCCGCCTGTTCTACCCGATTGCGGGTCGCCTGGGAGACTTTATCCGGGTTCATTAATGCGCGGGACACGGTTGCCGTAGATACCTGAGCTTTCTGGGCAACGTCTTTCATGGTCGCCGTGGCAACCTCTTTCCTGGACTTCACGTCTTCTCCTCGCATGAACACCGAACTTCTGACACCTCATTTTTACAGATAGTTTATGAGAGCGGTTACAGAATTTTCATAAAAAGTGTGAGGAAGGTTGAATTTTTTCGATCCGTCTCGCAACAGAGGCTTAGCCTTCAATGGGATCAACATCCAGGACCCACTTAACCTTACGCGCTTCCGGCAGGGTATTTATCAATGCCAGCGTGCCGCTGACAATATGTTGTAAGCGTATACGCGAGGGGTGCTGCAATAAAATTTGCCAGCGGAAACGCCCGCCCCGCTTGGGTGCCAGGGCAGGAACAGGCCCTAAAATCCACAGCTGGTTATCCACCAGGGGGCTGGCTTGCAGCAGATTGCGGAGCTGCTGGAGGAACAGCGGCGCCTGCTGATTATTATGATCTTCTGCGCGGATGATCACGTGGCTGGTCCACGGCGGCAGCTGCATAGTCTGACGCTCAGCCAGCGCTTGTTCGGCAAACGCGTCATACCCTTTATGCAGCAAGGTTTGCAGCAAAGGATGTTCCGGGTGGTGAGTTTGTAGCACCACTTCTCCCTGCTTCCCGGCGCGACCGGCGCGGCCCGCCACCTGGGTATAGAGCTGAGCAAAACGTTCGGCGGAGCGGAAATCGGCAGAGAACAACGCGCCATCCACATCCAGCAGGGCGACCAGCGTGACATCCGGGAAGTGGTGCCCTTTGGCCAGCATCTGAGTCCCAATTAATATACGTGCGCCGCCGCGATGCACTTCCGCGAGCTGTTGCTCCAGTGCGCCTTTGCGGCTGGTGGTGTCCCGGTCGATACGGGAAATGGGGACATCCGGGAAGAACGGTGTCAGCGCTTGCTCCAGTTGTTCCGTCCCCAGACCGACCGGCACCATGTGCGTCGAACCGCACGACGGGCACTGGCGCGGGATAGGCCTTTGGCTGTCGCAGTGGTGGCAGCGTAAATGACGTTGTGCCTGATGAAGCGTGTAGTAGTGGTCACAGCGCGGGCATTCCGCAATCCATCCGCAGTCGTGGCACAGCAGCGCCGGGGCGAATCCGCGTCGGTTCAGGAACAGGATCACCTGATTTCCGGCCTGCAAATGCTGGCGCATCCGGGTGATCAACGCCGGTGCTAATCCGGCCTGCACCTGCTGACCTTTTAAATCCAGCACATGCTGAATGGCCGGACGGGCATTCCCCGCGCGGCGCGTCAGGCGCAGCATGTGGTATTTACGCTGGCGAACGTTGTGCAGCGTTTCCAGCGCAGGCGTGGCGGAGCCGAGAATAATCGGGATCTGCTCGCTGTGGGCGCGATAAACGGCCAGGTCGCGGGCATGGTAGCGCCAGCCTTCCTGCTGTTTATAGGAACTGTCATGTTCTTCATCTATGACAATGACGCCCAGATTTTTAAACGGGGTGAACAGCGACGAGCGCGTACCAATGACAATGGCGGCTTCACCGTTTTTCGCTTTGAGCCACGCGCTAAGTCGCTCGCTGTCGTTCAGACCGGAGTGCAGCACTTCCACCGGCGCGTTAAAACGTTCACGAAACCGGGCGATGGTTTGCGGCGTAAGGCCAATTTCCGGCACCATAACCAGCGCCTGCTTGCCCTGGGAGAGCACATTTTCCAGCACGCTAAGATAGACTTCAGTTTTGCCGGAGCCCGTCACACCCGCCAGCAGCCAGGCGGAGAAATGGTCAGCGGCGCTGTGGATCGCCCCCACCGCGGTCGCCTGTTCGGTATTCAGGCGTAAGCGATCCCCGGAAACGGAAAAACTGTCGCGCCAGTCATAAAGGGCGGGTGCTTCGCTTGCCAGCTCGCACAATCCTTTTTTACGCAGTGCCTGAAGTGCTGCGTCATTAAAGTCCAGCTCTTCAACCTGATGACGCCAGATACGCCCTTGGCGCAGGGCGGCCAGCGCCTGTTGCTGTTTAGGAGAACGCTTCAGGCTGTTAATGTCTACCGCTTGTCCCTGTTCGGTGGCGAACCAGTACCACATCGGCGCGTGGCTGGCGCTCTTCCCCTGGCGCAGTAAAATCGGCAGGGCATGAAACAGCACATCACCTATCGGGTGGTGATAGTATTCTGCAGCCCACAGTAACAGCCGCCAGGTGCTCGTTGAGAAGACCGGCTCGGTATCCAGCACTTCGGCAACGGCTTTCAGCTCATTAACGGGAAGCTCACTTTTATCACTGATGGACACCACAATCCCCACGCGCTGCTGCTTGCCAAAGGGCACGGTCACGCGACAGCCGGCTTTGGCATTCATGCTGTCGGGCAGCAGATAGTCAAAGGTACGGGGAAGCGGAACGGGCAGGGCAACGTGAGCGACGGGCATCGAATCTTCCTGACTTGAAAAGTGGCGCGTTAGTATACACATTAGTAAAAGCGGCGTGCGGATCAGTTTGCATACACAGGTCAAATTCTGTATGATTCGCCGCCTTTGATGCGCTTTATGCAGCGTCAAAACCTATACTATTAACATCGCGTGGTGTCTGGCGTTAGGGCTGGAAGAGCGACGCGGCCTTAACTGAGGTTCTCCCATGAAAAAAGATATTCACCCGAAATACGAAATGATTACTGCAAACTGCTCTTGCGGTAACTCTATCCAGATCCGCTCCACCGTGGGTCACGATCTGAACCTGGACGTGTGCGGTAAATGCCACCCGTTCTTCACTGGTAAGCAGCGTGATGTTGCAACCGGTGGCCGTGTTGACCGCTTCAACAAGCGTTTCAGCATCCCGGGCGCTAAATAAGCATCCAGAAGAAACCGCCTTCGGGCGGTTTTTTTGTGCCTGCAATATCCCATCTCAATAAATCTCAATATTATATTTATCGCTGAAATTAGTATTTCAAATTATCTAAGAATAATTAATTACCCGCTGTTGTATTAAATATATTTGTCTGGTCTATTCTTTGGTGGATAGTGAACTGCATCTTCATTATCTTTAATTCTTTGCCACTGTTTTTCTTTGTGTGTCAAAAAATAAAAGGTTTCCCTCTGTTTGTAAAATTACACTTCGCTCGTCTTAAATTCGTATTTGCCATTTTATTCATAATGGCTTTCAGGGCGTGTTTACTTCGAGGGAAATGTTATGAAAATGAAGCACCTTTTATTTGTGCTGCCATTAATATCCTGTGCGGCACAGGCGGGATACGTAGATTACCGACACGAGTATTATGACGATGGGCGTAACTATGATCGTGTGTACATGTCGCACCGCTTTGGCACCGGCTTTGGTGTGGCAGTAGAGGCAGTTTCGCGTTCCGATAATGCGCAATCGAACGATGCGCTTAATAATATGGAAAGTAACAGTAATGAATATACTGCCAGTTACCAATTCACCTGGCAGGGTTTTATCTGGCAGCCAGGTGTTGCCGTGGAAATGGGCGATGATATGGCCATCTATAAGCCGTATTTGCGCGTACAATATAATATTAATGATAGCTGGTGGACGGCGTTCCGTTACCGTACTGAATACACCCGTCGTAATGCGGATGGCAAAGACGACCGTATGGTTTATCGCCCGGAAATGTGGCTGGGTTATAATATTGATAACTGGATGTTCGAGTTAAACGGTATTTATAAGTTTGCCGATAATGAAGATCTGTACAACAATAAAAAAGAAGATTACGAATATAACTTCCGCGTGGCGTATAACATCGACTCGTGGATCCCGTTTGTGGAAGTGGGTAATGTCTCTTCGGGCTATAACACCGCCACCAGTGACGATCGCCAGACGCGTCTGCGTGTCGGGTTAGGGTACAACTTCTAAGAAACCATCCCGCTGAGCACACTCAGCGGGAGTCCGCCGTAGCGTTAGTATTCCCACGTATCCGGGTCGATACCCAGTTCACGCATGATCACCTTCGCCTCTTCCGGGATTTCATCACTGCGCTCTTTGCGCAGATCTTCATCGTTCGGCAACGGTTGACCAGTAAACGCATGCAGGAACGCTTCGCAAAGCAGTTCACTGTTGGTCGCGTGACGCAGGTTGTTCACCTGACGACGCGTACGTTCATCGGTGAGGATCTTCAACACCTTCAGAGGAATGGAAACCGTAATTTTCTTTACTTGCTCACTCTTCTTACCGTGCTCAGCGTATGGGCTGATATATTCGCCGCTCCATTCAGCCATGAGATACCTTTAATCCTCTCAGTCATTTATCTAAAGGTGCAAAACCGATAACTGCCAGTTTCGAACCGTAATCTTGCCTAGTTTACCGTAGAGACGATACCGTGGCACGGATATTGCCGCTGCAGCGTGCACTAAAGCATATAATTTTAACGGCTATTTGCGCATTGCTCAATCTATACGCAAAGAAGTTTAGATGTCCAGATGTATTGACGTCCATACTTTCAATGTTTACTCTGATGCCTGACTTTTCACCTAATAAGCCAGGAAGCCTTCACCATGACGCGTAAACAGGCCACCATCGCAGTGCGTAGCGGATTGAATGATGACGAGCAGTACGGCTGTGTTGTCCCGCCGATTCATCTTTCCAGTACTTACAATTTCACCGGATTTAATGAACCCCGTGCGCACGACTACTCGCGTCGTGGTAACCCTACGCGTGATGTTACCCAGCGCGCGTTGGCGGAACTGGAAGGCGGTGCGGGAGCCGTCCTGACCAATACAGGGATGTCTGCCATTCACCTGGTGACCACGGTGTTCCTGAAACCTGGCGACCTGCTGGTTGCGCCGCACGACTGCTACGGCGGTAGCTATCGTTTGTTTGATAGCCTGGCAAAGCGCGGCTGTTATCGCGTGCTGTTTGTCGATCAAAACGACGAACAGGCGCTAAAACAGGCGCTGGCAGAGCAGCCGAAGCTGGTTCTGGTGGAAAGTCCAAGCAATCCATTGTTGCGCGTTGTCGACATTGCGAAAATTTGTCAGCTCGCAAGGGATGCGGGAGCGATAAGTGTAGTGGATAATACATTCCTCAGTCCGGCCCTTCAGAACCCACTGGCACTGGGTGCAGATCTGGTATTGCATTCATGTACTAAATATCTGAACGGTCATTCTGATGTGGTGGCGGGCGTGGTGATTGCAAAAGATCCCGACGTTGTCACCGAACTGGCATGGTGGGCCAATAACATTGGCGTCACCGCGGGCGCTTTTGACAGCTATCTGCTGTTACGCGGCATCCGCACGTTGTCGCCGCGCATGGAAGTCGCGCAGCGCAATGCCCAGGCGATTGTTGATTTCCTGCAAACCCAGCCGCTGGTGAAGAAGCTCTACCACCCGTCGCTGCCGGAAAACCAGGGACACGAGATTGCTGCGCGTCAGCAGAAAGGATTTGGCGCGATGTTAAGTTTTGAACTGGAAGGTGACGAGCAAACGCTGCGTCGCTTCCTGAGCGGGTTGTCATTGTTTACGCTGGCGGAATCATTAGGTGGGGTTGAAAGCTTAATCTCCCACGCCGCAACCATGACGCACGCAGGTATGGCACCGGAAGCGCGTGCCGCCGCCGGTATTTCAGAGACGCTGCTGCGTATCTCGACCGGTATTGAAGATTCTGAAGATTTAATTGCCGATCTGGAAAATGGCTTCCGGGTCGCAGCCAAGGGGTAATCATGAGTGTGATAGCGCAGGCAGGGGCGAAGGGTCGTCAACTGCACAAGTTTGGTGGTAGTAGTCTTGCTGATGTGAAGTGTTACCTGCGTGTCGCAGGGATCATGACCGAGTATTCACAGCCGGGTGACATGATGGTTGTCTCGGCGGCGGGCAGCACCACCAACCAGTTGATTAGCTGGCTGAAACTGAGCCAGACCGATCGCCTTTCTGCGCATCAGGTGCAACAGTCTTTACGTCGTTACCAGAGCGAGCTGATTGCCGGTTTGCTGCCTGCAGACGTGGCGGACGGGCTGATTAGCGCCTTCACTCACGATCTTGAACGTCTGGCTGCACTGCTGGACAGCGGAATTACCGATGCGGTGTATGCCGAAGTGGTGGGTCACGGTGAAGTGTGGTCTGCACGCCTGATGGCTGCAGTACTGCAACATCTGGGGGTTGAAGCAGCCTGGCTCGACGCGCGTGATTTCCTGCGCGCCGAACGTGCTGCCCAGCCGCAGGTAGATGAAGGATTGTCTTATCCGCTGCTGCAACAGCTGCTGGTGCAGCATCCGGGCAAACGCATTGTGGTGACGGGCTTTATCAGCCGCAGTAACGCGGGCGAAACCGTGCTGCTGGGGCGCAATGGCTCTGACTACTCTGCAACGCAAATTGGTGCGCTGGCCGGTGTTTCCCGTGTGACTATCTGGAGTGACGTCGCAGGTGTCTACAGCGCTGACCCGCGCAAAGTGAAAGATGCCTGCTTGCTGCCGTTGCTGCGTCTGGATGAAGCCAGCGAGCTGGCACGTCTGGCCGCTCCGGTACTGCACGCCCGTACGCTTCAGCCTGTTTCGGGCAGTGATATTGACCTGCAACTGCGCTGTAGCTACACCCCGGATCAAGGGTCTACCCGCATTGAGCGTGTGCTGGCTTCCGGCACGGGCGCGCGTATCGTCACCAGCCATGACGACATTTGCCTGATTGAGTTCCAGGTGCCAGCCGGCCAGGACTTCAAACTGGCACACAAAGACATCGACCTTATTCTGAAACGTGCGCAGGTGCGTCCGTTAGCCATTGGCGTGCATAACGATCGCCAGCTGCTGCAATTCTGCTATACCGCAGAAGTTGCCGATAGCGCACTGAAAATTCTTGATGAAGCTGGCCTGCCGGGTGAACTTCGCCTGCGTCAGGGGCTGGCGCTGGTGGCGATGGTGGGCGCGGGCGTCACCCGTAACCCGCTGCACTGCCACCGTTTCTGGCAGCAGCTGAAAGGCCAGCCGGTTGAGTTTACCTGGCAGTCGGAAGAGGGCATCAGCCTGGTGGCCGTTCTGCGTAAAGGGCCAACGGAAAGCCTGATTCAGGGTCTGCACACCTCCCTGTTCCGCGCGGAAAAGCGTATCGGCCTGGTGCTGTTCGGCAAAGGGAATATCGGTTCTCGCTGGCTGGAACTGTTCGCGCGTGAACAAGAGACGCTTTCAGCGCGTACCGGGTTTGAATTTATTCTCGCGGGCGTGGTGGACAGCCGCCGTAGCTTGCTGAACTACGAAGGCCTGGATGCCAGCCGCGCGCTTGCGTTCTTTAATGATGAAGCGGTTGAACAGGATGAAGAATCACTGTTCCTGTGGATGCGTGCGCACCCGTATGATGACCTGGTGGTGCTGGACGTCACGGCCAGTGAACAGCTTGCCGATCAGTATCTGGATTTCGCCAGCCACGGTTTCCACGTCATCAGTGCCAATAAACTGGCGGGCGCGAGCAGCACGGATAAATACCGTCAAATCCATGACGCGTTTGAGAAAACGGGCCGTCACTGGTTGTATAACGCCACTGTTGGCGCGGGTCTGCCGGTTAACCATACCGTGCGCGATCTGATTGAAAGCGGTGACAGCATTCTGGCGCTGAGCGGTATTTTCTCCGGTACGCTCTCCTGGTTGTTCCTGCAATTTGATGGCACCGTTCCATTTACTGACCTGGTGGATCAGGCGTGGCAACAAGGGCTGACCGAGCCAGACCCGCGTGTTGACCTTTCCGGGAAAGACGTTATGCGTAAGCTGGTTATCCTGGCGCGTGAAGCGGGTTATGACATCGAGCCTGGCGCGGTGCGTGTAGAGTCGCTGGTCCCTGCGGGCTGTGAAGAAGGCTCTGTTGACCACTTCTTCGAAAACGGTGATGAGCTGAATGACCAGATGGTGCAACGTCTGGAAGCGGCGCAAGAAATGGGCCTGGTGTTACGCTATGTGGCGCGCTTCGAGGCGAACGGTAAAGCGCGTGTTGGTGTCGAGGCGGTACGTCCCGAGCACCCGCTGGCGGCGCTGTTGCCGTGCGACAACGTTTTTGCGATTGAAAGCCGCTGGTATCGCGATAACCCGCTGGTGATCCGTGGCCCGGGCGCTGGGCGTGATGTGACCGCCGGTGCAATCCAGTCTGACATCAACCGTCTGGCTAAGCTGCTGTAACCCCTCACCCTAACCCTCTCCCCAAAGGGGAGAGGGGACTGCTCGGTGCGGTATTTTCCCCCCTCGCCCCTTTGGGGAGAGGGCCGGGGTGAGGGGCCTTCTCACCCTCCATCATGAATTACCCTCATCTTCCCTGAGCATTCCTCACCGTTATTGTTGATTATTTCTGTTGACGCCACTTCGCTTTTCCGTCATCTTTACATCTGGACGTCTAAACGTATAGAAGTTCGAATCACAACAAACAACGACACGCGATTGATGAGGTAAGGTATGAGCTTTTTTCACGCCAACCAGCGGGAAGCCCTGAATCAGAGCCTGGCCGAAGTAAACGGCCAGATTAACGTCTCTTTTGAATTTTTCCCGCCGCGCACCAGTGAAATGGAGCAAACCTTGTGGAGCTCTATCGATCGCCTGAGCAGCCTGAAACCGAAATTTGTCTCCGTGACCTACGGGGCAAACTCCGGTGAGCGTGACCGCACGCACAGCATTATCAAGGGCATTAAAGACAGAACCGGTCTGGAAGCGGCTCCGCACCTGACCTGCATCGATGCTACCCGAGATGAGCTGCGCGCCATCGCCCAGGACTACTGGAACAACGGTATTCGGCATATCGTCGCCCTGCGCGGCGACCTGCCTCCGGGCAGCGGTAAACCTGAAATGTATGCGGCAGACCTGGTGACGCTGCTGAAAGAGGTGGCAGACTTTGATATCTCCGTTGCTGCGTACCCGGAAGTTCACCCGGAAGCGAAAAGCGCGCAGGCGGATTTGCTCAACCTGAAACGTAAAGTGGATGCCGGGGCAAACCGTGCCATTACCCAGTTCTTCTTCGACGTAGAAAGTTATCTGCGTTTTCGTGACCGCTGCGTTTCTGCGGGCATCGACGTTGAAATCATTCCAGGCATTTTGCCGGTATCTAACTTCAAACAGGCGAAAAAATTCGCGGATATGACCAACGTGCGCATTCCGCTTTGGATGTCTAAAATGTACGAAGGGCTGGACGATGACCCGGAAACACGCAAGCTGGTGGGCGCAAATATCGCGATGGACATGGTGAAGATCTTAAGTCGTGAAGGGGTGAAGGACTTCCACTTCTATACTCTGAACCGCGCGGAAATGAGTTACGCCATTTGCCACACGCTCGGTGTTCGACCTGGCGTGTAACAAAAAAAAGCCCTCTTCGGAGGGTTTTTTGATTTATAAGGGTTTTATTTTCCTGCCATTTCAGCAATGCTGCCTTTGACGTACAAAAGTCACATATTTTCCATGTGAAATTAAACGGAATTAACTATCGAATCTGTGGGTTATCCCAACTATACCTTATCAATAAGGGCGTATATCGTAACTGTAATACTGTAAAGGGAGCACAACGATGAGCACGTCAGACGATACCAATAAAGCGGCATCAGCCGGTAAGTGTCCGTTCCATCAGGGCGGCGTTGATCTTAGCGCAGGTGCTGGCACCGGCAGTAAAGAGTGGTGGCCTAAGCAACTTCGTGTCGATCTTCTGAATCAACATTCCAGCCGTTCTAACCCACTGGGTGAAGACTTCGACTACCGCAAAGAATTCAGCAAACTCGATTACTCAGCCCTCAAGGGCGATCTCAAAGCACTCTTAACCGACTCTCAACCGTGGTGGCCTGCCGACTGGGGCAGCTATGCGGGCCTGTTTATTCGCATGGCCTGGCACGGTGCTGGTACTTATCGCTCCGTTGACGGACGCGGTGGTGCAGGACGCGGTCAACAGCGCTTTGCGCCGCTGAACTCCTGGCCAGATAACGTGAGCCTGGATAAAGCACGCCGCCTGTTGTGGCCTATCAAACAGAAATATGGGCAGAAAATTTCCTGGGCTGACCTGTTTATCCTGGCGGGTAACGTGGCGCTGGAAAACTCGGGCTTCCGTACCTTTGGTTTTGGTGCCGGGCGTGAAGACGTCTGGGAGCCAGATCAGGATGTGAACTGGGGCGATGAAAAAGCCTGGCTGACCCACCGCGATCCTGAAGCGCTGGCAAAACGTCCTTTGGCTGCCACTGAAATGGGCCTGATTTACGTCAACCCGGAAGGGCCAAATGCCAGCGGCGAACCGCTGTCAGCGGCTGCGGCTATTCGCGCAACCTTCGGCAACATGGGAATGGACGACGAAGAGACTGTCGCCCTGATTGCTGGCG
Organism: Enterobacter soli ATCC BAA-2102; assembly: GCF_001654845.1. Lineage (GTDB taxonomy): Bacteria > Pseudomonadota > Gammaproteobacteria > Enterobacterales > Enterobacteriaceae > Enterobacter > Enterobacter soli. Next base: position 27,525 of record NZ_LXES01000015.1, on the reverse strand, counting down.
GCCATACGCTGGGTAAAACACACGGTGCCGGTGAAGCAACGCACGTCGGCACTGACCCGGAAGCCTCACCAATTGAAGCGCAGGGGCTGGGCTGGGCCAGTACGCACGGCACCGGGGTTGGCGCTGACGCCATCACCTCCGGCCTGGAAGTTATCTGGTCGCAAACCCCGACCCAGTGGAGTAATTACTTCTTCGAGAACCTGTTCAAATTCGAGTGGGTGCAGACCCGCAGCCCGGCGGGGGCGATTCAGTTTGAAGCCGTTAACGCGCCAGACATTATGCCTGACCCGTTCGACCCGTCAAAAAAACGCAAACCAACCATGCTGGTCACCGACCTGACCCTGCGTTTTGACCCGGAATTCGAGAAGATCTCTCGTCGCTTCCTCAACGATCCGCAGGCCTTCAATGAAGCCTTTGCCCGTGCGTGGTTCAAGCTGACTCACCGCGATATGGGGCCAAAATCACGGTACATTGGCCCGGAAGTTCCGAAAGAAGATCTGATTTGGCAGGATCCGCTGCCGCAGGCGGTGTTCAATCCTTCGAAAGAAGACATTGAGAGCCTGAAAGCGGAAATCGCGGCATCCGGGCTGTCCATCAGTGAACTGGTTTCTGTTGCCTGGGCGTCTGCATCGACCTTCCGTGGTGGTGATAAGCGTGGCGGTGCCAACGGTGCACGCCTGGCGCTGGCACCACAGCGCGACTGGGATGTTAACGCTGCTGCTGTTCGTGCCCTGCCAGCGCTGGAAGCTATTCAGCGCACCACCAATAAAGCCTCACTGGCCGACATCATCGTACTGGCGGGCGTGGTAGGTGTTGAGCAGGCGGCGAAAGCCGCAGGGGTTTACGTGACCGTACCGTTTACGCCGGGCCGCGTTGATGCGCGTCAGGACCAGACGGATATCGAGATGTTTACCCTGCTTGAACCGATTGCTGACGGCTTCCGCAACTATCGTGCGCAGGTAGACGCTGCGACAACAGAATCGCTGCTGATTGATAAAGCCCAGCAGCTGACGCTGACTGCGCCTGAACTGACGGTGCTGGTGGGTGGTTTGCGTGTGTTGGGTGCTAACTTTGATGGCAGCAAAAACGGCGTGTTCACTGACCGTGAAGGTGTGCTGAGCAATGACTTCTTCGTGAATCTGCTGGATATGAATACCCAGTGGAAAGCGACGGATGAGTCAAAAGAGCTGTTTGCCGGTAGCGATCGCACCAGCGGTGACGTGAAATACACGGCAACCCGCGCCGACCTGGTCTTCGGTTCTAACGCTGTCTTGCGCGCACTGGCTGAAGTTTACGCCAGCAGCGATGCCAGCGAGAAGTTCGTTCGCGACTTCGTTGCGGCATGGGCGAAAGTGATGGATTTGGATCGTTTTGACCTGAAGTAAATAAAAATCCCCGCTTCGGCGGGGATTTTTTTGCCCGGGGGCGACCTACGCCACCCGGCAATTTTCGTTACTCCCACTCCTGCAAGAACCGCTGTCCGTACTGGTCTGCAACCAGCAGTGCGGCGTAAACCTGATCCGGCGACACACCGCCAGGCATGTTGTGAATGGTTTCACCTTCTGCACAAGCCGCCTCAGCGATCAGACGCATTTTCGCCGGAATATTCTCTTTGATATCCAGCTGCGCCAGGGTGATTGGCAGCCCGACGCTGTGGCAAAGTGCGGCAACGGTTTCTATCTCTTCAACCGGCGCGTTTTCCAGAACCAGCTGCGTGAGTGTACCGAACGCCACTTTTTCACCGTGATAGAAATGATGCGCTTCTGGTACTGCCGTCATCCCGTTATGAATGGCATGTGCAGCTGCCAGTCCGCCGCTTTCAAAACCGACACCGCTGAGATACGTATTGGCTTCGATGATGCGTTCCAGAGCAGGTGTCACGACGTGCTGCTCCGCTGCCAGCATCGCTTTTTCACCCTCTTCAATTAGCGTGTTGTAGCACAGTTCCGCCAGCGCTAAAGCTGCCTGGGTGCATTTGCCGCCTGCCATAGTGGTTGCACCACTGCGTGAACAGGCGCGTGCTTCAAACCAGGTGGCCAATGCATCGCCAATACCCGCAGCCAGCAGTCGCGCAGGTGCGCCCGCCACCACTTTGGTGTCGACAATCACCATGTTTGGGTTGTGTGGCAGCATCAGGTAGCGATCGAACTCACCGCTGTCGGTATATATAACGGAAAGGGCACTGCAAGGGGCATCGGTGGAGGCAATGGTTGGGGCGATAGCAACCGGCACGTCCATAAAGTGGGCCAGCGCTTTAGCAGTATCCAGCGTTTTACCACCGCCGATACCCAGAACCGCCAGGCAGTCGGCGCTATCGGCCAGCTTTTTCAGACGGTCGATTTCATTTTGCGAACATTCGCCGCCAAATGGTGCAATTTCGACGTGCAGTTCCGCTTTTTTGAAGCTTTCACGCAGGGTCTCTTCGGCAAAACCCAGCACAAATTTATCGCCAACCACCAGCCAGCGTTTTGCCAGCGGTTTCAGATAGTCGCCCAGACGGGTGAGAACATCAGCGCCCTGGATGTATTTCCCCGGCGATTGAATGATACGGTCCATAACATTTCTCCCTTAGAGGTTGAGGTTACCAAACGCGTTTTTCCAGTCTTGCTCGAACTTCTCTATAGCTGACTCTACCGCCGGAGTGCCGAGCATTTGTTGCGCTACATCTAAAGGAAGTGTGATTGCTTCACATCCGGCCAGCAGGCAGTCCAGCGCTTGTCGTGGTGTTTTAAAGCTGGCGGCCAGCACCATGCTTTCTGGCGCGTGTAGCTCCAGCAGGGTTTGCAGCTCCTGGACCATACGAATGCCGTCCCCGCCCTGTGCATCAACACGGTTAACATACGGTGCGACATATTTCGCCCCCGCTATCGCCGCCAGTAAGCCCTGCGCGGCGCTATAAACAGCGGTACCCAGTGTGGTAATTCCCTCTTTTTTCAGTGCTTTGATCGCGATAAGTCCCTGAGCGGTAACCGGAATTTTCACTACGATGTCCGGTATGGCGTTACTCAGGCGTTTGGCTTCCGCCACCATGCCCTCTGCATCACGGCTCATGGTCTGGGCGAACAGCGTACCTTCCGGTCCGATGGCGTTTTGCAGACGTGGTAGCACGTCCCAGATGGATTCACGGCTGGCGGCCACAATACTTGGGTTGGTTGTCACACCCGCAATCGGGAAGATGCGCGCCAGGCGTTCAACTTCCGCCACGTTGGCGGTATCCAGATACAGTTCCATTACTCTTCCTCGTTAAAGTTCTAATTCGTGTTGTAACAGAGAGGCGATTGCCTCTTCTGAGCTGGCGTTAACCAGTGCGCTGCGGAAATCTTCATGCATGATGCGACGAGCCAGACGGGAGAAAATACGCATGTGCTGGTCGCCTGCGGCATGTTTGTTCAGTGTGAGCATAATGATGAATTGCGCTTCTTCATCGCCCCACATAACCGGGGATTTCAGGCGTGCAACGCTGATGGTGGATTGCTCAATATGTTCGGATTTGCTGTGCGGAATGGCGAAACTAAAGCCAAGCCCGGTGGAGAATACGGCCTCCCGTGCCCACAAATCGGCCTCCAGCTTACGGGGATAGCGGCAACGCCCTGCGAGCAGCAGGTTGTCGGTCATTCCTTTCATGACCTCTTCCTTGCTGTTCCAGTCGTTATGCAGTGAAATGCAGCGCGGCGTCACCAATGGCGTGTCCTGTTGATTCATGCGGAACTGCGCCAGCAAATGTTCTACTTCAAGTGAAGTGCGACAAGCCATCGCCTGGTTCAGCAGCTGCCGACAGGCGCGGCTATCAAGTTGTGCCAGACGGGCTTTGGTGGCAGGGATGGCAGGCGAGCCCATGCTGAGTTCGTCTAGCCCCAGGCCAACCAGCAGTGGCAGCACCGAGCCTTTCGCTCCCAATTCACCACACAGGCCAATCCATTTTCCCTGGCGATGAACGGCCTGCACGGCGTAATCCAGCGCCCGAAGAAATGCTGGATTCAGGCTGTTGTAATGGCGTGTGACTTTGGCGTTGTCGCGGTCGACAGCCAGAAGATACTGCGTCAGGTCATTGCTGCCGATGCTAAAGAAATCAATCTCTTCACAGCACTGGTCAATGATGAACATCACTGATGGCACTTCCAGCATGATGCCGAGAGGGATTTTCTCATCAAATGGAATATGTTCAGCGCGAAGTTGTTGTTTCGCTTCGGTGAGTTTTTCTTTTACCCACAGGATCTCTTCCATGGAGGAGATCATCGGGATCATGATTTTTAATTTGTCATGCGCGGAGGCACGTAGGATTGCCCGCAGCTGGGTAGCGAAAAGCACAGAGTACTCTTCATAAATGCGCACGGCACGGTAGCCGAGGAAGGGGTTGTTCTCTGCCGGAATGTTCAGGTAATCCACCGGCTTGTCGCCGCCGATATCCATGGTTCGCACAATAATGCTGCGCCCGTTTGCACATTCAAGCGCCTGACAGAAAATGTTGTATAGCTCGTTTTCGCCGGGTGCGCTGGTGCGATCCATGTACAGCATTTCGGTGCGGAACAGGCCAACCCCTTCTGCGCCGTTACCGAATGCCGCCTGAGCCTCTGCCGCATGGGCAATGTTGGCGGCAATCTCGATTCGCAGTCCATCGGCTGTTCTGGCCTCACGGCTAAGCCAGAGACTTTGCTGCTCGCTTATCTTTTGTTGCACGCGCTCTTCCTGGCGGTAGTAGCGTGCCACTGCATCGCTGGCGTTGACCACAACCGCGCCAGCATTGCCATCCACAAAGACAGGCTGGTTACGCCACTGAAGCAAGCTTTCACTATCAACGCCGACCAGCGTCGGGATATTAAAAGAACGCGCAAGGATCACGGTATGCGAGGTTGTTCCGCCGCTTTTTAGCAGCAGCCCTTTGAGCATGGTTTTATCAAGTTCCAGAAACTGGCCGGGCGTCAGATCATCCGCAAGGCAAATGGTCGGCTGAATGAGTTGTCCTGGCGTCGGGAAACGCTGTTCCCCGTAGATCTGCTGTAAAAGCTGATAGCAGACATCGCGGACATCCAGCACACGTTCTTGCAAATAACTGCTGCTGGAACGGGAGAACTCGCCACAGAAATGGTTTGCTGTTGCGATAGTTGCCATCGCACAACTCAACCCCTGATTCACTCCTGCCAGCAGGTGTTGGCGCAGCGACGTGTCCGTAGCCAGTGAACGATGTGCTTCCAGAATGGCGCTGGCAGTACTGTCTGTGTCCAGCGCACGCAGCTCAATGTTTTTCACCAGCAGAGTCAGGCCGCTATCCAGTGCAGACTGTTCTTCTTCCGGGCTTTTTGCATCGGGTAAATCGGACAGGGCGTTGAGATCCAGCGACGTTAATAATGTCAGGATACCCTGTGCACTGCCGCTGCATACGGGCAGGGCACGGAACAGCGTGGGGTTAAGGCGGGTGAGTGATTCTGGCAATGGGTCAAGTTCGGTATTGATGGCTTCAGCAAGCGGGGCATCACAGTGCGGAAACTCATCCCGCAGCCACTGTGCAAGCCGCTGATGAGCGCTTTGTTCATCCTCACCGTGGATAATCAGACGGCAGGCATCGCCTGCCAGGGTATCGGTGCCAATAAGAGCCAGTGCACTCCTGGCATCGCCTTTACGGTCGTTTCGCAGGTTGTGCCACTCAATTTGCGAGATAAACGTATTGCACAGCGTTTCAACATGACTTGCCGGACGCGCGTGAACGCCGTTAGGCAGTTCACAGGTAAATTCCACTACCAGAGCCATACACACACTCCTGAAACCAATAGTCATTTATTGCAGACAGCATACGAGTGTGGTGATGAAGAGCGCCATGTGACAAATCTGCCAAAAGCTGGACAAATGTAATATCCCTCCGAAAGTGAGATTTGACTCACAGGTTGTGACAGTTTGCGTAATAAGACCTGGGTCTGAAATGTCGAGGCGGATCGCATTTTTATTTCGACATTACAAAAATCCAGTAAATGGCCTTTTTGTCTCCTGTCCGGCCTCTTCCTGATTGCCTATTGTTTGCCACAACATCTTTATGGATATAGTCCAGGAGCGGCATATGAAAGAGTTGGTGCATATTCTCAAGAACACGCGGCAGCATCTGATGACCGGGGTGTCGCATATGATCCCGTTCGTGGTCGCGGGTGGTATTTTGCTGGCGGTCTCGGTCATGCTGTACGGCAAAGGCGCGGTACCGGATGCGGCAACCGACCCGAACCTGAAAAAACTCTTCGACATCGGTGTTGCCGGGTTAACGCTGATGGTGCCTTTCCTGGCTGCCTATATTGGTTATTCCATTGCTGAACGTGCCGCGTTGGCGCCCTGTGCCATTGCCGCGTGGGTAGGCAACAGTTTCGGTGCGGGTTTCTTTGGCGCGATTATTGCCGGGATACTTGGCGGGATTGTTGTCTGGTATTTGAAAAAACTGCCGGTCCCGAAAGTCCTGCGTTCGGTCATGCCTATTTTCATCATTCCTGTCATTGGCACCTTTATCACCGCAGGGATCATGATGTGGGGGCTGGGTGAACCTGTGGGGGCGTTGACGACGGGCCTAACCCAGTGGCTGCAGGGAATGCAGCAGGGCAGCATTGTGGTGCTGGCGGTCATTATGGGGCTCATGCTGGCCTTTGATATGGGCGGCCCAATCAACAAAGTCGCTTATGCCTTCATGCTCATCTGTGTTGCGCAGGGAGTCTATACCGTGGTGGCGATTGCTGCGGTGGGTATCTGCGTGCCACCTCTGGGTTTAGGTCTGGCGACGCTGATTAACCGTAAGAACTTTACCGGTGAAGAGCGCGAAGCGGGTAAAGCCGCGCTGGTTATGGGGTGTGTCGGCGTGACCGAAGGCGCGATTCCATTTGCGGCTGCCGATCCGCTGCGCGTGATTCCTTCCATCATGCTCGGCTCGGCCTGTGGCGCTGTAACGGCGGCGGTGATGGGCGCGCAGTGTTATGCCGGTTGGGGGGGGCTGATCGTACTTCCTGTGGTGGAGGGCAAGCTGGGCTATATCGCTGCGGTGGCGGTGGGTTCAGTTGTGACAGCAATCAGCGTCAACGTGCTGAAAAGCATTGCCCGTAAGAACACGAAACAGGGCGAAGTAAAAGAGGACGACCTGGATCTGGATTTTGAAATTAACTGAGTGAGGAAGAGAACATGGCTCGAATTATTGCAGTAACAGCATGTCCGTCTGGCGTTGCCCATACCTACATGGCTGCTGAAGCGCTGGAGAGCGCAGCTAAAGCCAAAGGCTGGGAGGTGAAGGTTGAAACTCAGGGGTCGATTGGTCTTGAGAACGAGCTGACGAGTGAAGATATTGCCGCGGCGGATATGGTTATCCTGACCAAAGATATCGGCATTAAATTTGAAGAGCGTTTTGCCGGGAAGACTATCGTTCGCGTCAATATCAGTGACGCAGTCAAACGCGCCGACGCCATCATGCACAAAATTGATGCCCATCTGGCACAAACCGCCTGATGATCTCCCGCCCTTTGGGGCGGGCTGGTTTCCCGTTACAGGAGTTCCCTCATGACGAATCGTACCCAGCGTTTGAAAGACGCACTCTTTTCCAACCCGCGTGAAATCTCACTAGAACGTGCTTTGCTCTACACTGCCAGCCATCAGCAGACGGAAGGTGAGCCAGCGATTATCAGGCGCGCGAAAGCCACGGCGTACATTCTTGACCACGTGAAAATCGCGATTCGTGATGAGGAACTGATTGCCGGGAACCGTACCGTCAAACCGCGTGCAGGTATTATGTCGCCTGAGATGGATCCTTACTGGCTCCTTCAGGAACTGGATCAGTTTGCTACCCGGCCACAGGACCGCTTCGACATCAGTGATGAAGATAAGCAGACCTACCGGGAACTGCTCTATCCCTACTGGGAAAAGCGGTCGATGAAGGATTTTATCAACAGCCAGATGACGGACGAGGTAAAAGCCGCGGTGGGGACGCAGATTTTTAGCGTTAACCAGACGGATAAAGGGCAGGGGCATATCATTATTGATTACCCGCGCCTGTTGAATAACGGCCTGGATGCACTGGTGGCAGAAATGCGTGATCACTGCACCCGTGATACCAGGAACACCTTCTATGCTGCGGCGCTAATCCTTCTTGAAGCGTCCCAGCGTCATATTTTACGTTATGCATTACTGGCTGAGGAGTCGGCCGAACTCAGTGAAACCACCCGGCGTGAAGAGTTACTGAAGATTGCCGAAATCTCGCGTCATAATGCACATCATAAGCCGCAAACCTTCTGGCAAGCGTGTCAGCTATTCTGGTATATGAATGTCATTTTACAGTACGAATCCAACGCCAGTTCCCTCTCAATCGGGCGTTTTGACCAGTATATGCTGCCGTTTTATCAGGCATCACTTTCGCAGGGCGAAGAGCCTGCATTCCTTAAAGAACTACTGGAATCATTGTGGGTGAAGTGCAATGACGTGGTGCTCTTACGTTCGACCAGTAGCGCCCGTTATTTCGCTGGTTTCCCGACTGGCTATACCGCGCTATTGGGCGGGCTGACCGAGAACGGGCGAAGTGCCGTTAACGTACTTTCTTTCCTGTGTCTGGATGCCTACCAGAGCATTCAGCTTCCGCAGCCGAACCTTGGCGTAAGGGTGAATGAGCTTATTGACAGGCCATTTCTGCTCAAAACCGCCGAGACAATCCGCCTGGGCACCGGTATCCCGCAGATTTTTAACGACGAAGTTGTTGTTCCTGCCTTTTTGAATCGTGGAGTGTCGCTTGAGGATGCGCGTGATTACGCGGTTGTCGGCTGTGTTGAGTTATCGATTCCGGGTAAAACGTATGGTCTGCACGATATTGCCATGTTTAACCTGCTGAAAGTGATGGAAATTGCCATGCAGGACAATGAGGGAAATACCGGGCTGACTTATGAGGAGTTGCTTGAGCACATTCGCGTGAAGATTAATCACTACATTGCGCTGATGGTTGAGGGAAGCAATATCTGTGATATTGGCCATCGTGACTGGGCGCCGGTACCGCTGCTCTCTTCCTTCATAAGTGATTGTCTGGATAAAGGAAAAGACATTACTGAGGGTGGGGCGCGCTATAACTTCTCTGGTGTTCAGGGGATCGGGATAGCGAATCTAAGCGATTCGCTTCATGCCCTGAAAGGACTGGTCTTTGAACAGCAGCGCTTAAGTTTTGATGAACTTCTGGCGGTGTTAAAAGCTAACTTTGCCACCCAAGAGGGGGAAAAAGTACGTGCCCGCCTGATCAATCGCTTCGAGAAATATGGTAATGATATCGATGATGTCGATAACATCAGCGCTGAACTGCTGCGCCACTACTGTAAAGAGGTTGAAAAATACCGGAATCCGCGCGGTGGGCAGTTCACGCCGGGATCTTATACCGTGTCGGCACATGTACCATTGGGGGCGGTCGTTGGTGCCACGCCGGATGGCCGTTATGCCGGTGAGCAACTGGCAGATGGCGGTCTTTCGCCGATGCTCGGGCAAGATATGCAAGGCCCAACGGCGGTACTGAAATCGGTGAGTAAGCTGGATAACTATCTGTTATCTAACGGTACGTTGTTGAACGTGAAGTTTACCCCTGCGACACTGGAAGGTGATGCCGGGTTGCAAAAGCTGGCTGACTTCCTGCGAGCATTCACTCAGCTTAAGTTGCAGCATATTCAGTTCAACGTGGTGAATGCGGACACATTACGAGAAGCGCAGTCACGCCCGCAGGATTTCGCCGGGCTGGTGGTACGCGTTGCCGGATACAGCGCCTTCTTTGTTGAGTTGTCGAAGGAGATCCAGGATGACATTATCCGTCGTACAGCGCATCAGCTGTAACGTGGTGGAAGCGCGCGCCGATGTGGCGCGCATCTTCAACATCCAACGCTATTCGTTAAATGATGGACGCGGTATCCGCACGGTCGTCTTTTTTAAAGGCTGCCCGCACCGGTGCCCCTGGTGCGCTAATCCGGAATCAATCTCGCCGAAAATCGAGACGGTACGCCGGGAAAGTAAGTGTCTGCATTGTGTCCCCTGTCTGCGTGATGCTGAAGAGTGCCCGTCAGGTGCGTTTGAGCGTATCGGTAGGGATGTGACGCTGGATGAGCTTGAACATGAGGTGATGAAGGACGATGTCTTCTTTCGCTCTTCGGGCGGTGGGGTCACGCTTTCCGGTGGCGAAGTTCTGATGCAGGCCTCTTTTGCAACCCATTTTTTCCAGCGACTGCGTCGCTATGGTGTACATACCGCCATTGAAACCGCAGGTGATGCGCCTTTGTCACGGTTACTGCCTCTGGCCCGACAGTGCGATGAAGTGCTGTTTGATTTGAAGATGATGGACCCCGATCAGGCACATGCCTTGCTGGCAATCAATTTGCCCAGAGTTCTGGATAACTTCTTACAACTGGTGACAGCAGGTGTGAACGTAATCCCCCGCGTGCCTCTTATTCCAGGGTATACGCTCAACGGCGCCAACATGGCGCGTGTGCTCGCGTTTCTGATACCTTCAGGGATACGGCAACTGCATCTGCTTCCTTTCCATCAGTACGGAGAACCAAAATACCGTCTGCTGGGGCAGGAGTGGGGGATGCGGCAGGTGGTTCCTCCGACAGAAGATGAGGTTGCATCGATGCGTCAAATGGCTGAACGTGAAGGGTTCCAGGTCACCGTGGGAGGTTAGTAATGACAGTGATAACGGGGCGTTATCTGGTGGCGGTGACTGCCTGCGTCAGCGGTGTTGCACATACCTATATGGCCGCAGAACGGCTGGAAAAGTTATGTCAGCAGGAAAAATGGAACGTTCACATTGAGACCCAGGGCGCCCTGGGCGTTGAAAGTGCGCTCACGGAAGACGATATTCGCCGTGCGGATGTGGTGTTACTCATCACTGATATTGAACTGGCGGGAAGCGAACGTTTTGAACATACCCGCTATGTGAAGTGCGGGATTAACGCTTTTCTGCGCGATCCGCAGAGGGTCATGGTTGCGGTGCGTAAAATGTTATCAGCACCGCAGCATACTCAGGTCATTCTGGACTAGCCACTTTTCCGGTGAGCTGGCTGTGGTACTGGCGGCGATATTCTGACGGTGAGCGCTCCGTATTTTTACGGAATAACCGGCAGAAGTAGTTACTGTCGACAAATCCGCAGGCGTGAGCCACCTCTTTCACTTTTAAATCATACCCTTTCAATAACTGACGTGCGTGCTCCAGCCGGGTGTGAGTCAGGTATTCGTTAAAGCCCACTGCACCTGTTTTCTGAAAAAGATGCGACAGATAATTTGGTGAGATGTAAAACGCCTGGGCGACAGATTCACGGGTGAGCGGTGCGGCGTAATGTTCATCAATATAAATACGAATGGCTTCAAACAGGGCCTGACTGCGGGAGGCTGTCTGGATCTGACTGCCCAGCAGGTCGACACAGTGACTCAGCAGGCTAGCAACAATCAGTCTTGCAGTTTGTTGCTCGTTTGGCTGCATTTGCATTTCATGGAGTGTTTGCAGCAGGAAGGAGCCAATCCGGGGGCCACGACGGGCAACATGTTGCTTCGCCAGATTACGGATTTCAACGCCGTCCCAGTGCAAAAGGCTAAACCCAAGCTGTTGTTTACCAAACAGTATGCTCAGCGTTGTCGCGGGTTTTTGCCATTGCGGGTCATTCCAGCCTCCTGGCGGAACGTAGAGGACATCACGTGGCTGTAGAACGGAGGCCGCGCAATCTTCAACAGACCCTTCAAGAACAATCTCCAGGCGCGGAAAATCGACCTGTAAGGCAAGTTCGGGTGCACTGGATGCCTGGTTTAAGAAATGCACCTGACCCAGCGGTAATGTACCGTTAATCAGGTCAGCCAGGATCTGAGTAATGTCGTGGTGCATGGTGTGGATACCGAGATATTGCCGGGTGACGCTGCGCTTACCCGGTCTACTTTCGTAGGCCCGTGCAAGCGCAGCGCCGCCTGGTATCAAGCATTAGCCGGTGTTACGCATCCCTGCCGCAACGCCTGCAATTGTTACCATCAACGCCTGCTCAACGCGAGGATCAGGCTCTTTACCTTCCTCTTCGGCCTGGCGTGAGCGGTGCAGCAACTCAGCCTGGAGAACGTTCAGCGGGTCAGTGTAGATATTACGCAACTGGATAGACTCGGCAATCCACGGCAGGTCTGCCATCAGGTGCGAGTCGTTGGCGATATCCAGAACCACTTTGATGTCGCCTTCCAGCAGTTCGCGCAACTCTTTGCCCAGCGCCCACAGCTCAGGTTTCACCAGACGCTGATCGTAGTATTCCGCCAGCCACAGGTCGGCTTTGGAGAAGACCATTTCCAGCATCCCAAGTCGCGTGGAGAAGAACGGCCAGTCGCGGCACATGGCTTCCAGCTCGCTCTGTTTGCCATCTTCCACCACTTTTTGCAGCGCCGCACCGGCACCCAGCCAGGCTGGCAGCATCAGACGGTTTTGCGTCCAGGCGAAGATCCACGGAATAGCACGCAGAGACTCCACACCACCGGTCGGACGACGTTTGGCCGGGCGTGAACCCAGAGGCAGTTTACCCAGCTCCTGCTCAGGCGTCGCTGAACGGAAGTAAGGCACGAAGTCTTTGTTTTCACGCACATAGCCGCGGTACAGATCGCAGGAGATATCTGACAGCTCATCCATGATATGACACCAGGACTCTTTCGGCTCTGGCGGTGGCAGCAGGTTGGCTTCCAGAATGGCGCTGGTATAGAGCGACAGGCTGCTGATGGTGACTTCCGGCAGACCGTACTTGAAGCGGATCATCTCGCCCTGTTCCGTTACACGCAGGCCACCTTTCAGGCTGCCCGGCGGTTGAGAAAGCAGTGCCGCATGAGCTGGCGCACCGCCACGGCCAATGGAACCACCACGACCGTGGAACAGGGTCAGTTCGATACCGGCTTTCTCACAGGTCTTGATCAGTGCGTCTTGCGCCTGGTACTGAGCCCAGGATGCCGCCATCACGCCCGCGTCTTTTGCGGAGTCGGAATAGCCAATCATCACCATCTGTTTGCCCTGAATAAAGCCGCGATACCAGTCGATGTTCAGCAGCTGCGTCATGACATCGTTGGCGTTGTTCAGGTCATCAAGGGTTTCAAACAGCGGTGCTACCGGCAGGGCGTAGTCGATACCGGCTTCTTTCAGCAGGAGGTGAACACCCAGCACATCTGATGGCGTTTTCGCCATCGAGATCACATAGGCCGCAACCGATCCTTTCGGTGCATCAACGATCGCTTTACAGGTGTGGAGTACCTCGCGGGTTTCGTTGCTAGGTTCCCAGTTGCGCGGCAACAGAGGACGTTTGGAATTCAGTTCGCGGATCAGGAAGGCTTGTTTGTCGGCCTCGGACCAGCTTTCGTAGTCGCCAATTCCCAGGTAGCGGGTCAGTTCACCCAGCGCTTCGGTGTGACGGGTACTTTCCTGACGAACATCGATACGCACCAGCGGCACGCCGAAACACTTCACGCGGCGCAAGGTGTCGAGCAGTTCACCGTTGGCGATGATGCCCATACCGCACGCTTGCAGGGATTTATAGCAGGCGTACAGCGGATCCCAGAGCTGTTCGTTCTGGCTCAGCAGACCTTCCGGCTTCGGCAGGCGCTGGCCTTTGAGGCGCGCTTCCAGCCAGGCCTGAGTTGCCATCAGCTGACCACGCAGCTTTTTCATCAGATAGCGATACGGCTCGCTGGCACCTTCTTCACCGGCCAGTTCGCGCAGTTCTGGTGTCGCTTCAACCATCGACAGCTCGGAAATCAGTACCTGAATATCTTTCAGGAACAGGTCGGTGGCTTTCCAGCGGCTTAGCAGCAGCACGTGGCGGGTGATCTCTGCGGTTACGTTCGGGTTACCGTCGCGGTCGCCACCCATCCAGGAGGTGAAACGTACCGGCACAAAATCCACCGGCAGGCGGTAGCCCAGGTTCTCTTCCAGCTGTTCGTTCAGTTCGCGCAGGTAGTTAGGAACACCTTCCCACAGGCTGTTTTCCACCACCGCAAAGCCCCATTTTGCCTCATCAACCGGGCTTGGGCGGTTCTTACGAATTTCGTCAGTGTGCCAGGACTGGGCAATCAGCTGGCGCAGACGGCGCATCAGCTGGTTACGTTCGTAGTCGGCGATGTCTTTGTTTTCCAGTTGCTTCAGGCAGTTGTTCACTTCCACCATTTTGTGGATGAGCGTACGACGGGTGATCTCGGTTGGGTGAGCGGTCAGTACCAGCTCCAGAGAGAGCGACTCCACCGCTTTTTTGATGGTCGCTTCGTTGAGGTCTGGCTGGTCTTTCAGTTTACGAAGTGTACGGGCAATAACTTCCGGGTTGCTGGCAGCTTCGCCCATTGGCGAAATGCTGTGGTATTGCTCAGCGGTGTTCGCCAGGTTCAGGAACTGGCTGAATGCGCGTGCAACAGGCAGCAGCTCATCGTTAGACAGGTTCTGCAAGGTGGTAAGCAGCTCCTGACGATTGGCCTCGTTACCTGCACGGGAAGATTTGGACAGCTTGCGGATGGTTTCAACGCGGTCGAGGATATTTTCCCCTAACGCATCTTTGATGGTATCTCCAAGCACTTTGCCGAGCATACTGACATTACTACGCAACGCGGAATATTGTTCGTTCATAAAAACCCAGTCACCCCATCATTTTTGTTTATGCCCAATCGAAAATCTTTTGGACAATATTTTGTCATCTCCCTTTATAAAGCCACGTAAAACCCCTGTCGTCAATTGCTGCGAAAACGGTTCAGCAAACGAATAAATGTGGGTAATTTACGAAATTTAATTCGCTTCGCGTCAGATAAGTGATGCTTATGGGAATGTGACGAAGATCGCGAGATTTTCCCCTCTCATTCGAGAGGGGAAAGGTCATTAATGCCAGCAGAAGTGATGCACAACCTGGGTAATGAGTTCGCGGGTAGGTTTGATAAAGCGGGTTTCCAGATACTCATCCGGCTGGTGGGCCTGGTTGATGGAGCCCGGGCCAAGAACCAGCGTTGGGCACAGGGTCTGAATAAACGGCGCTTCGGTGCAGTAGTTCACCACGTCGGTTTTCTCGCCGAGCAGTTTTTCCACCACTTCGACCAGCTGGTGATCCGGCGGGCACTCGTAGCCCGGAATAGGTGGATGCAGATCGGAAACCGTCAGGCGGCCAGGCCAGCGTTCGCTTACCGGCGCCAGGGCTTCTGTCAGTAAACCGTTCAGGTCGCTCAGCGTCATACCCGGCAGCGGGCGAATATCCATATGCAGTTCGCAACAGGCGCAGATACGGTTAGAGGCATCCCCGCCGTGCAGGCTACCGAGGTTCAGCGTCGGGTAAGGAACGGTGAACGAATCATGGTGATAGCGCTCTTTCAGGGAATCACGCAGCTGCATGATGTGGCCGATGGCATCGTGCATCAGCTCAATGGCGTTCACGCCGCGCGCCGGATCGCTGGAGTGGCCGGACTGGCCCAGAACACGTACTGCGGTAGAAATATGGCCTTTATGTGCACGAATGGGTTGCAGAGACGTTGGCTCGCCGATGATGGCGCAATCCGGGCGAATAGAGGTGTTTTCAGAGAAATAACGTGCGCCCGCCATGCTGGTTTCTTCATCGGCGGTCGCCAGAATATAGAGCGGTTTTTTCAGTTTTGTCACGTCCACGTCACGCAGCGCGTCGAGGATAAAAGCGAAGAACCCTTTCATGTCGGCAGTGCCCAGACCGTAGAGCTTGTTGTCGTGTTCGGTCAGGGTGAACGGATCGCGTGTCCAGCGGCCGTCGTCAAATGGAACGGTGTCGGTATGACCTGCGAGCAGCAGCCCACCCGCGCCGTGTCCGGTACTGGCTAGCAGGTTAAATTTATGACGTGTTCCGGGGACAGGCTGAACCTCAACGTTAAACCCAAGATCGCTAAACCAACCCGCCAGCAGATTGATTAAAGACTCATTGCTCTGATCCAGCGCTTCTTCGGTTGCACTGATGGACGGTGTGGCGATCAGGGCGCGGTAAATCTCGATAAATGGCGGTAAGTTCATTTTCATTGTTGACACACCTTAGGTCGTGATAGTATCAATATTCATGCAATAAATGTGAATAAAAATACATTAACGTTGAGCATAAAGGAACCCGATGTTGAATACGCTGATTGTAGGCGCTAGCGGTTATGCGGGCGCAGAGCTTGTAAGCTACGTGAATCGCCATCCACATATGACCATAACCGCTTTGACCGTGTCAGCGCAAAGCAATGATGCAGGAAAGTTAATTTCCGATTTACATCCGCAACTTAAAGGCATTGTCGATATGCCTTTGCAGCCGATGTCTGACATCAGCGAGTTCACCGACGGCGTCGACGTGGTGTTTTTAGCCACGGCGCACGAAGTCAGCCACGACCTGGCGCCGCAATTCCTGGCGGCCGGTTGTGTCGTGTTCGACCTCTCCGGTGCGTTTCGTGTTAACGATGGCGCGTTCTACGAAAAATATTACGGTTTCACCCATCAGCACCCGGATCTGCTTGAAAAAGCGGTCTATGGCCTGGCGGAGTGGAGTGCAGACAAACTGAAAGAAGCGGATTTGATTGCCGTGCCGGGTTGCTACCCAACGGCGGCGCAGCTCTCCCTGAAGCCCTTGATCGACGCAGGCCTGCTGGATCTGAATCAGTGGCCGGTGATCAACGCCACCAGTGGCGTGAGCGGTGCAGGGCGTAAGGCGGCCATTTCCAATAGCTTCTGCGAAGTGAGCCTCCAGCCGTACGGCGTGTTTAATCACCGTCATCATCCTGAAATCACCACTCATCTGGGCGCGGATGTCATTTTTACCCCGCACCTGGGTAGCTTCCCGCGTGGGATCCTCGAAACCATTACCTGCCGTCTGAAACCGGGTGTGACCAAAGAACAGGTGAACGAGGTCTTTACTCAGGCATACGCTGACAAACCGCTGGTGCGTCTGTATGAAAAAGGCGTTCCGGCACTGAAAAACGTGGTCGGTCTGCCGTTCTGCGATATCGGCTTTGCCGTGCAGGGCGAACACCTGATTGTGGTCGCCGCAGAAGATAACTTACTCAAAGGCGCTGCCGCCCAGGCAATGCAGTGTGCAAACATTCGTTTTGGCTTCGCTGAAACGCAGTCTCTTATTTAAGGTGTGATGATGAACCCATTAATTATCAAGCTCGGTGGTGTACTGCTGGACAGCGAAGAAGCGCTGGAGCGTCTTTTTACCGCACTGGTTAACTATCGTGAATCACACCAACGTCCGCTGGTGATTGTCCACGGCGGTGGCTGCGTGGTGGATGAGCTGATGAAAGGACTCAACCTGCCAGTGAAAAAGAAAAATGGCCTGCGCGTCACGCCTGCCGATCAGATTGACATCATTACCGGTGCGCTGGCAGGTACGGCGAACAAAACGCTGCTGGCATGGGCGAAGAAACACCATATCGCCTCCGTTGGCCTCTATCTGGGCGATGGTGATAGCGTAAAAGTGACCCAGCTCGATGAAGAGCTCGGCCATGTTGGACTGGCACAGCCAGGTTCGCCTAAGCTGATTAACACGCTGCTGGAAGGGGGGTTCCTGCCGGTGGTGAGCTCAATCGGTGTCACCGAAGAGGGTGAGCTGATGAACGTGAATGCAGACCAGGCGGCAACCGCACTGGCGGCAACCCTGGGTGCAGACCTGATCCTGCTCTCTGACGTGAGCGGTATTCTGGACGGTAAAGGCCAGCGTATTGCGGAAATGACGGCAGCGAAAGCCGAACAGCTGATTGCGCAGGGCATCATTACCGACGGCATGATCGTGAAAGTGAACGCAGCGCTGGATGCTGCCCGCACGCTCGGTCGCCCGGTGGATATCGCCTCCTGGCGTCACGCGGAGCAACTCCCGGCGCTGTTTAACGGCACGCCGATTGGCACGCGTATTCTGGCGTAATCGATTTATTGTTTTGTAGGCCCGGTAAGCGCAGCGCCACCGGGCAATGAAAATCAAAGATATTAAGGAAGCATGTTATGGCACTTTGGGGTGGGCGTTTTACACAGGCAGCGGATCAACGGTTCAAACAGTTTAACGACTCTTTGCGCTTCGACTACCGCCTGGCCGAACAAGATATCGTCGGCTCTGTGGCCTGGTCCAAAGCGCTGGTTACCGTAGGTGTACTGACCGCAGATGAGCAACAGCAGCTGGAAGAAGCGCTGAACAACCTGCTGGAAGAGGTACGTCTGGACCCGCAGCAGATCCTGAAAAGCGATGCCGAAGATATCCATAGCTGGGTGGAAGGTAAGCTTATCGATAAAGTCGGTCAGCTGGGTAAAAAGCTGCACACCGGCCGTAGCCGTAACGACCAGGTCGCGACTGACCTGAAACTGTGGTGTAAAGACACCGTGGTGGAGCTGCTGGCAGCAAACCGTCAGTTACAGGCTGCACTGGTGGAAACCGCGCAGAACAACCAGGATGCGGTCATGCCGGGTTACACCCACCTGCAACGTGCCCAGCCGGTGACGTTTGCGCACTGGAGCCTGGCCTATGTAGAAATGCTGGCACGAGATGAAAGCCGTCTTCAGGATACCCTGAAACGTCTGGACGTGAGCCCGCTGGGTAGCGGTGCGCTGGCGGGTACAGCGTATGAAATCGATCGTGAACAGCTGGCAGGCTGGCTGGGCTTTGCTTCTGCCACCCGTAACAGCCTGGACAGCGTGTCTGACCGCGATCACGTGCTGGAGCTGCTGTCCAATGCTTCTATCGGCATGGTTCACCTGTCGCGTTTCGCAGAGGATCTGATCTTCTTCAACTCCGGTGAAGCCGGCTTTGTTGAGCTGTCTGACCGTGTAACTTCTGGCTCTTCCCTGATGCCACAGAAGAAAAACCCGGATGCGCTGGAGCTTATCCGCGGTAAGTGTGGCCGTGTGCAGGGTGCGCTGACCGGAATGATGATGACCCTGAAAGGGCTGCCGCTGGCGTATAACAAAGATATGCAGGAAGACAAAGAAGGGCTGTTCGACGCGCTCGACACCTGGCTGGACTGCCTGCATATGGGCGCACTGGTGCTGGATGGTATCCAGGTGAAACGCCCGCGTTGCCAGGAAGCTGCGCAGCAGGGTTATGCCAACTCCACCGAACTGGCGGACTACCTGGTCGCGAAAGGCGTACCGTTCCGTGAAGCGCACCATATTGTGGGTGAAGCGGTAGTGGAAGCGATCCGTCAGGGTAAACCGCTGGAAGATCTGACGCTTACCGACCTGCAAAAATTCAGCGCGGTTATCGGGGATGATGTCTATCCGATTCTGGCGTTGCAGTCTTGCCTGGATAAGCGTGCGGCGAAAGGCGGCGTGTCGCCTAAGCAGGTTGCACAGGCGATTGCGGATGCGAAAAAACGGTTAGTTTAATTTGGTTTGAATAGTGCGGGCTGGTGCCCTCACCCCGGCCCTCTCCCACGGGGAGAGGGAGAAAAACGGAGCCTGGCTTAGCGCCAGGCTTTTTTACGCAAAAAAAATGCGGACCACGGGGTCCGCAAAAGTTCACGTTGGCTTTAGTTGTTCGAGTTTTGAGAGAAACTCGTCAGACGGTGGCGGGGACGTCAAGGGTCAAACACGTGCCGCCCTGTCTATGTGGTGTATTATTCAACAGAATGCTTGATAGGGATAATCGTTCGTTGCTATGCTATCTATCGCCATGAACTATCGTGGCGACGGAGGATGAATAATGAATATTCGTGATCTTGAATACCTGGTAGCGTTAGCCGAGCACCGTCATTTTCGCCGCGCGGCAGATTCCTGCCACGTCAGCCAGCCCACGCTGAGCGGTCAGATCCGCAAGCTGGAAGATGAGCTGGGCGTCATGCTGCTGGAGCGCACCAGTCGTAAGGTACTGTTCACCCAGGCAGGTCTTTTGCTGGTGGATCAGGCGCGTACTGTGCTGCGCGAGGTCAAAGTGCTCAAGGAAATGGCAAGCCAGCAGGGGGAAGCGATGTCGGGCCCACTGCATATTGGCCTGATCCCAACCGTTGGCCCGTACCTGTTACCGCACATCATTCCGATGCTGCACCAGACATTCCCGAAACTCGAAATGTATCTGCATGAAGCGCAAACCCATCAGCTGCTGGCGCAGTTAGATAGCGGTAAGCTCGATTGCGCGATTCTGGCGCTGGTCAAAGAGAGCGAAGCCTTTATTGAGGTGCCGCTGTTTGATGAGCCGATGATGTTGGCGATCTATGAAGATCACCCGTGGGCGAACCGCGATCGCGTGCCGATGGCCGATCTGGCCGGTGAAAAACTGCTGATGCTGGAAGATGGTCACTGCCTGCGCGATCAGGCGATGGGCTTCTGTTTTGAGGCCGGTGCGGATGAAGATACCCATTTCCGCGCAACCAGTCTGGAAACGCTGCGTAACATGGTGGCGGCGGGAAGTGGTATCACACTGCTGCCTGCGCTGGCTGTTCCGCGCGAGCGTAAACGTGATGGTGTGGTCTATCTGCCGTGCATTAAACCAGAGCCGCGTCGTACCATTGGCCTGGTTTATCGCCCGGGATCGCCACTGCGCAGCCGCTATGAGCAGCTGGCTGAGGCCATCCGTGGTTCCATGGATGGCCATTTTGACAGCGCGTTAAAACAGACGGTTCAGACCGTTTAGTGCTGCTACCCGATAGGCTTCCGCCATGGTCGGGTAGTTAAAGGTGGTGTTAACGAAGTACTCGATGGTGTTACCACCACCTTTTTGCTCCATTATTGCCTGGCCGATATGAATGATTTCCGCCGCGCGTTCACCAAAGCAGTGAATACCGAGGATCTCTTTCGTCTCGCGATGGAACAAAATCTTCAGCGTTCCCACACTCATTCCCACGATTTGCGCGCGCGCCAGATGTTTAAACTGCGCACGACCCACCTCGTAAGGCACTTTCATGGCCGTCAGTTGCTGTTCGGTTTTCCCGACTGAGCTAATTTCCGGGATGGTGTAAATCCCTGTTGGAATATCTTCAATCAGGTGCGCCGTTGCTTCGCCTTTCACCAGCGCCTGAGCCGCAATGCGCCCCTGGTCGTAGGCCGCTGACGCGAGGCTTGGATAACCAATCACGTCACCCACCGCGTAAACGTGCGGCAGCGCAGTCTGGTACATGCTGTTGACCTTCAGCTGGCCACGGCTGTCGGTTTCAAGCCCGATGTTTTCCAGCGCCAGCGAATCAGTGTTACCGGTACGGCCGTTGGCATACAGCAGGCAGTCGGCTTTCAGCTTTTTGCCGGATTTCAGATGCATGATCACACCGTCATCGCAGCCTTCGATTTTCTCGTACTCTTCGTTGTGGCGAATCACCACACCGCTGTTCCAGAAGTGGTACGAGAGGGAATCCGACATCTCCTGGTCGAGGAAGGCCAGCAGGCGATCGCGGGTGTTGATCAGGTCAACTTTGACCTCCATACCCCGGAAGATCGACGCATATTCGCAGCCAATCACCCCTGCGCCATAGATAATGACATGGCGTGGTTCGTGGTGCAGGCTGAGGATGGAATCGCTGTCGTAGATGCGTGGGTGCGAGAAGTCGACATCGGCCGGATGGTACGGGCGCGAACCGCAGGCAATCACGAATTTTTCAGCGGTGATGGTTTCAACCGAACCGTCATGGCATTCCAGTGCTAAGGTGTGCTCGTCAACAAAATGCGCGTTGCCCTGCAAAATTTCGCAGTGGTTACGCTCATAAAACCCCTGACGCATACGTGTCTGCTGATTAATGACGGTATCCGCATGATTCAGGATGTCGGCAAAGGAAGAACGAAGAAGTCGGGAGTGGTCGCTGTAAAGAGGGTTCTGGTTAAATTCAATAATACGGCTAACGGCATGGCGGAGGGCTTTGGAAGGGATGGTGCCCCAGTGGGTGCAACCACCGCCAACATTATGGTAGCGCTCTATGACCGCTACTCTGGCTCCCTGTTTCACCAGTCCCATAGCAGCGCCTTCGCCGCCGGGGCCGGAACCAATAACTATTGCGTCGTAATCGTAGGTGTGTGGCATGGCAAGGCTTACCTGTTCTTATACATAAAAGCAACAGAATCATAACATCATTGCCAGAGTAACCCAATTATCGTTGTGCTTTTTTCGGGCAGTGGAGCACAAACCGCGCGTAAACAATCATTCACAAAGCCAGGCAAACAGATTAATTTTATTCTCTGGTATAGTGCCATCAGGCCTTTGGAAGGATTCAACTATCGTGATGGGCGTAAGAGCACAACAAAAAGAGAAAACCCGGCGTTCGCTGGTGGAAGCCGCATTCAGTCAACTGAGTGCAGAGCGAAGTTTTGCCAGTTTGAGCCTGCGCGAAGTCGCACGCGAGGCCGGGATTGCGCCAACGTCCTTCTATCGTCATTTCCGTGATGTGGATGAACTGGGCCTGACCATGGTCGATGAGAGTGGTCTGATGCTGCGCCAGCTGATGCGCCAGGCACGTCAGCGTATCGCAAAAGGCGGTAGCGTGATCCGCACGTCCGTATCGACCTTTATGGAATTTATCGGCAATAACCCCAACGCGTTTCGCCTGCTTTTGCGTGAACGCTCCGGGACATCGGCCGCATTTCGTGCCGCGGTCGCGCGTGAAATTCAGCATTTCATCGCGGAACTTGCCGACTATCTTGAACTCGAAAACCATATGCCGCGTGCCTTCACTGAAGCGCAGGCCGAGGCGATGGTGACAATTGTCTTCAGTGCGGGTGCCGAAGCACTGGATGTGAGCGTTGAACAGCGCAAGCAGCTCGAAGAGCGACTGGTATTGCAACTCAGGATGATCTCCAAAGGAGCATATTACTGGTATCGCCGTGAACAAGAAAAGTTGGCACATCAAACCGATGAGTGAAGGGTGAGTAATGAAACAGTCAGGTCAGGATAAAGGTACGTTGTTGCTGGCATTGATCGCTGGCTTATCAATTAATGGCACGTTTTCGGCTGTTTTCAGCTCTATCGTACCATTCTCAATTTTCCCGCTAATTGCACTGGTGCTGACGGTGTACTGTCTGCATCAACGCTATCTGAACCGCACGATGCCTGTGGGGTTGCCGGGTCTTGCCGCTGCCTGCTTTATTTTAGGCGTGTTGTTGTACAGCACTGTGGTACGCGCAGAGTACCCGGATATCGGCTCAAACTTCCTGCCAGCGGTGCTGTCTGTGGCGCTGGTATTCTGGATTGGCTCGCGGATGCGTGGTCGTAAGCACGAGCTGCCAGAGTAAGTAAATTAGGTGTTGTAGGCAGGTGGCGCTTCGCTTACCTGCCCTACGGGAACCTCATTACTTCGCAGTAAGCAGTACACCGCACTCCATATGGTGCGTATATGGGAACTGATCGAACAGAGCCAGACGTTCAACCTTGTGCGTCTGGCTTAATGTTTCCAGGTTCTTGCACAGGGTTTCCGGGTTGCAGGAGATGTACAAAATACGCGGGTACGCCTGCACCATCTTCTCGGTTTCGCTGTCCAGCCCACTGCGCGGTGGATCGACAAAAATCGTCTCACACTGGTAACTCTTCAGGTCGATACCCTGTAATCGATTGAACTCACGCACGCCGTTCATCGCCTGCGTAAACTCTTCTGCCGCCATACGAATGATCTGCACGTTATCGATATGGTTGGCTGCAATGTTGTACTGGGCGGCCGCGACCGACGGTTTAGCGATTTCTGTGGCCAGCACGCGCTCAAAGTTACGCGCCAGCGCCAGCGAGAAGTTGCCGTTACCACAGTACAACTCAAGCAGATCGCCCGTTGACCCTTCTGTCGCCTTCAGCGCCCACTCCAGCATCTGCACGTTCATCGCGGCGTTTGGCTGGGTGAAGCTGTTTTCCACCTGGCGATAAATCATCTCTTTACCCGCCACCGGCAGACGCTCGTCGATGTAATCCTGGTCGAGCATGATTTTGGTTTTGGTCGCACGGCCAATAAGGTGAACATTGATATTCTGCGCACGCAGGGCATCGCGCAGGGATTCAGCCTGCTCGCGCCACTCGTCGTTCAGCGCTTTGTGATACAGCAGCGAGACAATCGCCTGGTTGCTTTGCGTGGTCAGGTAGTCAATCTGGAACAGCTTGTTGCGAAGCACCGGGTTGCTACGCACGCCATCCATAATGAGGGTCATCAGCTGGTTAATCAGCTCGCTTGCCGCCGGAAAACTGTCTACGCGGATGCGGGATTTTGTCTGCTGATCAAAAATGATGTGGTACAGGTCGTCCCCATCATGCCAGATGCGGAACTCCGCACGCATACGGTAGTGGCTGACTGGCGAGCGGAACACCTCGGGAACGGGCGCGTTGAAAGGCGTCATCATACTTTGCAGGCGGACAACTTTCTCTGCCAGCTGCGCGTCGTACTGTTCTGTCGGGAGGTGTTCGGGGGTCATGATACGTCCTGAGTGATAAAGAATTACGCGGGGATTGTAGGCATTGTTCAGGGGATGTCCAGATTTAATGGCTAATAGCTATCTGGACATCTATACGTGTCTAATTGTAGCATTCTGTTTCCGGTCTCCTGAGAGTGAAAAGGGAATCCAGTGTAAATCTGGAGCTGACGCGCAGCGGTAAAGACTGGCGGGATGAGAGTTGTAGACACTGTGAGAACGGGAAGTCTTCATCCATTAAACGCCACCTAGCCCGAAGACCTGCCGGGATCACGTCGCATTTGGTTTCATCATCGCGTGCTATAGATGAGGCCTGCGGCATCCTTCTTATATTGTGGATGCTTTTACAATGATTAAAAAAGTATCGCTGTTGACGGCGTTTTCCGTCACGGCATTTTCGGGCTGGGCGCAGGATAGCGCAGACTCGTTGGTGGTGACGGCAAACCGTTTTGAGCAACCAGCAAAAACCGTTCTGGCTCCGACATCTGTTGTGACGCGTGAAGATATTGAACGCTGGCAGGCAAAGAGTGTTGTTGAAATCATGTCACGACTGCCGGGCGTGGATATCGCGCAAAGCGGTGGTATGGGCGCGACCTCTTCTACCTTTATACGCGGGACTGAATCTCGTCATGTTCTGGTGCTGATCGATGGTATCCCCCTGAATAATGCAGGGATCAGCAACGTTCCTGACCTGAGCCAAATCCCGACGTCCCTGATTCAGCGTATTGAATACATTCGTGGCCCACGTTCAGCCCTGTATGGCTCCGACGCGATTGGCGGTGTAATCAACATCATCACCGGGCGCGATAAGCCGGGGGCAGAAATTTCTGCGGGTGTGGGGTCTAAGGGCTACCAGACCTATGATGGCTCCTTCCAGCAGGTACTGGATAAAACCAAAATCACCATGGCGGGTAACTATACCTATACCCGCGGTTTTGATATCGGTGCAAAAGATGCTCCGCGCCAGCCGGATCGTGACGGCTTTATGAGTAAGTCACTGTATGGCTCTGTGGAGCAGCAAATTACTGACAGCGTAAGCGGTTTCTTCCGTGGTTTTGGCTACGACAACCGTACGGCGTATGACGGCTACGATCATTACGACGCAAACTTTATGGTTGATGGACGCCCGGATACCCGCCAGCTCTACAGCCAAAACTGGGATACCGGCCTGCGTTATAACCAGGGGATTTTCCAGTCGCAGCTGGTGGCAGGTTACGGCCGCAGTAAAGATCAGAACTATGACCCGAAAAAAGGGCGTTATGCTGATTCCGCAACCATGGACGACGTGAAGCAGTACACGACGCAGTGGCTGAACACCGTTGAAGTGGGCCACGGGAATATCGGCGCGGGTCTGGACTGGCAGAAGCAAAAAACCCAGGCGGGCACGGGCTATCTGGATAAAGGCTACGAGCAGCGCAATACTGGTGTGTTCTTGTCTGCAATGCAGCAGTTCAATAGCGTGACGCTCGAAGCCGCGGCGCGTAATGACGATAACTCCAACTTTGGCAACCACGGAACATGGCAAACCAGCGCTGCGTGGGAGTTTGTGGATGGTTATCGCATAATTGCCTCCTACGGTACCGCATTCAAAGCTCCGACCATGAGTCAGATCCACAGTGCCTCTTACGGTAATCCGGACCTTAAACCGGAGGAGAGTAAGCAGTGGGAAGGTGGCTTTGAAGGTCTGACGGGGCCGGTCAACTGGCGCGTTACCGGTTATCGCAATGACATTGATAATCTGATTAGCAGCGATCCGCATACGTATCGTTACTACAACGTTGACGAAGCGCGCATTAAAGGTGTGGAAGCGACGGCACAGTTCGATACCGGACCGGTAGGTCATCAGATTTCTTATGATTATGTTGACCCACGTAATGCGAAAACCAACGAAGTACTGGCACGCCGCTCTAAGCAGCAGGTTAAGTATCAGCTGGACTGGCAGGTGTGGGACCTCGACTGGAACGTTGCGTACCGCTACCTGGGAACCCGCTATGACGTTGCTATCGATCCGAATACCTATTCGTCAGAACGTGTGAAAATGGGCGGTGTAAGTCTGTGGGATGTCGCAGTTTCATATCCTGTCACCTCTCATCTGACAGTTCGTGGTAAAATAGCTAACCTGTTCGATAAAGATTACGAGACAGTTTATGGCTATCAAACTGCAGGACGGGAATACACCTTGTCTGGCAGCTACACCTTCTGATCCGCGTCCCACCGTGCTGGTGTTTGATTCCGGCGTCGGTGGGCTTTCGGTCTATGATGAGATTCGGCATCTCCTGCCGAATCTCCACTATATCTACGCTTTCGATAACGTCGCTTTCCCTTATGGTGAAAAGAGTGAAGCGTTCATTGTTGAGCGTGTCCTTGAAATCGTGACTGCCGTGCAAAAGCGCTACCCTTTGGCGCTGGCAGTGATTGCCTGCAATACGGCGAGTACGGTATCCCTCCCCGCATTACGCGAAAAGTTCCCGTTCCCGGTTGTCGGCGTTGTGCCTGCGATTAAACCGGCCGCTCGTCTGACGGCGAATGGGATTGTCGGTTTGCTGGCTACGCGCGGCACGGTGAAGCGTCCTTATACACGTGAGCTGATCGACCGCTTTGCTAATGAATGCCAGATTGCGATGCTCGGCTCTGCAGAACTTGTCGAAATGGCGGAAGCGAAGTTGCATGGACACGCGGTTCCGCTGGAAGAGCTGCGCCGCATTTTGCGTCCGTGGCTGCGGATGCCGGAGCCGCCGGACACCGTTGTTCTGGGATGCACCCATTTCCCTCTTTTACAGGAGGAACTTCTGGTGGTTCTGCCAGAGGGGACCCGGCTGGTGGATTCCGGTGCGGCAATTGCGCGTCGTACCGCCTGGCTGCTTGAACATGAAGCGCCAGATGCAAAATCTACCGATGCCAATATCGCTTTTTGTATGGCGATAACAAAAGAGACTGAACAACTTTTACCCGTTTTACATCGTTACGGCTTTGAAACGCTCGAAAAACTAGCGTTGTAGCACGGTTTTGAGCAAAAAAGAGACGGTTGAAAGTTTTTTTCAAAAGAGGGGTTGTCAACGTCTGAGAACTCCCTATAATGCGCCTCCACTGACACGGAACAACGGCTTACAAGCCGCCGGGTTAGCGGGGTTCAGAGATGAACGCCAACAGAGAAAAGTGAAAATAAACGCTTGACTCTGAATGAGGAAAACGTAATATACGGGACCTCGCAACGGTGAGCTGAAAGCCGCGTT
>NZ_LXES01000014.1 GCF_001654845.1 Enterobacter soli ATCC BAA-2102 | reverse complement strand
AAGACATTAAGCCTGCTATATCTTAGCAGGCTTAATGGTAAGAAAATTTAGGGGCGTAGCTCAGTTGGTAGAGCACCGGTCTCCAAAACCGGGTGTCGCGAGTTCGAGTCTCTCCGCCCCTGCCATATATAATCCTTTGCTTAGGCAAAGGATTTTTTTTGCCTTTAAAATAGTAAAACCCCACCTCTGAAAATGCTACCTGCGTCCATGCAGGTGATTAGCATCATTCCATTATGTTGATTTTCAACAGATCTTTTATCTGAGATTGTTTGTCGCTGTTCTGCAACCAGATGGCATAGAGCGGTCTTGAGAGCGTTGTGGAATCCGCCACAGTATGCAATTCCGGCTTATTGTCCGCCCAACGCGTGGGTAACCAGGTGCAACCTTTGAGCAAAGAAAGTTGCTGACAGGCGATCTCAGCCGAGCTTGTGGTGAGCTGAGGCACGTCATCACTTGCGATCAATCCAGCCTCATGTTGTTGAAAATCCGGCCCCCATTCCAGGCGTAAATAGTTAAGATCAGCTTTCATCATCGAGGGTTCAGAGGCATACAGTGAAAGGCTAAATTGCCCAATAATCTGGCTGCTAAATTCGTCCATTTTGGGGGCTTCTGTCGTGATCAGGAGATCCAGTTGGCGTTCATGTAATTGCTTAACCAGCGACTGACGTTGCGCAATTCTTGCTTCAAACTGTAGGTGGTTATGGGAACGATATAACCGGGTAAGCCATTGACTGAGCATACATTCCCATAGCGATGCGCTGGCCCCAATGGAGAATTCGTTATGCCGTGAGGTATGCGCAACCTCCTTGCGCGCCGCTTGCCAGGTATTCATCAGCGTTTCTGCATAGGGCAATAGTTTTTCACCGGCAGGCGTCAAACGGATGTTGTTGCGATGGCGAGTAAAAAGATTCACACCCAGCTGATTCTCCAGCTGACGAATACGAAAACTGACCGCTGACTGCGTCAGGTAAAGGGCTTCCGCTGCTCGCCCGAAGTGACGCGTTCTGCTCACTTCGAGGAAAGTTTTTAGCAATTCCGTATCCACATCTTTCTCCGCAAAATTATTTGTCGTTATGATTTAAATGTTTTGTTTTACACTCTGTCAAGCGTAACTAATACTCCGCGCCATAAATAGCTCGGCCAAAGAATTAGGAGCGTGTAGGATGGCGGAAAGCTTTACGACGACGAATCGTTTTTTCGACAATAAAAATTATCCGCGCGGGTTCTCTCGCCATGGTGACTTCACCATTAAAGAGGCACAACTGCTTGAGCGTCACGGTTATGCCTTCAACGAGTTGGATCTGGGGAAACGTGAACCAGAAACGGAAGACGAAAAACAGTTTGTTGCAGTTTGCCGTGGCGAGCGTGAGCCGGTATCAGAACCAGAACGCGTATGGGTGAAGTATATGGCGCGTATCAAGCGTCCTAAGCGTTTCCACACCCTGTCTGGCGGTAAGCCGCAGATGGAAGGTGCTGAAGATTACACCGAGTCTGACGACTAGTGTGACAAGAAAAGGGGCTATGGCCCCTTTTTTTACGCCAGCATTTTTTGCAGATGCAGTAGCAAACGGTCGATTGCACGATAGCTCAATGCTTCTTGCAGATGCTGCCTCTGGATTTCAATACACCCTTCAACATCAGCGATAGTCCTGGCGACTTTCAATAAACGCTGCCAGGCACGAATGGAAAGCCCAAACCGTACCAGGGTATCCTCCAGCCAAAGTGCATCCTCCGGGGCCAGATGGCAGAATCGCCGAATTTCCGCATTATCAAGATAAGCATTGAGTTTGCACTGACGGGCATATTGATTCGCCTGGGCAGTGATAACTCTTTCGCGCACTTCCGCTGAAGTTATTCCCTGTCCGTTGTTCTGGCTGAGTAGCCCGGGGGGCGGAAGAGGGATCTCCAGCGATAAATCGAACCGGTCGAGGAAAGGACCTGATAGCTTTCCAAGATAGCGAAGCGTCTGCTCGGGCGTACACCGGTTATGGTTCCCCTGGTAGTGTCCTGTTGGACTGGGGTTCATCGCAGCAACCAGCTGGAACCGTGCAGGGTAACTGATTTTTGCTCGTGTCCGGGAGATGTGTATTTGTCCCGACTCAATCGGCTCACGCAGGGCGTCCAGAACACGTCGTTCAAATTCAGGCAGTTCATCAAGAAACAGGATGCCATTGTGCGCCAGCGATATTTCGCCAGGCCCGGGGATTGAGCCCCCACCCACCATTGCTGCCAAAGAAGCACTGTGGTGCGGGGAGCGAAAGGGGCGCTGCCGCCACTGCTTTTGCAGTGATGTTGAGCTAACGAGGCTAAATATGGCGGCGCTTTCAAGCGCCTCGCGATTGTTTAATGGCGGCAGTAAGCCATTCAGGCGGCTTGCCAGCATTGTTTTGCCTGTTCCTGGTGGGCCAATCAATAAGAGGTTATGCCCACCTGCGGCGGTAATCTCCAGGGCCCGCTTACCCTGTTCCTGACCAATAATATCGCGGAGATCGTCCCGGTTATCCGGCAGGATATCTTCGGCCTCCCGTGGTTCGGCAAGCTCATGTCGCCCCTCCAGGTACGCACAAACCTCCTGTAGATGGCCGGCTATCAGGCACCCTTTTTCTGCAATCAGGCTCACTTCAGGAGAATTTTCATTGGCCACAATGATTTGTCGGCCTGCGCTTATCGCTTCCAGGGCACCTGAGATCGCTCCAGGAACGCCTCTTAATGAGCCTGTAAGAGCAAGTTCGCCGATGAACTCATACGAGCCTAGCCTGGTGGTATTCAGCTGCTCAGAAGCGGCGAGAAGCGCAATAGCGATAGGTAAATCATATCGTCCTCCCTCTTTGGGTAAGTCAGCGGGTGCCAGGTTGATGGTAATTTTTCTGGCAGGGAAGGTATAACCGCTATTGATGATGGCGCTACGCACCCGATCCCTGGCCTCTTTTACGGTGGTTTCTGGTAGCCCAACGAGAGTGAGCCCTGGCAGGCCATTACTCAGATGTACTTCAACAGAAATCAGTGGTGCCTTCACACCAATAGCGGCTCGTGTATAAACAACCGACAGTGACATAGAAACCCTCCTTGTCGGGCAACTATGCCAGTTCGTGTTTTTGTTGTTGAACGCATATTCGCGACTTTACGAGTCGTATTCACCACTTTTAGCGACTAAGTGCAATTGTTGCATCAGGATGGAATCGGTACCGCAAAGAGGGATAACTCCCCGTTTTGAGCGCTGGCGGGAACGTAAAAAAATGAAAAAAATTCATTTTCTATTTTCCTCATATAAAACAAAGATTTTTAGAAAAATCATTCGCGTGCTAAACAAATGCGTCATAAATAAATCTTGTGTTTGATTCAAAATCTGTGATACCTCTTTAGGTATTCCTTCGAACAAGATGCAAAAAGAACTGAAAATGACAGCCCTTCTACGAGTAATTAGCCTGGTCGTGATTAGCGTGGTGGTGATTATTATCCCACCGTGCGGGGCTGCACTTGGACGAGGAAAGGCATAGAAATCAAGCCTTAACGAACTAAGACCCCCGCACCGAAAGGTCCGGGGGTTTTTTTATGACTAAAAAACTTAAACGAGGAGCAGAGAATGACGACTAGCACAAAATTCTGTTTCTCCCGATTTATGACGGGGAACTAACTATGAATGGTGCACAGTGGGTAGTACATGCGTTGCGCGCACAGGGAGTCGAAACAGTCTTCGGTTATCCGGGGGGCGCAATTATGCCGATTTACGATGCACTGTATGACGGCGGCGTGGAACACCTGTTGTGCCGACACGAGCAGGGTGCTGCAATGGCGGCCATTGGCTATGCGCGCTCTACGGGTAAAACTGGCGTCTGCATGGCAACATCTGGCCCGGGCGCAACCAACCTGATCACCGGCCTGGCTGATGCACTGCTTGATTCTGTTCCTGTTGTTGCCATCACCGGCCAGGTGGCTTCTCCGTTCATCGGTACCGATGCTTTCCAGGAAGTTGACGTACTGGGCCTGTCACTGGCCTGCACCAAGCACAGTTTCCTCGTTCAGTCTCTGGAAGAGCTGCCGCGCGTAATGGCGGAAGCGTTTTATGTTGCCAGCTCTGGCCGCCCTGGCCCGGTTCTGGTTGATATCCCGAAAGATATCCAGGTTGCCCTGGGTGAGCTGGAGCCGCATTTCTCTACCGTTGAGAACGACGATGCTTTCCCGCATTCCGAAGTGGATGCGGC
Organism: Enterobacter soli ATCC BAA-2102; assembly: GCF_001654845.1. GTDB lineage: Bacteria > Pseudomonadota > Gammaproteobacteria > Enterobacterales > Enterobacteriaceae > Enterobacter > Enterobacter soli. Next base: position 83,386 of record NZ_LXES01000014.1, on the reverse strand, counting down.
GCGTCAGATGATAGCGGAAGCGCAAAAGCCGATGCTGTATGTCGGTGGTGGTGTGGGTATGGCGCAGGCCGTACCTGCCTTGCGGGACTTTATCGCCGCCACCCAAATGCCAGCCACCTGTACGCTGAAAGGCCTTGGGGCGGTAGAGGCAGATTACCCATTCTATCTGGGCATGTTGGGGATGCACGGCACCAAAGCCGCCAACCTGGCGGTTCAGGAATGCGACCTGCTGATTGCCGTAGGCGCCCGTTTTGATGACCGCGTAACCGGCAAGCTGAATACCTTCGCGCCGAATGCGAAGGTGATCCACATGGATATCGACCCTGCGGAAATGAATAAGTTGCGTCAGGTGCACGTGGCCCTTCAGGGCGATCTCAACGCGTTGTTGCCTGCTTTACAGCAGCCACTGAGCATCAGTGAATGGCGTCAGCACGCGGCAGAAATGCGTGCTGAACACGCCTGGCGTTACGACCATCCGGGTGAAGCCATCTACGCGCCGTTGCTGCTGAAGCAGTTGTCCGACCGTAAACCGGCAGACAGCGTCGTCACCACCGACGTGGGCCAGCATCAGATGTGGTCCGCACAGCACATGACCTACACTCGCCCGGAAAACTTCATCACTTCTAGCGGGCTCGGAACGATGGGCTTTGGCCTGCCAACTGCGGTAGGCGCACAGGTTGCCCGTCCGAACGATACCGTCATCTGTATCTCCGGTGACGGCTCTTTCATGATGAACGTTCAGGAGCTGGGCACCGTTAAGCGTAAGCAGTTACCGCTGAAAATCGTCTTGCTCGATAACCAGCGCTTAGGCATGGTTCGCCAGTGGCAACAGTTGTTCTTCCAGGAGCGTTACAGCGAAACCACCCTGACCGATAACCCCGATTTCCTCATGCTGGCCAGTGCTTTTGGTATCCCCGGCCAGCACATCACCCGTAAAGACCAGGTTGAAGCGGCACTCGACACAATGCTGTCAAGCGAGGGGCCTTACCTGCTTCATGTCTCAATCGACGAGCTTGAGAATGTCTGGCCGTTGGTACCGCCAGGTGCCAGTAATTCACAAATGCTGGAGAAATTATCATGATGCAACATCAGGTCGCCGTGCAGGCTCGCTTCAACCCAGAAACTTTAGAACGTGTTTTGCGTGTGGTCCGTCATCGTGGTTTTCAAATTTGCTCTATGAATATGGAGACGGCCACAGACGCACAGAACATCAGTATCGAATTAACCGTTGCCAGCGCGCGGTCGGTCGACTTACTGTTTAGTCAGTTAACAAAACTGGTAGACGTTGCCCATGTTGCCATCTGCCAGAGCACAACCACATCACAACAAATCCGCGCTTAAGCGCGACAGGAAGAAAAAATGACGACGAAAAAAGCTGATTACATTTGGTTCAATGGTGAGATGGTTCGTTGGGAGGACGCGAAAGTCCACGTGATGTCCCACGCGCTGCACTACGGTACTTCCGTGTTCGAAGGCATCCGTTGCTACGATTCTCACAAAGGGCCAGTGGTGTTCCGCCATCGCGAACACATGCAGCGTCTGCATGATTCAGCCAAAATCTATCGTTTCCCTGTTTCTCAGACTGTTGATGAGCTGATGGAAGCGTGTCGTGAAGTGCTGCGTAAAAACAACCTGACCAGCGCGTATATTCGTCCGTTAGTGTTCGTTGGCGATGTGGGCATGGGTGTTAACCCGCCAGCTGGCTACACCACCGATGTGATCATTGCTGCGTTCCCGTGGGGTGCCTACCTGGGTGCTGAAGCACTGGATCAGGGGATCGACGCAATGGTTTCTTCCTGGAACCGTGTGGCACCAAACACCATCCCGACTGCTGCAAAAGCGGGCGGTAACTACCTTTCTTCTCTGCTGGTTGGCAGCGAAGCACGTCGTCATGGTTATCAGGAAGGTATCGCGCTGGATGTGAATGGCTATATCTCTGAAGGCGCAGGCGAAAACTTGTTTGAAGTGAAAGACGGTATCTTGTTCACCCCGCCGTTCACCTCTTCCGCGCTGCCAGGTATCACCCGTGATGCCATTATCAAACTGGCGAAAGATCTGGGTATCGAAGTGCGCGAGCAGGTCCTGTCTCGTGAATCCCTGTATCTGGCCGACGAAGTATTCATGTCCGGTACCGCCGCTGAGATCACGCCAGTTCGTAGCGTAGATGGGATTCAGGTGGGTGAAGGCCGTTGTGGCCCGGTCACTAAACGTATTCAGCAGGCATTCTTTGGCCTCTTCACCGGTGAAACGGAAGATAAATACGGCTGGTTGGATCAAGTTAACAACTAAGTATAAATATGGGACGGCACGCACCGTCCCATTTAATAGTCAGACGGGAGTAAATAAAGCATGCCTAAGTATCGTTCCGCCACCACCACCCACGGCCGTAACATGGCGGGGGCCCGCGCGCTGTGGCGCGCCACCGGGATGACCGACGCCGATTTCGGTAAGCCAATTATCGCTGTGGTTAACTCCTTTACGCAGTTCGTACCGGGCCACGTGCACCTGCGCGATCTGGGTAAACTGGTTGCCGAGCAAATCGAAGCCTCTGGCGGTGTGGCGAAAGAGTTCAACACCATTGCTGTTGATGATGGTATCGCAATGGGCCACGGTGGGATGCTTTATTCACTGCCGTCGCGTGAACTGATCGCTGACTCAGTCGAGTACATGGTGAACGCCCACTGTGCCGATGCGATGGTCTGTATCTCCAACTGCGACAAAATCACCCCGGGGATGCTGATGGCTTCCCTGCGTCTAAACATTCCGGTGATCTTCGTTTCCGGCGGCCCAATGGAAGCGGGTAAAACTAAGCTTTCCGACAAAATCATCAAGCTTGACCTGGTTGATGCGATGATTCAGGGTGCGGACCCGAAAGTCTCTGATGAACAAAGCGATCAGGTTGAACGCTCCGCGTGCCCGACCTGTGGCTCCTGTTCCGGCATGTTCACCGCAAACTCCATGAACTGCCTGACCGAAGCGCTGGGCCTGTCCCAGCCGGGCAACGGCTCGTTGCTGGCGACCCACGCCGATCGTAAACAGCTGTTCCTCAACGCGGGCAAACGCATTGTCGAGCTGACCAAACGCTACTACGAGCAGGACGATGCCAGCGCGCTGCCGCGCAATATTGCCAGTAAAGCCGCGTTCGAAAACGCCATGACCCTGGATATCGCCATGGGCGGTTCCACCAATACCGTTCTGCACCTGCTGGCTGCCGCGCAGGAAGCAGAAATCGACTTCACCATGAGCGATATCGATAAGCTGTCCCGCAAAGTGCCGCAGCTGTGCAAAGTGGCACCAAGTACCCAGAAGTACCACATGGAAGACGTGCACCGTGCCGGTGGCGTTATCGGTATTCTGGGCGAGCTGGATCGTGCGGGTCTGATGAACCGCGAAGTGAAAAACGTGCTGGGTCTGACGCTACCAGAATCGCTGGACAGATATGACGTGATGCTGACCAAAGACGAAGCGGTGAAAAACATGTTCCGCGCGGGCCCGGCCGGTATTCGTACCACCCAGGCATTCTCGCAGGATTGCCGCTGGGACACTCTGGATGACGATCGTGCTGAAGGCTGCATCCGATCGCTTGAGCACGCATACAGCAAAGACGGCGGTCTGGCCGTGCTGTACGGTAACTTCGCTGAAAACGGTTGTATCGTCAAAACCGCGGGTGTGGACGACAGCATCCTGAAATTCACCGGTCCGGCCAAAGTGTACGAAAGCCAGGACGAGGCGGTAGACGCGATCCTCGGCGGAAAAGTCGTGGAAGGCGATGTGGTGGTGATCCGCTACGAAGGTCCGAAAGGCGGACCGGGGATGCAGGAGATGCTCTACCCAACCACCTTCCTGAAATCCATGGGCCTCGGTAAAGCCTGTGCGCTGATCACCGACGGTCGTTTCTCTGGCGGTACATCCGGTTTGTCTATCGGCCACGTTTCCCCTGAAGCGGCGAGCGGCGGCAATATCGCCATCATCGAAGATGGTGACCTGATCGAAATCGACATCCCAAATCGCGGTATTCAGCTGAAACTGAGCGACCAGGAAATCGCGGCGCGCCGTGAAGCACAGGAAGCGCGCGGCGACAAAGCCTGGACGCCGAAAGATCGTCAGCGTGAGGTTTCCTTTGCTCTGCGTGCTTACGCAAGCCTTGCCACCAGTGCAGATAAAGGCGCGGTGCGCGATAAATCGAAACTTGGGGGCTAATGATGGCCGAATCACAACCCTTATCCGCCGCCCCTGAGGGGGCGGAATATCTTCGGGCGGTGCTACGCGCACCGGTCTATGAAGCAGTGCAGGTCACTCCACTGCAAAAAATGGAAAAGCTCTCCTCGCGCCTCGACAACGTGATTCTGGTGAAGCGTGAAGACCGCCAGCCAGTACACAGCTTTAAGCTGCGCGGTGCTTACGCGATGATGGCCGGGTTGAGCGACGAGCAAAAAGCGCGTGGCGTGATCACTGCCTCTGCGGGCAACCACGCTCAGGGTGTGGCGTTCTCCTCTGCCCGCCTGGGGCTGAAAGCGCTAATTGTGATGCCGGTTGCCACGGCAGATATCAAAGTGGATGCGGTGCGTGGTTTTGGCGGCGAAGTGCTGCTTCACGGCGCAAACTTTGACGAAGCAAAAGCCAAAGCGATTGAACTGGCGCAACAGCAGGGTTTCACCTGGGTGCCGCCATTCGATCACCCGATGGTGATTGCCGGACAAGGCACGCTGGCGCTGGAACTGCTGCAACAGGATGCTCACCTTGACCGCGTATTCGTGCCGGTTGGCGGTGGCGGCCTGGCGGCAGGCGTGGCAGTGCTGATCAAACAGCTGATGCCGCAAATTAAAGTCATTGCCGTTGAAGCGGAAGACTCAGCCTGCCTGAAAGCGGCGCTGGATGCCGGGCATCCGGTGGATCTGCCGCGAGTCGGATTGTTTGCCGAAGGCGTGGCCGTTAAACGCATCGGCGATGAAACCTTCCGCCTGTGTCAGGAGTATCTCGATGACATCGTCACCGTTGATAGCGATGCTATCTGTGCGGCGATGAAAGACTTGTTCGAGGATGTGCGCGCGGTTGCGGAACCTTCTGGCGCGCTGGCGCTGGCAGGGATGAAAAAATACATCGCACAGCACAACATTCGCGGCGAGCGTCTGGCGCATGTGCTCTCTGGCGCCAACGTTAACTTCCACGGTCTGCGCTATGTGTCCGAGCGTTGCGAGCTGGGTGAACAGCGCGAAGCCCTGCTGGCGGTGACCATCCCGGAAGAGAAGGGCAGCTTCCTGAAGTTCTGCCAGCTGCTTGGCGGCCGTTCAGTGACGGAATTTAACTACCGCTTTGCTGACGCCAAAGATGCCTGCATTTTTGTTGGCGTGCGCCTGAGTCGTGGCCTGGAAGAACGCAAAGAGATCCTCAACATGCTGCACGAAGGTGGCTACAGCGTGGTGGATCTTTCCGACGATGAAATGGCGAAGCTGCACGTTCGCTACATGGTGGGCGGGCGTCCGTCGAAGCCGCTCCAGGAACGTCTGTACAGTTTCGAGTTCCCGGAATCACCAGGGGCGTTGCTCAAGTTCCTGCATACGCTGGGTACGCACTGGAACATTTCCCTGTTCCACTACCGTAGCCACGGTACGGACTACGGTCGCGTGCTGGCGGCATTCGAACTGGGCGAGCACGAACCTGATTTCGAAACGCGGCTGAACGAACTGGGTTACGACTGTCACGACGAAACCCATAACCCGGCGTTCAGGTTCTTCCTGGCTGGCTAGAGATTGGGCTGTAAGTAGGTTGGGTAAGCGTAGCGCCACCCGGCTTCAGTGGTTCGGCAATATGTTCCAGAACGCATCAATAAGCGGCTCATGCAGCCGCTTTTTTTGTGCGCACACGCCAAGCTCAAACGGCGTTTTTTCATCGCTGCGCTCTAAAATCATCACGCGATTACGCACCGGCTCCGGGCTGTTTTCCAGCACCACTTCCGGCAGCAGCGCCACGCCGCAACCCAGCGCCACCATCGACACCATCGCCTCATGGCCACCGACCGTGGCGTAAATCGACGGGTTACTGATTTTCTGACGGCGGAACCACAGCTCAATGCGGCGGCGCACCGGGCCCTGATCGGCCATGATAAACGGCACCGTTGACCAGTCTGGCTTTTCCACAGACACCTGATTTCGCACCGGGCAGGGCAGCGCTGGGGCGATCAGCACTACCTCCAGATTTTCCAGCATTGAGAATGCAACGGCGCCAGGCAACATTTCAGGTTTCCCGGCAATGGCGAGATCGGCTTCTCCCGTCACCACTTTTTCCATGGCATCGGCGGCATCACCGGTCGTGAGCTTGATTTCGACCGACGGGTGCTCCGCGCGGAATCTGTCGAGGATCGGCGGCAGGTGGCTATAGGCCGCCGTCACAGAACAAAAAATATGGAGTTCGCCGGAGAGCGATGGCCCTTGCTGGTCGATGGTGTGGCGTAGCTGTTGATACTGCAATAGCGTTTGCTGGGCAAAGACGCGTAGCTCTTCCCCTGCTTCCGTGAGCGTCACGGTGCGGTTGTCACGCACAAAGAGCGGCTGGCCGAGGTCTTCCTCAAGGCGCTGGATCTGGCGCGAAAGCGTGGAGGGGCTGACGTGCATGGCGCGCGCGCTGCGCCCGAAGTGACGGCTTTCCGCCAGATGCAGGAACATTTTCAGATCGCGTAAATCCACTGATTCCACTCCCTCTTTTTACATTGCAGAAATTGCAACGTGACGTTGTGAATATATCAATTTCCGCAATAAATTTCCTGTCATATAGTAAGTTCATTCTCGCATATGCGAACCGAACAATAAGACAGTACAACATCACGAGGTATCACCATGGCTAACTACTTCAACACACTGAATCTGCGCCAGCAGCTGGCACAGCTGGGCAAATGCCGCTTTATGGCGCGCGATGAATTTGCTGATGGCGCAAGCTACCTTCAGGGTAAGAAAGTGGTCATCGTCGGCTGTGGCGCACAGGGTCTGAACCAGGGCCTGAACATGCGCGACTCCGGTCTGGATATCTCTTACGCACTGCGTAAAGAAGCGATTGCTGAGAAGCGCGCTTCCTGGCGCAAAGCGACCGAAAACGGCTTCAAAGTAGGCACCTACGAAGAGCTGATCCCTCAGGCGGACCTGGTTGTTAACCTGACTCCAGACAAACAGCACTCTGACGTTGTGCGTTCCGTGCAGCCGCTGATGAAAGACGGCGCAGCGCTGGGTTACTCCCACGGCTTCAACATCGTTGAAGTGGGCGAGCAGATCCGTAAAGACATCACCGTTGTGATGGTTGCACCGAAGTGCCCAGGTACTGAAGTTCGCGAAGAGTACAAACGTGGCTTCGGCGTGCCAACCCTGATTGCTGTTCACCCGGAAAACGATCCAAAAGGTGAAGGTATGGCGATTGCGAAAGCATGGGCAGCCGCAACCGGTGGCCATCGTGCAGGCGTTCTGGAATCTTCCTTCGTTGCAGAAGTGAAATCTGACCTGATGGGTGAGCAGACTATTCTGTGCGGTATGTTGCAGGCCGGCTCTCTGCTGTGCTTCGACAAGCTGGTGGAAGAAGGTACCGATCCGTCTTATGCGGAAAAACTGATTCAGTTCGGCTGGGAAACTATCACCGAAGCGCTGAAACAGGGTGGCATCACGCTGATGATGGACCGTCTGTCCAACCCGGCTAAACTGCGTGCATTTGCGCTGTCTGAGCAGCTGAAAACCATCATGGCTCCGCTGTTCCAGAAACATATGGACGACATCATCTCCGGCGAGTTCTCTTCCGGCATGATGGCTGACTGGGCGAATGACGATAAAAACTTGCTGACCTGGCGTGAAGAGACCGGTAAAACCGCGTTCGAAACGGCTGCACAGTTTGATGGCAAAATCAGCGAGCAGGAGTACTTCGATAAAGGCGTACTGATGATCGCCATGGTGAAAGCAGGCGTTGAGCTGGCGTTCGAAACCATGGTGGATTCCGGCATCATCGAAGAGTCTGCTTACTACGAATCACTGCACGAGCTGCCGCTGATCGCGAACACCATCGCCCGTAAGCGTCTGTACGAAATGAACGTGGTTATCTCCGATACCGCTGAGTACGGTAACTACCTGTTCTCTTACGCATGTGTACCGCTGCTGAAAGAGTTCATGACCACTCTGCAAGCGGGTGACCTGGGCAAAGCGATTGCTGAAGGTGCCGTAGACAATGCGCAGCTGCGCGATGTGAACGACGCAATCCGCAGCCATGAAATCGAGAAAATTGGCCAGAAACTGCGTGGCTATATGACCGACATGAAGCGTATCGCAGTCGCAGGCTAATAAAACCTCGTTATCATCCGGCCCGGTCAGCGCCTCGCTACCGGGTCGTTTTTTTATCTGCGCTTTAACGCGACGACCGCATCTGATACCTCATCCTGCTGTCCTTCGGGCCCCGTCATCGTTCGTGGGACTTCCTCGCAAAACTGTACTTCCCAGCCCGGTGGCAAACGACCCAGAGAGGCCAGCACTTCATGCGCGGGCAGGAACGGGCGGGTGTGTTTTGACCAGCCTGGAACTTTGCCGTGCGAGGTGATAAGCAGAATGCCACCAGGTGCAACGTGATCGAGCGCGGCGCGAAAGATAGTGGCCCGATCGAACGCCAGCGGTGACTCGAGGAATGAGGCGACAATCAGGGAAAATTCATCCTGCGGGAATGCCTGAGTGAGATCGCATTGCTGGAAGGTGATATCGACACCAGCACGTTTGGCGTTCGCGGCCGCATATTCAATCGCCCGATGCGAGAGATCGACCGCCGTCACCTGCCAACCCTGCTTTGCTAGCCAGACCGCATCATCACCACGTCCACAGCCCAGTTCCAGCGCTTTACCCGGCGCTAAACCTTCGGTAAAGCGCACCAGTATTTTGCCCGGAATGCCGTTGGAGAGTGCAGACATCGCATCATAATGCGATTCCCAGAAGGCTTCCGACTTTTGCTCAACGTCGTGCATAACCACCTCGTTTGTAGACGATGAATCTCATGTAATATTCAAAGTAACATAAGGTGATTTTTGATCAATGGTTTTGCTAAAAAATATAAATATCTATATTTATCATTGTGATAATTTGCATTTTACATAAATTTTAGGGCTCAGGATTGCTCATTACTGTCTTAATGTAATATCGTAAGTTACATGAAAACAAACAACTCATTCTCAGCAACGCTGCACATCCTGCTTCACCTGGAGCAGATGGACAAACCTCTGACGTCCGAACAGATGGCCGCCTTTATCGACGGCAATCCGGCATTCATCCGCAAGCTGCTTGCCGGGCTCAGGGAAAACAACATTGTCTGTGCCACCAAGGGGCACCACGGCGGCTGGCGGCTGGGCCGACCGGTTGGCGAGATCACGCTTTACGATATCTACATGGCGCTCGGCGAACCGGCGCTGTTTGCGTTGGGCAACCGTAGCGAAAACCCGCAGTGCCTGGTGGAACAGGGGGTAAATCGGGTGATGTCAGAGACGCTCGCCGATGCGCAGACGCTGATCATCGATCGCTTTAAGCGCCTGACGCTACAGGATATTGGCAGCGAATTTATTAGCTACTTCAACGACAAAGGCCACGACCATGATTGAAAATTTAACCACCTGCCTGATGATTGCGATGGCGGCGAGCAGTATTTCGATGACGGTGACGCAGACGGAACTGTTTGCCGCGTTTCGCGAATGGACGACCAAAAAGAACGCGATGATGGGGCACTTGTTCCACTGCTTTTACTGCTTAAGTCACTGGGTGGTATTTGGCGGGATGGCGGTATATCGCCCGGCGCTGTTGAACAGCGGCTTTGCGCTGATTGACTGGGTGATGACGGCGTTTATCGTGATTACTATCACCACGCTGATTAACGGGCTGATGTTTAAGGTGTTCCAGGCGGCAGTGAGCACTCACGTGATGAAGCATAACGCCCAGCAGACACTGCAATCGCAGAAATAAAAAACCCGGCGTTGCTGGCTAATTACAGAGCACGCTGGTGCCCTCACCCCGGACCGGACACACCCACGGGGAGAGAGGGTGCAAACACTAAACGCCTTCTCCATGAGAAGGCGTTTAGTGTTTATTTCCGGTACAGCACCTTAATGATGTGGTAACCGAACTGAGTGTGCAGTGGGCCGGTTGGCTCCAGCACTGGGCAGGAGAAGACCACTTTATCGAACGCTGGAACCATCTGGCCCTGGCGGAATTCACCTAAGTCACCGCCGCGTTTGCCCGATGGACAGATGGAGTGCTTCTTCGCCAGCTTGCCGAAGTCGGCACCGTTCTTAATCTGCTCCAGAAGATCCAGAGCCAGTTTCTCTTCTTTCACCAGAATATGCAGTGCTGCTGCTGTCTTTGCCATGATCGTGCCTTAAATGGGTTGAGATAAATTGGGGCGCAATATAGCACGCGTTAGCGGCGATACAGCACCTTAATGATATGGTAGCCAAATTTGGTTTTCACCGGGCCGAAGGGCTTCAGAAGCCGGCAACTAAATACCGCCTGATCGAATGGCCCCACCATCGCCCCCTGTTTAAATTCACCTAAATCACCGCCATTACGCCCGGATGGACATTTAGAGTAGCGCTTCGCCAGATGATCAAAGCTAATGCCACGTTCCAGTTTGGCGAGGATCTCCTGCGCCAGCTTCTCTTCTTTTACCAGAATGTGCAGGGCTGCTGCGGTCTTTACCATGGTTCTGTTCTCAGGGTTAATCGCGTTTTCTTCACTTTATCATTAGCCGGTAAATCTGCGCCCGGCTTTCTGCTACAATCCACACCCCGTTCGAAGATTGAGCAATATCCCATGCGTTTAAACCCTGGACAACAACAAGCGGTCGAATTCGTAACTGGACCATGCCTGGTGCTGGCAGGGGCCGGTTCCGGTAAAACCCGCGTGATCACCAACAAAATCGCCCATTTGATCCGTGGATGCGGGTATCAGGCACGCCACATTGCGGCGGTGACATTTACCAACAAAGCAGCACGTGAGATGAAAGAACGTGTTGGCCAGACGCTGGGGCGCAAAGAGGCGCGCGGGTTGATGATCTCTACCTTCCATACCCTGGGGCTGGATATCATCAAACGTGAATACGCTGCGCTGGGCATGAAGTCTAACTTCTCGCTTTTCGATGACACCGACCAGGTGGCGCTGCTTAAAGAGCTGACCGAAGGGCTGATCGAAGATGACAAAGTGCTGCTGCAACAGCTGATCTCGACGATCTCCAACTGGAAAAACGATCTGATGACGCCTGCTCAGGCGGCAGCGAGCGCGAAAGGTGAACGGGACAGGATCTTCGCCCACTGCTATAGCTTGTACGACGCGCACATGAAAGCGTGCAACGTGCTGGATTTCGACGATCTTATTTTGCTGCCAACGCTGCTGCTTCAGCGTAATGAAGAGGTGCGTGAGCGCTGGCAGAACAAGATCCGTTACCTGCTGGTGGATGAATATCAGGACACCAACACCAGCCAGTACGAACTGGTGAAGTTGCTGGTGGGGCAACGTGCGCGTTTTACCGTTGTGGGGGATGACGATCAGTCTATTTACTCCTGGCGCGGTGCGCGTCCACAAAACCTGGTACTGTTAAGCAAAGATTTCCCGGCGCTCCAGGTGATCAAGCTCGAGCAAAACTACCGCTCGTCCGGGCGCATCCTGAAAGCAGCGAATATTCTGATTGCCAATAACCCGCACGTGTTTGAAAAACGCCTGTTTTCTGAACTGGGTTACGGGACGGAGCTGAAAGTCCTCAGTGCGAATAATGAGGAACACGAAGCGGAACGTGTGACCGGCGAGCTGATTGCGCATCACTTCGTCAATAAAACCGAATACAAGGACTACGCGATCCTGTATCGCGGTAACCACCAGTCCCGCGTCTTTGAAAAAATGCTGATGCAAAACCGCATTCCGTACAAAATTTCAGGCGGTACGTCGTTCTTCTCGCGTCCTGAAATCAAAGATTTGCTGGCGTATCTGCGTGTACTCACCAACCCGGATGATGACAGCGCTTTCCTGCGTATCGTGAATACCCCAAAACGTGAGATTGGCCCGGCCACGCTGCAAAAACTGGGTGAGTGGGCGATGACCCGTAACAAAAGCCTGTTTACCGCCAGCTTCGATATGGGACTGAGTCAGACGCTGACCGGGCGCGGGTATGATTCCTTAACCCGTTTCACCCACTGGCTTGGCGAAGTGCAGCGCCTGGCTGAACGCGAGCCTGTGGCGGCCGTGCGTGACCTGATCCACGGCATCGATTACGAATCCTGGCTGTACGAAACCTCTGCCAGCCCAAAAGCAGCAGAAATGCGCATGAAAAACGTCAACCAGCTGTTCAGTTGGATGACCGAAATGCTGGAAGGCTCAGAAATTGACGAGCCAATGACCCTGACGCAGGTGGTCACGCGTTTTACGCTGCGCGATATGATGGAGCGCGGCGAAAGCGAAGAAGAGGCGGACCAGGTTCAACTGATGACGCTGCACGCCTCTAAAGGGCTGGAGTTCCCGTATGTCTATCTGGTCGGCATGGAAGAGGGGTTGCTGCCACATCAGAGCAGTATCGATGAAGATAATGTCGATGAAGAACGTCGGCTGGCCTACGTGGGCATTACCCGAGCGCAGAAAGAGCTGATCTTTACGCTGTGCAAAGAGCGCCGGCAGTATGGCGAGCTGGTGCGCCCTGAGCCGAGCCGGTTCTTGCTGGAATTACCGCAGGACGACCTCATCTGGGAACAGGAGCGTAAAGTGATTACCCCGGAAGAGCGGATGCACAAGGGGCAGGCTAACGTGGCGAATATTCGCGCTATGCTGGCGAAAGCCAAAGAGAAAGGGTAATTATTTGTAGGCCGGGTAAGGCGAAGCCGCCACCCGGCACTGTTCAGGGTATTACTTCACTTCAAGCGCCCAGTGCACATAACTCTGCCACTGGCATTCCTGTTCGATCATTTCCGCACCAAGCGGATGATCGTCCAGCCAGTTTTCCGGCAACGTCAGCGTGAGTTTTTCATTTTCCGCAACCAGCGTGATGGCCGGTAACAGATCGTCACGGCGGCGGCAGGCAAACAGAATGGCCAGGCGCAACAACCGACAGAGATGCTCGGCAACGCGAGGCGGTACGGCGTTTTGCTGGTGCAGGGAAGAGAGATCGACCGCACTGGTCTGGTTCAGCAACAGGGTGGCCAGCAGCTTTTTCTGCGCAGGCGTATAACCCGGCAAATCAAGATTACGTACCAGGTAGGCTGCATGGGCCGGCGCTTGTTTGAAATCGATGCTCAAACCCACTTCGTGTAGAGCACACGCGCTCAGCAGCAGATCGCGACTGAGTGGCTCAAGACTCCAGTCCCCACCGACCTGATCGGCAAAGAGCGATGCCAGTTGCGCAACGCGCTGAGCCTGATCGGTATCAACCATAAAGCGGCGCTGAACGTTACGCAGCGTGCGGCTGCGAATGTCCTGATCGACCGACAGATGCAGCATCCCGTAAACCAGACCTTCACGCAGCGCACCACCGGCAAGGGTCATGCACTGGATGTTCAGTTCGGTGAAAATGGCGATCAGAATGGCAAGCCCGCTTGGGAAAACCAGCGCACGTTCCAGAGTCAGGCCTTCAATTTCCAGTTCTTCCAGACGACCGCACTGAATGGCGCGCTGTTTAAGCTGCTGGAGCTTGGCAAGCGTGATCCGCTCATCCATCCCCTGCGCCATCATGATTTCCTGCAAAGCCTGCACGGTACCCGATGCACCAACGCAAACCTTCCAGCCGTGATAGCGCAATTCATCCATCACCGGGCGCAACACTTCGCGCGCGGCATTTTCGGCCTCGTCGAAGTTCTCTTTGCCAAGATTACGGTCGGTAAAATAGCGTTCAAGCCAGGTCACACAGCCCATCGACAGACTGAACAATGACGTGGCTTGCGCCCCGGTGCCCGTAACGAGTTCGGTACTGGCACCACCGATATCCACCACCAGACGGCGATCGTCGCCACCGGTTGTGTGCGCAACGCCCTGATAAATCAAACGCGCTTCTTCTTCACCGCTGATAACCTGCACCGGGCATCCCAGGATTTCCTGCGCTTTGGCAATGAAATCAACGGCATTAACCGCCAGACGCAGAGTGGCCGTTGCGACAACGCGGATTTGATTATGCGGGATATCTTGCAGACGTTCGGCAAAAAGACGCAAACATTGCCAGCCACGTTCCATGGCTTCAGGGGAGAGGTGATTGTCGCTGCTCAGGCCCGCCGCCAGGCGGACCTTGCGCTTAATACGCGTCAGCGTTTGTATACTTCCCGCCACCTCGCGCACAACCAGCATATGAAAACTATTGGAACCGAGATCAATTGCCGCATAAAGCGAGGTGGAACTGAGCATATTTTCTTAACCTGAACGACGACGATTACGCGGTGGGCCGGAACGACGCGGACCATTGCCGGAACGGGCGCGGGTAAGGCGCTTCGGCGGCGGCAGTTCGCTTAACAGTGCTTCCGGATTGTATTTGCTCTGCGGAATAGAGTGACCGATGTAAGTCTCAATGGCTGGAAGATTCAGCGCATACTCTTCACACGCAAGGCTGATGGAATGACCACTCGCACCAGCACGACCAGTACGGCCGATACGGTGTACGTAATCTTCACAGTCATCCGGCAGGTCGTAGTTGAAGACGTGCGTGACGGCTGGAATATGCAGGCCGCGCGCGGCGACGTCGGTTGCAACCAGGATATCCAGGTCGCCACGAGTGAATTCTTCGAGAATACGCAGGCGTTTTTTCTGCGCCACATCACCCGTCAGCAGGCCAACGCGGTGTCCATCAGCGGCCAGATGACCCCAGATGTCTTCGCAGCGATGCTTGGTGTTCGCAAAGATAATGGCGCGATCTGGCCACTCTTCTTCGATAAGCGTTTGCAGCAGACGCATTTTCTCTTCATTGGATGGATAGAAGAGCTCTTCTTTAATGCGGTGACCGGTTTTCTGCTCGGGTTCCACTTCTACATATTCGGCGTTGTTCATCTGTTCGAACGCCAGTTCGCGAACGCGATAGGAGAGAGTGGCAGAGAACAGCATGTTCAGACGCTGGTTTGCCGCAGGCATCCGACGGAACAGCCAGCGGATATCTTTAATGAAGCCCAGATCGTACATACGGTCGGCTTCATCCAGCACCACAACCTGAATCGCGCCAAGGTTGATGTGGTTCTGTTTTGCGTAGTCGATAAGACGGCCCGTGGTCCCAATCAGGATATCCACGCCGCTTTCCAGCACTTTCAGCTGTTTATCGTAACCGTCGCCGCCATAGGCCAGGCCGAGCTTCAGGCCTGTTGCCTGAGCCAGCGGTTCAGCGTCTGCATGGATCTGTACCGCCAGTTCTCGCGTCGGGGCCATAATTAGCGCGCGCGGCTGGTTAACTTTGCGGTCAGCAATCGCTGGATGAGAAAGTAAATAATGAAACGTTGACGTTAAAAACGCCATCGTTTTGCCAGTACCGGTTTGCGCCTGCCCTGCAACATCGCGGCCTGCCAGCGTCAGCGGCAGTGCGAGGGCCTGAATGGGCGTGCAGTTATGAAACCCTTTATTTTCAAGGGCTTCGATCACCTTTGGGTGCAGGGCGAAGTCGGAAAACTTCTGTTCTGTTAAATGTGTTTTGCTCATAGTGTGGTAGAATATCAGCTTACTATTGCTTTACGAAAGCGTATCCGGTGAAATAAAGTCAACCTTTAGTTGGTTAATGCTACATCAACACGTCGTTGATTGATGCGAAACCAACGCACCAGGCTTATTCCTGTGGAGTTATATATGAGCGATAAAATTATTCACCTGACTGACGACAGTTTTGACACGGACGTACTTAAAGCTGACGGGCTGATCCTCGTCGATTTCTGGGCTGAATGGTGTGGTCCTTGCAAAATGATCGCCCCGATTCTGGATGAGATCGCTGACGAATATCAGGGCAAACTGACCGTTGCCAAGCTGAACATCGACCAGAACCCGGGCACCGCGCCAAAATACGGTATCCGTGGCATCCCGACCCTGCTGCTGTTTAAAGGCGGTGAAGTGGCGGCGACCAAAGTGGGCGCACTGTCCAAAGGTCAACTGAAAGAGTTCCTGGACGCTAACCTGGCGTAAGGTTTCTCGGCTGAGCGTCCAGAGCGCCTAAATGATGTGGATCTCTGGACGCCCGGCTTTAGTCGTGCTAAGTTAGCTATGACTTCGTTTTAAACATATCTTGTTGTTTGAATCTTGCTTTACCCGAAACTTCCCGTTGTTGATATCCACAGTGCGTGAAGTTGCTAAATTCCGGGCTTGTCACTCAATCCGTCTTGTCGTTTCAGTTCTGCGTTCTTTCCCTGTGACCAGACAGCGAACAGATATGAGGTGATGGCCGCTAAACAGGCATGGATGACCCTGCCATACCATTCACAACATTAAGTTCGAGAATCACCCCGAGTTTAAGAACCCACACCATTATGAATCTTACCGAATTAAAGAATACGCCGGTTTCTGAGCTGATCACTCTCGGCGAAAATATGGGGCTGGAAAACCAGGCTCGTATGCGCAAGCAGGACATCATTTTCGCCATCCTGAAGCAGCACGCTAAGAGTGGCGAAGATATCTTTGGCGACGGTGTGCTGGAGATATTGCAGGACGGATTTGGTTTCCTCCGCTCAGCAGATAGCTCCTACCTCGCCGGTCCTGACGACATCTACGTATCCCCTAGCCAAATCCGCCGTTTCAACCTCCGCACTGGTGACACCATTTCAGGTAAGATTCGTCCTCCTAAAGAGGGTGAACGCTACTTTGCGCTGTTGAAAGTTAACGAAGTTAACTACGACAAACCAGAAAACTCGCGCAATAAGATCCTGTTTGAGAACTTAACGCCGCTGCACGCGAACTCTCGCCTGCGCATGGAGCGTGGTAACGGTTCTACCGAAGACTTAACCGCTCGCGTTCTGGATCTGGCTTCTCCAATTGGTCGTGGTCAACGTGGTCTGATTGTGGCGCCGCCAAAAGCGGGTAAAACCATGCTGCTGCAAAACATCGCGCAGAGCATTGCTTACAACCACCCAGACTGTGTGCTGATGGTACTGCTGATCGACGAACGTCCTGAAGAAGTGACCGAGATGCAGCGTCTGGTTAAAGGTGAAGTTGTCGCTTCTACCTTCGACGAACCCGCATCTCGCCACGTTCAGGTTGCTGAAATGGTTATCGAGAAGGCCAAACGTCTGGTTGAGCACAAGAAAGACGTTATCATCCTGCTCGACTCCATCACCCGTCTGGCGCGTGCGTACAACACCGTGGTTCCGGCTTCCGGTAAAGTGTTGACCGGTGGTGTGGATGCGAACGCCCTGCACCGTCCGAAGCGTTTCTTCGGTGCTGCGCGTAACGTAGAAGAGGGCGGCAGCCTGACCATCATTGCAACCGCGCTTATCGACACCGGTTCCAAGATGGATGAGGTTATCTACGAAGAGTTTAAAGGTACAGGTAACATGGAACTGCACCTCTCCCGTAAGATTGCTGAAAAACGTGTCTTCCCTGCTATCGACTACAACCGTTCCGGTACGCGTAAGGAAGAGCTGCTCACCACTCAGGAAGAGCTGCAAAAAATGTGGATTCTGCGCAAAATCATTCACCCAATGGGCGAAATCGACGCAATGGAATTCCTCATTAACAAACTGGCGATGACCAAAACAAACGACGATTTCTTCGACATGATGAAGCGCTCGTAACGCAAATAAAGCCAGCAAACGCCACGTTTTTACGTGGCGTTTTTCGTTTATGGCCTATACGCTATTACCGCAGACTCCCAATTTTGACCTGTCGGTGCGACAATAGGATTATTCGCACAGCAAAAACATTAATAGATTGAATAATAAACAAATGGAGTTGCAAGAGGCTTGCTTTATGCCTTCAGGCCCGGCGCCTTCATGGTTATACTTCCTTGACTGACATTTGTTGAGAACATCCATTGTGAACCTACTCGATACGTTTACTGAGCTAACCAGTATTTTTTTGTTTACCACCTGCTTTTTGTTTCTTGCGCGCAAGGTGGCAAAATATCTGGGGTTAGTGGATAAACCCAACTTCCGTAAACGCCATCAAGGCATGATCCCGCTGGTCGGTGGTATTTCCGTATTTGCCGGTATCTGCTTCACCTTCGCGATTGCTGATTACTATATTCCTCACGCCAGGCTCTACCTGATCTGCGCCACCGTTCTGGTTGTGGTCGGCGCGCTCGACGATCGCTATGACATTAGCGTGAAAATCCGCGCCTTCGTTCAGGCTGCCGTCGGCATTGCTATGATGGTGGCGGCCAAACTTCACTTAAGCAGTCTCGGTTATATTTTCGGGCCCTGGGAGATGGTTCTGGGGCCGTTCGGCTATTTCCTGACACTATTCGCCGTCTGGGTGGCGATTAACGCCTTCAATATGGTGGACGGCATTGATGGCCTGCTGGGCGGGCTTTCTTCCGTCTCCTTCGCTGCTGTCGGCATTATTTTGTGGTTTGATGGCCAGTACAGTCTCGCCATGTGGTGTTTCGCCATGATTGCCGCCATTCTGCCGTATATTTTGCTCAACCTCGGCGTTCTGGGTCGTCGCTATAAAGTCTTTATGGGCGATGCGGGCAGTACGTTGATTGGCTTTACGATTATCTGGATTTTGCTGGAAACCACGCAGGGTAAAGTTCACCCCATTAGCCCGGTGACGGCGCTGTGGATAATCGCCATTCCGTTGATGGATATGGTGGCGATTATGTATCGCCGTCTGCGAAAAGGGATGAGTCCTTTTTCCGCCGACCGCCAGCATATTCATCATTTGATCATGCGTGCAGGCTTCACTTCCCGTCAGGCATTTGTGCTGATAACCCTGGCGGCTGCTATTCTTGCGGGGATTGGTGTTGCATCGGAATATGCCCACTTTATCCCTGAATGGGTGATGTTGGTATTGTTCTTGCTAGCGTTTTCTCTGTATGGCTACTGCATTAAACGCGCATGGAAAGTCGCGCGTTTTATTAAGCGTATAAAGCGCAGGATGCGTCGAAATAGTGGCAATAATCCAACTTTAACTAAATGAACTGGGATCGTGATGACTCAACCGTTGGCGGGAGCTAAATCAGAGAT
The DNA here is from genome assembly GCF_001654845.1 of Enterobacter soli ATCC BAA-2102. Taxonomy (GTDB): domain Bacteria; phylum Pseudomonadota; class Gammaproteobacteria; order Enterobacterales; family Enterobacteriaceae; genus Enterobacter; species Enterobacter soli. The sequence goes on along the minus strand of NZ_LXES01000014.1, from coordinate 64,278 downwards.
GACCGAGAATGAGCTGGATATACGTGGCTTGTTCCGCGTTTTATGGGCGGGCAAACTGTGGATTGCAGGCGTTGCGTTAGGGTTCGCGTTAATCGCGCTCGCCTACACCTTCTTTGCAAAACAGGAGTGGAGCGCAACCGCCATTACAGACAGACCAACGGTCAACATGCTCGGCGGGTTCTACTCGCAGCAGCAGTTCCTGCGTAATCTGGATATCAAAGCGAATCTGGCCACGCCAGACCAGGCTTCCGTGATGGATGAGGCCTATAAAGAGTTCGTGATGCAACTGGCGTCCTGGGATACCCGTCGTGATTTCTGGTCCCAGACTGATTATTACAAGCAGCGCATGGTCGGTAACAGTAAAGTCGATGCCGGGCTGCTGGATGACATGATTAACAACATCCAGTTCACGCCAGGGGATGCGCTGCGCAACCTGAACGACAACGTGAAGCTGGTGGCCGAAACGGCGCCGGATGCCAATAATCTGCTGCGTCAGTATGTGGCCTTTGCCAGCCAGCGTGCGGCAAGCCATCTGAATGATGAGCTTAAAGGCGCATGGGCTGCGCGTACCATTCAGATGAAAGCGCAGGTTAAGCGTCAGGAAGAAGTGGCAAAAGCGATCTTCGCCCGTCGGGTACACAATATTGAGCAGGCGCTGAAGATTGCGGAACAACGCAACATCTCGCGCAGCGAAACGGACGTTCCGGCTGATGAACTCCCTGATTCCGAAATGTTCCTGCTTGGACGCCCAATGTTGCAGGCGCGCCTGGAAAACCTACAGGCTGTCGGGCCAGATTTTGACCTCGATTACGATCAAAATCGCGCGATGCTGAACACCCTGAATGTCGGTCCGACTCTGGACCCACGTTTTCAGACCTATCGTTATTTGCGTACGCCTGAAGAACCTGTAAAACGCGATAGTCCTCGCCGCGCGTTCCTGATGATTATGTGGGGAATTGTTGGCGCTCTGACTGGCGCGGGCGTGGCGTTATCACGTCGCCGCAGAAATTAAGAAGGCCGTCTACGATGAAGGCTGACTGCCTTCATCGGCTAATCGAAGAGAATCGATGTGAAAGTACTAACCGTATTTGGCACCCGGCCGGAGGCCATTAAGATGGCACCTCTGGTTCATGCGCTGGCCAGGGACCCTGATTTTGAAGCGAAAGTGTGTGTCACTGCCCAGCACCGGGAGATGCTCGATCAGGTGTTAACGCTCTTTTCCATCGTCCCGGATTACGATCTGAATATCATGAAACCGGGGCAAGGGCTGACGGAGATTACCTGCCGTATTCTGGAAGGGCTGAAACCCATTCTGGAGTCGTTTAAGCCTGACGTCGTGCTTGTGCATGGCGACACCACAACGACGGTTGCGACCAGCCTGGCGGCGTTTTATCAGCGTATTCCCGTTGGCCATGTTGAAGCAGGGCTGCGTACCGGTAATCTCTACTCACCGTGGCCAGAAGAAGCCAACCGCACGCTGACCGGACACCTGGCGATGTACCATTTCGCGCCAACGGAAAACTCCCGTCAGAATTTGCTGTGCGAAAATATCGCGGATAAGAAAATTTTCGTCACCGGAAATACCGTCATTGATGCGCTGATTTGGGTGCGCGATCGTGTGCTGACGAATGACAGCCTGCAAAGCGAGCTGACTGCGCGCTATCCGTTCCTGAGCAACGATAAAAAGACCATTCTGGTCACCGGCCACCGTCGTGAAAGCTTCGGCCGGGGTTTTGAGCAAATTTGCCATGCGCTGGCCGAGATCGCCGCAGAAAACAAAGACGTACAAATTGTTTATCCGGTGCATCTCAACCCTAACGTCAGCGAGCCGGTGAACCGTATTCTGGGTCACGTAGAGAACGTGTTCCTGATTGAACCGCAGGATTACATGCCGTTTGTCTGGCTGATGAACCATGCCTGGCTGATCCTGACGGATTCCGGCGGTATTCAGGAAGAAGCGCCTTCGCTTGGCAAGCCGGTGCTGGTGATGCGTGAAACCACAGAACGCCCCGAAGCGGTGAAAGCCGGCACGGTACGCCTGGTGGGCACGGACACCCGTCATATCGTCGAACAAGTCACGCGCTTGCTGCACGACGAAGAAGAGTATCAGGCGATGAGCCGGGCCCATAACCCGTATGGCGATGGGCAGGCTTGTAGTCGTATTTTGCACGCACTTAAACACAATCGGGTATCGCTATGAGTTTTACTACCATCTCTGTCATTGGTCTTGGCTACATTGGACTGCCCACTGCGGCGGCCTTTGCCTCTCGTCAAAAACAGGTTGTAGGCGTGGACATCAATGCGCGCGCGGTGGAAACCATTAACCGTGGCGAAATTCATATTGTGGAGCCGGATCTCGACCGCGTGGTTAAGGCCGCCGTTGAGGGCGGATTCCTGAAAGCCAGCACCACGCCGGTGGAGGCAGATGCCTTCCTGATTGCGGTGCCAACGCCGTTCAAAGGCGATCATGAACCTGACATGGTCTACGTTGAGGCCGCAGCAAAATCCATTGCCCCGGTGCTGAAAAAAGGCGCATTGGTAATCCTGGAGTCGACCTCTCCGGTGGGCGCTACGGAACAGATGGCACAGTGGCTGGCAGAAGCCCGCCCGGATTTGAGCTTCCCACAGCAGGCGGGCGAACAGGCTGATGTCAACATCGCCTACTGCCCGGAGCGTGTGCTGCCAGGGCAGGTGATGGTCGAGCTGATTAAAAACGACCGCGTGATTGGCGGAATGACGCCGGTCTGCTCTGAACGCGCCAGCACGCTGTACAAGATTTTCCTTGAAGGCGAATGTGTGGTGACGAACTCCCGCACCGCCGAAATGTGCAAGCTGACGGAAAACAGCTTCCGTGACGTTAACATCGCCTTTGCGAACGAACTGTCGCTGATTTGTGCCGATCAGGGGATTAACGTCTGGGAACTGATTAGCCTGGCGAATCGCCATCCGCGTGTGAATATCCTTCAGCCAGGTCCTGGCGTGGGCGGGCACTGTATTGCCGTCGACCCGTGGTTCATCGTGGCGCAAAACCCGGCACAGGCGCGTCTGATTCGTACCGCCCGTGAAGTGAACGACAGCAAACCACACTGGGTGTTAAACCAGGTTAAAGCCACGGTCGCCGATTGCCTGGCAGACAGCGGCAAACGGGCTGATGAGCTGAAAATCGCCTGTTTTGGTCTGGCATTCAAACCCAACATCGACGATCTGCGTGAAAGCCCGGCAATGGAAATTGCTGAGATGATCGCCGAATGGCACAGCGGTGAAACGCTGGTGGTTGAGCCGAACATTCATGAGCTTCCGGCAAAACTGGCGGGCCATTGCACGCTTACGGCGTTAGATGACGCGCTGGCAACGGCGGATGTGCTGGTATTGCTGGTGGATCACAAAGCGTTTAAAGCCATCTCCGGTGATGCCGTACGTCAGCAATATATTGTTGATACGAAAGGCGTGTGGCGTTGAGTGACCTCAACGGGGTGCTTGAGTCCCTTCAGTGGGAAAGCACCTTTTTCGGCCTGCCTTCAGCCATTGTGCGTCTGCGCGATGATGCGCCGGCGCTCGCAGCAGCGGACTTTGCTGCGTGGCAGCGCGTGCAGGCCAAAATTCCGGCGGGACGCAGCGACCTGCTGGATGCACTCCAGCAGCACGGATTTCAGCTGGTAGAGGGTGAGGTTGACCTCTCTATCGCCGTGGCTCAATACGTCTCGCCTGGGGCTGAACCCGCAACCGCAGAGGATATCCCGGTGCTGCGTCAGATGGCAGCGCTGGCTTTTGCCCAAAGCCGTTTCCGCACTCCGTGGTATGCACCCGAGGACAGCGGCCGTTTTTATGCTCAGTGGATAGAGAATGCCGTAAAGGGCACGTTTGACCATGTTTGCCTGGTGTTCCGCGCGCCGGATGGTCAGATCCAGGGATTTGTCTCGCTGCGTAAGCTCAATGAGCAGGACGCGCGTATCGGTTTATTAGCCGGGCGGGGCATGGGCGACAAACTCATGCAGGCGGCGCTGCACTGGGCGCAGCAACATCAACTTTCAACTTTGCGGGTGGCGACCCAAATGGGCAACACCGCCGCGCTTAAACGTTATATCGCGAGTGGCGCCAACGTCGACGCAACCGCTTACTGGTTATACAGGTGACAAGATGATTCCATTTAACGCGCCTCCCGTAGTGGGAACCGAACTCGACTATATGCAGTCTGCCATGGGCAGCGGCAAACTTTGCGGTGATGGCGGTTTTACCCGTCGCTGCCAGCAGTGGATGGAACAACGTTTTCACAGTGCTAAAGTCCTGCTGACCCCATCCTGCACGGCTTCGCTGGAAATGGCCGCGCTGTTGCTGGATATCCAGCCTGGCGACGAAGTGATCATGCCGAGCTACACCTTTGTTTCCACGGCCAACGCGTTTGTGCTGCGCGGAGCCAAAATTGTGTTTGTGGATATCCGCCCGGATACCATGAACATCGACGAAACGCTGATTGAAGAGGCGATCACCGAGAAAACGCGGGCGATTGTCCCGGTTCACTATGCGGGTGTGGCCTGTGAAATGGACACCATCATGGCGATTGCCAAAAAGCATAACCTGTTCGTGGTGGAAGATGCCGCACAGGGTGTGATGTCCACCTACAAAGGCCGTGCGCTCGGGACGATTGGCCATATCGGCTGTTTTAGTTTCCACGAAACCAAGAACTACACCGCGGGCGGTGAAGGCGGCGCGACGTTGATTAACGACCGCGCGCTGGTCGAGCGTGCTGAGGTTATCCGCGAAAAAGGCACCAACCGTAGCCAGTTCTTCCGCGGCCAGGTGGACAAATACACCTGGCGCGATATTGGGTCCAGCTACCTGATGGCGGACTTACAGGCGGCATACCTGTGGGCACAGCTGGAAGCCGCAGAGCGCATTAACCAGCAGCGTCTGACGCTGTGGCAAACCTACTATGATGCGCTGGAGCCGCTGGCAAAAGCCGGACGTATTGAGCTGCCGACCATTCCGGCTGACTGCGTCCACAACGCCCATATGTTCTACATCAAGCTGCGCGATAACAATGACCGCGGCCAGCTGATTGCGTGGCTCAAAGAAGCTGAAATTATGGCGGTATTCCATTACATTCCGCTGCACAGCAGCCCGGCTGGTGAAGCCTTCGGGGTGTTTGCCGGTGAAGACCGTTATACTACGCAGGAAAGTGAGCGTTTGCTTCGCCTGCCACTGTTCTACAACCTCGCGCCGGTTAACCAGCGTACGGTGATTAATACCCTCCTGAGTTATTTCGGCTGATATGTCTCTGGCAAAAGCATCGGTGTGGACCGCCGCGTCCACACTTGTAAAAATTGGCGCCGGATTACTGGTCGTCAAGCTGCTGGCCGTGTCATTTGGCCCTTCAGGTGTTGGGCTGGCGGGGAATTTTCGTCAGCTGGTCACGGTACTTGGCGTTCTGGCTGGTGCCGGAATTTTCAACGGCGTGACCAAATTTGTCGCGCAGCATCATGATGATGCGGAAAAACTGCGTTCTGTGGTGGGAACCTCATCAGCGATGGTGCTGGGCTTTTCTACGCTGTTGGCCGTTGTCTTCCTGCTGGCTTCAGCGCCCATCAGCCAGGGGCTGTTTGGCCATGCCGACTATCAGGGGTTGGTGCGGCTGGTTGCGCTGGTGCAGATGGGGATTGCCTGGGCAAACCTGCTGCTGGCGCTGATGAAAGGTTTTCGCGACGCCGCCGGCAACGCGCTGGCGCTGATCCTCGGCAGCATCATTGGGGTGATTGCCTACTACTTTTGTTTTCTTCTGGGCGGTTATGAAGGGGCTCTGTTAGGCCTGGCGCTGGTTCCGGCGCTGGTTGTGGTGCCGGCCGCGTTTATGCTGATGCGTCGGGGGACTATTCCGCTGCACTACCTCAAGCCGCAGTGGGACAAGGCGCTGGCGGGGCAGCTCGGGAAATTTACCCTGATGGCGCTCATCACTTCGGTAACCATTCCAGTGGCTTACGTGATGATGCGAAACCTGCTGGCCGCGCATTACAGCTGGGATGAAGTGGGGATTTGGCAGGGCGTGAGCAGCATTTCTGATGCCTACCTCCAATTTATAACGGCTTCCTTTAGCGTCTGGTTGCTGCCAACCTTATCGCGCCTGACCGAAAGAAAAGAGATTACGCGTGAGATAATCCGCTCCCTGCGTTTTGTGCTTCCTGCTGTTGCGGTTGCCAGTTTTACCGTCTGGCTGTTGCGTGATGTTGCCATCTGGCTGCTGTTCTCAGCGAAGTTCACCGCTATGCGCGACCTGTTTGCCTGGCAGCTGGTGGGCGATGTATTGAAAGTAGGTGCTTACGTATTCGGCTATCTGGTGATAGCAAAAGCCTCGCTGCGGTTGTATATCCTGGCGGAGATTAGCCAATTTACGCTACTCACTGCGTTCTCTCACTGGCTGATCCCTGCGCACGGCGCTCTGGGGGCGGCACAGGCCTATATGGCAACTTACATTGTTTATTTCGCTGCCTGTTGCGGCGTATTTTTACTTTGGCGTAAACGCGCATGACTGCACTGATTCACATTCTGGGATCGGACATCCCACACCATAACCAGACCGTTCTACGGTTTTTCAATGATGAGCTGGCATCCGGCAACACGGATGCGCGCGAGTTTATGGTTGCAGGCCAGGAGAATGGCCTGAGCGCGGCTTACCCGGCGCTAAACGTGACCTTCTGGCCGGATAAGACCGCGCTGGCAAAAGCGGTTGTAGCCAGAGCAAAAACCAACCGCGAACAACGGTTCTTTTTCCACGGTCAGTTCAACACCGGCCTGTGGCTGGCGCTGTTAAGCGGTGGGATTAAACCCTCTCAGTGCAGCTGGCATATCTGGGGCGCGGATCTGTATGAAGTGTCCCGTGGCTGGAAATTCCGTCTCTTCTATCCGCTAAGAAGGATGGCGCAGGGGCGCGTGGGCTGTGTTTTTGCCACCCGAGGCGACCTCAGTTACTTTGCCCGACTGCATCCGAACGTGCGGGGGGAGCTGCTCTATTTCCCGACCCGGATGAACCCGGCGCTAAACAACATGGCAAATGATGTCGCGCGGGAAGGCAAACTGACGATTCTGGTGGGCAACTCCGGCGATCGCAGTAACGAACATGTCGCGGCCCTGAAGGCGATACATCGCCAGTTTGGCGATACGGTGAATGTCATTGTGCCGATGGGTTATCCGGCGAATAATCACGCGTATATCGACGAAGTACGTCAGCAGGGGCTGGCACTGTTTAGTGCGCAGAACCTGCAAATTCTCAGTGATAAGCTGGAATTTGATGACTACCTCGCGCTGTTGCGCCGGTGCGACCTGGGGTATTTTATCTTTGCCCGCCAGCAGGGGATCGGCACGTTGTGCCTGCTTATTCAGGCTGGTATTCCGTGCGTGCTTAATCGCGAAAACCCGTTCTGGCAGGATATGGCCGCGCAGCATCTGCCGGTGCTGTTTACCTCAGACACGCTGACCGTGGATGTGGTGCGTGAAGCGCAGCGTCAGCTGGCGCTGGTGGACAAAAATACCATCGACTTTTTCAGCCCGAATTACCTCACGCCGTGGCATCGCGCACTGCGTATCGCTTCAGGAGACAATGCATGAGCCAGTTGCAATTTAGCGGCTTGTTGGTGATTTGGCTTCTGAGCGCCTTATTTATTGCCACGCTGACCTGGTTTGAATTCCGGCGCGTGCGCTTTAATTTCAACGTCTTTTTCTCGCTGCTGTTCCTGCTGACCTTTTACTTTGGTTTCCCGCTGACCAGTATTTTGGTTTTCCGGTTTGACGTGAGTGTCGCCCCGCCGGAGATCCTGATGCAGGCATTACTGTCGGCAACCTGTTTCTACGCGGTTTACTACGTCACGTATAAGACCCGACTGCGGTCAGCAAAAGAGACTGCGCCACGCCGGGCGCTCTTTACCATGAACCGGGTAGAGACGCATCTGACATGGGTGATGCTGATGACCATTGCTCTGGTGAGTGTGGGCATCTTCTTTATGCATAACGGTTTTCTGCTGTTTAAGTTGCAGTCCTACAGCCAGATATTTTCCGCAGAAGTCTCAGGCGTGGCACTTAAGCGCTTCTTCTACTTCTTCATCCCGGCGATGCTGGTGGTCTTTTTCCTGCGTCAGGACAGCAAAGCCTGGCTGTTTTTCCTGGTCAGTACTGTCGCGTTTGGCGTGCTGACCTACATGATTGTTGGCGGTACGCGCGCCAACATCATCATCGCGTTCGCCATCTTCCTGTTCATCGGCATCATTCGCGGCTGGATCTCTTTATGGATGCTGGTGGCGGCAGGGGTGTTTGGCATCGTGGGGATGTTCTGGCTGGCGCTCAAACGCTACGGGATGAACGTGGCCGGCGATGAGGCGTTTTACACCTTCCTGTACCTCACGCGCGATACCTTCTCGCCGTGGGAAAACCTGGCGCTGTTGCTGCAAAACTACGACAAGATTGATTTCCAGGGTCTGGCGCCGATTGTGCGTGATTTCTACGTCTTTATTCCGACGTGGCTGTGGCCTGACCGCCCAGGTATTGTGCTGAATACGGCGAACTACTTCACCTGGGAAGTCCTCAACAACCACTCAGGGCTGGCAATTTCACCTACGCTGATTGGTTCGCTGGTGGTGATGGGCGGGACATGGTTTATCCTGCCGGGCGCGGTGGTGGTCGGGTTAATCATTAAGTGGTTTGACTGGCTTTACCAGCGCGGCAATGAAGAGACTAATCGCTACAAAGCAGCAATATTGCACAGTTTCTGTTTTGGGGCCATTTTCAATATGATCGTTCTGGCGCGCGAAGGTCTGGATTCGTTCGTGTCGCGCGTGGTTTTCTTCATGGTAATTTTCGGCGTCTGCCTGCTGCTGGCAAAACTGTTGTACTGGTTATTTGACAGTGCGGGGCTTGTGCATAAACGCGAGCCACGCGGTAGCAGAACGCTTTCGCAAGTCTGAGTAAGGATGTTATGACTGACACGACTTCCGCGCCGCTTTACGCGTTGCGCGGCATACAGCTTATCGGCTGGCGTGATATGCAACACGCGCTGGATTATCTGTTCTCCGAAGGGCAGATGAAATCGGGCACGCTGGTGGCCATCAACGCAGAAAAGATGCTGGCGATAGAAGATAACGCTGAAGTGAAAAGCCTGATAGAAGCCGCAGAGTTTAAATACGCCGACGGTATCAGCGTGGTGCGTTCTGTCCGGAAAAAATACCCGGGTGCGCAGGTTTCTCGTGTCGCAGGCGCAGACCTGTGGGAAGCCCTGATGGCGCGTGCTGGGGCTGAAGGCACGCCCGTATTCCTGATAGGCGGTAAGCCGGACGTGCTGGCACAGACGGAACAGAAACTGCGTGGCCAGTGGAATGTGAATATCGTTGGCAGCCAGGACGGGTATTTCAAACCGGAAGACCGGCAGGCGCTGTTTGAGCGCGTGCGCGACAGCGGCGCGAAAATAGTGACGGTGGCTATGGGGTCTCCGCGCCAGGAGATCCTGATGCGTGATTGCCGTCTGGTGTGCCCGAATGCGCTCTACATGGGCGTGGGCGGCACTTACGATGTCTTTACCGGCCATGTTAAGCGTGCACCAAAGGTGTGGCAGCGCCTGGGGCTGGAGTGGCTGTATCGCCTGTTATCTCAGCCTACACGTATCAAACGGCAGATTCGTTTGCTGCGCTATCTCACCTGGCACTACACCGGAAAAATGTAATCAAAATGTAGCGCGATATGCTATTCGCGCTGCAACTCCCCTGCAAAACTGCTGCGTATCTGTGCAATACATTCATTTTTTTAATGCATCGTTTGCCATTTAGCAGAATTTAAGAAACCATTCCCCCGCATATTTCAGTACCCCAAAAAAATAAAACCGGTAAAAGCCGGGAAACAGCAAACACAACCGAGGATTTATGGCAGAGAAAAAACCTGAGCTTCAGCGTGGGCTGGAGGCTCGACATATCGAATTGATAGCGCTGGGCGGCACTATCGGCGTTGGCCTGTTTATGGGCTCCGCAAGTACGCTCAAATGGGCTGGCCCGTCTGTATTACTGGCGTATATCATCGCCGGGCTGTTCGTCTTCTTCATCATGCGTTCGATGGGCGAAATGCTTTTCCTGGAGCCGGTGACCGGTTCATTCGCCGTTTACGCGCACCGCTATATGAGCCCGTTCTTTGGCTACCTGACCGCCTGGTCGTACTGGTTTATGTGGATGGCCGTTGGCATCTCGGAAATCACCGCGATCGGGGTCTACGTGCAGTTCTGGTTCCCGGATATGGTCCAGTGGATACCCGCGCTTATCGCCGTGGGGTTAGTGGCGCTGGCCAACCTTGCCGCCGTGCGTCTGTACGGTGAGATTGAATTCTGGTTCGCGATGATCAAAGTCACCACCATCATTGTGATGATTGTGGTCGGCCTGGGCGTGATCTTCTTCGGTATTGGCAACGGCGGACACGCCATCGGCTTTGGTAACCTGACCGAGAACGGCGGCTTCTTCGCGGGTGGCTGGAAGGGCTTCCTGACCGCGCTGTGTATCGTCGTGGCCTCTTATCAGGGTGTTGAACTGATTGGTATCACCGCCGGCGAAGCGAAAAACCCGCAGGTTACATTGCGCAGTGCGGTAGGCAAGGTACTGTGGCGCATCCTGATTTTCTATGTGGGCGCGATCTTCGTCATCGTAACCATCTTCCCGTGGAATGAAATCGGTACGACCGGTAGCCCGTTTGTTTTAACCTTTGCGAAGATTGGTATCACGGCGGCGGCAGGGATCATCAACTTTGTGGTCCTGACGGCTGCGCTGTCCGGTTGTAACAGCGGAATGTACAGCTGCGGCCGTATGTTGTATGCACTTTCCAAAAACAACCAGCTGCCAGCGGCAATGGGGAAAGTGTCCCGTGCAGGCGTTCCGGTTGCGGGCGTGGCGGTATCGATTGTGATCCTGCTGATTGGTTCATGCCTGAACTACATCATCCCGAATCCACAGCGCGTGTTTGTCTACGTGTATAGCGCCAGCGTGTTGCCGGGGATGATCCCGTGGTTTGTGATCCTGATTAGCCAGCTGCGTTTCCGTCAGGCACACAAAAAGGCGATTGCCAGCCATCCGTTCCGCTCCATTCTGTTCCCGTGGGCGAACTATTTAACGATGGCGTTCCTGATTTGCGTTTTAATCGGTATGTACTTTAATGACGATACCCGCATGTCGCTGTTTGTCGGGATGATCTTCCTGGCCGCCGTGACCGCAGGGTACAAGTTGTTTGGCCTTGGCCGCCGTGCCTCCACGCAGAAAGTGGAGGAATAAGCGGCAAAGTGTGCAAAGCATAACCAAACGCGCATTTTTTTAAAAAAAGCACTAGACAGCGGGGACGGAGGTACGTAATATCCAGCCCCGCAACGGCGCTAAGCGCCCGTAGCTCAGCTGGATAGAGCGCTGCCCTCCGGAGGCAGAGGTCTCAGGTTCGAATCCTGTCGGGCGCGCCATTTTGTCCCGGCGCTAGAGCTGCGGTGGTCTGAGAAGTAGTCAGTACCGCGTGAAAGTATTATCAGTGGTGGCTATAGCTCAGTTGGTAGAGCCCTGGATTGTGATTCCAGTTGTCGTGGGTTCGAATCCCATTAGCCACCCCATTATTTGAAGAGTTGTGAATTGCGAAGGTGGCGGAATTGGTAGACGCGCTAGCTTCAGGTGTTAGTGTCCTTAGGATGTGGGGGTTCGAGTCCCCCCCCTCGCACCACGACTTTTAAAATGAATTGAACTAAAAATTCAAAAAAGCAGTACATCGGCGAGTAGCGCAGCTTGGTAGCGCAACTGGTTTGGGACCAGTGGGTCGGAGGTTCGAATCCTCTCTCGCCGACCAATTTTGAACCCCGCTTCGGCGGGGTTTTTTGTTTTCTGTCGTTCCTCACTGCTGTTGTCATTCCCCGACAACGCCCGGTATCTTTGTCGTGATTCAGCGACACCTAATTCACTGAAAAATAAACGTTTAGCCTTCTGGCGCTATTGCTGTCGCTTCCAGGCAACACTTTGATCGCTTTGCCTGTGCTTTCTGGGGCACAACCGTTGCCAGAATAACGAAAAAGCCTTTTATTTTAAAATGTTGCGCGGGATAACACTCTCTGGTGCAACTCTGGCATGTAACGTGCAATAATATACGTGTAGATGCTCATTCCATCTCTTATGTTCGCCTTAGTGCCTCATAAACTCCGGAATGACGCAGAGCCGTTTACGGTGCTTATCGTCCACAGACAGATGTCGCTTCGGCCTCATCAAACACCATGGACATAACGTTGAGTGAAGCACCAATATGTTGTCTTACAGACCTGTTTTAACGCCTGCTTTTTAGCAGGCGTTTTTTTATGCCTTATTCCCGGAAACGCGCCATGATGAGGGCAACCAGCAGCAGCGCACTGGCAGAGACCACATACAGTGTCTGAATTGCGCCAAGCGATATCGTTGCCAGAGCGGCAATACCGGTAAAGAGTGAGGCGCTGATCGTCTGCCATCGCCAGGCTTTACCGCTGGCTGAAGCGATCTGCATGGCATGAAAGCTACTCAGTACCCCAAACGTTCCCGCCGCAAAGACAATGTTTGATGCCAGATGGGCGATAAAGACCATCCCCAGTGCCACCACCGCGCCCCCTGATACAAACGGTATCACGCCATATGCCAGCAGAAATACGCTCATGCAAATCAGCAGCAGGCGGTTTTTCGCCGCGTATCGCGCCAGGCTGTCTTTCTTAAGCAGCATAGGGCCGCACAGCTGGCCCAGGCTTCTGGCGAAGAGCAGGGGCAGGGCGAGGCTGGCTGCATCGGCAGGTTGGATCTGCTGCACCAGGGCCGGAAGCAGCGCCATAGCAGGCGAGCCTACGGCCGCCAGCGCGGGTAACAGCAGCAGGCTACGCTTTTGCCGTACCGTGAGATGCTGCCAGCGTAACGTGACGGACGGTTGCTCATCAGCGGGTTTCGGTGTTGCCCGGGAGATAAACGCCTTTCCTGCCAGAAACAACATCAGTATCGAACCCAGAAAGCTCGCTGCATCTATTACCAGTAACGGCTGAACGGGGATCCGCTGAAACAGCACCACACCCAGCCCTGTCCCTAACAGTACCTGAGAGGCAAAAATCACATTCTCAAGGCAGGTGGCCGCGGGGAGTTCATGTTCTGTCAGCCCACGTTTGAACAATAAGGTCAGTGCCGGCCAGCTCATTCCGCTCAGGAGCGCTTCCGCGGATTGCACGGCAAGTAACGCCGGAATGCTGTGGTAATGCACGCCAAGCATAGGGAAGAGCAGGGCGATTAACCCCAGCAGCTCCGTCAGCACCAGCAAACCGATCGGTGAAAAGCGCAGGCATAATCTTTCGCCGATCAGGCTGCCGATAAACCCGGGTACGGTGGCAAAGAAATAGGCGAGGGTTAACAGGGCGGCGGGTGCCTGCCACTGCAACAGCAGGCCAAACACCACAACCTGCGTTAATCCATTGCCCAGTGAAGTAAAGATAAAGGCGCAGGCCAGCAAGCGAAGCCAGCGGTGGCTGCGCAGCGCTTCAACAAGCGCATACAAAAGCGAGTTCATGAAGACATTCCTTTCAAAAACGATTTAGTCCACGCAGCAATCAGCGCGTGTATGAAAAAAGGTTAATGAAAAGATGTCGTTACATTGGCGGGTTCATTTCCGGGTGATGTTGGATTGAATGTAGCAGGTGATGAGCGATAAAAAAAGGAGGCCGACTGGCCTCCTGTTTTGTTACTGCTGATTTGCATTATTTTGCAAGGTTAGCAGTAGCCCGTCGCGGCGCATGGCTGCCGCCTCTTCCGGCTTGTGGAGCTTGTCCAGCGTATCGGCAAGCCAGGCGTAGTCAAACGCGTCAGGACGCTGTTTTAGCGCTGCACGGAAAGCGAGGCTCGCCTCCTGCCATTCGCCGTGTTTCATCAGCGACTGACCCAGCGTGCTCCATAACAGCGGGCGGTCACCCACGGTTTTGATCTGCTGGCGTAACACTTTTTCCAGCTGCTCCGGGTTGTTGGTTTTCAGGCGTGGGATCACCATCACCAGACGGTCGTCGTACTGGCGTTTCAGGCCGTCGAGGAGGATCTCCTGGGCGGTGTCATGATCGTCACACTCAATCAGATGTTCAGCCATCGCCACTTGCAGCGGGATCTGCTGGCGTGTTTTACGGCTCTGGTTCTTCCACCAGGTTTTCAGACCATCGCTGCCCAGATCGGCACGCGCCTGATCCATCAGCCCAATCCATGCCAGGCGCTGAAGTTCGTCACGGTGTTCGTCATCGCCCACCTCTGCCTTCGCCATCGATGGGATGATATCCAGCAGCGAGCCCCATGCACCGGTACGGATATAGGCCTGCTCGGCAAGACGCAGCACTTCCGGGTGACGCGGGGTGATTTCCAGCAGACGGTCGATGCCATGACGTGCTGCGTGATTTTCATTACGCGCAAGTTGCAGACGAACGCGGGTGATTTCAACCGGGATCTGATCGTTTGAAGCCAGCTCGGAAGCACGTTCAAGATGCTGATTCGCACGGGCTTCATCACCACGCTGCTGCGCCGCTTCTGCCGCCAACAAGTAGTTCACCACCGGCTGCTCTGCATGATCGGCATTTTTCGACATCAGCTTTTCAACCTGCTGATAGTCACCTTCGGCGAGTTTAAGCAGCGCCTGTTCAGTCTGCTTGCGGGCGCGACGGCGTTTACGACCGACAAACCAGCCGCGGGTATGCGCGCCGGTACGGAAAATGCGGCGCAGAATCCATTCAATGGCGAACAGCACGACAACCGCGAGGATCAGGATGATCACCAGGCCGGTCACGCTGGTTTCGATGTTGTAGTTATCGGTCTGGATCAGGACATAACCCTGATGCCCTGCAAGCATTGGCCCCAGGACGATCCCGGCGATCAACAGTAAGAAGAGTAATAACACTTTCAACATGATTACTCTCCCTGTGGCGCGTTTTCAGGTGCTGGCGCTGCCGGTGCAGCAGCAGGAGCTTCGGCGTTAGGCTCCGCCGGAACGCCTGGCTGTGCCAGCAAGTTACGTACACGTGTTTGCATCAGCTTTTCCAGAATTGGCTGGCTGGCCAGCTTATCCGGGACATTCATGGTGATGTTCTGCTGGCTCAGCTTGTCGATATCTTCGAGGAATGCCTGGGTGGTGGCATCATCGGTGTTGTAGTAAGCGCGTACCCAGGTAGAGACATTATCCAGCGCCTGTTTGTACGTCTCTTCCTGATGACGCGGAACCGCCTGTGCGGCAACCAGCAGACGAGAGCGAATGTTCTCGCGCAAATAGACGTCCTGGTTCGGCGCTAACAACGGTACGGCGGTTTCATCGCGACGACGGATGGTAATAAAGCTGTCCATAAAGTTCTGCCAGCTTTTTTGCAGGTTCACGCGCCATTCGCCCAGCGAACTGGAAAGCTCGGTACCGTCGGAATCCATCGGGGAGTCGTCGTCGTTGTTATCCGCCAGTTGCAGGTTATCAATCTGGTTGGAGAGCTGATTGACCTTGAGAATAATGCCGTCGTAGTCGACCTGAGAAACGGCAGACAGGCTGGCGATATCTTCGGTAATGGCACGACGTGCGGTGATAAGGCTCGGGTCGTTCATGTCGGCAAGGCTTGCATCGGCGCTTTTCAACAGCGCGGCGGCGGTGGTGACATCCTGATCGCTCCAGAGCTTACGCCCGGCCAGTTTCACCAGGAAATCGGCCTGAGAAAGCAGCCAGGTTTTGGCATCAGTACCGGAAATGGTGGCGACTTTTTGCTGCACTTCACTCAGCTGTTTGGTCAGCTCTTCTTGCTTGCTGTTGGCTTCGGAAAGTGCAGTCGCCTGCTGTTTGATAGTGCTTTCCAGCTCATCTTTTTGCGTTTCCTGCGCTTTTTGCAGGGCAGTGAGCTGATTAACCAGCGCATCGCTGGTGGCCGTCTGGTTGGTGCCTTGTTGTTTCACCAGACCATACAGGCCAACACCGGCGGCCAGGGCAATGGCGATGGCAATCGCGCTTAGCACCAGGCTGGTTTTGTTGCTGCCGTTTTTCTTCTCAACGGTTTTCTCAGTCGTTTCTGACTGTGGTGTGGTATCCACAGTCTCCCTGGTCTCTTCAACCACGGCGGAGGATTTTTCGTGTTCCGTCATTATGGCTTCCCATTATGAGAGTTATTGTAATGCGCGCAGCAGCGCATCGTTGTCGGCGTTATCAGCGATCCGAATATCTTGCCAGCCCAGTTCCCGGGCGTGGTTCGCCAGACGCTCACTGACGACCAGAAGCCGACAGCGGAGTAACCAGTTTTCACGATACCAAAGCGGAATCAGCGACCAGAGCTGTTGCAGCATTTCACCACTGGTGACCACCAGGGTATCGACGCCGCGCATGTGCCAACGCATCGCTTCTTCCGCGCCATCATAATTTTTTGCATTGCGCTGATAGCATTCGCAGAACGTGACGTCAGCACCACGTTCACTTAAGGTTTCGCCAAGCAATTCGCGCCCGCCGTTACCGCGTAAAATGAGCGCGCGCTTTCCGGCAATAGTTTGTAATTCAGGTAATTGTAGCAAGACTTCGCTAATTTCCCGATCTAACGGATAGCGAATATCTATTCCACTTACGGTATGCAGGGCCAGTGCGGTGGTGCGCCCAATCGCGAAATAGCGCGGAGCGGTGGGCCAGTGCGATCCGGCCTGTTGCAACTGGGCATGGGCAAACTCCACGGCATGTTGCGACAGGGCAAAAAGCAGATCGCCTTCCTGCAAGGTATTCATCTGGTCGGCGAGCGCAGGCAGCTCCCGACCGGGGGAGAATTCAATCAACGGAAAACTCCAGGCCACCTGCCCCAGTGTGCGCAGACGGCTCACTAATTGTTCTCCTGCGGGAGAAGGGCGGGTGACAAGAATACTCATGCAGGGGGTTCTCCGTTATATACGTCCGCCAGAATTTCACGGGCGCCGTTATTGAGCAACTCTTCCGCCAGCGAAACGCCAAGCTGTTCGGCATCTTGCGGCTTACCGCGACGTTCGCCGCGAACCATCTGTGAGCCATCCGGTGCGCCAACCAGCGCGCGCAGCCACAGCTCGCCATCGGTTAATTCAGCATAGCTGCCAATTGGCACCTGACAGCCGCCTTCAAGACGGGTGTTCATGGCGCGCTCGGCTTTGACACGAATTGCGGTGTCGTCATGATTCAGCGGCGCGAGCAGCTCGCGGGTACGCGCATCATCCAGACGGCACTCAATACCGACTGCACCCTGGCCGACTGCCGGCAGCGACAGTTCTGGCGGCAGCGCAACGCGGACGCGCGATTCCAGCCCCAGACGCTTCAGCCCCGCCACGGCCAGAATAATCGCATCGTATTCGCCGTTATCCAGCTTACTCAGGCGTGTGCCCACGTTGCCGCGAAGCGAGCGAATCACCAGATCCGGGCGGCGTTCTGCCAACTGACACTGGCGACGTAAACTTGACGTGCCAACCACGCTGCCCTGTGGCAACGCATCGAGCGAATCGTAGTGGTTTGAAACAAATGCGTCGCGCGGATCTTCGCGCTCGCAGATGGTCACCAGCCCTAAACCTTCCGGGAACTCAACGGGCACATCTTTCATCGAATGTACGGCGATATCGGCGCGGTTATCAAGCAATGCCAGTTCCAGCTCTTTGACAAATAAGCCTTTTCCGCCCACTTTTGCCAGCGGCGTATCAAGAATGATGTCACCGCGCGTTACCATTGGCACCAGCTCGACGCGCAAACCAGAATGGCAGGCTTCAAGGCGCTGCTTAACATATTGTGCCTGCCAGAGCGCAAGGGGGCTTTGGCGTGTGGCAATTCTCAAAACATTGTCTAACATGCTTGTTACCGTCATTATCAACCGTTGACCATCCTAACATTGTTGTCTCTGTGATGGCAGTTTTACGGTAGATGATGCAGAGAGGGACAGGGCGGCGTTATCGTCACCCGCCGCCGTATTCAGGAATTTACACGTACAGATTGATGCTACACTTTGTATGTAGCGCAACTTTCTTTACGGTCAATCGGCAAGGTGTTAAATTGATCACGTTTTAGACCATTTTTTCGTCGCTACTACCATAAAGATAAGGGCGAAAAAGGGTAACGGTTATCTTTTTGAAATACTGCGGGCTCGCCATTGTTCGATTTATGAATGGTTTGCGACACCCGGAAACATCAGGCGATACGTCTTGTACCTCTATATTGAGACTCTGAAACAGAGACTGGATGCCATAAATCAACTGCGTGTGGATCGCGCGCTTGCTGCCATGGGACCTGCTTTCCAACAGGTTTACAGTCTGCTGCCGACATTATTGCACTATCACCATCCGCTGATGCCGGGTTACCTCGACGGTAACGTTCCCCAGGGCATTTGCCTTTTCACGCCTGATGAAACCCAACAGCACTATCTGAACGAGCTGGAACTCTATCGAGGGATGCCGCCGCAGGAATCACCGAAAGGTGAGCTGCCAATCACTGGCGTTTACTCCATGGGAAGTACCTCATCGGTAGGGCAAAGCTGTTCCTCAGATCTGGATATCTGGGTCTGCCATCAATCCTGGCTCGATAACGAAGAACGCCAGCTGTTGCAGCGTAAATGCAGCCTGCTGGAAAGCTGGGCGGCATCGCTCGGCGTGGAAGTGAGCTTCTTCCTGATTGATGAAAACCGTTTCCGTCATAACGAAAGCGGCAGTCTGGGTGGTGAAGACTGCGGCTCGACGCAGCACATATTGTTGCTGGATGAATTTTACCGTACTGCCGTTCGTCTGGCCGGTAAGCGTATTCTGTGGAATATGGTGCCGTGCGAAGAAGAAGAGCATTACGACGATTACGTCATGTCGCTGTATGCGCAGGGCGTACTGACGCCAAACGAATGGCTGGATCTGGGCGGCCTGAGCTCCCTGTCGGCCGAAGAGTACTTTGGCGCGAGCCTGTGGCAGCTGTATAAAAGTATCGATTCCCCGTACAAAGCGGTGCTGAAGACGTTGCTGCTTGAAGCCTATTCCTGGGAATACCCAACGCCGCGCCTGCTGGCGAAAGATATCAAACAGCGTCTGCACGATGGCGAGATTGTCTCCTTCGGGCTTGATGCCTACTGCATGATGCTGGAACGCGTCACCGAATACCTGAAAGCCATTGATGACACCACGCGTCTTGACCTGGTGCGTCGATGTTTCTATCTCAAGGTTTGTGAAAAACTGAGCCGCGAACGCGCCTGCGTTGGCTGGCGTCGTGAAGTGGTCAGTCAGTTAGTTAAAGAGTGGGGATGGGACGAAGAACGTCTGTCTATGCTCGACAACCGCGCCAACTGGAAAATCGATCAGGTGCGTGAAGCGCACAACGAACTGCTCGATGCGATGATGCAAAGCTACCGTAATCTTATCCGCTTTGCGCGCCGTAATAACCTCAGCGTATCGGCCAGCCCGCAGGATATCGGGGTGTTAACCCGTAAACTGTATGCCGCGTTCGAAGCGCTGCCGGGTAAAGTCACGCTGGTTAACCCGCAGATTTCACCTGACCTGTCTGAACCAAATCTGACCTTTATCTATGTGCCGCCGGGCCGCGCGAACCGCACCGGATGGTATCTGTACAACCGTGCGCCAAGCATGGATTCGATCATCAGCCATCAGCCGCTGGAATATAACCGCTACCTGAACAAGCTGGTGGCCTGGGCCTGGTTTAACGGCCTGCTGACTTCACGCACCCGGTTGTTTATTAAAGGCAACGAGGTCGTCGATTTAGCGAAGTTGCAGGAGATGGTCGCTGACGTTTCGCACCACTTCCCGCTGCGCTTGCCTGCGCCAACGCCGAAAGCGCTCTACAGCCCGTGTGAGATCCGTCATCTGGCAATTATCGTCAACCTGGAATACGACCCGACGGCGGCCTTCCGCAATCAGGTGGTCCATTTTGACTTCCGCAAGCTGGATGTCTTTAGCTTTGGCGAGCAGCAAAACTGCCTGGTTGGCAGCGTTGACCTGCTGTATCGCAACTCGTGGAACGAAGTGCGTACCCTGCATTTCAACGGTGAGCAGGCGATGATCGAAGCGCTGAAAACCATTCTCGGTAAGATGCACCAGGATGCTGCGCCACCTGACAGCGTGGAAGTGTTCTGCTACAGCCAGCATCTGCGCGGTTTGATCCGTACCCGCGTACAGCAGCTGGTTTCTGAGTGTATTGAGCTGCGTCTTTCCAGTACCCGCCAGGAAACCGGGCGCTTTAAAGCGCTGCGCGTCTCCGGCCAGACCTGGGGCTTGTTCTTTGAACGCCTGAACGTGTCGGTACAGAAACTGGAAAACGCCATCGAGTTTTACGGCGCGATTTCGCACAACAAGCTGCATGGCCTGTCCGTGCAGGTGGAAACCAACCACGTCAAACTGCCGCAGGTGGTGGATGGTTTTGCCAGCGAAGGGATTATTCAGTTCTTCTTCGAAGAGTCGGGTGATGATGCCGGTTTCAACATCTATATTCTGGATGAAACCAACCGTGCCGAGGTTTATCACCACTGTGAAGGCAGCAAAGAAGAGCTGGTGCGCGATGTCAGCCGCTTCTACTCGTCGTCTCACGACCGCTTCACCTACGGCTCCAGCTTTATCAACTTCAACCTGCCGCAGTTCTACCAGATTGTGAATGTTGATGGCCGCGTGCAGGTGATCCCGTTCCGTACGCAGGCCGTCACGCCTGTAGCGCCTGCAAATCAGGATACCGCGCCGCTGTTGCAGCAGTATTTCTCCTGATGCTGTTCGCCGGGTGGCGCTCACGCTTACCCGGCCTACGGCCCGAGCTGTTGTAGGCCCGGTAAGGCGTAGCCGCCACCGGGCAACAAAACTACCTGAAACTCACTTCCTCGCCTGCCTGCGCAGTCGCTGCCTGTTCCAGCAGATCCCAGAACGTTTCATCGCTACGGTCGCAAACCCATTCGCCCTCTTTGAGATCGAAATGGTAGCCGCCCTGCTTGGCTGCCAGCCAGACCTGGTGAAGTGGCTCCTGACGGTTAATAATAATTTTGCTGCCATTTTCGAAGCTTAGGGTCAGGATACCGCCGTTGATTTCACAATCGATATCGCTGTCGCCCTCCCAGTCGTCAAGACGCTCTTCGATGGTCATCCACAGGTTGTCGGCAAGGCGATGAAATTCACTGTCGTTCATGGTTTTGTTCCTGTTTTTCGTGATGGCGGCAGTATAACGCTAAATAATTCCCGTTGCAGGAAAGCGGCAAACTCTTGCTTTTGTGTCTTCTCCTGCGATGATAGAAACAGATTTGAACTTACGGGCAACTTTATAATGAAAAACGTTTTCCGAACGCTTGCCGTTCTCATCACGCTGTTTAGCCTGACTGGCTGCGGGCTGAAGGGACCACTGTACTTCCCGCCAGCGGATAAAACCGCGCCACCGCCGACGAAACCGGCACCAAGCACCATCGAGTCCTCTTCGCCGGATACTAACGATCGCGGTGATAATGGCGGCCCGACTCAGGTTAATCTCTGATAATTACGTTCTGTACCCGCGCAATGGAGCAAATGATGCAGTTCTCTAAAATGCATGGCCTTGGCAACGATTTTATGGTCGTCGACGCGGTAACGCAGAATGTCTTTTTCTCACCAGAACTGATCCGCCGCCTGGCGGATCGACATCTGGGCGTAGGGTTTGATCAGCTGCTGGTGGTTGAGCCACCCTACGATCCTGACCTCGATTTTCACTATCGCATTTTTAACGCCGACGGTAGCGAAGTGTCGCAGTGTGGTAACGGCGCGCGCTGTTTTGCCCGCTTTGTTCGCCTGAAAGGGCTGACCAACAAGCGTGATATTCGCGTGAGCACGGCAAACGGACGCATGATCCTGAGCGTCACCGACGATGAGCTGGTGCGTGTGAATATGGGCGAGCCAAACTTTGAGCCATCCGCGGTGCCGTTTCGCGCTAACAAAGCGGAAAAGACCTATATTATGCGTGCGGCCGAGCAGACAGTATTGTGCGGCGTTGTCTCTATGGGCAACCCACACTGCGTGATTCAGGTCGATAATGTTGATACCGCCGCAGTAGAAACGCTGGGTCCAGTGCTGGAAAGCCACGAGCGTTTCCCGGAGCGTGCAAATATCGGCTTTATGCAGGTGGTAAAACGCGAACATATCCGTCTGCGTGTTTACGAGCGCGGTGCGGGTGAAACCCAGGCCTGCGGAAGCGGCGCCTGTGCGGCAGTTGCCGTCGGTATCTCTCAGGGATTACTGGCGGAAGAGGTTCGCGTGGAGTTACCAGGTGGTCGCCTTGATATCGCCTGGAAAGGACCGGGTCATCCACTGTATATGACTGGCCCGGCGGCACATGTCTATGACGGGTTTATCCATCTATGAAACAACCAGGGGAAGAACTTCAGGCATCAGAAACGGAACTGGACGACAGAGCTGTTATTGATTACCTGCTGCGCAATCCTGAGTTTTTTATCCGTAATGCACGCGTTGTCGAACAGATGCGCGTGCCCCATCCGGTGCGTGAATCGGTGTCGCTGGTCGAATGGCACATGGCACGCTCGCGTAACCATATCAATCAGCTCGAAGAGAACATGACGCTGTTAATGGAACAGGCAAGTAACAACGAAAGCCTGTTCTATCGCTTGCTGCATTTGCAGGCGCGTCTGGCCTCGGCGCACAGCCTTGACGAGTTTCTCAGCCGCTTCCATCGCTGGGCGCGTGAACTGGGGCTGGCAGGCGCAACGCTCCGCCTCTTCCCTGACCGCTGGCGCATCGGCGCGCCCTCCGGTTTTACTCATCTGGCACTAAACCGTCAGGCGTTTGAACCGCTGCGCATTCAGCGTCTTGGCCACGAGAACCACTATCTTGGGCCGCTGAACGGACCTGAGCTGCTGGTGGTGTTGCCAGAGGCCAAAGCCATTGGTTCGGTGGCGATGTCGCTGATGGGGCGCGATGGCGATTTAGGCGTGATGTTGTTCACCAGCCGTGATGCGCACCACTATGAGCAAGGGCAGGGGACACACCTGTTGCAGGAGCTGGCGCTCATGCTGCCTGAGCTACTGGAGCGCTGGATTGAACGGGTATGACGGACGTACTGCTCTCGACTGACGTCACGCGCTTCCTGCGTTATCTGGGCGTTGAGCGTCAGCTAAGCCCGATTACGCTGCTCAACTATCAGCGTCAGCTTGATGCCATCATGCAGATTGCCGAAGAAATCGGCCTGAAAAGCTGGCAACAATGTGACGCTGCTACCGTGCGAGCCTTTGTGGTGCGTAGCCGCCGCAAGGGGCTAAGCCCGGCAAGCCTGGCGCTCAGGCTTTCTGCGCTGCGCAGTTTCTTCGACTGGCTGGTCAGCCAGGGCGGCCTGAAAGCCAATCCGGCGAAAGGGATCGCCACGCCAAAAGCCCCGCGTCATCTGCCCAAGAATATCGATGTAGACGATGTAAACCGCCTGCTGGATATCGATCTTAACGATCCGCTGGCCGTGCGCGATCGTGCCATGCTGGAGGTGATGTACGGTGCGGGGCTGCGTCTTTCTGAGCTGGTGAACCTCGATTTAAAACATCTCGATCTTGATACCGGTGAAGTGTGGGTGATGGGTAAAGGCAGCAAAGAGCGCCGCTTACCGATTGGCCGCAATGCGGTGTCCTGGATTGAGCACTGGCTGGATCTGCGCGGGTTGTTTGGCGCAGAGGAAAACGCCCTGTTTTTATCGAAGCTCGGCAAGCGCATTTCGGCGCGAAACGTGCAGAAACGCTTTGCGGAGTGGGGCATCAAGCAAGGGCTGAACAGCCATGTTCACCCACACAAGCTGCGCCACTCTTTTGCCACCCACATGCTTGAATCGAGCGGTGATTTACGCGGCGTGCAGGAGCTGTTAGGTCACGCCAACTTATCGACCACTCAAATCTATACCCACCTTGATTTTCAACACCTTGCCTCGGTGTACGATGCGGCGCATCCACGCGCCAAACGGGGGAAATAATGCGTTTTTACCGACCATTAGGTCAGATTTCAGCCCTGACGTTTGACCTTGATGACACCCTTTATGACAACCACCCGGTTATCTTGCGCACTGAGCAAGAGTCCCTGGCGTTTGTACAGAACTACCACCCAGCCCTGAAAGAGATGCAGAACAAAGACTTCCAGCGTCTGCGTCAGGCGCTGCGGGAAACCGAGCCGGATATTTATCACGATGTCTCTGAATGGCGTCGCCGTGCGGTGGAGCAGGCGATGCTAAATGTCGGCATGAGTGCGCACGATGCGGCCATCGGTGCCGAAGCGGCGATGGAAAACTTCGCAAAATGGCGTAGCCGCATCGATGTGCCGCAGGAAACCCACGACACCCTGAAAGCGCTGGCTGAAAAGTGGCCGCTGGTGGCGATCACCAACGGCAATGCGCAGCCTGAACTCTTTGGTCTTGGCGACTATTTTGAATTCGTGCTGCGTGCAGGCCCGGATGGGCGCTCTAAGCCTTTCAACGATATGTACCACCTGGCAGCGGAAAAACTCGACCTGCCGACAGGCAAGATCCTGCACGTGGGCGATGATCTGACTACGGACGTTGCCGGGGCGATCCGCTGCGGGATGCAGGCGTGCTGGATCAAGCCAGAAAAGGCCGATCTGATGCAGACCCAGGACAGCCGGCTGCTGCCACACATAGAAATTTCGCGGTTGGCATCCCTCACCACGCTGATATAATCACCAGTAATATTGTATAAATTACCAGGGTTTTGGCGAATGCATGACGTTCGCCTGCCCGACATGACCTGGCGGTGCCAATGGACGTTTCCTACCTTCTCGACAGCCTTAATGACAAACAGCGTGACGCGGTTGCCGCATCGCGAACTAACCTGCTGGTTCTGGCTGGGGCGGGCAGTGGTAAGACGCGCGTCCTGGTGCACCGTATCGCGTGGCTGCAAAGCGTAGAAAACTGCTCACCGTATTCCATTATGGCGGTGACGTTTACCAACAAAGCAGCGGCAGAGATGCGTCACCGCATCGCGCAGCTGATGGGCACAAGCCAGGGCGGTATGTGGGTAGGCACTTTCCACGGTCTGGCGCACCGTTTGCTGCGCGCGCACCATATGGATGCTAACCTGCCGCAGGACTTCCAGATCCTCGACAGTGAAGACCAGCTCCGTTTGCTGAAACGCCTGATCAAGGCGATGAACCTTGATGAGAAACAGTGGCCGCCGCGTCAGGCCATGTGGTACATCAACGGTCAAAAAGACGAAGGGCTGCGCCCGCATCATATTCAGAGCTTCGGCAACCCGGTCGAGCAGACCTGGCAGAACGTGTATAAGGCCTACCAGGAGGCCTGCGATCGCGCCGGTCTGGTGGACTTTGCCGAACTGCTGCTGCGCGCCCACGAGCTGTGGCTGAACAAGCCGCATATTCTCCAGCATTACCGTGAACGTTTTACCAATATCCTGGTGGACGAATTCCAGGATACCAACAACATTCAGTATGCCTGGATCCGGATGCTGGCTGGCGATACCGGCAAGGTGATGATCGTGGGCGATGATGACCAGTCTATCTACGGCTGGCGTGGGGCGCAGGTGGAAAACATCCAGCGCTTCCTCAACGACTTCCCGGGCGCAGAAACCATCCGTCTGGAACAGAACTACCGTTCGACCAGCAACATTCTGAGCGCGGCGAACGCCCTGATTGAAAACAACAACGGGCGTCTGGGCAAAAAGCTGTGGACCGATGGCGTCGATGGCGAGCCCATCTCCCTCTACTGTGCTTTTAACGAACTCGATGAAGCGCGCTTTGTGGTTAACCGCATCAAAACCTGGCAGGACAACGGCGGCGCGCTGGAGCAGTGTGCCATCCTCTATCGCAGCAACGCCCAGTCGCGTGTGCTGGAAGAGGCGTTGTTGCAGGTGAGTATGCCGTACCGGATTTATGGCGGGATGCGCTTCTTCGAACGCCAGGAAATTAAAGATGCGCTCTCGTATCTGCGTCTGATGGCCAACCGCAACGACGACGCGGCCTTCGAGCGCGTGGTGAATACCCCAACGCGCGGCATTGGTGACAGAACGCTGGACGTGGTGCGTCAGGCATCGCGCGATCGCCAGCTCACGCTTTGGCAGGCTTGCCGCGAGCTGTTGCAGGAAAAAGCCCTCGCCGGACGTGCGGCCAGCGCGTTGCAGCGCTTCCTTGAGCTGATTGACGCCCTCGCGCAGGAAACGGCAGATATGCCGCTGCATGTGCAGACTGACCGGGTTATCAAAGATTCCGGTCTGTGGATGATGTACGAGCAGGAAAAAGGCGAGAAGGGTCAGACCCGTATTGAGAACTTAGAGGAACTGGTCACGGCAACGCGCCAGTTCAGCTACAACGAAGAAGATGAAGATCTGATGCCGCTTCAGGCATTCCTCTCCCACGCCGCGCTGGAAGCCGGTGAAGGGCAGGCGGATACCTGGCAGGATGCGGTGCAGCTGATGACCCTGCACTCTGCCAAAGGGCTGGAGTTCCCGCAGGTGTTTATTGTCGGGATGGAAGAGGGGATGTTCCCGAGCCAGATGTCGCTGGATGAAGGCGGACGTCTGGAAGAGGAACGCCGTCTGGCATACGTGGGGGTCACCCGCGCGATGCAAAAACTGACGTTAACCTACGCCGAAACCCGCCGTCTGTATGGCAAAGAGGTTTATCACCGTCCATCGCGCTTTATCGGCGAACTGCCGGAAGAGTGTGTGGAAGAGGTACGTCTGCGCGCCAGTGTCAGCCGTCCTGTCAGCCATCAGCGCATGGGGACGCCGATGTCGGAAAACGACACCGGTTATAAGTTGGGCCAGCGCGTGCGCCATGCGAAATTTGGTGAAGGCACCATTGTGAACCTTGAAGGCAGCGGCGAGCACAGCCGGTTGCAGGTGGCATTCCAGGGGCAGGGGATCAAATGGCTGGTGGCGGCCTACGCCCGACTGGAAACTGTGTAACTTTCAGAAAAATATCATTATTTTGTAATAATCTGCTAGCCTTATACGTTGAAGGTCAATTAATGCCCTTCAGCGTTTCGTTGCGTGTTGACGCCACAGTTACTGCTGGCGTAACATGCGCGCACGATTACGCTAAGAGGACATTCGCCTTGGACACACCCAGTAGATACTGGCTCAATTCCCTGTCAACCAGGAACAACTCCTAAGGCTATCTCCTCTTGCTGATGGCCTTAGTGGTTGTCAGCGACTGCATTATTCCCGTCGCGCTGAGTCAGGCTGTTTAATGGTCTGAAACCCAATTTGTTTCTGTGTGCCCACCGAACTGTCCGATATTTTTTGCATTGGGAGTCCCGGTCATGTTGAGCGCATTTCAACTCGAAAATAACCGACTGACTCGGCTTGAAGCCGAAGAGTCGCAGCCCCTCATTGATGCAGTATGGGTGGATCTGGTCGAGCCGGACGACGATGAACGCCTTCGCGTACAATCTGAGCTGGGGCAAAGCCTGGCAACCCGTCCAGAACTGGAAGACATCGAAGCATCGGCCCGTTTTTTTGAAGACGAAGACGGCCTGCACATCCACTCCTTCTTCTTCTTTGAAGATGCCGAAGATCACGCCGGTAACTCCACCGTGGCATTTACCATCCGCGATGGTCGCCTGTTTACCCTGCGTGAGCGTGAATTACCTGCGTTTCGTCTCTACCGAATGCGCGCCCGTAGCCAGGCAATGGTCGACGGAAACGCCTATGAGCTGCTGCTCGATCTGTTTGAAACCAAAATCGAACAACTGGCGGATGAGATTGAAAACATCTACAGCGATCTGGAAAAGCTCAGCCGCGTGATCATGGAAGGCCATCAGGGTGATGAGTATGACGAAGCCCTTTCCACGCTGGCGGAGCTGGAGGATATCGGCTGGAAGGTGCGTTTGTGTCTGATGGATACCCAGCGTGCGCTGAACTTCCTGGTGCGTAAAGCGCGTCTGCCGGGTGGTCAGCTGGAACAGGCGCGTGAGATCCTGCGCGATATCGAATCCCTGCTGCCGCACAACGAATCCCTGTTCCAGAAAGTTAACTTCCTGATGCAGGCGGCAATGGGCTTTATCAATATCGAGCAGAACCGCATCATCAAGATCTTCTCGGTGGTATCTGTGGTGTTCCTGCCACCTACGCTTGTGGCATCAAGCTACGGGATGAACTTTGAGTTTATGCCGGAGCTGCGCTGGAGCTTTGGTTACCCGGGGGCGATTATCTTTATGATCCTCGCCGGGCTTGCGCCGTATCTGTACTTTAAGCGTCGTAACTGGCTGTAAAAATCAGGCGGGTGGCGCTGAGCTTACCCGCCCTACGATCGAATTCCCTCTCCCTGTGGGAGAGGGTTAGGGTGAGGGCAACATCACAGCCCTTTGCGCACCCTGCGCTGGGTATAAATCGCATCCGCGACGAATACCGCCAGTGCGACCCAGATAAACGCGAAGGTTACCATCTTATCTGCGCCCGGCACTTCGCCGTAAAACACCACTGCCAGCAGGAACATCAGCGTTGGGCCAATGTACTGGAAGAAGCCCAGCGTAGAGAGGCGCAGACGCGTTGCCGCACCGGTAAAGCACAGCAGCGGGATGGTTGTCACCACACCTGCGGCCATCAGCATCAGATTCAGTGACCACGGGTTGCTGCCCATATGGCTGGTGGCGCTGTCGGCAATACCAAACAGATAAATCGCGGCCACGGGCAGCAGCCACAGGGTTTCGAACAACATGCCGGTTTGCGCTTCAACGGCGATTTTCTTACGCACCAGCCCGTAAAACGCAAAGCTGAACGCCAGCCCCAGGGCAATAACCGGCAGCGAGCCAAAGGTCCACAGCTGCACCAGCACGCCGCAGAACGCCAGAATGACCGCCAGCCACTGCATACGGCGGAAGCGTTCGCCGAGGAAAATCATCCCCAGCACAATGTTCACCAGCGGGTTAATAAAATACCCGAGGCTCGCTTCGAGCATATGATGGTTATTCACCGCCCAGATGAACAGCAGCCAGTTGCCGCCAATCAGCACCGCAGAGAGCGCCAGCAGGAAGACCTTCTTTGGGGTTTTTAGCAGCGTTTTGACGCCTGACCACTGACGGCTGATGCTCATCAGGGCAATCATAAAGAAGAAGGACCAGATTACGCGGTGAGTGAGGATCTCGTCAGCCGGTACATAAGCGATAAGCTTGAAGTACGCCGGAGCAACACCCCAAATAAAATAAGCGGCCAGAGCGAGTAACACGCCCTGCCGCGTCTGTTTAGCATCCATCGGGAAAATCCGTTACAAAAAAGTGAACTAACTTTACCCGATTTTGCGGCATCAACCCACCATATAAGTGGCGGTTGCGCTGGCGATATACACCTGTTCTTCGTTGTGCAGTTCGACACGGGCGACGGCGACTTTGTTGCCTGCGCGCAACAGGCTGCTGGTACAGGTAAAGCGATTTCCCCGGCCAGGGCGCAGATAGTCAACACGTAAATCGATGGTACCCATGCGCGATAAACGCTGGCGCAATTCGTCTTCGTTGATCGTGTCGTGACGCGTCAGCGTACTGCCCACGCAGACCAGCCCCGCCGCTACATCCAGTGCAGAAGCAATCACCCCGCCATGCAAAATGCTTTGCGCCCAGTTGCCCACCATCATCGGCTGATTATTGAAGCTGAGCTGGGCAAAGTCTTTCTCGTAGCGTTCCAGTTCCAGCCCCAGCGCGCGGTTAAACGGCATGTGGTAAACAAAGATCTCGCCCACGAGTTTTAAAGCTTCTTCAGCGGTTAGCGTGGCTGACATGAGAAATGACGTCCTTATTGTTAATAAAATGTTGATTTTATGCCTCAACAATAAGGAATTCCACTTTCAGAAACGAGGAGGCGGAAGTTAGTGCGGAAGTCTGTAGAATGTCCGCCATAAAACTATTCATGAAATCTCAATATTTGCAGGAGAACACCACCGATGCGGACGTATCTGGGTTGGTTACTGGCGGCGGTTGCGCTGCCCCTCACAGCATATGCGCAGGAAGCGACAGTTAATGAAGTACACGATACGCCAGCCGTTCGCGGCAGCATTATCGCTAACTTACTTCAGGAGCATGACAATCCGTTCACGCTCTACCCGTATGACACCAACTATTTGCTCTATACCTGGACCAGCGATATCAACAAAGAGGCGATTAAGTCTTATAGCTGGTCCGATAATGCGCGCAAAGATGAGGTGAAGTACCAGCTCAGCCTGGCATTTCCGTTCTGGCGCGGTATCTTAGGGCCAAACTCGGTGCTGGGTGCTTCTTATACGCAAAAATCCTGGTGGCAGCTTTCAAACAGCGGCGAGTCCTCGCCGTTTCGTGAAACCAACTATGAGCCGCAGCTGTTCCTCGGGTTTGCAACGGATTACGAATTTGCCGGCTGGACGCTGCGCGATGTGGAGATGGGCTTTAACCATGACTCCAATGGCCGCGCTGACCCAACTTCGCGCAGCTGGAACCGTGTTTATACCCGACTGATGGCGCAAAACGGCAACTGGATGGTAGAAGTTAAGCCGTGGTACGTGGTGGGTGCCACGGACGACAACCCAGATATCACCAAATACATGGGTTACTACCAGCTCAAAATTGGCTACCAGTTAGGCGATGCGGTGCTGAGCGCGAAAGGGCAGTACAACTGGAATACCGGCTACGGCGGCGCGGAAGTGGGCCTGAGCTATCCGGTGAGCAAACATGTGCGTCTTTATACGCAGGTATACAGTGGTTACGGCGAGTCACTTATCGATTATAACTTCAATCAAACCCGCGTCGGTGTGGGCGTGATGCTGAATGATATTTTCTAGGCCGCTCGAATGTTTTTGCGTTAAACGTTGAAGTTTCTCTCTCAGGCGCTGAAAATAGCGCCTGTTTTATTTCTGGCAAATGGGGTTAACGTGGCGCAGGCGGAAGTATTGAATCAGGAATCGCTGGCTAAACAGGTTCTGCACGAAACCTTTGGCTACCAGCAGTTCCGCCCTGGCCAGGAAACCATCATCGACACCGTACTGGGCGGTCGCGACTGCCTGGTGGTGATGCCGACCGGCGGCGGGAAATCGCTCTGTTATCAGGTTCCCGCGCTGGTGCTGAACGGCCTGACGGTCGTGGTTTCACCGCTTATCTCACTGATGAAAGACCAGGTGGATCAGCTGCTTGCCAACGGCGTCGCGGCGGCCTGTCTTAACTCCACGCAAACCCGTGAGCAGCAACTTGAGGTCATGGCGGGTTGCCGTACCGGGCAGATCCGCTTGCTGTACATTGCGCCTGAACGCCTGATGCTGGATAACTTCCTTGAACATCTGGCGCACTGGAACCCGGTGCTGCTGGCGGTGGATGAAGCGCACTGTATCTCCCAGTGGGGACACGATTTCCGCCCGGAATACGCGGCCCTCGGTCAACTGCGTCAGCGTTTCCCCGAGCTGCCGTTTATGGCGCTTACCGCGACGGCTGATGACACCACCCGGCTGGATATTGTTCGTCTGCTGGGGCTGAACGATCCCTTTATTCAGGTCAGCAGCTTCGACCGCCCAAACATCCGCTACATGCTGATGGAAAAATTCAAGCCGCTGGATCAGCTCTTACGCTACGTGCAGGAGCAGCGCGGCAAGTCTGGCATCATTTACTGCAACAGCCGCGCAAAAGTGGAAGACACTGCCGCGCGTCTGCAAAACCGTGGCTTTAGCGCGGCGGCGTATCATGCCGGGTTAGAAAACCACATCCGTGCTGACGTGCAGGAGAAATTCCAGCGCGATGACCTGCAAATCGTGGTCGCCACGGTGGCATTCGGGATGGGGATCAATAAACCCAACGTGCGCTTTGTGGTGCACTTCGACATCCCGCGCAATATTGAGTCTTACTACCAGGAAACCGGCCGTGCCGGGCGTGATGGCCTGCCTGCGGAAGCGATGCTGTTTTACGATCCGGCGGATATGGCCTGGCTGCGCCGCTGCCTGGAAGAGAAGCCGCAGGGGCAATTACAGGATATCGAACGCCACAAGCTCAACGCGATGGGGGCTTTTGCTGAAGCGCAAACCTGTCGTCGTCTGGTGCTGCTCAACTATTTTGGCGAAGGGCGCCAGGAGTCCTGCGGCAACTGCGATATCTGCCTTGACCCGCCAAAACAGTACGATGGCCTGATGGATGCGCGTAAGGCGCTCTCGACTATCTATCGCGTGAATCAGCGCTTCGGGATGGGTTATGTGGTGGAAGTGCTGCGTGGCGCGAACAACCAGCGTATTCGCGATATGGGCCACGACAAGCTGCCCGTTTACGGAATCGGCAAAGACCAGAGTCACGAGCACTGGGTCAGTATTATCCGCCAGCTTATTCATCTGGGGTTTGCCACCCAGAATATTGCCCAGCACTCTGCGCTTCAGCTCACCGAAGCGGCGCGCCCGGTGCTGCGCGGTGATGTCGAACTGAAACTCGCCGTTCCGCGCGTTATCGCCCTCAAGCCGCGTGTGATGCAGAAATCCTACGGCGGCAACTACGACCGCAAGCTGTTTGCCAAACTGCGCAAGCTGCGTAAAGCCATCGCGGATGAAGAGAATATCCCGCCATACGTGGTTTTCAACGACGCGACGCTGATTGAGATGGCCGAACAGATGCCGCTCAGCGCCAGTGAGATGCTCAGCGTTAACGGCGTTGGTACGCGTAAGCTCGAGCGCTTTGGTAAGGAGTTTATGGCACTCATTCGTTCTCACGCCGACGGTGATGATGAGGAGTAGTCAGCCGGGCTAAAAAGTGCCAGGATGGTGACTCACTAAATTATTTCCCCGCGAGTTAATTATGTTAATGCTATTTCTCACCGTGGCGTTAGTGCACATTGTTGCCCTGATGAGCCCGGGCCCTGACTTTTTCTTCGTGTCACAAACTGCCGTCAGCCGCTCCCGCAAAGAGGCGATGATGGGCGTGCTCGGTATTACCATGGGCGTTATGGTCTGGGCGGCAGTGGCGCTGCTGGGCCTGAACCTGATCCTCGCGAAGATGGCCTGGCTGCATAACATCATTATGGTCGGTGGTGGCCTGTATCTGTGCTGGATGGGTTACCAGATGCTGCGCGGGGCGCTGAAGAAAGAAGAGAAAAAGCCGGAAGAGCCAAAAGTTGAGCTGGCAACCGGTGGCCGCAGCTTTGTGAAAGGGCTGCTGACTAACCTGGCAAACCCGAAAGCGATTATCTATTTCGGCTCCGTGTTCTCCCTGTTTGTGGGCGATAGCGTGGGCGCGGGTGCGCGTTGGGGTATCTTCCTGCTGATCGTCGTTGAGACGTTTGCCTGGTTTACTATTGTGGCGAGCCTGTTCGCCTTACCGGCGATGCGTCGTGGGTATCAGCGCGTTGCGAAGTGGATTGACGGCTTTGCCGGTGCGTTGTTCACCGGCTTCGGCATTCATCTCATCATTTCTCGCTAAGCATGACGCGCTGACGCAAGCAGCGCGCCAACCAGCATAAACAGCGAACCAAATACTTTATTCAGGACCTTCATCTGTTTAGGCCCTTTAATCCACGCCGCAATCCGCTGCGCCAGCGTCGCATAACCAATCATCACAATGATATCGACAATGATGGTGGTCGCCCCGAGCACCACGTACTGCATCACCTGTGGCTGATGCGGCACGATAAACTGCGGGAACAGGGCAGCAAGGAAGACGATACTTTTCGGGTTTGTCAGGTTAACAAACACGGCGCGCTTAAACAGACGGCCACGCGTTTGCGCCTGCGCAAGGGTGTTCAGGTTGATGGAGCCTGCCGCACGCCACTGCTGAATGCCAAGCCAAATCAGGTACGCTGCACCGGCCCATTTCAGCACTTCGAACGCCAGCACCGAGCGGGAGAACAGGGTACCCAGGCCGATACCGACCAGCACAATGTGAATGCCCAGCCCGGTCTGCAAACCGGCAATTGATGCTGCCGCACCACGATAGCCGTGGTTGATGGAGGTGGTCATGGTGTTAATCGCGCCAGAGCCCGGTGAAAGGCTGAGGATGATGGATGTCAGCAGGTAAGCGAACCACCACTCGAAGGTCATTTGAAACTCCCGAATCGTCTGTTTTTATGCCACAATACGCTATTGTTGAGTCATTTTGTGACCTGTCACGAAAAAACGATATTCCTTGGCTTACAGGGGTGGAAACCCGATGTTTCAGCAGAAAAAGGATTGGGAAACTCGAGAAAACGCATTTGCTGCTTTCTCTATGGGCCCGCTTACCGAGTTCTGGCGTCAGCGTGAAGAGGCCGGATTTACCGGAGTGGGCAATGTTCCTGTACGCTTCGTCCGTTTTCGGGCTGAAAAAAACGATCGGGTCATTGTGGTTTGCCCGGGTCGTATAGAGAGTTACGTCAAATATGCCGAGCTGGCATATGACCTTTTCCACATGGGTTTTGACGTGCTGATTATTGACCATCGCGGCCAGGGGCTTTCCGGGCGAATGCTGTCGGACACGCACCGTGGTCACGTGGATAATTTCAGCGATTATGTCGACGATCTTGCGGCATTCTGGCAGCAGGAAGTGCAGCCCGGCCCCTGGCGAAAACGCTATATTCTCGCGCATTCAATGGGCGGTGCCATTGCCACGCTGTTCTTGCAGCGCCATTCGCATCAGTGTGATGCCATTGCGCTCAGCGCGCCCATGTTTGGCATCGTGATGCGTTTTCCTGACTGGATGGTACGCCATATTCTCGACTGGGCTGAGGGCCATCAGCGTATTCGGGAAGGTTATGCTATCGGAACCGGTCGCTGGCGGGCGCTGCCGTATACGATGAACGTGCTGACTCATAGCCGACAACGGTACCGTCGTAACCTGCGTTTTTATGCCGATGAACCGCGTTTACGCGTTGGCGGCCCCACCTATCACTGGGTACGGGAAGGCATTCTTGCCGGTGAGCAGGCGCTGGCGGGCGCTGGCGATGACAACACACCGACATTATTGCTTCAGGCCGAAGAAGAACGTGTGGTTGATAACCGTATGCACGACCGCTTTTGTGAACTGCGTGCCGCCGCCGGTCACCCTTGTGAAGGGGGTAAACCGCTGGTCATAAACGGCGCGTACCATGAGATCCTTTTCGAAAAGGACGCCATGCGCTCAGTCGCGCTTAACGCCATTGTCGAATTTTTCGACAGGCATAACTGATTTTCTATTGAGGTTAAATTTCCCTATGTACCAGGTTGTTGCATCTGACTTAGATGGCACGCTGCTTTCCCCCGATCACACCTTATCGCCTTTTGCGAAAGAAACCCTGAAGCTCCTGACTGCCCGTGGCGTAAACTTCGTGTTTGCCACCGGTCGCCACCACGTGGACGTGGGGCAGATCCGCGATAACCTGGACATCAAAGCCTACATGATCACCTCCAATGGTGCGCGCGTACACGACACCGATGGCAACCTGATTTTCACGCATAACCTTGACCGGGATATCGCCACCGATCTGTTCGGCGTGGTGCACAATAACCCGGACATCGTGACCAACGTGTATCGCGATGATGAGTGGTTTATGAACCGCCATCGCCCGGACGAAATGCGTTTCTTCAAAGAAGCAGTATTCAACTACACCCTGTATGAGCCAGGCCTGCTCGAGCCGGAAGGGATCAGCAAGGTGTTCTTCACCTGTGAAAGCCATGAAGAGTTACTGCCGCTGGAGCAGGCGATCAACGCCCGCTGGGGTGACCGTGTTAACGTTAGCTTCTCTACGCTAACCTGCCTGGAAGTGATGGCCGGTGGCGTGTCGAAAGGTCACGCGCTGGAAGCGGTGGCACAACGTATGGGCTTTGAACTGAAAGACTGCATCGCCTTCGGCGACGGCATGAACGATGCGGAAATGCTCTCGATGGCGGGTAAAGGCTGCATCATGGAGAACGCACACCAGCGTCTGAAGGATCTGCACCCGGAACTGGAAGTGATCGGTTCTAATGCCGACAACGCCGTGCCGAAATATCTTCGCAAGCTGTTCCTTGAATAATCTTCATTTGGTTATTTATTGCTCAGTTGTCAACTGAAGAGTTCGCTACAATGCCTGTCCTTCTTTCAGAGAGACAAGCATTGTGGCGCTACTCATTATCACCACTATTCTGTGGGCCTTCTCCTTTAGCCTGATTGGCGAATATCTTGCGGGTTCGGTGGACAGCTATTTCTCAGTGCTGATGCGCGTGGGGCTGGCGGCGCTGGTATTCCTGCCATTTCTGCGTACGCGTGGGCAAACGTTGAAAACCATTCTGCTGTACATGCTGGTGGGGGCAATGCAGCTCGGCATCATGTATCTGTTCAGCTTCCGCGCTTACGTGTACCTGTCGGTATCCGAATTCCTGCTGTTCACCGTGCTCACACCGCTCTATATCACGCTGATTTACGATCTGCTGAGTAAGCGTCGCCTGCGCTGGGGCTACGCGCTGAGCGCGCTGTTGGCGGTTGTCGGCGCGGCGATCATTCGCTACGACAAAGTGAGCGACCACTTCTGGACCGGCCTGATGTTTGTGCAGCTGGCGAATATCAGCTTCGCCATCGGTATGGTGGGTTACAAACGCCTGATGGAAACCCGCCCGATGCCGCAGCATAACGCCTTTGCCTGGTTCTATATGGGGGCGGCAATTGTTGCCGTGGCGGCGTGGTTTATGCTCGGCAACCCGCAAAAACTGCCGACCACTTCCGTGCAGTGGGGCGTTTTGGTCTGGCTGGGTGTAGTGGCATCCGGACTGGGATACTTCATGTGGAACTACGGCGCTACACAAGTAGACGCCGGTACGCTGGGGATCATGAACAACGTGCATGTGCCTGCGGGTCTGCTGGTCAACCTGGCTATCTGGCAGGAGCAACCGCACTGGCCGAGCTTTATTATTGGGGGAACGGTGATCCTGGCTTCGTTGTGGGTACATCGCCGTTGGGTCGCTCCGCGCTCCGCACAAACGGAAGATGGTCGCAAGCATGGTTCCGCGCTGAGCGAATAAACGCTTCTGTAATCGGTTGACGCTGCTCGCCATCGCGCACGGCAGCGTAAAGCCGGCTCCACAGTCCTTCACCCAGGGTTTTGGTCACCACCAGGCCCTGGCGTTCAAAACTCTCTACCACCCAGTGCGGCAGCGCCGCGATGCCCATTCTGGCGGCAACCATCTGAATTAACAGCAAGGTGTTATCCACGCTTTTCAGCTGCGGGTTGATGCCTGCCGGTTGCAGGAAGTGACGCCAGATATCCAGGCGACTGCGTTGCACCGGGTAAATCAGCAGCGTTTCCGTGGCCAGATCTTCCGGCGTGACGCGCGTTTTAGCGGCCAGCGGATGATCCGGTGCCAGCACCAGGCGCACTTCATAATCAAACATTGGCGAATAGTGCAGGCCGCTGCGCGGCAGGATGTCTGAAGTCATAACCAGATCCAGCTCGCCCTGCTGGAGAGAGGGCTGTGGGTCAAATGTCACGCCGGATTTAAAGTCCATCTCCACCTGCGGCCACTTCTGGCGGAAGTTCTCAAGCGCGGGGGTCAGCCACTGAATACAGCTATGACATTCAATCGCGATGCGCAATTTCGTCTGCTGCGGCTCGTTGCAGGACTGCAACGCACTGGCAATTTGCGGCAGCACCTGATTCGCCAGTTGCAGCAAAATCTCACCCTGCGGAGTAAAGCGCAGCGGCTGACTCTTACGCACAAAAAGACGGAAGCCGAGGCGTTGTTCCAGATCGCTGAACTGGTGTGAAAGGGCGGACTGAGTCTGGTGCAGCGTGGCCGCAGCCGCTGCGAGAGAACCGCAGTTCCGCAACGCTTGTAGCGTTTTCAGGTGTTTTATCTCGATCATGAAAGTCCTTCACTTCGGCATGAACATTTTGCGCTTGAGGAATATACAGTAACTGCCAATTATGGATGTGTAAACATCTGGACGGCTAAAATCCTTCGTCTTTTAAATTTATGGTGCGTTGGCTGCGTTTACTCACCCTGGTCACTTACTCCTGTAAGCTCCCGGGGATGAGCACACTTGCCGCCTTTCCTAAATTCAAAATCAAAAGGATTTACAATTAATTAGAGGAAGAAAACATGACAATCCGCAATCACACACTCGGTTTCCCTCGCGTTGGTCTGCGTCGCGAACTGAAAAAAGCGCAAGAAAGCTACTGGGCAGGAAACTCCACCCGTGAAGAGCTGCTGGCCGTAGGCCGTGAGCTGCGCGCCCGTCACTGGGATCAGCAAAAGCAGGCGGGCATTGACCTGCTGCCGGTGGGCGATTTCGCCTGGTACGACCATGTTCTGACTACCAGCTTGCTGCTTGGCAACGTGCCGGCTCGTCATCAGAACAGCGATGGATCGGTCGATCTCGACACCCTGTTCCGTATCGGCCGTGGCCGTGCGCCAAGCGGTGAGCCTGCGGCAGCAGCGGAAATGACCAAGTGGTTTAACACGAACTATCACTACATGGTGCCGGAATTTGTCAAAGGCCAGCAGTTCAAACTGACCTGGACGCAGCTGCTGGATGAAGTGGACGAAGCGCTGGCGCTGGGTCACAAGGTGAAGCCTGTGCTGCTTGGCCCGGTCACCTACCTGTGGCTGGGTAAAGTGAAAGGCGAGCAGTTTGATCGCCTGAGCCTGCTGAACGACATCCTGCCGGTTTACCAGCAAGTGCTGGCGGAGCTGGCAAAACGCGGTATCGAGTGGGTGCAAATCGACGAACCTGCGCTGGTACTGGAGCTTACACCGGAGTGGCTGAACGCCTTCAAACCCGCGTATGACGCGCTCACAGGAAAGGTAAAGCTGCTGCTAACCACCTATTTTGAAGGGGTAACCCAGAACCTCGACACTATCACTGCGCTGCCGGTACAGGGCCTGCACGTTGATCTGGTCCACGGTAAGGATGATGTGGCGGAGCTGCACAAACGCCTGCCTGCTGACTGGCTGCTCTCGGCTGGCCTGGTGAATGGCCGTAACGTCTGGCGTGCTGATTTGACGGAAAAATATGCCCAGGTTAACGCGATCGTGGGTAAACGAGATCTGTGGGTGGCCTCTTCCTGTTCACTGCTGCACAGCCCAATCGACCTGAGTGTTGAAACGCGTCTGGATGACGAAGTGAAGAGCTGGTTTGCGTTCGCCCTGCAAAAATGTGAAGAGCTGGCGCTGTTGCTCGATGCCCTGAACAGCGGCGACACGGCTGCCATTAGCGAATGGAGCGCACCGATTCAGGCGCGCCGCCATTCGACTCGCGTGCATAACGCGGCAGTGGAAAAACGTCTTGCGGCCATCACTGCTCAGGACAGCCAGCGTCAGAGCGCCTATGCAGTGCGTGCCGAAGCCCAGCGTGCCCGTTTTAACCTGCCAGCATGGCCGACAACCACCATCGGTTCATTCCCGCAGACCACGGAAATCCGCGGCCTGCGTCTGGACTTCAAAAAGGGCAACCTGGATGCGAACAACTACCGTACTGGCATCGCCGAACACATCAAGCAGGCGATTGTGGAGCAAGAACGTTTAGGTCTGGACGTGCTGGTACACGGTGAAGCCGAACGCAACGACATGGTGGAATACTTTGGTGAGCATCTGGACGGGTTTGTCTTTACCCAGAACGGCTGGGTGCAGAGCTACGGCTCCCGCTGCGTGAAGCCGCCAGTGGTAATCGGCGATGTCAGCCGCCCGGAAGCGATCACCGTTGAGTGGGCGAAGTACGCCCAGTCCCTGACCGACAAACCCGTCAAAGGCATGTTGACCGGCCCGGTGACGATCCTCTGCTGGTCTTTCCCGCGTGAAGACGTGACCCGTGAAACTATCGCGAAGCAGATTGCGCTGGCGCTGCGTGATGAAGTGGCGGACCTGGAAGCGGCAGGCATTGGCATTATCCAGATCGACGAACCGGCTCTGCGTGAAGGTTTACCGCTACGTCGCAGCGACTGGGATGCCTATCTGGCGTGGGGCGTAGAGGCGTTTCGCATCAACGCTGCCGTCGCAAAGGACGACACCCAGATCCACACACACATGTGTTACTGCGAATTTAACGACATCATGGATTCCATCGCCGCGCTGGACGCCGATGTGATCACTATTGAGACGTCACGTTCAGACATGGAACTGCTGGAGTCCTTCGAGGAGTTTGAATACCCGAACGAAATCGGGCCGGGTGTTTACGACATTCACTCCCCTAACGTACCGAGCGTGGAATGGATTGAAGCGCTGTTGCAGAAAGCCGCGCAGCGTATCCCGGCAGAGCGTCTGTGGGTAAACCCGGACTGCGGCCTGAAAACCCGCGGCTGGCCAGAAACCCGCGCCGCTCTGGCGAACATGGTGAAGGCGGCGCAGAACCTGCGTCAGGGTTAACTCCTGCGCACGTTTTACGCCACCCCATCCATCAGGCGGCTAATATGAATGCTTAACCATGTCAGCTCATCTTTCGGTAAGGTGAGCTGATATTTATCCTGCACATAGTCGCGGATCACCCACGCCACGGTCATCGCATCCGGGCGGTGGCGCATCAGCTCCTGATAAAAATCCTCGGTTTCACTCAGCGCAATCTTCCCCGCCAGCACCCGCTCTGCAAAGTAACGCAGATGAGTAATAAAGCGCATGTAGTTCACTGACTGCGTATCAATGGCCTTGCCGAGTTTATAGCGCACGATTTCGGCAATACGGTTCACCAGCTCAACCTGCTGGTGGGCGCTGCTGTCATCATCCTGACTGCTGGCGTTGATCAGATGAAAGGCGATATTCACTGCTTCGTCTTCCGGTAGCTCAACGTCAAACTTACTGTTCACCTGCGCCCGCGCCAGCAACCCCACGCCGTACTCCTGGGGGTAGTAGCGCTTCACTTCCCAACTGAGCTTATTATGGATGAGTTGCCCGCTGCGGCTGCGCTCCACGGCAAAGTGCAGGTGTTCTGCGAGCGTGAAGAGCAGCACCGAATTGAGCCTGTCCCCGCACTGACTGCGTGCCAGGGTAAGAATGTCGTGGCTGATATCGAAGAACGCCGCAGGAATGGTGTCCGTCAACGATAAAAAATGGCGGGATTTGAGGTCGCTCAGCGGCAGGAAAACTTTCTCTACCTGTGCGAGATCGATGTTGGTGCCGGGTTTTGCGCCAAAGCCGATCCCCTTACCGAACAGGATCATCTCCCGCTGGTCGTTGTCGACCAGCAGCATACTGTTATTAAGCGATTTTTTTATCGTTATCACGGTTATTCCTGCGGCCGGGTCGGTTAGCTCATGTCAGCGCCATTGCTGGCAATCACTTTTTTGTACCACCAGAAAGAGTCTTTCTTCAGGCGTTTTAGCGTGCCGTTGCCTTCATCGTCCTGGTCGACATAGATAAAGCCATAGCGCTTGGACATCTGTGACGTGCCCGCGCTGATAATGTCGATACATCCCCAGGTGGTGAATCCCATCACATCCACCCCTTCATTAATAGCTGCCAAAGTTTGCTCGAAGTGGGCGCGGAAATAGTCGATGCGATAGCTGTCGTGGATCTCACCGTTTTCGACCACATCTTTCGCGCCAAGGCCGTTTTCGACGATAAACAGCGGCTTCTGGTAACGGTCGTATAGCTCAAGCAGGGAGATCTTCAGCCCGACCGGGTCAATCTGCCAGCCCCACTCAGAGGCCGGCAGATACGGGTTTTTCACCCCGAGAACGGTGTTTCCGGGGATACGCTCGACGTCAGGCTGTGTCGATTCGGTCATCGACATGTAGTAGCTAAAGGAGACGAAATCGACGGTATGATCCTTCAGAATGCGCTGATCGTCGGTCTGCATCACTATCTGAATGTCCCGGCTCGCCAGATCGCGCAGGATCAGCGGCGGATATTCGCCAAACACCTGAACATCCGCGTAGAAGTAGTTCTCGAGATTTTTCTTCAGCGTGGCTTCCACATCTTCCGGGCGGCAGCTGTGCGGGTAGGTGGTGAGTTTGGTGAGCATACACCCGACCTGGCTGCCCGGAATTTTAGCGTGGCAATCGCGCGTCACCAGTGCAGAGGCAACAAACTGATGATGCAGCCCCTGGTAGATATCCTGTTTCGCTTTGCCCGGCAGACTTTTCTCTTCGCGGATACCTGCCGTGGTAAACGGGTGGCGATGGATGCTGTCTATCTCATTAAACGTCAGCCAGTAGCGCACCAGATCTTTGTAGCGGTCGAAACAGACATTGCTGAAACGCACGAAGGCGTCCACCACATTGCGATGTACCCAGCCGTTGTATTTTTCACTTAACGCCAGCGGCATTTCGTAGTGAGAAAGCGTGACCAGCGGTTCAATATTATGGCGACGCAGTTCACGGAACATCTCCTCGTAAAATTGCAGACCGGCCTCGTTTGGCGCAGCATCTTCGCCAGTCGGGAAAATACGCGACCAGGCAATCGACACTCGCAACACGGTGTAGCCCATCTCGGCAAACAATGCGATGTCATCTTTATAGTGATGATAAAAATCAATGCCGCGGCGTTTCGGGTACAGCACGTCATTTTTCCCTTCGAACGCGTCGCGGATGTTCTCGTCGGTCAGTGCCATATGGCCGCTGTAATCCTTCACGGACAGATTAGGCTTCCAGGTGATAGCGTCAGCCACAGACGGCCCTTTACCGTCCACATTCCATGCCCCTTCGGCCTGATTGGCGGCAATTGCGCCGCCCCATAAAAAACCTTGCGGAAACGGGAGGGATTTCTCCATTACACGGACTCCTTAAGCGTCATGATGATATGAGGATTTGGATTCTTATCGTCGGTATTACCTGGTGTCAGCGAAAAGCGTTCGCCGTTAGTGACCACCATCATCACCACCGGATCGAGCCCGGCGGCGGTAATAGTGTCCAGTGAGAATTCAATCAGCGTGTCGCCGCGCTTAACGTGCTGACCTTCGGCTACTTTTGCTGAGAAGCCCTCGCCTTGTAGCCTGATGGTGTCGATCCCGATATGGAATATCAGCTCGACACCGGCATCGGTGAGCAGGCTTAGCGCATGACCACTTTCAAATACATTCACAACAGTGCCGTCTGCCGGGGCGCGCAACACCCCCTGAGAAGGCACAATCGCTATCCCGTCACCCATGATTTTGCGTGAGAAAACATCGTCATTAACGTTTTCCAGCGGGATGATTTGCCCTTCAACTGGGCGGGTGAACGTCAGGGTATCGGTTTTTTCCGGTACCTTGTCGCGCCAGAGCAGTAATGCACTGATAAATGCCACGGCAAACGACAATCCCCCACCGGCAAAGGCCCAGACGATGTTCATTGCGTTATCTGGCGAGACAAACATTGAGA
This sequence comes from Enterobacter soli ATCC BAA-2102, assembly GCF_001654845.1. Lineage (GTDB taxonomy): Bacteria > Pseudomonadota > Gammaproteobacteria > Enterobacterales > Enterobacteriaceae > Enterobacter > Enterobacter soli. The sequence continues at coordinate 21,155 of NZ_LXES01000014.1, read as the reverse complement.
TGCTGGCAAGACCGGGGCCCACAAGCGCGAAAGCCTGAATACCCATCCAGCCGATAAACGCGCCGCCCACCACGCCCCCGAGTATCACGCTGTAGAGCGCTTTTTTATTCAGCAGCGTCACGCCATACAGCGCCGGTTCGGTAATACCGAACAGCGCGGAGATCCCGGCAGAGAACGCGGTGGACTTCAGCACTTTATCTTTGCTTTTGAGTGCAATAGCCAGGCACGCGCCAGACTCGGCAATGTTGTGCGCCAGCGATGCCGGCAGATAGAGCATCTCACGACCGAACTGACTCATAGAGGCGACGGCGTACGGCAGCATCGGTTTGTGCATCCCGGCGGCGACCATAAAGGGCAGGGCGGCAGCAAGCAGCCCGGTTGCCACAAAACCCAGCTTGCCGTACAGCCACAAAATGACCGTTGCCAGCCCGGCTCCCAGCTCATAACCCAGCGGCCCCAGGATCAGCAGGGTGACTGGGACGGTGACCAGCAGAGAAAGCATTGGCGAGAGGAAAATGCGCAGCGCGCCGGGTGAGTAGCGGTTGAACAGCTTTTCGGTCTGGGCGTAAAAAAGCACGCACAGGATGGCCGGAAACACCTGCGAGGCATACGCTACGTTGCGCAGGTCGAACGACAAAAATGCCGTTCCCTCGGCAAGCTGTTTGGTCATGGCAGGCAACACCATCACCGACACGGCAGATACCGCAACCAGCACGTTCACTTTGAGCTTCATGGCGGTGGTGATCGCCACCAGGATCGGCAGGAAATAGAGCGGCGCAGAACCGATGTTATCCAGAACCTTGTAGGTTGAACTGTCGCGGCTCAACCAGCCCATCACATCCAGCAACAGTAGCAGGGATTTCAGTACCCCGCCGCCCGCAATTGCCGGCACCAGCGGCTGAAAAACGCTAATGACAAAATCGACAATCTGCGCCCCGCGATTAACCCTGGCAGGTGTGTGCTGCCCGCCAGCCTGCGGCGAGCCCACCAGAGAACGCACCGCGTCAAACACCTGTACCACTTCGTGACCGATGATCACCTGGCACTGCACGTTGACGCGAACCCCCAGCACACCGTCGATGTTGGTCAGCGCCGTTTCGTTGACCTTGCTGTTGTCATACAGGCTCAACCGCAAGCGGGTGGAGCAATGTTCGATATGTTCGATATTCTCAGCACCGCCAACCTGGGCGATGATGTCCAGCGCAGTTTGCAAGTGGTTCATGTTCTGGCCCCTGTCTCCAGAGCAAAAAAAAGACCTGAAGCCCTTCTCCACTCGAAAGAGGAGAAGGGCTTCAGGTCTTGCCTACGGCTCGTAGTTACACGCCTGTGCTTTGTATATCGTCCAGATTGTGTTTAAAAGTCAAACAACACAGGCGCTTCATGCACCAAATTGTGAGCCGCTTAACCCTTTTTAGTACCGTATAGGCGGAACCAGGCCAGCATTCGTTGCCAGCCATCTTTAGCGGATTCTTCGTGATAGCTTGGCCGATAATCTGCGTTAAAGGCATGTCCTGCATCGGGATAAACCACGATTTCCGCCTTCGCATTTGCCGCCCGCAGTGCCTGGCGCATGGTTTCTACGGTATCGAGCGGAATGCCGGTATCCTGGCCGCCGTACAAACCCAGCACGGGGGCGTTAAGATCCACGGCGATATCCAGCGGCTGCTTAGGTGAGTTCAGCGTTTTTTCGCCGACCAGCTTGCCGTACCACGCCACGGCAGCCTTGAGCTGCGGATTATGCGCGGCGTACAGCCAGCTGATGCGGCCGCCCCAGCAGAAACCGGTCACCATCAACCGATGCGGGTCGCCGCCGTTACGCGCCGCCCAGCTGGCGACATGGTCCAGGTCCGCCAGCACTTGTGCGTCCGGGACTTTGCTGACCAGATTCGTGAACAGCGTCGGGATATCGCTGTAGTCATTCGGATCGCCCTGGCGGAAATAGAGCTCTGGCGCGATAGCCAGATAACCTTCCAGCGCCAGTCGACGGCACACATCGCGAATATGCTCATGTACGCCGAAAATTTCTTGTATCACAATCACGACCGGCAGAGCGCCATCGGCCGATTTCGGGCGCGCATGGTAAGCCGGCATGTTATCCCCCTGTGAGGGAATGGATGTCTCTCCTGCACTAATGGCTTCTTCTGGAGTCGTGACGATGGTTGAAGCATGAGGGGCAGCAGCAGGTGCAAAACCGGTTTTTTCAGTCATGGCATTCTCCGTACCAATGTTGAGTTAGCGCAAAGGTAAATATAGTCACAAGGTTAACAACCCACAGTGCCTTAAACGGTCTATCTTTTGTGCAACACACCACGGTATAACATTGTTAATGTGATGTTGATCACTTATTTATGGAAATTAACTGCAATCATTTTCATTCATGGTGAGATTCGTCACGAAATTACGCACACTGCTTCTGTAAAGTACCGTTTTACTTCTTCTGACAAACCGACCCACAGAGGAGTCACCTATGTCTAAGTCTGATGTTTTTCATCTCGGCCTCACTAAAAACGATTTACAAGGGGCTACGCTCGCTATCGTCCCTGGCGATCCAGAGCGTGTGGAAAAGATCGCCGCGCTGATGGATAAGCCGGTTAAGCTGGCATCCCATCGTGAATTCACCACCTGGCGCGCAGAGCTGGATGGTAAAGCGGTGATCGTGTGTTCTACCGGTATCGGTGGCCCGTCTACTTCTATTGCGGTTGAAGAGCTGGCGCAGCTGGGTATCCGTACTTTCCTGCGTATCGGCACCACCGGTGCAATTCAGCCGCATATCAATGTGGGTGACGTGCTGGTCACGACGGCATCTGTGCGTCTGGACGGTGCAAGCCTGCACTTTGCGCCAATGGAATTCCCTGCAGTGGCAGATTTCGAATGCACCACTGCGCTGGTTGAAGCCGCGAAATCTGTCGGCGCAACAACGCACATCGGCGTTACCGCCTCTTCCGATACCTTCTACCCGGGCCAGGAGCGTTACGACACCTTCTCTGGTCGCGTAGTGAGCCGCTTCAAAGGCTCAATGGAAGAGTGGCAGTCTATGGGCGTGATGAACTACGAAATGGAATCTGCAACGTTGCTGACCATGTGCGCAAGCCAGGGTCTGCGTGCCGGTATGGTGGCGGGTGTTATCGTTAACCGTACTCAGCAGGAGATCCCGAACGCTGAAACCATGAAGCAGACCGAAAGCCATGCGGTGAAAATTGTGGTTGAAGCGGCTCGCCGCCTGATCTAGTCCTCTGTTCTTCGATAAAAGGCCGACTCGTTCGGCCTTTTCTTTTTTGCGTAGCGCCTCGCAGGAAAAGCCTTTCAAACTGGACGTTTATACAGCACAATTCTATTTTGTGCGGGTAAAACGTTGATGCAGGGGGCATTGTGGATATCTCAATCCTGATTTATGCGGTGATTGCGCTGGTGGGCGTGGGAATAGGCTGGCTTATCTCCAGCTATCAGCACGCGCAGCATAAGGCCGATCAGCTGGCAGAACGCGAAGAGATGGTCGCTGAGCTCAGTGCCGCGAAACAACAGCTTACCCAGAGCGGGCACTGGCGCGACGAGTGCGAGCTGCTCAATAACGAACTGCGCAATCTGCGCGACATCAACACCTCGCTGGAAGCCGATCTGCGCGAAGTCACCACCCGTCTTGAATCGACCCAGCTCCATGCGGAAGATAAAATCCGCCAGATGATCAACAGCGAGCAGCGCCTGAGTGAACAGTTCGAAAACCTGGCGAACCGCATTTTTGAGCACAGCAACCGCCGTGTTGACGAACAAAACCGCCAGAGCCTGAACAGCCTGCTCACACCGCTGCGTGAACAACTGGACGGTTTTCGTCGCCAGGTGCAGGACAGCTTTGGTCAGGAGGCGCGCGAACGCCATACCCTGGCGCATGAAATTCGTAATCTCCAGCAACTGAACGCGCAGATGGCGCAAGAGGCGGTTAACCTGACGCGCGCGCTTAAAGGCGACAACAAAGCGCAGGGCAACTGGGGTGAAGTGGTACTCACCCGCGTGCTGGAGGCCTCTGGCCTGCGTGAAGGGTACGAGTATGAAACGCAGGTCAGCATCGAAAACGATGCCCGCTCGCGGATGCAGCCTGATGTCATTGTGCGCCTGCCGCAGGGCAAAGACGTCGTTATCGACGCCAAAATGACGCTGGTGGCGTACGAACGCTACTTCAATGCCGAGGACGATGACATCCGTGAGTCTGCTCTACAAGAGCATATCGCCTCTGTCCGTAACCACATTCGTCTGCTGGGCCGCAAAGACTATCAGCAGCTACCGGGGTTACGCTCCCTGGATTACGTGCTGATGTTTATTCCGGTGGAGCCCGCATTCCTGCTGGCGCTCGACAGACAGCCCGAACTGATAACCGAAGCACTGAAAAATAACATTATGCTGGTGAGCCCCACGACGCTGCTGGTGGCGCTGCGGACGATTGCAAACCTCTGGCGTTACGAGCACCAAAGCCGTAACGCACAGCAGATTGCCGATCGCGCCAGCAAGCTGTATGACAAAATGCGCCTGTTTGTGGACGATATGTCCTCCGTTGGGCAAAGCCTCGATCGCGCGCAGGATAACTACCGCCAGGCGATGAAAAAGCTCTCTTCCGGGCGCGGCAACCTGCTGGCGCAAGCAGAGGCATTCCGTAGCCTGGGGGTGGAGGTTAAACGCGAGATTAATCCTGAAATGGTCGAACAGGCTACCGCTCAGGATGAGGAATATCGCCTGCGGGAAGAGGCAGGTGAGCAAAATACAGACAGCGAAGACAACGATTTAGCCGCGGATTTATCACCTTCCTAACCGCCGAATCGTTTCTTTCACGGTGGTTGAACCGTAGGGCAAACGCGCCCAATCTGTTACACTTCACGGACATTTGACTGATAAGCAGGCTCTGAGATGGTTGACGATTCACAAGACACGACGCACTTTGGCTTTCAGACTGTTGCTAAAGCGCAGAAGGCTGACATGGTGGCCCACGTATTTCATTCCGTGGCGGCGAAGTACGATGTGATGAATGACTTGATGTCATTCGGCATTCATCGCTTGTGGAAGCGCTTCACCATTGACTGTAGCGGTGTGCGTCGTGGGCAAACGGTACTCGATTTAGCGGGTGGCACAGGCGATCTGACGGCGAAGTTTTCACGTCTGGTTGGCGAAACCGGTCGCGTGGTGCTGGCAGATATTAACGACTCAATGCTGAAAATGGGACGTGAGAAGCTGCGTAACATCGGCGTTGTGGGTAACGTTGAATATGTACAGGCAAACGCCGAAGCGCTGCCGTTCCCGGACAACACTTTTGACTGCATCACCATCTCGTTTGGCCTGCGTAATGTCACTGATAAAGACAAAGCGCTGCGTTCCATGTACCGCGTGCTGAAGCCGGGTGGCCGTCTGCTGGTGCTCGAGTTCTCCAAACCGATTATCGAGCCGCTGAGCAAAGCTTATGATGCCTATTCGTTCCACGTGCTGCCGCGCATTGGTGAGCTGGTGGCAAACGATGCGGAAAGCTATCGCTATCTGGCGGAATCTATCCGCATGCACCCGGATCAGGACACCTTAAAAGCGATGATGCAGGATGCTGAGTTTGAAAACGTTGAGTACTTCAACATGACGGCGGGTGTCGTCGCGCTGCATCGCGGTTATAAGTTCTGAGTGGAGGTGTCCCGTGCCCTTTAAACCTTTAGTCACCGCAGGCATCGAGAATGCACTGAATGCCTTTCTGTACCGTGCTCCGGCGCTAAAAACTGCGCGTCAGCGACTCAACGGGAAGGTGTTACGTATTGTTTTAAAAGAGTTCTCTGCGCCGCTGGTGCTGGTTTTCAGCGAGCGCCAGCTTGATGTCCTGGGCGAGTGGGAAGGTGAGGCCGACTGCTCGGTTATCACGCACATGAGCGTGTTGCCAAAACTGCGCGACCGCCAGCAACTGACTGCACTTATCCGTAGCGGCGAACTGGAAGTCGAAGGTGACATTCAGGTCGTGCAGAACTTCGTTGCGCTAAGCGATCTTGCCGAGTTCGACCCGGCGGAACTGCTTGCACCCTATATTGGCGACATCGCCGCCGAAGGGATCAGCAAAGTCATTCACGGTGGTTCGGCATTTCTGCGCAAAACCGTTCAGCGCCAACAGCGCTACGCAGCCGAGGTGTTGACCGAAGAGTGGCGTATGGCTCCGGGACCACTTGAAGTGGCATGGTTTGCAGAAGAAACCGCTGCTGTCGAACGTGCGGTTGACGCGCTAACCAAACGGCTGGAAAAACTGGAGGGCAAATGACGCCTGGTGAAATTCGGCGCCTCTATTTTATCGTCCACACCTTTTTGAGTTACGGGCTCGACGAGCTTATCCCCAAAATGCGTATCACTCTGCCGCTTCGAATCTGGCGGCGGATGTTGTTCTGGATGCCAAATCGCCATAAGGATCAGCCGCTGGGTGAACGCCTGCGTCTGGCATTGCAGGAACTTGGCCCGGTATGGATCAAATTTGGGCAGATGCTCTCTACCCGCCGGGATCTCTTCCCGCCTACCATCGCCGATCAGCTGGCTTTATTGCAGGATCGCGTCGCGCCTTTTGACGGTGCGCGAGCTAAGCAGCAAATTGAAGAGGCGATGGGTAATATCCCTGTCGAAACCTGGTTTGACGATTTTGAAATTCAGCCGCTGGCATCGGCCTCCATTGCTCAGGTGCATACTGCGCGCCTGAAAGAAAATGGCAAAGAGATCGTCATCAAGGTGATCCGCCCGGACATCCTGCCGGTTATCAAGGCGGACATGAAGCTTATCTACCGCCTTGCACGCTGGGTTCCGCGCCTGCTGCCGGACGGTCGACGCCTGCGTCCAATGGAAGTTGTGCGCGAGTACGAAAAAACGCTGATTGATGAGCTCAACCTGTTGCGTGAAGCGGCAAACGCCATCCAGCTGCGCCGTAATTTTGAAGACAGCCCGATGCTGTATGTTCCTGAGGTTTACTCTGACTACTGTAGCCAGAATATGCTGGTCATGGAGCGTATCTACGGTATTCCGGTATCAGACGTGGTGGCTCTCGAAAACCAGGGAACCAACATGAAGCTGCTGGCCGAACGCGGTGTGCAGGTGTTCTTCACCCAGGTATTCCGCGACAGCTTCTTCCATGCGGATATGCACCCGGGCAATATTTTCGTCAGCTATGAGCACCCGGAAAACCCGAAATACATCGGTATCGACTGCGGTATTGTGGGCTCACTGAACAAAGAAGATAAGCGCTACCTCGCGGAAAACTTTATTGCATTCTTCAACCGCGACTACCGTAAGGTTGCTGAGCTGCACGTGGATTCTGGCTGGGTTCCGCCGGATACTAACGTTGAAGAGTTCGAATTCGCTATCCGTACCGTGTGTGAGCCGATTTTCGAAAAACCGCTGGCAGAAATTTCATTCGGCCATGTTTTGCTGAACCTGTTTAACACCGCGCGCCGCTTTAATATGGAAGTTCAGCCGCAGTTAGTTTTACTTCAGAAAACATTACTTTACGTTGAGGGCGTAGGCCGTCAGCTCTATCCTCAGTTAGACTTGTGGAAAACAGCGAAACCTTTCCTCGAATCCTGGATTAAGGATCAGGTCGGCATTCCGGCGCTGGTGCGCTCTTTCAAAGAGAAAGCCCCGTTCTGGATTGAAAAAATGCCGGAAATACCTGAACTGGTTTACGACAGTTTGCGTCAGAGCAAGAACCTTCAGCACAGCATGGATAAAATCGCCCGCGAGCTTCAGTCCAATCGCGTTCGTCAGGGACAGTCCCGTTATCTCTTTGGGATTGGTGCGACACTGTTGCTGAGCGGTACGCTGCTGCTGATCAATCGCCCGGACTGGCAGATGATGCCTGCCTGGCTGATGGCCGGCGGTGTGGTTGTCTGGTTTGCGGGCTGGAGAAAAACGCGCTGAATTTGCGTCGCTATCGCCGGGTCGCATACGTATAATGCGACCTGATTAATTAATCATCTATCACTGAGGAACATGTATGGGTGGTATCAGTATCTGGCAATTGTTGATCATTGCCGTCATCGTCGTGCTGCTGTTTGGCACCAAAAAGCTCGGTTCCATCGGTTCCGACCTCGGCGCGTCCATCAAAGGCTTCAAGAAAGCGATGAGTGATGATGAAAATAAGCAGGAAAAATCCAGCCAGGACGCTGATTTTACTGCTAAATCCATTGCCGACAAGCAAGATGAAGCCAAAAAGGAAGACGCTAAACGCCACGATAAAGAGCAGGTGTAATTCGTGTTCGACATTGGTTTTGGTGAACTGCTGCTGGTCTTTGTGATTGGCCTGATTGTGCTGGGCCCGCAGCGTTTACCCGTTGCGGTAAAAACTGTTGCGGGTTGGGTGCGTGCGCTTCGATCGCTGGCTACCACGGTACAGAACGAACTGGCGCAGGAGCTTAAGCTTCAGGAGTTTCAGGACAGCCTGAAAAAGGTTGAGAAGGCGAGCATGGATAACCTGACGCCAGAGCTCAAAGCCTCGATGGATGAACTGCGCGAAGCCGCGGAATCCATGAAACGCTCTTACAGCGTCAACGATCCTGAAAAAGCGAGCGATGAAGCAAATACCATCCATAACCCGGTGGTAAAAGAGAGCGAAGCGCAGCGAGAGGGCGTGACCCCTGCGAGCGCAGAGCATCAGGCCACAGCACCTGAACAGACGCCGCAGGAACCCGAAGTGAAAAAACAGGTGCAGCCGGATGAGCCCGTTGTTAAGGCTGCGGCGACCGAAGCTAAAGCCGCTGCGTCTGTTTCCGAATCATCCCCCTCGTCGAGTGATAAAGCGTAAACATGGCAGTAGATGATACTCAACCGCTTATTGCGCACCTTATTGAGCTGCGCAAGCGCCTGCTGAACTGCATTATTGCGGTTTGCATCATTTTCTTAGGGTTGGTCTATTTCGCCAACGATATCTACCAGGTGGTTTCTGCACCGCTGATTAAGCAAATGCCTCTGGGTGCAACGATGATCGCAACGGACGTTGCTTCACCGTTCTTTACCCCAATCAAGCTGACCTTCTGGGTATCGCTGATTGCGTCTGCGCCAGTCATTTTGTACCAGGTCTGGGCGTTTGTGGCCCCGGCGCTGTATAAGCATGAACGCAAGCTGGTGATCCCGCTGCTGGTGTCCAGCTCGATGCTGTTCTATATCGGTATGGCATTCGCTTATTTCGTTGTCTTCCCTCTGGCCTTTGGCTTCCTGACGCATACGGCGCCGGAAGGGGTGCAGGTTTCGACCGATATCGCCAGCTATCTCAGCTTTGTCATGGCGCTGTTTATGGCGTTTGGCGTGGCGTTTGAAGTCCCGGTGGCGATTGTGCTGCTGTGCTGGGTCGGCGTGACCACGCCGGAAGACCTGCGTAAGAAACGCCCGTATATCCTGGTCGGAGCATTCGTGGTCGGTATGTTGCTGACGCCGCCGGATGTGTTCTCGCAAACGCTTCTGGCCATACCGATGTACTGTCTGTTTGAAGTTGGCGTGTTCTTCTCGCGGTTCTACGTCGGCAAACGACGCCCGCAGGAAGGCGAAGAAGACGACGAGTCAGACAAGACCACAGAAGAATAAAACCAGCCGCCCGTCAGGGCGGTTTTTACATGGGAAACCGCATGTTTGATATTGGCCTTAACCTCACCAGCTCTCAGTTTGCCAAAGATCGCGATGACGTTGTCGCACGCGCCTTCTCCGCCGGGGTGAAAGGCCTGCTGCTGACGGGAACCAGTCTGCATGAAAGCGAACAGGCGCAGCAACTTGCCCGGCATTATCCACACTGCTGGTCAACTGCGGGGGTGCATCCACATGACAGTAGCACCTGGAATGCAGAGAGCGCCGAAATCCTTCATGCGCTGGCAAACACGCCAGAAGTGGTGGCGATTGGCGAATGCGGGCTGGATTTCAACCGCAACTTTTCCACCCCCGCTGAACAAGAACACGCCTTTACCGCTCAGCTTGCGCTGGCGGCTGAACTGGGGATGCCTGTGTTTATGCACTGCCGTGATGCCCACGAACGTTTTCTTGCGCTGCTCGAACCCTGGCTGGATAAGCTGCCTGGCGCGGTACTGCACTGTTTTACCGGCTCCCGACAGGAAGCGCTGGATTGCCTGAACCGGGGGCTATATCTGGGGATCACGGGTTGGGTCTGTGATGAACGGCGTGGGCTGGAACTGCGAGAATTGCTGCCTGTTATTCCTGCCGAACGGCTGTTGGTGGAAACGGACGCGCCTTATCTTCTGCCGCGTGACCTCTCGCCAAAACCCTCTTCACGACGTAATGAACCGGCATTCCTGGGGCATATTGTGGAAAGCGTGGCGCGCTGGCGTGGAGAAGAACCACAGTGGATGGCGGCACAAACGGATGACAACGTGCGCCGCCTGTTCGGTGTGCAGTTTTAAAGTTTGCGGAAATCGGTGTTTTTGACGCTCTGAAGCACCTGCTTGTTCAACAGATTGAGCAACAGCATGGAGCGTGCTTCGCCGTCCGGTTCAGAGAAAATGGCCTGTAACCCTTCAAATGCGCCTTCGGTGATCACCACCTCATCGCCGGTGTAAGGCGTTTCTGGATCGGTGATATCTTCAGGTTGCTGGTAGACCGAAAGCTGGTGAATGACCGTTGAAGGCACTGTTGCCGGGTGCGCGCCAAAACGCACAAAGTGGCTGACGCCGCGCGTGGCACTGATGGTGGTGGTGTGGATCACTTCCGGGTCGAACTCGACGAACAGATAGTTCGGGAACAGAGGTTCGCTGACCATCGCACGTTTCCCGCGCTGCATTTTTTCAAGCGTGATCACCGGCGTCAGGCAATGCACTGACTGACGTTCAAGATGTTCCTGCGCGCGCTGAAGTTGCCCGCGTTTGCAATACAGTAAATACCAGGCCTGCATAATCACTCTTTCCCTTAGTTCGGGGCGCAAGCATATCAAAACCCTGGCGGGATCGCTAAGTTGATTATAATGGCCGAAAGTGGAGTAAGACGCGGAAGTTCACGCTAATTTAACAAAATTACAGCATCACGCAGTCTTACGCCGTATAATGAAGCGCTTACAGAGAGGCCATGACTAACTGCATGAAATACCACGATCTACGCGACTTCCTGGCGCTGCTGGAAAAGCAGGGCGAACTCAAACGGATTACGCTTCCTGTTGATCCTTATCTGGAAATGACAGAAATTGCTGACCGCACCCTGCGTGCCGGTGGCCCTGCGCTGTTATTTGAAAATCCAAAAGGTTACTCCATGCCGGTGCTCTGCAACCTGTTTGGCACACCACGTCGTGTGGCGTTGGGCATGGGGCAAGAGGATGTCACTGCGTTACGTGAAGTGGGCAAACTGCTGGCCTTTCTGAAAGAGCCGGAGCCGCCAAAAGGCTTCCGCGATCTGTTCGACAAACTGCCGCAATTTAAGCAGGTGTTGAACATGCCAACCAAACGCCTGCGCGGTGCGCCATGCCAGCAAAAAGTGCTGGAAGGTGAGGCAGTTGATCTGACGAAAATCCCCATTATGCAGTGCTGGCCCGAAGATGCTGCGCCGCTTATCACCTGGGGACTGACCGTTACACGTGGTCCGTACAAAGAGCGGCAAAACCTCGGCATTTATCGCCAGCAGCTGATTGGTAAAAACAAGTTGATTATGCGCTGGCTGTCGCATCGCGGCGGCGCGCTGGATTTCCAGGAGTGGTGTGCTGAACACCCAGGCGAGCGTTTCCCGGTTTCCGTGGCGCTGGGCGCTGATCCGGCAACCATCCTGGGGGCAGTTACGCCTGTTCCTGATACGCTTTCTGAATACGCGTTTGCAGGCTTGCTGCGCGGCACCAAAACCGAAGTGGTGAAGTGTATTTCCAATGACCTGGAAGTACCGGCCAGTGCGGAAATCGTGCTGGAAGGTTACATTGAGCAGGGTGAAATGGCACCGGAAGGGCCATATGGCGATCACACGGGTTATTACAACGAAGTCGATAACTTCCCGGTGTTTACCGTTACCCACATCACCCAGCGTGAAGATGCCATTTATCACTCGACCTACACCGGTCGTCCACCGGATGAACCGGCCGTTCTGGGTGTGGCGCTGAACGAAGTGTTTGTGCCTATTCTGCAAAAGCAGTTCCCGGAAATTGTTGATTTCTATCTGCCGCCGGAAGGATGCTCTTATCGCCTGGCTGTGGTAACAATGAAGAAGCAGTATGCGGGTCACGCCAAACGCGTGATGATGGGCGTATGGTCGTTCCTGCGCCAATTTATGTATACCAAGTTTGTTATTGTCTGTGATGATGACGTCAATGCCCGCGACTGGAATGACGTTATCTGGGCCATCACCACGCGGATGGACCCGGCACGTGACACGGTGTTAGTGGAAAACACACCGATTGATTATCTGGATTTTGCCTCGCCGGTTTCCGGTCTTGGCTCAAAAATGGGACTGGATGCCACAAACAAATGGCCTGGCGAAACCGACCGTGAATGGGGTCGCCCGATCAAAAAAGATCCTGCCGTGACCGCGCGAATTGACGCGATCTGGGACGAACTGGCCATAATGAATAACGGTAAACCCGAATCTGACCGTTAAGCCCTATAGACTTCCCGACAGAGAGAGCGAATGACAACCTTAAGCTGTAAAGTGACCTCGGTAGATGCTATCACCGACACCGTATATCGCGTCCGTTTAGTGCCAGAAGCGGCATTCTCTTTCCGCGCTGGTCAGTACTTGATGGTCGTGATGGATGAACGAGATAAGCGTCCTTTCTCTATGGCCTCTACGCCAGCAGAGCAGGAATTCATCGAGCTTCATATTGGTGCGTCAGAGCTTAACCTGTATGCGATGGCCGTGATGGATCGCATTCTGAAAGAGCGCGAAATCCTGGTGGATATTCCTCACGGTGACGCCTGGTTGCGTGAAGACGAAGACCGTCCGCTGATCCTGATTGCTGGCGGTACCGGCTTCTCTTACGCCCGTTCTATTCTGTTGACCGCACTGGCACGCAATCCAGACCGTGATATCACCATCTACTGGGGTGGACGCGAAGAGAAACATCTCTACGATCTGTCCGAGCTGGAAGCACTGAGCATTAACCATCCGAACCTGCGTATTGAGCCGGTTGTCGAGCAGCCGGAAGAAGGCTGGCGTGGGCGCAGCGGCACGGTACTGACGGCGGTATTGCAGGATTACGGCACGCTGGCGGAGCACGATATCTATATTGCGGGTCGTTTTGAGATGGCGAAAATTGCCCGTGACCTGTTCTGTAACGAACGTGGTGCGCGTGAAGACCGCCTGTTCGGCGATGCGTTTGCGTTTATCTAAATAAACGAAATAAAAAACCCGCCCCTGACAGGCGGGAAGAACGGCAACTAAACTGTCTCTCTTCGTGAATACGGCGAGATGCTTTTCGTAGGCCGGGAAAGCGCAGCGCCGCCCGGCAACAGCCCGATGGCGCGATGCTTATCGGGCCTACGATACTTTTCCTGATTTACACCCTCTCAAACACCGTCGCGATACCCTGACCCAACCCAATACACATGGTTGCCAGACCAAACTGGGCATCCTTGCGTTCCATCAGGTTAATCAGGGTGGTACTGATACGTGCACCGGAACAACCCAGCGGGTGACCGAGTGCGATCGCGCCGCCGTTGAGGTTAATCTTCTCGTCGATCTTGTCCATCAACCCCAGATCTTTAATGCACGGCAGGATCTGGGCGGCAAAGGCTTCATTCATCTCAAACAGGTCGATATCGCTGGCGGTTAATCCCGCTTTTTTCAGCGCCAGTTTCGACGCCGGAACCGGGCCGTAACCCATAATCGACGGATCACAACCGACCACCGCCATCGAACGAATACGGGCGCGTGGCGTCAGGCCTAACTCGCGGGCGCGACTTTCGCTCATCACCAGCATCGCGGCAGCACCATCGGAAAGGGCAGAAGATGTTCCTGCGGTCACTGTACCTGTTACCGGGTCAAATGCCGGGCGCAGTGTGGAAAGTGCTTCGACCGTGGTTTCCGGGCGGATCACTTCGTCGTAGCTGAACTGCTTCAGTACGCCGTCAGCGTCGTGCCCGCCGGTTGGGATAATCTCGCTTTTAAATGCGCCAGACTGAGTGGCAGCCCAGGCGCGGGCGTGAGAGCGCGCAGCGAAGGTGTCCTGCATTTCACGGCTAATGCCGTGCATTCGCGAGAGCATCTCGGCGGTCAGCCCCATCATGCCCGCCGCTTTCGCCACGTTACGGCTCATGCCCGGGTGGAAATCGACCCCGTGGCTCATCGGCACGTGACCCATATGCTCCACGCCGCCAATCATGCAGGCCTGCGCATCGCCGGTCATGATCATACGGGCAGCATCGTGCAGTGCCTGCATTGACGAGCCGCACAGGCGGTTAACGGTCACCGCCGGTACGGAATGCGGGATTTCAGCCAGTAATGCTGCATTACGGGCGATGTTAAAACCTTGCTCCAGAGTCTGCTGCACGCAGCCCCAGTAGATATCGTCCAGCGCGGTGGGATCCAGCGCCGGATTACGCGCCAGCAGGCTACGCATCAGGTGCGCGGAGAGATCTTCCGCGCGAACGTTACGGAATGCGCCGCCCTTTGAACGGCCCATGGGGGTGCGAATTGCATCGACAATGACAACCTTTTCCATTGTGACTCCTTAAGCCGTTTTCAGCTCGCCAACCGGACGGGCAGGCTCAACTGCTGGATAGTAGGGTTCGTTATGGCGCGCTTTATTACGCAGACCTTCCGGTACGGCATAGAGCGGACCGAGGTGCTGATACTGCTGGGCCATATCGAGGTACTTCGCGCTGCCAAGCGTATCCAGCCAACGGAACGCACCGCCGTGGAACGGAGGGAAACCGAGGCCATAGACCAGCGCCATATCCGCTTCTGCCGGGCTGGCGATGATGCCTTCTTCCAGGCAACGCACCACTTCGTTAACCATTGGGATCATCATGCGAGCGATAATCTCCTCGTCGGTGAAGTCGCGTTTTGGCGCACTGACGTCCGCCAGCAGGCTTTCCACCGCCGCATCTTCTTCTTTCTTCGGCTTGCCTTTGCTGTCTTCTTTATAACGCCAGAAGCCCAGACCGTTTTTCTGACCAAAACGGTTGGCATCGAACATGGCGTCGATGGCATCGCGATAATCTTTGCTCATGCGCTGCGGGAAGCCCGCGGCCATGACGGCCTGTGCGTGATGCGCGGTGTCGATACCGACCACATCCAGCAGATACGCCGGGCCCATCGGCCAGCCGAACTGTTTTTCCATCACTTTGTCGACTTTGCGGAAATCTGCACCGTCGCGCAGCAGCTGGCTAAAACCGGCAAAGTAAGGGAACAGCACGCGGTTCACAAAGAAACCAGGACAGTCGTTCACCACGATCGGCGTTTTGCCCATTTTGCTGGCCCACGCTACGACTTTAGCAATTGTGTCATCAGAGGTTTTTTCCCCACGAATGACTTCAACCAGCGGCATCCGGTGAACCGGGTTAAAGAAGTGCATCCCGCAGAAGTTTTCCGGGCGCTTCAGGACGCTGGCCAGTTCGCTGATCGGGATGGTGGAGGTATTGGATGCCAGAACGGTGTCCTGGCGAACCTTATCTTCAGTTTCTGCCAGCACTGCTTTTTTAACTTTTGGGTTTTCAACCACGGCTTCGACCACCACGTCAACGCGATCGAAACCGCTGTATTCCAGGGTCGGCTGGATAGTGGAGATCACACCCGCGAGTTTCAGGCCATCAATCTTGCCGCGCTCAAGCTGCTTGTTGAGTAATTTGGCCGCTTCGGTCATGCCAAGCGTCAGGGATTTTTCGCTGATATCTTTCATCACTACCGGCACGCCTTTCCAGGCGGACTGGTAAGCAATACCGCCACCCATAATGCCTGCGCCGAGCACCGCTGCGTGTTTTGGTGTCTCAACGTTTTTGGTCAGCTGTTTGGCTTTACCTTTAACGAACTGATCGTTCAGGAAGATGCCCACCAGAGCGCGCGCTTCGTTGGTGTGCGCCAAAGGAACGAAGCTCTGGTTTTCTAATTTAAGCGCCTCTTCACGGCCAAAGCGGGCAGCGGCTTCAATGGTTTTTACCGCCGTGATAGGGGCCGGGTAGTGTTTACCTGCGGTCTGCATCACCATGCCTTTGGCAATGGTGAAACTCATGGCCGCTTCAATTTTACTGAGCTTTAAGGGTTCAAGCTTCGGCTGGCGCTTCGCTTTCCAGTCGAGATCGCCATTAATAGCCTGACGCAGAATGGCGATAGCACCTTCAACCAGTTTTTCTGGCTTAACGACACCATCCACCAGGCCAATTTTCTGCGCTTGCTCCGCGCCGACATCTTTACCCGCGGCAATAATTTCCAGGGCGCTATCGGCACCCAACATGCGTGGCATACGTACAGAGCCACCAAAGCCCGGCATGATGCCCAGTTTGGTTTCCGGCAGGCCAATACGCAGGTCTGGTGTCGCCAGACGATAATCTGTGGCCAGCACACATTCGCAGCCACCGCCCAGCGCGTAGCCGTTAACAGCGGAGATCGTTGGGACAGGTAAATCTTCCAGGCGGTTAAAGACGCTGTTAGCAAAATGCAGCCACTGGCTCAGCTGTTCTTCCGGCACCAGGAATAGAGACAAGAATTCGGTGATATCGGCACCGACAATAAAGGCCGCTTTGTTAGAGCGCAGCAGCAGCCCTTTTAAATCAGATTGCTTTTCAAGTACATCCAGCGCCTGGCCAAGACTGGCCACCGTCGCGGTATCGAGCTTGTTTACTGAGCCGGGGGCATCGAACACCAGTTCGGCAATGCCATCTTCCAGCCAGTTGAGGTACAGGGTGTCGCCTTTGTAGAGCATGTCAGTCTCCTGAATCCAGCAATTGGATCTGGTCATACCAGATGAAACGGAGTGTGGAATTTATGTTAATAAAATGCAAATTACTCATTAAGAAATTGCTGCATTGATCACGCTCGGTGGAAATCACGCAGGTGAGGGCAGGTGTGCTAAGATGCGAAGACTTGAGGTCGAAAAAACGAAAGGATAAATGATGGACTCACTGGCTGCGCTCTATAAAAATCATATCGTTACCCTACAGGAACGTACCCGCGATGTACTGGCTCGTTTTAAGCTGGATGCCCTGCTTATCCACTCCGGCGAGCTGATGAATACCTTCCTTGATGACCATGCTTACCCGTTTAAGGTCAACCCGCAGTTTAAAGCCTGGGTGCCGGTGACACAGGTTCCAAATTGCTGGTTGCTGGTGGATGGCGTGAACAAGCCGAAGCTGTGGTTCTATTTGCCGGTGGATTACTGGCACAACGTTGAACCGCTGCCAACAACCTTCTGGACCGAAGAAGTTGACGTGATCGCGCTGCCGAAAGCCGACGGGATTGGCAGCCAGTTGCCTGCTGCGCGTGGCAATATTGCCTATATTGGTCCTGTGCCAGAGCGTGCGCTGGGTCTGGATATTCCGGCTGACAAACTGAATCCGAAAGGGGTTCTGGATTATCTGCACTATTACCGCGCTTATAAAACTGATTACGAACTCTTCTGTATGCGTGAAGCGCAAAAAACGGCGGTGACGGGCCACCGTGCTGCGCATGAAGCGTTCCTGTCTGGCATGAGCGAGTTCGATATCAACCAGGCATACCTGACGGCAACCGGCCACCGTGATACCGATGTGCCGTACAGCAACATCGTGGCGCTGAATGAGCACGCGTCTGTTCTGCACTACACCAAACTGGATCACCATGTTCCGTCCGAGATGCGCAGCTTCCTGCTGGATGCGGGTGCCGAGTACAACGGCTATGCCGCTGACCTGACCCGTACCTGGGCGGCCCACGGTGATACCGATTTTGCACATCTGATCAAAGACGTGAACGACGAGCAGCTGGCACTTATCGGCACCATGAAAGCGGGAACCAGCTACGTGGATTACCACATCCAGTTCCATCAGCGCATCGCAAAGCTGCTGCGTAAGCACCAGATTGTGAAGGATATGAGCGAAGAAGCGATGGTGGAAAACAACCTGACCGGGCCGTTCATGCCGCACGGTATTGGTCACCCGCTGGGTCTTCAGGTTCATGATGTCGCGGGCTTTATGCAGGACGACACGGGCACGCATCTGGCGGCACCGTCTAAATATCCGTACCTGCGCTGCACGCGTATTATCGAGCCGCGTATGGTGCTGACCATTGAACCGGGTATCTACTTTATCGAATCCCTGCTGGCGCCGTGGCGTGAAGGCCAGTTCAGCAAGCACTTCAACTGGGAAAAAATTGAAGCGCTGAAACCGTTTGGCGGTATTCGTATTGAAGATAACGTGGTTATCCACGAAAACGGTGTCGAGAACATAACGCGAGATCTGAAACTGGCCTGATGGAAAGCTGGCTGATACCGGCGGAACCGGTCACCTTTGTTGAGGAAATCAAGAAAAGCCGCTTTATTACGCTGTTGGCGCACACCGACGGCGTAGAGGCGGCAAAGGCGTTTGTGGAGTCCGTCCGCGCGCAACATCCTGATGCGCGTCACCACTGCGTCGCGTGGGTGGCCGGGCCGCCGGATGACTCACAGCAACTGGGTTTTTCTGATGATGGTGAACCGGCTGGCACGGCCGGTAAACCCATGCTTTCTCAGCTAATGGGAAGCGGTGTGGGAGAAATAACCGCTGTAGTAGTTCGCTACTATGGCGGCATTTTGCTCGGAACGGGTGGGTTGGTTAAAGCCTACGGTGGCGGTGTTCAGCAAGCACTTAATCTGCTGATCACAACCCGCAAAACGCCACTTACCGAATATACTTTGTTGTGCGATTACGCACAGTTATCGGGTATCGAAACCCTGCTAAAGCAATTTAATGGCGTGATTGCGCACAGTGATTACCAGGCGACAGTACAGTTGCGTGTGGCGCTTCCTCAGGCAGAACTGGATGCTTTTTCAGCAAAACTGGCTGATTTTAGTCGTGGTTCGTTGCAATTGCTGCCGATTGAAGAATAATCCCCACCTTACTTTTTGAATACCAAAGGAAGCGGCAGAGATGCATTTTCGTGCCATTACCCGAATCGTTGGACTGCTGGTCATACTCTTTTCCGGGACGATGATTCTCCCAGGCCTGGTGGCACTTATCTACCGGGACGGCGCGGGGCGTGCGTTTACCCAGACGTTCTTTGTCGCGCTGATGATCGGTTCGATGCTGTGGTGGCCTAACCGTCGTGAGAAAGGTGAACTGAAATCCCGGGAAGGATTTTTGATTGTTGTCTTGTTCTGGACGGTGCTGGGGAGCGTGGGTGCGCTACCTTTCATCTTTGCTGAGCAACCGAATCTGACCATCACGGACGCTTTCTTTGAATCGTTTTCAGGCTTAACCACCACTGGGGCAACCACGCTGGTAGGGCTGGATTCACTACCCCACGCGATCCTCTTCTACCGGCAAATGCTGCAATGGTTCGGCGGTATGGGGATCATTGTCCTGGCCGTGGCCATTCTGCCGATTCTGGGCGTCGGGGGGATGCAGTTGTATCGCGCCGAAATGCCCGGCCCGCTGAAAGATAACAAGATGCGCCCGCGTATTGCCGAAACGGCGAAAACGCTGTGGCTTATTTACGTCTTACTGACGGTTGCCTGTGCGCTGGCGCTGTGGTTTGCCGGGATGCCTGCCTTTGATGCCATTGGCCATAGCTTTGCTACGATCGCCATTGGTGGCTTCTCTACGCACGATGCCAGCGTGGGCTACTTCGACAGCCCGACAATCAACACCATTATTGCTATCTTCCTGCTGATCTCCGGCTGTAACTATGGTTTGCACTTCTCTTTATTAAGCGGGCGTAGCCTGAAGGTCTACTGGCGCGACCCGGAATTCCGCATGTTTATTGGCGTCCAGTTTACTCTGGTTGTCATCTGTACTCTGGTGTTGTGGCTTCACGATGTTTATAACTCGGCAATCACGACGCTTAATCAGGCCTTCTTCCAGGTTGTGTCGATGGCGACAACGGCGGGCTTCACAACCGACAGCATTGCGCGCTGGCCGTTGTTCCTGCCTGTGCTGTTGTTGTGCTCTGCATTTATTGGCGGCTGCGCCGGGTCTACGGGCGGTGGTCTGAAGGTGATTCGTATCCTGCTGCTGTTTAAGCAGGGTAACCGTGAGCTGAAACGCCTGGTCCACCCGAACGCGGTTTACAGCATTAAACTGGGGAACCGTGCGCTGCCGGAACGTATCCTCGAAGCGGTGTGGGGATTCTTCTCTGCCTATGCGCTGGTCTTTATCGTCAGTATGCTCGCCATTATTGCAACTGGGGTGGATGATTTTTCTGCATTCGCGTCCGTGGTGGCAACGCTTAATAACCTGGGGCCAGGGCTGGGCGTAGTGGCAGATAACTTTGCCAGTATGAACCCGGTGGCGAAATGGATCTTAATTGCCAACATGTTGTTCGGGCGTCTTGAGGTCTTTACGCTGCTGGTGCTGTTTACCCCAACATTCTGGCGCGAGTAAGGGAGTCATTGTTGAAAACACTTATTCTATTCTCTACACGTGACGGGCAAACCCGTGAGATTGCCTCTTATCTGGCATCTGAATTAAAAGAGCTGGGGGTTTACGCGGATGTCGTGAACCTGAACCGTACAGAAGAGATTAGCTGGCAGGACTACGATCGCGTGGTCATTGGGGCCTCTATCCGTTACGGGCATTTCCATCCTGCGCTGGATAGCTTTGTGAAAAAGCATACGGCGGTGCTGAATGCATTGCCTGGCGCTTTCTATTCCGTAAACCTGGTTGCGCGCAAAGCAGAGAAACGCACACCGCAGACGAACAGCTACACGCGTAAGTTTTTGCTGGGTTCTCCGTGGCAGCCAGATCTGTGTGCCGTATTTGCGGGCGCGCTGCGTTACCCACGTTATCGCTGGTACGACCGCTTTATGATCCGTCTTATTATGAAGATGACCGGCGGTGAAACGGATACCCGTAAAGAAGTGGTCTATACCGACTGGGCGCAGGTCGCCAGTTTTGCGCGTGAAATCGCACAATTAACGGCCGATTCGAAGGTAAAATAAACGCAAAGTTTGAAAAGTGAGCGAACGAAAAGTTTTTTGAATTTTATGCTTGTCACTTCAGAATAACTCCCTATAATGCGCCTCCACTGACACGGAACAACGGCAAGCAAGCCGCCGGGTCAGCAGGGTTCTCCGGCGAAAGCCACTGAAGAACCCC
>NZ_LXES01000013.1 GCF_001654845.1 Enterobacter soli ATCC BAA-2102 | reverse complement strand
TTTTTATCCCTTCCCGGCATCCATAAACTAATCACCCATCCTTCCCTATATACGGTAAACTATCCCGGTTTTTGCATCAGGATAGCGTCTATGAATCACTCCCTTAAGCCCTGGAATACCTTTGGTATTCAGCGGAATGCTAACGAAATTGTATGTGCCGAAAATGCCCAGCAACTGCTGGCTGCATGGCAAAACGCAACAGAAAACAGTGAACCTGTACTGATTCTGGGCGAAGGAAGTAATGTCCTGTTTCTCGACGATTTTGCGGGCACAGTGATCGTCAACCGCATCATGGGAATTGATGTCGGAGAAAGCGCCGATAGCTGGCATCTGCATGTTGGTGCCGGGGAAAACTGGCATCATCTGGTGCAATACACCCTGGAAAAAGGGATGCCAGGCCTGGAAAACCTTGCGTTGATACCGGGCTGCGCCGGATCCTCACCCATTCAAAACATCGGTGCCTATGGCATTGAACTTAAACATGTTTGTGAATATGTCGACTGCATCGAGCTGGCAACAGGGAACGCTTTGCGTTTGACCGCTGAACAGTGTCGTTTTGGTTATCGCGACAGTATTTTCAAGCATGAATACCAGGATCGCTATGTGATTGTGGCCGTTGGCCTGCGCCTGGCGAAAAGCTGGAACCCGATTCTGACCTATGGCGATTTAACACGTCTTGACCCAGCGACTGTCACCGCACGTGAAGTGTTTGAGTCTGTTTGTCACATGCGAATGACCAAACTTCCCGATCCTAAACTGAACGGAAATGCGGGTAGTTTCTTCAAAAACCCGGTAATCAGCGGCGAAAATGCAAAAGCGTTTCTTGCGGGCTGGCCAACGGCACCACATTATCCGCAGGCCGATGGTAGCGTTAAGCTGGCTGCGGGCTGGCTCATCGATCAGTGCCAGTTAAAGGGTGCCACGATGGGCGGCGCCGCAGTGCATCGCCAGCAGGCACTGGTTCTGATTAACCAGGATAATGCGACCGGCAGCGATGTTGTGCAGCTGGCACACCATGTACGTCAGTGTGTAGGTGAAAAATTCAACGTCTGGCTCGAACCAGAAGTCCGCTTCATTGGTCGTTCTGGTGAAGTGAATGCCGTGGAGGCCATTGCGTGAAGGACAATACCATTCCATTAACCCTGATCGGCATCCTTGCTGACGGTGAATTTCATTCTGGCGAGCAGCTGGGTGAGCGCCTGGGGATGAGTCGTGCCGCTATTAACAAGCACATTCAGACTCTCCGAGACTGGGGTGTTGATGTCTTTACGGTACCGGGTAAAGGCTACAGCCTGCCGGAGCCTATTCAACTCCTGAATGAAGAGCTGATCGGCAGTCAGATTGAGCATGGTAAGGTTGCCGTGCTGCCCGTCATCGACTCTACCAACCAGTATCTTCTGGATCGCCTGAGTGAGCTACAGTCGGGTGATGCCTGCGTAGCGGAATATCAGCAGGCTGGCCGTGGGCGTCGTGGCCGTAAGTGGTTCTCACCCTTTGGGGCCAACCTGTATCTCTCTATGTACTGGCGTCTTGAGCAGGGGCCCGCCGCTGCGATTGGCCTGAGTCTGGTCATTGGGATCGTGATGGCTGAAGTTCTGCATGATCTGGGAGCGGATAAAGTCCGGGTCAAATGGCCAAACGATCTCTATCTTGAAGATCGTAAACTCGCCGGGATTTTGGTCGAATTAACAGGTAAAACCGGGGATGCTGCACAGATCGTGATTGGTGCAGGCGTAAACCTGGTGATGCGTAATGTGCAGGCCGATGTGGTAAATCAGGCCTGGACTAACCTACAGGAAGCGGGGATCACCATCGATCGCAACACGCTTGCGGTTCGGCTGATTAAAGAGCTTCGCGATTCGTTATCGCTGTTTGAACAGGAAGGGCTGGCGCCGTTCCTCTCTCGTTGGGAAAGGCTGGATAACTTTATCAACCGACCGGTAAAACTGCTGATTGGCGAGAAGGAGATTTACGGTATCTCTCGCGGGATTGATGCGCAGGGTGCATTGCTTCTTGAGCAGGATGGCATGATTAAGCCCTGGGTTGGTGGGGAAATCTCGCTACGCAGCGCTGAATAAAATCCGGGAGCCACTGGCTCCCTTTTTTTCGCCTCTCCACCTCCAGAAAATAGTAGGCGGGAGATAATTCCAGTCAGAAGAAAGAGTTAAGCTAAATTATTAAAAACTAACGCCGAAAAAGTATTTCTAAATATTTCTCTGGGTAACAATTTATTAAAATAAGAATCATCTTAATTGGATGTTAATACCGTCATATCTGTTTTTATTGATTCAATACGCTGCTTAATGATATCTCTTTGATTATAAGCTCTATTCTTACGGCAATATGAAGTCAAAATCCCTCCATATTTTTTACCTTAAAAAACAGATAGCATGTGCACTGTTGATGTTAATGCTATTGCCGATAATAAGCCGCGTGGAAGCAAAGCCGTAATTTATACACGCCAATAATATGCGTACGGTATAACCGTAACGTTACTGTGCACCTACACCTGAATAAATACATCCATTGATCGTACATGACCACTGAAGTCAAACCGTGGCAGGTGCATTATTGTTTTGTAAATCATGAGTATAACTATGAATCATTATGATGATTTGCAGCGATTTAAGGATAAAACGCGTAGCCAGGCGCTTGATTTTAAGGATTTCTCAGCTCAGAGCCATGCGCAGGAACAGGGAAACTGGGCGATTATCAACCAGCTTCTTCCTGCCACTGAAGTTAATTCACTTGCCGCTGGCGGACATGTTTCACTGTCAGCTCCTCAGCCGGTCACGGAAGAGACATTTGCGGTGAGCGAACTCACTCCAGTGCCACAGGCTCTGGTCGTTGAGCCTGTACCCGCGCCGGTGTCCTCGATCATGCAAGGGGTGGATGAGCAACTGGCGTCAACGCCCCGGCAGGCACCTGCCATACCGACACCTACACCTGCCCGGGTTCAGGTATCACATCCCGTCACGGAACCGGAACAAGGGGCTGTCGACTTTACTCGTCTGTTTGCCCCTGCGACCACAAAACCTGCCCCTGCGGCTGAGAAAAACCAGCCACTAAATTCACTGCTGGAAAGGATTGCCACATGCCGTTAGTTTGCGTTTGTTCACCGAAAGGTGGTGTGGGTAAAACCACCATGACCGCCAATCTGGCGTATGCACTCGCGCGCGCGGGGAGCAAAGTTCTGGCTCTGGATTTTGATGTGCAAAACGCGCTGCGCCTGCACTTTGGGGTTCCCCTTTCCGATAGCCGTGGCTACGTTGCCAGGGCGGCTGAGTCTTCGGACTGGAGCCAGTTTGTGCTGACCGCCGGGGGTAACATCTTTGTCCTGCCTTATGGCGATGCGACCGAGCCGCAGCGTCTGGCATTTGAAGAGCGCCTTACGCATGACGAGCACTTCCTGACCCGTGGGCTGAGCACGCTGTTGAACTATCCGGGGCTGATTATCATCGCAGATTTTCCTCCTGGCCCAACGCCTGCGCTGAAAGCGATGTCCCGCCTGGCCGATCTCCATCTGGTGACGTTACTGGCCGATACGGCGTCGTTATCGTTGCTGCCGCAGATTGAAAACCAGCGCCTGACCGGCGGGGTACTCAATCAGAAAGCAGGCCATTACTTCGTGCTTAACCAGAGCGATAACCGCCGCCAAATCAGCCGTGATGTAACGGCCTTTGTCGAGAACAAGCTGGGCGAAAAGCTGCTTGGCGTCGTTCACCGGGATGAAAGCGTGGGTGAGGCTAACGCCTCCCAGCAATCCGTTTTCGATTTTAGCCCGGCATCCGCAGCGGCTTTCGATATTGAGCTTATTGCCAAAAAAGTCGCAGGCATCCTCGGGGTGAAAGTGGGCGACGGTACGGTTCATACCCTTCCGCGTATGTCGGGGTTCTAATTCCACGCAGGGTTTCCTATGAAAAAGTTACTCATAATTTTGCTGGTACTGGCAATGGTTCCTGTCGCCTTGCTGGTTGTCATTACCCCGATGGATAGCCAAAAGCAGTATATATTTGGCCTGATTAGCATCGGCCTGCTGTTTTTAATGGGATTCAGTAAAAAGCGAAGCATTTCAGTGATTATGGTGGTGATGTCATTATTGATGTCCACCCGCTATATGTATTTTCGCCTGACGCAAACCCTGCATTTTAATTCAGAGATTGAAACCATCCTAGGTATGGGGTTATTTCTGGCAGAGGTCTACGTCTGGGTGCTATTACTGCTGAATTATTTGCAGACTATCTGGCCGCTGAAACGCGAAATCGTGCCTTTGCCGGATGACATGTCGTTGTGGCCAACGGTTGATGTCTATATTCCTACGTACAATGAGTCGCTGGATGTGGTGCGCGATACTGTGCTGGCTGCGCAGTGTATCGATTATCCGCGCGACAAAATGAAGATCTATCTGCTTGATGACGGGAAACGCCGGGAGTTTGCGGTGTTTGCGGCGGATGTCGGCGTGGGTTACATCACGCGTAACGATAACTCCCATGCCAAGGCGGGCAACCTCAACCATGCGATGAAGCTGACTCAAGGTGAGCTGATCACCGTATTCGACTGCGACCACGTCGCCACGCGCATCTTCCTGCAAGCCACGGTCGGTGGATTCCTTAAAGATCCAAAACTGGCGCTGGTCCAAACGCCTCATTACTTCTACTCGCCAGACCCGTTTGAACGTAACCTCTCTGTCGGGCGTAATATCCCGAACGAAGGCACGCTGTTCTATGGCCCTATCCAGCAGGGTAACGATAACTGGAACGCGACCTTCTTCTGCGGCTCTTGTGCGGTCATTCGTCGTAGTGCACTGGAAGAGATCGGCGGTTTTGCTGTGGAAACCGTCACCGAAGATGCCCACACTGCGCTGAAGATGCAACGTCTGGGCTGGAAGTCGGCGTTCCTGGATATTCCGCTGGCTGCCGGTCTTGCCACCGAGCGTCTGGTATTGCATGTGATTCAACGTACCCGCTGGGCACGCGGGATGACGCAGATTTTCCGTCTGGATAACCCGTTGTTTGGCCGGGGTCTGACGATTCAGCAGCGTCTGTGTTACCTGAGCGCGATGCTCTATTACCAGTTTGCCTTACCGCGTATCGCGTTTTTGACCGCGCCGCTGGCGTATCTGCTGTTCAACCTCAATATCATTCACTCGTCGGCGAGCCTGGTCTTTGCCTACGCATTGCCGCATCTGTTCCTGGCGATATACATCAACTCGCGCATGAACGGACGCTACCGTTACAGCTTCTGGGGTGAAATCTACGATCTGGTGCTGGCGTTCCATCTGGTGCTGCCAACGGTTGTCACCATGTTCTTCCCGAAACGCGGCAAGTTTAACGTGACCGACAAGGGCGCTCTGCTGGACATCGGCTACTTTGATTTCAGGGTCGTGCGCCCGCATCTGGTGATTGCCATTCTGTTGGGTATCGGCGTGATTGCAGGGATTGTCCGCGCCTTCGCGCATGACTACTACGGCGTTGACCCGCGCGTTATCGCACTTAACGTGGGCTGGGGACTCTACAGCCTGATCTTCCTGCTGGCGGCCATTGCGGTGGCGCGTGAAACGCGGCAGACGCGCAAGACGATTCGTATTGATGTCACCATTCCGGTGCTTATCCACTACGCCAGCGGCATCTCTTCCCGTAGCCAGACGGCCGATCTGTCAATGGGCGGCTGCCGTATTGAGCTGCCCGACGATCGTCATCTGACCGATGAGATTGAAGAAATTGAGCTGCTGCTGCAATCAGGGGCGATCAGCATTCCGGTGAAAGTGGTCACGACGGATGAACGCTATATCCGCCTGATGTTCGACGATATCCCGCTGTCACGACGCCGCGAACTGGTGCGTGTGGTACTGGCGCGCGCCGATGCATGGATCCAGCCGCCAAAACCGCAGGACAATCCATTCCGCTCGCTGGCGACCATTGTCCGCTGTGTGTTCGATCTGTTCTGGATGACCTGGAAAACCCGCCGTGCTAATCGCCGCACGCAGGCAAAAGTGCAGGTTCAGGAGGACGGCAACGCATGAAACGTCTGACAACACTCACCCTGCTGGCGGCGTCGTTGTTTGCGCTGCCACTGCACAGTGAGGAAACCACAGTAGCGTCGTTATTGCCGGTTGAAATGCCCGCACCCGCCGCGCCTGCTGCATCCTTTGCCCCCACCTCGGTGAATACCATCAGCGTGGCACAAATGGGGCAACCGCAGGGGATTGTGCTGAGCGGCGGTCAGTTGCAGGGCGGTACGCGCTTTACCCTGCCGGTCGATCAGGTGGTCACTAACGCGCAGCTTTTACTGAATCTTAAAGTTTCTCCGGCGATGGCCACGCGCAATGCCACTATGCAGCTGATGCTTAACGGGCAGCCGCTTGGCACGGTGCCGCTGGGCGCGGAAGAGAGCGATGTTTCACGATTCCAGCTGGATATCCCCTCTGCGCTGCTGGTCTCCAGCAACAGCCTGAGCTTTAAGATTAACGATGGCGAAGCGATGCAGTGCCAGCGTGACCTGACGGATAAATATCGCGTGACGGTTCTGCCTGATTCCCGTTTTGAACTGGAAGGGCAGCAGCTGGATATTGGCGCGGATTTAAGCCACTTCCCGCGTCCGTTCTTTGACAGTATGCAGATGACGCCAGCCACGATTGCCTTTGCATTTGGGGCAGGTCTTAGCAGCGATACGCTCAGCGCAGCGGCGCTGATCTCTTCCTGGCTGGGAATTCAGGCAGATTATCGCGGTGTGTCCTTTGCCGCGCTGAATGACACGCTACCAGAGAAAAACGGCATTCTGATTGGCCATCCTGGCGAGAAGATTGGCGGCATGACCTTGCCGCAAACCACTCAGCCGATGCTGCAAATTGTCGATAATCCGGCAAACCCGGTTTATAAGCTGCTGCTGGTTGTGGGTAAGGATGAAGCGGCGCTGCGCACGGCGGCCTGGCGGCTGACGCGTGGTAACTTTGCGCTGCAAACTGCCAGCCTCTCCTTGCCGGTGCAAAAGATCCCGGTAAGCAAACCTTATGATGCCCCGCGCTGGATCCCAACGGATCGTCCGGTGAAGCTTTCAGAGCTGATCCGTAAAGATCAAAGCCTGACCGTCACCGGGATCTGGCATCCGCCGCTGCGTGTTGCTTTCCGCGCAGCACCGGATCTGTTCCTGTGGGATGGCGAAACCATTCCGCTGCACATTGGTTATCGTTTCCCCACCGAAAACTGGATTGACGAAAACAAGTCCTGGCTCAGCATGACGCTCAACGACACCTTCCTGCATAACCTGCCGGTGAACAAGCAAGGTGCGCTGGAAACCCTCTGGCACAAGGTGGGCGGCGATGCGCGGCAGGAGAAATTCGATATGCCGCTGGAGCCGTACATGATTTACGGCGACAACCAGCTTTCGCTCTATTTCAACATTACGGCAAAAGAGAACGCGCCGTGCAGCGTGCTGCTGAACAACAACATCAAGAGCCGTATTGACGAGGATTCGTGGATCGATCTGAGTCATACGCGTCACTTCGCGCTGATGCCAAACCTCTCTTACTTTGTCGGTGCGTCGTTCCCGTTCACCCGTATGGCCGATTACTCGGAAACGGTGTTGCTGTTGCCGGAACACCCGACGGAAACCCAGGTCTCAACGCTGCTGGACATGGCGGCACGCTCAGGGAACGCCACCGGTGCTGCGTTGTACAACAACCGCGTGGTGATGGGTGTGCCCACGGCAGGCGGCAACCTGGAGCTGCTGCGTACCCGCGATGTGCTTGCCGTTAGCGGGATGTCCCAGCATGACTTCAACCAGGCGCTGCTCAGCAGTTCGCCGTTTACTTCACACGACAACACCCTGGGCGTGCGTGAGCCGACAACCTGGCAGAAGCTGCAACGCTGGCTCGCCGGAGACTGGACGTCGGATGGTGTAGACGCTGACCGCTACTTCTCTTCCAACGAAGCCTGGCGCGGGTTTGTGAGCTTCCGCTCGCCGTGGAACAGCGACCGGCTGGTGGTGATGGCGCTGGGCAGTAATGACGATCAGCTTTCACGCCTGCATGAGGATTTAACCTCGGCACGTATCAACGCCGGTATTCGTGGCGATGCGGCGATTATCACCAACGAAAACGGTGTGCGCAGTTTCCGCGTCGGGTCGCAGTTCCCGAGCGGGCAAATGCCGATGCAAATGATGATTGTCTGGTATGCCAACCAGCATTCGGCGCTGCTGGCCATTCTTGGGCTGATTATCAGTTCGCTGACCGGGCTGGCGCTTTATGCCTTCCTGAAAAAGCGTGCGCATAAGCGCCTGAATCCGGAGACAGGAAAGTGAAAAAAATAACAATTAAATCGGCTATCTGCCTTTCCGGTGTGCTGACGTTTGGTACCACGGCATTTGCGGCGCAGAACGATGCGGCGTTGAAAGCGCTGTTCGACCAGGCAAATTACTGGCATGAAAAATCCCATGACGACCTGGCCAGCGAGTCGCTGAAAAAAGTGTTGATGGTGGATGCCAACAACACTCAGGCCCTCTATCTGATGGCATTGTGGGCGCAGCAAAATGGCGATTTACAAACCGCGGCCCAGTGGCGCGCACGGCTGGCAAAAGTCTCGCCAGGCGATGCCGGATTACAGGCGCTGGATAACGCCAGGCAGATGACCCAGGTGCCGCAGGGGACGTTAACTCTGGCGCGTCAGCAGGCGCGTAGCGGCAATATTCCTGCGGCGCTCGATACCTGGAAAACGCTGTTTAATGGTGATACCCCACCGGCAAGCCTTGCGCCGGAATATTATCAGACGATGGGCAGCGACAAGGCGCTCTATCCTCAGGCGCTGGCAGAACTACAGCGCTTCTCGGCACAGAACCCGCAGGATAACGCGGCGCGCGTGGCGCTGGGGAAAATGCTCACCTGGCGGGAAGAGACTCGGCGTGACGGGATGATGCAGTTACAGGAGATGGCCAGCGGCAGTAAAGATGCCGATGCCGGGCTACGTCAGGCGCTGTTGTGGCTGGGGCCAAAACCGGGTGACGAGCAGTTCTATGATACCTGGTTGCAACGCCATCCGCAGGATAGCGAAGTGCAAGCGTACTACCGTAAAAACGTGGGCGGCGCGGCAAAAGGCGAAGGGTTTACCGCCCTGAACAGCGGCAATACCGATGCGGCA
Organism: Enterobacter soli ATCC BAA-2102; assembly: GCF_001654845.1. Taxonomy (GTDB): domain Bacteria; phylum Pseudomonadota; class Gammaproteobacteria; order Enterobacterales; family Enterobacteriaceae; genus Enterobacter; species Enterobacter soli. The sequence goes on along the minus strand of NZ_LXES01000013.1, from coordinate 36,536 downwards.
AAGCGCCAGTTTGAGCAGGTGCTGCAAACCAACCCGCAGGATGCCGATGCCCTGGCCGGGATGGGGTATATCGCACAGCGTAAAGGGGATTATCAGGCAGCGGCGCAGTATCTGGGGCGTGCGGCAAGTCAGGGCGGTGACGCCTCTGCACAGCGCCAGGCTCAGGCGGATGACGCGGCATTTTACGGCCAGCTTGCCCAGGCTCAGCAGGCGCTGAAAGAGGGGAATATTAGCCAGGCGCTTGCGCTCTCGGCACCTCTTGCCCAGCAAACAGGCGAGCGGGGGACGGCTGCCAAACTGTTCCGTGCCGATGTGCTGCGGCATAACAAAGACTACCCGCAAGCGGAACAGATCCTGCGTGAAATGGTGAACAGCCAGCCGCAAAACGGCGCGGCGCGCGAAAACCTCTATTACGTCCTGAAAGAGCAAAACAAAACGGATGACGCGCAGGCCATATTACGCACCTTACCGGCCTCGCTTCAGGCGAAACTTCAGCCGCGCGTGGTGACCGGTTTGCCGGGGGATCCTGTACGTCGTCAGGCACAACAGGCTGTCGATAGCGGGAATACGCAACAGGCGATCGCGATCCTGCGTCAGGGCGTTGCCCGTTTGCCGGACGATCCGTGGCTGCGTCTTGATCTGGCGCGTCTGCTGCAAAAATCGGGTGCGGATGGTGAAGCGGCGTCGGTGATGCAACCTGCGTCGCGTCCGGGCGCCGGAGCCAGCGCACTGTATGCATCCGCTCTGTTTGCCAGCGAAAACGATGCCTGGCAACAGGCACAAACCTTGTTGTCGCGGGTTTCTCCCGCCAGCCAGACACCGCAAATGCGTGAGCTATCGCAGCGGGTGAATTACAACCTGCAAATGGCCACTGCTGAGCGCTATCTGGCGCAGGGCAATGGGGTTGCGGCGGCTAACACGCTGAAAACGTTGTCATCGCGTCCACCGGAAAGCCCGGCAGATGCAGGCAAACTGGCCAGGATGTTGGCACAAAGCGGCGACCTCACGGGTGCAGTATCGGTGGTTCGCAACAATATGAACGACGGGGTGAAAGGCAATGCCGGCGACTATGCCGATCAGGTTGCCGTACTGAACCAGGCTGGGCTAAACGGCGAAGCACAGCGTTTCCTGGCAAACCCGGAACTGCTCTCGCGCAGTACGCCAACACAGCTGGCGGGCGTGCGTAATGGCTATGTGATCAACGAAGCGGATCAACTTCGCGAGCAGGGTAACTACGCGGCAGCCTACGACAAACTGATCCGCGCGCTGCAAAGCGATCCGCAAAATACCGATCTGATGTTTGCGATGGCGCGTCTTTACCAGACCGGCAAAATGAACAAAGAAGCGGGCGTGGTTTATGACTACCTGATGACGCGCGATACGCCGGATCAGGATGCGCGCGTGGGTGCAATCGATGTTGCGCTGGCACAAGACAATGTCGTGAAGGCGAAGCAACTGGCGAATGGACTGCAAACCAACAACTCGCCGCAGCGTTTGCTGTTGCTGGCGCGTCTGGAAGAGGCGCAGGGTAATCACCAACAGGCGATGACCTATCTGCGTAGCGCACGCGGCAAGCTGGTGGGGCTGGAGTCCACCAACAGCGCTGCCACGCCGACGATGGGTGGCCTGCTGCTGGCAGACAACCCGTTTGTCAGCACCAGCCGTACCACTCAGGCGGCGGGGGCCACGGTGTCCAGCGAAAGCGCGCTGCCGTGGCAACTGGCGCAAACCGCACGCGAGCCGGGGTCTACGCTGCCAGGCACCACCCGGACCGATCTGCCGCAAGAAACCGTCCAGAGCCGCACCTTGCGTCAGGTGGATGACATGATGCTGCAGATGCAGGATCAAACCGGCACCTGGTTGCAGGGCGGCGTACAAATCCGTGGTCGTGACGGTGAATCGGGAACCAGCAAGCTCACTGAAGCGAAAGCGCCGCTTACCTGGTCCAGCTCGCCGTTTGGCGAGTCGCGCTTTGAATTTACCGCAACCCCGGTCACGCTAAGTGCTGGCAGTGCCAGCGGTGATGCGTGGCGTCGCTTTGGTTCAAACCCGTTGGCTAATGCGGCATCGAACGTGATTTCTACCGTGACCAACGAGCAAAAATCCCTGGCGGCGATGAGTGCTACCGAGAGGGCAACGTATCTTGCCAGTCATCCTGAAATGGCGACGATTGATTCTCTCGGTACGCTTAATGCGAGCGACTTTAACCTGACCAGCACCGACGGGCAGCTCAATCTGGCGAAGCTTGGCGCCTACGATGGTGGGGCTGTGGGTGAATACCTTGAAGCCTCCAGCCTGAAGCCAAACGTGAGCCAGCCAGGCGATGTTTCAACCGATTCGCAAAAAGCGAATGGCGTCGAGCTGAGCATGGCGCTGAGCGGTAAAGATTACCGTATGGACATCGGCAGCACGCCGCTTGGGCAGGACCTGAGTACGCTGGTCGGCGGGGTTAAATGGTCGCCGAAGCTCACCAATTACCTCTCGCTTATCCTGACCGGCGAACGTCGCGCCGTGACCGACAGTCTGCTCTCTTATGTTGGTCTGGAAGACAAGTACTCTGGCAAGACCTGGGGGCGCGTCACTAAAAACGGCGGCAACCTGCAACTCAGCTATGACGATGGCGATGCCGGGTTCTACGTTGGTGGTGGCGGTTACAGCTATCTTGGCGAGAATGTGGCGAGCAACACCAGCGTGAACGCAGGGGCCGGGGTCTATTTGCGGCCTTATCATGACGATCTCCGTCAGGTGCAGGCCGGGTTGAGCATGAGCTGGATGGACTTCTCGAAAAACCTGAGCCAGTTCACCTTCGGCCAGGGCGGTTACTTCAGCCCGCAAAACTACGTCAGTGTCGCGTTGCCGGTGGATTACACCCAGAAAATTGATAACTGGAAGCTGAAGCTGGGTGGCTCCGTGGGGTATCAATCGTATAGCCAGGACAGCAGCGACTACTTCCCAACGAAAGACGCCTGGCAGGAGCTGCTCGAAGGGGCGGTTGCCAGTGGTTTCGCCAAAGAGGCCCGCTATAAGAGCAGCTCGGAAAACGGTATTGGCTACACGGTTCGCGCTGGGGTGGATTACAACGTCAACAAAGATATGACCATTGGCGGCAACGTCGGTTATGACACCTTTGGCAGCTATAACGAAAGTACGGCGGGGCTCTATTTCCGCTACATGCTGGGAGATAAGTGATGACACAGAATATGGACAATCCTGCGCTGATGAGCTGGTTTCGCGGCCAGCAAACGCCAGAAGGCTGGTTTGATTTGCTGGCCTTGATGGTCGAAGGAATGGTGAGCAATGTGGGCGAACATGAGAGCCAGCCGTTCCTGCGCCAGATGGGGCACGCGCTGGGGGAGCAATTCCCGCTTCAGCCCTCGGAAACCGTGGGCGAGCTGGAGGCGAATATCAACGGGCAACTGGCCCGTTTTGGCTGGGGCTGTGTGGATATCGCCACCCGCGACACCGATCTGACGCTTCGCCATCAGGGGCTGCCGGTCAGTCGCATAGCGGAACAGCAAAACCGCTGGTGTCATGCCTTCTGTGCAATACTGGAGGGATTATATGCCCACTGGATGCAGGGGCAGGGCGGAAAAGCGCACGTGACAGTGAGTCGCGATCGTCTCTTTTCCATTTCGGACGTTCAGTTCCGCTATCACAATCCACAATGAGTTAATTATGCGAAAGCCCGCATGTGCCGCACTGTTGGTCATGATGAGTGTGTTGGTTTCGCCTTTCTCCCATGCAGGCCAGGCCTGGGAGCAATATAAGGCGCGTTTCTTTATGCCGGATGGCCGGATAGTTGATACCGGCAATGGCAATGTTTCCCATACGGAAGGGCAAGGTTTTGCCATGCTGATGGCCGTGGCGAGCGATGATAAAGCCACCTTCGATAAGCTCTGGCAGTGGACAGACAGCACGCTGAAAAACAAAGATAATGGGCTGTTTTACTGGCGGTATAACCCGGTGGAAGCCAACCCGGTTGCCGACAAAAACAACGCATCTGACGGCGATGTCCTGATTGCATGGGCGCTGTTAAAAGCTGATGCACGCTGGCATGACAAGCGCTACAGCACAGCCTCGGATAGCATCACCAAAGCGCTGATTGCGCACAACGTGATCCGCTATGCGGGATATCGGGTAATGCTGCCTGGCGTCCAGGGATTTAACCTGAATAGTGAAGTGGTGCTGAATCCTTCTTACTTCGTGTTCCCGGCCTGGCAGGCGTTTGCCGATCGCAGCCATTTACAGGTCTGGCGCGAACTGATTCAGGACGGACAGCGACTGCTTGGGAAAATGGGGTCGGGTAAAGCGAATTTGCCCACAGACTGGGTATCTCTGGAAGCCGGCGGCAAGCTGGTTCCGGCCAAAGCCTGGGCACCGCGGATGAGCTATGACGCTATTCGTATTCCGCTTTATATCACCTGGTTTGATAAACAAAGCTCGTTGCTGACGCCGTGGCGTAGCTGGTTTGGGCAATTCAGTCGCGAGCAAACCCCGGCGTGGGTGAATGTCACAACCAACGAGTACGCGCCGTATATGATGGAAGGAGGGCTACTGGCCGTTCGTGATTTAACGATGGGGCAGGCGTCTGGCGAACCGGTAATCACGACAAAGGATGATTATTACTCCGCGAGCCTGAAAATGCTGGTGTGGCTCGCAGAGCAATAATAGTGGTACTGGACAGTTCCCTCTCCCGGGCGGGAGAGGGAATGTTGATTACTGCGGATACGGTACCCAGTCGCCGCCATTCAGACGAACATACGGTTTGTTCTGGTACTGGATAACGACAGCGTTAGCGTTCTCTGATACCTCAGCAGTCTGTGGCAGGCCGCTGGTGAGCTGATTCCAGTTCACGTTATCTTCCACAAACAGCTTACCGTCTACCGCACGAGCCACCAGCTCAGAAATCGCCAGATAGCTGCTTGGCTGAGTGATCTCAATTGGCGCACCCTGATGCGGGGCTTTCATACCGAAGAATTTAATCCCGGCAGGTACGTTGGTAATGGACGGGCTTGGGATATCACGCAGGCCAGACACCTGCATTCTGTCACCCTTCAGCGCGCCGCCGTGTTCTGGCACAACGACAACCATCACCTTGCGACCTGATTTTTCCAGCTCGGTAAAGAATGCATCCAGTTCATCAAACAGCTTCTGTGCACGAACTTTGTAATCGGCCGTTTTGCTGACGCCCGGGAAGTGGTTACCGTCATGCAGCGGCAGCGTGTTATAGAACGTGGCACTGCGCGGGTTAGCATCTTTCTCAATGGTTTGCAGCCAGCGCTGGAGCACGGCGGTATCGTCGTAAACCGGTGAACCGTCAAAGCCCAGCAGCGATACCGGCAACCCGGTCTGATCCATCAGCGGCGCTTGCATTCCGCCTTCTTCACGCACTTCTTTCAGGAAGTTGCCGAACTGGCCGTTATGGCCCAGCATCAGGTGCTGCGTAAAGCCAAGTTTTGCCAGGTTATCAAACAGATAACACTGATTTCCCGCTGGCTGATAGAGATTTTTATGCGATGGCTGACCACAGCTTGCGCGCAGCAGGCGAATAGCCGCCGGGCCGCTGTAAGAGGTGGCGGAGTTGAAATCTTTAAACTGAATATCGAAGTGCGACCACAACGGGTGCGAACTTAAACCGGCTGCATCCACATCGGCCCATGACAAAGAACAGATGTTAATCACCAGCAGCTCGAATGGCTGAGCGTCCGCAGGTAATGCATCCGGGAATTTGGTCTGACGCTTGTCTTCTGCGGTATAGAAGCTTGAAAGCCAGGCATTCAGGTTAGTGGATGTCGGTGGTGACGTCTGCGTTGGAATATCCCCAACAACCGGGTTATCCCCTGCGGTGGCTACCGTTGCGGCGGCGGTACCACCGGTGGTGGTGACCGTAGTGGTCGGCTGGCCAACTGGCCATAAAGAGAAGCCAGGCCCCGCCAGGGTCAGTACGTTAAGCCATATCAGGATGGCCACCACAAACACCGTTACGCGTACCCATTGAGACAAGAACAGCCAGGCAACCAGCAGCACAAAGATTGCCCCAATCATCTGCCAGTTAATAAACCGCTCGGTCAGATCGAGAATGTAGTCAGCGCTAAAGCCCGCTACTTGCGAACCCTGGCTCATAATGCTGTCCGGGCCGGGTAGCCAGGTGTCATGCCAGAACAGAGCAAAGCCTACCGGAATGGCAATCCAGTGGCGCAAACGGTGCAACCTGATGTTAGGGATTGGCATCAACAGGAAGGCCATAAACACCAGGTTAAGCAGGGGGTGGAAATTCAGGTAGCCTGCCCACAACAGACCAAACTTCACCAGAAAATAGAAGTTCCAGCCGGAAAGGCCGCGCCAGTATTGCCAGAGCGGCGATGGCGCCGAATGGGTATAGGTAGAGTTAGTCATGTTTTCGGTTTGCCTTGACGTGCGGAGCCCGTGTCAGTGTTCCGGCTGGTTTAACGTAGCGAGGTTTTACAAACAGCATCCTGGCGGTATTACGAATACGGCCCATCGAATGGCGTGCATAGTAGCCGAGCGGGAAAAAAATGAGCGCACAGAGTACGACCAGTTGAATAATGTCGCTGATATTCATGATGATGCGCTCTCCTCATTCCCGGATAACAAGCGAAGTGGTTCAGGTACCCGACGCCAGACGTGCCCGTCATGCTTAGCATTAAGAATGGGGTTGGTGTCGGCCGTCATCGGCAACGGTTTTACCCACTGCTCAGGTGCCAGGGTACGCATTTGCACCAGCTCGGCGCTGATCAGGCTGTCTTCAAACCAGATCATGCGGTTAGAGAAGATATCTCCTGTGGGTAACGGGAAAATATGGTTCAGGGCGGTGTCGAGATCGTTCACCCGACAGAAGGATAAAAACAGCACCAGACGGTTGTCGCCAATCGTCATGATATCCCCGGAACGGTTCGGGCGGCACAGCGTGAGTGCCTGCTCAACGCGGATACCCGGCACAGGACGCAGGGCAACCATCACCCCTTTTCCGTCTGCCGGCAGCAGCGTGTTGTTCATCATGTTGCTAACGGCATCACAGAAGGTGTCCCATTTTTGATAACCACGCAGTTTCATTGGCTGGGTCATGGACAACAGCGTGGAGATGTCTTCCGGTACGTGGCGGTTAAACTGCTGGCCCTGAATGCTCTCAATCAGCGTCAGGCAGCGTGAAAGCGGGGCATTCCAGGGAACGACCATGTTGGCGCCGCAACCCAGCAGCAAACGTTCGTCCGTTGCGCGCAGGCTGGTATTATTTTCGCGTACCACGATTTTTAACGCGCTACCGCGCTGACGGCGTAATGTGTGAATTTGTCGCGCCAGTGTCTCGATTTGGTTATTTTGCATCAACGAAAAAACAATAGTGGCGGCCTGCGTCGTACGGGCTTCATTAAATAATGCTTCGTTTGTTTCAAACAGTGACCAATTTTCTGAAAGGGCCGGGGCACCTTCTAATACCGCAATCTGGCTGAGAATGCGTTTTTCATCGCTGCGCGGTTGCACCACGGTTTCTTCTTGTTGCGCGACATGCCAATGGCCTTCGATAAGTTTGAGAGTAAGTTGTTGTCGTGCACTCACCCCTTTTTCATTACACCAGAAAGCAATATCGTAAAGAAAACTGTCGGTCTGGTCACGGATACTTGCAAGACCGAAAAGAGAACGATATTCCCCCATTAAAAGCGAGAATAGCTTGTCATTATTACTGCCAGGGTTTACGACCAATACCGTGCAGTTTTGATTTTTTGCCCATCTATTGATTTTTTCGAGCCAGTGAAGAAGTTTCTCGGTCGGTATATTTTGCAGGGCATTGTTTGAGCATTTAAGAATCACTAAATAGTGATCGGGATCAATAGTGCACTGAATATCACGGGGCAAAAAGTATAGACTATCTGCCTCGGTTGACATGGAAAATAATTTTACCGTTTGTGGCCCGAGGTCATTCTCAAGCCTAATGATTTTCTTCGGTTCTTCACCCATAGTGATGACGGCAACGCGCGCATCTTTAGTTTGTGCGGCAATCGTTTGATTCACCAGACTGACAGCATCCTCATTGCGATCCGTATTAATCCACCACACTCCTCCGACTGGCATGTGGCGCAATTCGTCCCATAATGACTGGATGCCAATAGAAAATATGGAGTCCACGGTGTCCCTCTTTTCGTCTAATTTATCTGTATCTCAGTTTACTAGCGAAAGCGTAGAAATAAACCTAACATTGAAATTAAAGAACATCAGATTTAGCATGTAAACGAAAATTCGTGGCAGGATGCCTCGCTACATCTGTTCGTGAGATTTTACTCAATGGGATGAGATAAAAATGCATAATAATGAACCCGGAACACCCGTCGACTCGAGTCTGGGGTACACATTCCAAAACGATTTTCTGGCTCTGACTCAGGCGTTTTCATTGCCTGAAATTGATTACACCGATATTTCCCAGCGGGAACAGTTGGCGGCGGCTATTAAACGCTGGCCTTTATTGGCTGAATTTGCCCAACAACAATAAGGGAGCCATTGATGGCCATACTAGGATTACAGGGCGTCCGTGGTGGAGTGGGTACAACATCCATTACCGCGGCGCTGGCGTGGTCATTACAGTTATTAGGTGAATCGGTGCTGGTTATTGATGCCTGCCCGGATAATTTGCTGCGCATGTCTTTCAACGTTGATTTTGACCACCACAATGGCTGGGCGCGCGCGCTGCTTGACGGTAAAGACTGGCAGGATGCAGGACTGCGCTACACCTCTCAGCTCGATCTGCTCCCCTTTGGGCATCTGACTGCAAAAGAACGTGAGAACGATTACGCCAGCCAACAGACGCTGGAACAATTCACCTACGCGCTGGAACGCCTGAAGGAACAGAGTCACTACCAGTGGATTTTGCTGGATCTGCCCCACGGTTATACGCCGCTGACACGCCAGCTCATCAGCCACTGCGATCACATTCTGTCGATTGTGAACGTGGACGCAAACTGCCATATCCGCCTGCATCAGCAAGCGTTACCCGCAGACGCCCATATTCTGATTAACGATTTACGCATCAGCAGCCAGATTCAGGACGATCTGTACCAGATTTGGCTGCAAACTCAGCGCCGCCTGTTGCCTATGGTGATTCATCGTGACGAGGGGATGGCGGAATGTCTCGCCTCCAAGCAGCCACTTGGTGAATACCGTGGCGATTCACTGGCGGCAGAAGAGATCCTTACGCTGGCGAACTGGTGTCTGTTGCACTTCACTCGTCGTCCAGAGTCGGCCAGGAGTGCTGTATGAGCCGTGTGTCCACCTGGTTACTCATCCCACCGGTCAGCGCGCGCTTAAGCGAACGCTACCGGCATTACCGTCGACACGGCGCATCGGTGTTAAGCGCTGCGCTTGGCTGTTTCTGGATGATCCTGGCATGGATGTTTATACCGCTCGAACACCCGCGCTGGCAGCGTATTCGTGCGCGCCACAGCGAGCTTTATCCGCACATTAATTCCGACCGCCCGCGGCCGCTGGATCCGGCCCGTTATCTTATTCAGGCCGTCTGGCTGGTGGCCACCATGCCCCGGCAGGAACATAAAGCCCCGCGCTGGCGCAGCTTCGACCGGGTGGCGAATTTACGTGAACGCTACCATCAATGGCTGGACAGACTGCCCGATAGCGTGAGTGACAAGACCAGCCATCTGGACGATCACAAAGAGCTCGGGCATCTGCATCCGGGCTTGCGGCGTTTCATCCTCGGCGTGATTGTTGTCTTTTCGCTCATTCTGGCAGTGGTCTGTATCACGCAGCCCTTTAACCCGCTGGCACAGTTTACCTTCCTGATCCTGCTGTGGGGCGTGGCACTGCTGGTCCGGCGTATTCCGGGGCGCTTCTCGGCCCTGATGCTGATTGTGCTGTCGCTGACCGTCTCCTGTCGTTATATCTGGTGGCGTTATACCTCAACGCTGAACTGGGATGATCCGGTCAGCCTGGTATGCGGTTTGATTCTGCTGTTTGCGGAAACCTATGCATGGATTGTGCTGGTTCTGGGTTACTTCCAGGTTATCTGGCCGCTCAATCGCCAGCCTGTTCCGCTGCCAAAAGACACCACGCAATGGCCGTCAGTTGACCTGTTTGTACCAACCTACAACGAAGACCTGACGGTGGTGAAAAACACCATTTATGCAGCGTTAGGTATCGACTGGCCAAAAGATAAACTCAAAATCTGGATCCTGGATGACGGTGGCCGCGCGGAGTTCCGCCAGTTCGCCGATGAAGTGGGCGTAGAGTATATCGCGCGTACCACCCACGAACATGCGAAAGCCGGGAACATCAATAACGCGCTGAAATATGCCAAAGGGGAGTTTGTCTCCATCTTTGACTGCGACCACGTACCGACCCGCTCGTTCCTGCAAATGACGATGGGCTGGTTCCTGAAAGAGAAGCAGCTGGCGATGATGCAGACGCCGCACCACTTCTTCTCGCCGGACCCGTTTGAACGTAACCTCGGGCGTTTTCGTAAAACCCCGAACGAAGGCACGCTGTTCTATGGGCTGGTGCAGGATGGCAACGATATGTGGGATGCCACCTTCTTCTGCGGCTCCTGTGCGGTTATCCGCCGTAAACCGCTGGATGAGATTGGCGGCATTGCCGTAGAAACGGTCACCGAAGATGCCCATACCTCACTGCGTTTACACCGTCGTGGCTATACCTCTGCTTATATGCGTATTCCGCAGGCGGCGGGCCTGGCAACGGAGTCGCTGTCAGCCCATATCGGCCAGCGAATTCGCTGGGCGCGCGGCATGGTGCAGATCTTCCGTCTTGATAACCCGCTGGTGGGCAAAGGGTTAAAACTGGCGCAGCGTCTGTGCTACGTCAACGCCATGTTCCACTTCTTGTCGGGTATTCCACGGCTTATTTTCCTGACTGCGCCGCTGGCGTTCCTGCTGCTTCACGCTTACATCATCTACGCGCCAGCGCTGATGATTGCGCTGTTTGTTCTGCCGCACATGATCCACGCGAGCCTGACGAACTCGAAGATTCAGGGCAAATATCGCCATTCATTCTGGAGTGAAATCTACGAAACGGTGCTCGCCTGGTATATCGCCCCGCCAACGATGGTGGCGCTGATTAACCCGCACAAAGGCAAGTTTAACGTCACCGCGAAGGGCGGCCTGGTGGAAGAAGAGTATGTCGACTGGGTGATCTCCCGTCCGTATATCTTCCTGGTGCTGCTGAATATCGTGGGCGTTATCGCCGGTATCTGGCGCTACTTCTACGGCCCGGAAAACGAAATTCTGACCGTGTTCGTGAGTATGGCGTGGGTGTTCTACAACCTGATCATTCTTGGCGGCGCGGTGGCGGTTTCGGTAGAGAGCAAACAGGTTCGTCGCGCGCATCGCGTTGAAATCAGTATGCCTGCGGCAATCGCCCGCGAAGATGGCCACCTCTTCTCCTGTACCGTGCATGACTTCTCTGACGGTGGTCTGGGTATCAAGATCAACGGCCAGGCGAAGGTGCTGGAAGGGCAGAAGGTCAACTTACTGCTTAAACGCGGCCAGCAGGAGTATGTCTTCCCGACTCAGGTTGTGCGTGTGTTAGGCAATGAAGTGGGTTTGCAACTGATGCCGCTGACCAAAAAGCAACATATCGATTTTGTGCAGTGTACGTTTGCCCGCGCGGATACGTGGGCTCTCTGGCAGGACAGCTTCCCGGAAGATAAACCTCTGGAAAGCCTGCTGGATATTCTTAAGCTGGGGTTCCGTGGCTATCGTCACCTTGCAGAATTTGCCCCGTCGTCTGTGAAATTAATTTTCCGGTCACTTACCTCGCTGGTTTCCTGGGTCGTGTCGTTTATTCCACGCCGACCTGAGCGGGAAGAGGCGAAGCAATCGGACCCGGTTATGGCTCAACAATGATGATAACGCGATGAAAACAAAACTTTCCTGGTTATGTGCAGTGGCAATGGGGATGAGTGCACTTCCCCCTATGATAGCGAATGCAGCCCCTGAAACGACGGCTGCGCCTGTGGTGCAGGAAACCGATCCGACCGTCACCGCGACCGATACCGCTGAGCCCGATCAACCGGCTGACGGAGCGGCTCAACCTATCGGCAGCGTCTTGCCTGGCGTGCGTGGTGCAAACTCGCCTGTCGTGGCGGATAATGCTCCGTCCAGGGACGTGAAGCTGACCTTTGCCCAGATTGCCCCACCTCCGGGCAGCATGGTTCTGCGCGGCATTAACCCGAACGGCGGCGTTGAGTTTGGAATGCGCAGCGATGAAGTGGTGTCGAAGGCGATGCTGAACCTGGAATACACGCCGTCGCCTTCTCTGCTGCCGGTTCAGTCCCAGCTTAAGGTCTATCTCAACGACGAGTTGATGGACGTGTTGCCGGTCACCAAAGAACAGCTCGGCAAAAAGACGCTGGCACAGGTGCCTATCAACCCGCTGTTTATCACCGATTTCAACCGCGTTCGTCTGGAGTTTGTCGGGCACTATCGCGATGTGTGCGAAAACCCGGCCAGCAGCACGCTGTGGATGGATGTCGGGCGTAACACATCGCTGCAAATGACCTATCAGTCGCTGGCGCTGAAAAACGATCTCTCGGCTTTCCCGGTACCATTCTTTGATCCGCGCGATAACCGCCAGCTTACGCTGCCGGTGGTCTTTGCGGCTTCTCCGGATGTGAATCAGCAGCTGGCTGCGACGATTGTCGCTTCATGGTTTGGTTCACGTTCGGCCTGGCGTGGCCAGAGCTTCCCGGTGATGTACGATAAGCTGCCGGATCGCAATGCCATTGTGTTTGCAACCAATGACAAACGTCCGTCGTTCCTGCGTGACCACCCAGACGTGAAAGCCCCGACGGTTGAAATCATGAGTCACCCGGATAACCCTTATGTGAAGCTGCTGGTGGTGTTCGGGCGTGATGACAAAGACCTGCTTCAGGCAGCGAAAGGCATTGCCCAGGGTAACGTCTTGTTCCGTGGCAACAGCGTGACTGTCGACAATGTGAAACCTCTGCTGGCGCGTAAACCTTACGATGCGCCAAACTGGGTGCGTACCGACCGCGCAATTACCTTTGGCGAGCTGAAAACCTATGAAGAACAGCTTCAGTCGACCGGGCTTGAACCATCGCCAATCAGCCTTTCGCTGAACCTGCCGCCTGATCTGTATCTGATGCGAACCAACGGGATTGATATCAACCTGAAATACCGTTACACCGCGCCGGCAACCAAAGACAGCTCGCGCATGGATATCAGCCTGAACAACCAGTTCCTGCAATCCTTTAGCCTGACCAGTACTCAGGACACCAACCAACTGATGCTTCGTCTGCCGGTGCTGCAAGGGTTGCTGGATGGTAAAACGGATGTCTCTATCCCTGCGCTGAAACTGGGTGCGGTCAACCAGCTGCGCTTTAACTTCCAGTACATGAACCCAATGCCGGGTGGTTCGGTGGATAACTGTATCACCTTCCAGCCGGTGCAGAACCATGTGGTCATTGGTGATGAATCGACCATCGACTTCTCCCGCTATTATCACTTCCTGGCGATGCCGGATCTGCGCGCATTTGCAAATGCCAGCTTCCCGTTCAGCCGTATGGCGGATCTCTCTGAGTCCATCGTTGTGATGCCAAAAGCGCCAACCGAAGGTCAGGTGACAACCCTGCTGGATACCATGGCTACGGTGGGCGCACAGACAGGCTTACCGGCGATTAATGTGACGCTGACGGATGACGGCAGCCAGATCCAGAACAAAGACGCCGACATCATGGTGATTGGCTCCATCCCGGATAAGCTGAAGGATGATAAGCGTATTGATTTGCTGGTGAAGGCCACCCAGTCCTGGGTGAACACACCACTGCGTCAGACCGAGTTCCCAAGTATTATGCCGGATTCCAACGATCGTCAGGCCAGCGTTCAGACCGAAGTATCGTCTGCTGGCCCAATGGCGGCCATCGTCGGCTTCCAGTCTCCGTTTAACGATCAGCGTAGTGTCGTCGCACTGCTGGCCGATAGCCCGCGCGGCTATGAGCTGCTCAACAACGCGATGAATGACAGCGGTAAACGTGCCGCTATGTTTGGCTCTGTTGCCGTGATCCGTGAGTCTGGTGTGGATAGCCTGCGCGTGGGTGATGTGTACTACGTCGGCCATCTGCCGTGGTTCGAGCGCCTGTGGTATGCGCTGTCTAACCACCCGGTTCTGCTCGCAATCCTGGCGGCAGTGAGTGTCGTACTGCTGGCGTGGGTGCTGTGGCGTCTGCTGCGTATCATCAGCCGTCGTCGCCTTAACCCGGATCATGAGTAAGAAGTGATGAAAGCCTTTCGCTGGTGTGCGTTAGCAGCGTTGATGCTGGCGGCGACGGATCTTCGCGCCGCCTGCACCTGGCCTGCCTGGGAGCAGTTTAAAAAGGATTACATTAGCGAGAGCGGGCGTGTCATTGACCCCAGTGACACGCGCAAAATTACCACCTCAGAAGGGCAAAGCTACGCCTTGTTCTTTGCCCTCGCGGCGAATGACCGCAAAGCGTTTGACCAGTTGCTGACGTGGACGCGCGATAACCTCGCCGGAGGGGATTTAGCCGATCGTCTGCCCGCCTGGCTGTGGGGTCAGAAAGACAAAGACACCTGGGCGGTTATCGATTCCAACTCCGCGTCGGATGCTGATATCTGGATTGCCTGGTCACTGCTCGAAGCCGGTCGGTTATGGAAAGAACCGGACTACACCCGCGCGGGGAAGGCGCTGCTCAAACGTATTGCCCGCGAGGAAGTGGTGAAAGTACCGGGCCTTGGCTCGATGCTGCTGCCGGGCAAAATCGGCTTTGCAGAAGAGAATGCCTGGCGCTTCAACCCCAGCTACCTTCCTCCTCAGCTTGCGAGCTATTTCACTCGCTTTGGCGCGCCCTGGAAAACGCTTCGCGAGACTAATCAGCGCCTGTTGCTGGAGACGGCACCGAAAGGTTTTTCCCCGGACTGGGTGCAATACCAGAAAAACAAAGGCTGGCAGCTGAAGCAGGATAAAGCCCTGGTCGGCAGCTATGACGCCATTCGGGTTTATCTCTGGGTGGGGATGATGAACGACAAAGACCCCCAAAAAGCCAGACTGCTGGCGCGTTTCCAGCCGATGGCCGCGGTGACAACGAAACAGGGTTTACCGCCGGAGAAAGTGGATGTGGCGAGCGGGAAACGAACGGGTCACGGCCCGGTAGGATTTTCTGCTTCTCTGCTGCCCTTTTTACCATCCCGTGACGCGCAAGCCGTTCAGCGCCAGCGAGTCGCTGATCACTTTCCCGATAACAACGCCTATTACAGCTACGTACTGACTCTCTTTGGACAAGGATGGGATCAGCATCGTTTTCGCTTCACCGAAAAAGGTGAATTAATACCGGATTGGGGCCAGGAATGCGCAAGTTCACATTAAATCTACTCAGTTTATCGCTTGGCCTGGCACTGATGCCGATGGCGCAGGCTGCCAACTCCCCCCAGCAGAAACAGCTGCTGGAGCAGGTTCGTCTGGGCGAATCGACGCAGCGTGAGGATTTGGTTCGCCAGTCGCTCTATCGTCTTGAGCTTATCGATCCTAACAACCCGGACGTGATTGCGGCACGTTTCCGTTATCTGCTGCGCCAGGGCGATACCGCCGGTGCGCAAAAAGAGCTGGATCGCCTGAAGGGGATCGCCCCGGGTTCGGCAGCGTATCAGTCTTCCCGGAATAGCATGCTGCTTTCAACGCCTGATGGCCGTCAGGCGTTGCAACAGGCGCGTTTGTTAGCCACAACAGGCCACACTCAGGAAGCGATTGTGGCTTACGACAAACTCTTTGCCGGGAATCCACCGTCTGGCGATTTAGCAACCGAGTACTGGAATGTCGTCGCCAAAGATCCTGCCCGGCGTACCAGCGCGATTAATCAGTTGAAGAAAATCAACGCCAACAATCCTGGCAATGTGCAGTTGCAGGCCACGCTGGCGCAGCTGATGTTCCAGAATGGACGCCGTGATGAAGGGTTCGCGGTATTGCAGGACATGGCCAAAACCAATAATGGCCGCGATCAGGCGTCTGACATGTGGTATCAGCAGATTAAAGACCAGCCTGCCAGCAGCGCCAGCGTGAGCGCGCTGCAAAAATACCTGACTGTCTTCAGCAGTGGCGATAGTGTGACAGCGGCGCGTTCCCAGCTTGAAGCACAGCAAAAACAGCTCGCCGACCCGGCGTTCCGTGCTAAAGCCGAAGGATTAGCGGCGGTGGATGCCGGGCAGGGTGGTAAAGCGGTCACTGAACTGCAAAAAGCGGTGAGCGCTAACCATGCCGACAGCGAAGCCGTGGGCGCGCTGGGCCAGGCGTATTCGCAAAAAGGCGATCGTGCCCGTGCGGTGGCGCAGTTTGAAAAAGCCATTGCCCTTGATCCGCAGAGTGATAACCGGGGCAAATGGGATAGCCTGTTGAAGGTTAACCGCTACTGGCTGCTGATCCAGCAGGGTGATACCGCACTTAAAGCGAACAACACCGCGCAGGCGGAACGCTATTACCAGCAGGCGCGAAATATCGATAACACCGACAGCTATGCGGTGCTCGGCTTAGGGGATGCGGCGGCAGCGCGCAAAGATAATGACGCGGCAGAGCGTTACTATCGCCAGGCGCTGCGGATGGACAGCGGCAACAGCAACGCCGTGCGCGGGCTGGCCAATATCTATCGGGCTCAGTCACCGGAAAAAGCCTCGCAGTTTATCCAGTCCCTTTCCGCCAGCCAGCGCCGCAGCATTGATGATATTGAACGTAGCCTGACGAACGAACAGTTATCCCAACAGGCCGAACAGCTGGAAAACGAGGGTAAATATGCCCAGGCGGCGGAAATTCAGCGTCGTCGTCTGGCGCTTTCGCCGGGCGATGTATGGATAACCTATCGTCTTTCCCGCGATCTCTACAGCGCGGGCCAGCGCAGCCAGGCCGACACGTTGATGCGCCAGCTGGCAAACCAAAAACCGACCGATCCCGATCAGGTATACGCCAGCGGGCTTTACCTTTCCGGTAACGACCAGGACAGAGCCGCTCTGGCACACCTGAACACCCTGCCGCGCAGCCAGTGGAATGGTAATATCCAGGAGCTGGCAGACCGTCTGCAAAGCAATCAGGTGCTGGAAACGGCAAACCGCCTGCGTGACAGCGGTAAAGAGCAAGAGGCTGAAAACCTGCTCCGCCAGCAACCGTCTTCAACGCGTATCGATTTAACCCTGGCGGACTGGGCGCAGCAGCGTGGCGACCGCACAGGGGCGAAAGCTGCGTATAACACTGTGTTGCAGCGCGAACCGCAAAACGAAGACGCTATCCTTGGGCTGACGGAAGTCTATATCGCGGAAGGGAATAAAGACGCTGCGCGTGCCGAACTGGCAAAACTCCCGGATGCGAAAGCTGGGCAACCACAGTCGCTGAACATGCAGCGGCGCGTTGCGATGGCGCAGGCCGGGCTTGGTGATAACGCCGCGGCGGAACAAACTTTCAACAAGCTGATTCCTCAGGCGAAATCGCAGCCTGCGTCGATGGAAAATGCGCTGGTATTGCGTGACGCTTCGCGTTTTCAGGCGCAAAACGGCCAGCCTCAGCAGGCGCTGGAAACCTATAAAGACGCGATGGTCTCTTCCGGCATCACCACCACGCGTCCGACGGATAACGACAGCTTTACCCGCCTGACGCGTAACGATGAGAACGATGACTGGCTGAAGCGCGGTGTACGTAGCGACGCTGGCGATTTATACCGTCAGCAGGACGTTAACGTCACGCTGCAACACGACTACTGGGGCTCGAGCGGCACGGGTGGGTATTCCGATCTGAAAGCTCACACCACCATGTTGCAGGCGGAGGCACCGCTGGCAGATGGCCGTATGTTCTTCCGTAGCGATCTGGTCAATATGGATGCCGGGACATTTGCTACCAAAGACGGGAAGTACGATCCGAAATGGGGCACCTGTGCTGCAACGCCTTGTCATGGCAACACCAACCAGTCTGCGAACGGCGCAAGCGTTGCCGTGGGCTGGCAGAATAAAACCTGGGCGATGGACATCGGTACAACGCCGATGGGCTTCGATGTGGTGGATGTGGTCGGTGGCCTGAGCTACAGCAACGATCTGGGGCCGATTGGTTATACCGTGAATGCGCACCGTCGCCCGATTTCCAGCTCGCTTCTGGCGTTTGCCGGGCAGCATGATTCCAACACCGACACCACATGGGGTGGCGTGCGTGCCACCGGTGGCGGCGTGAGCCTGAGCTATGACAAAGGTGAAGCGAACGGCGTCTGGTCAAGCCTGAGCGCCGACAGCCTGACCGGGAAAAATGTGGAAGATAACTGGCGCGTCCGCTGGATGACCGGTTACTACTACAAGCTCATTAACAAAAACAATGAGCGCCTGACGGTTGGTGTGTCCAACATGCTGTGGCATTACGACAAGGATCTGAGCGGGTATACGCTGGGCCAGGGGGGTTATTACAGCCCGCAGGAGTATGTCTCCTTCGCCTTGCCGGTGACCTGGCGTAAACGCACTGAAAACTGGTCCTGGGAACTGGGGGGCTCAGTCTCCTGGTCGCATTCCAAAACCAAAGACGGGATGCGTTATCCGCTACAGGGTCTGATCCCTGATAATGAAGTCGATGCTGATGGCAACGACATGTATACCGATAAACATGAGCCTGAGACTGGCAGCAGCTCGTCGGGGACCGGTTATACCGCAAGGGCTATTATTGAGCGCCGCGTGACGTCCAACTGGTTTGTTGGCCTCGGCGTAGATATTCAGCAAGCGAAAGATTATACCCCGAGCCATGCGCTGATCTACGTACGTTATTCTGCGGCGGGCTGGCAAGGAGACATGGATCTGCCACCGCAGCCGCTTATTCCGTACGCGGACTGGTAATCAGATTTACCTTAATCGAATTGTAAGTCTCTCTAATAAACGCAGCAATCGGGTATACTCAGGCGCACCAGGTTAACGCCCTGGTGCGCCTTGCGCTTTGAGTTTTGTGGAGAGTCATTTTGCGTGTCAGCCGTTCTTTAACTATCAAACAGATGGCGATGGTTTCTGCCGTCACGATGCTGTTTGTTTTCATTTTCTGCGTCATTTTGCTGTTTCATTCCGTACAGCAGAATCGCTATAACACGGCTTCACAACTCGAAAGTATTGCCCGCTCGGTACGTGGGCCACTTTCTGCCTCTATCCTGAAAGGGGATATTCCTGAGGCGGAAACGATCTTAAAACGCATCCAGCCCGCCGGGATTGTCAGCCGCGCGGATGTGGTTCTGCCTAACCAGTTCCAGGCGCTGCGGATGAGCTTTATCCCTGAACGTCCGGTTCCGGTCATGATCATGCGG
This sequence comes from Enterobacter soli ATCC BAA-2102, assembly GCF_001654845.1. Taxonomy (GTDB): domain Bacteria; phylum Pseudomonadota; class Gammaproteobacteria; order Enterobacterales; family Enterobacteriaceae; genus Enterobacter; species Enterobacter soli. Next base: position 17,224 of record NZ_LXES01000013.1, on the reverse strand, counting down.
TTGTTTGAGCTGCCGGTACAAATTTCCCTGCCTGTCTATTCCCTTGAGCGCCCGGCGAACCCGCAGCCGTTAGCCTATCTGGTGCTTCAGGCCGACTCATACCGCCTGTATAAATTTGTGATGAGTTGGGTTATTACGTTAGTAACCACTTACTTACTTTTAACGCTGATCCTCAGCGTGGCCCTGACCTGGTGTATTAATCGGTTGATTGTGCACCCTGTGCGCCGCATCGCCCGCGAGCTGAATAACCTCTCGCCGCAGGAACAGGTGGGACATCAGCTGGAAGTTCCGCATCTGCACCATGACGATGAAATCGGGATGCTGGTGCGCAGTTATAACCTCAACCAGCAGCGTATTTCACGCCAGCAGGACGATTTGAACAGCAGCGCGACCCGTTTTCCGGTTTCAGAGCTTCCCAACAAAGCCTTTTTGATGGCCATGCTGGAGCAGACCGTGGCGCGTCAGCAGACGACCGCGCTGATGGTTGTCGCCTGTGAAACCTTGCAGGACACGGCGGGTGTTCTCAAAGAGAGCCAGCGCGAAGTGCTGCTGCTGACGCTGGTGGAAAAAGTGAAATCTGTCCTGGCACCGCGCATGGTGCTGACCCAGGTCAGCGGATATGACCTGGTGATCATTGCCCATGGCGTGAAAGAGCCATGGCACGCGATTACATTAGGTCAGCAAGTACTCACTGTCATTAATGAGCGGTTGCCCATTCAGGGTATCCAGCTACGTCCCAGCGCAAGTATTGGGATCGCCATGTTCTACGGCGACCTGACGGCAGAGCAACTGTATCGCCGCGCGTTTTCTGCCGCCTTCACTGCTCGCCGTAAAGGGAAAAATCAGATCGAGTTCTTCGACCCGGAGCAGATGGAAAAGGCGCAGCAGCGTCTGACTGAAGAGAGCGACATTCTGACCGCGCTGGATAACCGCCAGTTTGCCATCTGGCTCCAGCCGCAGGTGAACTTGCTGACGGGCGAAGTCAAAAGTGCAGAAGCGTTACTGCGGGTGCAGCAGCCTGATGGCTCGTGGGAGCTGCCAGAGGGGCTGATTGAGCGTATTGAATCCTGTGGCCTGATGGTCACCGTGGGTTACTGGGTGCTTGAAGAGGCCTGCCGCCAGCTTGCGGCCTGGCAGGAGCGGGGCGTCACGTTGCCGCTGTCGGTGAATTTGTCTGCCCTACAGCTGATGCATCCGACTATGGTTTCGGAGATGCTGGAGCTTATCCACCGCTATCGGGTAAAACCTGACACGCTGATCCTGGAAGTGACGGAAAGCCGCCGCATCGACGACCCTAACGAAGCGGTCACCATTCTGAAGCCGCTGCGTAATGCCGGGATCCGCATCGCGCTGGACGATTTTGGCATGGGGTATGCCGGGCTGCGTCAGCTCCATCACATGAAAACCCTGCCGGTGGATGTGCTGAAAATCGATAAAACCTTCGTGGATGGGCTGCCGGATGACAACAGCATGGTGCAGGCCATTATCCAGATGGCACGTAGCCTCAACCTGCACGTGATTGCTGAAGGCATTGAAACTGAAGCGCAGCGCGACTGGCTGGCAGCCGCTGGCGTCGAGAGCGGACAGGGCTTCCTGTTTGCCCGCGCAGTCCCTTCGGATGTGTTCGAGCAACGCTATCTGACGAATGAAGGCAATAATGCAAAAGAGTAAGTTTGTTGCTGGCTTGCGCGAGTCAGCTCAAATTTCTTAACATTTGTGTTTCAAAGTTGATGTAAGTTTATTTCTGTCATGTTTTACGGGTGTTATTTTAAAGCCGCAGGTCAACCAAAACCTTACAAAGCCTGTGGTTTTTCTTTCCAAGGACACCCTATGAAAACCTCACTCTTCAAAAGCCTCTACTTTCAGGTCCTGACAGCCATCGCAATCGGTATTCTGCTTGGTCACTTCTATCCTGAATTAGGCGCGCAAATGAAACCGCTTGGCGATGCGTTCGTTAAGCTCATCAAAATGATCATCGCCCCGATTATCTTCTGTACGGTGGTGACCGGCATTGCTGGCATGGAAAGCATGAAGGCCGTCGGTCGTACCGGAGCGGTCGCGCTGTTGTATTTCGAAGTGGTCAGTACCATCGCACTGATCATTGGCCTGATTATCGTTAACGTGGTGCAGCCGGGCGCGGGGATGAACGTTGATCCCTCAACGCTGGATGCCAAAGCCGTTGCGGTGTACGCCGAGCAGGCAAAAGACCAGGGCGTTGTGGCCTTCCTGCTGGATGTTATTCCGGGCAGCGTCATCGGCGCCTTCGCCAGCGGCAACATTTTGCAGGTGCTGCTGTTTGCGGTGCTGTTTGGTTTTGCGCTGCACCGTCTTGGCAGCAAAGGTCAGCTGATCTTTAACGTGATTGAGAGCTTCTCGCAGGTCATCTTCGGCATCATCAACATGATCATGCGTCTGGCTCCGATTGGCGCATTCGGGGCGATGGCCTTCACCATCGGGAAATACGGCGTAGGCACGCTGGTGCAGCTGGGCCAGCTGATTGTCTGCTTCTATATCACCTGTATTCTGTTCGTGGTGGTGGTTCTGGGGTCGATTGCCCGTGCGGCAGGCTTCAACATCTTCAAGTTTATCCGCTATATCCGCGAAGAGCTGCTGATTGTTCTGGGCACCTCGTCGTCTGAGTCTGCGCTGCCGCGTATGCTCGATAAGATGGAGAAACTGGGCTGCCGTAAGTCGGTGGTGGGGCTGGTTATCCCGACGGGGTACTCTTTTAACCTCGATGGCACCTCGATATACCTGACGATGGCCGCGGTGTTTATCGCACAGGCGACAAACAGCCATATGGACATTTTCCATCAGATAACCCTGTTGGTGGTGTTACTGCTCTCTTCGAAAGGTGCTGCGGGCGTAACGGGCAGTGGATTTATCGTTCTGGCGGCGACCATTTCTGCGGTAGGACATCTGCCGGTGGCGGGTCTGGCGTTGATTCTCGGTATCGACCGCTTCATGTCTGAAGCCCGTGCGTTAACCAACCTGGTGGGTAACGGCGTGGCAACGGTTGTGGTGGCGAAATGGGTGAAAGAGCTGGATCACAAAAAGCTCGATGACACGCTGAATAACCGCAACCCTGACAGCAAAACTCAGGGTATATCTTCCTAATATCGTCACAAATGCCCGCTATCCCTTGTCGGGATGCGGGCTCCTGCGCATAATAACTGTTCATACCTGTCATAATTCGACAAGATTTTTTTAAGGTATATTTCACTTCCGTCCGTGACGTTTTGCATAACACGCGGTCTAATCGGAGTGTTTTCATCGTCATCTTTTGGAGTGCTCCACGTCACGAGACACTCTTTTTAACCAGGAATGTTGATCAGGGGTTCACATGCAGGGCACAAAAATTCGACTCTTAACCGGCGGTTTGCTGATGATGGCAGCAGCCAGTTATGTGCAGGCAGATGCGCTCCAGCCAGACCCGGCCTGGCAACAAGGGACTCTGGCGAACGGTTTTCAGTGGCAAGTTTTAGCCACGCCTCAGCGCCCGAGTGACCGTATTGAAATCCGTCTGTCTGTGAATACAGGCTCTCTGACAGAAAGCACCCAGCAGACCGGTTTAAGCCACTTTATTCCCCGACTGGCGCTCACGCAGAGCGGCAGTTTGCAGGCAGTTCAGGTGCGTTCTCTCTGGCAACAGGCCATTGATCCAAAACGCCCACTTCCTCCGGCAGTTGTCTCTTATGACTACACCATGTTTAACCTGAGCCTGCCGAACAACCGTAACGATCTCCTGAAAGAAGCCCTGACCTATCTGTCTGATGCTACAGGTAAGCTGTCCATCACCCCAGAAACCGTGAATTATGCGCTGAGCAACAGCGACATGGTGGCGACCTGGCCTACAGATACGAAAGAGGGCTGGTGGCGTTACCGCCTGAAAGGCTCCACGCTGCTGGGGCATGACCCGGCAGAGCCGCTGAAACAGCCTGTCGATACTGAGCAGGTCAAATCCTTCTACCAGAAATGGTACACCCCGGATGCAATGACCCTGATTGTGGTGGGTAATGTGGATAGCCGTGCGGTGGTTGAACAAATCAACAAAGCCTTTGGCGATCTGAAAGGCAAGCGTGAAACGCCAGCCCCGGTTCCTACGCTTTCACCGCTGCGTGCAGAGCCGGTCAGCATTATGACGGACACGGTGCGTCAGGATAAGCTCTCTATGATGTGGGACACCGCCTGGCAGCCTATTCGTGAATCCGCTGCGCTGCTGCGCTACTGGCGTGCGGATCTCGCTCGTGAAGCGCTGTTCTGGCACGTTCAGCAGACGCTGAGCAAAAATAACATGAAGGACATTGGTCTGGGCTTTGACTGCCGTGTGCTGTTCCAGCGCGCCCAGTGCGCCATCAATGTGGAATCACCGAGTGACAAGCTGAATGCGAATCTGGGTCTGGTGGCGAAAGAGCTGGCGAAAGTACGCAAAGAGGGGCTGTCAGAAGAGGAATTTAATGCGCTGGTGGCGCAGAAAAAACTCGAACTGCAAAAACTGTTCGCGACCTATGCCCGTGCTGATACCGATATCCTGATTAGCCAGCGTATTCGTTCGCTGCAAAACCAGGTTGTTGATATTGCGCCAGAACAGTATCAGAAACTGCGTCAGGACTTCCTGAACGGTCTGACGGTCGATATGTTGAATCAGGATTTGCGTCAGCAGCTGTCGCAGGATATGGCGTTGATTCTGTTGCAGCCGAAAGGCGAGCCGGAATATGACATGAAAGAACTTCAGTCGACCTGGGATTCGATCATGGCTACTGCACCGCAGGCTGCGCAGACGACGGCAGACGATTTACACCCGGATGCAACGGACATTCCGCAGGGGCAGTAATGCCCCTTAGTGGGTTCCCTCTACCGGTGGGAGAGGGCTAGGGTGGGGCATTAGCCCCACCTGAATTACGCAGGCATTGCCTCACGCGGAATAATCGCCCCGCGATACTGAATCACCGTACTGGCGGTCAGGTGTCCGCGCTGCGCCGCCGCTTCTGGCGTACCGCCCGTCAGACGTACCGCCAGATAACCCGCACTGAATGAATCACCCGCAGCGGTAGTATCAATCACTTTCTCTTTGGCTAACTTCACTGCCGGGACTTCCACAACGGCTTCACCCGCAATGGCCACCAGGCACGATTCTGCACCGCGCTTAATCACGACTTCACTCACGCCAGCAGCCTGAGTACGGGCGATAACCTCATCGACCGGTTTCTCACCCCACAGGGCATCTTCGTCATCCAGCGTTAAGAATGCGATGTCGGTGCATTGCAGCATCTGCTGATAAACCTGCTGCGTCTCTTCGCGGCTGGCCCACAGACGAGGGCGGTAGTTATTATCGAAGATGACTTTGCCGCCGTTGGCGCGGCATTCGTGCAGCAATGACAGCAGCTTATCGCGGCTGGACGGGCTTAAAATCGCCAGGCTAATCCCGCTCAGATAGAGATAATCAAAGGTAGCCAGCTCTTCGCAGATGGCGGCAGCGGCGTCGCTTTCCAGCCAGAACTTGGCCGCAGCTTCGTTACGCCAGTAGTAGAACGTGCGCTCGCCGGTGCTGTCGGTTTCAATGTAATACAGACCCGGCAGGCGGTTTTCCATCTGCTGAATCAGGGAAGTTTGTACATTTTCGCTCTGCCAGGACTCCAGCATCTGCTGGCTGAAACTGTCCGTACCCAGTGCGGTAACGTAGTTCACGGCGAGTGCGTCGGGAGCAACCTGACGGGCAATGTAAACCGATGTGTTCAATGTATCGCCACCAAAACCGCGGCTAACTTCCGCGCCTTTTTGTGACAGCTCAATCATGCATTCGCCAATCACGGCAATTTTTTTAGACATAGTCGTGAACCTGAACAGATAAATTAGAAGCAGTGTGCGCTGTGTGGATTATGTGGTCAACTATATTAAAACGACGTTCCAATATTTTTTTTGAGCCAGCGCGTGTTCCTGGCAATTTCTGTCATCTTAATTTCATTTTCCCCGCGAACTGGACATAAAGTTCTCAATTGTCCCGCCGATAATCCTTTGACGAGTCCAGAAAGGTCTTCCCCATAAAACAGGACATCTGAAATGAAGTCAGAGCAGGTTATCCAGCGGCTAAGCACCACGCCTGAGGCAAGTATTGAGAACTTGCAGGAGCATCGCTACTGGCTGCAATGTGAGCGCGCCTATACTTATCAACCAATCTACCGTACTGACGGCCGGTTGATGGCTATTGAGGTTTTAACGGTCGTTACACACCCGTCGAACCCTACACAGCGTATCCCGCCGGATCGCTATTTTGCTGAAGTGGCCGTTCGTCAGCGTATCGATGTGCTGGAAGAGCAGCTGAAAATGCTGTCCACGAAACATGAGTTTTTCACTCAGCACAACATTCTTGCATCGGTGAATGTGGATGGCCCGACCCTGATAGCATTGCGCCAGAACGCAAAGTTGCAGGAGCTGATCGCCACGCTGCCGTGGATGCGCTTCGAGCTGGTGGAGCACGTTAGCCTACCGCAGGATTCGTCATTTGCCACCATGTGTGAGTTTGGCCCGCTGTGGCTCGATGACTTTGGCACTGGCATGGCGAACTTCTCCGCGCTCAGTGAAGTGCGCTATGACTACATCAAAGTGGCCCGCGACCTGTTTATCATGCTGCGCCAGACGCCGGAAGGCCGGAATCTGTTCACGTTGCTCCTGCAACTGATGAACCGTTACTGCCAGGGTGTCATTGTTGAAGGTGTTGAAACGCTGGAAGAGTGGCGTGATGTGCAAAACTCACCTGCGGCAGCCGCGCAAGGTTATTTCCTCTCTCGTCCTGTCCCGATGGACACCCTGAGTAACGTCGTTATTACGTTGTAAAGTAATCTGTTTCCCATAATAGTGCGTCGCACTTACGCATTATTACCGGACGCAGTGGCCCCCGCTTACCTGTGTCATGAGCTATATTCATGAAAGGTAAGGCCATCTGGTAAGGGGGAAACAATGACGAAAACAACCAGGATTGTCACCTGGGTATGTGGGATTTTCTTGTTGTTGATTGCGGTGGCAATCATCATTCTCGTGACGTTTGACTGGAATCGCCTTAAACCGACCATCAACCAGAAAGTCTCTGCCGAACTGAACCGGCCGTTTGCCATTCGCGGCGATCTGGGCGTGGTCTGGGAGCGACAGAAAGAAGAAACCGGCTGGCGAAGCTGGGTGCCCTGGCCACATGTTCACGCCGATGACATCATTCTTGGCAACCCGCCGGATATCCCCGACATCACGATGGTGCACCTGCCGCGTGTCGAAGCCACGCTGGCCCCTCTCGCGCTACTGACCAAAACGGTCTACCTGCCGTGGATCAAACTCCAGCAGCCCGATGCGCGCCTGATCCGCTTATCTGAAAAAAATAACAACTGGACGTTCAATCTCGCCAGCAGTGATGACAGCGCGCCTGATGCTCAGCCGTCGTCCTGGTCTTTTCGTCTGGATAATATTCTGTTCGATCGCGGGCGGATCCTCATTGATGACAAGGTGACTAAAGCGGATGTGGAGATCATGGTCGATCCGCTGGGGAAACCGCTCCCGTTTAGCGAGGTGACGGGCAGCAAAGAAAAAGGCGATAACAGCAAAACAGGCGATTACGTGTTTGGCCTGACGGCGAAAGGGCGCTACAACGGCCAGCCTCTGAGCGGCACGGGCAAAATCGGCGGGATGCTGGCGCTGCGAAGCGAAGGGACACCCTTCCCGGTACAAGCCGATTTTCATTCGGGGAATACCCGCGTGGCATTCGTGGGCACGGTCAACGACCCAATGAAAATGGGCGGTGTTGACCTGCGGCTGAAATTCGCCGGGGATTCACTTGGCGCGCTGTATGACCTCACCGGCGTACTGCTGCCCGATACGCCCCCCTTTGAAACCGACGGGCATTTAACGGCGAAAATCGACCTGCAAACTGCGTCAGTCTTCAATTACCGCGATTTTAACGGCCGGATTGGGGATAGCGATATCCACGGTTCGCTGACGTATACCACCGGAAAACCACGCCCGAAACTGGAAGGGGATATGGAGTCTCGCCAGTTACGCCTGGCCGATCTGGGGCCGCTGATCGGTATCGATTCCGGTAAAGGCACGAAGAGCAAAGAGGTCAAAAAGGATCCCCAACCAGCGGGTAAAGTCCTGCCTTATGAACGCTTTGAAACTGACAAGTGGAACGTCATGGATGCGGATGTGCGTTTTAAAGGGCGCAAAATCGAGCACGGCAGCACGTTGCCCATCAGCGACCTTTCCACGCACCTGATCCTTAAAAATGCCGACCTGCGCTTACAGCCGCTGAAATTTGGCCTGGCGGGCGGCACTATCTCATCCAATATTCACCTTGAAGGGGATAAAAAACCGATGCAGGGGAAGGCGGATATACAGGCCCGGCGGCTGAAGCTGAAGCAACTGATGCCGAATGTTGAGCTGATGCAGAAAACCCTCGGCGAGATGAATGGCGATGCGGATATTCGCGGTGTCGGTAACTCGGTGGCGGCGCTGCTGGGCAGCAGTAACGGTAACCTGAAGCTCCTGATGAATGACGGGCTGGTGAGCCGGAATTTGATGGAGATCCTCGGGCTTAATGTCGGGAACTACATTATCGGACAGATTTTTGGCGACGATGAAATTCGGGTGAACTGCGCAGCGGCGAATCTGGATCTGGTCAATGGGGTGGCGCGCCCACAGATTTTTGCCTTCGATACGGAAAATGCGGTTATCAATGTTACCGGGACGGCCAGTATGGCCTCTGAACAGCTTGATTTGACTATCGATCCTGAGAGTAAGGGCATTCGTATCATCACCCTGCGTTCGCCGCTGTATGTGCGCGGTTCGTTCAAGGATCCGCAGGCGGGCGTGAAAGCCGGGCCGCTAATTGCACGTGGTGCGGTTGCGGCGGCGCTGGCTACGCTGGTGACGCCAGCGGCAGCACTGTTGGCGTTGATATCACCGTCAGAAGGGGATGCGAATCAGTGCCGGACTATTCTGGCGCAAATGAAGAAGTGATGGAGCGGTCTGTTTGTGCCGGGTGGCGCTGTGCATACCCGGCACAAACCACTTACAGAGAGTGATCTTTCGTTTCGTGGGTCAGCAGCAACGCAATCAGCGTCAATGCCGCCATCGCCGCCAGATACACACCCACATAGAACAGACCGTAGTTCGCCTGTAACCAGGTGGCGATATACGGTGCAACAGACGCCCCCAGGATAGAAGAGACGTTATAGGAAAAAGATGCTCCGGTATAACGCACTTCGGTCGGGAACAGTTCTGGCAAAAGAGCACCCATCGGGCCGAAGGTCAGCCCCATCAGGCTCAGGCCAATCAGCAGATAAGCCATCACCAGCGCAGGGCTACCTGAACCCAGCAGCGGCGGGAAGACAAACAGCGCAAACAGGATAATCAGCGAGGTGATCACAATCATGCTTGCACGACGGCCAAATTTGTCCGCCAGCAGGCCTGCAATCGGCACCATCACGCCAAAACCAACAACCGCCATCATCAGCATCCACAGCACTTCATTACGCGGTAACCCCAGGCCAACAGGTGCGGCAGCCGTGCTGAACGTCATTGAGTAGACGGTCATAATGTAGAACAGCGTGTAGGTCGCCAGCATGATGAACGTGCCCAGCACGGTCACGCGAACGTGTTTGGTCAGCAGCGTACCCAGCGGCACTTTAACCTGTTTTTTCGCCGCCGCCACTTTGGCGAACACGGGGGTTTCATGCAGGGAAACGCGCACGTACAGGCCAATCAGAACCAGCACGGCAGAGAAGATAAACGGAATACGCCAGCCCCAGTTCATGAACTGCTCATCCGTCAGCAGCCAGGAGAGCAGCAGGAACGTGCCGTTGGCAAAGAAGAAGCCAATCGGGGCACCCAACTGCGGGAACGAGCCATAAAGCGCGCGCTTACGGGCAGGGGCGTTTTCGGTGGCCAGCAGTGCTGCACCTCCCCATTCACCACCCAGCCCCAGACCCTGACCAAAGCGCGCCAGCGCCAGCAGAACTGGTGCCAGAATGCCGATGGTTTCGTAAGTTGGCAGCAGGCCAATCGCCACGGTAGAAATCCCCATGGTCAGCAGTGATGCCACCAGTGTGACTTTACGGCCAATGCGGTCACCAAAGTGCCCAAACAGCGCAGAGCCAATCGGGCGTGCGACGAAGGCGATGGCGAAAGTCGCCAGAGACTGTAGCGTAGCGGCCGTTGGGTCACCCTGCGGGAAGAAGATATGCGGGAAAACGATAACCGCAGCTGTGGCATAAATATAAAAGTCGAAGAACTCAATGGCGGTGCCAATCAGCGAGGCGACGACAACTTTATTACGTGAGTTAACCGGCGTGCTTTCCGGTTCAGTGTCGAGTGTTGTGGCGGTTGCTTGCATAAAATATTCTTATATTTTGACGAACGAACGGCCATATTACGCACAGCAAAAGCGACATTTCAATCTGTAACAAACCGGATAAATGGCGATAAAAGCAGCAAAAAGCGGATAATTTTCAGACCAGCAAAATATCTTCCATGAAATGCTTCACAGTTTTTAAATATTAGCGAATAAAACTGGTTTTCGGTTAAATAAAAGTTACGGGCTGGATTTATATTCTGAAATTATAGAACGGGCTGAATTTTTGCATTCTTATTCAGCCCGGAGATTCCATCAGGTGTGGGTTTTACCCGGCATCCTCGGGTCATCTTTATATTGCGCGGTGGCTATCCATGCGGCGCAGAACAGCGTCAGGCGGGCGAAGAAGTAGAAGAACGCCATCAACCCCAGTACCGAGCCAAATGCCGCTCCCGATGGGGATTTCACCAGCGCGGGCAGGGTGTAGGTCATCACGATTTTGATTATCTCAAAACCAATGGCCGCAATCAGTGTGCCGCGGATCAGCGCCTTTTTACGTGGCCGGTGGCGCGGTAATCGCCAGAATATCCAGAAGAACAGCAGGTAGTTGGCAAAGACAGAAATGGCCAGCCCAATGCCTCGCCATGCAGGTTTAAGCCATTCAATGCTGTCGAGATAGAGCGCTGAAATTATCATCTGCTGTGCTGAACCGGCAACAGAGGTGATGGAAAGCGTCACAATCAGGGCGACAAGCAGGCCGATCAGCGAAACAAAATCACGGAAGTACTTAATCCAGATTTTCTCCTGATCCTGCGGTGTGCGTTCCCACACGTCGCGAGACTGAGCGCGAATCGCCTCACGCAGGTTTCCCATCCAGTTAATGCCGGAATAGAGCGCGATGAGCAAACCGACCAGCCCAACGGTGGTACGCTGCTGCACGGCGGTATTGATGGTGCTTTTGAGGGTGCCAGCGAGCGTAGGGTCGCTGACGTTCATCAGGATCTTGTCGAAGATGTCCTGAAGCAGCGTGGGATGCCAGGCCAGGATAAAACCTGCGGCAGCAAACGACACCATCAGGATGGGGATCATCGACAGAAATGAGAAATAGGTAATGGCGGCGCCAAACTGATTCCCCATACGGTCGTTGAAGCGCTCAGTCGCGCGTATCAGATGCGCAATCAAAGGCCTGCGCTGGATCTTTTGTGCCGTACTGGTGACGGTTTTCAGCGCCTGGACGGCTTTTCCTGGGGTATTTTCCTGTGGGGGACGTTGCTGGTTGTTTTCCGGCGTCACACGCTTTTCCTTATTCGTTTGGCGGGATGTTATTGAAATTATAGCCTGCGCTTAATCAACATAGGCTTTCATTAATACGGTTAGCCACTCCATGAACAGATGGACCCGGCGGGAGAGGTTGCGCCGGTGCGGATAAATTAACGATACGGGCATCGGCTCTGCGCGGTATTGCGGCAGGATCTCGAGCAGTTTTTTGGCGCGCAGCGAATCACGCACGCCAACACGCGGCACCTGGATTATCCCCAGCCCGGCGATACAGGCCGCGTGGTAGGTTTCCGTGCTGTTTACGGTCAGGACCCCGCCTGTTTTTATCCACTGCGTCGCGTTACCGTTGTAATACTCAAAGCCCTGCGGGCGAGTGCCCAGGCTGGCGGCATAGTGAATGACCGCATGTGAAGCCAAATCGTCCAGGCTATCCGGGTAACCAAAACGCTCCAGATACTCCGGGCTGGCGCAGTTAATCACCGACAGCTTGCCCAGCGGACGGGCAATCAGCCCGGAGTCCTTCAGCGTGCCAACACGCACCACGCAGTCAAACCCTTCGCGGATCACATCGACCAGGCGATCGCTGCTGCTGAGTTCCAGTTCGATGCCAGGATATTGCTGTAAAAAGGCCGGGAGTTTCGGGATGACTAAATTTCGAGCAACACCCACGGGCATATCGACACGCAACCGTCCGCTGATGCTGGAAGGATCAAGCTGGAACATACCGTCCAGTTCATCGAGGTTGGTCAACAGATCTTTTGCGCGTTCGTAATAGACCATGCCGTCCTGCGTCAGGCTGACGCGGCGCGTGGTGCGGTGCAAAAGCTGTGTGCCCAGCAGGTTTTCCAGGGCCTGAATTTGCCGCGAAACGCTCCCTTTCGGCAGACCTAAGGTATCCGCTGCGCGGGAAAAACTTTCCAGTTCCGCGACACGGATGAAGAGCTGCATTGCGTGAATTTTATCCATAGGCATGGCTCATTGTTGTTCGTAATGAAACAGTGAAGCGTTTTTTACTGTCTTTATTGATTTTCTATCACCTAATAAGCTCTTTCTCAATCTTCATCATCACCGGAACGAGGTTTCTTATGTCTGAACGTATTGCATTAGTAACGGGTGGTAGCCGCGGCCTGGGTAAAAACGCGGTATTGAAGCTGGCTGAAGCAGGTACAGGAATTATCCTGACCTATAACAGCAGCGAGAAAGAAGCGCTTGACGTTGTGCGTGAAATTGAAGGAAAAGGCGTTAAAGCCGCAGCATTACAGCTTAACGTCGGTAATGTCGCCAGCTTTGAGGATTTCACCCGACAAGTTCAGGAAACGCTCAAAAACATCTGGCAGCGTGACACCTTTGATTATTTATTGAACAACGCAGGGACGGGTTTATATGCGCCTTTTGCCGAGACGACGGAAGCACAGTTTGATGAAGCAATGAATGTTCATTTCAAAGGCCCCTTTTTCCTGACCCAGCACCTGCTGCCAGTGATTAAAGACGGCGGCCGCATCCTGAATGTGTCCAGCGGGCTGGCGCGTTTTACCCAGCCTGGCTCCGGCGCTTACGCCTCAATGAAAGGGGCAATGGAAGTGCTGACCCGCTACCAGGCAAAAGAGCTGGGCGCACGGGGGATCTCGGTCAACATTATTGCCCCGGGCGCGATTGAAACCGATTTTGGCGGTGGACGGGTGCGAGACAACGCGCAGCTGAATCAGTTGCTGGCGTCTCAAACCGCGCTGGGTCGCGTGGGCCTACCGGACGATATTGGCGATGCGATTGCCGCGCTGCTGAGCGATAAACTGGGCTGGATGAACGCGCAGCGGATTGAAGTTTCAGGCGGTATGTTCCTGTAATGCAATGATCTGCGGGGAGGGATCCCCGTATTGTCGGTGCTTAAGATGTTCCTCAAAGCAAATATGTCAAAATCTGGCGAAATTTAATCAAGCCGGGCATTTTGTAACGCTTCCCGTAGTTGAGTTTGTTCTCAGGTAGACCCTCTGTAGAATCCCCTCGAATTATTAAGTCCTTATTATCTATCCATGACAATACTTCGTGGCACGAAGTTTTCAGTGGGAGTAAAAATAATGCGAGTAATCATGTTTGACAGGCAGTCAATATTTATTCATGGAGCGATAAGTCGTCTGCAAGAAATAATTCCAGAAATAAATATGTCGGGAACCAGTCAGACTGATGAGCTATGGGCGCTTTTATCCGCCTCGCCAACATCTATCGTCATGATTGACGGGCGCTTTATTCAGGATGATGGCATGGCGATGCTGGAAGAGATCATGCTGCGTTTCCCGGCACTGCGCGTGGTCATGGTGCTGGCAAAAAACGATGTCAGATGGGTTGAGCAGCTTATGCAGAGTAATGTCACGGCCATTATTCCCCGTAATGCACACCCGGAAATGATCTCTGCAATGCTGGAGTCTGTATCCAAAGGGATGGTCTGTTTCCCGGGTGACTGGCTTAAACAGCCTTCCCGACCTCAGCAGGAGCTCTCTTCACTGAGTGAGCGCCAGCGCGAAGTGCTAAAACTGCTGGCGGCGGGTGAGACGAACAAAGAAATTAGCCGTACGCTGAATATCAGCACAGGAACAGTAAAAGCCCATCTGGAAGCGCTCTTCCGCCGCCTGGATGTTAAAAATCGCACGCAGGCAGCCCTGTTTTATACCCGGGCAGCCTGAGATTCATTCGCTGTTGAAAAGTGCACATTCAGCCTGGCGTTGCAGCGCCAGGCTGTTGATCTTCTTACCATTAAGCATAATGGCATTGCGCCAGAGCGATGTTGCTTGCGCGTTATTACCACGGGCAACCTCCTGAATAATGCCGGTGTTCAGACAGTCTTTAACCCCGCAGCTGAATATCAGTGAAACAAGGGCGTCATGTTTTTCTTGCGTCAGCGGACGGGTGATATTTTCCCGTAGAACGTTCTCACATTTCTGAATATCGTCGAAGAGCAATTGTTCGGCCTGAGCCAGAGTGATAAAAGCGGTTGTTGTCTCTTTCGGCCCGATGACATGGCCAAATCCAATAATCCATAAACCACTTTCATCACAATATTTTTCAAGGGACAGACCCTGATAATGTTTAATTAAGTCAATTCCAGACGACGATATCTTTAGCGATCGGCAGATCATATTCGTTTCCTCTCTCTGGCATGAGAGTAGAGGAAACAGTGGGGGATAAATATCCGCCAAATGGCCGTTGTGCTGTGTTTTTAAGCATGAAACTCATGTTTCAGCAAACCAAACAACCAGTCGTTTTGCCAGCGCCCGGAAAGGAAATAGCTTTCGCGCAGTTCGCCCTCCAGCCTGAATCCTGTTTTTTCCAGTAAAGCCCGTGAGGCGATGTTGCCTGCCGTGACGGTGGCGGTCAGCCGACGGATACCGCCCTGGTTAAACGCGAATTCGCAGAGCGCCTGCAATGACTCAAATCCATAGCCTTTGCCCTGGGCGGATGGCGCGAAAAGAAAACCGACTTCGGCGCAATCAGCTTCCCGGTGGATATAACCCGTGACCCCCAACGGTGTCTGGCTGGCGGTGTCGCGCACCACCAGGCATAACCAGTGCGCGCTGCCTGGTGTCCACGGGGCAAGGCGCGACTCAAAGGCTTCGCGGATGTCTGCAACGGAGCGGTCTTCTGCGACAAAGCGCATGACGTCGGGGTGTTGCTGTAACGCAAGAAAGAAGGGCCAATCCGACTCTTGCAGCGGCGAGCAGGTCAGACGTACGGTGGAGAGGGCAGGCATTCGGATCCTCCAGAGCATTTGTAAATGATTATAGGGCTGTCACTGTATTTCAACAGAAACTCAGGTATGGTTTAACTTCGTATAAATAAAAAGAAAAATGACCTTATCAGGTCTGCCATGATCTATTCGTTGTCCCTGAAGGAAAACAATGACTCTCAGCTCATCACATCATATCCGCGAGCAGTTTGAGCACTGCCTGGCGGTCATTCGTCAGGCCTCTGTCGAAATGTTGCTTCTTCTGAATGTCCATGTTTCGGAAGGAAAAGATCCTCGCTGGTTCCTTGAACAACTGGATAGTGCCCGCCTCGCACTCGGTGGCTGGGGCGCTGTGGCAAAAAAACTCAACCTGAATGATGCTGAAATGTCGGACTTTACGCTGCAACTGCGCCTGTTGCAGCAGCGAGTCCCGCAGTACGAAAGCGGGCAGGATGTCAGTGAAAACCAGCTAATTGCGGCCATGCGTTTTGTGACTGCCCTGGAACACGTGCGTCTGCAACAGACGCTTTTAACCTACAGTACAGAGCTTGCGGCAGGCAACGAGATCCAACAACAGCAGGCACAAAAGCAGGTTCGGGCAATTGAGCTGATGGTTAAAGGGCTTATCCAGCAGGCATGGCCCGATCCGGTACGGCTCAATAATCACCTTAAAACGTTATTTAACGCCGACCGCGTTCGGCGCTGGCTGAAGCTGGGTGAAATCAACGATATCCTCAGCGGTATGATGTTTAGCGAGCTGGCGCAGATGCTGGTGGATAAACGGGAGTTTAGTCGTTACTACTCCCCGTTGTTTAGCGACCCGATGATGCTGACGCTGCTGGTTGAACCGCGAAAAACTCTGCAAACCTTCCTGAATGATATCCGCCAGATCCGCAACAGCATTGCCGTTAACCAGCGTTTAAGCTCCGCACAAATTTTGCTGCTGGATAACTACTACTCGCAAATTACCCGCCCCGTTCAGCGGGCGTTTGAGGAAGGGCGCACGCGCATCAACCCGGCAGGATTGATGTCGGTGGATGCCAGCGAGCTGCATAGTTTCTGGGAAAACGCACAAAAAATGGACCGCATCACCGGGGGCGATCTCTTCGAGGTGCGCGACACCATTGAAAAGCCGACTCAGCGCGCGCCGCGCACGCAGGAACAGCGCGACCAGTTGATTTCTGGCTTGTTATGGGCGGCGGTTGGGGTGATGGTGATTGCCATTGTGATGGGGGGATTCTGGCTCGTTACCAGCGGTAAGCCGCCACCAGCAACCGCAAACGTAGAGGAAGCCTCACCGACTCAGGAGATGCGCGAAGCGCCCACTTCCCGTGAAACATTAACGCGCATGGGCGTGACCTGGGATGAAAACAATTTCCGTTCGGCCATCAACCGTAACGACACCCGCGTGGCGCAGCTGTTCCTTCAGGGCGGAATGGACTGGAAGCTTTCATGGACTGAAGAGGCGATGGCCGCGGAGCACGACGGTGTGCTGGAGTTGATGCTGCGTTATCGGTCGCAAATGGTGGAGGAAAAACCGTGCCGCCGGTTTATCAACACCCTCAGCCACGCCATGTCGAACGGTGAATCGTTAACCTCGCTGCGCAAGCAGTATCTTAAGGCGTTTTGCACAGTACCTGCGGTGGTGAAGCGCCAGCAGCATGATGCAGATATGGCGACACGTCGCGCCAGGGCGCAGCCGGACGACAGCACGAAAAAATGGCAGTCTATTCAGACCGCTATTTATGATGTGATTCGTTGATATTTCCCTCACCCTCTCCCGGAGGGTTGAGGGTTCCCCAGTCATTTTGTCTTTATTCAGCGATGACAGTAATTCATTGAAACAAAAGACTTGCCGCAACTCCATGGTCCGGCTGAAAATCGCCGAAGCGTTT
>NZ_LXES01000012.1 GCF_001654845.1 Enterobacter soli ATCC BAA-2102 | reverse complement strand
CTCCCCAAAAAGGAGAGGGGGCCGTACGTGCCCGTATTTTTTGTGGGCATCCCTCACCCCGGAGGATGAGGGTCAAGGCTCCCCATACAGCCCAATCAAACGCCGCACCACACCGTTCGTCCAGCCAAACCCATCCTGCAACGGGTATTCACCACCGCCACCTTCACGCGGCGTACTGCTGGCAATATGGTACTTCTCAATCAGCTTGTGATGTTTCTTATAGAAATGGTTCACCGTTTGCAGCCAGCTGTGGGCAATCTCATCGCCCAGCGAGTCGTTGCCATAACGTTTGAATCCCTGAATAGCCATCCACTGTAACGGCGCCCAGCCGTTAGGTTTATCCCACTGTTCGCCGGTTTCATGCTCGGTCGCTAAAATACCCCCCGGCGTTAACAGACGGGCGTTAACGGCATCGGCCAGCCGGTCGGCCTGCTCGTGGGTTGCCATGTCGACATACAGCGGCACAATGCTGGCGGCGGAGAACAACGCCATCTCTTCACGCCGCCAGTCGTAATCACGGTAACAGCCGTTCTCGTCATCCCACAGATAGCGGTTGACCGCAGCCCGGCGATCGCTTGCCTTCTGGCGGAAATGGGCTTCGGCCGCTTTATCACCTTTCAGGCCTGAAAGATTAGCGATGGTGCTTTCCAGCTTGTACAGGAAGGCATTCAAATCGATGGGAATAAACTGCGTGGTACGAATGCTGGCAAGCCGCCCGGCATCGCGCAGCCAGCGGGAAGAGTAATCCCAGCCGGAAGCCGCGCCCGCCCGGAGGTCGCGATAGACCTCATTCGGCGGGCGACCGGAGTGTTTAGCGGTTTCTACATCCTCAATCCATGATTCATCGCGCGGCGTGTCACGGTCGTCCCAGTAGCGGTTAAGCATAGAGCCGTCCGGCATTCGCACTACGTGACGGTAGGCCTGGTTCAGCAGCAAAGATTCTGCGCCGTCCATCCAGAAGGCATATTCCAGCAACAGGTGGTCCAGATAGCGCCGGGCACCGCGCACACCATCTTCCTCGAACAACTCGACCATTAGCGCAAACACTGGCGGCTGCGAGCGGCTCAGGTAGTAGGTGCGGTTGCCGTTGGGAATATGGCCGTAACGCTCAATCATCCACGCGAAGTTGTCCGCCATGCACTTCAGCATGTCGTGGCGTCCGCTTTCCGCCAGCCCCAGCATGGTGAAGTAGGAATCCCAGTAGTAGGTTTCGCTGAAACGCCCGCCGGGCACAATGTACGCCTGCGGCAGCGCCAACAGTGACGACCAGGGAATATGGTCCTGCGGTTCGCGCGTCAGCACCGGCCACAGATTATCAATATGCTCTTTCAGGGAATGATTCGGGTCAGAAATATATTCGCTGGAGAGCACTTCCGGCATCCAGAAATGGTTCTCAACGAACTGGCGCAAATCGAAATCCCGGTGACGTTTTACCTTGCGATAGCGGATAAGAATATCCAGCGGATCCATTTTCGGCGCGCAGTCGGGGAAGGTTTTGCTGTCTGCAAACAGCCGCGATGACTGCACATGCTCAAACAGTTCAAGGTAACGATCGGCAGGGGTGAGGGCATCGGATGCGGGCAGCCCCTCGATCATTTCGGGTTCCGGCTCCGCTTCAATCATTTCATCCAGTTTCAACTCGCAGGGATCGGCCTCGTAGCGAAGTTCTTCCTCAATCCTGAACTCGACGATATCGGCGGCGTGTAGTTTCTGGCTGAACATAGTGATAGGGACCTCCGGTTGTATTCACAATGACAGGTTTTTCCGGGTGTCTCATAAGCGTAGACATTCGCTTCGATGCGTGGGGAGTTAAATGTGCGGTAGATCACGTTTTGGCAGGAAGGCGAAAAGGATAAAAGGTTACACAGGTTCATGATATTTAAACCATAAACCTGCTAACCCCCCATCCTTGAACACCTTAAAATTCAGAGCATTCACTTTGCAACAGAGTATGTATTCACCAAGACCTTAATAGGCTTCTTCTTCTGTTTCTGCACGCAGTGAATGTGCCTGCACGAATATTTCTTCAGACGCGAGAAGAGGGCGATGGCCTTTGCCTTCAGGCTGGATGACAAATTGCAGAGACTCACAAAGAGGAACGTCATCGTGTTTTTTGCCGTTGCCAATAATGGCATTTGGCGCAAACGGAGCGAGGGCATTTGCAAATGCATGGTTCATTGACTCACGATCCTGGTAATGCTCTTCATGCATCCCCAGTGCGCTGCTGATAATGGCGCAATCAATCATCGTACCTGTCAGCCAGTAACAGGAAGAGGCATATCCCGCACACCAGCGCAGACCACTACCCTGCGTGAAATTCTGCAATAACTGTGTTTTTCCTCCGGCGAAACATGACCCCAGCATCAGGCCTCTGATGTTGAATTTTGCGGATTTCTCGCTAACGGCGCTGAGGATGTCCTTCAACGGCACTTTTGCGATGTGTGTTGAGCTGCCATGGGCTGCAACATAGACGATGGTATTCGCAAAAGTTTGCTTACACAGGCAATCAAGCGCGGTCTTAAAACTACTTTTGTCGTAAAAATTCAGAAAATAGACATCAGTATCCCCGTGTAACTTTGCGATGCCTTCGATAAACGGTACAACCGAAGAACGGTTAGAATCTTGCCCATCTAACTCCCACGGGGACTCAATCACCAGAATACAATTACTGCTTGTGTGTTTTGGCATTAAAAACTCACTTAAATAAAATTATTACGTTATGTGATTTAGAATTGTTTATTTAAACGCTTTTATTTTGCAGACCAACTCTGCAAATAAATGGACAAAATCGCTGTTGTTTCGACGTAGCGCAGTAAGGCATTAAAGGGATCCACTCACTCGTCATCCTTTCTGATGACAACACTCAAAATGGAACCTTTATGAACCTTAACGCGAAGCGTCAGGGCGCTATGCCTTTGTCTTTACAGAATACGCAGCAAAACACTATATCAGACTTAAATGGCTTAATAGAAAACCGACAATTGGTAGGTTTGAATATTCGGGGGGAGAAAATAAACGCGATTCTTTATCGCAGTAATTTAAGTGAAATTTCGTTCTACGATATTTGTTTTTCTAACTTAACGCTCAATCGTTGTTGTCTGGAAAATATTACGTTTGAAAACTGCGATATGCGCAATGTCTGTTTTTCACATTCAATGGTGACAAAACCTATTGTCTTTCGAGGTTGCCAGGTGGCGGGGATGCGTTTGATGAATATGCACAGGAGGATGTTTGTTTTCGACGAATGTTCTGGCGTCGGGCAAATATTAATCGCCTGACGCCAGAGGCAATGCGAGATTAACGCATGGTCACAAACTCTTCCGCCGCAGTTGGGTGGATCGCCACGGTGTTATCGAAGTCTTTCTTGGTTGCGCCCATTTTCAGTGCCACAGCAAAGCCTTGCAGGATCTCATCCATACCAAAGCCAATACCGTGAATACCGACAATTTTCTCGTCCGGGCCAACGCATACCAGCTTCATGCGGCATGGCTGACGGTGAGAAGTGACGGCGGTATACATCGCGGTAAACGCCGATTTGTACACTTTTACCTGGTCATCGCCATACTGTTCGCGCGCCTGCGGCTCGGTTAAGCCTACGGTGCCGATTGGCGGGTGGCTGAACACCACGGTCGGGATGTTGCTGTAGTCCAGATGCTCGTCCGGCTTGTTGTTAAACAGACGCTCAGAGAGACGACGACCTGCGGCCACCGCGACCGGAGTCAGTTCAACAGCACCGGTGTTATCGCCCACCGCATAAATGCCCGGCACGCTGGTGTTCTGGAATTTATCGACGACGATATAGCCTTTGTCGTTGGTTTTCACGCCAGTGACGGCCAGGTTGAAGTTGTCGTTTGCCGGCTCACGACCAATTGCCCAGATCAGGCAATCGACGGTCTGGCTGCGGCCATCTTCCAGCTCCAGGGTCAGGCTGCCGTCTGCATTTTTCACGACCGCTTTTGGTACAGCGTGCGTGTGCAGGGTCGGGCCTTCGGCGTTCATCACTTCGACCAGGGTATCGACGATCAGCGGATCGAAGCTACGCAGTGGCGCGTGCTTACGCACAAACAGATGCGCTTCGGCGCCCAGGCCGTTAATGACACCTGCCAGCTCAACCGCGATGTAACCAGCGCCAACAACCGCAACGCGTTTTGGCAGGGCAGGCAGTTCGAAGAAACCGTCGGAGTCGATACCGTATTCCACACCAGGAATGTTCGGGTGGCTCGGTCTGCCACCGGTGGCGATCAGGATATGATCGGCGGTGATCGTCTCGCCGTTGACTTCGATCGTTTTGGCATCAACAAAGCGCGCAAAACCTCGGATCACATCGACGTTGTTTTTGCCCAGTACGTTGTCATACGAGGTATGGATACGGTCGATATAAGCCGTACGGCTGGCAATCAGCTTGTCCCAGTCAAAGTTATTGATGGTGGTGTCAAAGCCGTAATCCGGGCCATACATATGAATAGCTTCACGGATTTGCGCCGCGTGCCACATGACTTTTTTCGGTACACAACCCACGTTCACGCAGGTGCCGCCAAGCTCTTTGGCTTCAATCAGCGCACACTTCTGGCCGTACATGGCTGCACGGTTGATAGAGGCGATGCCGCCGCTGCCGCCGCCAATTGCGATGTAGTCATAATGCTTCGTCATAGCTTTTATCCTTAATCGTGAATTGCCGCGATTGTATACCTGAAATCAATAGGTTCCACCAATGACTGCGATTACTCAGGCACGATCCAGCTCACTGTCGCATGGCCGGTACCGGCTGGCACCAGCGTTTTGTGCAGCCACGGCAGCACGTTGTTCATTTGCGCTTCGAGCTTCCACGGCGGGTTGATCACAATCATGCCGGAGGCGGTCATGCCGCGCTGGTCGCTGTCCGGGCGTACGGCCAGCTCAATTTGCAGGATTTTGCGGATGCCGGTGGCTTCCAGGTCTTTGATCATGCGCTTGATTTGTGCGCGCAGTACCACCGGATACCACAGTGCATAAGTACCGGTTGCAAAACGTTTGTAACCTTCGTTGATGCCCGTTACCACGGCCTGATAGTCGGTTTTGATTTCGTATGGCGGGTCAATCAACACCAGACCACGGCGGGAAACCGGTGGCAGTTTGGCTTTCAGTTGCTGGTAGCCATCGGCTTTTTCCACGCGAGCGCGGTTATCTTTCTGGAATTCGGAACGCAGCAGTGGGAAATCGCTTGGGTGCAGTTCGGTCAGCTGAAGGCTGTCCTGCTCGCGCAGCAGCTGGCGGGCAATCAGCGGAGAGCCCGGGTAGTAACGCAGCTGACCGCTACGGTTGAAATGCTCAACCACACCGATATAAGGCTCCAGTTCTGCCGGCAGGTCATCCTGCTGCCAGATGCGGGCTATGCCTTCAAGGTATTCACCGGTACGCTCGGCGTGCTCGCCGCTCAGCTGATAACGGCCCGCGCCAGCGTGCGTGTCCAGGTAGAGAAACGGTTTATCTTTCTCTTTGAGCGATTCGATGATCAGGCTCTGAACGGTGTGTTTAAGGACGTCGGCGTGGTTGCCTGCGTGAAAGCTGTGGCGATAACTGAGCATGGATGCAGAGATTCCGGGAAGTAAACAAGTTAAGCGCTAGTTTACCGTAGATCTGCCTGGATTACCGCTAAAGCGCCGTGCTGTTTCAATTCTGGCAAAAGCGTTGCAAAACATATCGGTGTCATAAAAGTGTCAACCAGCAGGGCTAGCGTCGCAGGCAGGCAAGGTAATTCTTTGAATAAAAGGAAAAATAATGAAGCTGCAATTCACACTGCTCACATCAGCACTCCTCCTCGCGCTGCCGGTACTGGCAAAAGAGGTTCCGCTCAACCAGGCAGCCGACATCGCCAGCAGCGTTACGCCGGCATCAGCCAGCCCGTCGTTTAATGCTCTGGAATCTCAGGCACTGATGCAACTGCGCGATGCGCTAAAAGGCGATGCTGTGACGCTCACGCGTGACCAGCTCGAAAAGGCGAAGCAGAACAAAACCCAGGCCGATAAAGCCTGGCTTAAGGCCAGCGGCTACGACTTCCGGGTAAAAGAGAACCAGCAGGCGGGTATCGAACTGCTGTCGGCATTTAGCACACTGCCAGAGACCGTTATCAGCGAAAATCTCAAAACAGTGACCGACATTAACCGCGATGCTTCGCAACTCACTCGCCATCAGGCGCTGGCGGATGCCGAAGGGATTAGCTATCTCTATTTCCTGAGCGACGCGCTGGGGCCGCGTCTGGGCAAGGCATTTCTTGATGCCTACGACAAAGGGGAGCTTGGCAAAGCCGCCGCGCTGATTAAGGCTTCAGAAGTCAGCACTGGTGAGGCGAAAAAGCACTTTAATAACCCGCGCCCGTTCCTGATTCAGGGCAATACCATTCATCTGGTGCCTGATGATGTGGTGGTGAAAGACAATCATCCCTATACCGCTGATGGCGGCTCGTTCCCGAGCGGGCACACCAACACCGGTTATACCGATGCGCTGCTGATGGCAGAGATGATCCCGGAGCGTTTTGATGCGCTGGTGACGCGAGGGGCACGCTATGGTTATTCCCGAATTGTCCTCGGCGTGCACTATCCGCTGGATGTGATGGGCTCGCGAATGGTGGCGCAGCGTAATGTGGCCCATTATCTGAATGATGCCAAATATCGCGCGCTGTTTAACGAAGCCCGCGACCAGCTGCGCACCGCGCTGGAAAAAGAGTGTGGGACTACGCTTGCTGAGTGCGCAAAGACCGACGGCAAGAACGATCCGTATCGTGACCCAGCCATGCAGACGTTCTATCGCTTCACCATGACCTACGATCTGCCGCAGCAAAAAGGTGAACAGCAGAGTCTGAAAGTGCCTGAAGGGGCAGACGTGCTGCTTGAAGCGGCGCTGCCAAACCTCAGCACAGCCCAGCGCCAGGCGCTGATGGTGAAAACGGCGCTGCCTGCGGGTTATCCGCTCTCCGGGACAACGCCGGATCAGCAGTTCTGGCAGCGTCTGAACCTGCCTGCTGCCTATGCGCTTGGACATCACGCACACTAAATCCCCCGCGCCCGACAGCGTAACGCTATCGGGCGTAATTCCCCGCTTCACACCATTGAAATCCTCTACACTTAACCCCATTACTAAACCAATATGCACAGCGCCGGATGCGCGCTTCATTCATCTTCTTCAACAGGACAGCGCTTATGACCAATCCATTACTGACGCCTTTTTCGTTGCCGCCGTTTTCTAAAATCCTCCCTGAGCATGTGGTTCCAGCCGTTACGCAGTCGCTGGATAATTGCCGTGCGGCGGTAGAAAGCGTGGTGGCGCAAGGCGCGCCTTACACCTGGGAAACTCTGTGTCAGCCGCTGGCGGAAGTGGATGACGTGCTGGGCCGTATCTTTTCGCCGGTGAGTCACCTGAATTCGGTGAAAAACAGCCAGGAGCTGCGCGAAGCCTATGAGCAAACCCTGCCGCTGCTCTCTGAGTACAGCACCTGGGTGGGTCAACATGAAGGGCTGTACAAAGCCTACCGCGACTTGCGCGATGGCGATCACTATGCGTCACTGAATACCGCGCAGAAGAAATCCGTGGATAACGCGCTGCGTGATTTTGAGCTGTCCGGTATTGGTCTGCCAAAAGAGAAACAGACTCGCTATGGCGAAATTGCCGCGCGTCTGTCTGAGCTGGGCAACCAGTATAGCAACAACGTGCTGGATGCCACGATGGGCTGGACGAAACAAGTGACCGACGAAGCCGAGCTGGCCGGGATGCCGGAAAGCGCGCTGGCGGCAGCGAAAGCACAGGCCGAAGCGAAAGAGCTGGACGGTTTCCTGTTAACGCTGGATATCCCAAGCTACCTGCCGGTAATGACCTATTGCGACAATCAGGCGCTGCGTGAAGAGATGTACCGCGCGTACAGCACCCGCGCGTCCGATCAGGGCCCGAATGCGGGCAAATGGGACAACAGCCCGGTGATGGCTGAAATCCTCGCCCTGCGTCACGAGCTGGCGCAACTGCTGGGCTTTGAAAGCTATGCCTTCAAATCTCTCGCCACCAAAATGGCGGAAAACCCACAGCAGGTGCTGGATTTCTTAACCGACCTCGCAAAACGCGCCCGTCCACAGGGCGAGAAAGAGCTGGCTCAGCTGCGCGCCTTCGCGAAAGCGGAATTCGGCGTGGATGAGCTACAGCCGTGGGATATCGCTTACTACAGCGAAAAACAGAAACAGCATCTCTACAGCATCAGCGATGAGCAGCTGCGCCCGTACTTCCCGGAAAACAAAGCGGTTAACGGCCTGTTCGAAGTGGTGAAACGTATCTACGGTATTACCGCCAAAGAGCGTACTGACATCGACGTCTGGCACCCGGACGTGCGTTTCTTCGAGCTGTACGACGAGAAGAACGAACTGCGCGGCAGCTTCTACCTGGATCTCTATGCGCGTGAAAACAAACGCGGTGGGGCATGGATGGACGACTGCGTGGGCCAGATGCGTAAAGCCGATGGTTCTCTGCAAAAACCGGTCGCTTATCTGACCTGTAACTTTAACCGCCCGGTGAATGGCAAACCTGCGCTGTTCACTCACGACGAAGTGATCACCCTGTTCCATGAGTTCGGTCACGGCCTGCACCATATGCTGACCCGCATCGAAACCGCAGGCGTTGCCGGTATCAGCGGTGTGCCGTGGGATGCAGTCGAGCTGCCAAGCCAGTTTATGGAAAACTGGTGCTGGGAGCCGGACGCGCTGGCGTTCATCTCTGGTCACTTTGAAACTGACGAACCGCTACCAAAAGAACTGCTGGATAAAATGCTGGCGGCGAAGAACTACCAGGCGGCGATGTTTATCCTGCGTCAGCTGGAGTTCGGCCTGTTCGACTTCCGCCTGCACGCTGAATTCAGTCCGGAACAAGGGGCGAAAATCCTCGAAACCCTGGCCGAGATTAAAAAACAGGTCGCGGTTATTCCTGGGCCAACCTGGGGTCGTTTCCCGCACGCGTTCAGCCATATCTTCGCGGGTGGTTACGCGGCAGGTTACTACAGCTACCTGTGGGCCGATGTGCTGGCAGCAGATGCCTTCTCTCGCTTCGAAGAAGAGGGGATCTTCAACCGTGAAACCGGCCAGTCGTTCCTGGATAACATCCTGACGCGTGGCGGCTCTGAAGAGCCAATGGTGCTGTTCAAACGCTTCCGTGGCCGTGAGCCGCAGCTGGATGCGATGCTCGAGCATTACGGGATCAAAGGCTGATTGTTACGTGAAGATCTGCTTAGTAGATGAATCAGGCGCCGGAGACGGCGCCTTATCTGTTCTGGCCGCCCGCTGGGGACTGGAGCACGATGACGAAAATCTGATGGCGCTGGTGATGACGCCAGAACATCTGGAATTACGTAAACGCGACGAGCCGAAGCTTGGCGGGATCTTTGTCGACTTCGTGGGGGGTGCCATGGCGCACCGGCGCAAATTCGGCGGTGGTCGTGGCGAAGCGGTCGCTAAAGCGGTTGGGATCAAAGGCAGTTATCTGCCGGATGTGGTGGATGCCACGGCGGGATTGGGGCGCGATGCCTTTGTGCTGGCGTCGGTTGGCTGTCGTGTGCGGATGCTGGAGCGTAATCCGGTTGTGGCGGCGTTGCTGGACGACGGGCTTACCCGTGGCTATGCAGACCCGGAAATTGGCTCGTGGTTGCAGGAGCGTTTGCAGCTTATTCACGCCTCCAGCCTGACGGCGCTGACGGATATTACGCCGCGTCCGCAGGTGGTCTATCTTGACCCGATGTTCCCGCATAAGCAGAAAAGCGCGCTGGTGAAAAAAGAGATGCGTGTGTTTCAGTCGCTGGTGGGGCCGGATTTGGATGCTGATGGTCTGCTGGAGCCTGCCCGTCTGCTCGCGACAAAGCGTGTGGTGGTGAAGCGCCCGGACTATGCGCCACCGTTGGCGGATGTTGCTACGACCAATGCGGTGACCACCAAAGGGCACCGGTTTGATATCTACTCAGGTACGCCGGAATAAAAAAAGCCGGGTGGCGGCTTCGCCTTACCCGGCCTACGTCCTCGATCTATCCCCTCTCCCTTTGGGAGAGGGTTAGGGTGAGGGGAATTTAACGCACTTACTCTTCTTCTTCGTCACGCAGTGGAACAATCAGCATATCCACGTGAACGGTGTTGATCAGCTGACGCGCTGAAGACATCAGCTTGCTCCAGAAGTCCTGGTGATGACCGCAAACCACCAGGTCCATATCGTATTTCTTGATTGCATCAACCAGTACCTGACCCAGATCGCCGCTACCGCTTAAGGTTTCGGTGATAGGGTAGCCCGCATTGGTAGACAGCTCGCTCAGCGCATGGTGAGTCTCTTCGGAGATACGCTTTTGCATATCACCCAGATTCACATCGATCAGACCGGTATAGAGATCGGAGTAATTCACATCAACGTGAATCAAAGAAACTTTCGCGTTATAGGGACGCGCCATGGATACCGCTTTATCAACCAGCACTTTGCTCTCTGGGGAGAGGTCTACCGCGATGAGAATGTGTTTGTAAGCCATAGTGTTACTCCTTCCTTAAGTTATCGATGACTAAAAGAGAAAGCCGTCGTCTATTGCTTTCATTACGGCCCAGTTCAACAAATTTTTCAAGCCTTCGTGTTGATAACGATTAACCTTGTGGCAAAAAAATTAACGGATCTCCTACACTATTTAATGAGCCGTTCGGATATTAAAACGCGAACCGGATCGACTTTTGAGTCATTCTTTCACTGAACTGTCTGTCAGGGCATTGGGGTGCGGTAGCTCAGGAGCCTTGCTTCGTGGGTGGACGCCGGGGAGGATGTATGATTAGCACCGTCGCATTGTTTTGGGCGTTATGCGTAGTTTGCATAGTGAATATGGCGCGCTACTTCTCATCGTTACGTGCGCTGTTAGTGGTACTTCGTGGTTGCGATCCGTTGCTTTATCAGTATGTGGACGGTGGAGGGTTCTTCACCGCGCATGGACAGCCCAGCAAGCAGATGCGTCTGGTGGGGTATATCTATTACCAGCGCTACCGCGATCATCACGATGAAGAGTTTATCCGTCGCTGTGAGCGCCTGCGTCGTCAGTTCATTTTAACCAGCGCCCTGTGTGGCCTGGTCGTGGTCAGTATGATTGCATTGATGATTTGGCACTGAGCATAAAAAAAAGCGGGCCAGTTTCCTGGCCCGCTTTTTTGTTGCGCTTAACGAATTAAATCAGCTTCAGCGCAATCCAGTACAAACCACCAGACAGCAGGATGGATGCCGGGAGTGTGAACACCCAGGCCATCAGAATGTTGGTCACAGTTTTGCGTTGCAGACCACCACCGTCAACAATCATGGTACCCGCCACGGAGGACGAAAGTACGTGGGTCGTGGACACTGGCATCCCGGTGTAGCTCGCCAGACCGATAGAAACTGCCGCTGTCATCTGCGCGGACATACCCTGCGCATACGTCATGCCTTTCTTACCAATCTTCTCGCCGATTGTTGTCGCCACACGGCGCCAGCCAATCATCGTACCGATACCCAGTGCCAGCGCAACCGCCATGATGATCCAGATTGGCGCGTACTCAATGGTATTGAGCATATCGCCTTTCAGTTTCTTCAGCAGTCGCTGGTCGTCAGCGCTTGTGCCAGGCTGTTTCGCCACTTTATCCGTCACATCAGAGATGCAAAGCATAATGCGGCGCAGCTGACCACGCTGCTCAACGGTGAGTTTGTCGTAGCTTTCGATATCGCCCAGCATACCTTTCGCACGTTCCAGCGCATTAATCGCATTTGCCGGGTGGCAGTGGAACTCGCCAGGTGCGGTGGTTGCGCCCGCTTCAGGTGAAGGGATCAGCTGGTCAACACCGGTCGCTTGCTTCAGCAGCTCAGGGTGCTGCTGGAAGTAAATTTCGACGTTGTTCACGGCATCACGGGTACGCGTGATTTCGTAACCGGAAGCATTCATGTTGACCACAAAGCCTGCCGGAGCAACACCAATCAGTACCAGCATCACCAGACCAATGCCTTTCTGACCATCGTTCGCGCCGTGTGAGAAGGCCACGCCGATAGCGGAAAGGATCAGGGCAATACGCGTCCAGAATGGCGGTTTTTTCTTGCCGTCTTTCTTCTCACGCTCTGCCGGTGTCAGGTGAATACGGGAGCGTTTTTTGGTATTGCTCCAGTAACGACGCAGGATGAAAATCAATCCACCTGCTACCACCAGACCCACGATAGGGGAGACGATAAGTGAGGCAAAAATCCCCATCACTTTCGGGATGTTCAGCGCATCAACAACCGATGTACCGGTCATCAGGGCGTTCGTTAACCCAATACCGATAATCGCGCCGATGAGGGTGTGAGAACTGGATGCAGGCAGGCCGAAATACCAGGTACCGAGGTTCCAGATAATTGCAGCAAGCAGCATTGAGAACACCATAGCAAGGCCATGGCCAGAACTAACGTTAAGCAGCAGATCCGTTGGCAACATATGCACGATGGCATACGCAACGCTCAGTCCGCCCAGGAGGACACCAAAAAAGTTAAATACCGCCGCCATAACAACCGCAAGTTGCGACTGCATTGCGCGAGTGTAGATAACCGTTGCTACTGCGTTTGCAGTGTCGTGGAAGCCGTTGATTGCTTCGTAAAACAGAACAAAAACCAGTGCAAGCAATAATAAAAGCCCGGTATGTAAATCCAGGCCAGCAAACAAATGTAGCATAGGACGTTACGCCATTTTGAGGACATGAACGCGGCGCATTATCCAGGACAAATGCGCAACGGGCAAAGTGAAATATAGCTTTTTTTTGATATTCCTTCGGCTTTGTTGGGCTTAGGTAAAGAAATATATTTTATATTTCAAATATATGACTGATATCTGGCTTATTTGCGCTGGTGCGACCACAGCGGAAACTTTACAATCCGCGCAGTTAACGAAGAGGGTTTTGACGTGGAAAGGTTTGATGCCGTTGTGATTGGGGCCGGTGCGGCGGGTATGTTTTGTGCGGCAATGGCCGGGCAAGCGGGCCGTCGGGTGCTGCTGCTGGATAATGGTAAAAAACCCGGACGCAAGATCCTGATGTCTGGCGGTGGCCGCTGCAACTTTACCAATTTGTATGTCGAACCCGCGGCGTATTTGAGTCAAAACCGTCATTTTTGCAAATCTGCGCTGGCGCGCTACACCCAGTGGGATTTTATCGATCTGGTGGGTAAACACGGCATCGCCTGGCACGAAAAAACACTGGGGCAGCTGTTCTGCGACGACTCCGCTCAGCAGATTGTCGATATGCTGGTGGCCGAGTGCGAAAAAGGTGCTGTGGTGACGCGCCTGCGTACGGAAGTGCTGGAAGTATCGCGCGATGAGCAAGGCTATACGCTGCAACTGAACGGGGAAACCGTCAGCGCGGATAACCTGGTGATTGCCAGCGGTGGGCTGTCGATGCCGGGGCTGGGGGCATCACCGTTTGGCTATAAAATTGCTGAACAGTTTGGCCTGAAGGTGCTGCCTACACGCGCCGGACTGGTGCCGTTTACGCTGCATAAGCCGTTACTTGAACAACTTCAGACGCTCTCAGGTGTCTCTGTTCCCTCCGTTATCACTGCCGAAGATGGCACGGTATTTCGTGAAAACCTGCTCTTCACCCATCGCGGGCTCTCCGGCCCGGCGGTGTTGCAGATCTCCAGCTACTGGCAGCCGGGCGAGTTTGTGACGGTCAATCTGGTGCCTGATTGTAACCTGGAAAGCTTCCTGGACGAGCAGCGCAATGCACATCCTAATCAAAGCCTGAAAAATACGCTGGCGATGCAGTTGCCGAAGCGTCTGGTTGAGTGTTTACAGGTGTTAGGGCAGGTGCCGGATGTGTCCCTTAAGCAGCTTAACAGCCGCGATCAGCAGGTGCTGGTCGATACCCTGACAAACTGGCGCGTGCAGCCCAACGGTACCGAAGGCTACCGTACCGCAGAGGTGACGCTTGGTGGCGTGGATACCGATGGGCTTTCCTCGCGCACCATGGAAGCGCGTAACGTGCCGGGTCTCTATTTTATTGGTGAAGTGATGGATGTCACCGGCTGGCTTGGCGGGTATAACTTCCAGTGGGCCTGGGCGAGCGCATGGGCGTGCGCACAGGCTCTGGCAGAGAAATAATCACCCTACGCAATTATTGCACCAACATTTCCCCGGCTTTCCACTAAGCTTCGACTCAGAAAAGCAGTTTCAGGTGCCCCGGCGCGTTCAGCGGGGCAATCTTCTCTTTCTCAGTCCGAGCCCTTTCCATGCAGCTACTCAGCATCATTATTTTGCTCACGCTTACCGTGGTCATCCATTCGCTGTGGATGTTTTGCGTTTTAAAATTCATAAACCTGGAAGTCGATTCCGCGGTGCGTGTTGTGCTGCGCAATGTCGGCATTGTGATTTCAATGATTTTCGCCCACCTTCTCGAAGCTGGGTTATTTGCCGCTTTTTATTTTGTGATAGATGCGTTTAAGGACTGGAACACCAGCTTCTACTTTTCGCTGGTGAGCTACGCCACGGTGGGATATGGCGATGTGACGTTACCGCAACACTGGCGGCTGATTGGCGGGCTGGAAGGGCTGGTGGGCGCCCTGATGGTGGGCTGGTCAGTGGCGGTGCTGGTGGCCGTGCTCCAGCGCCTCCGTGGCATGAGCGCCTAATCGAAAGATGCGCCTACCCCTTGGAGTAAGGTAAAGTACGTTTCCTTGCGCAGCCGATTAGGTTGCGGCTTTGAGGGTGAAAGGCTGATAAACAGCCCGCCCTTTTCTACTTCTGGTTTTAACCAGTCTGCATGGTTAGTGTTTTGTCTTCAAAAAGGGTTGTTTATGTCTTCTGCTCATCTCGGTTTCCCGACTGAAACCGTTGTTGTCTTTGTCGTGATGGCTGTCGGGGCGATGTTTATCGACCTCTTCATGCACCGTCACGATAAACCTGTCTCGCTGAAAAGCGCCGCCATGTGGTCTATTTTCTGGGTCCTGATGGCGATGGCGTTCGCCGGGTTCCTCTATGTGCATCATGGCGCGGAGATGGCGAGCCTGTTCCTGACCGGTTATGCGCTGGAAGAGGTGCTGTCGGTCGATAACTTGTTTGTCATGATGGCAATTTTTGCCTGGTTCGGCGTGCCGGATAAGTACCGCCACCGCGTGCTTTACTGGGGCGTGCTGGGAGCGATTGTCTTCCGCGGTATTTTCGTCGCCATTGGGACCAGCCTGCTGAGTCTGGGGCCCTACGTTGAGGTTATCTTTGCGCTGGTCGTTGGCTGGACGGCACTGATGATGCTCAAACGTAATGAAGAGAGTGATGAGGTTGAAGATTACTCCGGCCATCTGGCCTACCGTCTGGTGAAACGCTTTTACCCAGTCTGGCCGAAAATCAGCAGCAATGCGTTTATCCTGACCCAGAAAGAGGTGGATGCCGAGCTTGAAAAGCCGGAAAACCAGGATGTCATGGTCGGGCGCGTGAAGAAGGCGAAGCGTTACGCAACACCACTGCTGCTCTGCGTGGCGGTTGTGGAGTTGTCTGATGTGATGTTCGCGTTTGACTCGGTCCCGGCGATTATCGCCGTCAGCCGTGAACCGCTCATCATCTACAGTGCGATGATGTTCGCTATCCTCGGTCTGCGTACGCTCTATTTTGTGCTGGAAGCGCTGAAACAGTACCTGGTGCATCTGGAAAAAGCGGTGGTCCTGCTGCTGTTCTTTGTCGCGTTTAAGCTGGGCCTTAATGCTACCGATCACTTCTGGCACCACGGTTACAGCATTGGCGCAACCGCCAGCCTGTTTGTGGTGTTAGGGGTGTTAGCGTTGGGGATCATTGCGAGCGTGATGTTCCCGGGCAAACGTGAGGACTGATGTCCTGTTTTCTCCCTCTCCCTGTGGGAGAGGGCCGGGGTGAGAGCACCAGAGCGCACTAACCCTTAATCGGTGAATTCCGGCGCTTGCGCGGATGGTGGAAGTGTCGCCAGTGCGGATCCTGCGCCGCCGCCAACAGTTCGTGGTCACCACGCGTGTCGCCCCAGGCGCGCAGATGGTAATCGTTCAGATTGCCATACACTTTTTCCAGTCTGGCGACCTTCTGCGCACAGCGGCAGTTGTTACCGGTGATCCGCCCGGTCAGCTTGCCGTTTTTCACTTCAAGCTGTGTCCCGATAAGCTTAATGCCAAGCTTATCGGCCCATGGCTGCAATACCAGCGCCGGAGAGGCTGAACAGATAGTCACTTCTGCACCGGAATTGACCTCTGCGGCAACCGCCAGCACACCCGCCGGGCGCATCAGCTTCGTCCAGTATTTCTCGCAAAACGCTTCAGCCTGCTGGCGCAGCCAGTGTTCATCTACGCCGGTCAGGAAGGTTTTGATCAGCACTTCTTTCAGCTCATCGCGCGTCAGCTTGCGGCGCACACAGTGGAGCGTCGGCAACGCCATACGCACCAGGCGCCCTGCAAAGTAACGTTTACCAAAGGCAAAACGCAGGAAAGGGATAAAGCTGTCGTGGTGCGTCAATGTTCCATCAAAATCAAAGACAGAGAGCACGTTGGACTTGGCCACTGCCTCGTCGGCAATCATATTGGTCATAAATACGTCTTAGCTGAAATACACATTCTGCTCATTAGTTTACCTGCTTTACCCCGTCAGTCCTTCTGTAACGTGCATTTTTTATCAATCTTGCGACCTGAAAGTGAGTCCATTTTTGGCTTCGATAAAGATTGGGTAAAAAGTGAGCTGTCTATATTATCGCCACATCGAAAGATATTTCGGGGGAACATTGGCCCCACGCGTAAGGAAAAATTCACTCACTGCTTCTTTCTTGATATGACTCTTAGATCGCTAATTTCAATACTCTCGTTAAGTTTTGCTTCATTTTCTGCCTTTAGTTTTCAACTGCCCGCGTCGATGTTATCCATGAACAGCGAGCTGGCGACCTCTCCGGCGAAAGCTGCGCTGGTGCATCAGGAAACGGGTCCGCTGCGCTCACGTATTCTTGATCAATATCAGAAGTGGAAAGGGACTCACTATCAGTGGGGCGGCACCACGCATCACGGGGTGGATTGCTCGGCGCTGATGCAACATCTGTTCAGCGATGCGGCGCACCTTGACCTGCCGCGCACCACGGGCGAGCAGATCCATCGCGGTGTGCAGGTGGCGCAATATCGCTTAAAAGCCGGGGATTTGGTGTTTTTCCAGACCAGCCCGACCCGTAAGCATGTTGGCGTCTATATCGGTGACAGCCTGTTCATTCATGCTTCGAGCAGCCAGGGCGTCACGGTTTCAGCGTTGACCGACAACTACTGGCAAGAGCACTTTATTACTGCCCGCCGGGTAGCAGGCAGTTCGGCCTGAGCAAGTCAGATAATATCGTCCACCACGCCGCCATCCACGCGTAATGCCGCGCCGGAGGTGGCGGAAGCCTGCGTTGAACAGACATACACCACCATATTGGCCACCTCTTCAACCGATGCGGCGCGCTGGATAACCGAGCTGGGGCGGTTGGCCATCACAAACTCTTTCGCCAGCTGTTCCAGCGATTTGCCGGTCCTTTCGATTTCGTCTTTCATCATTTCAGCAAAGCCATCGGAGATCGTTGGCCCTGGCAGCACGCTGTTCACCGTCACGCCACTTCCCGCCACGAATTTCGCCAGGCCGCGCGCCAGTGAGAGTTGCGCGGTTTTGGTCACGCCATAGTGGATCATATCAGCCGGAATATTGCAGGCCGATTCCGATGAAATGAAGACCACGCGACCCCAGCCTTTTTGCACCATACCCGGCAGCAGGGCGCGGGAGAGCCGTACACCTGACATCACGTTGGTTTGCCAGTAGCGCTCCCAGGTGGCATCGTCGGTGTCGTAAAAATCCAGCGGGCCGTAAATCCCGGCGTTGTTGACCAGAATATCGACACTGGATGCGACTTTCAGCAGGGACTCAACCCCTTCAGGGGCGCTGAGGTCGGCAATGGCAGCCCGCACCTGGACACCCGGCACTGCCTGCTGGAGTTGCTGTATTCCGTTATTGACCGATTCGGTGCTACGCCCGTTGATGATCACTTCCGCGCCGCCTTCGGCCAGCCCTTTGGCAATGGCAAAACCAATGCCGCCCGTGGAGGCCGTGACCAGCGCAACTTTCCCCGTAAAATCAATTTTCATTGTCTGCTCCTCGTGGTTTTCAAAGTTCAGACCTTAAAGCGTAGCAGTTGGGGGTTACCGGGGTTGGCTAAAAAGGCGCAGTAGTGTTTCAACCTGTTCGTCCAGCGGCGTCAGGGCACGCTTCACGATCAGATGCAGAGGCGTGGCACGGCGCGTGCCGTGGCTCAGCGGCAGTATTTTTAGCACGCCCTGTTCAAGCTGGGTCTGAATGCGTTCTTCCGGCAGCCAGCCATAGCCCACCTGATACATCACGGCCTCAATGGCGGCATCGATGGTCGAAAATGTCCAAGACTCTCCGGCAGCGCTGGCGGCAGGCTGGTTATCTACAATATGAATTAATGGCCACGGACGCAGCATCTCGTCATTTAACGGTGTATTGAGCGCAAATAAGGGGTGATCGCGATGGGCGACGGCAACAAAATCAATGTTCATCAACCATTCGCCAAGCCCGGTGATGTCCTGACGGCGGGTTAACACCATGACATCGGCTTCATTATTGACGATATCTGAGCTGGCATTTTCCAGCACTTCCGTCAGCCGTACCTGTGTCTGCGGGTAAATTTGCTGGAACTGGCGCAAAATGGCGAACAGGCGGCGGCGCGGAAAAATGTTGTCCACGACCAGGTCTAACCGCGTGCGCACCCCGTTGCGCAGCGTTGCGGCTCGTGTTTCAACATATGAAAAGGCCTTGAGCAGGGGTTTTACCTGGTTGAGAAGTAATTCTCCGGCAGGGGTTAATACCGCACGTCGACCTTCCGGCGCCAGAAGCGCGACTCCCAGCCGCTCCTGCAATAAAGACAGGTTATAACTCACGGAGGACTGGCTGCGGGCCGTCTCTTCTGCCGCTTTGGCAAAGCTACCAAGCTCTACCACCTTCTCCAGTAACGACCACTGTTCCAGCGTTGTCTTGTGCATAACGTATCTAAAATTTGAATGAATTTGATTCAAACATAGCGTTATTCATTCATTTTTTGAAGGGGTACGATCGTCTCATCAAAACAGAGGAGACACATTATGAGCACCTTCGACAAACATGATTTGAGCGGTTTTGTGGGTAAACACCTGGTCTACACCTACGACAATGGCTGGAACTACGAGATCTACGTGAAAAATGACACCACACTGGATTACCGCATTCACAGCGGCATCGTGGCGAACCGTTGGGTCAAAGACCAGCAGGCGTATATCGTGAGGGTGGGTGAGAGTATTTATAAAATCTCCTGGACTGAACCTACCGGCACGGATGTTAGCCTGATTGTGAATCTGGGCGACAAACTCTTCCACGGTACGATTTTCTTCCCACGCTGGGTGATGAATAACCCGGAAAAAACGGTCTGTTTCCAGAATGATCATATCCCACTGATGAATACATACCGTGACCAGGGGCCGGCGTATCCTACTGAAGTGATTGATGAGTTTGCGACCATTACCTTTGTACGGGACTGTGGTGCGAACAATGATTCGGTGATTGCCTGTGCTGCCAGTGAATTGCCGGATGATTTCCCTGCTAATCTTAACTAAGCGCGACAATTCACTTATTTAAAAAGTTCCCGGGTGATTTCGTCTTTCAGGCGAAATACCCGGGATTTTTATTTTGGTTGAGATTTCATTTACTTTTCTTATTATTTTCACTGCAATCAAGTGAAATAAAACCGT
Organism: Enterobacter soli ATCC BAA-2102; assembly: GCF_001654845.1. Taxonomy (GTDB): domain Bacteria; phylum Pseudomonadota; class Gammaproteobacteria; order Enterobacterales; family Enterobacteriaceae; genus Enterobacter; species Enterobacter soli. The sequence continues at coordinate 44,162 of NZ_LXES01000012.1, read as the reverse complement.
AATTTGTCGTGAGCATAATCACAAAAAAATTAAAAAAGCAGAGAATTCATCTATCTTGCTGTTGATAAACGGTTTTTTCACTCCCCCTTCTTGCTCGTCTCATTGTAATTTTGCTGTGTCTTAATTTTTTCCTAAGAAAAGAAGACTACTTTGCCTTAGTTGATGGTTTGTTGACATAAGTGAAGCAACGACTAAATTTTATTTGGTCTTTATTTAAAATCTATCTTGCATGATCCCATTGAGCTGCCCATTACGACAGCGCAGTAAAAGATGACGCCTTTAATACAGCAAGGAAATTAATAATGAGTGATTTTCTGCCTTTTTCGCGACCGTCGATGGGCGCTGAGGAAATTGCGGCGCTTCAGGACGTTTTGATGTCGGGCTGGATCACCACAGGGCCGAAAAATCAGGAGCTTGAAGAAGCATTTTGTAAGCTGACGGGGAATCGCCATGCAATTGCGGTTTGCTCTGCAACGGCTGGGATGCACGTCACGCTGATGGCGATGGGCATTGGTCCTGGTGATGAAGTCATTACCCCTTCTTTAACCTGGGTGTCGACCCTCAATATGATTGTGCTGCTGGGCGCAACACCCGTGATGATCGATGTCGACAAAGACACGCTGATGGTAACGCCTGAAGCCATCGAAGCCGCGATTACCCCACGCACCAAAGCTATCATCCCCGTGCATTATGCGGGGGCACCTTTTGATATCGATGCGGTTCGCGCGATTAGCGAACGTCATGGTATCCCTGTGATTGAAGATGCTGCCCACGCAGCAGGTACTTACTACAAAAATCGCCATGTTGGCTGGCAAGGTACCGCTATCTTCTCTTTCCACGCGATCAAGAACATGACCTGCGCGGAAGGCGGATTAGTGGTGACGGATGACGAACAACTGGCGCAACGCATTCGCAGCCTCAAGTTCCACGGGCTCGGTGTTGATGCCTATGACCGCCAGACTCACGGACGTGCGCCACAGGCGGAAGTTATCTCTCCGGGTTATAAGTACAACCTCGCGGATATCAACGCCGCGCTGGCGCTGGTCCAACTGGGTAAATTGAGCGAAGCCAACGCGCGTCGTCGCGAAATTGCTGAACGTTATCTGACCGAGCTTGCGGATACGCCTTTCGAGCCGCTGCGCATTCCGGCCTGGCCGCATGTCCATGCATGGCATCTGTTTATCATTCGCGTTGATGAAGCCCGATGTGGGATCTCACGTGACGCGTTAATGGACGCGCTGAAAGCAAAAGGCATTGGTACTGGCCTGCATTTCCGTGCTGCCCATACGCAAAAATACTATCGCGAGCGTTTCCCTGATGTGTCGCTCCCGAACTCCGAATGGAACAGCGCGCGTATTTGTTCACTCCCTCTTTTCCCGGATATGACGCATGACGACGCAACGCGCGTCATTACCGCGCTCCATCAGCTAGCAGGAAATTGATATGTTCAGCGCACCACCTGTACAAAAAGTCTCAGTCGTAATCCCGGTTTACAACGAGCAGGAGAGCCTGCCTGAACTTATCCGCCGCACCACGGCTGCCTGTGAAACCATGGGCAAGGCCTACGAAATTCTGCTGGTAGATGATGGCAGCAGCGACAATTCTGCTCAGATGCTTACCGATGCCGCTGAGGTTGAGGGAAGCCACATCGTTGCCGTGTTGCTTAACCGTAACTATGGTCAGCACTCCGCCATTATGGCCGGCTTTAGCCATGTAACGGGCGACCTGATCATCACGCTGGATGCCGATCTGCAAAACCCGCCGGAAGAGATCCCGCGCCTGGTAGCGAAAGCTGATGAAGGCTATGACGTGGTCGGCACTGTTCGTCAGAACCGCCAGGACAGCCTGTTCCGCAAGCTGGCGTCGCGCACCATTAACCGTCTTATCCAGCGCACGACCGGTAAAGCAATGGGCGATTACGGCTGCATGTTGCGCGCCTACCGTCGCCACATCGTTGACGCCATGCTGCATTGCCACGAGCGCAGTACGTTCATTCCTATTCTTGCTAATACCTTTGCCCGCAGAGCGACTGAAATTCCGGTACTGCACGCAGAGCGCGAGCACGGGGAATCGAAGTACAGCTTTATGCGCCTGATTAACCTGATGTATGACCTGATCACCTGCCTGACCACCACGCCGCTGCGTTTGTTAAGCGTTTTCGGCAGCGTTATCGCGCTGGCCGGGTTTGCGATTTCCGTTCTGCTGGTCGCGTTGCGACTGATCTTCGGCCCTCAGTGGGCGGCGGAAGGGGTCTTTATGCTGTTTGCCGTACTGTTCATGTTCATCGGTGCCCAATTTGTTGGGATGGGCTTACTCGGTGAGTACATCGGCCGTATTTATAACGATGTTCGCGCACGTCCGCGCTACTTTATTCAACGTGTTGTCCGTCAGGAACACAAAGCATCTCAAGAGGAAATTCACCCATGAAAGCTGTTGTATTTGCCTATCACGATATGGGGTGTACGGGCACGCTGGCCCTGCTGGAAGCGGGTTATGACATTGCTGCAATCTTCACTCACCCGGACGCTGCCGGAGAAAATAACTTCTTTGGTTCCGTGGCGCGTATTGCCGCAGAGCGTGGCATCCCGGTGTACGCCCCTGATGATGTAAACCATCCGTTGTGGGTTGACCGCATTCGTGCGCTTTCTCCTGATGTGATTTTCTCTTTCTATTATCGCAATCTGCTGAGCGACGACATCTTAAGCCTGGCGCCAAAAGGCGCGTTTAACCTGCACGGCTCCCTGCTGCCAGCATACCGTGGCCGCGCGCCGCTGAACTGGGTGCTGGTGAATGGTGAAACGGAAACCGGCGTGACCCTGCATCGCATGGTGCGTCGCGCTGATGCGGGCAATATCGTGGCCCAGCAAAAAGTGGCTATCGAAGCCGATGAAACCGCGCTGCAACTGCATCACAAACTGTGTGGCGCTGCGCAAAACCTGCTGCGCGATGTGCTGCCTTCCATCCAGCAGGGCTCCTTTAAAGAGACCTCGCAGGATGAGAGCAAAGCAAGTTGCTTTGGCCGTCGTAACCCGGAAGATGGCCGTCTGGACTGGGCGAAACCTGCGCGTCAGCTGCACAACCTGGTGCGTGCGGTCACTGACCCGTGGCCGGGCGCGTACAGCTTCGCGGGCGTCAGCAAATTTATTGTCTGGAAATCTCGCGTACGTGACGACATTCCGGCAGCAAAACCGGGCACGGTTGTCTCTGTTTCCCCGCTGGTGGTGAGCTGCGGCGAGCAGGCGCTGGAAATTCTGACCGGTCAAACTGACAACGGCGTATACGTTCAGGGCGCGCAGCTGGCGCAATCCCTGGGTCTGGTTGCGGGCGCAATTATCACCAGCGCACCGGTTGTAGCCATCAAACGCCGCACCCGCGTGCTGATCCTCGGTGTAAACGGCTTTATCGGTAACCACCTGACCGAACGTTTGCTGAAAGACGACAACTATGAAATCTATGGCCTGGATATCGGCTCTGATGCGATCAGCCGTTTCCTGACCAACCCGCGCTTCCACTTCGTTGAAGGGGATATCAGCATCCATTCCGAATGGATCGAATACCACATCAAGAAATGTGATGTGGTGCTGCCGCTGGTGGCGATCGCGACTCCGATTGAATACACCCGTAACCCGCTGCGCGTGTTCGAGCTGGACTTCGAAGAGAACCTGAAGATCATCCGCGACTGCGTGAAATACGATAAGCGCATCATCTTCCCGTCCACGTCTGAAGTGTATGGCATGTGTACGGACAAAAACTTCGACGAAGACACCTCTAACCTGGTGGTTGGCCCAATCAACAAGCAACGCTGGATCTACTCTGTGTCCAAACAGCTGCTGGACCGCGTGATTTGGGCATACGGCGAGAAAGAAGGCCTGCGCTTTACCCTGTTCCGTCCGTTCAACTGGATGGGGCCGCGTCTGGATAACCTGAATGCCGCGCGCATCGGTAGCTCGCGTGCGATCACTCAGCTGATCCTGAACCTGGTCGAAGGCTCTCCAATCAAACTGATCGAAGGCGGTAAACAGAAGCGTTGCTTTACCGATATCTCTGACGGTATCGAAGCGCTGTTCCGCATCATCGAAAACAAAGATGGCCGCTGCAACGGTGAAATCATCAACATCGGTAACCCGGAAAACGAAGCCAGCATTCGTGAACTGGCTGAGATGCTGCTGGCAAGCTTCGAGCGCCACCCACTGCGTGACCAGTTCCCGCCGTTTGCGGGCTTCCGTGAAGTGGAAAGCAGCAGCTACTACGGTAAAGGCTATCAGGACGTTGAGCACCGTAAGCCAAGCATCCGTAACGCTAAGCGCTGCCTGAACTGGACGCCGGAAGTGAAGATGGAACAGACCATCGATGAAACGCTCGATTTCTTCCTGCGCACTGTGGAGCTGTCGGAACAGACATCATGAAAAAAGTCGGCTTACGTATAGACGTCGACACCTTCCGTGGCACGCGTGACGGCGTGCCCAAACTGCTGGAGTTACTGGGCAAGCATGATGTGCGCTCCAGTATCTTCTTCAGCGTGGGGCCGGATAACATGGGACGCCATTTATGGCGTCTGATTAAACCGGCGTTCCTGTTCAAAATGCTGCGCTCACGCGCAGCATCGCTCTACGGCTGGGATATTTTGCTGGCCGGCACCGCCTGGCCTGGCAGGCGCATCGGCGCGGGTAATGAAGACATTATCCGCGAAGCATCGCGTTTGCATGAGGTGGGGCTACATGCCTGGGATCATCATGCGTGGCAGGCCTGGGCCGGGGTGTGGGATATCCCACGTCTGGGCCGTGAGGTTGAACGCGGTATGATGGAGCTGGAAGCCATTACCTGTAAACCGGTGCAGTGCTCTGCGGTGGCAGGCTGGCGGGCGGATCAGCGCGTGGTGAAAGCTAAACAGCCATTCGCGTTTCGCTATAACAGCGACTGTCGCGGCAGCGGACCGTTTTTACCGCAGCTGGGTGAAAACATGTTCGGCACCGTGCAGATTCCGGTAACGCTTCCGACCTGGGATGAAGTGGTGGGGCGCGAGGTGACTGCCGAGGGCTTTAACCGTTACATTCTGGACTGCATTCATCGTGATACCGGTACGCCGGTGTATACCATCCACGCCGAAGTGGAAGGGATTGCGTATCAGCATGATTTTGATGCGCTGCTGACGATGGCCGCAGAGGAAGGTATTCAGTTTTGCCCACTCAGCGAACTGCTGCCTGACGACCTCAGTACATTGCCTGTAGGCAAAATTGTTCGTAAAGAAATGGCTGGCCGGGAAGGCTGGCTTGGCTATCAACAAACCGTGAGCCCGGTATCATGAAAGCAGCCCGTTATGGCTTTGCGCTTTTCGCACTGTTTGTCATTTACTACCTTATTCCCGTCGATATCCGCCTGTTATGGCAGCCTGATGAGACGCGCTACGCGGAAATTAGCCGTGAAATGCTGGCATCAGGGGACTGGGTCGTCCCTCACTTCCTGGGACTTCGCTACTTTGAAAAACCGATAGCCGGATACTGGGTTAACAGTATCGGGCAGATGCTGTTTGGCCATACCAACTTTGCCGTGCGCGCGGGAGCGATATTCTCCACCGGGCTGGCGGCGCTGATGGTGATCTGGCTGGCATGGCGCATCTGGCGCGATAAACGCGTCGCCTTGCTTTCGGGCGTTATCTTCTTAACCCTCTTCCTGGTGTATGGCATCGGTACGTATGCGGTGCTGGATCCGATTATCACACTCTGGCTGGTGTCGGCAATGTGCAGCTTCTGGCTGGCAGCGCAGGCGAAAACCTTCGCCGGTAAAGCGGGCGGCTACGTGCTGCTTGGGCTTGCCTGTGGCATGGGGGTGATGACCAAAGGGTTCCTGGCGCTTGCTGTGCCGGTGATTGGCGTGCTGCCGTGGGTGATTGCCCAGAAACGCTGGAAAGAGGTGCTGCTGTTTGGCTGGCTGGCCATCCTCAGCTGTGTGCTTATTGTTCTGCCCTGGGGGCTAGCAATTGCCCACCGTGAGCCGGACTTCTGGCGCTACTTCTTCTGGGTTGAACATATTCAGCGCTTTGCGCAGAGCGATGCCCAACACAAAGCGCCATTCTGGTATTACATTCCGTTCCTGATTGCCGGAAGCCTGCCGTGGCTGGCCTTGTTGCCTGGTGCCCTGCGTCAGGGCTGGCGTGGCCGACAGGACGAAGGTGGCGGATTGTACCTGCTCGGTTGGGTGGTTATGCCTCTGGTGTTCTTCAGTATCGCCAAAGGGAAGCTGCCGACCTATATCCTGCCGTGCTTTGCACCGCTGGCGATGCTGATGGCGCATTACGCCTGCACCGTGGCGGAAAAGAGCGGCAAAGTGCTGCGCATCAACGGGTGGATCAACCTGGCGTTTGGTGCGATCGGCGTGGTGGCGGCGCTGGTGGTTTCCCCGTGGGGGCTGTCAAAACACCCGGTCTGGACGTCCGTTGAGCTGTACAAAGTCTTCTGCGCGGTGGTGGCTTTCCTGATCTGGGCCGCTGTGGGCTGGTTTACCCTGCGTCAGAGTCAGCAGCGCTGGTGGCTGGCGGCACTGTGTCCGCTTGGCCTGACGCTGCTGATTGGCTTTGCTATCCCGAATCTGGTGGTGGATTCAAAACAGCCGCAGTCGCTGGTGGACACCGTACGTGAGCCGCTTCAGGACAGCCGTTTCGTTCTGGCGAACAACGTGGGCGTCGCGTCTGGCCTGGCATGGGAGCTCAAGCGTAACGATATCGTTCTGTATGGTCAGAGCGGTGAGTTACGTTATGGGCTGGACTACCCGGATGTGAAAGACCGGTTTGTCGGCAAAGACGATTTCCCGCAATGGCTGGAAGAACATCGCCAGCAGGGGCGGATCTCGATGGTGATCCTGTTGTCGAAAAACGACGATCTTGAGCGCCTGAAGCTGCCAAAACCGGACAGCCTGTATATTCAGGGGCGTCTGGCTTACTTGCAGTATCTGCCGCAATGATGACCTGGTTCTGGCTAGTACTGGCTAGCCTGCTGAGCTGCGCAGGACAGCTGTGCCAGAAGCAGGCCACCCGCCCGGCGAAATCCGGGCGGCGTGGCGCGCATATCGTCCTCTGGCTCGGCCTGGCGTTGCTGGCGCTGGGCTTCGGAATGCTGGTCTGGCTGGTGGTGCTGCAACGCCTTCCTGTAGGGATTGCTTACCCGATGCTGAGCCTGAACTTTGTCTGGGTGACGCTGGCGGCAAAAACGTTCTGGCGTGAGAGCGTCGCGGCGCACCACTGGCTCGGCGTAGGGTTCATCATGGTTGGGATCATCCTGTTGGGAGGGAGCCTGTGAAAGGCGCATTCTGGGCGTTGTGTAGCGTGGCGTTAGTCAGCATCGCACAGCTGTTGTTACGCTACGCCATGGTCACACTCCCGCCGGTTGGCGAGGATTTTTCGTTTCTCATCGCGCTGTGGCATTTTGCACCGGGTACCGGGTCGCTGATGCTCGGGCTGATGGGTTATGTGGCTTCAATGGGGTGTTGGTATCTGGCGCTGCATCGTCTGGCGCTCAGCAAAGCCTATGCCTTGCTGAGTCTCAGCTACATCCTGGTGTGGGGCGCAGCTATTCTGCTGCCCGGCTGGGGAGAAACCTTCTCCTGGCACGGGCTGGCGGGGGTCGGATTTATTATTCTGGGAGTGCTGACCATTTTTCTGCCGACGCGTCGTCGGCCGAATGGATCAGAGCCGTCGTAAGGCCAAAGGGTGTGGTCGTGCACACGGCAAGGCTCAGGGAGTCGACCTGGCAGTGGCTTACCGTATGGAGGGTGCTGGCAGCACTGTCGATACTCACTATTTGCCAGGAGTGCGCGCCACGCTGTTTGATGATGGCGCCTTTACGCGTCCAGATACGCCAGAACACGGCAAGCTGACTCTCTGGTTTCTCGTTTTCCATTTCATCATGTTCGGCATTACTGAAGACCGCATTTGCCAGCGTACGCCAGTTATCCTGCGGGCGTATGTGTTCCAGTGAACAACCTACATCACCTTCATCACTGACAATCAGGGCGATATCGTCATCACAATGGCTGATGCTAAACCACAGCGGATAGTCGTCAGCAAAGCCTGGTTTTCCCTGTTCGCTATAGACAATTTCCGGCAAAGGTTGTGGTGCAAACAGGCGGGAAAGCAACCCGCGGCCAGCCAGCCAGCGGTCGCGCTGTTCGCCCGTAGGGGCGTGCAGGGCAAGAGCTTGTGCCCAGCGGTCGGTGCTCAGCGAGGAGATCTTTCCCAGAAAAACCTGGTACATATAACGTCGGGCCTTAAGTCGAAACAGAGATAACCGCAAAGTTGCGCGGCGAAACCAATACTATAATCCAATGCTCATTATAATAGCTAACCGGGATACGGAATTACCCCGGTAATCGGCTTTTGGGGCGCCCTGGTCCGAGCAGAATGGCCAGTTTGCTGCCACCTTTGGTTGTCTCCATCCAGATTTTACACACGCTGGTGAGCGGCACTGAAAGCAGCATTCCCACCGGCCCGAGCAACCATCCCCAGATCAGCAATGATAAAAAGACCACCAGTGTTGACATCCCGAGGCGGTGCCCCATCATGCGTGGCTCGACAATATTGCCGATAAGCATATGCACCACCAGAAACAGCGCGCCTACCAACATGCATTCGTACAGGCCATTAAATAAAAATGCCTGAATCATTGGCGGTACGGCGGAAATCACGGCCCCGATGTTCGGCACATAATTCAGCAGGAAAGCCAGCACACCCCACATTAGCGCGAACTGGATGTCCAGCAGCTCCAGCCCGAGCCAGACAATCACCCCGGTCCACAGGCTCAGCAAGGTTTTCAGCGCCAGATAGTGAGACACCCCTTTCAGCGCGCGATGAAGGCCGGCAATATGGATTTGTGGATTATTCAGTGCAAAGCGCAGCTTATAAGGCACATGGCGCACCTCAAAGAGCATGAATACCACCGTCATCACCAGCAGCAACACGCTGGCCATCGCGCCGGAAAGCTGCGTCATCAGGGTTGTTGCCCAGGTCATGAGCTTTTCTGAATCCATCCGTTGCAGCATCCGCTCCGGGGACATGTGGATGTGCAGGAACGGGAGCGAATCCTGTAGTTGCAGGACCTTGCGGGTGAGCTCTTTGTTGTATTTTGGCAGCAGGGTGGAAAATTCATTCACCGAGGCGGCAAGCACGCCCACCAGCGCGGTAAGCACAATCAGCATAACGATAACCACAATCGTTATCGCCACGGGTCGCGACACGCCACGGCGGATAAACCAGGTCACCAGCGGATTCAGCACGATGGCAAAAAAGAGGGCCAGCAGGAGCTGAACGATGATATCTGCCGCCGCATGGATACCCGCAAGGATAACCACCAGGCTGGCGAGCTTTAACAAAATATGCAGACCTGTCTTGTCGGGCTGGGTGGATGTCATACGGATTCCTTTTGCCGGGAGCCTGTTAAGTGTAGTGCGCGAGTTACGCTTCGTCTGACGTCGTTAATCTGAAAGTCACTGCTGCTTTTCTTAACCCATCGTGGTAATAGTGAAACACTGTTGTAAAAATCCAGGTAGAACCCCATGCCCGAACCTGCCGCCGAACCGGCACTTAGCGGATTACGCCTTAATCTGCGTATTGTTTCTGTCGTTATTTTTAACTTTGCCAGTTACCTGACCATTGGCCTGCCGTTGGCGGTCTTGCCTGGCTATGTCCATGATGTCATGGGATTTAGCGCATTCTGGGCGGGGCTGGTGATTAGCCTGCAATACTTCGCGACGCTGCTCAGCCGCCCTCATGCGGGGCGTTATGCCGATCTGTTTGGGCCAAAAAGCATTGTGGTCCTGGGGCTGTGCGGCTGTTTCCTCAGCGGGTTGAGTTACCTGATGGCCGGGTTGAGCAGCGGCTGGCCGATAGTGAGCCTGGTGCTGCTGTGCCTGGGACGCGTGATCCTCGGTATCGGGCAAAGCCTGGCCGGAACAGGGTCAACACTGTGGGGCGTGGGCGTTGTGGGGGCCCCTCACATTGGGCGAGTGATATCGTGGAATGGCATTGTCACCTACGGGGCGATGGCAATCGGCGCGCCGCTGGGCGTGGTCTGTTTTTCATTCGCGGGGCTAAACGGGCTGGCGTTGACCATTATGGCGGTCGCGCTGCTGGCGATTTTGTTTGCTCTGCCGCGCCCGAAAGTAAAAGCCAGCAAAGGTAAGCCGATGCCGTTTCGTGCGGTGCTTGGCCGCGTGTGGCCTTATGGCATGGCGCTGGCACTGGCCTCGGCGGGTTTTGGCGTCATCGCGACCTTTATAACCTTGTTCTACGACGCAAAAGGGTGGGACGGGGCCGCATTCGCGTTAACCCTGTTTAGCTGCGCATTTGTGGGGACGCGCCTGCTGTTTCCGAACGGCATCAACCGCCTGGGCGGGCTGAATGTGGCGATGATCTGTTTTAGCGTGGAGATTGTCGGGCTGCTGCTGACCGGGATTGCCGCGGCGCCGTGGATGGCAAAAATTGGCGTATTCCTGGCGGGTGCAGGCTTCTCGCTGGTGTTCCCGGCGCTGGGAGTGGTGGCAGTGAAGGCTGTGCCACAGCAAAACCAGGGGGCGGCACTGGCGACCTATACGGTGTTTATGGATATGTCGTTAGGCATTACCGGGCCACTGGCGGGGCTGGTGATGGCGTGGGCAGGCGTGCCGGTTATTTACCTTGCGGCGGCGGGGCTGGTGGCGGTGGCGTTGTTGCTGACGTGGAGGCTAAAAAAATGGCCCCCGGAGCAAGCTTCGGAGGCCACGTCATCATCGTGAGGAATTACTGAATTACGATGGTGTTAATGATGTTTTCAGCGGTGGTCTGCGCTTTCTGCTGATCGTCTGCTGGCAGGGTGATTTGCAGGGTCAGCAGTTTGTTGTCGACCTTGCCAAGCACCACAGAAGAGTAAGCGGTCTGGCCTTTTGCAGAGATGATGCTGTCCAGCTGTTGCATGGCGTGGCCTTTCAGCTCAATGGACTTGTTGGTCACAACCTGCAACTGCGGATCACGGCTGCGCTGCTGATCTTCCAGACGTTTGGACAGAACGCCCAGGTCTTCGCTGGTGTCATCGCCCACAATCACAATCACGGCTTTCTGCCCGGTCGCGTCGGAGTAAACGTGCATATTGTTCGCCTGCGTACCCAGCTTACCGCTCTGATCGGTCATATCTGCTGGCAGAGAGAAACTCAGCTTGCCATCCAGAAGACTTACCGGCTGCCCGGCCGCATTACTTTCAGCTGACGCGCCTTGAGCAGGTGCTTTCGTATCGCTGTTATCACAGGCGGCAAGGCCCACAACCAGCAGGCCAATCCCGACATATTTAACCAGATTGCGCATTGACTTCTTCCTTTCGATAAACGGCCATAACGGCTCATTCGAGCATCTTATCACAACTGTTAAAGCGAACCCTTAACCTGCCTGCAATGCAGAGATTTCAGATTTATCTGCCAGCCTTTTCAGCAGCATATTCAGCAATACGCCGTACATCGGCAGGAAGAACACAATGCTGATAAGCACCTTGAAGCAGTAGTCCACCAGTGCGATTTCCATCCAGTGTTCAGCCATAAACGCATCCGGGCTACGCCAGAAAGCGATAAAGAAGAAGGCCAGCGTATCGCTTACGTTACCAAACAGCGTGGAGGCTGTTGGTGCCATCCACCAGCGATGATTTTGCCGCAGGCGGTTAAACACGTGAACGTCGAGGATTTGCCCCAGGGCATAGGCCATAAAGCTGGCGGTAGCGATACGCGCCACAAACAGGTTGAAGTGCGTCAGCGCCTCAAAGCCCTGCCAGCTTCCCATATAGAACAGGGAAGAAATCACGTAGGAGATGAACAGTGCCGGAAGCATCACCGCAAAGATAATCCGCCGCGCCAGCGGTGCGCCAAAGATACGCACGGTTAAATCGGTCGCGAGGAAGATAAACGGGAAACTGAACGCGCCCCAGGTGGTATGAAAACCAAAAATGGCGATCGGCAGCTGTACCAGATAGTTGCTGGAGGTGATCACCAGCAGATGAAAAAGGGAAAGCCAGAACAACGCTTTTACGCGCTGTGGTTGAGAGAACTGCGTCATATTGTGACCTTTTTGAACGTTGGGGTGAGGGAACCCAATAAAAACCGCTGCATGATACTGCTTTCATTCACCTTTGCAATGGCTAATTTTCACGCAATCGTTAACCTGGTTTGCATTGGTGGCAACGGGGCGTAAACTACAGCCGTTTTTATGTGAACGAGACGAAAATGACCGACCTGTTTTCCAGCCCAGACCATACGCTTGATGCCCAGGGCCTTCGCTGCCCGGAACCGGTGATGATGGTGCGCAAAACCGTGCGTAACATGCAGACCGGCGAAACGCTTTTAATCATTGCCGACGATCCGGCAACCACCCGCGACATCCCCGGTTTTTGTACCTTTATGGAACACGAACTGGTCGCACAGCAGACCGAAGCGCTGCCGTACCGGTATTTGATTCGTAAGGGTTCATAGCGGTCCTCTCCCACAGGGAGAGGGAGCAAACACCGCGTTTACCTCCGGCGCAACAGCCGCAGCGCGTTCGCTGTTACCAGCACGGTCGCCCCGGTATCTGCCAGCACCGCCAGCCAGAGCCCGGTAATCCCAAGCAGCGTGGTCACCAGGAAAATCCCTTTCAGGCCTAGCGCAATCGTGATGTTCTGACGAATGTTAGCGCGAGTGGCGCGCGCCAGGCGGATCATCTGCGCAAGCCCCGTCAGGCGGTTATGCGTGAGCGCGGCATCCGCGGTTTCCAGTGCCACATCGGTGCCGCTACCCATCGCAATACCAATGGTTGAGGCTTTCATTGCCGGGGCATCGTTGATCCCATCACCTACCATCGCCAGCGGTGCACTGCCATTCAGTTGGGTGACTGCCTTCACTTTGTCGGCAGGCAGCAGTCCGGCCTGAAACTCCATGCCTAACTCTGCGGCAATGCTTGCGGCGGCGCGTGGGTTATCCCCGGTCAGGATCACGCCCTGAACGCCAATCTGATGCAGGTCAGCCATTGCCGCTTTTGCATCTTCACGCAGGGTATCGCGCAGCGCCAGCAGACCCAGTGCTGTGCCATCCTGCACCACAATAATCACCGTCTGCCCGGCCTGTTCCAGCTCGTGTACGCGGGCTGCTAACCCGGCCGCAGGGAATTTATTCGCCGCGCTGATAAGCACTTTTTTGTCCCCGACGTGAGCTTCAATCCCTGAGCCCACCAGCGCGCGCTGGGCAGTGGCTGCGGGTAGGGTCAGCCCATGGGACTGCGCTTCACGCACAATCGCCTGCGCCAGCGGGTGCGTCGAACCTTGTTCAACGGCGGCCGCCAGGGCCAGCAAGTCATCTTCACTGATGTTCTGGGGATAAACGCCCGTCACCTGCGGTTTACCTACCGTCAACGTGCCGGTTTTATCAAACGCGATGTGCTGAACCTGGCTCAGTTGCTCCAGCGCGGCACCGCCTTTAATCAACGCCCCGCGGCGTGCTGCAGCGGCAAGGCCTGATGTAATCGCAGCGGGTGTGGAGATGACCAGCGCACACGGGCAGCCAATCAGCAGCAGCGTCAGCCCCTTGTAGATCCAGCCTTCCCACGGCGCACCAAACAGCAATGGCGGGATAATGGTGACCAGCAAGGCAACCAGCATAATGGCCGGGGTGTAAATGCGGCTAAAGCGATCGATAAAGCGCTCTACCGGTGCGCGGCGCTCTTCGGCTTCTTCAATAAGCTTCAGAATGCGGTCGATTGCGCTGTCGCCCGGCTCGGAGAGCACGGTCAATTGCACCAGACGGTCAACGCTGGTGGCACCGGCAGGGACTTTTTCACCCGCGCCACGCTCCACGGGAATTGATTCGCCGGTCAGGGCGCTTTCATCGAAACTGGCCGTCGCGGAAAGTAACGCACCATCGGCAGGGAGTCGGCCGCCTGCGGCCACTTCGATAACATCACCAGGGCGCAGTGCACTGATGGCCACGGTTTTACGCCCACCGTTGACCAGCTGGGTTGCGGTTTCGGGTTTCAGTGCCATCAACGCACTGACACCTTTACGCGCCCGGCTTGCAGCCCAGCCTTCAAGGCGCTCACCAATTAAAAACAGCAGCAGCACCATTGCCGCTTCTGCCGTTGCGCCAATAAAAAGCGCACCAATGGCGGCAACGCTCATCAGGGTTTCGATAGCAAACCAGCTTCCGGTTTTCATCAGACGCAGTGCCTGGCGGGCAATAGGGTACAGCCCGACCAGCGTGGTGGCGATAAAGGCCAAATTACCGAAAGGATGGTTGAACTGCTCCAGCGTCCAGCTTAACGCCATCATGATAATCAGCGTTATCAGCGGAAGATTCTCGCGCAGCGGGCTGACTTTTTCGGACGGGGCATTTTCGCTGCGCAGGGAATATCCTGCGCTGGCTACGGCGGCTTCAACCTGGGCGCTGATATCTGAAGCAGCACTGACCAGCAGTTTTTCGGTGGCGAATAGCACCTGAACATGGTCGACGCCTTTCACCTGCCGGACGGCATTTTCGACTTTACGTGCGCAGGCGGCGCAATCCATACCATTCACCACCCAACTGTAACGATTCCCGTTATCGGGCAATGTCTGTTCAGGCTGAGTTGTGCAGGAGCCTTCGCAGCAGCAATCGTCTTTTGCAGGAAGGGGATTAAGCTTAAGTGCCGAAAATTGTGGCACTTTTTTGTTTGTCTCTGGAGTCGACATGGCATTCTCCGGTAATGATAATTTTCTCATTAGCCGCAGCATACACTCTGGAGTCGACTCCAGAGTCAAGGGTTATTTAGATGTACAGCGATCGTACAATCAGGAAGTGACCGGCAAAGTAACAGGCGGCAGCAATCGCGTTATCCGCGCGAAAACGGCCGCGATAATGACTGCCCAGCCAGACAATATTGCCAATAAGCAGCAGCGATGCGCCGAAGAAGGCCGACATTGCAGCTGATGTTGGACGGAAGAACCACAGCTCACCCGCCAGCCACACCATCACCAGCGTCATTGCGATAAAGGTGCAGATTGGCCAACGCATCTCTTCAAGGCGTGTCCAGATCACTGCGACCAGCAGTGCGCCAATCACCAGCAATACCAGCGGCAGCGGCCAGAAGAAGGAGAGCGTCATCTGACTGGCAAAATAGATGGTGTAAAGCAGATGCGACAGGAAGAATGCCCCTACGGCATAGAGCAATCGCTGACGGGGTAGCAGCGTTAAGGCATCACCAACCAGTGAGGCACACAGGCCTGCAAGTACCAGGTAGCTGACGGCATTGAACATTGGCGCCTGCCAGGCGAGTAGAAGCAGCAGGAGCAGGGTAACGGGTTTAAACAACCAACGCTGCCAGGCAGGCCCGCGATAAGATGCATCGACGAAGAGCCAGCCAGACAAACAGACAGCGATAAATGACCAAAGCATATTAACTCCCTGTATCTGTTATGACTGAATAATCAGTTTCTGATTCAGTGTAGTGACGCGGGCAGGCGTTTGGCAATGTCGGATAAGGCAAGGTATCCTGATTTCCGCATAATCTGATGGGATAAACCAATGAGCAAGATGCCGCTGTTTTTCGTTATCGTGGTGGCCATAATTGTTATCGCCGCGTCGTTCCGTTTTGTGCAGCAGCGCCGCGAGAAGGCCAGTAACGATGCCGCGCCGTTACTGCAAAAACGCGTGGTGGTGAGTAATAAGCGCGAGAAAACCCTTAACGACCGCTGTTCACGCCAGCAGCAAACTGCGCCAGCCGGGACATCCGTGCGGTATGAGGCGAGCTTTAAACCCGAAACCGGCGGGCTGGAAATGACGTTCCGTCTGGAAGCGCAGCAGTACCATCAGCTGACGGTAGGGGAGAAAGGGACGTTGAGTTACAAAGGGTCGCGGTTTGAAGATTTTAGGGCTGAATAACGCTCGTTCGGTTCCCTCTCCCTGTGGGAGAGGGTTAGGGTGAGGGCATCAGGTCGCACCTTACTTCTTCACCTGCGCCTTAAACTTTTTCATCCACACCAGCAGTTCAAACACGCCAAAAATAAACACTCGCAGCTGCTGCCAGCCGGTCATTTGTGGGCCATCTTTTGGCAGGCCGTTTTTCAGCATCACCATCTGCAACGCGTGCATGAATGAGGTAAAGATCAGCGCCACGTTGACGAAAATATTCATCGGCCGTGGGAATGGATGCACCAGGTTCAGGAGCAGAAATGCCCATACGCCCAGCATCAATAAACGCCCCAGATTAATCAGTATCGGCATCGGATTCCCCTTGTACTTGTCGGTGATACAGACGATAGGCCACCTGGCCTGCGACCTTTTCACGGTGTAGATCCCAGTAAACAGGCACTGGCGGTAAACCGTTTTCGACTTCGCTTTCTACGTAGATCAGCGCGCCGTCAGCCAGCCAGCCGTTGTTTTCAAGCAGCGCGAGCGTCTCTTCCAGCAGTCCCTTACGGAACGGCGGATCTACAAATACCACATCATGCGGCGTTCCCGGTTGGGACAGGAAGGAAAGGGTGTTGGTGTTCACCACTTTGGCATTGGCGGCTTTCAGGGTCGCCAGATTTTGCTGAAGTAGCTGAGCAACACCTCGTTCCATTT
Organism: Enterobacter soli ATCC BAA-2102; assembly: GCF_001654845.1. Lineage (GTDB taxonomy): Bacteria > Pseudomonadota > Gammaproteobacteria > Enterobacterales > Enterobacteriaceae > Enterobacter > Enterobacter soli. Next base: position 27,590 of record NZ_LXES01000012.1, on the reverse strand, counting down.
CGAGCAGCGTGGCGCTGGCGGCATAGCGCGACAGTGCTTCAAGACCTAATGCTCCGCTCCCGGCGAAGCAGTCGAGGCAGCGGGCATCCACCATTGAAGGCGCCAGCCAGTTGAACAGGGTTTCTCTTACGCGGTCAGTCGTTGGGCGCAAACCGGGGCTGTCCGGCACCGGTAATTTCCGGCCTCGCCACTGACCGCCGATAATACGAATTTGCCCGGCCTGGCGGGTAGTTTTCTTCATTTCAGGAAAGCTCTGCTAACAATTGGCCTGCGATTGCAGGCGATGATGTTAATTAAGTTAAGTGATAGACTATTTCATCATTTTTTTAGCTTCCATGTATATAGCGCCGCGAGGAGTGTAGTCGCAGATGGCAAAACAAAAAAAACGTGGCTTCTTTTCCTGGCTGGGCTTCGGTGAAAAAGAGCAAGAAACAGAACAGAAAACCGAAGAACAACAGGCGGTTGAAGAGCATTCGTCGGCTGAAACGCCTGTCGAAACCGCCGCAGTTGTAGAAGCGGAAGAACATTCGCACAGCAAAGAAGAGACAGAAGCCTTTGCTGAAGAGATTGTGGATGTCACCGAACAGGTTCAGGAAAGCGAGAAGCCAGAGCCCGTAGCGGTGGAAGAGGCACCTGAAGCCCTTCAGGTTGACGCTGAGCGTGAAGAAACTATTGAAGAAGCGCCTCAGGCGGTTGTTGAGCATGAAGAGTTACCGCTGCCGGAAGAGGTGAAAGCCGAAGAGATCGCCCCAGAAGAGTGGCAGGCAGAAGCAGAAACCGTTGAAATTGTTGAGGCGGTGGAAGAAGAAGCAGAGCTCGAGCCAGAACTCACTGATGAAGAGCTGGAAGCGCAGGCACTGGCCGCAGAAGCCGCAGAAGAAGCGGTTATCGTCGTGCCGGAGGAAGAGCAGGCAGAAGACGACGTGGCTCAGGAGCAAGAAAAACCGACTAAAGAAGGTTTCTTCGCGCGTCTGAAACGCAGCCTGTTAAAAACCAAAGAAAACTTAGGTTCCGGATTTATCAGTCTTTTCCGCGGCAAGAAGATCGACGATGATCTGTTTGAAGAGCTGGAAGAGCAACTGCTGATTGCGGACGTTGGTGTCGAAACCACCCGTAAAATCATCACCAGCCTGACGGAAGGCGCGAGCCGCAAACAGCTGCGTGATGCCGAAGCGCTGTACGGCCTGCTGAAAGACGAGATGGGCGAAATTCTCGCAAAAGTTGATGAACCGCTTAATATTGAAGGCAAAACACCGTTTGTTATTCTGATGGTTGGCGTTAACGGCGTGGGTAAAACCACCACCATCGGCAAGCTGGCGCGTCAGTTCGAGCAGCAGGGTAAATCGGTGATGCTGGCGGCAGGTGACACCTTCCGTGCGGCAGCGGTGGAGCAGTTACAGGTCTGGGGTCAGCGCAACAACATCCCGGTCATTGCGCAGCACACGGGGGCAGATTCTGCGTCCGTTATCTTTGACGCCATTCAGGCGGCCAAAGCGCGTAATGTGGATGTGCTGATTGCCGATACCGCAGGGCGTTTGCAGAACAAATCGCACCTGATGGAAGAACTGAAGAAAATCGTTCGCGTCATGAAGAAGCTGGACGATGAAGCACCGCATGAAATTATGCTGACTATCGATGCCAGCACCGGGCAGAATGCCATTAGTCAGGCGAAACTGTTCCATGAGGCGGTAGGGCTGACAGGGATTACGCTGACCAAGCTGGACGGTACAGCCAAAGGCGGGGTGATCTTCTCCGTGGCAGATCAGTTCGGCATTCCTATCCGTTATATCGGTGTGGGCGAGCGTATTGAGGATTTACGTCCGTTTAAAGCGGACGACTTTATTGAGGCATTATTTGCCCGAGAGGATTAACAATGATTCGCTTTGAACACGTCAGCAAGGCCTATCTCGGTGGGAGACAAGCGTTGCAGGGGGTAACCTTCCACCTGCAACCGGGCGAGATGGCATTTCTGACCGGCCATTCCGGCGCGGGGAAAAGTACCCTGCTCAAGCTTATCTGTGGGATCGAACGGCCAAGCGCCGGGAAAATCTATTTCAGCGGCCATGACATTAGCCGCCTGAAAAACCGTGAGGTGCCGTTCCTGCGTCGCCAGATCGGTATGATTTTCCAGGATCACCACCTGCTGATGGATCGCACCGTATTTGATAACGTGGCGATCCCACTGATCATTGCCGGTGCCAGCTATGATGATATTCGTCGTCGTGTATCGGCGGCGCTGGATAAAGTCGGGCTGCTGGACAAAGCGAAGAACTTCCCGATTCAGCTCTCTGGCGGTGAACAGCAGCGTGTGGGTATCGCCCGCGCGGTGGTGAACAAACCTGCCGTGCTGCTGGCGGATGAACCTACCGGTAACCTGGACGATGCCCTGTCGGAAGGGATCTTGCGTCTGTTTGAGGAATTTAACCGCGTTGGGGTGACAGTATTGATGGCAACGCACGACATCGGGCTTATCTCCCGTCGTTCGTACCGGATGCTGACCCTGAGCGACGGTCATTTGCACGGAGGCCTCGGTGAATAAGCGTGACGCAATAAACCAGATTCGGCAGTTCGGGAACCGCTTTGACAGGTTCCGCAAACCGCAGGGCGGCGGGGATAACAACCGCAATACGCCAAAGCGTGCGAAAGCTGCGCCAAAACCGAACTCGCGTAAAACCAACGTTTTCAACGAGCAGGTACGCTACGCTTTCCACGGTGCGTTGCAGGATCTGAAAAGCAAACCACTGGCCACGTTCCTGACGGTGATGGTGATCGCCATCTCCCTGACGCTGCCAAGCGTTTGCTACATGGTCTACAAGAACGTGAATCAGGCGGCTTCGCAGTATTACCCTTCACCGCAAATCACCGTGTATCTGGATAAAGCGCTCGACGATAACGCGGCAGCGCAGGTGGTGGGGCAGATCCAGGCTGAGCAGGGCGTTGATAAGGTGAACTATCTTTCGCGCGAAGAGGCGCTGGGTGAGTTCCGCAACTGGTCCGGGTTTGGCGGTGCGCTGGATATGCTCGAAGAGAACCCGTTGCCTGCCGTAGCCGTGGTGAACCCGAAGCTCGATTTCCAGGGAACAGAATCCCTGAATACCCTGCGTGACCGTATTTCGCGCATTAAGGGGATTGATGAAGTGCGGATGGACGACAGCTGGTTCGCGCGGTTGTCAGCCCTGACCGGGCTGGTTGGCCGTGTGTCGGCAATGATCGGTGTGCTGATGGTGGCTGCGGTCTTCCTCGTCATCGGTAACAGCGTGCGCCTGAGCATCTTTGCCCGCCGGGACACCATCAACGTGCAAAAACTGATTGGTGCCACGGATGGATTTATCCTTCGTCCGTTCCTGTACGGCGGCGCATTACTGGGCTTTTCTGGCGCATTTCTTTCATTGATATTGTCAGAAATTTTGGTGATGCGGCTGTCATCTGCCGTGATCGAAGTGGCGCAGGTTTTTGGAACCAAGTTTAATATCAGTGGCTTAGGGTTCGATGAGTGCCTGCTGTTACTGCTGGTTTGCTCTATGATCGGCTGGGTAGCGGCATGGCTGGCGACGGTTCAACATTTACGCCACTTTACTCCCGAATAATAAAAGCGTGATATAATCTTTCCCTGCACCGAGTTGTTCGCTTGCAGGGAAAGAGTCCCTGTTTTCTCTTCCCCCGCATTATCATCTCCATGTCACATTTTGTGCGTAATTTATTCACCGTTGCACCTGGAACTTGTGGATAAAATCACTGTCTGATAAAAGAGTGAATGCTAATCTCGTTGCTCAAACGCTTTGGCATGGTTGTTGCCTGATGGGGATAACCTGGACCAGAAGAAACATTGAGAGGAATGAATGACCAAAGAAATGCAAACTTTAGCTTTAGCCCCTGTTGGTAACCTGGAATCTTACATCCGGGCTGCAAACACCTGGCCGATGTTAACGGCCGAGGAAGAAAAGGAGCTTGCTGAAAAGCTGCATTACCAGGGCGATCTGGAAGCAGCTAAGACGCTGATCCTGTCTCACCTGCGCTTTGTTGTTCACGTTGCTCGTAATTATGCGGGCTACGGCCTGCCGCAGGCGGACTTGATTCAGGAAGGTAACATCGGCCTGATGAAGGCAGTACGACGCTTTAACCCGGAAGTGGGTGTGCGACTCGTCTCCTTCGCCGTACACTGGATCAAAGCTGAAATTCACGAATACGTCCTGCGTAACTGGCGTATCGTGAAAGTCGCCACGACAAAAGCGCAACGCAAACTGTTCTTCAACCTGCGTAAAACCAAGCAGCGTCTGGGCTGGTTCAATCAGGATGAAGTTGAAATGGTGGCGCGTGAGCTGGGTGTGTCCAGCAAAGATGTGCGTGAGATGGAGTCTCGCATGGCCGCTCAGGACATGACCTTTGACATGTCTTCTGACGACGATGTGTCTGACAGCCAGCCGATGGCACCGGTTCTGTATCTTCAGGATAAATCCTCCAACTTTGCTGATGGCATTGAAGAGGACAACTGGGAAGACCAGGCCGCAAACAAACTGACTCATGCGATGGAAGGCCTCGATGAGCGTAGCCAGGATATCATCCGCGCCCGCTGGCTGGACGAAGATAACAAGTCCACATTGCAGGAACTGGCCGACCGCTACGGTGTCTCCGCTGAACGTGTTCGTCAGCTTGAAAAGAATGCCATGAAAAAACTTCGCGCCGCTATCGAAGCGTAATCCTCGCGAAGTACCCGATAACCCCTGGATGTGAATCCGGGGGTTTTGTTTTTTTAGCGCCTCCTCTGGCGAATTCCTCCCCCCTGGCAAACACTTACTGATGCGCTAAGCAGGCGACTTTCTCAGGGGGACAGGGTGAAAAATAAAGAACTGAATGACCGGCGTTTACAGGCAACGCCGCGCGGTATCGGCGTGATGTGTAACTTTTATGCCGATAAAGCAGAGAACGCCACGCTGTGGGATGTGGAAGGTAACGAGGTTATCGACTTCGCCGCCGGGATCGCCGTGCTGAATACCGGGCATCGCCATCCGAAAGTGATTGCGGCCATTGAAAAACAGCTCCACGCCTTTACCCACACTGCATATCAAATTGTACCGTACGAAGGCTACGTGGCGCTGGCAGAACGGATTAACGAACGTGTGCCGATTGACGGCCCGGCAAAAACGGCCTTCTTCTCAACGGGCGCAGAAGCCGTTGAGAACGCGGTGAAAATTGCCCGCGCGTACACCAAACGTCCTGGCGTTATCACCTTCGGTGGCGGTTTCCATGGCCGCACCTATATGACCATGGCGTTGACCGGCAAGGTCGCGCCTTACAAAATCGGTTTTGGTCCCTTCCCTGGCTCGATTTACCACGCACAATATCCCAATGCACTTCACGGCGTGAGCAGCCAGGAAGCGTTAAACAGCGTCGAGCGTATCTTCAAAGCGGATATTGCCCCGGACCAGGTTGCCGCCATTATTCTTGAGCCGGTGCAGGGAGAGGGCGGTTTTAACGTCGCCCCTGCCGATTTCATGCAGTCGCTGCGGGCATTATGCGATACCCACGGTATTTTGCTGATCGCCGACGAAGTGCAAACCGGGTTTGCCCGTACCGGCAAACTCTTCTCGATGGAACACCACTGCGTGAAGCCAGCTCTGATCACCATGGCGAAAAGCCTGGCGGGCGGGATGCCGCTCTCGGCAGTGTCTGGCCGGGCAGAGGTTATGGATGCGCCAGCGCCGGGCGGGCTGGGCGGTACCTATGCGGGTAACCCGCTGGCGATAGCCGCGGCACATGCCGTGCTGGACGTGATTGACGAAGAAGATCTCTGCACGCGTGCGGCGCATCTTGGTCATCATCTGGTGGAAGTGCTCAACAAAGCGAAGGCGGATTGTCCGTTTATTGCCGATATCCGGGCTCAGGGTTCAATGGTGGCGGTGGAATTCAACGATCCGCAAACCGGGCAACCTTCGCCGGACTTTACCCGTCAGGTCCAGGAGCGTGCATTGCAGGAAGGCCTGTTACTGCTGAGTTGCGGTGTGTATGGCAACGTCATTCGCTTCCTTTACCCGCTTACCATCCCCGAAGTGCAGTTCCGTAAAGCGCTGGATATTATCTCTGCCTCGCTGACACGATAAAGCCACTGCCCGGCAGCGAAACGTTGCCGGGCTTAGCATATATACATTTCAAATTAGCTATTCCAAATTCATAAAAATGGGGTATGTTTTAGCAGAGTATGCTGCTTTGGTACGGGCAGTGACCGAAAACATAACTATCATATGCTTTTCTTATGCCTATAAGAAAAATAATGTACCGCACAACAACATCACAACAATTGCAAAAACCATAACAATGGGGATTCTCAGGATGAACAAGAAGGGTAAAGCGTTACTGGCAGGATGTATCGCGTTGGCATTCAGCACGATGGCTCATGCAGATATTAAAGTGGCTGTTGTCGGCGCAATGTCCGGTCCGGTAGCACAATACGGCGACCAGGAGTTCACTGGCGCAGAACAAGCGGTTGCAGACATTAATGCCAAGGGCGGTATCAAAGGCGAAAAACTGCAAATCGTAAAATATGACGATGCCTGCGATCCGAAACAAGCGGTAGCTGTTGCGAACAAAGTGGTAAACGACGGGATTAAATACGTTATCGGCCACCTGTGCTCCTCTTCCACTCAGCCAGCGTCTGATATCTACGAAGACGAAGGTATTCTGATGATCACCCCGGCGGCAACTGCACCGGAACTGACCGCGCGTGGCTATAAGCTGACCCTGCGTACCACCGGTCTGGACTCTGACCAGGGCCCAACCGCAGCGAAATACATTCTGGAAAAAGTGAAGCCGCAGCGTATCGCGATCGTTCACGATAAACAGCAATACGGTGAAGGCCTGGCGCGTGCCGTACAGGACAACCTGAAGAAAGCGAACGCTAACGTGGTGTTCTTCGACGGTATCACTGCCGGTGAGAAGGACTTCTCCACGCTGGTGGCGCGTCTGAAGAAAGAGAATATCGACTTCGTTTACTACGGTGGCTACCACCCGGAAATGGGCCAGATCCTGCGCCAGGCACGTGCTGCCGGCCTGAAAACTCAGTTCATGGGTCCAGAAGGTGTGGCAAACGTGTCTCTGTCTAACATCGCTGGTGAGTCTGCTGAAGGCCTGCTGGTGACCAAACCGAAGAACTACGACCAGGTTCCTGCGAACAAACCAATCGTAGACGCCATCAAAGCGAAGAAACAGGATCCAAGTGGTGCGTTCGTCTGGACCACCTACGCGGCACTGCAATCATTGCAGGCGGGCCTGAACCAGTCAGCCGATCCGGCTGAAATCGCGAAATACCTGAAAGCGAATACCGTAAATACCGTTATGGGACCGCTGTCATGGGATGAGAAGGGCGATCTGAAAGGCTTCGAGTTCGGCGTGTTTGACTGGCACGCAAACGGTACGGCGACTGACGCCAAATAAAAGCAAAAAAGGCAACGTAAGTTGCCTTTTTTTATGTGTTCTCCCTCTTGGGAGAGGGCCGGGGTGAGGGCATCAGGCCGCACATATCAGGCCGCACAAGAGAAACCTAGCGCTTTTCCCACCCATTTTCCTGCGCCGTAAACCCTAACGCCTGCATAAACGCGGCCATCACGCTGCGGTCTTCTACGCCCACGTCGGCCATCCACCAGGAGGTCACGCTCGGGTTTTCGCGGATCACTTCTTCAATTAAATACTGCCCCACACCGCGACGGCGGGTGACGTCACGCACGCGCAGGGAATCGAGCGCCCCTTCTGTCCCGCTCAGCGTCACGCGCACGGCGGCGAGCAGACGCTCGTTAAAGCGTGCGGCATAAATACGGTGCGTCTCGTCAACGGTCAGTGACGAAGGGGAATATTCCGGCCAGATCTTGCCCAGGTCGATATGATCCTGATCGCTAAAGGTCACCAGACGGATGATAGTCAGTTTCATTAGCTGCTTGTCCAAATCAAAAAGAGTACGGGCAGTGTACTCAATTTATTCAGCCAGCGGCTTCCTCTTATTAAACCATTTACCAGGCGATTAGTTTTTCGGCGTCACAATGTGCAGTTCGAAAACGCATGGATCGAAAAACAAGCAGAATTTTAACCTAAATAGCAGTGTTTTATTCGGCGCTTTGTACCGTTATTTTATGCTGCAAACCGTACTTTTATTTGTTTATCTCTGCCTGATTTCAGAATATTATCTTTGCTTAATCGCCTGAAAAATAGAGATTTTAGTCTGGTTTTTGACAAAAAACTGCGCTAAACCATTAAAGGCACTGGTAAAAATAGCGTTGTTCATTAAAAGTACAGAATGCTTTTTAACCATAATAAAACAAAATATATACATAACATCACGAATGGGGATTCAGAGATGAAAAGGAACGCGAAGACGTTAATCGCGGGGATAGTTGCACTGGCGATTTCACATGCAGCTATGGCGGAAGATATTAAAGTTGCTGTGGTAGGCGCAATGTCCGGTCCGGTTGCCCAGTGGGGCGATATGGAGTTCAACGGCGCGCGCCAGGCGATTAAAGACATCAATGCCAAAGGCGGTATCAAGGGCGACAAACTGGTCGGGGTGGAATATGACGATGCCTGCGATCCGAAACAAGCTGTCGCGGTCGCCAACAAAATCGTTAACGACGGCATTCAGTACGTCATCGGCCATCTTTGCTCCTCATCCACACAACCTGCGTCTGATATCTATGAAGACGAAGGCATTCTGATGATTACTCCTGGTGCGACGAACCCGGAACTGACTCAGCGCGGTTACCAGCACATCATGCGTACCGCCGGTCTGGACTCCTCCCAGGGGCCAACGGCCGCCAAATTTATCCTCGAAAACGTCAAGCCAAAGCGCATTGCCATTATTCATGACAAGCAGCAATACGGCGAAGGCCTTGCGCGCTCCGTACAGGATGGCCTGAAAAAAGGCGGCGCGAACATTGTGTTCTTTGATGGCATTACCGCAGGTGAGAAAGACTTCTCCGCGCTGATTGCCCGTCTGCAAAAAGAAAATATCGACTTCGTCTATTACGGTGGCTACTACCCGGAAATGGGCCAGATGTTACGCCAGGCGCGCGGCACCGGTCTGAAAACCCAGTTTATGGGCCCGGAAGGGGTAGGCAACGCGTCACTCTCTAACATCGCAGGTGATGCGGCGGAAGGGATGCTGGTGACGATGCCAAAACGCTATGACCAGGATCCGGCGAATAAGACTATCGTAGATGCACTCAAAGCGCAGAAGAAAGATCCGAGCGGTCCGTATGTGTGGATCACCTATGCTGCCGTGCAGTCTCTGGCAACCGCACTGGAACGTACCGGCAGCAAAGAACCGCTGGATTTAGTGAAAGATTTAAAAGCGCACGGGGCGAACACCGTGATTGGGCCGCTGAACTGGGATGAGAAAGGCGATCTGAAGGGATTTGAGTTTGGTGTCTTTAAGTGGCACGCCGACGGTTCGTCTTCGGTCGCCAAATAATTATCCCACCGCCCGGGCGTCCGGGCGGGTATAAAAAGGTTTGCATATGTCCGAGCAGTTTCTCTATTTCTTGCAGCAGATGTTTAACGGCGTCACGCTGGGAAGCACCTACGCGCTGATCGCCATCGGTTATACGATGGTTTACGGTATTATCGGCATGATCAACTTCGCCCACGGCGAGGTGTACATGATCGGTAGTTATGTCTCCTTTATGATCATCGCCGCGCTGATGATGATGGGTATCGACAGTAGCTGGCTGCTGGTCGCTGCCGGGTTCGTGGGGGCGATTGTGATTGCCAGCGCTTACGGCTGGAGCATTGAGCGGGTGGCCTACCGGCCGGTGCGTAGCTCCAAGCGTCTGATTGCGCTGATCTCTGCCATCGGGATGTCCATCTTCCTGCAAAACTACGTCAGCCTGACCGAAGGTTCGCGCGATGTGGCGCTGCCAAGCCTGTTTAACGGCCAGTGGATTGTCGGGGCAAGCGACAACTTCTCTGCGTCGATTACCACCATGCAGCTGGTTATCTGGATTGTCACCTTTGTTGCGATGCTGGCACTGACCTTGTTCATTCGTTATTCCCGCATGGGGCGCGCCTGCCGTGCCTGTGCGGAAGACCTGAAAATGGCGAGCCTGCTTGGCATCAACACTGACCGCGTGATTGCACTGACCTTTGTGATTGGTGCGGCGATGGCGGCGGTGGCTGGTGTACTGCTCGGCCAGTTCTATGGTGTTATCAACCCGTACATCGGCTTTATGGCTGGGATGAAAGCCTTCACCGCAGCGGTACTGGGCGGTATCGGCAGTATTCCTGGTGCGATGATTGGCGGCCTGATCCTCGGCGTGGCTGAAGCACTCTCCTCGGCGTATCTGAGCACTGAATATAAAGATGTGGTGTCGTTTGCCCTGCTGATTCTGGTTCTGCTGGTAATGCCTACCGGTATTCTGGGTCGTCCGGAGGTAGAGAAAGTATGAAACCGATGCATTTTGCAATGGCGCTGCTCTCTGCCGCCATGTTCTTCGTACTGGCGGGCGTCTTTATGGGCGTTCAGTTAGAGCTGGATGGCACTAAGCTGGTGGTGGATACCGCCGCCGACATCCGGTGGCAGTGGGTGTTTATCGGCACGGCGGTAGTGTTCCTGTTCCAGCTGCTGCGTCCGGTATTCCAGAAGACACTGAAAAACGTCTCTGGCCCGAAATTCGTTCTGCCGGCTATCGACGGTTCAACCGTTAAGCAGAAACTGTTCCTCGTGGCGCTGCTGGTGGCGGCTGTCGCGTGGCCGTTTGTGGTATCGCGCGGTACGGTAGACATTGCCACCCTGACTATGATCTACGTGATTCTCGGCCTGGGTCTGAACGTGGTTGTAGGTTTGTCTGGCCTGCTGGTACTGGGTTACGGCGGTTTCTATGCCATCGGTGCCTACACCTTTGCGTTGCTGAACCACTATTACGGCCTGGGATTCTGGACCTGTCTGCCACTGGCGGGGCTGGTCTCTGCTGCTGCGGGCTTCCTGCTGGGCTTCCCGGTACTGCGCCTGCGCGGTGACTACCTGGCGATTGTGACCTTAGGCTTCGGCGAAATCGTCCGTATCCTGCTGCTCAACAACACCGAAGTGACCGGTGGCCCGAACGGTATCAGCCAGATCCCGAAACCGACCTTCTTTGGTCTGGAATTCAGCCGTTCTGCCCGCGAAGGCGGCTGGGATACCTTCAGCAACTTCTTCGGTGTGAAATACGATCCGTCTGACCGTGTCATCTGGCTCTATCTGGTGGCGTTGCTGCTGGTGGTCATTACACTGTTCGTGATTAACCGTCTGCTGCGGATGCCGCTGGGCCGCGCGTGGGAAGCGTTGCGTGAAGATGAGATTGCCTGTCGCTCTCTGGGCCTGAACCCGACCCGCATCAAGCTGACGGCATTTACCATCAGCGCCGCGTTTGCCGGTTTTGCCGGAACGCTGTTTGCTGCGCGTCAGGGCTTTGTCAGCCCGGAATCCTTCACCTTTGCCGAATCTGCCTTCGTGCTGGCGATTGTGGTGCTCGGCGGGATGGGCTCGCAGTTCGCCGTTATCCTTGCAGCCATCCTGCTGGTGGTGTCGCGTGAGCTGATGCGTGACTTTAACGAGTACAGCATGTTGATGCTGGGTGGTTTAATGGTGCTGATGATGATCTGGCGTCCGCAGGGCTTGCTGCCGATGACCCGTCCACAGTTGAAGCTGAAAAACGGGCAAGCTAAAGGAGAGCAGGCATGAGTCAGCCATTATTATCCGTTAACGGTCTGATGATGCGTTTTGGCGGCCTGCTGGCGGTCAACAACGTCTCTCTGGATCTGCACAAAAAAGAGATTGTCTCCCTGATTGGCCCGAACGGCGCGGGGAAAACCACGGTCTTCAACTGCCTGACCGGTTTTTATAAACCAACGGGCGGCACCATCATGCTGCGTGACCAGCACCTTGAGGGGCTGCCGGGCCAGCAGATTGCGCGTATGGGCGTGGTGCGTACCTTCCAGCACGTGCGTCTGTTCCGCGAAATGACGGTGATTGAAAACCTGCTGGTGGCGCAACATCAGCAGCTGAAATCCGGTCTTTTCTCCGGTTTGCTGAAAACGCCAGCCTTCCGCCGCGCGCAGAGCGAAGCGCTCGACAGAGCGGCCACCTGGCTTGACCGTATCGGCCTGCTTCAGCACGCTAACCGTCAGGCGAGCAACCTGGCCTACGGTGACCAGCGTCGTCTTGAAATCGTTCGCTGCATGGTGACCCAGCCGGAAATCCTGATGCTTGATGAACCGGCGGCCGGTCTGAACCCGAAAGAGACTAAAGAGCTGGACGAGCTGATTGCCGAGCTGCGCGATCATCACGACACCACAATCCTGCTGATTGAGCATGATATGAAGCTGGTGATGGGCATTTCCGATCGTATCTACGTGGTAAACCAGGGCACGCCGCTGGCAAACGGGACGCCGGAACAGATCCGCAACAACCCGGACGTGATCCGCGCATACCTTGGTGAGGCATAAGATGGAAAAAGCGATGTTAACGTTCGACAAGGTCAACGCGCATTACGGCAAGATTCAGGCGCTGCACGATGTCAGCCTGCATATCAATCAGGGCGAAATCGTCACCCTGATTGGTGCCAACGGCGCGGGTAAAACCACGTTGCTCGGCACCCTGTGTGGCGATCCGCGTGCAACCAGCGGGCGGATTGTGTTTGATGGCAAAGATATTACCGACTGGCAGACCGCCAAAATCATGCGAGAAGCAGTGGCGATTGTCCCTGAAGGGCGTCGTGTGTTTTCGCGTATGACGGTGGAAGAGAACCTGGCGATGGGTGGCTTCTTTGCCGATCGTGACCAGTATCAGACCCGCATTAAGTGGGTGTACGAACTCTTCCCGCGCCTCTGGGAGCGCCGTATTCAGCGTGCGGGCACCATGTCCGGCGGTGAACAGCAGATGCTGGCAATTGGCCGTGCGCTGATGAGCCAGCCACGTTTGCTTCTGCTTGATGAACCGTCGCTCGGTCTTGCGCCGATCATCATCCAGCAGATTTTCGACACCATCGAACAGCTGCGTAAAGAAGGGATGACCATCTTCCTTGTTGAGCAGAACGCCAACCAGGCGCTGAAGCTCGCTGACCGCGGCTACGTGCTGGAGAACGGCCACGTCGTGCTATCCGATACCGGCGATGCGCTGCTGGCCAACGAAGCGGTGCGGAGTGCGTATTTAGGCGGCTAATCGCGTTTCCCCTCACCTTAACCCTCTCCCTCGGGGAGAGGGAACCGATCGCTGTTCTCCCTCTCCCCGTGGGAGAGGGCCGGGGTGAGGGCACCAGACCGCACCTAACCACGCACCCAATCCCCTTCACACAACCATCATCCCTCTGACGCTTTGTTGTCATCATTCTGTAAATAAACAGTTATTTTTCTGTCATTCGAGCATGTCATGTTACCTCGCGAGCATAAAACGCGTGATATCGCGCATCCGGCACAATAAGAGAGATGACAATGACATCGTTACGACACACAGCTTTGGGTCTGGCAATTGGTCTGGCTTTTGCGACGAACGCAATGGCTGTCACCACCATTCCGTTCTGGCATTCCATGGAAGGGGAGTTGGGTAAAGAAGTTGACTCCCTGGCGCAACGTTTCAACGACACCCACCCGGATTACAAAATTGTGCCGGTGTACAAAGGTAACTACGAGCAGAGCCTGAGCGCGGGTATCGCTGCCTTCCGTACCGGTAACGCACCTGCACTGTTACAGGTTTATGAAGTGGGCACCGCCACCATGATGGCCTCTAAAGCCATTAAACCAGTGTATGAAGTGTTCAAAGACGCGGGTATCAACTTCGACGAATCCCAGTTCGTGCCGACCGTTTCCGGTTACTACACCGATTCCAAAACCGGCCACCTGCTGTCTCAGCCGTTTAACAGCTCCACCCCTGTTCTGTACTACAACAAAGATGCCTTCAAGAAAGCCGGTTTAGATCCAGAGCAGCCACCAAAAACCTGGCAGGATCTGGCTGAGTACACCGCGAAGCTGAAAGCCGCAGGGATGAAGTGTGGTTATGCGAGCGGCTGGCAGGGCTGGATCCAGATTGAGAACTTCAGCGCCTGGCATGGCCTGCCGGTTGCTACCAAAAACAACGGTTTCGACGGCACTGACGCGGTACTGGAGTTCAACAAACCAGAGCAGGTGAAACACATCGCTCTGCTTGCCGATCTGAACAAGAAGGGCGATTTCAGCTACTTCGGCCGTAAAGACGAATCCACCGAGAAGTTCTACAACGGTGACTGCGCCATTACCACTGCCTCTTCCGGCTCGCTGGCGGATATCCGTCATTACGCCAAATTCAACTACGGCGTGGGCATGATGCCATACGACGCTGACGTGAAAGGCGCACCGCAGAACGCCATCATCGGCGGGGCAAGCCTGTGGGTGATGCAGGGTAAAGACAACGGGACTTACAAAGGCGTTGCCGAGTTCCTGGACTTCCTGGCGAAGCCAGAAAATGCCGCCGAATGGCACCAGAAGACCGGTTATCTGCCAATCACCAAAGCCGCGTATGAGCTGACCCGTCAGCAGGGCTTCTATGACAAGAACCCGGGTGCGGATATCGCCACGCGTCAGATGCTGAACAAGCCGCCATTGCCGTTCACCAAAGGTCTGCGTCTGGGCAACATGCCGCAGATCCGTACCATCGTCGATGAAGAGCTGGAAAGCGTGTGGACCGGTAAGAAAACGCCACAGCAGGCACTGGATTCAGCAGTAGAGCGTGGTAACCAGCTGCTGCGCCGCTTTGAGCAGTCGACTAAATCGTAATTAATACTAATCCCCCTCACCCTAACCCTCTCCCCTTTGGGGAGAGGGCCGGGGTGAGGGGCCACCTAACGCTGAGCTAAACTATGTCCTCATCCCGTCCGGTGTTCCGTTCGCGCTGGCTGCCCTATCTGCTGGTCGCGCCGCAACTGGTCATCACCGTTATCTTCTTTATCTGGCCTGCGGGCGAAGCGCTGTGGTACTCGGTACAAAGCGTTGATCCATTTGGACTTTCCAGCCAGTTCGTTGGCCTGGATAACTTCGCTACCCTGTGGCACGACAGCTACTACATCGACGCCTTCTGGACGACGATCAAATTCAGCACCCTGGTGACCGTGAGCGGCCTTGTCGCCTCGCTGTTCTTCGCCGCACTGGTGGATTACGTGGTGCGCGGCAGCCGTATTTATCAAACCCTGATGCTGCTGCCATACGCCGTTGCACCCGCCGTGGCCGCCGTATTGTGGATCTTCCTGTTTAACCCAGGGCGCGGGCTGATTACCCATTTCCTGGCGGAATTTGGCTACGACTGGAACCATGCGCAGAACAGCGGCCAGGCGATGTTCCTGGTGGTGTTCGCCTCCGTGTGGAAGCAGATCAGCTATAACTTCCTGTTCTTTTTTGCTGCGCTGCAATCCATTCCGCGCTCGCTGGTTGAAGCGGCCGCGATTGATGGCGCAGGCCCGATCCGTCGCTTCTTTAAGCTGGCGCTGCCGCTGATCGCCCCGGTGAGTTTCTTCCTGCTGGTGGTCAACCTGGTTTACGCCTTCTTCGACACCTTCCCGGTGATCGATGCCGCCACTGCCGGTGGCCCGGTGCAGGCGACGACCACGCTTATCTATAAGATCTACCGCGAAGGTTTCGCGGGCCTGGATCTCTCGGCCTCCGCCGCGCAGTCCGTCGTGCTGATGTTCCTTGTCATCATCCTCACGGTGGTGCAGTTCCGTTATGTCGAAAGTAAGGTGCGCTACCAATGATTGAGAACCGTCGCGGGCTGACGATTTTCAGCCATACCATGCTGATTCTGGGCATCATCGTCATTCTGTTCCCGCTGTACGTGGCCTTTGTCGCCGCCACGCTCGATACCAAAGCGGTGTTCGACACTCCAATGACGCTGATCCCGGGCGGGCATCTGTTCGAGAACATGAAAACCATCTGGACCCAGGGCGTGGGCGCCAATAGTGCGCCATTCTGGCTGATGATGCTCAACAGCTTCATCATGGCGTTCGGCATCACGGTGGGCAAAATTGTGGTGTCGATGCTCTCGGCCTTTGCCATCGTCTGGTTCCGCTTTCCACTGCGTAACCTGTTCTTCTGGATGATCTTCATCACCCTGATGCTGCCGGTGGAAGTGCGTATCTTCCCGACGGTGGAAGTGATCGCCAACCTGAAGATGCTGGACAGCTACGCGGGCTTAACCCTGCCGCTGATGGCCTCGGCGACCGCCACCTTCCTGTTCCGCCAGTTCTTTATGACCCTGCCGGACGAACTGATTGAAGCCGCGCGTATCGACGGTGCTTCGCCGATGCGCTTCTTCCGCGACATCGTGCTGCCGCTGTCGAAAACCAACCTCGCGGCGCTGTTTGTGATCACCTTTATCTACGGCTGGAACCAGTACCTGTGGCCGCTGCTGATTA
Organism: Enterobacter soli ATCC BAA-2102; assembly: GCF_001654845.1. Lineage (GTDB taxonomy): Bacteria > Pseudomonadota > Gammaproteobacteria > Enterobacterales > Enterobacteriaceae > Enterobacter > Enterobacter soli. Next base: position 11,196 of record NZ_LXES01000012.1, on the reverse strand, counting down.
TCCAGGACGTCAACCTCGGCACTGCCGTGGCGGGTATCAAAGGCATGATCGCTACTGGCGAAGGCACCACCCTCTGGAACCAGGTGATGGCGGCAATGCTGCTCACCCTTATCCCCCCGGTCGTTATCGTTTTAGCCATGCAACGTGCGTTTGTGCGTGGTTTAGTGGACAGTGAGAAATAAGATGGCAGGCTTAAAATTACAGGCAGTAACCAAAAGCTGGGACGGCAAAACCCAGGTTATTCAGCCGTTAACGCTCGACGTGGCGGACGGAGAATTTATCGTGATGGTCGGCCCGTCCGGCTGCGGTAAATCGACGCTGCTGCGTATGGTAGCGGGGCTTGAGCGTGTGACATCCGGTGATATCTGGATTGACCGCCAGCGTGTTACCGAGATGGAGCCGAAAGACCGTGGCATCGCGATGGTGTTCCAGAACTACGCGCTCTATCCGCACATGAGCGTGGAAGAGAACATGGCCTGGGGGCTGAAAATCCGCGGTATGGGTAAAAGCCATATCGATGAGCGCGTCAAAGAAGCGGCCCGTATTCTGGAGCTGGATGGCCTTCTCAAACGCCGCCCGCGCGAGCTTTCCGGTGGCCAGCGTCAGCGCGTGGCAATGGGCCGTGCCATCGTGCGTGACCCCGCGGTTTTCCTGTTTGATGAACCGCTCTCAAACCTGGATGCCAAGCTGCGTGTGCAGATGCGCCTTGAGTTGCAACAGTTGCACCGTCGTCTGAAAACGACGTCCCTGTACGTGACCCACGACCAGGTTGAAGCGATGACGCTTGCCCAGCGCGTGATGGTGATGAACAAAGGTATTGCTGAACAGATTGGCACCCCGGTGGAAGTGTATGAAAAACCGGCCACCCGCTTTGTGGCGAGCTTTATCGGCAGCCCGGCAATGAACCTGCTGGAAGGGCGTATCAGCAGCGCGGGTACCCATTTTGAACTGGAAAGCGGTATGGCATTGCCCGTCAACTGGTACTATCGTGGCTACGCCGGGCGTAAAATGACGCTCGGGATCCGCCCGGAGCATATTGGCTTAACCTCTCAGGCGGAAGGCGGCGTGCCGCTGGTGATGGACACGCTGGAGATGCTGGGTGCAGATAACCTGGCGCACGGACGTTGGGGCGAGCAAAAACTGGTGGTGCGTCTGGCACATCAGGAACGCCCTAAAGCAGGCAGCACTCTGTGGCTGCATCTGCCGGAAAATCACCTGCACTTATTTGACGGTGAAACAGGACAACGTATATGAGTAACTGGCCTTATCCCCACATCGTCGCCCACCGTGGCGGCGGTAAACTTGCGCCGGAAAACACCCTGGCGGCCATCGACACCGGAGCGCGTTACGGTCACACGATGATCGAGTTCGACGCCAAGCTGTCGAAAGACGGTGAAATTTTCCTGTTGCACGATGACAACCTGGAGCGCACCAGCAACGGCTGGGGCGTGGCGGGTGAGCTGCCGTGGCGCGACCTGCTGAAAGTGGATGCCGGAAGCTGGTACAGCGGCGAGTTCAAAGGCGAACCGCTGCCGCTGCTGGCGGAGGTGGCTGACCGCTGTCGTCAACACGGGATGATGGCCAACATTGAGATCAAACCGACCACCGGCACCGGGCCGATAACCGGCAAGGTGATTGCCCTGGCCGCACGCGAACTGTGGGAAGGGATGACCGCGCCGTTGCTCTCGTCGTTTGAAATTGACGCGCTGGAAGCGGCTCAGGCAGCCGTACCGGAACTGCCGCGCGGGTTACTGCTGGATGAATGGCGTGATGACTGGCACGAGCTGACCACGCGTTTAGCCTGCGTGTCAATTCACCTGAAACACAGGCTGCTGAATGAGGCGCGGGTGAAGATGTTAAAAGCGGCGGGGCTGCATATTCTGGTCTACACCGTCAACAAACCCCAGCGTGCAGCCCAACTGCTGCGCTGGGGTGTGGATAGCATCTGTACCGATGCCATTGACCTGATTGGCCCGGATTTTAATTCTGCGGATTATTAAGCATACTGCCGTTCGACTGCGACGGCAGCATATGCTGCTGTCCGCTACTCTGCGTTGTTCCCCCGCCTAACATGCCGCCGTTTTGATTTGGTAGCGGTTGTTCACGAACCTGACCCTGCTGAATGCGCTGAGTATTGGCATTCATTTGATTTTGCAGGCTCTGCTGCTGGATCTGGGTTTGCGTTTTCAACTGCTGGTTGAGCATCCCCTTTTGTTGCTGCTGTTGGCCCATCATCTCGGTTTGCATACGCTGCTGGCTCGGAATGACATAGCCCGGTTGGTTCGGGTTATTCATGGTGTTGAGTGGCTGTGCAAGTGCGGCAAAAGGTAATAATGCGGCCAGGATCATTAATCGTTTCATGGTTGTTTCCTCCCTCTGAGGCTTTTCTTAAGTTTACCTCGGATCCAGCATAACAATGATTTTTTAGGAGTTGTGAACCAGGCTTAACCCGGGAATATGGATCCCATCACCTGGAGAACAATAAATATGAAACCAACGTATTTGCGCTGGATTGCAATCGCGGCGTTAATGGCAGGCGGCACATTTAGCGTGGCGGCAAACCCGCCAGCCGCTCCGCCAGTGTCCTACGGCGTGGAAGAAGATGTGTTTCATCCCGTGCGGGCGACGCATGGCATGGTGGCATCAGTTGATGCGATGGCCACGCGAGTCGGCGTGGATATTCTCAGGCAGGGTGGGAACGCGGTAGATGCCGCGGTGGCGGTGGGTTACGCGCTGGCGGTGACGCACCCGCAGGCCGGTAACCTGGGCGGCGGCGGCTTTATGATGCTGCGCACCAAAGACGGTAAAACCACGGCCATCGACTTCCGCGAAATGGCGCCGAATCAGGCTTCCCGCGATATGTTCCTTGATGACCAGGGCAACCCGGACAGCAAAAAATCGCTGACGTCGCACCTGGCATCCGGCACGCCGGGTACGGTGGCGGGCTTCTCCCTAGCGCTGGAAAAATATGGCTCGATGCCGCTCAATAAAGTGGTGCAGCCTGCCATTAAGCTAGCGCGAGACGGCTTTGTCGTGAACGATGCACTGGCTGACGACCTGAAAACTTACGGCAGCGAAGTGATCCCGAATCATGAAAACAGTAAGGCCATCTTCTGGAAGGACGGCGAGCCGCTGAAAAAGGGCGACAAGCTGGTGCAGAAAAATCTGGCGAAAAGCCTGGAGCTGATTGCCGAGCACGGGCCGGATGCTTTCTACAAAGGGGCAATCGCTGACCAGATTGCCGAAGAGATGCAAAAGAACGGCGGGCTAATCACCAAAGCGGATCTGGCTGAGTACAAGGCGGTTGAGCGTGAGCCGATTAGCGGAAACTATCGTGGTTATCAGGTGTTCTCTATGCCGCCGCCGTCTTCTGGCGGGATCCACATCGTGCAGATCCTCAACATTCTTGAAAACTTCGATATGCACAAGTTTGGTTTCGGCAGTGCTGATGCCATGCAGGTGATGGCGGAGGCGGAAAAACGCGCCTACGCCGACCGTTCGGAATATCTCGGTGACCCGGACTTTGTGAAGGTGCCGTGGCAGGCGCTGACCAACAAAGCCTATGCCAAATCCATTGCTGATGAGATTGATATCAATAAAGCCAAACCGTCGAGCGAAATCCGCCCTGGCAAGCTGGCACCGTATGAAAGCAACCAGACCACCCACTTCTCGGTGGTGGATAAAGACGGCAACGCGGTGGCGGTGACCTATACGCTCAACACCACCTTCGGCACCGGGATTGTGGCGGGTAACAGCGGCATCCTTCTGAATAACGAGATGGATGACTTCTCCGCCAAACCGGGCGTGCCAAACGTCTACGGACTGGTGGGCGGCGATGCTAACGCCGTCGGGCCGAAGAAACGTCCGCTGTCGTCGATGTCTCCAACTATCGTGGTAAAAGACGGTAAAACCTGGCTGGTGACCGGCAGCCCTGGCGGTAGCCGCATTATCACGACCGTGCTGCAAATGGTGGTGAACAGTATCGACTTTGGGATGAACGTGGCGGAAGCCACTAATGCTCCGCGTTTCCACCATCAGTGGCTGCCGGATGAGCTGCGCGTCGAGAAAGGCTTTAGCCCGGACACCATCAAACTGCTTGAGCAGCGCGGACAGAAAGTGGCGGTGAAAGAGGCGATGGGCAGCACCCAGAGCATTATGGTTGGGCCGGACGGTGCGTTGTTTGGGGCATCGGATCCGCGTTCGGTGGATGATTTAACGGCGGGGTACTGATTGTTCCCCTCACCCCAAAGGGGAGAGGGGATTGCACGGTGCGATCTTTTCCCCCTCGCCCCTTTGGGGAGAGGGCTGGGGTGAGGGGGAAATGAGCTACTTCATTCGCGCCATATAATACGCATCCACATACTCGCCGTTACGCAGCGCGAATTTCTTGCCCGTACCCTCAATTTCAAAGCCAAATTTCCGGTACAACGCCAGCGCTGGCGGATTATCAGCAAACACCGTTAACTCAATACGGTCGATGCGCATCCAGTTGTCGCAAAGGTTGATCATCTCACGCATTAATGCACTGCCGACTCCGCGCCCCTGAGCCTGCGCGGCAACGCTGATACCAAAGGTTGCCACGTGGCTGCGGCGTGGGCTGGCTTCCACCTGAAGCGCCAGATCGCCGACAATCTTCTCATCGATACAGGCCACCAGACGCTTCTGGCCAGGCTTAGGATTAAGGCGCTCCTGCCAATGCTCAAGGGAAGGATGAGGTAGTTGTAGCGTGTCGTGATACACCTCCGGATGCATATAGTTGTGGCGTAATGCTTCGGCATCTTTCGGTTCAGCGTGGCGTATCACTATCTCACTCATTCCTTCGTCCTCTGTGGGTTAATGTCTCTTTCAACATCTGTGACTTTAAAATTTGAGTCAACCGCTATTTTTTGCAAAAAGTATTGGACAAGTGCGAATGAGAATGATTATTATTGCTCTGCATTCAGGAAGACCGCTACGGGAACCTGAAAGCACGACATTGCTCACATTGCTTCCAGTATTACTTTAGCCAGCTTCTAGCTGGCTTTTTTTTTGGGGTTTTGTTTCAGCCTGGCTTACTTGCCATTTTGCTCCCGGGAAGTGCTCGCAATCCTCACGTACTCTGTGTACGTTCCGGTTGCTGCGCGCTTGCCGTGAGCAAACTGCCTGCGACGCCGACGGCTGATGCGCGAACATCTGAAAGCTAGGGTGAGGGCAAAACTTGCGCTATGGTTGCACTCAGTAACCTTCCAAAAGGACTGAGCCATGACCCTACATTGCGCATTTATTGGATTTGGTAAAAGCACCACCCGGTATCACCTGCCGTATGTTCTCAACCGTAAAGACCGCTGGCACGTTGCCCACGTCTACCGCCGTAGCGCGAAACCTGAAGAGCAATCCCCGCAGTATTCCCATATTCATTTCACCAGCGATCTTGATGAAGTCCTAAACGATCCGCAGGTCAAACTGGTGATCGTTTGTACCCATGCTGACAGCCATTTCGACTACGCGAAACGCGCGCTGGAAGCCGGGAAGAACGTGCTGGTGGAAAAACCGTTCACCCCAACGCTTGCCGAAGCGAAAACCCTGTTTGCGCTGGCGAAAAGCAAAGGGCTGACCGTCACGCCATACCAGAATCGCCGTTTTGACAGCTGCTTCCTGACGGCGAAAAAGGCCATTGAGAGCGGTAAGCTCGGCGATATCGTTGAGATTGAAAGCCATTTCGATTACTTCCGCCCGGTGGCGGAAACCAAACCCGGCCAGCCGCAGGATGGCGCGTTCTATGGCCTGGGCGTACACACCATGGACCAAATCATCTCCCTGTTTGGCCGCCCGGGTAACGTGGCGTATGACATCCGCAGCCTGCGTAATAAAGCCAACCCGGACGATACTTTTGAAGCACAGCTGTTTTACGGCGACCTGAAGGCCATCGTCAAAACCAGCCATCTGGTGAAAATCGACTATCCGAAATTCATCGTTCACGGCACGAAAGGGTCGTTTATCAAGTACGGCATTGACCAGCAAGAAACCAGCCTGAAGGCCAATATCATGCCAGGCGACCCTGGGTTTGCCGCGGATGATTCCGTAGGCGTGCTGGAGTATGTGAACGACGACGGCATAACGGTCCGGGAAGAACTGACGCCTGAAATGGGCGACTATGGCCGCGTGTACGATGCCTTGTTTGACACCCTCAGCAACGGTGCGCCGAATTACGTCAAGGAAACTGAAGTTCTGACCAACCTTGAAATCCTTGAGCGGGCTTTTGAACAGGCTTCTCCTGCCACGATAACCCTCGCCAGATAAGTAAAAAAGGCTCCTCTGTGCTTGTTCATATTTTTTGAACAGAGGAGTCAATTTTCACCCTCTATGATCCCAGGCCGTTTGCGTCCACACTTACTCCATCGAAACGAACTGAGGGTGAAAACAATGATCTACTTACGCAAAGCAAACGAACGTGGTCACGCGAATCATGGCTGGCTGGACTCATGGCATTCATTCTCGTTTGCCGATTACTACGATCCGAATTTCATGGGCTTCTCGGCACTGCGCGTGATTAACGACGACGTGATCGACGCAGGCCAGGGCTTCGGTACTCACCCGCACAAAGACATGGAAATCCTGACTTATGTGCTGGAAGGGGCGGTTGAGCACCAGGACAGCATGGGCAACAAAGAACAGGTTCCGGCGGGCGAGTTCCAGATTATGAGCGCGGGTACCGGGGTGCGTCACTCTGAGTACAACCCAAGCAAAACGGAAAAACTGCACCTGTATCAAATCTGGATCATTCCAGAAAAAACCGGCATCACGCCGCGTTACGAACAGCGTCGCTTTGACGCAGAGCAGGGCAAACAGCTGGTGCTGTCCCCGGATGCGCGTGAAGGTTCGCTGAAAGTGAACCAGGATATGGAACTGTATCGCTGGGCACTCGCGAAAAACGAACAGTCTGTGCATCAGATTGCCGCCAACCGCCGCGTGTGGATCCAGGTGGTGAAAGGTGAAGTGACCATTAACGGTACCAAAGCCACCACGGCTGATGGTCTGGCAATCTGGGATGAGCAGGCACTGTCCGTTCATGCCGACAGCGAAAGCGAAATTCTGCTGTTCGATCTGCCGCCGGTTTAATAATTCATAAATAATTGCCCATCCTTCCCTGTGAAAGGGGAAGGATGGGCTTTGTCCGTGATAAACTGAGAAAATCTATCACTTAAGATTTCTCAGGACGATGAAAAAGAAACGCCCCGTACTTCAGGATGTAGCCGATCGCGTCGGTGTGACCAAAATGACGGTCAGCCGCTTTTTACGTAACCCGGAACAGGTTTCCGTGGCGTTGCGTGGCAAGATTGCCGCTGCCCTCGATGAACTGGGTTATATCCCCAACCGCGCACCCGATATTCTCTCCAACGCAACCAGCCGCGCGGTAGGTGTCCTGCTTCCTTCCTTAACCAACCAGGTTTTCGCCGAAGTATTACGCGGTATCGAAAGTGTGACCGATGCGTTTGGTTATCAGACCATGCTGGCACACTACGGGTACAAGCCAGAACTGGAAGAAGAACGTCTTGAATCAATGCTTTCCTGGAACATCGACGGCCTGATTTTAACGGAACGTACTCACACCCCGCGCACGCTGAAAATGATTGAAGTGGCCGGCATCCCGGTGGTGGAGTTGATGGACAGCCAGTCTCCTTGCCTCGATATTGCCGTCGGGTTTGATAACTTCGAAGCGGCGCGTCAAATGACGGCGGCGATCATCGCCCGCGGTCATCGCCATGTGGCCTACCTGGGTGCGCGTCTTGATGAACGTACTATCATCAAACAGAAGGGATACGAGCAGGCGATGCTCGACGCAAACTTAATCCCGTACAGCGTGATGGTAGAGCAATCCTCTTCCTACACCTCGGGTATTGAGCTGATGCGCCAGGCACGACGCGAGTATCCGCAACTGGACGGTATTTTCTGCACCAACGATGACCTCGCGGTGGGGGCGGCGTTCGAATGTCAGCGTCTGGGGCTGAAAATCCCTGATGATATGGCGATTGCCGGCTTCCACGGCCATGACATTGGTCAGGTGATGGAGCCGCGTCTGGCGAGCGTCCTGACACCGCGTGAGCGCATGGGGCGTATTGGCGCAGAACGCCTGCTGGCGCGCATTCGTGGCGAGGTCGTGACCCCTAAAATGTTAGATTTAGGTTTCACCTTGTCACCGGGTGGATCTATTTAACCTGACAAATTTGAAGTAGCTCACACTTATTCACTTCGCGCACGTTTGGATATTGCTTCTGTTTTGCCCCGGCAGGACAATGTTACCGATAACAGTTACCCGTAACAATTGACTGAGGGACTCCCTTTGAGCACGACTAATCATGATCACCACGTTTACGTCCTGATGGGCGTTTCCGGTAGCGGTAAATCTGCCGTCGCCAGCGAAGTGGCGCATCAACTTCATGCCGCGTTTCTTGATGGCGACTTCCTCCATCCGCGCAGCAACATCACCAAAATGGCCGCAGGCGAACCGCTGAATGACGACGACCGCAAACCGTGGTTGCAGGCGCTGAACGACGCCGCGTTCGCGATGCAGCGCACCAACAAAGTCTCTTTGATTGTGTGTTCCGCGCTGAAAAAAACCTACCGCGACCTGCTGCGTGACGGTAACCCGAACCTCTCTTTCATCTACCTGAAAGGTGATTTCGAGGTGATTGAAAGCCGCCTGAAGGCGCGCAAAGGTCACTTCTTCAAAACCCAGATGCTGGTGACGCAGTTTGAAGCGTTGCAGGAGCCGGGCGCGGATGAGAAAGATGTTTTAGTGGTTGATATCGATCAGTCACTGGAAGGTGTTGTTGCCAGCACCATCGAGGTTATTAATAAAAGGCAGTAAGTTGTGAGTACATTAACGCTTGTTTTAACAGCAGTAGGTTCTGTTTTGCTGCTGCTGTTTTTAGTGATGAAAGCGCGTATGCACGCTTTCGTTGCTTTGATGGTGGTTTCTATTGGTGCAGGTCTGTTTTCCGGGATGCCGCTCGACAAAATCGCAGCGACCATGGAAAAAGGGATGGGCGGCACGCTGGGCTTCCTGGCGATTGTCGTGGCACTGGGTGCGATGTTTGGCAAGATTTTGCATGAGACGGGCGCAGTCGATCAGATAGCCGTCAAAATGCTGAAATCCTTCGGGCACAGCCGCGCGCACTATGCAATTGGTCTGGCCGGTCTGATTTGCGCGCTGCCGCTGTTCTTCGAAGTGGCGGTGGTGCTGCTGATTAGCGTGGCATTCTCGATGGCGCGCCATACTGGCACCAACCTTGTGAAGCTGGTTCTTCCGCTGTTTGCGGGCGTGGCAGCTGCCGCAGCGTTCCTGCTGCCGGGGCCTGCACCGATGCTGCTGGCTTCCCAGATGCACGCTGACTTTGGCTGGATGATCCTGATTGGCCTGTGCGCGGCAATTCCGGGGATGATTATTGCCGGCCCGCTGTGGGGCAATTTCATCAGCCGTTACGTTGAGCTGCACATTCCTGATGACATTACCGAGCCGCATCTTGGCGAAGGTAAGATGCCGTCCTTCGGTTTCAGCCTGTCACTGATCCTGCTGCCGCTGGTGCTGGTGGGCCTGAAAACCATTGCTGCGCGCTTTGTTCCGGTCGGATCTTCCGCCTACGAATGGTTTGAGTTTATCGGCCATCCGTTCACGGCGATCCTGGTGGCGTGTCTGGTGGCGATTTACGGCCTGGCGATGCGTCAGGGGATGCCAAAAGACCGCGTGATGGAGATCTGCGGCGCGGCGCTGCAACCGGCGGGTATCATTCTGCTGGTGATCGGTGCCGGTGGCGTGTTCAAGCAGGTGCTGGTGGATTCCGGCGTGGGCCCGGCTCTGGGCGAAGCGCTGACCGGTATGGGTTTGCCGATTGCGGTAACCTGCTTCGTGCTGGCGGCTGCGGTGCGTATCATTCAAGGCTCTGCGACTGTGGCGTGTTTAACCGCCGTGGGCCTGGTGATGCCGGTGATTGAACAGCTGAACTACTCCGGTGCGCAGATGGCAGCGCTGTCTATCTGTATCGCGGGTGGGTCTATCGTGGTGTCTCACGTGAATGACGCAGGCTTCTGGCTGTTCGGTAAATTTACCGGCGCGACTGAAGCGCAAACCCTGAAAACCTGGACGCTGATGGAAACTATCCTCGGCACAACAGGTGCGATTGTCGGGATGATTGCGTTTACGTTGTTGAGCTAACTCCGGTTTTCTCCCTCTCCCTGTGGGAGAGGGCCGGGGTGAGGGCATCAGGCCGCAGAGATTGGATTTTGTCGGGTGGCGGCTTCGCCTTACCCGACCTACAAAAACCCTACGTCCTGTAGGCCGGGTAAGCGCTAGCGCCACCCGGCTTTTTTACAGCTGCACGATGCCTTCCGTTGTGCGCAGCCAGCGCGGCGCTTTCAGCGTATCGCTGTATAACCCCACTAAGCCCTGCAACAAATCACCCGCCACTCTTTCATCACTTTTTGACAGCGTTCGAGCTAACAGCAACTGCGTTAGCAGCTGGCAGTATCTCCCCAGTTGATCCAATTCCGGCTCGAAGACCGGTACATCCAGCGGCAGGTCATCCACCGTCAGTCTGGCTTTTACATGTTCCGGAACAGGTTCAAGCAGCGTGGGCTGGAGCAGAGCGAGGCAGGCAGAGAGCCGTCCGCATAGCGCCATCTTTTGTGCCGGATCTTCACATTCAACCAGCACATCTACGAATCGCTCGCAGTTGTCCGCCAGCGCGGTGAAATCGGTGGTGTGATCGAATGGGGTGGTGAATAAAGAGTGAGAAAAGCCAGGGGTAGTAGTCATATGACCGCCTCCAAAGAGTAGTTTTTATCCACCACTGGAGAGGCTAATCTCGCTGGTGGCGGAACCGAGCAGGGTTAGCCTTACCGGCCTCTTCGGATACCGGCGCGTCTTGCGACGCCCCCGCTCGGCCCACCCTTGGAGTGTAGCTAAGCGTGCGACACAAAAATACTTGCGTCACCGAAGAAGTAAGGCAGGAGGCTAATCCTGACGCCTGATTTTGCAGGCGCGGCAAGAAGATACTGCTTTGCCATAAGGGTGGCAAGAGAGGCTCTGGAAGGCGGCTCGCAAAACGAAGGATTATTATTGATGAGTGCGGTCTGGTGCCATTACCCCGGCCCTCTCCCACAGGGTTGAGGAATCCCCACAAAAATACGAGCACGGACAACTCCCTCTCCCCTTGGGAA
>NZ_LXES01000011.1 GCF_001654845.1 Enterobacter soli ATCC BAA-2102 | reverse complement strand
AAACGCTTCGGCGATTTTCAGCCGGACCATGGAGCCGCTAGTAGTCTTTTATTTCAATGGCGTAATGTCATCGCTGAATAAAGACAAAAATTACTGGGGAACCCTCAGCCCACAGGGAGGGGGAGCAAACACTAAAAACGGCAACGTGGTTGCCGTTTTGCTTTTACCTTGCTACCCCTTCATCCACGCCCGGATCCCGTCCAGGAACATCTGGGTCGCCATCATCACCAGAATCAGCCCCATCAAGCGCTCCAGCGCATTCACCCCTTTCTCGCCCAGCAGACGTAAAAACAGCGACGATTGCAGCAAAATAATAAACGTCCCGCCCCAGGCAATCAGCAGGGCAATCACCAGGTGGCTCATCTGGTTCGGATACTGATGCGACAGCAGCATCAGCGTCGCCAGAATCGTCGGCCCGGCGACCAGAGGGATCGCCAGCGGCACGATAAACGGCTCTTCACCCGCAGGCAGCCCGCTGCTGCTCCCTTCCGCGCTCGGGAAAATCATTTTGATGGCGATCAGGAACAGGATAATCCCGCCGGAAATAGAGACCGTTTCTGCGCGTAAATTCAGGAACGCGAGGATTTTTTCGCCCGCGAAAAGGAAGATAAACATCACCAGCAACGCAATCAGAAGCTCGCGGATCATAATTGCCCGGCGGCGCTTCGGCTCGGTGTGTTTAAGCACCGACATGAAGATAGGTAAGTTTCCGAGTGGATCCATAATCAGGATCAATAAAACCGCTGCGGAAATGATTTCACTCATCGTAAGTTATCCCTGATACTTTTTATGGTCATTCTGATAATTAGCTGCTTTTCTGATTGCCGGGCAATCATCGATTAATTTCGCTTGCGACTTTGGCAGCATTTTGTAATGTGAAGCATATCCCAGTTGAATACTGGTTTGCACAAACAGCACACACCTCTCCAGGAAAAAAATGCTATGAAAAACGTTGGTTTTATCGGTTGGCGCGGTATGGTCGGCTCTGTACTCATGCAACGCATGGTTGAAGAGCGCGATTTCGACGCTATCCGCCCGGTCTTCTTCTCCACTTCCCAGCTCGGCCAGGCTGCACCGTCCTTTGGTGGTACCACAGGCACGTTGCAGGATGCTTACGATCTGGAAGCGCTGAAGGCACTCGACATTATTGTCACGTGCCAGGGCGGCGATTATACCAACGAAATCTATCCAAAGCTGCGTGAAAGCGGCTGGCAGGGCTACTGGATTGACGCGGCCTCTTCGCTGCGTATGAAAGACGATGCCATCATCATTCTTGACCCGGTTAACCAGGACGTGATCACCGATGGCCTGAACAACGGCGTGAAAACCTTTGTCGGCGGTAACTGCACCGTCAGCCTGATGCTGATGTCTCTGGGCGGCCTGTTCGCTCAGGATCTGGTTGAGTGGGTATCTGTTGCAACCTATCAGGCGGCTTCCGGTGGCGGCGCGCGCCATATGCGCGAACTGCTGACCCAGATGGGCCAACTGCACCAGAGCGTTGCCAGTGAACTGGCAAACCCGGCGTCTGCGATTCTCGATATCGAGCGTAAAGTGACTCAGCTGACCCGCAGCGGCGAGCTGCCGGTGGATAACTTCGGCGTACCGCTGGCCGGTGGTCTGATCCCATGGATCGACAAACAGCTGGATAACGGCCAGACCCGCGAAGAGTGGAAAGGCCAGGCCGAGACCAACAAAATCCTCGCGACCGCGAACACTATTCCGGTTGACGGTCTGTGCGTGCGTATCGGCGCGCTGCGCTGCCACAGCCAGGCCTTCACCATTAAACTGAAAAAAGATGTGTCTATTCCGACTGTGGAAGAACTGCTGGCTGCGCACAACCCGTGGGCGAAAGTGGTGCCGAACGATCGTGACATCACCATGCGTGAACTGACCCCGGCGGCAGTCACCGGTACGCTGACCACCCCGGTTGGTCGTCTGCGTAAACTGAACATGGGGCCGGAATTCTTGTCCGCGTTCACCGTGGGTGACCAGCTGCTGTGGGGCGCCGCCGAGCCGCTGCGCAGAATGCTTCGCCAGCTGGCGTAATAATTTGTTAAATCTCAGGGGTGCATTGTCACCCCTTTTTTTGCGTACTACATGGAGTAAACGCGTATGTCTTATTTTTTATCAGGAGTCATTTAGAGCGTTGGCTATGCTTTAAGGGAGAGTCTTTCTTACCTGAGGGTAGGACGAAGCAGAGAGGAGCTTCGTTCAGGTCACATTAAAAATCGCACCCGGGCGCTTAAAAAGGGGCGATTACTAAAAAACAGGATGAATACCATGTCTGATCGTGTGGATAGAGACGTGATTAATGCGCTTATTGCGGGTCATTTTGCCGACCCTTTTTCCATTCTGGGAATGCACCGCACAGACGCCGGGCTGGAAGTCCGCGCACTGTTACCGGACGCCACAGAAGTGTGGGTCATTGAACCTAAAACCGGGCGTAAAGTGGGCAATCTGGAATGCCTTGATTCACGCGGCTTTTTTTCGGGCGTAATGCCTCGTCGTAAAAACCCTTTCCGTTATCAACTCGCCGTTATCTGGCACGGCCAGCAAAATCTCATTGATGATCCTTACAGCTTTGGTCCTCTTTTACAGGAGATGGACGCATGGCTGCTGTCTGAAGGGACCCATTTGCGCCCTTACGAAACGCTGGGGGCACATGCAGACACGATGGATGGCATCACGGGAACCCGTTTTTCCGTGTGGGCGCCGAACGCCCGGCGCGTGTCTGTCGTCGGCCAGTTCAACTACTGGGACGGCCGCCGTCATCCGATGCGTCTGCGCCGTGAAACCGGCATCTGGGAGCTGTTTATCCCCGGCGCACACAACGGCCAGCTCTACAAATTCGAGATGATTGACGCGCACGGAAAGCTGCGCATTAAAGCCGACCCGTACGCCTTCGAAGCGCAAATGCGCCCGGACACGGCATCGCTGATTTGCGGCCTGCCGGAAAAAGTTACCCAGAGCGAGGAGCGCAAGCGAGCGAACCGCTTTGATGCGCCTATTTCCGTGTATGAAGTGCATCTTGGATCATGGCGTCGCCACACCGATAACAATTTCTGGCTTAGCTACCGCGAACTGGCCGATCAGCTGGTGCCGTACGCCAAATGGATGGGCTTTACCCATCTGGAGCTTTTGCCGGTTAACGAACATCCTTTCGACGGTAGTTGGGGTTATCAACCCACCGGGCTGTATGCGCCAACACGCCGCTTTGGCACACGCGATGACTTCCGCTATTTCATCAGTGCCGCACACGCGGCCGGGCTGAACGTCATTCTCGACTGGGTGCCTGGCCATTTCCCGTCGGATGATTTTGGTCTGGCTGAATTTGATGGCACCCCTCTGTATGAGCACAGCGACCCGCGTGAAGGGTATCACCAGGACTGGAACACGCTGATCTACAACTACGGTCGCCGTGAAGTCACGAACTATCTGGTGGGTAATGCCCTGTACTGGATCGAACGTTTTGGTATTGATGCCCTGCGTGTCGATGCGGTGGCGTCGATGATCTATCGCGACTACAGCCGTAAAGAAGGGGAGTGGATCCCTAACGAATTTGGCGGACGCGAAAATCTGGAAGCCATTGAGTTCCTGCGCAGCACCAACCGCATTATTGGTGAGCAGGTTGAGGGCGCCGTCACGATGGCGGAAGAGTCGACCGACTTCGCGGGCGTATCTCGCCCTGCGTCAATGGGCGGCCTGGGCTTCTGGTACAAGTGGAACCTGGGCTGGATGCACGACACGCTCGACTACATGAAGCTCGATCCGGTTCATCGCCAGTATCACCACGATAAACTCACCTTCGGGATGCTCTACAACTACACCGAAAACTTCATGCTGCCGCTGTCGCACGACGAAGTGGTGCATGGTAAAAAATCCATTCTCGACCGGATGCCTGGCGACGCATGGCAGAAGTTTGCCAACCTGCGCGCCTACTACGGCTGGCTGTTTGCCTTCCCGGGCAAAAAACTGCTGTTTATGGGCAACGAGTTTGCTCAGGGGCGCGAGTGGAACCACGACGGGAGCCTTGACTGGCATCTGCTCGAAGGCGGAGATAACTGGCACCACGGCGTTCAGCGCCTGGTCCGTGACCTGAACCTGACCTATCGCCATCATAAAGCCCTGCACGAACTCGACTTCGAAGCATACGGTTTTGAGTGGCTGGTGGTGGACGATAACGAACGTTCGGTGCTGGCCTTTGTCCGTCGCGATAAAGCAGGTAATGAAATCATCGTCGTCAGCAACTTTACCCCTGTTCCTCGCCAGCATTACCGCTTCGGCATTAATCAGGCCGGCAAATGGCGCGAAATACTGAACACCGATTCCATGCACTACCACGGCAGTAACGTGGGTAACGGCGGGCTGGTGCAAAGTGATGAGATGGAAAGCCACGGACGCCCGAATTCACTGAGCCTGACGTTGCCGCCGCTGAGCACAATCTGGCTGGTTCGGGAGGGTGAATGACGCAACTCACGGCAGGTAGACCCGAGCCGCTCGGGGCGAGTTTTGACGGAAAGGGCGTGAACTTCACCCTCTTTTCCGCTCATGCGGAGCGGGTGGAACTGTGTGTGTTTGACGGGGAAGGTAACGAGCATCGCTACGACCTGCCCGCACGCACAGGAGATACCTGGCATGGCTACCTGGCCGGAGGGCGGCCAGGAATGCACTACGGTTTTCGCGTTCATGGCCCGTGGGAGCCGGGGCAAGGCCACTGGTTTAACCCGGCGAAGCTGTTGCTCGACCCTTGCGCACACCGCGTAGAAGGCGATCTGATTGACGACCCGGTTTTACACGTTGGCTACGGCGAACCCGACCACCGTGACAGCGCGCCCGTTGCGCCAAAAAGCGTGGTAGTCAACGAGCTCTACGACTGGGAAGGTGACGAACCGCCGCGCACCCCGTGGGGCAAAACCGTGATTTACGAGGCGCACGTCAAGGGGCTGACGTATCTGCACCCGTCGATCCCCAAAGAGATACGCGGTACCTATAAGGCGCTCGCGCATCCGGTGATGATTGCTTACCTGAAGCATCTGGGGATCACCGCGCTGGAGCTGCTGCCTGTAGCGCATTTCGCCAGCGAACCGCGCCTGCAACGGCTGGGGCTGAGCAACTACTGGGGTTACAACCCGCTGGCGATGTTTGCGCTTGAGCCGCGCTATGCGGTGCATCCTGATAAGGCGCGGGATGAATTCCGCGATGCGGTAAAGGCGCTGCATGAGGCGGGCATTGAGGTCATTCTGGATGTGGTGCTGAACCACACTGCTGAAAGCGATCTTGATGGCCCCACGCTCTCCCTGCGCGGAATTGATAACCGTAGCTATTATTGGATAAGGGAAGATGGCGATTACCACAACTGGACCGGTTGCGGTAACACGCTCAATCTCAGCCATCCGGCTGTGACCCACTATGCGTATGAATGCCTGAGGTATTGGGTTGAAACGTTCCATGTTGACGGCTTCCGTTTCGATTTAGCCTCGGTAATGGGGCGGACTCCAGCATTCAGCCAACAGGCGCCGCTGTTTGAGGCGATAAAAAACTGCCCGGTGCTCTCGCAGGTCAAACTGATTGCGGAGCCCTGGGACATTGGCGAAGGCGGTTATCAGGTGGGGAATTTCCCGCCGTTATTTGCCGAGTGGAACGATCATTACCGTGATGCCACGCGCCGCTTCTGGCTGGAACGAAGCGTGTCGCTGGGCGAATTTGCCGGACGCTTTGCGGCGTCCAGCGATCTGTTTAAACGCGATGGAAAAAAACCTTCTGCCACCGTCAACCTGGTGACGGCGCATGACGGTTTCACTCTGCGCGACTGCGTTTGTTTCAATCAGAAACACAATGAGGCAAACGGCGAAGAGAATCGCGATGGCACTAACAATAACCATAGCTTCAATCATGGTATAGAAGGGTTAGGCGGCAGTCAGGACATCATCGAGCGACGCCGCGCCAGCATCCATGCGCTGCTGACAACGCTGTTGCTGTCGCAAGGCACGCCGATGCTGTTGGCCGGTGATGAACATGGTCACAGCCAGCATGGCAACAACAATGCCTATTGCCAGGATAACACTCTCACCTGGCTGGAATGGGAACAGGCGAACAGCGGGCTGGTGCACTTTACGGCGGCACTGATCCATCTTCGCCAGACCATCCCCGCGCTGACGGCAAATCAGTGGTGGGAAGAGGGCGATGGCAATGTTGTCTGGTTAAACAAAGAGGCACAACCGCTGAGCGCACAAGAGTGGCAAAGCGGTGCGCCATGCCTGCAAATCCTGCTTTCGGAGCGCTGGCTTATCACGTTAAACGCCACGCAAGACGTGGTTAATTTTGTATTACCTGATGGGGCGTGGCACGCCATTCCCCCTTTTGCCGGAGAGGATAATCCGGTCGTAATGGCAGTCTGGCATGGGCCTGCGCACGGAGTGTGCGTGTTCCAGAGATGATAAAAAAGGAGTTAGTCATGGTTAGATTAGAGAAGAACGATCCCTTAATGTTGGCACGCCAGCTACCATTAAAAACAGTTGCCCTGATACTGGCTGGTGGCCGCGGTACCCGTCTTAAAGATTTGACCATCAAACGCGCCAAACCGGCCGTTCACTTTGGTGGTAAGTTCCGTATCATCGACTTCGCATTGTCCAACTGCCTTAACTCCGGCATTCGCCGAATTGGCGTCATTACTCAGTACCAGTCGCACACTCTGGTTCAGCATATTCAGCGTGGCTGGTCATTCTTCAGTGAAGAGATGAACGAGTTTGTCGATTTGCTTCCTGCTCAGCAGCGCGTTCACGGTGAAAACTGGTATCGCGGCACGGCGGATGCGGTAACGCAAAACCTCGACATTATTCGTCGCTACAGTGCGGAATACATCGTGATCCTCGCTGGAGACCATATCTACAAACAAGACTACTCCCACATGCTTATCGACCACGTCGAAAAAGGGGCACGTTGCACCGTGGCGTGTCTGCCTGTGCCCGTTGCTGAGGCGACGGCGTTTGGCGTCATGGATGTGGATGAAGATGACAAGATTATCGACTTTGTCGAAAAACCGGCGAATCCGCCGACCATGCCGAACGACCCAACCAAATCGCTCGCCAGTATGGGGATCTATGTCTTTGATGCAGATTATCTTTATGAGTTGCTCGAAGAGGACGATAAAGACGAAAACTCAAGCCATGACTTTGGTAAAGACATCATCCCGAAAATCACCAAAGCTGGCATGGCTTATGCACATCCATTCCCACTGTCCTGCGTCCAGTCTGACCCGAATTCGGAGCCGTACTGGCGCGATGTAGGAACGCTGGAAGCATACTGGAAAGCGAACCTGGATCTGGCATCGGTGACACCTGAGCTGGATATGTACGACCAGAACTGGCCAATTCGTACCCATATGGAATCCCTGCCGCCGGCGAAATTCGTTCAGGATCGCTCCGGCAGCCACGGCATGACGCTGAACTCGCTGGTTTCCGGCGGGTGCATTATCTCCGGCTCTGTGGTGGTGCAGTCCGTGTTGTTCCCGCGTGTGCGCGTGAACTCTTTCTGTAATATCGACTCGGCAGTATTACTGCCAGATGTCTGGGTAGGGCGCTCATGCCGTTTGCGCCGTTGCGTTATCGACCGCGCTTGCGTCATCCCTGAAGGCATGGTGATTGGCGAGAATGCGGAAGAAGATGCGCGTCGCTTCTACCGTTCAGAAGAAGGGATCGTGTTGGTAACACGGGAAATGCTGCGGAAATTGCACGTCAAACAGGAGCGCTAATGCAGGTCTTACATGTATGTTCAGAGATGTTCCCGTTATTAAAGACGGGCGGTCTGGCGGATGTTATTGGTGCATTACCTGCGGCGCAAATTGCCGGTGGTGTGGATGCCCGGGTCCTGTTACCCGCTTTTCCTGACATCCGGCGAGGTATTCCTGATGCTCAGGTCGTGACTCGCCGTGAAACCTTCGCCGGGCGCATCACGCTACTGTTTGGACATTACAATGGTGTGGGAATTTACCTGATTGACGCACCGCATTTATACGACAGACCAGGGAGTCCGTACCACGACACCAATCTGTTTGCTTACCCGGACAACGTGCAGCGCTTTGCGCTGCTCGGCTGGGTGGGGGCGGAGATGGCTATCGGGTTAGATCCTTTCTGGCGCCCGGATGTGGTTCACGCGCACGACTGGCACGCGGGGCTTGCTCCCGCGTACCTCGCCGCGATGGGCCACCCGGCCAAATCGGTCTTTACGGTGCACAACCTGGCGTATCAGGGCATGTATTACGCCCATCATATGAATGACATCGGGCTGCCATGGTCGTTCTATAACATGCACGGGCTGGAATTTGGCGGACAAATTTCCTTCCTGAAAGCGGGGCTGTACTACGCCGATCATATTACGGCGGTTAGCCCAACCTATGCCCGCGAAATCACCGAGGCAGAGTTTGGCTATGGTCTGGAAGGGCTGTTGCGCCAGCGTCATCGGGAAGGACGCTTGTCGGGGATTTTGAACGGCGTTGACGAGAAAATCTGGAGCCCGGAAACCGACCTCCTGCTGGCGTCTCGCTATGATCGTGATTCCGTAGAAGACAAAGCGGAAAACAAACGTCAGCTGCAAATCGCAATGGGGCTGAAGGTGAATGACAAAGTGCCGTTGTTCGCCGTGGTCAGCCGCCTGACCAGTCAGAAAGGGTTGGATCTGGTGCTGGAAGCGTTACCGGGATTACTGGAGCAAGGCGGGCAACTGGCGCTGCTGGGTGCAGGCGATCCGGTATTGCAGGAAGGTTTCCTCGCCGCGGCGGCGGAACACCCGGGCCAGGTAGGCGTGCAAATCGGTTATCACGAGGCGTTTTCGCACCGCATTATGGGCGGCGCGGACGTCATTCTGGTGCCGAGCCGTTTCGAACCTTGCGGCCTGACTCAGCTCTACGGCCTGAAGTATGGCACCTTACCGCTGGTGCGACGCACGGGCGGGCTGGCCGATACGGTGTCCGATAGTTCTCTGGAAAACCTGGCGGACGGAATTGCCAGCGGGTTTGTTTTTGAAGACAGTAATGCCTGGTCGCTTTTAAGGGCGATTCGGCGTGCTTTCGTTTTGTGGTCCCGTCCTTCTTTATGGCGTTACGTTCAACGCCAGGCGATGGCCATGGATTTTAGTTGGCACGTTGCGGCGCAGTCATACCGCGATCTCTATCAACGCTTGATGTAACGAGGCGGAGTCACAGATATGAATGCACCTTTTAGCTACTCTTCACCGACACTCAGCGTCGAGGCGTTAAAGCACTCCATCGCCTATAAGCTGATGTTCACCATTGGGAAAGATCCGGTCATTGCCAACAAGCACGAGTGGCTGAACGCCACGCTGTTTGCGGTGCGTGACCGTCTGGTAGAACGCTGGCTGCGCTCCAACCGCGCCCAGCTCTCACAAGAAACGCGTCAGGTTTACTACCTGTCGATGGAGTTTTTGATTGGCCGCACCCTTTCCAACGCACTGTTGTCGCTCGGTATTTATGACGACGTCAAAAATGCACTGGAAGAGATGGGGCTGGATTTAGAAGAGCTGATTGACGAAGAAAACGACCCAGGGCTTGGTAACGGTGGCCTGGGGCGCCTGGCGGCGTGCTTCCTGGACTCGCTGGCAACGCTGGCGCTGCCGGGGCGAGGCTACGGCATTCGCTATGACTACGGCATGTTCAAACAGAACATCGTTGACGGACGGCAGAAAGAATCCCCGGATTACTGGCTGGAATACGGCAACCCGTGGGAGTTCAAGCGTCACAACACCCGCTATAAAGTGCGCTTTGGCGGACGCATTCAGCAGGAAGGTAAAAAATCCCGCTGGGTTGAAACCGAAGAGATCCTGGCCGTGGCCTATGACCAGATTATCCCGGGCTACGACACCGACGCCACCAACACGCTGCGCCTGTGGAGCGCGCAGGCCAGTAGCGAAATCAACCTCGGTAAATTTAACCAGGGCGACTACTTTGCGGCGGTGGAGGATAAAAACCACTCCGAGAACGTGTCCCGTGTCCTTTACCCGGATGACTCAACCTACTCCGGGCGCGAGCTGCGTCTGCGTCAGGAGTATTTCCTGGTCTCCTCGACGGTTCAGGACATCCTGAGCCGTCACTATCAGCTGCACAAAACGTACAACAACCTGGCCGAAAAAACCGCCATCCACCTGAACGACACCCACCCGGTGTTGTCGATCCCTGAGCTGATGCGTCTGCTGATTGACGAACATAAGTTCAGCTGGGATGACGCGTTTGAAGTCACCTGTCAGGTGTTCTCTTATACCAACCACACGCTGATGAGCGAAGCGCTGGAAACCTGGCCGGTGGACATGCTGGGTAAGATCCTGCCGCGTCACTTGCAGATTATCTTTGAGATCAACGACTACTTCCTGAAAACTCTTCAGGAGCAGTACCCGAATGATACTGGCCTGCTGAGCCGCGCATCGATAATCGATGAGTCAAACGGTCGTCGCGTACGTATGGCCTGGCTGGCGGTGGTGATAAGCCATAAGGTGAACGGTGTGTCTGAGCTGCACTCGAACCTGATGGTGCAGTCGCTGTTTGCTGACTTTGCGAAAATCTTCCCGACACGTTTCTGCAACGTGACCAACGGCGTCACGCCGCGCCGCTGGCTGGCGCTGGCGAACCAGCCGTTGTCTGAGGTGCTGGACACGAACATCGGCCGCACATGGCGTACCGATCTGGGGCAGTTGAGCGAGCTTGAACAGCACATTGATTTCCCGACGGTGAACAAAGCCGTACGTGAAGCTAAGCTGTTGAATAAAAAACGCTTGTCGGTGTGGCTTGCGCTACACCTGAATGTGGTCGCCAACCCGAAAGCGCTGTTCGACGTGCAGATCAAACGTATCCACGAGTACAAGCGTCAGCTGATGAACGTGCTGCATGTGATTACGCACTACAACCGCATCAAGGCCGATCCGACAGCCGAGTGGGTTCCGCGCGTGAAGATCTTTGCCGGTAAGGCGGCTTCCGCTTACTACATGGCGAAACACATTATTCACCTCATCAACGATGTGGCGAAGGTGGTGAACCACGACCCGGATATTGGCGATAAGCTGAAGGTGGTGTTCATCCCGAACTACAGCGTGAGCCTGGCCCAGCTGATTATTCCGGCGGCGGATCTCTCCGAACAGATTTCCACGGCAGGGACGGAAGCCTCCGGGACCAGTAACATGAAGTTTGCCCTGAATGGCGCGTTGACCATCGGTACGCTGGACGGTGCAAACGTCGAAATGCTCGAACACGTGGGCGCGGGTAACATCTTCATCTTCGGTAATACGACGGAAGAGGTGGAGGAGCTGCGTAAGAAGGGTTACAAACCGCGTGAATATTACGAGCAGGACGAAGAGTTACGCCAGGTTCTGACGCAAATCGCGACCGGTTTGTTTAACCCGGAAGAGCCGAGCCGCTACCGTGACCTGGTGGATTCGCTGATTAACTTTGGCGATCACTATCAGGTGCTGGCGGATTACCGCAGCTATGTGGATTGCCAGGACAGGGTGGATGAGCTGTACCGTCAGCAAGAGAAGTGGACCAGTGCCGCGATGTATAACATCGCCAATATGGGATACTTCTCGTCAGACAGGACCATCAAAGAGTATGCCGATTCGATTTGGCATATTGATCCGGTGAGATTGTAAAAAGCAAAACGGCAACTTCGGTTGCCGTTTTTATTTTTTGCACCCTCTCCCTGTGGGAGAGGGCTGGGGTGAGGGCATCAGGCCACACCTGTTACGACGCTAACGACAGCTCACGCTTTCCCGCATGTTGCAGCAGCCACTGCGCCACGCGAGACTGCTGCTCTGCATTCAGCCACATCCCTTCTTTGGTGCGACGCCAGATTGCATCGTCCAGACGGCGAACCCATTCGTGCTCAACCAGATAGCGCAGCTCGGCTTCGTACAGCTCGTGCCCGAAATGTTCGCCCAGATCTGCAAGCTCTTTCGCCTCGCCCAGGATCCACTCGGTGTTGCTGCCGTAAGTACGGGCAAAGTGACGCGCCATCGATTCGGTGATGAACGGGTAACGACGACGCAGTTTCGCCGCAAAGTCATCGCGATTGCCGTCAATATCACCGCCAGGCAATACCGCGCCTTTCGTCCACGCCGGGCCAATGCCTTTGTAGTACGGCACCAGTTTTTCCAGCGCGTGCTCGGCCAGCTTGCGGTAGGTGGTGAGCTTGCCGCCGAACACCGACAGCAGCGGAGCCTGACCGTCTACATCATGGATATCGAGCGTATAGTCGCGGGTGATGGCCTGCGGAGAGTCTGACTCGTCATCGCACAGCGGACGCACGCCGGAGTATGTCCAGACGATATCGTTGCGTGCCAGCTGTTTCTTAAAGTGCGCGTTATAGACCTTCAGCAGGTAGTTGATCTCGCTTTCGTCGATTTCGACATTTTTCGGATCGCCTTTGTACTCTACGTCGGTGGTGCCGATGATGGAGAACTCGTCCATCCACGGGATCACAAACACAATGCGTTTATCTTCGTTTTGCAGGATGTAAGCCTGTTTCTGGGCATGAACGCGAGGCACGACGATATGGCTGCCTTTGATCAGGCGGATGCCGTACGGTGAACGTAAATGCATTCCTTCGTCGAAGAACTGTTTCACCCATGGGCCGGTAGCGTTGACCAGGCCGCGGGCTTTCCAGCTGAATTTCTCGCCGGTATCCACGTCTTCGGCTTCGACAATCCACAGGCCGTTTTCACGGCGGGCGGACGTGGCACGGGTGCGGGTTTTCACCTCACCACCTTTTTTCACCACCATCTGTGCGTTCGCCAGCACAAGACGCGCATCATCCACCCAACAGTCAGAATATTCGAATCCGCGCACGATTTCTGGCTTAAGGACCGATTCTGAGCCAAAACGCAAACCGCTCGAACCTGGCAGGCTGGTGCGTTTCCCCAGGTGATCATACATAAACAGACCAATTCGAATCATCCATGCCGGGCGAAGATGCGGACGATGAGGGAGACGGAAACGCATCGGGATGGCCAGGTGCGGAGCCATTTTCAGCAACACTTCGCGTTCGGCCAGCGCTTCACTGACCAGGCGGAATTCGTAGTGTTCCAGGTAGCGCAGGCCACCGTGGATCAGTTTGGAGCTGGCGGACGATGTTGCACACGCGAGATCGTTAGCTTCCAGCATCAGTACGGATAAACCGCGTCCTGCGGCATCGACCGCAATACCGGCACCGTTGATGCCACCGCCTATCACAATCAGATCTTTGGTTTCCATGTCACCCTCACACACTTTCGTTAAAGCTCAGAAATGTTCGATATCGCTCATAATAGCAAACGAACGCGCTTTTGGTAACATCAAAAAAACAATTTAGAGTGATATGGATAACATAATGGCGTTTACCCGCCGCCAGGACGTACACTACGGGGTAAAATCGCATTCTCCCTCTCCCGTGGGAGAGGGCCGAGGTGAGGGCAGCAGACCGCACCTAATCTGAACACTGTAAAGAGAACACCATGGATCACTTTGAATGTATTAACGTAGAAGAAGCCCATCAGAAGATGCACCAGGGAACGGCGGTGCTGGTGGATATCCGTGATCCACAGAGTTTTGCAATGGGCCACACGCCAGGCGCGTTCCATCTGACCAATGACACGCTGGGTGCGTTTATGCGCGATAACGACTTTGAAACGCCAGTGATGGTGATGTGCTACCACGGTAACAGCAGTAAAGGTGCCGCGCAGTATCTGCTCCAGCAGGGTTACGATGCGGTGTATAGCGTTGATGGTGGTTTCGATGCCTGGCATCGCCATTTCCCGGCAGAAGTTGAGCACGCGTTTGGCGGCTAAAACCATTCGCTCTATACTGTCCCCTTTTGTGTGGAAATAAGCGACTGTTGCAATGCTGATGATTACCTCTTTTACCAACCCGCGCGTTGCCCAGGCGTTTGTCGATTACATGGCGACGCAGGGCGTTATCCTGACCATTCAGCAACATACGCAAACGGATGTCTGGCTGG
Organism: Enterobacter soli ATCC BAA-2102; assembly: GCF_001654845.1. Lineage (GTDB taxonomy): Bacteria > Pseudomonadota > Gammaproteobacteria > Enterobacterales > Enterobacteriaceae > Enterobacter > Enterobacter soli. Next base: position 89,203 of record NZ_LXES01000011.1, on the reverse strand, counting down.
CAGACGAAAGCCAGGCTGAACGCGTAAATGCCGAACTGGTGCGCTTTCTTGAGAACCCTGGCGATCCGCGTTACCTGGCCGCCAGCTGGCAATCCGGCCAGACCGGCAGCGGGTTGCACTATCGTCGCTTTCCTTTTCTGGCTACCGTGCGCGAGCGCGCAGGGCCATTTACCCTGCTGCTGATGGCCGCCTGTATTCTGGTGTTCATCATCATGAATGTGGTGGGCGACCAGAGTGTGATGATAGCCCTCGCATGGCCGTACGATCCCTCTCTGGAGTTTGACGTCTGGCGCTACTTCACCCATGCGCTGATGCACTTCTCCGTGATGCATATCCTCTTTAACCTGCTGTGGTGGTGGTATCTCGGCGGCGCAGTGGAGAAGCGGCTTGGCAGCGGAAAACTGATTGTCATCACCCTGATTAGCGCCTTGTTAAGCGGGTATGTGCAGCACAAATTTAGCGGCCCGTGGTTTGGCGGTTTATCGGGCGTGGTTTATGCGCTGATGGGGTACGTCTGGCTCCGGGGTGAGCGTGACCCACAAAGCGGCATCTATCTGCAACGCGGTTTAATAACCTTTGCGTTAATATGGCTTATTGCCGGATGGTTTGATCTGTTTGGCATGTCTATCGCTAACGGCGCTCACGTTACCGGGCTGGCCGTTGGGCTGGCGATGGCTTTTGCCGACACGCTCCATGCGCGTAAACGAACATAATTTCCAGGGATATTTCATGAAACAAACACAACGTCATGACGCCATTATCGAACTGGTTAAAAAACAGGGATACGTTAGCACTGAGGAGCTGGTAGAGCAGTTTGCCGTCAGCCCCCAGACCATTCGCCGCGACCTGAACGACCTTGCCGATCAAAACCGTATTCTGCGCCACCACGGTGGGGCGGCGTTACCGTCCAGCTCGGTGAACACCTCGTGGCACGACCGTAAAGCGACGCAAACGGCAGAGAAAGAGCGAATTGCCCGTAAAGTCGCGAGCCAGATCCCGAATGGGGCTACGCTGTTTATTGATATTGGCACCACGCCTGAAGCGGTCGCGCACGCGCTGCTGGATCACGAAAACCTGCGCGTAGTGACCAACAACCTGAACGTGGCCAACACGCTGATGCAGAAAGACGATTTCCGCATCATCCTGGCAGGCGGTGAGCTGCGCAGCCGCGACGGTGGGATCATTGGTGAAGCGACGCTCGATTTTATCTCTCAGTTCCGTCTCGATTTCGGCATTCTTGGGATCAGCGGTATCGACAGCGACGGCTCGCTGCTGGAATTTGATTACCACGAAGTGCGCACCAAGCGCGCGATCATTGAAAACTCCCGCCATGTGATGCTGGTGGTGGACCATTCTAAATTTGGCCGTAACGCGATGGTGAACATGGGCAGCATCAGCATGGTGGATGCGGTGTACACCGACGTTATGCCGCCGGCGGGTGTGATGCAGGTGATTAAGGATAATAATTTGCAGCTGGAATTGTGCTGATTGTTTGCACTTATTTCTGAAAAACGTGTGCTTTTCCAGAATGAGTATGTGTTTTCGTCAAAATGGACTGATTGTTTCTGGCTTTAGGAGGCTTGCTGCGCCTGGTGGGGATGCCAGACGCGGTTACCCGTGGTGTCCCAGGTAAAACCGTCTTCCGGCTGGTCCTCCGGACGCTGGTGCGGCAGCTCAGCCTGTAGCAGATGACCAGTGTCATCATAACAGTAGCGGGCAGCGATCTGCTTCTGGTACTCGGTTATCAGCCGGTCAATGCGGTCGTACTGCCAGGCCCGACAGGTATTAATGGTTCAGGAGATGAAATGGACACTTGAGATAGCATCATCCTAATCTTATATTTAAAAATTGCGCATGTTATAAGATAGTTTCTTTATATGCTTCAGGTGCGATACGCCATACAGTACCATTGGGAAGTTGAGGCAAAAATAAAAAGCCTCCTAAATATTTGTTTTCAAATAGTGATGACTGCTTACCATCTTTGTCATCGAATTCATCATAGGCATAATAATATTTTTCATAATCAGGAATACACTGTATTTCATCCAGACTACATCCAATAAAATTTTTTATGAAAACTAATAAATCGATCTCATGAATGTCTGTTGACCACCAAATCCATCCTTCACCTTGTCCAACCATTCCTAACGGCTCAAATTCAATGTTAATAAAATAAGCCTCTAAATTTTGCTGTGAATTATGAAAGCTAAATGAAACAACTATTTGATTAAATTCCTCATTCAATATCTCACGATAGATACATTTCCCTGCATATTTTTCAATAGCTTTTGACATAATTATTTACCTGTTATAAGAATGACAGGTTTCAATCTTATACTAATGCTATCACGCAATGTTAAATTATAGTGTGCATTGTATCTATGTTTAGTTGGGCCACTAGAATGGATTTCAATTGTATCGTAGCGGTACTATAGGATGCTCTAGTAATTATATTGTATAATCTGTATATTTACCTGGCCAGGTTTTCCATTTGATATTTTTCGGCAAAGGAGGGAATAATATCTCGCCTCCTTTTAATTTGCTGTCAAATAAAATGGATTGTTGAGTTGCTTTCTCACTGGGGGTTATATCACACCAATATTTTTCATAACTAGGGAAAACTGTGATCTCTAAAATATCAACGCCAACAAAATCAATAATGAATTTGCGGATTTGATCGCCTGACATTTTTTCGGATACCCAACGCCAACCTTCTCCCTGATTAACCATTCCTAATGGGTCGAATTCAAGTTCTACTGCCCCCCCATCAAATGATACATGTATAATAATAGATAAAATTATTTCGTCAAATTCAATGGATACAGGTTCCTTATATATGTATTTCCCATTTATTTTTTGTATGTCATTCATATGTAATTATTCCTTTATTAAAATTGTAGCTTTATCTCGTTGTCCACGTAATGGGGCATTGTTATTACGTAAGGTAATGTTAAAGTGCGCATTATACATATGTCGAACTTCACCAGTGGTATGAACATATGTGTCATCACTTGGATTTTTCTGGTTAATTAAATCACCACGATAGGTACCGGGAGGATCAAAAGTACTAGGTATAAAATCACCACCACCACTAGGTTTTAGCTCCAGCATGTTATCCAAAATATTTCTGGAATCTGCTACACTATTGACCCAAATTTCTTCTCCATTACGTAGTTTTTCAATTTGTAAATCCAGCTTATCTTGCTGAATATAATCATCAAATTCTGGATGGGGAATTATTGGATTCTGGGTTCTATCATCGTCTGAATGTGCTCCCGAACCCGGCATCCCCTTCAGCCTCAGCGGATCAACCCACCCAACCGGATCCCCGTCCGCATACGCATACCCGTTCAGTCCACCAGCCAGCCCCACCGGGTCCGGCGTGATATACCGTCCGTGGCGCGGGTCGTAGTAACGGTGCAGATTGTAAAAGAGCCCGGTTTCGCGGTCTTCGTACTGACCAGGCAGGCGCAGGCAGTTATCTGCCCCCTCAACCAGATCTCGTTCGCGAAGTTACTCCAGTATTCTTGGTGACTCAGTATTCTGACAATCCATCCGAGCGCAGAATTGTTTTTTAGTTGTACAAACCGGAGCTATGAAGTTATCCGTAGATATTCATAAGTTCACTGATTAATTTTCTGTCATCTTCGGCTAGATTTTTTTTAGATAAATGACAGATCTCATAATGAACATACCTCATAGGTATACAATAATTATTTTCCTGAACTGATTTCATGATTCTTTCAATATCACTTGATTCTGAAAGATATTTCTTAAGCAATTCTAAAATGACAATCTCTGCTTGCTCTCTATTTTCAAGATTCATATCTACTCCGGTATGATATAAAGTGAGTGAAATTTTATTTCGCGTCGATCTGCATGAAGTTGCACTGCCATTCCCGACCTAAATTCAGGATATGCCATTGCAAAAGGTTCTAATTTCCCAGACGCCGGATTGTCTCCTCCCCAAAAAGGTATTCGAACTCTGGGAGTTCCTTTTTCATAGAGTTGTAATATATCAAATACTCCAACTAATCTTGCGTCACTCCATTCAGGGGAGACTTGATAAGCATCCCGTGCAGCTCTCCCTGAATCATATTTATCAAAGCCTATATATGTTGATGCCGCAGACATGTCGCTGAAAGTTGCATCTACACGATTGTTTACACTTCCTTCATCATCCAGATATCGCATATATCTATATCCAGTCGAAGGGAGGGTCGCTCCCGGCCCGTCAGGTCCTACATAAAAATCAGGACGTTATATATTGTCAAAACCGTTTTTATCTAATGGCGATAACCCCAGCGGATCAGCCCACCCAACCGGATCCCCGTCCGCATACGCATACCCGTTCAGCTCGCCCGCCAACCCCACCGGGTCCTGCGTAATATACCGCCCCAGCTCCGGCTGATAGTACCTGTTCAGATTGTAAAAGAGCCCAGCCTCCTCATGCCATCTTATATCCTATAAATCCTCGACCATTATTCCAGTTAATAGAACTCTCTATCTTATTAACTAATTCATTTTCATTTTTCATCAAGAGAAATTCATCAATGCCGTCTATAATATCTTCATCAAATGAAATTGCCATCCCCCATGTTTCTATTTCTGATAAATATTCCAATATGAATGTTTTGAATATATTATTATCTTTATAACCCTTGTTTAAATTTCTCTCCCATTCATATATGATATCATCATTTAATGAATAGATATAATAATTATCAAGTGATATGTGATTTGGAATTACTTTCTCATAAGGAGAGTGTATATCTTCCATGACAAAAGAAAGAGTATCTTTCCACTTAAATTCACGAGGAACACAAGGGAATTTTTCATCTCCCCACGTATGGTACTGTTCTTCTAATTCAAGAAGTTTATCATTTCTTTTAGGTAGAAATATGTCAACAAAGATATCCATAAACTATATCACCTTGGTGTAGTGTCAAAGGGTAATGTTTGGTTGCTTTTTGCTCTCAACCAAATTTTACCATTGAATATAAAGGGATGTTGGTGTGGATTATAAGGGTGATGATGAGGCGTGCCATGATTACCCCAATGCACTTCACTTAATGGTACAGGTTTACCATCAGCTAATGGCCACGTATCTGCCGGAAATTCAGCACTCTGGCGATATACGTCTCCAGTTTTTGTACTCACTTTCCCTCCTAAAGTAGTATGCGCCCGTCCTTCGGCATCGGGATGAGGTAATGGAATATCTTGTCCCTCGATTTTTTGTTTATCTAAAGAAATTGGATTACCATCACTATCTCTTGGTATATAAATATCATCTTTTGGCCTTTTGATCTCTGGTTCAGGAGTTCGATCTCCTGTTGGATTTGTCTCAAAACTTGGGCCCCCTTTTAATCCAAGTGGATCTATCCAACTTACCGGATTTCCATCAACGTAAGAGTAGAGATTCAACCCACCTTCAAGCCCCACCGGGTCCGGCGTGATATACCGCCCGTGGCGCGGGTCGTAGTAACGGTGCAGATTGTAAAAGAGCCCGGTTTCGCGATCTTCATACTGGCCCGGCAGGCGCAGGCAGTTATCTGCCCCCTCAGCCAGCCAGGCCTCGTCCGTGAGGTTGCCCCAGGCGAGCCGCTGTGCCCGCCAGACCGTTTCCCCTGCTGCATCCGTCAGCTCAACGGGCGCACCGGTGGTGTCCGTGCCGTACCACCACACCTGCGGAGTCTGCACCAGGGCATGGTGGTGCGTCTGCGCCAGCGGGATCCAGCTGCCGGGATGGTAAATATAGCCGCGATAGTCCCGTCTGCCGGAGAGCATTTCACCGGAGAGGCGGGTGCCGTGCCAGAAAAAGTACCGCGTTTCCCCGTGCGCGGTCTTTGATGTGCGCCGGTTCAGGACATCATAAGTATACGTGACCTGCTGCCCGTCGGGCAGCTCGCTGCGTACCAGACGGTGACGGCAGTCATAGTGATGGCGGGTAATGCCCCGGAAGCCGTGCTGCTCCGCCAGGCGGCCGAAGCGGTCAAAGGTCATGCGGGTGCCGCCGTATTTCAGCAGGCGGTTGCCGGTCACATCCTGCTGCGCCTGGTGGGGATGCCAGACGCGGTTACCCGTGGTGTCCCAGGTAAAACCGTCTTCCGGCTGGTCCTCCGGACGCCGGTGCGGCAGCTCAGCCTGCAGCAGACGGCCCGCGTCATCGTAGTGATAGCGTCGCGGGTCATCGCCGGAGATATCCGTCAGCCTGCCGTCAGGGGAATACTGAAACGCCTGCGTGTGGCGAACGGCGTCATTAAGGGTCTGCCGGTGCAGGGTGCGCCGCCCCCGGCTGTCGTACCGGTACTGGTGCAGCAGGCCGTTGCCCTGCTGCCAGGCGCTGAGTCGCGTTTTGCCGTCGTACTGCCAGCGGGCGAGGAGGGTGTCGCCGAGATGCAGCTGTGTCAGGCGTCCGGCGTCATAGCTGAACTGCTGCCACTGTCCGTCGGGCTGCATCACGCCGCTCAGGCGGCCCAGTTCATCGTAACGGTAGCGGGTGGTGACCTGCTCCTGGTACTCCGCCGTCAGACGCCCGAAGCGGTCATACTGCCAGGTCAGGGACGACGTATCGTCCCCGGCTTCAGTCATTCGCCCGCAGGCGTCATAGCGGCGGCGCAGTGTCTCCCCGTCCGGAAGGGTGGTGCAGACCAGGTGTCCGCCGGGGGCATAGTCATACGCGGTCACCCACGGCGGGGCGCTGTGGTCGTTGCCGTATTCCCGCTTCTCCTTCAGCCGCCCGGCCCGGTCGTATGACCACTGCGTTTTCACCCCGTCGAAGCGGATTTCCTCACACGGCAGCCCGTCTGCCTGGTAGCGCAGGCGGTGGGACTCCCCCTTCTGGTTAATGATTTCGCTGACCTGAAGGTGCACATTATCGTAGCGGTACTGCAGGGAGGTGCCGTCCGGCAGGCGCTTGCGGGTTAACAGATGCAGCGGGGCGTCGTAGTCATAGTGGGTGACCCGGCCCGCTTCATCCTGATGACGGGTGACTTTTCCCCAGGCGTTGTAACGCCAGTGTGCGGCCGTGCCGTCGGGGTGCGTCAGGCTGAGCAGCCGACCGGCGGCGTCATATTCATAACGGGTGAGGCTGCCGTACTCGTCCTGAACGGTGGCGGGATGAACGCAGCTTCCGTGGTAGGTATACTGACGCGTTCCGCTGCGGCGCGTTTCGGACTCGCAGCGGCCCAGCGCGTCGAAGCGAAAGCGGCGAACGTCGCCATCGGGAAGAGTAACCTGCGTGATGCATCCCTGCGGGGAGTACTGCCAGCGGGTACGCAGTCCCTCGGGGGTGATGGCTTCCGTGATGTCGCCGCCGGCATTGCGCCGATACTGCCAGACCCGGGCGTCACGTCCGTGCCCCTGCTGTTTTCTGACGACCGCACCGTTCAGCCAGGTGTAACGCACGCTCTGACCGTCCGGCAGCGTGACCAGGGCCAGTTCTCCCGTGTCGCTGTAAAAATAGCGTGTGGTGTCGCCTTCACCGTTGATAAAGGCAGTACACAGGCCGGCCTCATTATACCGCCACCGTTTTTGCGCCCCTGAAGCACTGGCCTCGAGGGTCTGCAGGCCGGCTTCATTGTGCTCATGGGTCTGCTGCGAGCCATCGACGCGGGTCAGGGTGACACGGCGGGCGGCGCTGTCGTAGGCGTAGCGCGTATCCAGCTGCGCAAAGTTGCCGTACTGCCGGGTACAGCGGACCTGGTTGCCTTCATCCTCCCACTCCCAGTGAAATTCCGCGCCGCCGGCAAGCTGGCGCGAAGTAATCACGTTATCCTGGCGGTAGCGGTAATGCTCCGTCTCGTCAGAAACATTGCGCACGGAAATTAACTGGCCGCTGTCGCTGTAGCCGTAGCGGGCGAGGAGATGTTCCGTCTGCCAGCCCTCGCCGTTATTGAGATTGAACTGATGTCTGACTTCCGATATCAGCGGAGCGGTTGCGGAGGCATACACGAAGGCCAGCCGCCAGCCCGCGCTGTTGCTGAGCGAGGCCAGCCGCCCGGAAGGGTCATAGCCCACGTGCAGCCGGTTGCCGTACCGGTCCTGAATCACGCTCAGCCTGGCCGTGTTGCCGTCGAGAATAAAAATATACTCCAGGCCGTTACCTCTGCTCAGGGCATAGCCGTCCCGGAGGGGCAGTCCGTTTACCCGGGCAAGGCTGAGCGAGGCACGCCCGGTAAGATTGAGAATGTGGGGGGCGCTCTCATCCGGCAGGGGGAAGACGGTGGTGCGGTGCTCATCATCGCGCCATTCCACGGTATCGCCATGAAACGTGAGCGTATGCGCGAGGCTGTGGGTCCAACCGTGCCCGAGTGGACCGTTAATGCCGGCGGCTGTGGAGCGGTAAAAACGTCGCCAGGGAAAGGCGGGGAGGCCCGGGAGGGTGCCGTCTTCAATGGCGAGCAGTTCTTCGCCGTTCAGGAGCGAAACCGGGTCACCATCGGTGGGGGTATCTTCATGAGGAGGTGTGTTTTTACCATCCGGCCCCCTGGCGGACTGGTTGTGAGGCTTTATTTCGATGCCGAGCGCCGTCTGGTGGGGGTTCTGATAGTCTGCGTTGAAGGAGATGTTTTCGGGGCGTGCCGGATCCCTGCTGAGTTCAGCGCTGTAACTTCTTTTCGTATTGAGATGACCCGCGTTCGGAATGCTGGCAGTCGTTTCCAGATGATGGGATGATTTGAGCGCTGTGCGTATATCATCGAGCAGGGTGTTTATTTTAAATGGAAATCCTTTTGCCATTTTTGTTGTCCTTGAGGATTATATTTTGGGTATATCAGAGGGCGTGGCAAACCCGCTCAGGTTGTCCAGGCCGTCAACCAGATATGTCATTATTCCTGCGGGTAGAATTAAATTAAGGATCACCATAATAAGTATCTGTCCAAATGCTTCCCCGATCGTATTAACAATGAGCTGTGGGGTAAGAAGGCTTATAAAATGCAGTAAGGTCTTGCCGACGATGTAGATCAGGATTTCATCGCTTAGCAACATAAGCGTATCTGATATTTGTTTTGTGCCGTTGTCGATTTGCTTCTGAAGTTCCTGTAAACCTTCTGCTGAAATATATTTACTGAGCGCATCCAGATTACAGTTTGTTATCCAGTCCCAGATCATTTTTACCGTATCGTACAATGCCATTATCTGGCTGAGCATCCCTGTGACAATATGAGACACGACCTGAACCAGATCCAGATTAGGGTTTTTGGCCCATTCCTCCCAGGCGGGATTTAACTCATTGTCCCACGTTTTTTGTAACCAGCCTGCACATGTATCGGCCACGCTGCGATAAGACTCCACGAGCTGATTAATCATCTCATCGCTGATGTCTGAGTTGATCACCAGCGCAAATTCATAACCTGCTTCACAGGCAGGAATGTTCAGGATTGCTTCACCCCGTGCGTCAAAATTCTGCGGAGCCCCTACAGGTGTTCCTCCGTTAATATTTATGTTTCGCCATTCCTGAAAACCAAGCGCGTTGATATCCTGAAAAAGCGCTCCCCGATAGCGCACCGGATTTGCATTCTTTTTTTGTTCTGCTGAAAACTTTAAAATCTGAAACTGCATGCCAGGTATTGGGATAAATTTCGCGGCTTCAAAGGCGTGTGTCAACGTAACAGTTTTTGCCGTATTTTTACTGCATTCCATCCAGGAACTAATTTTTTTCTTTTGTGTATTTTCAGTGGCTAATACCATATCACCTGATTTTACCTGCTGCTCCATATCCAGCAGGCTGCCCCAGAATTGATTTTTATTATCTGAGCGGTAGTTAGCTATCGAGTTTTTGATATCAGTAATCGCACTTTGATATTTCTCATTGGCTTCAGATAAAATATACTCGGGTGAATAGGGAACGGTAATGTAAATCAGCTTTCCCGAGGGGGAATAACTAGGGTAAGTGTAACCGTATGCCATTTTTATGCCCTTTCCAGTTCTGACATCACAATACTCAGCCAGTCATTCTTGCTGCACAGTTCTGGCGTCAGCAACTGGCTTAATCGCCTGGTAAGTTGTTTTTCTGGCCAGTTTAAAATGCGTTCAGGATAAACCTCACTTATCATTTTCAGTGCATTTAAAACTAATGGCATATTGTTTAATTTATTCATTGCATCGATTAAGTCTGGAGGGATTGATAATGGGAAACGGTGTTGCGGCACGCTCTCAGGAGACGTTATGAGATGATGTGTCTTACCATTCAACCAGTAATCAGAAAATGCGGGCAATATTTTTCCCCATTCATCACCATAATAATTGACATGATGAGAAAAAAAACCGGCATCCCAGTAGCGAAAGAAAACGGTATTGCCTTCAGGCATATTAACCTGCATAAGGTTTCGGAGCTGGGTAGCGATCTTCTCCGTCGATAACGATGAGCTGCCCAGCCAGCCCCAGCCACGATGATTTGCAGACTCTTTTTCGACCCAAAGGAGGAAGCGGCTGTACCGTGCCACGGGAACCAGCACAGGCATAACAGCACGCCATTCGGCATAACGAGTATTGCTGTAGAGACCAAAAGGCGTCACTGAACCATCATATTCATACCAGGCTTTTACGCCATGAGCGCCATTTGTATTGGCCAGAATGGCAAAAAGAGAACCAGAAGAGAGGGACTGAACCCATTTATTTACTGAAGTCGATGAAGTAATCTCAGTATTAATGGAATGCTTATTTATATTCATAATAAATATGGCTACCGCACTGGGTATTTATGAGGGAATAGTGTTTCTGTGGAGGGGTAAAGTCAACGGCGAGGAAATGTTTTCGGAATTTTAATATATTAAATATTGATCGTTGTGATGGGCTTATAGTTATCGGAAATGGTTTTTTTAATTAAAATAAAAAGTGCGAGGCTACCGCACTTTTTTATTTGAGAAGAAAGTTAGACCCCGTATCCCATCATCTTCAACAGCTGCTGCGCATGTTGCACCGCATCCTGACGATGCGCGACACCCAGCTTCTGATACAGATTTCGGATATGCGTTTTGATGGTGGTGGCCGCCACGGCCAGTTCACCGGCAATCTGCTCATTGCTGTAGCCTGAATAAATCAGCCCAAGCACCTGCCATTCACGCTGGGTGAGCGGGCTGGTGCGAATAAGCTCCGGCACTTCCGGATGATTCAGCAGACGTTCAACAAAGTTCTCATCAAAGTGCGCAAACTTGTGGCGATGGTGCTGGTTAATTTCACGCAGAATGCGCTGGGCGCGATGCTGATCCAGCTCCGGCAGCGTATTCAGCTGAATGAGCTGGCGCAGCTGCTGCGCCATCACTTCACCTTCAATCACAAAGTGGCTGATAAAGCCGGTACGGTTGGCAAGCTGTAACGCTTCCAGCAGCACACGCTGCGCATCGTTTTTACGCCCCGCCTGCCAGTAAAGCTGGTTAAGCAACAGCAGGTTGCGGTTCAGATCGCTCATCAGGCGCAGGCTGCGCGCGTTCTCGTTCAACTCTTCCAGGACTATTTCGGCAGGTTCAAACTCGCCGAGCAGGATCTGCACACGGGCAATATTGCGCCACTGGCTTTGCAGGAAGTGGTTATTGGCGAATTCCGGTTTTGGTGTCTGACGAAGCCAGTTGGCGGCGGATTTTTTGTCGCCGGTCATCTGCCAGTAAATCACCCGTACCTTATCGGCGTTTGATACCCAGTCGCTGTGGTACTGACCGTTACCGAGCAGGTTTTCCAGGCGGTTTAAATGATTGCGGGCGTTGTCCAGATCCCCGCGCGCCAGCGAGCACTGCACCAGCAGCGCCAGACACTGCAACTGCTGTTGCGGCTGGAAGCTGGAGAGAACATCCACGCCCTGACGGGCAGAGCTTTCTGCCTCATCCAGACGCGACCACGCCCACAGAAGCTGGGCGCGAATACGCAACAGGAACTCATGCATCGGCAGCTGTTCCAGATGCTGATCGCGAATGAGCTGGAAGGCTTTTTCCTGATTTTCCCAGGCAGCTTGCAGGAAACCCTGAGCAAACAGTATTTCGCTTTGCTGAATCAGGCTCCACAACGCGTAATGCCAGACATCGTGGCGACGCGCCATCTGTTCGGTTTGCTGCATCAGTGATAGCGAACGGGTGAGATCGCCTTTGCAGTGCAGCACTTCACCGTGTACCGATGTGGCCACGATACGGCTGTAGAAGTTTGCCAGCGGCAGCTCGTCGAGTGCCACCATTGCCAGGCGTTCAGCTTCGTCAGGATCGCCATCGTTGATCGCCACCTGTGCACGCAGCGCGTTGAACTCGCCGTGCAGGGTGGTATCCATGTCGCTTTCCATCTCCTGCTCGGCGCGTGCCAGCAGGGTGTTCACTTCGCTGTAGCGGTGCTGGCTCTGCATCAGCCAGGCTTGCAGTAACACCAGGCGCGGATTTTCCAGCAGGCTTTCCCACGGCAGCGCCTTCAGGGACTCTTCCAGCAGCGTCAGTTCGCTGTGGTTAAACAGCCCCCACGCATGATTGAGCAGAATATCGCGCAGCATACTGGCATCACCAGCGGCAAGCGCGTGATGGATGGCTTCGCTTGGGAAACCTTGTGCCATCCAGCTTTCAGCGGCGGCGCGGTGGATTTCCGGCAGTTCGACGGCAAGCTCCCACTGGCAACGCTGACGCAGGAAGCTGCCAAACAGCGGGTGATAGCTGAACCACTCGCCGGGGTCGTCCATGCGGGTCAGGAACAGGCCCTGGCGTTCAATCTCTTCAAGCTGAAGCTGGCCGTTCTCGCTGCCGGTGACGCGCACAATCAACGCGTCGTTCATGGAGCGGAGCAGGGAGCTTTTCAGCAGGAAATTACGGGTAGCGGGATCGACGCTATCCAGCACCTCATCCACCAGATAATCCGACAGATGGCTGGCGTTGATACCTGCCAGACGGCGCGCAGACTGATGTGTCGGGCTATTGTTCTGGCGTGCTGATAAGGCGATCAGCTGTAGCGCGGTTGCCCAGCCAGCCACGTCATCACACAGGCGGCTGCTTTCAGACGCCTCAATCGGGGATGTCAGACGGCAGTCGAAGAATTGTTTGGCTTCCTGGTGGGTAAAGGCGAGCTGTTGGCTGCCAACTTCCAGTAATTGGTCACGCACGCGCAGGTTGGCAATGCCCAGCTGCGGCAGGTTGCGCGACAGTACCACCAGGGTCAGGTTTTCCGGCTGATGGCGCAGGAAGAAGCGCATCGACTCGTGAATAACCGGATTGGTAATCAGATGGTAATCATCAATCACCACATAAAGTGGGCGATGCCATTCGGCCAGTTCGATAAATAGCTGTGAGAAAAGGGAGGACAGGCTGGCGTACTGGCGCTTTTGCACCATCACTTCGCTGGTGACGCAGTGCCCGTTGGTCGCCTGCTGAATAGCGGCAATCAAATAGCTGGCAAAACGCTCCTGCTGATTATCGCCCTCATCAAGGGAGTACCAGCCAAGATCGTTTTTTCCTGCGGCCCATTGCGAAATGAGCGTTGTTTTTCCATAGCCTGCCGGGCTCGTAACCAGCGCCAGTCGGAAATTATGCGCGCCGGAAAGTTTAGCCAACAGACGTTCGCGGACCACCGTATGGTCGAGACGAACCGGGCGACTTAATTTAGACGGAATCAACATAGTTTTCACTTCACTGTGGGAACGAGGAATTTTATTTTTTTTGCGCTTCGTAATTAATAGATATAAGGTCGGCCAGAAAGGGAACTATTGCAAGTTATGTCTGGGTTTTGTGCCTCTGAATTTGCACTCTGTCACAAAACATTCCAGTAATGAGGGAACTTTCTCAAAAAGGCTTACATGCCGCGTGGCTGCTGGATTTTATGCATTTAGTGCGAATAAACTGAAACTGGTTTCAGAAAGGTATAGTGACGTCAGAGTTAATAAAGTTTCGGTAAAGTTGAACAAGCTTAATAGTGTTCTTAGAGAACCTCTGAATGCAGAAATATTATTCTACGTAAGTAATCATTTCTGCGTGGATTAATTTCTTACGAAACTGCATTTCATTTTTTTGACACCCTTCCAGGTTATCTTTTCTCCATCCAGGCACACTCCGGCTATGCTCACTAAGTGGCCTTGATCACACTTTTATGCTCATCCCCACTACTCCTCCCTGTCTAATCCCCTACAGGATGAGGAAGAGGTGAAATGAGCCTGGCACACTAGCGCCAACATGTTTTTTCTCTCTACAGGATGCCGATTCCCTATGTCACAGCCTACCTTCAACAAAGCTCAATTCCAGGCTGCCCTGACGCGTCAGTGGCAGCGTTTTGGCCTTCATGCTGCAAACGACATGACGCCTCACCAGTGGTGGCAGGCAGTGAGCGGTGCGCTCGCAGAGCAACTGGATGCTCAGCCGGTGGCGAAGCCCGTTAAAGGCCAGCGTCACGTGAACTACATTTCAATGGAATTCCTGATTGGTCGTCTGACCGGCAACAACTTGCTGAACCTTGGCTGGTATCAGGACGTGGGTGATGTTCTGAAAGAGCACGACATCAACCTCACCGACCTGCTGGAAGAAGAGATTGACCCGGCGCTGGGTAACGGTGGTCTTGGTCGTCTGGCTGCCTGTTTCCTGGATTCCATGGCAACCGTGGGTCAGTCGGCGATTGGTTATGGCCTGAACTATCAATACGGTCTGTTCCGCCAGTCTTTTGCGGATGGTCATCAGATGGAAGCGCCAGACGACTGGCATCGCAATACTTACCCGTGGTTCCGCCACAATGCGCAGCTGGATGTACAGGTCGGCATTGGCGGCAAGGTGTCGAAACAAGGCCTCTGGGAGCCAGCGTTCACCATTACGGGTGAAGCCTGGGATCTGCCGGTGCTTGGCTACCGTAACGGTGTGGCGCAGCCACTGCGTTTGTGGCAGGCGAAGCACGCGCATCCATTTAACCTCACCAAATTCAACGATGGCGATTTCCTGCGTGCCGAGCAGCAGGGGATCGACGCCGAAAAACTGACAAAAGTGCTCTACCCGAACGACAACCATCTGGCGGGTAAAAAACTGCGTCTGATGCAGCAGTACTTCCAGTGTGCCTGCTCCGTGGCCGATATTCTGCGCCGTCACCATCTGGCGGGTCGCAAGCTGGCGCAACTGCCAGACTTCGAAGTGATCCAGCTGAACGACACGCACCCGACGATCGCTATCCCGGAACTGCTGCGCGTGCTGATCGACGAGCATCAGCTGAGCTGGGATGACGCCTGGGCGATCACCAGCCGTACCTTCGCTTACACCAACCACACCCTGATGCCAGAAGCACTGGAGTGCTGGGATGAGAAGCTGGTGAAAGCACTGCTGCCGCGTCATATGCAGCTAATCAACAAGATTAACGACAACTTTAAAGTGCTGGTGAAAAAGACCTGGCCGGGTGACAAAGAGGTTTGGGCGAAGCTGGCAGTGGTTCACGACAAACAGGTCCGCATGGCGAACATGTGCGTGGTGAGCGGCTTTGCGGTTAATGGCGTTGCTGCGCTGCACTCCGACCTGGTGGTGAAAGATCTGTTCCCGGAATATCACCAGCTGTGGCCAACCAAATTCCACAACGTGACCAACGGCATCACGCCGCGTCGCTGGATCAAGCAGTGCAACCCGCTGCTGGCAGGGCTGTTGGATAAAACCCTGAAGAAAGAGTGGGCCAACGATCTGGACCAGCTCATCAATCTGGAAAAATACGCCGACGACGCGAAATTCCGCGAGCAGTACCGCGCCATCAAACAGGAGAACAAAGTTCGCCTGGCGGCGTTTGTGAAAATGCGCACCGGGATTGAGATCAACCCGAATGCTATTTTCGACATCCAGATTAAACGCCTTCACGAATACAAACGTCAGCACCTGAACCTGCTGCACATTCTGGCACTGTACAAAGAGATCCGTGAAAACCCGAAAGCCGATCGGGTTCCACGCGTGTTCCTGTTCGGTGCGAAAGCGGCGCCGGGCTACTATCTGGCGAAAAACATTATTCTGGCAATCAACAAGGTTGCTGAAGCCATCAACAACGATCCGAAAGTGGGCGACAAGCTGAAAGTGGTGTTCCTGCCGGATTACTGTGTCTCTGCGGCGGAAATGCTGATCCCGGCGGCGGATATCTCTGAGCAGATCTCCACGGCAGGTAAAGAAGCTTCCGGTACTGGCAACATGAAGCTGGCGCTCAATGGTGCGCTGACTGTCGGTACGCTGGACGGGGCAAACGTCGAAATTGCCGAAAAAGTGGGTGAAGAGAACATCTTTATCTTCGGCAACACCGTTGAGCAGGTGAAAGCCATTAAGGCCAAAGGCTACGATCCGGTGAAATGGCGTAAGAAAGACAAAGTGCTCGATGCGGTACTGAAAGAGCTGGAGAGCGGTAAATACAGCGATGGCGACAAACATGCGTTTGACCAGATGCTGCACAGCATGGACAAACACGGTGGTGACCCGTATCTGGTGATGGCCGATTTCACAGCATATGTGGAAGCGCAAAAACAGGTCGACGTGCTGTATCGCGATCAGGAAGCCTGGACCCGCGCGTGCATTCTGAACACCGCACGTTGTGGGATGTTCAGCTCTGACCGCTCAATCCGCGATTATCAGGCTCGTATCTGGCAGGCAAAACGTTAAGGAAGCGCAATGGATAGCAAACGTCTGGACAGTGCCGCGCAGGCGGCGGGGATCAGCCTCAGTTACATCAATGCTCACGGCAAACCGCAATCTATTGGTGCGGACACCAAAAGACGTCTGCTGGATGCCATGCACAAAACCAAATCCGACGCGAAAGCGTCGGTTGTCCCGGTGCCGAATGTAAAGGTCTTTACCGCAGGCAAAAAGATGCCGCTGGCGGTGGAAGGTCGCGGCGAGTTTAGCTGGCTGCTCACCACCGAAGAGGGGCATCAGCATAAAGGCCATGCCACTGGAGGCAAGGCTCTTAACCTTCCGGCGAAGCTGCCGGAGGGCTACCACACATTAACGCTCACCCAGGACGACCAGCGTTTTCACTGCCGGGTGATCGTCGCGCCAAAACGTTGCTATGAGCCACAGGCGCTGCTGGAAGGCAAGAAACTGTGGGGAGCCTGCGTGCAGCTCTACACGCTGCGTTCCGACAGCAACTGGGGTATCGGTGATTTTGGCGATCTGAAAAAGATGCTGGCGGACGTGGGTGAACGTGGCGGCGCGTTTATCGGCCTCAACCCGATCCACGCTCTTTATCCGGCAAACCCGGAGAGTGCCAGCCCGTACAGCCCATCGTCTCGCCGCTGGCTGAACGTGATTTACATCGACGTTAACGCGTTAGATGATTTCAAAAACAGCAAAGAGGCGCAGGAGTGGTGGTCGCTGAGCACCACTCAGCAGGCACTGAAACAGGCGCGCAACGCTGACTGGGTGGATTACGCGACCGTCACCGCCCTGAAAATGGCGGCACTGCGTCTGGCGTGGAAAGGCTTTGCGAAGCGCGATGACGAACAGATGGCCGCTTTCCGTCAGTTTGTGACCCAGGAAGGTGAGAGCCTTTACTGGCAGGCGGCGTTTGATGCCTTACATGCTTATCAGGTAAAAGAAGACGAAATGCGCTGGGGCTGGCCGGTATGGCCGGAAGCGTACCAGACCGTCGACACGCCTGAAGTGAAAGCCTTTTGCAAAAAACAGGCTGATGAAGTGGATTTCTTCCTGTGGCTGCAATGGCTGGCGTACAGCCAGTTCGCGGCCTGCTGGCAGGTAAGCCAGGGCTACAAGATGCCTATCGGTCTCTACCGCGACCTGGCGGTAGGCGTGGCAGAGGGCGGGGCGGAAACCTGGTGTGACCGCGAACTTTACTGCCTGAAAGCCTCTGTGGGTGCACCACCGGATATTCTTGGCCCGCTTGGCCAGAATTGGGGATTGCCGCCGATGGATCCGCACGTGATGGCCGCGCGGGCTTACGAGCCGTTTATCGACCTGCTGCGCGCTAACATGCAGAACTGTGGTGCGCTGCGTATTGACCACGTGATGTCCGTGCTGCGTCTGTGGTGGATCCCGTATGGCGAAACGGCCGATCACGGGGCCTATGTTCAGTATCCGGTGGACGATCTGCTGTCGATCCTGGCGCTGGAGAGTAAACGTCATCAGTGCATGGTGATCGGCGAAGATCTCGGTACCGTGCCGGTTGAGATTGTCAGCAAGCTGCGTGATAGCGGCGTCTATTCCTACAAAGTGCTCTATTTTGAAAACGACCATGAGAAAACCTTCCGTGCGCCGAAAGCGTACCCGGAACAGTCAATGGCTGTCGCGACAACGCATGACCTTCCTACGCTGCGTGGTTATTGGGAAAGCGGTGATTTGACGCTCGGGAAAACGCTGGGTCTGTACCCGGACGAAGAGGTGTTACGCGGGTTGTATCAGGATCGTGAGCTGGCGAAACAGGGTCTGCTGGATGCATTGCACAAGCACGGTTGCCTGCCAAAACGGGCGGGGCATAAGGCTTCACTGATGGCGATGACGCCGACGCTTAACCGCGGGATGCAGCGTTATATTGCCGACAGCAACAGTGCTTTGCTGGGGTTGCAGCCGGAGGACTGGATAGACATGCCTGAGCCGGTGAACATTCCGGGCACCAGCTATCAGTACAAGAACTGGCGTCGTAAGTTGTCCGTATCGCTTGAGAAGATGTTTGCCGATGATGGGGTGAACAAGCTGATTAAGGATTTGGATAAGCGGCGAAAAGCAGCTGCGAAGAAGTGAAAAAAACCCGCCAGTGGCGGGTTTTTTTACATTAGTCTGAGTAGGTCGGGTAAGGCGAAGCCGCCACCCGACTTATGGCATCAGACAACCATATTCAACAGCAGAACCCCAACCAGGCCGCAGACGGAAATAATGGTTTCCAGCATTGACCAGGACTTGATGGTTTCACCGATAGTCAGGTTGAAGTACTCCTTGAACAGCCAGAAGCCTGGATCGTTTACGTGAGAGAAAATCACGCTACCGGAACCCACCGCAATCACCATCAGCTCCGGGCTGACGCCAGTGGTTGCAATCAACGGTGCCACGATACCACCGGCAGTGATTGCCGCGACGGTTGCAGAGCCCAACGCGATACGCAGAACCGCAGCGATAGACCAGGCCATAAACAGCGGAGAGACGTTGGTTTCATGCATCATTGCTGCGATGTATTTATCCACGCCACTGTCGACCAGAACCTGCTTGAACGCACCGCCACCGCCGATGATCAGGAGCATCATGGCAATAATTTTGATGGAAGAGGTCAGCGTGTCGTTGATCTGATCCATTGAACGCCCACGGTTCAGACCGAAGGTGAACATCGCAATCAGTACCGCAATCAGCGTCGCCATAACCGGGTCACCCAGGAATTCGGCAACGGACAGGAACGCGTGACCTTTTGGCAGGATCATCTCTGCGACAGCACGCATCGCCATCAGAATCACCGGCACCAGAGAGGTCCAGACGCTGACGCCAAAGCCTGGCATCTCTTCTTCAGTGAAGGTTTTCGCGCTGTACAGACCTTCCGGGATTGGCTTATCAATGCCTTTCAGGAAGCGCGCAAATACCGGGCCTGCCAGAATCACGGTTGGGATCGCCAGAATCGTACCGAACAGCAGGGTTTTACCCATATCGGCATGGAAAATGGTCGCGATAGCGGTTGGGCCCGGGTGCGGCGGCAGGAAGCCGTGCGTTACGGACAGCGCCGCAGCCATTGGCACACCGACGAACAGCAGAGGAATGTTTGCCGCCGCGGCGATGGTGAACACCAGTGGCAGCATCAGCACGAAGCCGACTTCATAGAACAGCGCGAAACCGACGGTAAAACCGGTTAATACCACTGCCCACTGAATATTTTTCTTACCGAATTTGGCGATAAGCGTGGTCGCAATACGCTGCGCACCACCACAATCCGCCAGCATTTTACCGAGCATGGCGCCGAAGCCCATGATCAGCGCCAGGCTGCCGAGCGTACCACCGACACCGGCTTTAATGGAGCTGATGACTTTCACCAGCGGCATCCCTTGCATCAGACCGACTGCAAGTGCCACCAGAACCAGAGCGATAAATCCGTTCATTTTGAAGCGGATCATCAAGAGCAGTAATAAGACTACACCGATAGCGACGATGACTAATGGCATGATTTACCTGGCCTTTGAATTGTTATGGGTAACGTCATTGTTTCAACGACAAGTTCCGATTGTCCCAACTGGGAACAGAGCGTTAACGGCACTAATACTGATGCCTGTGAAACTATTAAGTTTAGTCGGCTGTTATGAGGGTGCTTAGTGCCCACGAGAATGATACGGGTAACATGATGTGATTGAGAATCACCCTGGAGGGCAAAATTTAAAATATGGGACGCAGGTCAACATCTGGAGGTAAACGCAAAACGGTAACCATGAGGTTACCGTTTTTAATGTTTTCACCCTCTCCCGTGGGAGAGGGCCGGGGTGAGGGCATCAGACCGCACTGTTTTGTAGGCCCGGTAAGCGCAGCGCCACCGGGCAAGACGGGCACTTAGTAGTAAGAGTGCTCGCCGCGCTGGTGTTCGGTCAGGTCGCGCACGCCTTTCAGTTCAGGGAACTCGTTCAGCAACTGCTTCTCGATCCCTTCTTTCAGGGTCACATCGACCATTGAACAGCCGTTACAGCCGCCGCCAAACTGAAGGATCGCCAGACCATCTTCAGTGATTTCCATCAGCGAAACACGGCCGCCATGGCCTGCCAGCTGAGGATTAATCTGGGATTGCAGCAGATACTCAACGCGCTCCATTAGTGGCGCATCGTCAGACACTTTACGCATTTTCGCGTTTGGTGCTTTCAGGGTCAGCTGAGAGCCCAGTTGGTCTGTGACGAAGTCGATTTCCGCATCATCAAGATACGGCGCGCTCAGCTCATCTACGTAGGCGGTGAGCTGTTCAAATTTAAGGGCAGTGTCAGTTGCTTCCACAGCGTCCGGCGGACAATAAGAGACACCACATTCTGCATTCGGAGTGCCTGGATTGATCACAAACACGCGGATCTGCGTCCCTTCTTCCTGATTTGCCAGCAGTTTGGCAAAGTGCGCTTGTGCAGAATCGGAAATACGGATCATAGCTTTGGCCTAATAGTTGACTAAATTACCTGGGTATAATAATACGCCCATTGAAGAAGGGCTACAAGGTACGGCACAGACACCATACCTGAACAGACGCGGCACCGCTTCGCAAAAGCAGTCGGGAAAGTTCAGCAACGGTACTGCCCGTAGTGACGACATCATCCACAATCGCGATATGGAGGCCTTTCACCGCGAATTCAAGGCGAAAGGCATTTTTAAGGTTCTTTTTGCGCAGCCGTGCATTCAACCGGTGTTGTATTGCGGTGGCGTGGATGCGTTTAAGTGCAGACGCAGGGTAGCGACAACCCAGCCAGTGAGCGAGCGGCCGGCAGAGCAGGTCACTCTGGTTATAGCCGCGCCGCCAGTGCCGACGGGCGTGCAGCGGCACATTCACGATGCAGTCGACGCGTGGCAAATCGCGGCGGCGGCGCGCCTGTAAAATCGCCAGGAGCAACACACGGGCGAGCGGGATGGCCAGGGTGCTCTGACGAGAAAATTTAAACTGGTGAACCAGCCCACTCAGAGGTGGGACGTAATCCGTCACCGCCACTAATGCACTCCACGGCGGTGGCTTTTGCAGGCAACGCCCGCAAGGGATGTTCGGGTTTGTGGCAGGTAAACCGCACTGTGGACACCCGCAGGCAGGGCGCATCAGCGCGCGCGTACACACAGAGCAAATCCCCCATCGGCTCAGGGCAAGTGGCATTCGGCATAGCCAGCACAAGCCAGGCACTGTTAGCATGTGCAACCTCCTTGTGAAAAAAGAGAACAGTAACTGATGAAGACTCTGTGGTGGCAGACCGTAGGGACGGGAAATTGCCATCTTGTGCTGCTGCACGGATGGGGACTGAACGCCGAAGTATGGCATTGCGTAAGTGCGGAACTGGCCTCGCATTTTACGCTGCACCTGGTGGATCTTCCGGGGTTTGGCCGCAGCCACGGCTATCAAGCGATGTCGCTGGATGAGATGGCGCAGCACGTTCTGGATGCGGCGCCGCAAAACGCCATCTGGCTCGGCTGGAGTCTGGGTGGGCTGGTGGCAAGCCAGATTGCGCTGACCCACCCGGAACGCGTGCAGGCACTGGTGACGGTGGCCTCTTCGCCGTGCTTTAGCGCGCGCGACGCGTGGCCGGGCATTAAGCCTGACGTGCTGGCCGGGTTCCAGCAGCAACTGAGTGAAGATTTTCAGCGGACGGTGGAACGCTTCCTGGCGCTGCAAACCATGGGCACTGAAACGGCCCGACAGGACGCCCGTACGCTGAAAAATACCGTGTTGTCACTGCCGATGCCGGATGTTGAAGTCCTGAATGGTGGGCTGGAGATTTTAAAAACGGTCGATCTGCGTGAGCCGCTGGCAACGCTTGCCCTGCCACATCTGCGGATCTACGGTTATCTGGACGGGCTGGTGCCACGTAAAGTGGTTCCGTTGCTGGATACGCTGTGGCCGCAAAGCGAATCACATGTGGTGGCGAAAGCCGCGCACGCGCCGTTTATCTCACACCCCGCTGAGTTTTGTTCCGCTCTCGTTGCGTTAAGTCAACGTTTAAACTGATTATTTTCTATCCATCCTGGCAAAAGTTACGCACCGCAACAATACTCATCATATCGTTGCGGTCGAACTGCCTACGATAATCAAAACAACAATCCTATGGAGAGTCATGGCTATGAAACTTGTTACAGGTATTGTCACTTCTCTGGTTATTGGGTCACTGTCATTTGGCGTTTTTGCAGCGAAAGAGCTGGAAAAAGATAAGCTTGCTGGGATGAATCTGACCAAAATTGGTGAGATCACAACCTCTGACACCACCGCGCCAATGGACGCGAGAAAAGAGTTGTCTAAAAAGGCAGATGAGCTGGGCGGGACGTACTACGTTGTGACCAGTGCAGAAAAACAAACCAAAAACGTGCGCGCCACCGCGGACGTGTATAAGTAATAAAAACGCCGGGAAGCGCTCTGCTTGCCCGGCATTATTAACGAAGCGTCCACCACTCCCTGAGACAGGCTTTGCCTTCCGGGCAGCTTTTGCAACTGCCGGATAAACACCCATCCGCATCTTCCTGAATACGTATGGCTTTCCCCATCGCTTCCAGTCTTTCAAGCATGGCATCGATCATCGGTTGCGGCGTATGCAGGCTGAGGCTCAACTGCTTTGCCTCCATACGCCCTTGCAGCGCCAGTAAATCACGAACCTGAATCAACGATGCCATGGTGATTCTCCTTAGTGACAGTCGCCCGCCGGGCTGTTGCAGCAGTTAGCGGCAGTTTTGCGCGTAGCCAGCAGGTTGATGTCGACACGACTGCGCGCCCGGCGCAGCAGGCCCAGAACGATCACGTTGAACAAAATAACCGCCAGGATACAGACCAGGCTGTAGCGTGGATGCTGGCTGAAGTTGACGGTCTGATAGAAAATCGTCGACAGCGAATAAGCGATGTTCAGCCCCCACAATACGGAGAAGCCCATCCAGCCACGGCTGGACTCGCGGGCAATGGCCCCCATCACCGAGATGCACGGAATATAGAGCAGCACGAAGATCAGGTAGCTGTAGGCCGCTGATGCGCTGCCAAATTTCTCGCTCATCACACCCATCGCACCGGTCGCCATTTCGCCATCGCCTTTACTGGCTTCGATTGGGTTCGCCAGCACGCTCAGGCTGAAGGTGTCTTTCAGGCTCTGCCAGGTTTCTTCTGCGGCACCGAGCAGTTCGTTGCCCAGGCTAAATTCAGCAGGGTTGAACTCTTGTTCCTGAATGTTCTCTGCGGTGTAGAGCGTGTTCAGCGTACCGACCACGACCTCTTTTGCCATCGCGCCGGTGAACAGGCCGACGGTCGCCTGCCAGTTATCTTCATGCACACCAATCGGCTTGAAGACCGGCGTGATGACGCGGCTGACGGAGGCAAGGGCAGAGTCGTTGATGTTATCCGCCGCCTGGCCGCTCAGCGTGAAGCTGTTCAGCGCGCTCAGGAAGATGCTGACGATGACAATCACTTTACCGGCGCGCAGTACAAAGCCTTTCAGACGTTGCCAGGTCTGAATAATCAGGCTTTTCAGATGAGGAACGTGATACACCGGCAGCTCCATCACAAACGGCGAGGCTTCACCACGCATGATGGTGTGTTTGAGCATCAGCCCTGTGAGGATAGCCATAACGATGCCCAGCACATACAGCGAGAACACTGCCAGCGCACCTTGCTGGCCAAAGAAGGCGGCGGCAAAGACCGCGAAAATAGCCAGACGCGCGCCGCAGGACATAAATGGCGCCATCATGATGGTCATCAGGCGTTCACGCGGTGCATCCAGGGTGCGAGCGCCCATGACCGATGGCACGTTACAGCCGAAACCGACAATCAGCGGCACAAAGGATTTCCCCGGCAGACCCAGCGCCTGCATCAGGCGGTCCATCACGAAGGCCGCACGTGCCATGTAGCCGGAATCCTCAAGGAAGGAGAGGAACAGGTACATCATGCCGATTTGCGGAACCAGTGGCAGAACGGTGTTGATACCGCCACCAAGCCCCTGGGCAAGGAAAATGGTCAGCCATTCAGGGAAGTGCAGGGTGTATCCAATCCACTGAATACCATGGACAAATATTGCCACCGAGCCAGCATCAAAAATGGGCTGAAGCGCGCCCCCGATGTTGATAGCCAGCAGGAACATCAGGTACATCACCAGCAAGAACACCGGCAGGCCGAGGAAGCGGTTAATGACGATTTTGTCGACTGCGGCGGTGAATTTGCTTGGTTCTGCGGTCAGGGCGTTACTCACGACATCACAAATGGCGGCAATGGCCTGATAGCGGGCGTCCGCAATGTGTAGCGCGGGATCGTCTAGCTCGTCGTTAAGACGCGCCAGTGAAACATCAAGTTTATCGGCGGCGTTGCCTGAGTAGGCGCGGCTATAGATATCCCCTTCCAGCATTTGCAGGCCGAGCCACATGCGCTGTTTAGCGGGCATGTGTTGTTCCATTTCCTGCGCCAGCAGGCTGGCTTCGCGAAGCAGCGGTTGGGCATAGTGAACCAGCTCAACGCTGGTGTTCCCCACATGGCGGTCGATCGCCAGTTTCAGGGCATCTATGCCACGCGCGCGGGTGGAGACCAGCGGCACAACCGGGCAACCCAGACGGGCAGAGAGCGCATCGACATCAATGCGCAGGTGTTGCTTTTCCGCGATGTCGAGCATATTCAGCGCCACAATGCACGGAATACCCAGCTCAAGCAGTTGCAGCGTCAGATACAGGTTGCGCTCCAGATTGGAGGCATCCACCACGTTAATTAATAAATCCGCATCGCCGCTCAAAATATAGTGGCAGGCAATCTGCTCATCGAGCGAGGTTTGCGACGAGATAGTGGTTAATGAATAGGTTCCGGGCAGATCAACCAGCGTGACCTGATGGTCCGTTGTGGAAAACTGACCTTCTTTTCGTTCAACGGTGACACCCGCCCAATTTCCCACACGCTGACGAGCGCCAGTTAACTGGTTAAATAAGGTTGTCTTGCCGGAATTAGGATTGCCAATTAAGCCAATAGTTAATTTTTTCATTGCATTAGACTCACTGAAACCGCTGGCTTGTTATCGGGAAATAGCTTCGACTTCGATTAATGCGAGGTCTTTTTTACGCAGAACCAGGTTTACGCGTCGGGTTTCGATATGAACAGGATCACCCAGCGGGGCCACGCGCACGACCTGGAATGACGAGCCAGGTAACATGCCTAATGACAGCAGTTTTTGCCGATAAGCCGGGCTAATTTCACGGGTGAAGCCGGTAATTTTCCATGCACTGTCGGGAGTAAATTGCATAGTGCCTACTTAAAGAAGGAAAGGTTAAATAATCAACAATACGATGGTAATGAGAATTGTTTTTATCATCAATACATAAAATGTGACGGGATGCTAACGCGGGTATTAATTTGAAGGGGAATTGACCTGGCGCAATATTTAATGCAATTGGGTGTCACGCAGAATTAACATATTTGTTAATAAACTGATGAGGGTTGGTTTAAATACGGATATGCAATCGGTTTCATATTAGCCATTATTTTGCAGGCTAATTAATTTTCCCTCACGCTCTCAAAAAGAGAGGGTGAGGGAATTAACGACGTTACTTTTTCTTGCCCATTGCGGCTGCCAGCGCATCCATCATGGCGCTGTTACCCGCAGGCTGAGAATCACGGCCACGTGGTTTTGCGGCTTTGGCCGCAGGACGCTGCTGTTCGCGAGCGCCCCCGCCGTTGCCACGGCGCGCATTGGTTTCACCCGGTTGCTCGTCCAGACGCATGGTCAGGGCAATACGCTTACGTTGCAGGTCAACTTCCAGCACTTTCACTTTCACGATATCGCCCGCTTTGACCACGGTGTGTGGATCTTCAACGAACTTATCGGCCAGCGAAGAGATATGGACCAGGCCATCCTGATGCACGCCGATATCAACAAACGCACCAAAGTTGGTGACGTTAGTGACCGCACCTTCCAGTACCATGCCCGGCAGCAGGTCGTTCATGGTTTCGACGCCTTCAGCAAAGGTCGCGGTTTTAAACTCAGGACGCGGATCGCGGCCAGGTTTTTCCAGCTCTTTGATGATGTCGGTCACCGTCGGTACACCGAACTGTTCGTCGGTGAAATCAGCCGCTTTCAGGTTGCGCAGGGCGCTGTTGTCACCCATCAACTCTTTCAGCGCCTGTTGAGTGGCAGCCAGAATGCGCTCGACCACCGGATAGGCTTCCGGGTGCACGGTTGAGGCGTCCAGCGGGTTATCGCCGTGGTTGATGCGCAGGAAGCCCGCGCATTGCTCAAACGCTTTCGGCCCCAGACGGCTGACTTTCAGCAGCTGCTGACGGTTCTGGAACTGACCGTTCTCGTCACGCCAGGCGACGATGTTCTGCGCCATCATACGAGTTAAGCCCGCCACGCGGGTCAGCAGGGGAACGGAGGCGGTATTCAGATCTACACCGACGGCGTTAACGCAGTCTTCCACGACCGCATCCAGCTTGCGCGCCAGCTGCGTCTGGCTGACATCGTGCTGGTACTGGCCCACACCGATGGATTTCGGGTCGATCTTCACCAGCTCCGCCAGCGGGTCTTGCAGGCGGCGGGCAATAGAAACAGCGCCGCGCAGGGAAACGTCCAGATCCGGGAATTCCTGAGCTGCCAGTTCAGATGCGGAGTAAACAGACGCACCCGCTTCACTGACGATCACCTTCTGGGCAGTGACTTTCGGGAACTGTTTCTGCACGTCGAGGTAGAAACGCTCGGTTTCACGGGATGCGGTCCCGTTACCGATAGCAACCAGTTCAACGTTGTACTTCTCGCACAGTGCCGCAACCGCGACAGCCGCTTTCGCAGCCTGGCCGGTGTGTGGGTAAATGGTGTCGGTAGCCACCAGTTTGCCGGTTCCGTCAACCACCGCCACTTTCACGCCGGTACGCAGGCCCGGATCGAGGCCCATGGTGGCGCGCAGGCCAGCAGGTGCGGCCATCAGCAGGTCGTGCAGGTTACGGGCAAATACGTTAATCGCTTCGTCTTCGGCGCGCTCGCGCACGGTACCCATTAGCTCGGTTTCGAGGTGCATCAGCACCTTGATACGCCACGTCCAGCTCACCACGCCTTTACGCCAGCTATCCGCCGGGGCGTTGTTCAGACGCAGGCCGAGGTGATCGATAATGATCTGCTCGCAGTGGCTCTCTTTTGGCGGCTCATCGAACTGCGGATCGGCATTCAGGGAAAGCTGCAACACACCTTCGTTGCGGCCACGGAACATCGCCAGCGCACGGTGAGAAGGTGTGGTTGAAATCGGCTCGTGGTGATCGAAATAGTCGCGGAACTTCGCGCCTTCTTCCTCTTTACCGCTCACCACGGTTGACACCAGGTGCGCGTTTTTCCACAGATAGTCACGTACTTTAGAGAGCAGCGCGGCGTCTTCGGCGAAGCGCTCCATCAGGATATAACGCGCGCCATCAAGAGTAGCTTTGGTGTCCGCCACGCCTTTGTCGGCGTCGATAAATTTGGCGGCTTCGGTTTCCGGGTCGTGGGATGGGGTGTTCCACAGCAGCTCGGCCAGCGGCTCCAGACCGGCTTCAATCGCAATCTGCCCGCGCGTGCGGCGTTTCGGTTTATACGGCAGATAGAGATCTTCTAATTCGGTTTTGCTCAGCGTGCCGTTAATGGCTTTTTCCAGGTCGCTGGTCAGCTTGCCTTGTTCGCCAATGGATTTGAGGATCGCCTGACGCCGGTCTTCCAGCTCGCGCAGATAACCCAGGCGGGTTTCCAGATTACGCAGCTGAGTATCATCCAGACCGCCAGTGACTTCCTTACGATAACGTGCAATAAACGGCACGGTGTTCCCTTCATCAAGCAGGCGAACGGCAGCTTCTACCTGTTCAGCTCTGGCCTGAATATCACCCGCAATAATGCGGCAGAGCGAATCATTCATCATGGCTTTATCATCTGTTGAGTCGAAAAATCAGGGGATAGTTATACGGGCTGACACGGCAAAATGCCAGCCGTGGAGGGCGCTCTCGGACTATTTAACGTACTCAATCTCATTCACGTACCAGCTGGCTTCGCCGGCAGGTGTCTGCACAACGGCCAAATCGCCCACTTCCTTTTTCAGCAGCGCGCGGGCCATTGGCGAGTCGATCGAGATGTAATCCTTACGACCAAAAATTTCATCGTAGCCGACAATGCGAAAACGCAGGGTATTGCCGTCATCATTTTCAATTTCAACCCATGCGCCGAAGAACACTTTGCCCTCCTGTTGCGGGGAGTAATCGACGATTTTGAGGTTCTCAAGGCATTTGGTCAGGTAACGTACCCGACGGTCTATCTCACGCAGGCGTTTTTTGTTGTACTGGTAGTCAGCATTTTCGCTGCGATCGCCAAGGCTTGCCGCCCAGGTGACTTTTTTGGTCACTTCCGGGCGCTCTTCTCGCCACAGGTAATCCATCTCTTTTTTGAGTTTTTCGTACCCTTCGCGGGTGATCAGGGGCGTTTTCATGGTGTGACCTTCAGACTCGACTTCATTGCAGACGTTGCGCACATTACGTATCAAATATATTAACAGACAGCGTTAATAATGATTTATGTGATGAAATGTGCAGATAAGCTGCTGTTAAATATGCTTTGTAACAATTTCGACTAGAATTTATACCAGAATTAGCTGGTCGAACACGTGCACTTTTTTAGAATACGCTGTTACAAAG
Organism: Enterobacter soli ATCC BAA-2102; assembly: GCF_001654845.1. Taxonomy (GTDB): domain Bacteria; phylum Pseudomonadota; class Gammaproteobacteria; order Enterobacterales; family Enterobacteriaceae; genus Enterobacter; species Enterobacter soli. The sequence continues at coordinate 60,004 of NZ_LXES01000011.1, read as the reverse complement.
ACTATCCGAACCTTTGGGAGTACACATAATGCAAGAGAACTACAAAATTCTGGTCGTGGATGACGACATGCGCCTGCGCGCGCTGCTGGAACGTTATCTGACCGAGCAGGGCTTCCAGGTTCGTAGCGTCGCGAACGCTGAACAAATGGACCGTCTGCTGACCCGTGAATCTTTTCACCTGATGGTTCTCGACCTGATGCTGCCTGGCGAAGATGGGCTTTCCATCTGCCGCCGTCTGCGTAGCCAGAGCAACCCAATGCCGATCATTATGGTGACGGCGAAAGGTGAAGAGGTTGACCGTATCGTGGGCCTGGAAATCGGTGCCGACGACTACATTCCAAAACCGTTTAACCCGCGTGAACTGCTGGCGCGTATTCGCGCTGTGCTGCGCCGTCAGGCGAACGAACTGCCTGGTGCGCCGTCTCAGGAAGAAGCGGTTATCGCGTTCGGTAAGTTTAAACTGAATCTCGGTACGCGTGAGATGTTCCGTGAAGATGAGCCAATGCCTCTCACCAGCGGCGAGTTCGCGGTCCTGAAAGCGCTGGTCAGCCATCCGCGTGAGCCGCTGTCCCGTGACAAACTGATGAACCTGGCGCGTGGGCGTGAATACTCCGCGATGGAACGCTCTATCGACGTGCAGATTTCTCGTCTGCGCCGCATGGTGGAAGAAGATCCGGCGCATCCTCGTTATATTCAGACCGTCTGGGGTCTGGGCTACGTGTTCGTGCCGGACGGCTCTAAAGCATGAGGCGAATGCGCTTCTCGCCGCGAAGTTCATTTGCCCGCACGCTGTTACTGATCGTCACCTTGCTGTTCGTCAGCCTGGTGACGACCTACCTGGTGGTGCTGAACTTTGCGATCCTGCCCAGCCTCCAGCAGTTTAATAAGGTCCTGGCGTACGAAGTGCGTATGCTGATGACCGATAAACTGCAACTGGAGGATGGCACACAGCTGGTGGTTCCTCCGGCGTTTCGTCGTGAGATTTACCGCGAGCTGGGTATTTCGCTCTATTCCAATGAAGCGGCGGAAGATGCAGGCCTGCGCTGGGCGCAACACTACGAATTCCTGAGTCAACAGATGGCGCAGCAGCTGGGTGGCCCAACGGAAGTCCGCGTTGAGGTCAACAAAAGCTCGCCGGTTGTCTGGTTGAAAACCTGGCTCTCACCCAATATCTGGGTGCGAGTCCCGCTGACCGAAATCCATCAGGGCGATTTCTCGCCACTGTTCCGCTATACCCTGGCCATCATGCTGCTGGCGATAGGGGGCGCGTGGCTGTTCATCCGCATACAAAACCGACCACTGGTCGACCTGGAGCACGCGGCGCTTCAGGTCGGTAAAGGGATTATTCCACCGCCGCTGCGTGAATATGGCGCATCGGAAGTGCGTTCGGTTACGCGCGCCTTCAACCATATGGCGGCTGGCGTGAAACAGCTGGCGGATGATCGTACGCTGCTGATGGCGGGTGTCAGTCATGATCTGCGCACCCCGCTGACGCGTATTCGTCTGGCTACCGAGATGATGGGCGAAGAGGATGGTTATCTCGCGGAGTCTATTAACAAAGACATCGAAGAGTGTAATGCCATCATCGAGCAGTTCATTGATTACCTTCGCACCGGGCAGGAGATGCCGATGGAAATGGCGGATCTGAATGCGGTGCTGGGTGAAGTGGTGGCGGCGGAAAGCGGCTACGAGCGTGAAATTGATACTGACCTTCAGGTGGGTGAGATTCAGGTACGAATGCATCCGCTCTCCATCAAACGCGCTGTCGCCAATATGGTGGTCAATGCGGCGCGTTACGGGAATGGCTGGATCAAGGTCAGCAGTGGCTCAGAGCTCAACCGCGCCTGGTTCCAGGTTGAGGATGACGGCCCTGGCATTAAGCCTGAGCAGCGTAAGCATCTGTTCCAGCCGTTTGTGCGAGGCGATAGCGCGCGCAGCACCAGCGGAACGGGCTTAGGTCTGGCGATTGTGCAGCGTATTATCGATAACCATAACGGTTTGCTGGAGATTGGAACCAGCGAGCGGGGCGGTTTGAGTATTCGTGCATGGTTGCCGGTACCGGTCACGCGGGGGCAGGTGAAAGAGGGTTAGTGCGGTCTGATGCCCTCACCCCGGCCCTCTCCCACGGGGAGAGGGAGAAAACATTAAAAAAGGCAACTTATGTTGCCTTTTTACTTTTACCTTGGTCCCGCACTCACCAGCGCAGCCCCTGCTGGGGTATCGGTATACTTCTCAAAGTTCTCAATAAACAGCTTCGCCAGCGATTCCGCTTTCTCACGCCATTGTTCTGGTGAACCGTAGGTATTACGCGGGTCAAGGATATGCGTATCCACGCCCGGCAGTTCCGTTGGGATCGCCAGATCAAACATCGGCAGGGTGAAGGTTTCAGCGTCATCCAGAGAGCCATCCAGGATCGCATCGATAATGGCGCGAGTATCTTTGATAGAGATACGTTTGCCCGTGCCGTTCCAGCCAGTGTTAACCAGATACGCCTGCGCGCCGGATGCCTGCATACGTTTCACCAGCACTTCAGCGTATTGCGTTGGGTGCAGTGACAGGAACGCTGCGCCAAAGCAGGCGGAGAAGGTTGGCGTTGGCTCCGTCACACCGCGCTCAGTACCGGCCAGTTTAGCCGTAAACCCTGAGAGGAAGTGGTACTGCGTCTGGCTGGCGGTCAGGCGAGACACTGGAGGCAACACGCCGAACGCATCCGCAGTCAGGAAAATAACCTTCGTAGCATGACCCGCTTTCGACACCGGCTTCACAATGTTTTCGATGTGGTTGATTGGGTAGGAGACACGGGTATTTTCGGTTTTGGATGCATCGTCGAAATCGATGGTGCCATCGGCACGCACGGTGACGTTTTCCAGCAACGCATCGCGACGGATGGCGTGGTAAATGTCCGGTTCGGCTTCCTCAGACAAACGAATCGTCTTGGCGTAGCAGCCGCCTTCGAAGTTAAACACGCCATCGTCATCCCAGCCGTGTTCATCATCGCCAATCAGGCGACGTTTCGGATCGGTGGAAAGCGTGGTTTTCCCGGTACCTGACAGGCCAAAGAACACGGCCACATCACCTTTCTCGCCAACGTTCGCGGAACAGTGCATGGATGCAATGCCCTGCAATGGCAGAAGATAGTTCATCACCGAGAACATCCCTTTCTTCATCTCACCGCCGTACCAGGTACCGCCAATCAGCTGGATACGCTCGGTCAGGTTGAAGGCAATGAAGTTCTCTGAATTCAGGCCTTGTTCTTTCCACTGCGGGTTAGTGCATTTCGCACCGTTCATCACGATGAAATCCGGGGTGAAATCCTGTAATTCTTCGTCGGTTGGACGAATAAACATGTTTTTCACGAAATGCGCCTGCCAGGCCACTTCAGTGATAAAACGGACGGAAAGACGGGTGTCGGCGTTAGCGCCACAGAAGGCATCGATAATGAACAGACGCTTGCCGGAGAGTTGATGGGTGACGAGCCCTTTCAGATGCTGCCAGGTTTCAGGGGAGAGCGGTTTGTTGTCGTTCTTCCCTTTGCCTTTATCTGCCCACCACAGCGTATCGCGGGTGGTTTCGTCGCGGACGATATACTTATCTTTCGGCGAACGACCGGTAAAAATACCGGTATCGACGGCGATAGCACCAAGGTTTGTCAACACACCTCGCTCGTATCCTTCCAGTGCTGGATTGAGCTCTTCCTGATACAGCGTATCGTAATCGGGGTTGTAGACGACTTCCTGGACGTCGTGAATACCATAAGCCTTGAGATCTTGCGGGGTTAAACCAGTAACACGCATATCACTGCTCCTTAGCCAATATGTACTGCCTGAAATTGTAGGGTTTTTCTGTGTTTGTTAACCGCGACGGGGCTCATAGATTTACGTATCTGGACAAAACCCTTGCTAACGGAAAACGCTGCGACTCCAGTCACAGGGCAGGCGGATTATCGCAGGAATCGGTTTTTTGTTGGGGAAAATGTTCTGAAAAGGTTAAACGCTGGTGATTTTAACGGAAGGAATGTGAATGTAATCGCATACATGTAGGAAAATTACGTAAGGGTTACATTGTTAAAAACGATTCAGCTTATGGGGGGATTTTAGCCCCTCACCCAGCCCTCTCCCCAAAGGGGAGAGGGTGTTCAAGTTCCCTCTCCCCTTTGGGGAGAGGGTCAGGGTGAGGGGTAAGAGGATCAGTGAACCTGCGGATCCGCCGGAGAGGCGTTGTTGCGGATCTCGGCGATATCCATTGAATTGAACACGTAGTGCGTACCGCAGTAGTCACAGTGCATATCAATTTCACCGTCTTCGGCCATGATGCTGTCGATCTCTTCATCCGGCAGAGTTTTCAGCGCGCCCGCGCAACGCTCACGGGAACAGGTGCACTTGAACTCCACAGACTGTGGATCGTAAACCGTCACTTCTTCTTCGTGATACAGGCGCCACAGCACATCGGTGGCAGACAGGTTGAACAGCTCTTCTGCCTTGACGGTTTCCGTCAGCGTTGCCAGGTGTTCGAAATCGTTAGTCTGTGCGTCCTGCGCTGGCAGAACCTGTAACAGCATCCCGCCCGCCGCAGGCTGGCCGTCTACTTCACCGGTGCGGATGAACAGACGGGTTGGCAGCTGTTCGGAGCGCATGAAGTAATCTTCCAGACATGCCGCCAGTGTGTCGCCTTCCAGGCCAACAACACCCTGATAACGCTCACCTTCTTCCGGGGAAATAGTGATAACCAGATAGCCATTGCCGACCAGTGTTTTCAGGTCAGCACCTTCCGGTACCTCGCCCTGAACGCGCGCAACCCCACGCATCTGCTGCTGGTTATTGCCGTTGATCACCGCCAGCGTCATTGGGCCATCGCCCTGCAACTGCACGGTGATATCGCCGGCGAATTTCAGCGTCGCGGTCAGCAGGCTGGTGGCAACCAGCAGTTCGCCCAACAGGGTTTTTACCGGCAGCGGGTAGTTGTGGTTTTCCAGAATCTGTTTCCAGGTTTCGGATACGGTCACCAGCTCGCCGCGAACGGCAAATTGTTCAAACAGATAGCGGTGTAATTGGTCGTGTTGGGCCATAATAGTCTCTCGTGCAGGTGAGGGGTTACTCGTTCTCACCGTGTTTAAATTTCATCAGTTCACGGCGCTCTTTTTTATCCGGGCGTCGATCCGGGTGCGGCATGGTCAGCGCATTCATTTTGCGTGCCAGCGCCGTCTTTTCGCGTTTCTCGATGCTCTCTACCGTTTCTTCATAGAGCAAAACGGCTTCGGTTGCGGGCCTGCGCTGTTCGGTAATGGCTTTGATCACTACCGTTCGCTCATCGTTGCCCTGACGCAGCGTTAAGGTGGCATTCAGCTCAACCAGCTTGCTCGGTTTTCCGCGCTGGCCGTTGTAATGCACTTTGCCGCCGTCAATCATCTCTCGGGCAAGTGCGCGGGTTTTATAAAAACGGGCCGCCCACAGCCATTTATCCAGTCTCACCCCTTCAGAGGGTTTTTCTTTCATGGCGACTCCTTCACGGTCAGTGAGGGGATCATCCGGCGATAGTCGTTCAGCCCCGGATGGCGCAGATAGCTTTTTTCAGCCAGGCCAGAATCAGGATTGGTCACGCCCAGGCAGTAGCGAATGCCAAACGTGGCGGCTGAATCCAGAATCGGTTCACTGTCATCAATGAACAGGGTTCTTTCAGGCTGCAAACCTGTCTCTTCTGCAACCGCGTGCCACAACCGTTGATCCTCTTTCGGATAACCAAATGTGTGGGTGGAAAGTAATAAATCAAGGTGTGAAGCAAGACCGGTATGTTCCAGCTTCACGGCCAGATTATGTGGGTGCGCATTAGTCAGCAAAATACGGCGCTTGCCGCTCGCTTTTAGCGCATCCAGGAAGGGCACGGTGTCTTCACGCAGCACGGCACGCGGGCCCTGGGCGGTGGTCATGGCACAAATATCCAGACCGAGGCGCTCGCTCCAGTAGTCCAGACAATACCAGTTTAGCGTATGCTGCACGGCGCTATATTGCGAACGAATGAATTCCTGTGCTTCCGCCGGGGAGATGCCCTGCTGCTGACCATAGGTTTCCGGCACCAGTTTTTGCCAGAAATAGTTATCAAAGGCGAGATCGAGCAGCGTGCCGTCCATATCCAGCAGGACGGTATCAACGTCCTGCCAGGCGATATCAAGATGCATAAGGGGAACTCTCCAGCCAGAAGTTACGTGCGCGACAGGGTAGCACAACTTGTCGCGCAGTGACGTTATCCGATCAGGCTCTCAGGGGCAGGGATGAGTTTGGGATTGAGGCAATTTTCGTAGTATTGCTGGATTTCAGCCAGACGCGTGCGTGAACGCTGATAGCGGCGTACGGCCATAAAACCGTTCCAGAAAATACACACCAGCATCGCTATCATCAGCAGGGATGTTCCAACATAACGCCACAGACCGGCGCTGTCCGGCATCCTGTGCAGGTCGATATGGCGCGTGCCGTTGGCATCGGTAAAGATCCCCGTCACGATCCCCTCGGCGCTGAATGGCGTCTGCATCAGCATCTGTGCCAGGCGCTGAAATTCACCCCATTGCTCCTGGGCAGGATAGTCGTAGAGCGTGATTTGCGGGTACGGCTGATCGACCAGGTCGCTGCCTTCGTCGCTGACAATCAGGAACCCCCCAGGTGCCGGGCTATTCAGTGACTGTGCGGCACGGGCCGTTTCACGAATGACGAACGGCGCGGTAGAGGTTGCCACCAGGTTATCCAGTGATTCAGCACTAACCGGGCGCAGCAGAACGTTCACGCCGTCCAGTCGGCCCGCTTCGGCACGTTTCACCAGCGATTCCCAGTCTTTACTGTTGCCGAGATTCACGAGTGCATTTTTAAGGCGCACACAATCATCGGCCGCGGAGCATAAATCCTGTGTTTTCATCACGATTTCGCCAAAGTCATCCAGCAACACCATGCCGGATTTCTGAATGGCAGAACGCAGCGCAGGGCTGACGCGTGAATCATCATCTGCTTTCGGATGCAGCTGACGGCTTACCGTCTGGGTGAGCGCCGTTGCTTTGCCTACCACATCGGATTCCGGTAGCGGCAGCGGAGCGGCATCGTTCCAGATGATTTGCGAGCAATCAAACGGGGTAAACGGTGAGTTTTGCCGCGTATTCCAGGCGCCCGGGGTATGAATATTACACATCCCGGTTCCTTTCAGCCGCAGCGTATCGCCCACCCGCACACCGGCTTCTTCCAGCTGATTTACGCTGGTGGCTTCCACAGTTTGCGCCCCTTTAATCCACGACAGGGTAAATTTGATGGGCATATCGAGTGGTACGAAGAAAATCAGCATCATAAGCACCGCCGCGGCACCGCCCGCGATAACGGTACTCCGCAGCCAGTGCTGAAGCGGGAAGTTCTTCACCTCGTCATGCAAGGACAAATACCGCCCCTGACGCACGACATGGCGATCGAGATAGATATCGATATCGGTTTTATGCCCTAAATCCTGGGCAATCCACGGCTGCCAGTGGCGCGGATAGATAAGGTCGATAATGCCAAGCGAGATGTTGTTGAGGTGTTCCTGATCATTCTCACCGAACAATCCCCAGCGTTTTGGCGTGCCGCGCAGGCAATGAATTTCGCGTAAGGTGGTTTTGGCCGGAGGCGCAAACAGCCCCCACAGACCCGCCGCCAGCAGTAGCACCGCACTGCCCGCCAGCCACGGAACGAACACGTCCGGCGTCAGCAGGCAGATGAAGAACAGCAGGAAAGAGGCAACGATAAGCACCGCTTCCCGGATGCCATCCGGGCGGCTCAGGGCGAACTCTTCATGCGTCTCCTGACGAATGTTGAGCAGCTCAATTTGCTCTGTCTCTTCACCGCGAATAGACGCCTGGGTTGAACTGGCGCGTTCCAGCGCAAAGCGCGGCGCTTCCTGAACGTATTCGCTAAGGGTATGGCCGTTAAGGGCGATGACCAGCGGCAAGGAGTCGGTATGGATAAGCTCAACGCTGTTTTCATCATTGATGTATTGCTCCCAGAAAGGGGGCAGATGAACTTCAACGGAATCGAGATAGTAACGCCATTTGTTGGGATCGTCGGTGGTGATACCGTAGCGGGTGATTGAGCGCGTTACGCAGATAACGGTATCACTCTGTCCGTTAAGACTGAGCGATACGGGCGCTGCACTGGCCCCCGTTGGCCCGGGCGTCAGCTGCGAGCGATTAAGCGTTTCCAGATAGCTTTCAGCGGCGCTGCGTTCTTCCGGCGAGAGCTTACGCGTATTCGCACCGGCAAATGCGGTTAAAAATGGCAGCCGATATCGACGCTGGATGCGACGCCTGTATACCCACCCTGCAATCAAAGCGCCGGCCAGCATAGCAGCGATAAAAATCAAAATGGTGCTCATGCTTTCCCCATCTTACTTATCTTCTTACAGGTGTAGTCAGTAGCACCTTTAACAATGAATGAGAGTCTGTGGCTGGCTATCGGCAAGTATGGAGTCGAACTTGAGCATTTTGAAGCGCATCCCAGTGATCGATGATGATAGCAAAGCCTGCCATGGCGCGATATCAGCAAATTCCTGGACTTATTTCAACCTCTTGACTTTTGATTTGAAATAAGGATTGATTCTCGTTAGGTTGCATAAATGTAAATAAAGAACGATTGACATTGCCGAAACCGTGCGGCGTATCGCACAATAAACCCAGTTCTCACAGCAAAGACCCATCAAGATGAGCAAACCATTACAAAAACCCACCATTCTGAATGTTGAAACTGTCGCCAAATCGCGCCTGTTTAATGTCGAAAGCGTGGACCTGGAGTTCAGCAACGGTGTGCGTCGCGTTTATGAACGTATGCGCCCCTCTGCGCGCGAAGCGGTGATGATTATCCCCATCATCGACGATCATCTGATTTTAATCCGTGAATATGCAGTGGGAACAGAATCTTACGAACTTGGGTTCTCTAAAGGGCTGATTGACCCGGGCGAAACCGTGTTTGAAGCGGCAAACCGCGAGCTGAAAGAAGAGGTCGGTTTTGGCGCGAAGGAGCTGTCGTTCCTGAAAAAGCTCAGCATGGCGCCATCCTATTTCTCCAGCAAAATGAATATTGTGGTGGCAGAAGACCTTTACCCGGAATCACTGGAAGGTGACGAACCCGAGCCGCTGCCGCAGGTGCGTTGGCCGCTGGCACACCTTCTGGATTTACTCGAAGACCCTGATTTTACCGAAGCCCGCAACGTGAGCGCGCTGTTCCTGGTGCGTGAGTGGCTGAAAGGGCAGGGGCGGTTGTAGTTCATAAAAAAGGACATAAAAAAGGCCGGGTGATACCCGGCCTTTTATTTTGTGCCCGATTTTCACCAGGCATTTGTATCGTTAAAACAGCTCGTGCGTTTCGCCGTTATCAATCATTTCTGTACCCACCTCATGCACCGCCTGTGTGGTTGGCTGTGTGCCTTCGATGAAATACTCTTCACGGCTGTTACCGCCATTGGCGAGCTGCCCGGTGCTTCGGTCGATATTTACCGTCACCACGCCAGGAGGCGGGCTTAACGGCTGTTCCGGCACGCCATCCAGCACGGATTTCATGTAAGCATCCCATGCCGGTTGCGCACTCTTCGCGCCACCTTCATAACCGGAGATTTGATCTTTGATGGCACCTGAGGCTGTTGTGCGACCTAAATCGCGGCGGTGATCGTCAAAGCCGATCCAGACCGATGTGACCACGCCCGGGCCATAGCCTGAGAACCAGGCATCTTTCGAGCTGTTGGTGGTCCCTGTTTTGCCGCCAATGTCGTGACGCTGCAAATCACGTCCGGCACGCCAGCCCGTACCCTGCCAGCCTGGTTCACCAAAGATATTGGTATTCAGCGCGCTCTTAATCAGGAACGACAGCGGCGTGTTGATCACGTGTGGGGCGTACTCTTGCGCACCACTTTGCGCAACCAGTGCCTGATTCGCCTGCTCCAGTTGAGGCTGTGGCACGGTGGAATTCTGCTGCTCCTGAGAAATCGCAACGTCTTCCATGTCCTTGTTCTCAAGCACATTGGATTTAGGCGTGTCACCGTAAATCACCGGAATATCGCACTCGGCACAGGCAATTTTTGGCTTCGCTTCGAACAGCACGCCGCCCTGATCGTTCTCGATTTTACTGATGTAATACGGATCGACCAGGAACCCACCGTTTGCCATGACTGAATAGCCGCGAGCCACCTGAAGCGGGGTAAAGGATGCAGAGCCTAACGCCAGCGATTCGGTATGCACGATGTTCTGCGCAGGGAAGCCGAAGCGTTGCAGGTATTCCGCTGCATAATCAACGCCCATCGCACGCATCGCACGGACCATTACCACGTTTTTCGACTGCCCCAGACCCTGACGAAGACGAATCGGTCCTGCATATTCCGCCGGGGAGTTCTTCGGCTGCCAGTCAGAGCCAGCGCCTGCATCCCAGCGAGAAATTGGCACATCGTTGAGGATACTGGCGAGCGTCAGCCCTTTGTCCATCGCTGCGGTATACAGGAATGGCTTGATGTTAGAACCCACCTGACGCAGCGCCTGGGTGGCGCGGTTAAATTTGCTCTGGTTGAAATCGAACCCACCGACCAGCGCCATTACTGCGCCGTTTTGCGGGTTGATGGATACCAGCGCGGAGTTCACGTCTGGCACCTGCGCCAGCCACCAGGCATCGCCAACCTTGCGAACCCAGATTTGCTCCCCGGTCTGAATGGCATCGGTCACTTTGCGTGGTGTTGCGCCTTGCAGGGTGTCAGAGCGGTATGGGCGCGCCCAGCGAACGCCGTCCATGCGCAGGGATACCGATGTACCGTCTGCCAGCATGACTACGGCTTCCTGTGGATCGGCCTGAGTGACTACGGCCGGCAGCAACGGACCATACGTTGGCAGTGCTTTCAGCGAATGGGTAATTTTTTTGCTGTCCCATGCGCTTTCGCCCACTTTCCACAGCACGTTTGACGGGCCGCGATAGCCGTGGCGCATGTCGTAGTCCATCACGTTATTGCGCACCGCGTCCTGTGCCGCCTGCTGCACTTTTCGGGTGATCGTGGTGTAAACGCGATAGCCATCTTCATAAGCGTTCTCACCGTAGCGGCTCACCATATCCTGACGAACCATTTCCGTGAGATATGGCGCAGAGAACGCAATTTCCGGCGCGTGGTAGTTGGCGTCGATCACGTCGTTACGCGCCTGATCGTACTCGTTCTGGCTGATGTAGCCTTCGCTCAGCATACGTGACAGCACGACGTTACGGCGCGCAGTGGCACGGTCAAGAGAGTAGAGCGGGTTGAACGTGGACGGCGCTTTTGGCAGGCCAGCAATCGTGGCCATTTCGCTCAGCGTGAGCTGATCAACCGGTTTACCGAAGTACACCTGTGCAGCAGCACCCACGCCGTAAGCGCGGTAGCCCAGATAGATCTTGTTCAGGTAAAGCTCAAGGATCTCATCTTTGCTCAGCAGCTGCTCAATGCGGATCGCGAGGAACACCTCTTTGATCTTACGCATCAGCGTCTTTTCAGGGCTGAGGAAGAAGTTACGCGCCAGCTGCTGCGTAATGGTACTTGCCCCCTGAGACGCATGGCCTGAGAACAACGCAACGCTTGCCGCACGGAAAATCCCCACCGGATCGACACCGTGGTGCTCGTAAAAACGGCTGTCCTCGGTCGCAATAAAGGCTTTCACCATAACAGGTGGGATTTGTTTTAAGGTCAGCGGGATACGACGCTTTTCGCCGTATTGCGCCATCAACTCGCCATCGGCGCTATAGACCTGCATAGGGATCTGGAGTCGAACATCGCGAAGCGTGGCGACATCAGGTAGCTGCGGCTCAATGTACTTGTACAAACCATAAATCGAGCCTGCTCCCAGCAGAATGCAACAGGCTGCAAGGATCAATAAATACTTTACGAACTTCACCGGAGATTTCCCATTTGGTTTCACTTGGGCAGTTTATAAACAATCGCGCGGTAGTATAAAGGCAAGCCTGATGCATTGATATAGCCGTCAACCTGATGGTCGATAAGGAGATCGTGAAATATGGCTTTCAAAACATGGCATACGGGCGTTCATATTCAACAAGATAAGGTGCGGATTGTTGCGCTGACGAAGGAGAAATCAACCTGGAGCTTGCGCCGTTGGTGGGCTATCCCGCTGGCGGACGATATTCTACGTGACGGACAAATTATTAAGCCAGAACAACTGGTTGCGGCACTGCGCGACTGGCGCAGAATGCTGCCGCTTTATCATCGAGTCTATCTTGCTTTCCCTGCGGCCCGGACCCTGCAAAAGACGCTTCCTCGTCCGGCTATTGCGCTGCGTGACAGTGAGCAGGCCACCTGGGTGAGCTCTGCGCTGGCGCGTGAACTTGAGATGCCCCCGGATTCGTTATGCTTTGATTATGCACAGGATACTTTCAGCAGCACCTTCCAGGTGACTGCGGCACAAACCAAAGAGGTCGCAACCCTTCTGTCGCTGGCGACCACCCTGCGCCTGCGAGTCGCCGCCGTGACGCCTGATGCCGGGGCGCTGGTCAGCCTGCTTCCTTCGGCTGCACCTGCTCAGTGTGTTGCCTGGCGCGATGAACATCAATGGCTGTGGGCCATGCGCCACCAGTGGGGACGACGTTTACGCCAGGAGGCAGCAAATGTGGCTGAACTGGCCGCATTGCTGGCGCTTTCCCCCGACGATATCGCCCTGTTTGATGCCCTGGCTCGTGACCCGTGGGAAGCCGTATCACGCTGCCAGCCTCCGCTGCCTGAATGTGGCGCTGAATTTACCGTAGCACTGGCGCTGGCCATGAATGAGATGCCCCTATGAACAGGGTGAATCTCCTGCCCTGGAGACAACAACGGCAGACGCGATGCATTCGGCTCTGGAGCATCCTGTTGGCGGGCTGGTTGCTGGTGGTATTGGCCGCCACGCTCTGGCTGCGGGCGTATCACCTTATCGGCATCCGCGCGCTACAGCAGAACATAGCCGGTATGTCTGCTGTGGAGCATGTGCTCGAAGCGCGTCAGAAGCAGGACTTACAAATGCCACAGGCGTCTGTGCAACCCTCCGCAAATATACCGTGGCAGCCGGTACTGCTGTCACTGGCACTGGAGATCCCGCCTCAGGCATGGCTAACCCAGCTACGTTATCAACCGCCTTCTCTGACGCTGACAGGCTATGCCGCATCGCTTCCGGCACTCAGCGCGATGGAGGAGGCGTTGAAGAAGGTGAAGGGGATGAGCCCGGGGGCCGCTGGTGAGTTGCAACAGGATAACCAGGGGCGGTGGATGTTCACTTTCAGGCTGGTCAGCCAGGGGTAGCCCGTGCACATCTTTTATGAACGCTGGTGTGCGTACCCTGTGTGGCTACGGGTGCTCCTGGGGTGTTCAGGGGCCGTCATGTTAGCGCTTGTCGCCTGGGGCGCTGGGGTGAAGCCGCTGCATTCCCGGCAGGTGGCACTGAATGCTCAGCTTGCCAATACCCTGCGAACCCGCGCAGCCCTCTGGACAACGGCCATGCGCTATTCACCTGTGGCAGAACAGAGTAGCGCGCAAATACGGCAGGGCTTTTCCCCTCTGGATTTTCAACACGATGGTACGAAGCTGGTTCACTGGAAGCCCACGCAGAATGGGGGCGAGTTGACGCTCGATGCTGACTGGGCGCAGATCCCTGACGTGTTTTCCCGGCTGGCGCTGCGGGACGTCAATGTGGCGGCCTTCGACATGACCCCACAAGGGGCGCAGCTTCGCCTGAACATCCAGCTGGAGCGACATCATGCGGAGTAACGTGCGTTTTCTGCTTCTGTGTTCCCTGCTGATGTTAACCGGGATGCGCGATCCTTTTCATCCGCCAGAAGATCGCTGTGCGGTGGGGCAGTTAGCGCAGTGGCGATATCTGGGGGTAGTCAGCGGTATCAGCAGCATTGGCATTTTGCAGGATGGGCAAAAACGTTGGCATCGGGTCAGGGCAGATGATCGCCTGCCGGTGGGATGGCGGGTGATCGCCATAGACGAAAAGGAACTGGTCATTGTGCTGGGCGATGCGTGCGAGCCAAAGCAATGGCAGTGGCAACGAGAAGGAACGGGAAAAAATGAAAATCAGGATAATGCTCTTGCTGATGATACTCAGCCATCCGGTGTGGGCGGGCACCCCAAAGCCGGTCAATCTGGTCGTCGATGATGTTCCTGTGGTGCAGGTGCTACAGGCCCTGGCCGCGCAGGAGGAACGTAATCTTGTGGTGTCACCCGATGTGAGCGGTACGCTGTCGCTGAATCTGACGCGCGTTCCCTGGCGGCAAGCGCTTAACACCGTTGTCACCAGTGCCGGGCTTATCTTACGGGAAGAGCGGGGGATTTTTTATGTCCACACCGCGGCCTGGCAGCGCGAGCAAGAGGCGCGTAAGGAGCAGGAACAGATCAAGCGGCAGCTTGATGCCCCGCTGTTATCACGCAGTATTTCCCTTTCGTATGCAGATGCCGGGGAGCTGCAAAAGGCGGCTGAAAAACTCCTCAGCACAAAGGGCAGTTTGGCAGTGGACAAACGCACCAACCGCCTGCTGGCACGTGACAACCAGGCCGTGCTGGATTCGCTACAGCTCTGGGCTGAACAGATGGATATGCCCGTCGAACAGGTAGAGCTGGCCGCGCATATTGTGACAATCACCGAAAAAAGCCTGCGTGAGCTAGGGGTTAAATGGAATCTTGCAGAGTCCACTGGCGCGGGCAGCGTTGGGCAAGCGACGACACTGAGTGCCGATCTTTCCGTATCCCAGGCCACAACACATGTGGGGTTTAACATCGGGCGGATTAACGGCAGGTTGCTGGATCTTGAGCTGTCGGCTCTGGAGCAAAAGCAACAGGTTGAGATTATCGCCAGCCCGCGATTGCTTGCATCACATATGCAACCGGCCAGCATTAAGCAGGGCAGTGAAATCCCTTATCAGGTGTCCAGCGGAGAAAGCGGTGCCACCTCCGTGGAGTTCAAAGAGGCAGTATTAGGCATGGAAGTCACCCCCGTCGTGTTACCCGGTGGTCGAGTGCGGCTTAAATTGCACATCAGTGAAAACATGCCGGGGCAGGTATTGCAGCAGGAGAATGGCGAAACGCTGGCGATTGATAAGCAGGAGATTGAAACACAGGTGGAGGTAAAAAGCGGAGAAACGCTGACGCTGGGCGGTATTTTCTCGCAAAAGAATAAAATGGGGAGTGATAGTGTGCCCGGTCTTGGAAAAATCCCCTGGTTTGGGCAGTTTTTTCGCCATGACGGTAAGGACAATGAACGACGTGAGTTAGTGGTGTTTATTACGCCACGTCTGGTAGGTATTCACTAATGGGAAACGATCCCCGCAATGATTTTGCATTCAGTTTGTTGCAGATGTTTGACGTGGGGCATGAATTAGCATACAAGGAGTACCGATTTGAGTTTGACTTGCGTCTTGTTGCCTTATGCGTCTGGTGCGGCGATTTAATCAGTTGCCAAACAAGCCGTAGTATTGAGATAATTTTTAGTCTGACTCTCGCTCTATTGCATATGAGGTTTCAGTTCATGTCCTGCTACGCTGGGTGTCTGCGAAGCGGGGATTACCATTAACGAATAGTCTTAGTAGTACCGAAAAAATGGCAGAGAAACGCAATATCTTTCTGGTTGGGCCTATGGGTGCCGGCAAAAGCACTATTGGGCGTCAGTTAGCTCAACAACTCAATATGGAATTTTACGATTCTGATCAAGAGATTGAGAAACGAACCGGAGCTGATGTGGGCTGGGTCTTCGACGTAGAAGGCGAAGAAGGTTTCCGTGACCGAGAAGAAAAAGTGATCAACGAACTCACGGAAAAACAGGGCATCGTTCTGGCGACAGGCGGCGGTTCTGTTAAATCTCGCGAAACCCGCAACCGTCTCTCCGCCCGTGGCGTTGTGGTCTATCTTGAGACGACCATTGAAAAACAGCTGGCACGTACGCAGCGCGATAAAAAGCGCCCGTTGCTGCAAGTTGAAACGCCGCCACGCGAAGTTCTGGAAGCCCTGGCCGGTGAACGCAATCCTCTGTACGAAGAGATTGCTGATGTGACCATTCGTACTGACGATCAGAGCGCTAAAGTGGTTGCAAACCAGATTATTCATATGCTGGAAAGCAACTGATTCTGGCTTTATATACACTCGCCTGCGGGTAAAAGCATTTAAGGTGGATGTCGCGTCATGGAGAGGATTACAGTTACTCTCGGGGAACGTAGTTACCCTATCACCATCGCGGCTGGTTTGTTTAACGACCCAGCTTCCTTCTTACCACTGAAAGCGGGTGATCAGGCGATGCTGGTCACCAATGAGACTCTGGCTCCGCTTTATCTCGACCGTGTACGCCACCTGCTTGAACAGGCGGGCGTGAAGGTCGACAGTGTGATTCTGCCCGATGGCGAGCAGTATAAGAGCCTGACGGTACTGGATACCGTCTTTACCGCATTACTGCAAAAACCTCATGGTCGCGATACGACACTGCTTGCTCTTGGCGGCGGTGTTGTTGGCGATCTGACAGGTTTTGCCGCCGCAAGTTACCAACGCGGCGTACGCTTTATTCAGATCCCAACCACGTTGTTGTCACAGGTCGACTCTTCTGTTGGCGGCAAAACGGCAGTTAACCATCCACTCGGCAAAAACATGATCGGCGCGTTCTATCAGCCGGCATCGGTCGTAGTGGATCTCGATTGCCTGTCAACGCTGCCCAAACGTGAGCTGGCGTCTGGCCTTGCTGAAGTGATCAAATACGGCATCATTCTCGACGGCGAGTTCTTCACCTGGCTTGAAGAGAATATGGATGCCCTGCTGCGTCTGGATGGGGCTGCTCTGGCCTATTGCATCCGCCGTTGTTGTGAGCTGAAAGCGGAAGTTGTTGCCGCAGACGAGCGTGAAACCGGCTTACGTGCTTTACTGAATCTGGGGCATACGTTTGGTCACGCTATTGAAGCCGAAATGGGATATGGCAACTGGCTTCACGGCGAGGCGGTTGCAGCCGGTATGGTGATGGCTGCTCGCACCTCTGAACGTCTCGGTCAGTTCAAACCGGAAGAGACTCAGCGCATTATTACGCTGCTTGAGCGCGCCGGCTTGCCGGTAACCGGGCCGCAGGAAATGTCTGCACAAGCGTATTTACCCCACATGATGCGCGATAAAAAAGTATTGGCAGGTGAGATGCGTCTGGTACTCCCACTTGCAATAGGGAAGAGTGAAGTGCGCGGCGGAGTGCCGCACGATGTTGTTCTTGGCGCTATCGCTGATTGTCAGCAAGCGTAACAATTAGAAAGGTCAGGCCACTGTCAAAGGTGGTCGTTTAGCTTCAGGTGAAATGCAAAGTCGTTGGCATAAGCCTTTGAGTGGGGTGTTAAATGGATGAATTCAAACCAGAAGACGAGCTGAAACCCGATCCCAGCGATCGTCGTACTGGTCGTTCTCGTCAATCTTCAGAACGTGATAACGAGCCGCAGATCAACTTTGACGATGTTGATCTGGATGCAGACGATCGTCGCCCTTCACGCAGCCGTAACGCGCGTGATGAGCGAGAAGAAGAGGATTATGAGCCCGAAGAAGATTCAATGGACGAAGAGCCGGTAGAGCGTCGCCCGCGTAAACGTAAAAAAGCTGCGGCAAGCAAACCGGCTTCCCGCCAGTACATCATGATGGGCCTGGGCGTTCTGGTTCTGTTGCTGCTGATTGTCGGCATCGGTTCCGCGCTAAAAGCGCCATCAACTGACTCAAATTCACAGACCGCGTCGACTGAGAAGAGCATCAACCTGTCTGATAATGATGCGTCAAATCAGGCGAATGGTGCGCAACCAGCGCCGGGCGCAACCTCTACAGAGCAGACCGCCGCAAACACAACGACTCCGCAGGATGTTTCTCTGCCACCAGTCTCTTCTACCCCGACTCAGGGTCAGGCACCTGCTACGCCAGAAGGCCAGCAGCGTGTAGAAGTTCAGGGCGATCTGAACAATGCACTGACACAGCCTCAGAATCAGGAACAGGTGAACAACGTTGTGGCGAACTCTACGCTGCCAACTGAACCTGCAACTGTGGCGCCGATTCGTGGTGGTAATGCACAGCCACAAACCGCTGCAACGGAAACGAAGCCGCGTCAGACGCAAACGGCAACGCATCAGGAACGTAAACAGGCTGTATTTGAGCCGAAGCGTGAAGCCAAACCGCAGGCTGTTGTAAAAGCGCCAGAATCAAAAGTTGTCACACAGCCAAAACGTACTGAAACAGCCGCTGTCAGCGAACCTGTAAAAGCACCTGTGGCTGCAACACCGAAAGCAACGGCGACCACAACCGCGCCAGCAGCGACTCCGGCACCAGCAGCGAGTGCAACAGCAACAGCGACGGCGTCCAGTGCAGCGACAGGCAAAACGGCAGGTAATGTTGGTTCCCTGAAGTCAGCACCTGCCAACAACTACACGCTGCAACTGAGCAGTTCGTCTAACTATGACAACCTCAGCGGTTGGGCGAAGAAGTCGAATCTGAAAAACTACGTGGTTTATCAGACGACCCGCAACGGGCAACCGTGGTACGTGCTGGTAAGCGGTGTTTACGCGTCTAAAGACGAAGCAAAACGCGCCGTAGCCTCACTGCCTGCTGATGTTCAGGCGAAAAACCCGTGGGCGAAGCCGATTCATCAGGTTCAGGCCGATCTTAAGTAATGTGTAAAGCGCAGGATGCTGTCGGAGCTTTCTCCACAGCCGGAGAAGGTGTAATCAGTTAGTCAGCATGAAAAAAAATCGCGCTTTTCTTAAATGGGCAGGGGGGAAATACCCCCTGCTCGACGATATTAAAAAACACCTGCCGAAAGGCGAGTGTCTTATCGAGCCCTTCGTGGGCGCCGGATCGGTATTCCTGAATACCGATTTTTCTCGTTATATTCTGGCGGATATTAACAGCGACCTCATCAGCCTCTACACCATCGTCAAACTGCGTACCGATGAGTACGTGGACGAGGCGCGTAAGCTGTTTACCCCAGAGCACAACAATCCAGACATTTACTATCAACTTCGCGCAGAGTTTAATCAAAGCCAGGATCCGTTCCGCCGCGCGTTGTTGTTCCTGTACCTCAACCGTCATGGCTACAATGGCCTGTGCCGGTATAACCTGCGCGGTGAATTTAACGTGCCGTTTGGCCGCTATAAGCGCCCTTATTTCCCGCAGGTTGAGCTGTACCACTTTGCTGAAAAAGCGCAGAACGCGGAGTTTTATTGCCTCTCCTATGAAGAGTGTATGGAGCAGGCTGACGCGAATTCGGTGGTCTATTGTGACCCGCCTTACGCGCCACTTTCTGCGACGGCAAACTTCACTGCTTATCACACCAACAGCTTCAGCCCGGCTGAGCAGGCGCGTCTGGCGGAGATGGCAGAAAAGCTGGTCAGTAAAAGAATTCCAGTGTTAATTTCGAATCACGATACGCCGGATACACGCGAATGGTACAAAGCCGCGAAGCAATTCCAGGTTAAGGTACGACGCAGTATTAGCAGCAACGGCGGCACACGTAAAAAGGTGGACGAACTGCTGGCTCTTTATCGACCCTGAGCCGTTTTGCCTGCCGGTAAACACATTTCAAGGAGATGCGGATGAAACAGTTTTTGATTGCCCCCTCAATTCTGTCGGCCGATTTTGCCCGCCTGGGTGAGGACACCGCCAAAGCGCTTGCTGCGGGTGCGGATGTCGTCCATTTCGACGTTATGGATAACCACTATGTTCCCAATCTGACCATCGGCCCGATGGTCCTGAAAGCGCTGCGGAATTATGGTATTACCGCGCCGATTGACGTGCATCTGATGGTTAAACCGGTCGATCGCCTTGTTCCCGATTTTGCCGCTGCGGGGGCCAGCATCATCACTTTCCACCCTGAAGCTTCCGAGCACGTCGACCGCACGCTGCAATTGATCAAAGAGAACGGCTGTAAAGCGGGCCTGGTCTTTAACCCGGCGACACCGCTGACTTATCTCGATTACGTCATGGATAAGCTGGACGTGATCTTACTGATGTCCGTTAACCCGGGCTTTGGTGGTCAGTCGTTTATTCCTCATACGCTGGATAAACTGCGTGAAGTGCGCCGCCGTATTGATGAGTCGGGCTATGACATTCGTCTGGAAGTGGACGGTGGTGTTAAGGTGAATAACATTGGTGAGATTGCGGCTGCGGGTGCAGATATGTTCGTCGCGGGCTCTGCAATCTTCGACCAACCGGATTACAAGAAAGTCATTGATGAAATGCGCCGTGAACTGGCAAAGGTAAGTCATGGATAAATTGCAGGCAACCCGGGGTGTAGCATTTGACCTCGACGGCACGCTGGTGGACAGCGCGCCGGGCTTAAGTAGCGCTGTCGATCAGGCGCTGTATGCGCTTGAACTGCCCGTTGCGGGCGAAGAGCGTGTGGTGACGTGGATTGGTAACGGCGCCGATGTGCTGATGGAACGCGCCCTGACCTGGGCGCGCCAGGAGCGCGCGGTACAGCGTGCTGCACAGGGGAAACCCGGTGTTGACCATGCGGACATCCCGCAGGAAGAGCAGCAGCGCATTCTGCGTAAACTGTTCGACCGCTTCTATGAAGAAACGGTTGAAGAAGGGAGCTTCCTGTTCCCGGATGTGGCTGAAACGCTGAGCACCCTCCACGCGCAGGGCATTCCGCTGGGGCTGGTGACAAACAAACCTACGCCGTTCGTTGCACCGCTGCTGGAAGCGCTGGATATCGCGAAGTATTTTTCCGTGATTGTGGGTGGCGATGATGTGCAGAACAAAAAGCCACATCCTGAACCGCTATTGTTGGTGGCAGGAAAATTATCCTTAACGCCTGACCAGCTGCTCTTTGTCGGTGATTCACGCAATGATATTCTTGCTGCCAGAGCGGCAGGCTGTCCTTCCGTGGGATTAACCTATGGCTACAACTACGGTGAAGCCATCACGCTAAGTGAGCCGGACGTGGTGTTCGATCACTTCAAAGATATATTGCCCGCACTCGGGCTCTCGCACAGTGAAAATCAGGAATTGAAAAATGACTAAGCCCATCGTTTTTAGTGGCGCACAGCCGTCAGGTGAATTGACCATTGGTAACTACATGGGTGCGCTGCGTCAGTGGGTCAACATGCAGGATGACTACCATTGCATCTATTGCATCGTGGATCTTCATGCCATTACTGCGCGTCAGGATCCTGAGAAGCTGCGTAAAGCCACCCTCGATACACTTGCGCTCTATCTGGCATGTGGTATTGATCCAGAGAAAAGCACCATCTTCGTTCAGTCTCATGTGCCAGAGCACGCGCAGCTGGGCTGGGCGCTGAACTGCTACACCTATTTCGGTGAGCTGAGCCGTATGACCCAGTTCAAGGACAAATCCGCACGCTATTCTGAAAACATCAACGCCGGTCTGTTTGATTACCCGGTACTGATGGCGGCAGACATTCTGCTGTACCAGACCAACCAGGTTCCTGTTGGCGAAGACCAGAAGCAGCACCTGGAGCTGAGCCGCGATATCGCCCAGCGTTTCAACGCCATTTATGGCGATGTGTTCAAAGTGCCTGAGCCGTTTATTCCGAAATCCGGTGCGCGCGTGATGTCGCTGCTGGAGCCAACCAAGAAGATGTCCAAGTCTGACGATAACCGCAACAATGTTATCGGCCTGCTGGAAGACCCGAAATCAGTGGTCAAAAAGCTCAAGCGCGCGGTCACCGACTCTGATGAGCCGCCAGTAGTTCGTTACGACGTGCAGAACAAAGCGGGCGTTTCCAACCTGCTGGATATCCTCTCTGGCGTGACGGGTCGTACGATCCCTGAGCTGGAGCAGCACTTCGAAGGCAAAATGTATGGCCACCTGAAAGGCGAAGTGGCGGACGCAGTTTCCGGGATGCTGACCGAGTTGCAGGAGCGTTATAACCGCTACCGCAACGACGAAGCGTTCCTGCAAAAAGTGATGAAAGACGGCGCGGATAAAGCCAGCGCGCGCGCATCCGAAACCCTGAAAGCAGTATACGAAGCGATTGGGTTTGTGGGTAAGCCGTGAGTCTGCTTGCCGGGTGGCGCTAACGCTTACCCGGCCTACGAGATCGTGTAGGTCGGGTAAGGCGAAGCCGCCACCCGACTAAAAACTACACTCTCCAAAACTAAAAAACCGGGATTTCCCGGTTTTTTTATGCCTGAAAAACGCTTACTGCTGTGCCGCCGGGCCGCAACCACCGATGATCTTCGAAATGGAGATCGCCGGGTGCAGCAGGTAATCGTAGCTACAGTTATTTTTGGTGTTTTCAACATGACCCGTACAGGCTGTAAGAGTCGATAACACGGCGACCAGAACGGCTGCCTTTGCCAGTTTGAACATACGCATTCCTTGTCTAAAAACGAAATTTTTTATGTAACACGAGGGAATAAATGGAAAAGTTCCACTTCGGGGCGGTATGTTAGCGGCGGCGGCAAGATGCGAGTAGTCCGGTTAAGGACTACCCGAAGAAGGGATGTTATGCGTTAGTGGTTAGAGAACCAGTTCAGTTTTTCGCGCAGTTCAACCACGCGACCCACCACAATCAGCGCCGGGCTTTCTACCTGCTGCGCCAGCTCACCTAACTGCGTTAATACGCCGTTCACCACACGCTGTTTAATCGACGTACCATTTTCCACCAGGGCAACCGGCATATTTTCCTGCATTCCGTGCTCCAGCAATTTCGCCTGAATGGTTGCGGCCTGGTTCAGCCCCATATAAAACACCAGCGTCTGCTTTTCGGCCGCCAGGTTGTGCCAGTCCAGCTCGCTGCCGGTTTTCAGGTGGCCCGTCACCAGACGTACGCTTTGCGCGTAGTCGCGATGGGTCAACGGAATGCCGGAGTAGGCCGAACAGCCGGAGGCTGCGGTGATCCCGGGCACGACAGAGAACGGAATGCCCGCATTACACAGGGTTTCAAGCTCCTCGCCGCCGCGACCAAAGATAAACGGATCGCCGCCTTTCAGGCGCACCACGCGTTTGCCTTTTTGCGCTTCACGTAGCAGGATCTGGTTGATCTCTTCCTGTGGAACGCAGTGGTAACCCGCGCGTTTACCCACGAATACGCGGTCAGCATCGCGACGCACCAGGTTCAAAATGTCATCGGAGACCAGACGGTCGTAAACCACGATGTCTGCCTGCTGGATCTGCTGCAAACCCTTAAGCGTCAACAACCCGGCATCGCCTGGCCCTGCGCCCACCAGCACCACTTCACCGCGATTATCCAGCGGTTCGCTGAGCAGCTTTCCGGTTATCTCTTCAACGGCTTTCTGATCCTGATTCGCCAGCGATTGCGCCAGCCTGTCATTCACAAAGAATTTTTCCCAGAAGCGACGGCGCTCGCCGACGGTGGCGAAGGTTTTCTTCACCTGTGAGCGCAGCTGGCCCGCATAATGCGCCACCTGGCCGAGATGCTGAGGCAGGATCGATTCCAGCTTTTCTCGCAGCAGGCGAGCCAGTACCGGAGATGTCCCGCCGGACGATACCGCCACCATCAGCGGCGAACGGTCGATAATCGACGGCATGATAAAGCTGGCTTCTTTCGGCGCATCCACCACGTTACAGAAAATACGACGCGTCTCGCAGGCATCGCTGACGCGCTGGTTAACGTCGTCGTTGTCGGTTGCGGCAATGGTCAGCCAGCAGGTATCGAGCAAGGATTCGTTGAACTCACCCTGCATCAGTGTGAGCATCCCTTCCTGCGCCCAGGCTTCAAACTGCGGAGCGAAGGAGAGGGCGTTGACGGTCAGTCGTGCACCTGCCTCTAACAGCAAGCGCGCTTTGCGTTCAGCCACATCGCCACCACCTACAAGCAGGCAGTCGCGATTGCGTAATTGACAGAAAATAGGCAGGTGATCCACGACATTACCTCTTAAGAATGGGCTTTCGCCTGAGCCGTTGCGATGTTTGCCGGAGTCGGACGCTCCGCTTTCGGGGTAGCATACCAGTAACCTAACCCCATAAACACTGCACCTGAAAGGGTATTACCCAGCGTTACCCACAACAGGTTATGGCCGATACCCGAAAGGGTGAAGGCTTCGTTGTGATGGCCGAACCAGGAGAGGGCGAATAACGTCATGTTGGCAATTGAGTGCTCATAGCCGGAAGCGATAAACGCCAGCAGACACCACCAGATAGCGATGAACTTCGCCGCGCCTTCGGTGCGGATTGCCATCCAGATTGCCAGGCAAACCAGCCAGTTACACAGCGCGCCTTTGAAGAACAGCACCATCGCCGGTTGTGTGGTTTTCGCCAGCGCCACGGTGTGCACGATGCTGGTATCCACCGGCAGCAGGCTACCGCCACCCCAGCTGTACAGCAGCGCCACAAACACGGAACCCAGCAGGTTGCCCATCCAGGTTTGCGGCAGAATGGCCCACATCTGGCCGTGGCTGATGGTGCCCGCTTTCACGCCCAGCGTCAGGAACATGGTGTGGCCGGTGAAGAGCTCAGAGCCGGCGATAATCACCAGCGTCAGGGCGATACCGAAGGTTGCCCCCATCACCAGCGGGCGTACTGATGGGTCGAGCAGATTACCGAGAGTGAAAATTAAAATAATCCCCAGGCCCACATAGGCACCTGCCATAGCGGAACTGACCCAGAAGCCGAGAGGATTATTCTGGCTGAGCCGTGCGATGCGCGCAGCGTTAGCCGCACACTTATTAATAGTGTCTGTAAACATGGTTTGATTATCCTGAAAAATAAAAGAAAAAGTTTAAAAAGGGAGGCATTGCGCCTCCCCTGAAATCGTTAACCGCGTAACTGTACTTTGCCGTCCTTCACCCGGGCGTCGTAATGTTTCACTGAGTGGCCCTCATCTTCCATGCAGTGCCCGTCACTTAAGCGGAAACGCTGCTTTTTCAATGGGCTGGCAACCCACAGTTCACCCTGATGCTCCGCAATCAACCCACGGGACAACACGCTGGCCTCAAAGAACGGGTCGATATTGCTGATGGCAAAAACCTGTTCGTCGTGGCGAGGGCGGAAAATCGCGACCTGCTCTTTACCCAGCAGCGCGCAGACGCCGGTGGCTGGCAGGATGTCGTTAATGTTGCAGATGTTTACCCACTGGCTCATGCGTTTTCCTCCACCAGAGTCACCGGAATACGTTCATAAGGTGTCGCCGGACGATGCTGTTCGCGCTCTGCCACAACCTGCACGTTCGGGTCGCGCTGGGTGCTGTTGATAAAGTGTTTGAAGCGCGTCTGCGCCGCCGGGGTGTTCACGGTTTCAGTCCACTCGCAAATCACTGCGTCGCGCAGGCGAGCCATTTCGGCTTCAAGCTGCTCGTTCAGGCCCAGTTTGTCGTCGATGATGACTGACTTCAGGTAGTCGATGCCGCCTTCCAGGTTATCCAGCCAGGACGCGGTACGGGTCAGTTTGTCGGCGGTACGGATGTAGAACATCATGAAGCGGTCGAGATACTGAATCAGCGTATCGTGGTCGAGATCCGCCGCCAGCAGGTCGGCGTGACGTGGTTTCATCCCACCGTTACCGCACACGTACAGGTTCCAGCCTTTCTCGGTGGCGATAATGCCCACGTCTTTACCCTGTGCTTCGGCACATTCACGGGTACAGCCAGAGACACCAAACTTCATTTTGTGCGGGGTACGGATGCCTTTGTAGCGGTTTTCCAGCTCAACGCCGAAGCCTACGCTGTCGCCTACGCCGTAGCGGCACCAGGTGCTGCCCACGCAGGTTTTGGCCATACGCAGCGCTTTGGCATACGCGTGGCCGGTTTCAAAGCCCGCTTCAATCAGCTGACGCCAGATTTCTGGCAGGTCGTCTTTCTGCGCACCAAACAGGCCGATACGCTGGGAACCGGTGATTTTGGTATACAGGTTAAATTCCCGCGCGATACGGCCAACCGCTACCAGGCCTTCCGGGGTGATTTCGCCACCGGCAGAGCGTGGGATAACGGAATAGGTCCCGTCTTTCTGGATGTTTGCCAGGAAGTTGTCGTTGGTGTCCTGAAGCGGCGTATGTTCTGGTTTGAGTACGTACTCATTCCAGCAGGAGGCCAGCAGAGAACCAACGGTAGGTTTACACACTTCGCAGCCATAACCCTGGCCGTGTTTCTCAAGCAGTTCGTCGAAGGACTTGATGCCTTCCACGCGGATCAGGTGGTACAGCTCCTGGCGAGAGTAAGAGAAGTGTTCGCACAGGTTGTTGTTCACTTCGATGCCCTGTTTCGCCAGTTCGGCGTTCAGCACCTGAGTCACCAGTGGAATACAACCGCCGCAGCCCGTACCGGCTTTGGTTTCGGCTTTCAGCGCTGCAACGGTGTGGCAGCCTTTGTTGATAGCGGAAATCAACATGCCTTTCGTGACGTCGAAGCAGGAGCAAATCTGCGCGCTGTCAGGCAGTTTATCGACGCCGATAGACGGTTTGCCGCTCGAGGCGTGAGCAGGCAGGATCAGGGCGTCCGGGTTTTCCGGCAGCTCGATGGCATTCAGCACCAGTTGCAGCAGGTTGCCGTAGTCGCTGGTGTCGCCCACCAGAACCGCGCCGAGCAGGGTTTTGTTGTCCTGGCTCACGATCAGGCGTTTATAGACTTCTTTGCTTTCGTCGAGATAAACGTAGCTGCGGGAGTTCGGGGTGCGGCCGTGGGCATCACCGATACCGCCAACGTCCACGCCGAGCAGTTTCAGCTTGGCGCTCATGTCTGCGCCTTCGAAGGCGTTTTCACTGCCAAGAATATGGTCAACGGCAACCTGCGCCATTTTATAGCCAGGCGCAACCAGCCCGTACACGCGGTTATTCCAGCTGGCACATTCGCCGATAGCGTAGATATCCGGGTCAGAGGTCTGGCAGGCGTCGTTAATCATGATCCCGCCGCGCTGCGCCACGGCCAGGCCGCACTGGTTAGCCAGTTTGTCGCGTGGGCGAATACCGGTGGAGAAGACGATAAAGTCCACTTCCAGCTCGCTGCCGTCAGCAAAGCGCATAGTTTTGCGTGCTTCACTGCCTTCCTGGACGATCTCTTTGGTGTTCTTGCTGGTGTGAACTTTCACGCCCATGCTTTCGATTTTACGACGCAGCTGGTCACCACCCATGTGGTCAAGCTGCTCTGCCATCAGCATCGGGGCAAATTCGATAACGTGGGTTTCAACGCCGAGGTTTTTCAGTGCGCCTGCGGCTTCCAGACCCAGCAGGCCGCCACCGACGACCGCACCGCGTTTGCTGCGACGTGCACAGTTTTCAATGGCTTTGAGGTCTTCAATGGTACGGTAAACGAAGCAATCCTGAGTTTCAGAGCCTTTGATTGGCGGGATCCACGGATATGAGCCAGTCGCCATGATCAGCTTGTCGTAAAAAACCGTACGTCCGGCGCTGGAGTGGATCACTTTTTCCTGACGGTTGATGGTGATAGCGCGTTCGCCCACCAGCACTTTTACGCCATGCTTCTCGTAGAATCCTTCACGTACCAGAGAAAGCTCTTCGGCGGTGTGGTGGGAGAAGTAGGAAGAAAGGTGCACACGGTCGTACGCCTTGCGGGGTTCTTCACAGAACACGGTAATATCGAACTGGGCAGCGTCAGCTTTATCGAGAAGATCCTCAATAAAGCGGTGGCCGACCATGCCGTTACCGATGATAGCGAGTCTGACTTTGCTCATTTTTGCCTCGATTTCTTTTCTATTACTGCCTACCTTAACGATTCAGCAAAGGGGCTTATTGATGCAAATCAAATACGCCTTCAACTACTCCTTAGTGGGTAGATTACTGATTTGTCAGGATTTTTATAAGTTGTGGAAATCGTTCGCTTTTCGTCTGAGACGATTTTGTGTACAAATTAGGTGGCTAATTTTAATAAACGCGTACTCCTGAATTTCAGCCGCGTTTTCCGGGGGGATAGGTATGTCTACAGCACCACTTTGGCTGGTCCAGAATGTTCGGTTACCAGGTCGGGAAGGGTTATGGCAGGTCGCCATTGAGAACGGTCGTTTTGGTGAAATCACGCCAATGGACGATACCCATGTTGAAAGCTACGAGATACTCAATGCCCGCGGAGGTCTCGCAATCCCGCCGTTTATTGAGCCGCATATCCACCTGGATACCACCCAGACGGCAGGTGAGCCGAGCTGGAACCAGTCCGGCACGTTGTTTGAAGGTATCGAGCGCTGGGCGGAGCGTAAAGCGCTGCTCAGCCACGAAGATGTGAAGGCACGGGCCTGGAAAACGCTGAAATGGCAAATCGCCAACGGTATTCAGTTTGTCCGCACTCATGTGGATGTGTCCGACCCGACGCTCACGGCGCTAAAAGCGATGCTGGAAGTCAAACAGGAGGTCGCTCCGTGGATAACGCTGCAAATCGTGGCCTTCCCGCAGGAGGGGATCCTGTCTTACCCGAACGGTGCGGCATTGCTGGAAGAGGCCTTAAAGCTGGGGGCCGATGTGGTGGGCGCGATCCCGCATTTCGAGTTCACCCGCGAATATGGCGTGCAATCACTGCTTATCGCCTTTGAACTGGCGAAGAAGTATGACCGTCTGCTGGATATCCACTGTGATGAAATCGACGACGAGCAGTCACGGTTTGTCGAGACGGTAGCAACCCTGGCGTATGAGGCCGGTATTGGCGCGCGCGTAACCGCCAGCCACACCACGGCCATGCACTCCTATAATGGCGCATACACCTCGCGGCTGTTCCGCCTGTTGAAGATGTCGGGGATTAACTTCGTCGCCAACCCGCTGGTGAATATCCATCTTCAGGGGCGCTTTGATGACTACCCGAAACGCCGGGGGATCACCCGGGTGAAGGAGCTACAGGAGGCGGGCATCAACGTCTGCTTTGGTCACGATGATGTCTTTGACCCGTGGTACCCGCTCGGCACCGGCAATATGTTGCAGGTGCTGCATATGGGGCTGCATGTGTGTCAGATGATGGGGTATCCGCAGATTGACAGTGGATTGAACCTGATTACACACAACAGCGCCCGAACCTTTGGTTTGAGCGATTACGGCATTGCGACGGGGAACCCGGCAAACCTGATCATTCTGCCAGCAGAAAGCGGATTTGAAGCGGTGCGCTGTCAGGTTCCGGTACGCTGGTCGATTCGTCAGGGGCGGATTATTGCCACCACGCAACTGGCGCAGACGTGGATCCAGATGGACAGCGGTGGGGAAGAGGTGAGTTTTGCCAGAAACAGCCCCTCTGCATAACGCAAAGGGGCAGGGCGATTAGTGAGAAGCCGCCGCCACGTTATGCTGGCGGTGGCGGGTCACGAAGCCCAGGATGAAGCACATGATGAACACCACGGCATACAGAGCGTTAGCCGTGTGCAGCGCAGCGAGTGGGCCGCTGTGTGCCACAATCGGGCCTGTTACCACGAAGGTCAGCATGGTGCCGATGGTGCCGCAGGTCAGAACGAAGTTCACCAGTTTCGGGGACGCCACTTTGGTTTGCAGTGAGCCCAGGGTGATGATTGAGGTGTAAATCGCGCTGGAGAAGAAGCCCAGGGTCAGAATGAACCACGGTAAATGTTCTGGTGAACCGTTGATGAACAGATACATCAGGACGGTCGCCATACCTGCCAGGACGGTCAGAATGCGTTGCAGGTCGAAGAAGCGCAGGATGAAGCTAAACGCCCACATGCCGAACATGTAAGACATCCAGAAATCGCTCACCAGTTTGCCCGCGTCGTTCAGGCTCATGCCCAGACCTTTGGCGTATTCCGGCACCCAGGAGATAAAGCCCAGCTGGCCCAGGATGTAGCACAGTGCGGCGATGGAGAGGAACAGCACACCGATACCCCATTTCTCTTTCGCGACAGGCTCTGCTGCGGTTTGCGCTTTTTTACCCAGCGCCGGGAATTCACAGCCGAAGGTCAGAATAAAGATGGCCACGTACACCAGACCAATGCAGGCATAAACCCAGTACCACTCAATGCTGCGTGCCAGCAGAACGGCAGCCACCATCGGGAAGATCATTCCGGCCATGCTGAAGAAGGAGTCGGTAAACAGCAGGCGTGCGCCGCGCTGACGCCCTTCATACATATGGGTAATCAGGAACGTACCAATAGACATCGTAATACCGCTCACCAGGCCCAGTACGAACATGGCGGCAGAGAACAAGGCGATGCTGTGGCTCAGCATCAGGCCCGCCACGGCGGCGACCATCAGCACAAAACCAAAACGCAGCTGCGTTTTCAGCGGGACGATTTCCATCAGCCAGGCATTCAGGAAGATAGAGATCAAAATACCTGCGTTCAGGAAGGTGAAGGTGTTACTCATACTGGAAACGGGCAGCTGGAAGTAGTCTGCGATGTTCCCCATCACCATCCCGGTGACGATCACCAACGCGCCGGTCAGGGCGTAGGAGAAGAAGCTGATCCATGTGAGCTTGATGCGATTGCTGTTAGTCATGTCTGGCCTGTTCAAAGTAAAGTAAAACGCATTGACTGCGTTTGAGCGGGCAGATTTTAGTCGCGAAAGTGATCTATTTAAATCTTTTAGGAAACATTTGATCTAATTTGCAGGGTTTAGTGTGATCATGATCACGTTAATTGGCGCTATAACCAATCGTTTGCGCAGTAACAACTGTTTCAATTTCGTAAAATTAGGTAAAAGGCTGGTCTCCGTTCATACTGCTCTTTAGAATCAAGCCATTCGCTTTTTATACTGCGCTTTGTTAAGGAATTCTCATGCTCAAATCAACACTGGCGGCTGTCGCAGCTGTGTTTGCTCTTTCTGCCGTTTCCCCTGCTGCGCTGGCAGCAAAAGGAGACCCTCACGTCCTGCTGACCACCTCCGCCGGGAACATTGAGCTGGAACTGAATAGTCAGAAAGCCCCTGTTTCTGTGAAAAACTTCCTCGATTACGTGAACAGTGGTTTTTATAACAACACCACGTTCCACCGCGTGATCCCTGGCTTTATGATACAGGGCGGCGGTTTTACAGAGCAGATGCAGCAAAAGCAACCTAACCCGCCAATCAAAAACGAAGCGGACAACGGCCTGCTCAACACCCGTGGCACCATCTCTATGGCCCGTACTGCGGATAAAGACAGCGCAACCAGCCAGTTCTTCCTCAACGTTGCGGATAACGCCTTCCTCGACCACGGTCAGCGTGATTTCGGGTATGCGGTATTTGGTAAAATTGTGAAAGGGATGGACGTGGCGGACAAAATTTCTCAGGTGCCAACCCACGATGTAGGCCCATATCAGAATGTGCCGTCCAAACCGGTTGTGATCCTTTCTGCAAAAGTTCTGCCGTAATCTTCCCTGCGCGGGCATTCTTTGCCCGCGTTTCTGACCCTCCCTGCGAAAGCGCGTTTTGCTGCTTATACTTGTGGCAAGCGGACACATTCAGGGAGGCGTTAAGTGAAAAAACTCACCGATAAGCAAAAATCCCGCCTTTGGGAACAGCAGCGAAATGCGAATTTCCAGGCCAGCCGCCGCCTGGAGGGTGTCGACAGCCCGCTCGTCACGCTGAATGCTCAGGATGCACAGCGCCGCCTTGAAGAACTGAGGAGGCACTATGAGCGATAAATACGGCGATGACCGCGATCCCTACCTCTATCCGGGGCTGAATGTGATGCGTAATCTGCTGAACATCCATCAGGCAGACCGGCTTGCCCATGCTTCTTATGAACTCACCGCCCTGCGTGCGGCCACGCTCGGTTTAGGGCCGCCTGCGCGCGGGTTACCGCATCTGTGTGCTATCCACCGTCATCTCTATCAGGACATTTTCGACTGGGCAGGGGATATTCGCGAAGTGGATATTTATCAGGGCGATACCCGGTTTTGTCATTTCGCCTACATCGAGAAAGAGGGCAACAGCCTGATGCAGGATCTCGAAGAAGAGGGCTATCTGGCCGGGCTTGAGAAAAGCGAGTTTGTTGCCCGCCTGAGCCACTACTACTGCGAAATCAACGTACTGCATCCGTTTCGCATCGGTAACGGGATTGCCCAGCGAGTCTTCTTTGAGCAGCTCGCGCTTCACGCAGGCTATCAGCTGAGCTGGCAGAATATCGACTCGCAGGCCTGGGCTGCGGCAAACCAGAGTGGTGCGATGGGCGATTTAAGCGCGTTGACGGCCATCTTTAGTAAAGTGGTGAGCGAAGCACGCGAAACTGAGTAGAATAGGGCGCCTTTTTGTTGTGGAGCCGCCATGATCCTGCTGATTGATAACTACGATTCCTTTACCTGGAACCTGTACCAGTATTTCTGCGAACTGGGTGCTGAGGTGGTTGTCCGCCGCAATGACGAGATCACCCTTGCCGATATTGATGCGCTGTCCCCGCAGAAAATCGTTATCTCGCCGGGGCCCTGTACCCCGTCAGAATCCGGTATCTCTCTGGACGTGATAAAACAGTATGCCGGTAAGCTACCGATTCTGGGCGTTTGCCTGGGGCATCAGGCGATTGGTCAGGTGTTTGGGGCGACCATTGTGCGTGCGGCCAAAGTGATGCACGGTAAAACGTCACCCGTTACCCACGACGGCACAGGCGTATTCAGCGGATTAAATAACCCGTTAACCGTAACGCGTTATCACTCTCTGGTGATTGATCCGCCCACGCTGCCAGCGTGCTTTGACGTCACCGCCTGGAGTGACACCCACGAAATCATGGGTATTCGCCATAAGGAATGGGATCTCGAAGGCGTGCAATTCCATCCTGAAAGCATCCTGAGCGAGCAGGGACATCAGCTGCTGGCGAATTTCCTCAATCGCTGAATTTTTATTGCCTTGTTGTGATTTTTTATGCATATTTTGTGATTATATTCTCACAATCAATGTGACATAAAATGGATGGGCATGACATGGCAACTGAACAATCAGCAATTACCCGCGCGACATTCGATGAAGTGATCCTGCCGATTTATGCACCGGCTGAATTTATCCCGGTTAAAGGGAAGGGCAGCCGCGTCTGGGATCAGCAGGGTAAAGAGTATGTTGATTTCGCGGGGGGAATTGCGGTGACGGCGCTCGGCCATTGCCATCCGGCGCTGGTAGAGGCGTTAAAAACCCAGGGTGAAACCCTGTGGCACACCAGTAACGTCTTTACCAACGAACCCGCGCTACGCCTGGGGCGCAAAATCATCGACGCGACCTTTGCTGAGCGTGTGCTGTTCATGAACTCCGGTACAGAAGCCAACGAAACGGCTTTCAAGCTGGCACGCTTCTATGCTTCAACCCGTCATAGTCCGTACAAAACCAAAATCATTGCTTTCCATAACGCCTTCCACGGCCGTTCGCTGTTTACCGTATCCGTTGGCGGGCAGCCGAAGTATTCCGATGGCTTTGGCCCGAAACCGGCCGATATCATCCACGTACCGTTTAACGACCTTCATGCGGTAAAAGCGGTGATGGACGACCACACCTGCGCGGTAGTGGTCGAGCCGATTCAGGGCGAAGGCGGCGTAACGGCGGCAACGCCTGAATTCCTCAAAGGCCTGCGCGAACTGTGCGATGCGCACCAGGCGCTGCTGGTATTTGATGAAGTCCAAAGCGGTATGGGGCGTACCGGCGATCTCTTTGCCTACATGCACTATGACGTAACGCCGGATATCCTGACCAGCGCCAAAGCGCTCGGCGGCGGTTTCCCGGTAAGTGCGGTGCTGACCACGCAGGATATCGCTTCCGCTTTCCACGTAGGCTCTCACGGTTCGACCTACGGCGGTAACCCGCTGGCCTGTGCCATTGCCGGTGCGGCGTTCGATATCATCAACACCCCAGAGGTGCTGAACGGCGTTAATGCGAAGCGCGAATTGTTCGTGAAACACCTTCAGCAGATTGATGAGCAGTACGACGTGTTCAGCGAGATCCGCGGAATGGGGCTGTTAGTGGGCGCTGAGCTGAAGCCGCAGTACAAAGGTCGTGCGCGTGATTTCCTGCACGCAGCTGCCCATGAAGGGGTGATGGTGCTAAATGCCGGGCCGGACGTGATGCGTTTCGCGCCGTCGCTGGTGATTGAAGACAAAGATATCGAAGACGGGTTAAACCGCTTTGCCGCTGCGGTCAGTAAGATAGTCCAGGGATAACCTCATTGCCCGGCGGCGCTGCGCTTGCACGGGCCTACAAAACCGTAGGTCGGGTAAGCGTAGCGCCACCCGACATAATCAGTACGGCGTGCGTTTCAGTACGCGCGTTAACCAGATCCCGTGATGCGGACGCTGGCGCCATGCCACTGACGAAATGGTGTGCATGGTGCTCAGATGCCCCAGGATGCGCTGCAAATGCTGCTCCAGGGTGCTCATCGGGCCATGCGTCAGTGTTTCCGGCGATTCAAGAATGTTCGAGTCACCCGCCTCTCCCGGCGCGTCGTACTCCAGGCGCTGCTGACATCGCTGCAAGGCAATTTCACAGGACTGCAAATAGCGCTGCGCCAGATCGGGTGTCAGCATGGTGTGCTCGCGCGCCAGCGTGGTCATGGCGTTAATGTGCTCGACGATAAACTGGCTGTGCGTCACCCACAGTTTCATGTCTGCCAGATAGTGGGAATTAAAGCCAGGCTCCTGCATCGCCTGGTTGAGTGAGTTAAACAGGGCGTTATGCGCCTGGTTGACCTTCATGCGCTGATACGCCAGTGGCGAAGGCTGCGGATCGTCGCTCAGGATCAGGCGTATCGCTTGTTGATCCGCTTCCAGCGCATCATGGGCGTTCTGGCGCAACAGCCCGCTTTGCCACTGCGGCCAGAGCCAGACCAGGCCGCCAAAGGCAATCAGGCAGCCAATCAGGGTGTCGACCAGGCGGGCGATAATAAACTGTTCGCCATTGAGCGTGAGCAGTTGCAGGGTGTATACCGCAGTGACCGTAAAGCCCACCATCGCCCAGCCATAGTTCTTGCGAATAATCAGGTAACTCACCATGGTGACCGCCAGCATCCCCAGCAGCGTATAGCCTTCCGGTACGTGGAAGTGCAGCGTCACGCCGGCAATGATTAGCCCCGCGATTGTACCGCCTGCCCGGTGCAGAATGCGCACCCGCGTGGCGCCGTAGCCGTTCTGCGTGACAAACAGCACGGTCATTAAGATCCAGTACGGTTTCGGCAAGTGCAGCGCGACGCCCATCAGGCTGGCAGTGCTGAGCATTACGCTGATGCGCGCGGCATTACGCAGCGCGGCAGATTTCAGTGACAGATAGCTTTTCAGGGCAGGTAGTAGCGGCAGACGCTTTTGTTTGTCGGCCATCAGGTCACGCGGGTAAAGCGGGCGCTGAGTCCGCAAGACGCGGGCGATACGGCTGAAGTGCCACGCGGCAAACTGGCCCACCGGGTTATCCGCGTGCTGATGGGCGATTTTCTCCAGCGCCCCGAGCTGTTTGTCCATGTTAAAACGGGTGGGATAGCGGTGATACAGGATATCGTCAGCCAGGATGCGCAGGCGCGCTGCCACGGTTTGGGCGTTCCAGCGGATCACCGCTTCGGCGTGGCTGCGTTCGACCAGCTTTTGCACCTCCTGCGGATGATGCAGGCTCACAGAGATATGTTCCTGCAAATCCAGCCCCACCTGGAAGATACGCAGCAGCCGCTTATAGTCATGATTTTTATTGGCGGCGAGCATGTGCAGCTGCTGATAACACTGACTAATCAGATCGACGACTTTTTGCTGGCGCACCAGCAGCGGCGGCAGCGATTTTTCAGGGTCCGTATGCTGAGTAAGCAGGGTGTACTTGGCTTCGCAGTAGTCGGCAAGCTGCACGTAGAGCAGGCTGAGCGATTCACGCAGCGGTTGTTCGCGCCACAGGCGGAACCAGATCCAGTTAAACACGCCGTACCACAGGGTTCCCAGCGCGTAGATTAATAGCGGCTCCCACACCGGCATATTCCCCGCGAGGCTCAGCGTGAAGATGGCGGCAATCAACGACGCGGGCAGCAACCGGGCATGTAGTGCGCTGATTTCAGCGGTGACGCCAAGCGTCATGGCCAGTACGGTCAGGATCAGGGGGAGCGGAATATCACGGGCAAGCAGCAGCTGCACGGCGAGACTACAGCCCGCAAACAGACAGCCACCAATAATCAGGCGTTTGAAGAAACGTTTATGCGGTGTGTCCAGACCCGCAATGTTGCAGCACGCAGGAACCAGTGAAAACAACAGACCCTGTTGCAAATGGCCCAGCAGCAAACCCACGGCCACAGGAAGGCACAACACCAGCGTTTGTCGCAGTGCGTAGTTAACTTCCGGGTGATAAATTAGCCTGCGCCACATGGGGAGTAGAGACAAAAACGGCGTGACACCTTGCGATGGCACGCCGTTTGACCGGAATTAACGCGTTCCGTAAACCACGATGGTTTTGCCGTGGGCGGAGATCAGGTTCTGGTCTTCGAGCATTTTCAGAATACGGCCCACTGTTTCACGGGAGCAACCCACGATCTGACCAATTTCCTGACGGGTAATTTTAATTTGCATTCCGTCCGGGTGGGTCATTGCGTCTGGTTGTTTCGCCAGGTTCAGCAGGGTCTGAGCGATACGGCCCGTTACGTCCAGGAACGCGAGGTTACCCACTTTCTCAGACGTGACTTGCAGGCGGCGAGCCATCTGCGAAGAAAGACGCATCAGGATGTCAGGGTTGACCTGAATCAGCTGACGGAATTTCTTGTAGGAGATTTCTGCCACTTCACACGCGGTTTTTGCACGAACCCAGGCGCTACGTTCCTGGCCTTCTTCAAACAGGCCCAGTTCACCGATGAAATCGCCCTGGTTCAGATAAGAAAGGATCATTTCTTTCCCTTCCTCATCTTTGATCAGCACTGCCACCGAGCCTTTGACGATGTAATACAACGTTTCCGCTTTTTCACCCTGGTGAATCAGCGTGCTCTTCGATGGGTACTTATGAATGTGGCAATGAGACAAGAACCATTCGAGAGTCGGGTCTGTTTGCGGTTTGCCAAGCACCATGCGCTGTTATCCTCTGTTATAAGCTGTCACCAGAGTCATAAGATGCATCCAGACTCTGGGGTTGCAATCGAATTCTTACCCATACCCTGGGAAGTCGGCTGTCGTAATATTCGCAGCCAGTAAAGTTTGATGTCCTCTGCATACATGTGTAACGTCAATGTATTACTGTAGCATCCAGAGTGTTTTAGCATAGCTTTTGTCGCGTGTCTCCTGGTGTCTCGCTTCAGCATGATGCAGGTCGCCTTCCGTTGCGAGAAATGTAACGTACGCGTAATCTGTCACCAAAAATGCAACGTTGGAGTTAATGAATATGCAAGCGCGTGTGAAATGGGTTGAAGGTTTAACGTTCCTGGGCGAATCCGCTTCCGGACACCAGATTTTGATGGATGGGAACTCCGGCGATAAAGCACCAAGCCCAATGGAGATGGTGTTGATGGCGGCGGGTGGTTGCAGCGCAATTGACGTAGTGTCGATTTTGCAAAAAGGCCGCCATGACGTGAGGGATTGCGAAGTTAAGCTCACTTCAGAACGCCGTGAAGAAGCACCACGCCTGTTTACGCACATCAATTTGCATTTTATTGTGACCGGCAAAGAGCTGAAAGACGCTGCGGTATCACGTGCGGTGGATCTTTCTGCTGAGAAATACTGCTCTGTGGCGTTAATGCTGGAGAAAGCGGTAAAAATCACGCATTCGTATGAAGTGATCGAGGCGTAATGCAAGGGGCATCATGCGCGTTGATGCCCTCACCCTAACCCTCTCCCACGGGGAGAGGGAAAAAGATCACGCGATCTGCTTCCCTTCCATCAACCGCTGCACTAGCGGTGTCATAATCAATTCCATTGCCAGCCCCATTTTCCCGCCCGGCACGACCAATGTATTCATGTGAGAAATGAACGAACCTTGCAGCATGGCCAGCAGCCAGGGGTAATCAATGCCTTCGAGATTGCGGAAATGGATCACCACAAAGCTCTCATCCAGTGACGGGATACTTTTGGCCGCAAACGGGTTGGAGGTATCTACCGTCGGCACACGCTGGAAGTTGATGTGGGTGCGTGAGAACTGCGGCGTCAGGAAGTTGATGTAATCTTCCATCGAACGCACAACCGAATCCATCACCGCTTCACGTGAATGACCGCGCTCGCTGATATCGCGCGTCAGCTTCTGGATCCACTCCAGGTTCACAATTGGCACAACGCCAACCAGCAGGTCCACGTGGCGCGCCACGTCATGCTGCGTGGTCACTACGCCACCATGCAATCCTTCATAAAACAGCACGTCGGTGGGTTCGGGAAGAGGTTGCCAGGGGGTAAATGTCCCTGGCACCTGATTCCAGGGAACCGCTTCGTCATAGGTATGCAGGTATTTACGCGACTGCCCTTTACCGCTCAGTCCGTATTCTTTGAAGGTCTGCTCCAGCAGACCGAAATCGTTGGCATCTGGCCCAAAATAGCTGATGTGTTTGCCGAGATCGCGAGCTTTGCGGATTGCCATATCCATTTCAGGGCGGGTGTAGCGGTGAAAGCTATCGCCTTCTACCTCTGCGGACCGTAAATTCAGTTGCGCGAAAATCTTGCGAAAGGCGAGGCTGGTGGTGGTGGTACCCGCACCACTTGAGCCTGTAACGGCAATAACCGGATGTCTGGCAGACATAGCAACTCCCTGACTGGAATAGTTTAAAGGTCAGTCGTGAAAGGCATTGCGGGGCATGATATTGACCGTTTCGTGCAGCTCAGACCATACCAGCACCACCTCGCCACTTTTGAGCTGGCGCTTTACATCGTTGACCTTTTGTTCAAGCGAACGTTCTTGTTCACCATAATCTGTGCCTTCGCGTAATACAAAGCTTTCAATAAGATTATCGAGCGTTTCGGGCGCCAGATCCTGCCAGGGGATAATCATTTTTTACCGTCCAGAAATGCGGTGAGCCAGGCTGGAATGCGTGTTTCCAGCCACATCTGCGGGCGTCTGAGCGTGCCGCCGACAAAGCCAACGTGGCCGCCATGTTCGGTCAGCTGGTACTGCACGTTGGCGGGCAGAAATTCCTGCGCGGGGATGGAGTGATGATCCATGAACGGATCATCTTTCGCATGGATGATCAGCGTCGGTTTGGTGATTTTGCTCAACAGCGGCATGGCGCTGCACTGGCGATAGTAATCTATCGCATCGGCAAAACCGTGAATTTTGGCGGTGATCAAGTCGTCGAACTCGCGAATACGGCGCACCTTCTTCAGCTGACGCAGGCTTACCGGCAGGGTGTCCGGGTAGGCTTTGAGCTTACGCGCGGCATTGGCCTTCAGCAGGTTGAGCAGATAACGCTGATACACCCGGGAAAAGCCTTTTTCCATATGGTAGCTGCACTGTTCCAGCATAAACGGGGCAGAGACAATCACCGCAGCATCCAGAGGAACCGTGTCGCCCTCTTTTGCCAGCAGGCAGGCCAGCATATTACCGCCCAGCGAATAGCCCACGGCCGCCGTCGGCACCGTACCAAAATTGTCACTCAGCCAGTGTAAAAACCAGGTGCCGTCTTCGGTTTCACCGGAATGGTAGATGCGCTTCTGGCGATTTGGCTCGCCGCTGCACCCGCGAAAATGCATCACCACCCCAAGCCAGCCATGCTCTTTCGCCGCCTGGATCAGGCCATGTGCGTAAGGGCTGTACAGACTGCCTTCCAGACCATGAAACACCACCAGACGGGGTTTATGTTTAGCCTGCTCCGGCTCTTCGCTCCAGGCGAGATCCAAAAAGTCCCCGTCCGGCAAGTCCAGGCGTTGCCAGTGTGGGGTGAACTGCACCTTGCGGCGGATAAGGCGCGGCAACATGGTCTGCAAATGGCGATTGGCTACGCCACGCATGGGCACAAATTCTGCGCTCTCTTCGGCTGCAATGTCGAAGTCTGATGGGATGATTTGGGTCATAACGGCGATGCTGATTCTTGTCAGTTATTTACTATACCTTCCGAATTGTACCCCGTTTAGCCTGTTTTTCCGAAACATGAACTGATCCCGATCACAAATCTTTACGCTGATTATTACTCTCAGGCTAATGATTAGTCTCTACGCTTAATTGATGCGTTTCTCACCAGCGTGCACACTTTATTCAGCGTTAAGCAAATCAAAATGATGTGCTGAATCAGGAGGTTAATAATGTTATCTGGGCAAACACCCACCCGGCAATGGAACACCCGACGCAGTGAAAAAGCGCGTCGTCTGGCATCCGTACCGGTGCAGGGCAAGGTACTGCCAACCGGCGATCTTGTCGCCATGCTGGAAAAACTGATCGCCCCTGGCGACAAAGTCGTCCTGGAAGGCAACAACCAGAAGCAGGCGGATTTCCTTTCCCGCTCACTTGCTGAAGTGAACCCGCAAATCGTCCACGACCTGCATATGATCATGCCAAGCGTCGGCCGTAGCGAACATCTGGATATCTTCGAGAAAGGTATCGCCCGCAAGCTGGACTTCTCCTTCTCCGGGACGCAGAGCCTGCGTATCTCGCAGCTGCTCGAAGACGGGCAACTCGAAATTGGTGCCATCCATACGTACATCGAGCTTTATTCCCGCCTGTACGTCGACCTCTCGCCCAACGTGGCGTTGATTGCCGGTTTCAAAGCCGACCGCAAAGGTAATCTCTACACCGGTGCCAGCACCGAAGATACGCCAGCCCTGGTAGAGGCCGCAGCCTTCCATGATGGCATCGTTATCGCGCAGGTGAACGAGCTGGTGGATGACGAGTGCGACCTGCCGCGCGTTGATATTCCGGGCTCCTGGATTGATTACGTGGTGGTAGCGGACAAGCCATTCTTTATCGAACCGTTGTTTACCCGCGACCCGCGTCTGATTAAGCAGGAACACATCCTGATGGCGATGATGGCGATTAAAGGCATCTACGCGGAACACCAGGTACAGTCCCTGAACCACGGGATCGGCTTTAACACCGCCGCTATCGAACTGCTGCTGCCCACCTACGGCGAACAGCTCGGTCTGAAGGGCAAAATCTGTAAACACTGGACGCTGAACCCGCATCCGACGCTTATTCCGGCGATTGAAAGCGGCTGGGTAGAGAGCGTGCACTGCTTCGGCGGCGAACTGGGGATGGAAGAGTACATTCGCGCCCGTCCGGACGTCTTCTTTACCGGTGCTGACGGCTCTATGCGTTCCAACCGTGCCTTCTGCCAGCTGGCAGGTCAGTACGCGGTGGATATGTTTATCGGTTCTACCTTGCAGGTAGATGGTTACGCCAACTCCTCAACGGTGACTCGTGGTCGCCTTTCCGGCTTCGGCGGCGCGCCAAACATGGGGCATGACCCACACGGTCGTCGCCACGCCACTCCAGCCTGGCTGAACATGATCACCGAGCCTGATCCAATGCAGCGCGGTAAAAAACTGGTCGTGCAGATGGTCGAAACTTTCCAGGCGGGTGTGAAGCCAACCTTCGTGGAAAAACTCGATGCCGTCGACGTGGCGAAAGCCTCCGGGATGCCGCTGGCACCGGTGATGATCTACGGCGATGACGTCACCCACGTGCTGACGGAAGAGGGGATTGCATACCTCTATCGCGCGAAAGACCTCGAAGAGCGTCGTGCCATGGTGGCCGCTGTTGCCGGTATCACCGACATCGGTCTGGGCGTTGACGCTAAACGCGTGGCGGAACTGCGCCAGAGCGGCAAAGTGGTTTATCCGGAAGATATGGGGATTCGCCGCACCGACGCCACCCGATCTCTGCTGGCGGCAGGTAGCGTGTCTGACCTGGTTGAATGGTCCGGCGGTCTTTACAACCCACCTGCGAAATTCCGGAGCTGGTAATGAAACTTCTGCCCCAGATTCAGGTTGAAGGCGGTGCCGAATGGCTGGCGCGAACCGCCACGCAGTGTCTGATTGACGAAGCACGTTTAAGCCCGAAACCCGGTCTGGTGGACAGTCGGGGGAACGGCGCGCACCACGATTTATCGCTTGCGCTGATGGAACGTTCTGCCCACAGCCTGACCTCCACGTTTCAGGCGCTGGCACAGCAAAGCTGGCAGCGTCCGGCCGATATTGCGCTGCGGCAAACCGTCGGGCGCCTTGGCCGCGAAGGCGAGCAACAGATGATGGCCGCAACCGGTGGCGTTAACACCCATCGTGGTGCGA
The DNA here is from genome assembly GCF_001654845.1 of Enterobacter soli ATCC BAA-2102. Classification (GTDB taxonomy): domain Bacteria; phylum Pseudomonadota; class Gammaproteobacteria; order Enterobacterales; family Enterobacteriaceae; genus Enterobacter; species Enterobacter soli. The sequence goes on along the minus strand of NZ_LXES01000011.1, from coordinate 18,067 downwards.
TTTGGGCACTGGGACTGCTGGTGAGCGCGGTGGCGATGCTGGGCGGCAGTGCAAAGGCAAATGCCGTCGCTAACACCGCCGCGCAGCTGGCAAAACTGCCGGACGATGCCGCACCGAAGGTGTTCAGTAAAGGCCTGCGTGCGACCCACCGTTACCGCGTACCAGGTGCGCGTGAAGAAGCGCAACAGGCATTTCCGCACATTATGCAGCGTGCGCTGCCACAGCTTCGTCTCAGCCGTCTCAACGGCAGCAGCGAGGTTCAGGCCAGGCTCGACGCACTGATGGCCATCATGACGTCGCTCACCGATACCTGCGTGCTGTCGCGCGCCGGGATGGAGGGGCTGGACGCCATGCAGGACGGTGCCCGTGCGGTGCTGAACGCCGGTGGGTGCGCAACGTTATCAGGCCAACAGGCGCTGGCGAGCTTAGACCGTCAAATGCTGGCCCTGAATGCCTCACCGGGTGGAGCGGCCGACCTGCTTGCCGCCACGCTGTTTCTCGACCGCGTCGAAACACCAAATTCAAAGCATTAAGAGGATGTTATGGAAAAAATCACATTGACCATGCCAGCCAGCCGCGCGTTACGCGGTAGGGCGCTGGCAGGGGTTGTCGGTTCCGGGGATATGGAGGTGCTTTTCACCGCCGAGCCGGGCCAGACGTTAACCATTGATATCACCACTTCCGTTGACAACAGCCGTGGTCGCTGGGAAGCCTTGTTCAGCCGTCTGCAAACCGTCAGCAGCCTGCCTGCCGGCACGCTGACCATCCACGACTTCGGCGCGACGCCGGGCGTGGCGCGCATTCGTATCGAACAGGTTTTTGAGGGGGTGAGTCATGCGTGATGACAGCAGCTTTATCGAATTAAAAGCACGTCAGCGTGCGCAGGCACTGCTGGACGACGGCAGCTATCGCGAGCTGCTGGACCCGTTTGAAGGCATTATCTCGCCGTGGCTGGGGCCACAGGGGATTGTTCCGCAGGCCGATGACGGCATGGTGGTGGCGAAAGGCACTATCAACGGCCAGCCTGCGGTAGTGGTTGCCATTGAAGGCGCATTCCAGGGTGGCAGCATGGGCGAAGTGTCCGGTGCCAAAATGGCGGCTGCGCTGGAGCTGGCAGCGGAAGATAACCGCAACGGCATTCCGACTCAGGCGGTGCTGTGCCTCGAAACCGGCGGCGTACGCTTACAGGAAGCCAACCTTGGTCTGGCGGCGATCGCGGATATTCACGCTGCGATTGTTGACCTGCGTCGCTACACCCCGGTCGTCGGGATTGTCGCCGGAACCGTGGGCTGCTTTGGCGGGATGTCCATTGCGGCGGCGCTCTGTAGTTATCTGATTGTGACCCGTGAAGCGCGTCTTGGCCTGAATGGCCCGCAGGTTATCGAGCAGGAAGCGGGGATTGAAGAATACGACTCCCGTGACCGTCCGTTTATCTGGAGCATGACCGGGGGCGAAGTGCGCTACCAAAGCGGGCTGGTGGATGCGCTGGTTGGCGACGGGATCAACGCGGTGAAAGGTGCGATGAACGATGCGATTGCCAAAGGCGTGCCAGCCAAACATCGCACCGATAACTATGACGATTACCTGAACCGTCTGACGCATTTCGACACCCGCAAACAGGCCGATGCCGAACAAATTAACGCGCTTTTTGCCCGGGAGGTGAAATGATGAGTACTTCAATAAGCCGTGGCGAACTCTGGCTGGAAACCCTTGCTCCGAACACTAAACGTCTGGCAGGGTTATGCCCGTCCGTACAGGCGGCAGACGGTGAACTTAACGGCGAAGCGGTGCGTTTTGTGGCCGTGGTGCCAGACGCCAACAACCACTTCCCGCGTGCGGCAAAAGGTGAGGTAGGCCTGCTGGAAGGCTGGACCCTGGCAAAAGTGGTGAGCGAAACCGTAGCCGCCGATGCGAACAACGCCGTGAAACGCCCGATTGTGGCGGTGATTGACGTCCCGAGCCAGGCCTATGGCCGCCGTGAAGAGGCATTTGGTATTCATCAGGCGCTGGCCGGTGCGGCTGCCGCTTATGCCAATGCGCGTCTGGCCGGTCACCCGGTGATTGGGCTTATCGTCGGTAAAGCGATGTCCGGTGCGTTTCTGGCGCATGGCTACCAGGCTAACCGCCTGATCGCGTTCAACGATAAAGGCGTTCTCATCCACGCGATGGGCAAAGAGTCTGCCGCACGTATCACGCTGCGTACCGTCGAGGCGCTGGAAAAACTGGCGGCCACTATCCCGCCAATGGCCTACGACATCAGCAACTACGCCACCCTGGGGCTGCTTTCTAACCTGCTGGACATCAGCAACCCGGATGCACCCTCCGATACCGATCTGGCGCAAGTGAAAACCACGCTGCAACAGGCCATCAATGACACACGTCAGGACACCACGTTAAAAAATCGTCTGGGTGCTGATAACCGTCGTAGCTCTGCTCTGGTACGCGAACGTATGCGAGCAAGCTGGTAAGTAAATTAAGACCTGCCAGAGAGGCATAACCCCGCGGGCGCATCCCTTGTGCCCGCGTGGGAACCTGCATCCTGAAAAATAATAAACATCGCACCAGTGCTAAAACTTTTTTAATACAGGTGATTTATGACTTACGTAATTGTTCATGCTCTTGCACCGATTTTCGTCATCATGCTGCTGGGATTCTGGGCCGGTAAGGCAAAGATGGTCGATAACAAAAATGTGTCCCTGCTTAATATCTTCGTGATGGATTTTGCGTTACCTGCCGCGCTGTTCAGCGCCACCGTACAAACGCCGTGGACCGGTATTGTGGCGCAGTCGCCGCTGATCCTGGTCTTGACCCTGGCGATGTGGATAACCTATGCGGCCATTTACTTCCTGGCGACCAGTGTCTTTAAAAAATCGCCGCAGGATGCCGCGGTACTGACGCTCACCGTTGCCCTGCCAAACTATGCGGCGCTCGGCCTGCCTATTCTGGGCAGCGTGCTGGGTGAGGGTTCTTCGACATCGCTCTCCGTGGCGGTTTCCATCGCCTGTGGTTCCGTGCTGATGACGCCGTTCTGCCTGCTGATCCTGGAGCGTGAAAAAGCGCGTGCCGAAGGGAATAACTCAGGTTCAACGCTCTCTATGCTGCCGGTGCTGATGTGGCGCTCGATTAAAAAGCCGATTGTCATGGGCCCGCTGCTGGGGGTGATTTTATCTGCCATCGGCATCAAAATGCCGGAGCTGGTGCTGGCGGCCATCAAACCACTCGGACTGTCCGCAACCGCTGCCGCGCTGTTCCTGACCGGGGTGATCCTCTCGGCGCGTAAGCTTCAGATCAATACCATGGTCATTACCTCAACTATCGCCAAGCTGCTGATCCAGCCCGCCATTGCCTGGGGTATTGTCCTGATCTTCGGTCTGCACGGCTCCGTGGCAATCACCGCTATCCTGATGATTGCGCTGTCTGCGGGTTTCTTCGGCGTGGTGTTCGGTAACCGCTTTGGCGTGCAGTCGCCGGATGCTGAAGCCGTGCTGCTGTTAAGCTCCGTACTGTGTATCCTGTCGCTGCCACTGTTTATCTCGCTGACTTCAGGAATGTAATCATGACCACAACATTACGCCCACACGACCTCATCTGGCTTACCGCGCGTGACGCGCTGCAAGGTATCACCGACGGGTGGGTGGATGCGGCCTGGCATATCGGCCTGCCAGTCGTGGTGCGGCGTGATGTTGATAACGACGGCCGTATTCCTGTTGGCGTGCGCGGCCTGCGTCGCGACCAGCGTGCGGCCGGGTGGGTGAAGGCCGAAAACGTTCTTCGCGTCGTTACGCCTGAGGCGTTGAGTGCGACGGCCGATTTGCTGCGCTCGCCGTTTGTGACTCAGCCACCGGTTCAGGTGGCGTTACAGCTTTCTCAGCAGGTGTGGCCGTGGACGTGGGGCATTACCGGCAGCACCGGCTATGCGCTGGCGACCGGCATTCCGGTGATACATGCTGACAGCGATCTTGATCTGCTGATCCGCGCCCCTGAGCCGATTTCCCCTGATGCTTTTACCGCATGGCAGTCGCAACTGAGCCACACATTGTGCCGGGCGGATACGCAGGTTGATACGCCGGAAGGGGGCTTCGCGCTGGCAGAGTGGCTGCGTGACGGAAAAACACTGCTGAAAACCTGCCGTGGACCGCGCCTGGCGGTGGATCCGTGGCACAGGGAGGAGTGATGAAAATACTGTTTACCTTTCCGGGACAGGGCACGCAGCATGAAGGGATGCTGCAAAACCTGCCGGGAACGACGCTGGCTCAGGCCCGCGAGGTACTGGGGGCCGAAATCGATACGCTGGATAGTGCAGCCTCTTTAACTCACACCCGCGCGGTGCAGCTTTCGCTGCTGATTGCCGGTGTAGCCTGGGCGCGCGAGCTGGAACGCCGTGGGGTTTCCCCGGACATCGTCAGCGGGTTGTCCATTGGCGCTTACCCGGCAGCGGTTATCGCCGGTGCGCTGGAATTTACTGACGCACTGAAGCTGGTGGCACTGCGCGGTGATGTGATGGAGCAGGCTTACCCGCACGGTTACGGCCTGACGGCAATTATGGGATTAACCCTGGCGCAGGTTGAAACGCTGATTGAAGGCACCGGAACCTATATTGCGAACCTGAACGCCGAAACGCAGATTGTGATTGCCGGAACGGATAAAGGGATGGCGCAGGTCGCAGCGCGTGCCCTGGCGCATGGGGCAACGAAAGCACATCGGCTGGCGGTGAGTGTGCCGTCGCACTGTGAACTGCTGGCAAAACCGGCGCAAAAGCTGGTGGCGGCGTTTCAATCCGTCACGCTTTCACGCCCACGCTGCGCGTACCTGAGCGGCAGCACCGGACGTGTGCTCTGGCAGCCGGAGAAGATTGCGGATGATTTGGCGATGAACATGGCCCGCACCGTGCGCTGGCAGGAGGCAGTCATTTCCGCGAACGAGCGTGAAGCCCGGCTGGCGATCGAGATGCCGCCCGGCGGCGTACTGACCTGTCTGACGCGTCAGGCTGCCTGGGAAGGGGAGTCTATTTCACTGGAACGCAGCGGCATGGACGTGGCGGTACATCTGGCGGGTAGGCTTCAGCGTTGAATGTAATGCCCGGTGGCGGCTGCGCCTTACCGGGCAATAACATCAGGCGCTATCCTGCAAACTGCGCGCATACATCCGCCCCTCGGCGGCCAATGCGCGCAGGCTTGGGTCTTGTTCGCGGTTGCGGGCAAACACAATGGCGATAAGCTGCTGCATCTGGTACGGCTGCGCCAGTTTCAGCAACTGCACCGAATTCTCATACACTTTCTTCATCCTGCCCGGCATCAGCGTAAAGCCTACACCCGCCTGCACCAGACTCAGCATTGAGAAAATGTCATTCACGCGCGTCACAATCTCCGGCTCAAAACCGGCGATATGAAAGGCTTCCTGAAAGCCCGCATAGGTCGCAAACCCTTCCGCCAGCGCGACAAACTTCTGATCTTTATAATCACGGAGATCCGCCAGCCCACTGGTGTTCAGCGAGGCTGACGCCGGAGCGGCAAGGAAAATATCGTCATGGAACAGGGGAAGGACTTCAAGACTGTTACGGTCGATATCGCTTTCGGAAATCGAAATTAACACGGCGTCCAGCGTGCCTTCATCCAGCAAATGCAGCAGGGTTTCGTTAGAGCCCATCGTCAGATCCATCTCCAGATCCGGACGACGTAGCTTCATGCCCATGATCAGGCGCGGCACCGTTTCCAGCGTAAGCGAGTAGAGAGTGCCCACCCGCAGCCTGCCCTGGCCGATCCCGGCAATTTTGCGCGACTCTTCCACTCCACGCGCCATCACCTGCATCACTTCCTGGCAATATTCCAGCAGCGTCCAGGCGGATGGCAGCGCAATCAGGTTACGCCCCTTGTGGGTAAACAGCGGGCATCGGACGTTTTCTTCCAGCGTATGCAGCGCGCGGTGCACGCTGACGCCGCTGAGGCCCAGAGTTTCGGCGGTACGCGCGATATTGCCTTTCTCCATGAACGTCATGAAGATGCTGAGTTTACGGAATGTAATATCGCTCGTGGTATCGAAACTCATAACTCTCCTGGGGGTTAGTCAGCCTGTAGCATCGCTTCCAGCTGCTCTTGTGCGTCCAGCCAGGCCATTTCACACTCTTCGAGGCTGGATTTGGTCTTCGCCTGAGTTTGCAGGCAATCGGTCAGCTCGGCTTTGCGGCTCTGATCGTACAGCCCGCTGTCGCCCAGCTTCTCTTCAACGGTGGCAAGCGTGGCGTTGAGTTTCTCCATCTCTTTTTCCAGACGGGTGATCTCTTTACGCAGCGGCTGCGTCTGGGTGCGCAGCTCTGCTTCGCGGCGCTTCTGATCTTTACGCGACTGCGCGCTGTTGGCGTTGTCCTTCGCTGACTCTTCCGGCAAGTTTTCCTGCTTTTGCACGTCCGTCAGCCACTGCTGATAGTCTTCCAGGTCGCCGTCGAACGGTTCGACTTTACCGCCGTGCACCAGGTAGAGATCGTCAGTGGTGGAGCGGATCAGGTGACGGTCGTGCGAAACCACAACCAGCGCGCCTTCGAACTCAATCAGCGCTTCGGTCAATGCCTGACGCATGTCGAGATCCAGGTGGTTGGTCGGTTCATCGAGCAGCAGCAGGTTAGGGCGCTGCCAGACGATCAACGCCAGCACCAGACGGGCTTTCTCACCGCCAGAAAAACGCTCGGTGTTTTCCGTGACCTTATCGCCCTGGAAGCCAAAGCCGCCAAGGTAGTCGCGCAGCTTCTGCTCCATTTCCTGCGGGGCCAGACGTGCCAGGTGCTGAATTGGCGACTCATCGGCGCGTAAAAATTCCAGCTGATGCTGAGCGAAGTAACCAAGCTTGATCCCCTTCGCCAGACCGATATCACCGCTTACCGGATTCAGTTCACCCGCCAGCAGCTTAATCAGGGTCGATTTACCCGCACCATTACGCCCTAACAGGCCGATACGTGAACCCGGCACCAGGTTGAGCTTAATAGAGTCCAGAATAATGCGCTCACCGTAGCCCGCGCTGACTTTCTCCATTTTCAGCAATGGATTCGGCAGGCTTTCGGGTTCGCGGAAGCTAAAGTGGAACGGGTTATCCACATGCGCCGGGGCAATCATCTCCATGCGCTCCAGCATTTTGATGCGGCTTTGCGCCTGCTTGGCCTTCGAAGCTTTGGCTTTAAAGCGATCGACGAAGCTTTGCAGATGCGCCACGCGCTGTTGCTGGCTTTCGTACATCGATTGCTGCTGGGCAAGACGGGTGGCACGCTGGCGCTCGAAGGAGCTGTAGTTGCCGGTGTACTCGAACATGGTTTGCTGTTCAATATGAATAATTTTATCTACCACCGGGTCCAGGAAATCGCGGTCGTGGGAGATCAAAATCAGCGTACCCTGATAGCTTTTCAGCCATTTTTCCAGCCAGATAACCGCATCGAGATCGAGGTGGTTCGTCGGTTCGTCGAGCAGCAGCAGGTCAGAACGGCAGATCAGCGCCTGCGCCAGGTTAAGGCGCATACGCCAGCCACCGGAGAAGTCGCTCACCGGGCGTTCAAGCTGTTCGTTGCTGAAACCCAGACCGTGCAGCAGGCTCGATGCGCGTGAACGAATCGTCCAGGCGTCGATGGCATCCAGCTTGCCGTGAACGGTGGCAATGGCGTGGCCGTCGTTGCGTTCGTTGGCATCGTGAAGCTCGCGCTCCAGCTTGCGGTATTCACGATCGCCGTCAATAACATAGTCGAGTGCGGGTTCGCTCAGCGCGGGGGTTTCCTGATTTACCCACGCAAGCTGCCAGTTACCCGGGAAGGTAAAATTCCCGCCATCGGCGCTTATCTCGTTCTTCAGCAGCGACAGCAGGGTGGATTTGCCACAGCCGTTTTTGCCGACCAGACCGACTTTTTGACCTGGATTGATGGTGGCCGTTGCGTTGTCCAGCAGGACACGCACGCCGCGACGAATTTGTAACGAGGAGAAAACAATCATAGAAGCGCCGTATGTTCCGACTATGTTAATTTGTCATTATGATAATGTAAGGTGTGGGCCATATTCCCCACCGGGCCGCCATGGTAGCCCAAAACGACAACAATACACAAAAACAGAACCGGGAGGGGAGTGATGTCTCAGACAGCAAAAGTGCTGCTGCTGTATGCCCATCCGGAATCTCAGGACTCGGTGGCGAACCGGGTTCTGCTTAAGCCGGCTTCACAGCTCAGTAACGTGACGGTGCACGATCTCTACGCGCACTACCCTGATTTCTTTATCGATATTCCATACGAGCAGGAACTGCTGCGTCAGCATGACGTGATTGTGTTCCAGCATCCGCTTTATACCTACTGTTGTCCGGCGCTGCTCAAAGAGTGGCTGGATCGCGTTCTGAGCCGGGGTTTCTCCAGCGGGGTAGGAGGCAACCAACTGGCGGGAAAGTACTGGCGTAGCGTCATCACCACGGGCGAGCCAGAGAGCGCTTACCGCTATGATGGTCTGAATCGTTATCCCATGAGCGATATTTTGCGACCGTTCGAACTCACGGCTGCCATGTGCCGTATGCACTGGATGAGCCCGATCATTGTTTACTGGGCGCGCCGTCAGGAGCCGCAGGAGCTGGCAAGTCATGCCAAAGCCTATGGTGAATGGCTGGCCTCGCCGATCCCGGCAGGAGGTCGCTGATGGAAGGATCGAATTTACTGCTGGCTGGCGTGCTCTTCTTATTTGCCGCTGTGGTTGCCGTGCCGTTGGCATCGCGGATTGGCATTGGCGCAGTGCTGGGGTATTTGCTGGCGGGGATTGCCATCGGCCCGTGGGGGCTTGGGTTTATCAGCGATGTTGATGAAATCCTGCACTTCTCTGAGCTGGGGGTGGTGTTCCTGATGTTCATCATCGGCCTAGAGCTGAACCCGTCTAAGCTGTGGCAATTACGCCGCTCTATTTTTGGTGTCGGGACGGCGCAGGTCGTGTTCAGTGCTGCCATTCTGGGCGGGCTATTAATGCTCACTCATTTTTCCTGGCAAGCGGCAGTGATTGGCGGTATTGGCCTGGCCATGTCTTCCACGGCAATGGCGTTACAGCTGATGCGCGACAAGGGCATGAACCGCAGTGAAGCGGGTCAGCTGGGTTTTTCGGTGCTGCTGTTTCAGGATCTGGCGGTGATCCCAGCCCTGGCGCTGGTGCCGCTGCTGGCAGGCTCTGGCGACGATCACTTTGACTGGGCGAAAGTCTCGATGAAGGTGCTGGCCTTCGCGGGGATGCTGATTGGTGGGCGCTTCTTACTGCGCCCGGTGTTCCGCTTTATTGCCGCATCTGGTGTGCGCGAAGTGTTTACGGCGGCAACGCTGCTGCTGGTGCTCGGGTCAGCGTTATTTATGGATGCGCTGGGGCTTTCTATGGCGCTCGGGACGTTTATCGCTGGGGTGCTACTTGCCGAAAGCGAATACCGTCACGAGCTGGAAATTGCCATCGATCCGTTTAAAGGGCTGCTGTTAGGGCTGTTCTTTATTTCGGTGGGCATGGCGCTCAATCTGGGCGTGCTTTATACCCATCTACTGTGGGTGGTGGTCTGCGTTGCTGTGCTGGTGTCGGTCAAAACGCTGGTGCTGTACGCGCTGGCGCGGATTTATGGGCTGCGCAGCTCTGAGCGAATGCAGTTTGCCAGTGTGTTAAGTCAGGGGGGAGAGTTCGCATTTGTGCTCTTCTCCATGGCATCGTCGCAGAAATTGTTCAAAGATGACCAGATGGCGTTGCTGCTGGTGACGGTGACGTTGTCGATGATGACCACGCCGCTGCTGATGAAGCTGGTGGATAAGTTCCTGTCCCGTCGCTTTAACCTGACAGAAGATGAAGACGAAACCCCGTGGGTGGAAGATGATAAACCGCAGGTTATCGTCGTGGGATTTGGCCGTTTTGGTCAGGTTATCGGGCGTTTGCTTATGGCGAACAAAATGCGTATCACGGTGCTGGAGCGTGATATCAGCGCGGTGAACCTGATGCGGAAATATGGCTATAAGGTTTACTACGGTGATGCCACTCAGCTTGAGCTGTTACGCTCTGCCGGGGCAGAAGCTGCTGAATCCATCGTCATTACCTGTAACGAGCCGGAAGACACCATGAAGCTGGTGGAGCTGTGCCAGCAGCACTTCCCGCATTTACATATCCTGGCGCGTGCCCGTGGGCGTGTTGAGGCGCATGAACTGTTGCAGGCGGGGGTAAAACATTTCTCGCGTGAGACATTCTCATCCGCGCTAGAGCTTGGGCGTAAAGCGCTTGTTTCATTGGGTATGCATCCTCATCAGGCCCAGCGCGCCCAGATGCATTTCCGCAGGCTGGACATGCGCATGTTGCGCGAGCTTATGCCTGTTCATACCGATACGGTGCAGATTTCCCGTGTGCGGGAAGCGCGACGCGAGCTGGAAGAGATCTTCCAGAGAGAGATGCAGCAAGAACGACGCCAGCTGGATGGCTGGGATGAATTTGAATAAAAGGTAAATAACATGGCGGTACGTAAACGCTTTATCGCGGGTGCAAAGTGTCCGACCTGCCAGGCGCAAGATACGCTGGCAATGTGGCGCGAGAATAATATTGATGTTGTTGAGTGTGTTAAGTGCGGTCATCAGATGCGTGAGGCTGACAAAGAAGCGCGCGAGCATGTTCGCAAAGAAGAGCAAGTCATCGGCATTTTTCATCCGGACTAGCGATATGCCCTGAGTTTTTTTAAGCTAAAGGGTACACGGGTGCAGATTTCGGCTACAATCTGCGCCAGCAATTTTCCCACGCTCAGGAGATATCATGAAAGTAGCAAAAGACCTGGTGGTCAGCCTGGCCTATCAGGTACGTACAGAAGACGGTGTGTTGGTTGATGAGTCTCCGGTGAGTGCGCCGCTGGACTACCTGCATGGTCACGGTTCTCTGATTTCCGGCCTGGAAAACGCGCTGGAAGGTCATGAAGTTGGCGACAAATTTGACGTTGCTGTAGGCGCAAACGACGCTTACGGTCAGTACGACGACAACCTGGTTCAGCGCGTTCCTAAAGACGTGTTCATGGGCGTTGACGAACTTCAGGTTGGTATGCGTTTCCTGGCTGAAACCGACCAGGGCCCGGTTCCTGTAGAAATCACTGAAGTTGAAGACGACCACGTTGTGGTTGATGGTAACCACATGCTGGCTGGCCAGAACCTGAAATTCAACGTAGAAGTTGTTGCTGTTCGTGAAGCAACCGAAGAAGAACTGGCTCACGGCCATGTTCACGGTGCACATGGTCACGACCATGACCACGATCACGGCCACGACGGTTGCTGCGGTGGTCACGGCCACGATCACGACCATGGTCACGACCACGGTAAAGGTGGTTGCGGTAACGGCGGTTGCGGCTGCCACTAATACCTGTCGTTTGACATGTAGGCCCGGTAAGCTTCGCGCCACCGGGCACAAAAAAGCGGGATTATCCCGCTTTTTTTACGCCTCAATAATGAGGTGGTGGCGTCTCTTCAGATTGAGAGGCGATGTGCGATGACTGTGTGGCTTTCACTTTTTCAGTGAGCAGGCGCAGCAGATCCCGCAGTTTTGCCATTTCTAGCTCGTGGGCTGTCACCGTTTGGTTAAGCTCTTCGATGGTGATGTCCTGAAAGGCCAGGCGGCTTTCCAGCTCAGCCAGTCTCTCTTCTATCATTGTGTCTTTCATGATTCACCTCGTTCATTTCTCTTTCGCCATACCGGGCGAGGGCGGCGAATTTTAACCGAGTTTATCCCTAAGTACAGTATCCATCCCATTGGCAAGAAACTTATTTAAACAAAAATAGTCTGAAAAGTGGCGAGAATCGGGAGAGTCTGTCTGTAGATTTCTTCCACAACGTTTTATAGTACGCTACTCATTTACGTTTAACTCTGGGGTGAGAGTCCCCAGGCCCTGGAGATATGGATGAAATCACTGTTTAAAGTAACGCTGCTGGCAACCACGATGGCGGTTGCACTGAATGCGCCGCTGTCTTTCGCTGCTGATACTGCTGCGAAACCTGCTGCGACGACAGACAGCAAAGCGGCGTTCAAAAATGACGACCAGAAATCCGCCTACGCACTTGGCGCATCTCTGGGTCGTTACATGGAAAACTCTCTGAAAGAGCAAGAGAAACTGGGCATCAAACTGGATAAAGCTCAGCTGATCGCCGGTGTTCAGGATGCTTTTGCAGACAAGAGCAAACTGTCTGACCAGGAAATCGAACAGACTCTTCAGGCGTTTGAAGCTCGCGTGAAAGGCGCAGCTCAGACCAAGATGGATGCTGACGCAAAAGACAACGAAGCAAAAGGCAAAGCCTACCGTGATACTTTTGCTAAAGAGAAAGGCGTCAAAACCTCTTCTACTGGCCTGGTCTATAAAGTAGAGAAAGAAGGTACTGGTGATGCGCCAAAAGACAGCGACACTGTAGTGGTTAACTACAAAGGTACGCTGATCGACGGTAAAGAGTTCGATAACTCTTACACCCGTGGCGAACCTCTCTCCTTCCGTCTGGATGGTGTGATCCCTGGCTGGACTGAAGGTCTGAAAAACATCAAGAAAGGCGGTAAAATCCAGCTGGTCATCCCACCTGATCTGGCATACGGCAAAACTGGCGTTCCAGGCATCCCTGCGAACTCTACGCTGGTCTTCGAAGTAGAGTTGCTGGACATCAAACCAGCACCGAAAGCCGATGCGAAAACTGACGCGCCGGCAGACGAGAAAGCCGCGGCAGACGCCAAGAAGTAATGTTATGAAAACCGCCGCCTTTAAGGCGGCGGTTTTTTTTATTGTGGGGCAGATATAATTAACACTGGAAAGCGTTATACACGCTGTATTAATTTAGTTGTCCGTGTAGATAATGAGCCTGCCCTGAAAACATAACGACAGGCTCCTGAAAAGGAGTGTTTTTTTCATGTCCAGGTCGCTTTTAACCAACGAAACCAGTGAGCTCGATTTGCTGGATCAACGTCCTTTCGATCAGACCGATTTCGATATTCTGAAATCCTACGAAGCGGTGGTGGACGGGTTAGCGATGCTCATTGGGTCCCACTGCGAAATCGTATTGCACTCCTTGCAAGATCTGAAGTGTTCCGCCATCCGCATTGCTAATGGTGAACATACTGGCCGTAAAATTGGCTCACCTATCACCGACCTTGCATTGCGTATGCTGCACGACATGACCGGCGCGGACAGCAGCGTCTCCAAATGTTATTTCACCCGTGCCAAAAGTGGCGTGCTGATGAAATCAGAAACCATCGCCATTCGAAATCGCGAGCATCGGGTGATTGGACTGCTGTGCATCAACATGAACCTTGATGTACCATTCTCGCAAATCATGAGCACCTTTATTCCGCCAGAAACCCCGGAAGTAGGCTCATCCGTTAACTTTGCTTCTTCCGTTGAAGACCTCGTCACGCAAACACTCGAGTTCACCATCGAAGAGGTTAATGCCGATCGCAATGTCTCTAACAACGCCAAGAATCGTCAGATCGTGCTGAACCTCTACGAGAAAGGGATTTTTGATATTAAAGATGCCATTAACCAGGTGGCCGACCGTCTGAACATCTCCAAGCACACGGTTTATCTCTATATCCGTCAGTTCAAAAGCGGCGATTTCCTGGGGCAAGATAAGTAATGCGCTTTGCCCTGATGGTGACTGGCCCGGCTTATGGCACACAGCAAGCCAGCAGCGCGCTGCAATTTGCACATGCGTTACTGGAAGCCAGGCATGAACTGGTGAGCGTTTTCTTTTATCGCGAAGGCGTCTATAACGCTAATCAGTTTACTTCACCGGCGTCTGATGAATTTGACCTGGTGCGCGCCTGGCAAGCGCTAAACGAAAAGCAGGGTGTTGAATTACATATCTGCGTGGCTGCTGCGCTGCGTCGTGGTGTGACCGATGCAACTGAAGCCGCGCGGCTGGGATTCCCGGCAGCAAATCTTCAGGCCGGTTTTTCTTTGAGTGGTTTAGGCGCCCTGGCTCAGGCCGCACTGACCTGTGATCGCATGGTACAGTTCTGATGAATCGCGTGGCTTTTGTATTTTCCTCTGCGCCGCATGGTAGCGCATCGGGTCGTGAAGGGCTTGATGCACTGCTGGCGACATCAGCCTTAACGGAAGACATTGGTGTTTTCTTTTTGGGCGATGGCGTGTTCCAGCTTCTTGCCGGACAACACCCCCAGGCGGTACTGGCCCGCGATTACATCGCGACGTTCAAAGTCCTGCCGCTTTACGATATTGAAACGTTCTATGTTTGCGCCGATTCTCTGACATCGCGCGGGTTAAATGAAAAGAGCGCGTTTGTCCTCGACGTAACGGTTCTTGCGGCTGACGCGCTGCGCGAACAACTCTCTCACTACGATACCATTCTGACTTTCTGAGGCTGTCATGCTCCATACCCTGAGCCACTCACCGTGGCAATGCGACATTGAAGCATTAGTAAGAATGCTGCGCGAAGGTGATGACCTGTTGCTCATTCAGGATGGCGTGCTGGCGGCAATTGAAGGCAGCCGCTTCGTTGAAATTCTTACCAATGCCCCCATCTCTGTATCTGCGCTGAAAGAAGACATTGACGCGCGGGGTCTTTCTGGTCAAATTTCAGCCAAAATTGACGTCGTTGGCTATACTGATTTCGTCAATCTTGCTGTGACGCACTCCAGTCAAATGAACTGGTGATTTGAGATCGCTGTATATTTCTTGACACCTTTTCGACGTAGCCCTAAAATTTCGCGTCCTCATATTGTATGAGGTCGTTTTATTACGTGTTTACGAAGCAAAAGCTAAAACCAGGAGCTATTTAATGGCAACAGTTAACCAGCTGGTACGCAAACCACGTGCACGCAAAGTTGCGAAAAGCAACGTGCCTGCACTGGAAGCCTGCCCGCAGAAACGTGGCGTATGTACTCGTGTATATACCACCACTCCTAAAAAACCAAACTCCGCACTGCGTAAAGTATGCCGTGTGCGTTTGACTAACGGTTTCGAAGTGACTTCCTACATCGGTGGTGAAGGTCACAACCTGCAGGAGCACTCCGTGATCCTGATCCGTGGCGGTCGTGTTAAAGACCTTCCGGGTGTTCGTTACCACACCGTTCGTGGTGCGCTCGACTGCTCAGGTGTTAAAGACCGTAAGCAGGCTCGCTCCAAGTACGGCGTGAAGCGTCCTAAGGCTTAATGGTTCTCCGTTAAGTAAGGCCAAACTGATTTATCTTAATGTCACACTAAACTCTTTGAGTTTTGGACAATCCTGAATTAACAACGGAGTATTCCCATGCCACGTCGTCGCGTCATTGGTCAGCGTAAAATCCTTCCAGATCCGAAATTCGGATCAGAACTGCTGGCAAAATTTGTAAATATCCTGATGGTAGATGGTAAAAAATCTACTGCAGAAGCAATCGTATACAGCGCGCTTGAGACCCTGGCTCAGCGTTCTGGTAAAAATGAACTGGAAGCTTTCGAAGTCGCTCTCGACAACGTTCGCCCAACTGTAGAAGTTAAGTCCCGCCGCGTTGGTGGTTCTACTTATCAGGTTCCAGTTGAAGTTCGTCCGGTTCGTCGTAATGCCCTGGCAATGCGTTGGATCGTTGAAGCTGCTCGTAAACGCGGTGATAAATCCATGGCTCTGCGTCTGGCGAACGAACTTTCTGACGCTGCGGACAACAAAGGTACCGCAGTTAAGAAACGTGAAGACGTTCACCGTATGGCAGAAGCCAACAAGGCGTTCGCACACTACCGTTGGTAATCCCTTCGGAGTCATAGTCACCAGACGGGCGCTTCAGCGAAGCTGCCCGTTCTGGGTTACTTAACTGAACGCCAAAGAATCAAACGAGGAATCAAATGGCTCGTACAACACCCATCGCACGCTATCGTAACATCGGTATCAGTGCGCACATCGACGCCGGTAAAACCACTACTACCGAACGTATTCTGTTCTACACCGGTGTAAACCATAAAATCGGTGAAGTTCATGACGGCGCAGCCACCATGGACTGGATGGAACAGGAGCAGGAGCGTGGTATTACTATCACCTCCGCAGCGACTACTGCATTCTGGTCAGGTATGGCTAAGCAGTACGAACCGCATCGCGTAAACATCATCGACACCCCGGGCCACGTTGACTTCACCATCGAAGTAGAACGTTCCATGCGTGTTCTTGACGGCGCGGTAATGGTTTATTGCGCAGTTGGTGGTGTTCAGCCACAGTCTGAAACCGTATGGCGTCAGGCGAACAAATATAAAGTTCCACGCATCGCGTTCGTTAACAAAATGGACCGTATGGGTGCTAACTTCCTGAAAGTTGTTGGTCAGATCAAAACCCGTCTGGGCGCGAACCCTGTTCCGCTGCAGCTGGCAATTGGTGCTGAAGAAGGCTTCACCGGCGTTATCGACCTGGTGAAAATGAAAGCCATCAACTGGAACGATGCAGACCAGGGCGTTACCTTCGAATACGAAGATATCCCAGCTGAAATGCAGGACCTGGCTGACGAATGGCACCAGAACCTGATTGAATCCGCAGCTGAAGCTTCTGAAGAGCTGATGGAAAAATACCTGGGTGGTGAAGAACTGACTGAAGAAGAGATCAAAAAAGCTCTGCGTCAGCGCGTTCTGAACAACGAAATCATCCTGGTAACCTGTGGTTCTGCGTTCAAGAACAAAGGTGTTCAGGCGATGCTGGATGCGGTAGTTGACTACCTGCCATCCCCAGTTGACGTTCCTGCGATCAACGGTATCCTGGACGACGGTAAAGACACTCCGGCTGAACGTCACGCAAGTGATGATGAGCCGTTTGCTGCACTGGCGTTCAAAATCGCTACCGACCCATTCGTGGGTAACCTGACCTTCTTCCGCGTGTACTCTGGTGTGGTTAACTCCGGTGACACCATCCTGAACTCCGTGAAAGCGGCACGTGAGCGTTTCGGTCGTATCGTACAGATGCACGCGAACAAACGTGAAGAGATCAAAGAAGTTCGTGCGGGCGACATCGCAGCAGCTATCGGTCTGAAAGACGTGACCACTGGTGACACCCTGTGTGACCAGGACCACCCGATCATTCTGGAGCGTATGGAATTCCCTGAGCCGGTAATCTCCATCGCTGTTGAGCCAAAAACCAAAGCTGACCAGGAAAAAATGGGTCTGGCTCTGGGCCGTCTGGCGAAAGAAGACCCATCATTCCGCGTATGGACTGATGAAGAATCTAACCAGACCATCATCGCTGGTATGGGTGAACTTCACCTCGACATCATCGTTGACCGTATGAAGCGTGAATTCAACGTTGAAGCTAACGTTGGTAAACCTCAGGTAGCTTACCGTGAAGCGATTCGCTCTAAAGTTACTGATGTTGAAGGTAAACACGCTAAGCAGTCCGGTGGTCGTGGTCAGTACGGTCACGTTGTGATCGACATGTACCCACTGGAGCCGGGCTCTAACCCTAAAGGTTACGAGTTCATCAACGACATCAAAGGTGGTGTAATTCCTGGCGAATACATCCCTGCCGTTGATAAAGGCATCCAGGAGCAGCTGAAGTCTGGTCCTCTGGCTGGCTACCCTGTTGTTGACATGGGTGTTCGTCTGCACTTCGGTTCTTACCATGACGTTGACTCCTCTGAGCTGGCGTTTAAACTGGCTGCTTCTATCGCCTTTAAAGAAGGCTTTAAGAAAGCAAAACCAGTTCTGCTTGAGCCAATCATGAAGGTTGAAGTAGAAACTCCTGAAGAGAACACCGGTGACGTTATCGGTGACTTGAGCCGTCGTCGCGGTATGCTGCGTGGTCAGGAATCTGAAGTAACTGGCGTTAAGATCCACGCTGAAGTTCCGCTGTCTGAAATGTTCGGATATGCAACTCAGCTGCGTTCTCTGACCAAAGGTCGTGCATCATACACCATGGAATTCCTGAAGTATGATGACGCTCCTAACAACGTTGCTCAGGCCGTTATTGAAGCCCGTGGTAAGTAATCCACAGGATTAAAACCTAAGTCCCGTGCTCTCTCCGAAGGGGAGAGCACTATAGTAAGGAATATAGCCGTGTCTAAAGAAAAATTTGAACGTACAAAACCGCACGTTAACGTTGGTACTATCGGCCACGTTGACCATGGTAAAACTACCC
>NZ_LXES01000010.1 GCF_001654845.1 Enterobacter soli ATCC BAA-2102 | reverse complement strand
GGGCTAATTAATTATCCCTGAATAAAAAAAGGACGCTTCGGCGTCCTTTTTTATTGTCTTCATTTTCCTTGTCACAAATTTTCGCATTTTTTGTTCGTTCCCGTCCCGCATCTCCGCGTATGTGCTATTGTAATCATAACTATTCTCACTTACACTTTGCGCATAATTTGAACGGGAGTATTTATGTACGTTTGTTTATGTAATGGTGTGAGTGACAAAAAAATACGTCAGGCCGTTCGCCAGTTCCAGCCTCAATCGTTCCAGCAGTTGCGCAAATTTGTTCCAGTTGGAAATCAATGTGGTAAGTGTGTACGCGCAGCCCGTGAAATCATGCAGGATGAGCTTATGCAGATCCCAGAGTATAAAGAGATCGCTTAAGCCCCAATCTTTTTTTTGACATCCCTGTAGCCCCATCTACGCTTCAATAAGTGGAAGCGGAGGGACTATATAATGAAAGGTGATGTTAAAATCATAAGTTATCTCAATAAATTATTGGGAAATGAGCTTGTCGCAATCAACCAGTATTTTCTCCATGCGAGAATGTTTAAAAACTGGGGACTGACGCGTCTTAACGACGTCGAATATCATGAATCCATCGATGAAATGAAACACGCCGATAAATATATCGAGCGTATTCTTTTCCTTGAGGGCATTCCTAACTTGCAGGATCTTGGCAAACTTGGCATTGGTGAAGATGTCGAGGAGATGTTGCGTTCCGACCTTGCGCTAGAACTTGATGGCGCCAAAGACCTTCGTGAAGCCATCGCCTACGCAGACAGCGTTCATGACTATGTTAGCCGCGATATGATGATCCAGATTCTGGCAGATGAAGAAGGTCACATTGACTGGCTGGAAACTGAACTCGATCTCATCGGTAAACTCGGTATACAGAACTATCTCCAGTCCCAGATTAAAGTGGAAGATTGATTACACTTTGCCAGCCAGAACATAAACCCGCTGCCGCCAGAAATGGCCCGAAAGGCAGTGGGTTTTTCAATACCTGATTATCCGGGTAACGACAAAACTGGATACCAACATACAGAAGCGCGGTGAGTGCTGCCGTTAATGCAAGGACAGGCAAAACACACCACCCGTGCCAGGTCCCAAGCGCAGCAAGATATTTCACATCCCCATATCCCATTCCTTCGCGTTTACTCGCCAGTCGATATCCCCAGTAGATAACCGCAAACCCGGCGTAACCTGCCAGTGCCCCAATGACCGCGTTGGGTAGGAAATCAGGATTAACGCAAAGATGAAAAACAAGACCGCTCCACAAAAGCGGGCAGAGATATTTGTCCGGCAAAATCCCGGTAAGGATATCGCTGCGAACCAGTAGCACCGTCAGGACAAGATAGATAATCAGAAAGGGGAGAGTGGTTAGCATATCTGAGACCTCAGAGAGTGTTTCCGGGCATCATCTGCGCAACGCCTGCCAGTGGCAAATAACAAACTTTAGCGCTGCGCACCTGTTTCAGGAAAATGAGTTAACCAGGCTACATTTCATACCACACTGCGGCCCGACACGCAGTGTGGTCCCAGGCGCTTAATTACTAAACTACACTTGCGTCTGGCTCAGATTTACGTATAATGCGCGGGCTTGTCGTAATTGACGGCTGGTTCAATCTGAACCGGAGTAACTCATTTTGTTACTCAACAATGCTCCCAATTGGGGGGCTACGTAAGAACGGTTACACTCTCCCATCAATCGTAATGGGTTTGAGGAGTAATCATTTTCGTTTATAAAATAATTGGAGCTCTGGTCTCATGCAGAACCAAAGAATCCGTATCCGCCTTAAAGCGTTTGATCATCGTCTGATCGATCAATCAACCGCGGAAATCGTCGAGACTGCTAAGCGCACTGGTGCGCAAGTCCGTGGTCCGATCCCGCTGCCGACCCGCAAAGAGCGCTTCACCGTTCTGATCTCCCCGCACGTCAACAAAGACGCGCGTGATCAGTACGAAATCCGCACTCACAAGCGTCTGGTTGACATCGTTGAGCCAACTGAGAAAACCGTTGATGCTCTGATGCGTCTGGATCTGGCTGCCGGTGTAGACGTGCAGATCAGCCTGGGTTAATCAGGTCATCGAGCGATTGAGAGGTTGATACAATGATTGGTTTAGTCGGTAAAAAAGTGGGTATGACTCGCATCTTCACTGAAGATGGCGTTTCTATCCCAGTAACCGTAATCGAAGTTGAAGCAAACCGCGTTACTCAGGTTAAAGATCTGGCTAACGATGGCTACCGCGCTGTTCAGGTTACCACTGGTGCTAAAAAAGCTAACCGTGTAACCAAACCAGAAGCGGGTCACTTCGCTAAAGCTGGCGTAGAAGCTGGCCGTGGTCTGTGGGAATTCCGTCTTGCTGAAGGCGAAGAGTTCACCGTAGGTCAGGACATTAGCGTTGAGCTGTTTGCTGACGTTAAAAAAGTTGACGTAACCGGTACCTCTAAAGGTAAAGGTTTTGCTGGTACCGTTAAGCGCTGGAACTTCCGTACCCAGGACGCTACTCACGGTAACTCCTTGTCTCACCGCGTTCCGGGTTCTATCGGTCAGAACCAGACTCCGGGCAAAGTGTTCAAAGGCAAGAAAATGGCAGGTCAGCTGGGTAACGAACGTGTAACCGTTCAGAGCCTGGACGTAGTACGTGTTGACGCTGAGCGCAACCTGCTGCTGGTTAAAGGTGCAGTTCCGGGTGCAA
Source organism: Enterobacter soli ATCC BAA-2102 (assembly GCF_001654845.1). Classification (GTDB taxonomy): domain Bacteria; phylum Pseudomonadota; class Gammaproteobacteria; order Enterobacterales; family Enterobacteriaceae; genus Enterobacter; species Enterobacter soli. The sequence goes on along the minus strand of NZ_LXES01000010.1, from coordinate 23,290 downwards.
CCGGTAGCGACCTGATCGTTAAACCAGCTGTGAAGGCGTAAGGGGATAGCAATGGAATTAGTATTGAAAGACGCGCAGAGCGCGCTGACTGTTTCCGAAACTACCTTCGGTCGTGATTTCAACGAAGCGCTGGTTCACCAGGTTGTTGTTGCTTATGCAGCTGGTGCTCGTCAGGGTACTCGTGCTCAGAAGACTCGTGCTGAAGTAACTGGTTCTGGCAAAAAGCCATGGCGCCAGAAAGGTACCGGCCGTGCGCGTTCAGGTTCTATCAAGAGCCCGATCTGGCGTTCAGGTGGCGTGACCTTCGCTGCGCGTCCACAGGACCACAGTCAAAAAGTTAACAAAAAGATGTACCGCGGCGCGCTGAAAAGCATCCTGTCCGAACTGGTACGTCAGGATCGTCTGATCGTTGTCGAATCATTCTCTGTTGAAGCGCCTAAAACTAAGCTGCTGGCACAGAAACTGAAAGACATGGCTCTGGAAGATGTGCTGATCATCACCGGTGAGCTGGACGAGAACCTGTTCCTGGCCGCACGTAACCTGCACAAGGTTGACGTACGTGATGCGACTGGTATCGACCCGGTTAGCCTGATCGCCTTCGACAAAGTCGTAATGACTGCTGATGCTGTTAAGCAAGTTGAGGAGATGCTGGCATGATTCGTGAAGAACGTCTGCTGAAGGTGCTGCGTGCACCGCACGTTTCTGAAAAAGCGTCTACTGCGATGGAAAAAACTAACACCATCGTTCTCAAAGTTGCTAAAGACGCGACCAAAGCAGAGATCAAAGCTGCTGTGCAGAAACTGTTTGAAGTCGAAGTCGAAGTCGTTAACACCCTGGTAGTTAAAGGGAAAGTTAAACGTCACGGACAGCGTATCGGTCGTCGTAGCGACTGGAAAAAAGCTTACGTCACCCTGAAAGAAGGCCAGAATCTGGACTTCGTTGGCGGCGCTGAGTAAGTCGGAGGAGTAATACAATGGCAGTTGTTAAATGTAAACCGACATCTCCGGGTCGTCGCCACGTAGTTAAAGTGGTTAACCCTGAGCTGCACAAGGGCAAACCTTTTGCTCCGTTGCTGGAAAAAAACAGCAAATCCGGTGGTCGTAACAACAATGGCCGTATCACCACTCGTCACATCGGTGGTGGCCACAAGCAGGCTTATCGTATTGTTGACTTCAAACGCAACAAAGACGGTATCCCAGCAGTTGTTGAACGTCTTGAGTACGATCCGAACCGTTCCGCGAACATCGCGCTGGTTCTGTACAAAGACGGCGAACGCCGTTACATCCTGGCCCCTAAAGGCCTGAAAGCTGGCGACCAGATTCAGTCTGGCGTTGATGCTGCAATCAAAGCAGGCAACACCCTGCCGATGCGCAATATCCCGGTTGGTTCTACCGTTCATAACGTAGAAATGAAACCAGGTAAAGGCGGTCAGTTGGCTCGTTCCGCTGGTACTTACGTTCAGATCGTTGCTCGTGACGGTGCTTATGTCACCCTGCGTCTGCGTTCTGGTGAAATGCGTAAAGTCGAAGCAGACTGCCGCGCTACTCTGGGCGAAGTTGGCAATGCTGAGCATATGCTGCGCGTTCTGGGTAAAGCAGGTGCTGCACGCTGGCGTGGTGTTCGTCCTACCGTTCGCGGTACTGCGATGAACCCAGTAGACCATCCACATGGTGGTGGTGAAGGTCGTAACTTTGGTAAGCACCCGGTAACTCCGTGGGGCGTTCAGACCAAAGGTAAGAAGACCCGCAGCAACAAGCGTACTGATAAATTTATCGTACGTCGCCGTAGCAAATAATTTTAGAGGATAAGCCATGCCACGTTCTCTCAAGAAAGGTCCTTTTATTGACCTGCACTTGCTGAAGAAGGTAGAGAAAGCGGTGGAAAGCGGAGACAAGAAGCCCCTGCGCACTTGGTCCCGTCGTTCAACGATCTTTCCTAACATGATCGGTTTGACCATCGCTGTCCATAATGGTCGTCAGCACGTTCCAGTCTTTGTTTCCGACGAAATGGTTGGTCACAAACTGGGTGAATTCGCACCGACTCGTACTTATCGCGGCCACGCTGCTGATAAAAAAGCGAAGAAGAAATAAGGTAGGAGGAAGAGATGGAAACTTTAGCTCAACATCGCCATGCTCGTTCTTCTGCTCAGAAGGTTCGCCTTGTTGCTGACCTGATTCGCGGTAAGAAAGTGTCGCAGGCCCTGGACATCCTGACCTATACCAACAAGAAAGCTGCGGTATTGGTCAAGAAAGTACTGGAATCTGCCATTGCTAACGCTGAACACAACGATGGCGCTGACATTGACGATCTGAAAGTTGCGAAAATTTTCGTAGACGAAGGCCCAAGCATGAAGCGCATTATGCCGCGTGCGAAAGGTCGTGCAGATCGCATCCTGAAGCGCACCAGCCACATTACTGTGGTTGTGTCCGATCGCTGAGACTCTGGAGACTAGCAATGGGTCAGAAAGTACATCCTAATGGTATTCGCCTGGGTATTGTAAAACCATGGAACTCTACCTGGTTTGCGAACACCAAAGAATTCGCTGACAACCTGGACAGCGATTTTAAAGTACGTCAGTACCTGACTAAGGAACTGGCTAAAGCGTCTGTATCTCGTATCGTTATCGAGCGTCCAGCTAAGAGCATCCGTGTGACTATTCACACTGCTCGTCCTGGCATCGTTATCGGTAAGAAAGGCGAAGACGTAGAAAAACTGCGCAAGGTCGTAGCGGATATCGCTGGCGTTCCTGCACAGATCAATATCGCTGAAGTTCGTAAGCCTGAACTGGACGCTAAATTGGTTGCTGACAGCATCACTTCTCAGCTGGAACGTCGTGTTATGTTCCGTCGTGCTATGAAGCGTGCTGTACAGAACGCAATGCGTCTGGGCGCTAAAGGTATCAAAGTTGAAGTTAGCGGCCGTCTGGGCGGCGCGGAAATCGCACGTACCGAATGGTACCGTGAAGGTCGCGTACCGCTGCACACTCTGCGTGCTGACATCGACTACAACACCTCTGAAGCGCACACCACTTACGGTGTAATCGGCGTTAAGGTATGGATCTTCAAAGGTGAGATCCTGGGTGGTATGGCTGCTGTTGAACAACCGGAAAAACCGGCTGCTCAACCTAAAAAGCAGCAGCGTAAAGGCCGTAAATAAGGAGCGTCGCTGATGTTACAACCAAAGCGTACAAAATTCCGTAAAGTGCACAAAGGCCGCAACCGTGGTCTGGCGCAGGGTACGGATGTTAGCTTCGGCACTTTCGGTCTGAAAGCTGTTGGCCGTGGTCGTCTGACTGCACGTCAGATCGAAGCAGCACGTCGTGCAATGACCCGTGCAGTTAAGCGTCAAGGTAAGATTTGGATCCGTGTATTCCCGGACAAACCAATCACCGAGAAGCCACTGGAAGTTCGTATGGGTAAAGGTAAAGGTAACGTGGAGTACTGGGTTGCCTTGATCCAGCCGGGCAAAGTCCTGTATGAAATGGACGGTGTTCCGGAAGAGCTGGCCCGTGAAGCATTCGGCCTTGCAGCAGCAAAACTGCCGATTAAAACCACCTTTGTAACTAAGACGGTGATGTAATGAAAGCAAATGAGCTGCGTGAAAAAAGCGTTGAAGAACTGAACGCCGAGCTGCTGAACCTGCTGCGCGAGCAGTTCAACCTGCGTATGCAGGCTGCAAGTGGCCAGCTGCAACAGACTCACCTGCTGAAGCAAGTGCGTCGCAATGTTGCACGCGTTAAGACTTTACTGACTCAGAAGGCGGGTGCGTAATGACCGATAAAATCCGTACTCTGCAAGGTCGTGTTGTTAGCGACAAAATGGAGAAATCCATCGTTGTTGCTATCGAACGTATTGTGAAACACCCGATCTACGGTAAATTCATCAAGCGTACGACCAAACTGCACGTACATGACGAGAACAACGAATGTGGTATCGGCGACAAGGTTGAAATCCGTGAATGCCGTCCACTGTCCAAGACTAAGTCCTGGACGCTGGTTCGCGTTGTAGAGAAAGCGGTTCTGTAATACAGTAAGCCTTCTCGATACGAATAAACGGCTCAGCGATGAGCCGTTTATTTTTTCTACCCATATTGCAGAAGCGGTGTTATAATGCCGCGCCCTCGATATGGGGCTTTTTAACGGCTCTGATTTTAGAGTCTCAGGTAGTAGTTGACATTAGCGGAGCACTAAAATGATCCAAGAACAGACTATGCTGAACGTCGCCGACAACTCCGGTGCACGTCGCGTAATGTGTATCAAGGTTCTGGGTGGCTCGCACCGTCGCTACGCAGGCGTAGGCGACATCATCAAGATCACCATCAAGGAAGCAATTCCACGTGGTAAGGTCAAAAAAGGTGATGTGCTGAAGGCGGTAGTGGTGCGCACCAAGAAGGGTGTTCGTCGCCCTGACGGTTCTGTCATTCGCTTCGATGGTAATGCATGCGTTATTTTAAACAATAACAGCGAGCAGCCTATCGGCACGCGTATCTTTGGGCCGGTAACTCGTGAACTTCGTACTGAGAAGTTCATGAAAATTATCTCTCTGGCACCAGAAGTACTCTAAGGAGCGAATCATGGCAGCGAAAATCCGTCGTGATGACGAAGTTATCGTGTTAACCGGTAAAGATAAAGGTAAACGCGGTAAAGTAAAAAATGTTCTGTCTTCCGGCAAACTTGTCGTTGAAGGTATCAACCTGGTTAAGAAACATCAGAAGCCGGTTCCGGCCCTGAACCAACCAGGCGGCATCGTTGAAAAAGAAGCTGCTATTCAGGTTTCTAACGTTGCAATCTTCAATGCGGCTACCGGTAAGGCTGACCGTGTAGGCTTTAGATTCGAAGACGGCAAAAAAGTCCGTTTCTTCAAGTCTAACAGCGAAACTATCAAGTAATTTGGAGTAGTACGATGGCGAAACTGCATGATTACTACAAAGACGAAGTAGTTAAGAAACTCATGACTGAGTTTAACTACAATTCTGTCATGCAAGTCCCTCGGGTCGAGAAGATCACCCTGAACATGGGTGTTGGTGAAGCGATCGCTGACAAGAAACTGCTGGATAACGCAGCAGCTGATCTGACAGCAATCTCCGGTCAAAAGCCGTTGATCACCAAAGCACGCAAATCAGTTGCAGGCTTCAAAATCCGTCAGGGCTATCCGATCGGCTGTAAAGTAACTCTGCGTGGCGAACGCATGTGGGAGTTCTTTGAGCGCCTGATCACTATTGCTGTACCGCGTATCCGTGACTTCCGTGGCTTGTCCGCTAAGTCTTTCGACGGTCGTGGTAACTACAGCATGGGTGTCCGTGAGCAGATCATCTTCCCAGAAATCGACTACGATAAAGTCGACCGCGTGCGTGGTTTGGATATTACCATTACCACTACTGCGAAATCTGACGAAGAAGGCCGTGCTCTGCTGGCTGCCTTTGACTTCCCGTTCCGCAAGTAAGGTAGGGTTACTGAATGGCTAAGCAATCAATGAAAGCACGCGAAGTAAAGCGCGTAGCTTTAGCTGATAAATTCTTCGCTAAACGCGCTGAACTGAAAGCGATCATTTCTGATGTGAACGCTTCCGACGAAGATCGTTGGAATGCGGTTCTCAAGCTGCAGTCTCTGCCGCGTGATTCCAGCCCGTCTCGTCAGCGTAACCGCTGCCGTCAAACAGGTCGTCCACATGGTTATGTGGGCAAGTTTGGGTTGAGCCGTATCAAACTGCGTGAAGCCGCCATGCGCGGTGAAGTACCAGGCTTGAAAAAGGCTAGCTGGTAATTACCAATTGAATCACGGGAGTAAAGACAGATGAGCATGCAAGATCCGATCGCGGATATGCTGACCCGTATCCGTAACGGTCAGGCCGCGAACAAAGTTGCGGTCACCATGCCTTCCTCCAAGCTGAAAGTGGCAATTGCCAACGTGCTGAAGGATGAAGGTTTTATCGAAGATTTTAAAGTTGAAGGCGACACCAAGCCGGAACTGGAAGTGACTCTTAAGTACTTCCAGGGTAAAGCTGTTGTAGAAAGCATTCAGCGTGTCAGCCGCCCAGGTCTGCGCATCTATAAGAAAAAAGATGAGCTGCCTAAAGTTATGGCTGGTCTTGGTATCGCAGTTGTTTCTACCTCTAAAGGTGTTATGACTGATCGTGCAGCGCGCCAGGCTGGTCTTGGTGGCGAAATTATCTGCTACGTAGCCTAATCGGAGGAAAAAATGTCTCGTGTTGCTAAAGCACCGGTCGTTATTCCTGCCGGCGTTGATGTAAAAATCGACGGTCAGGTTATTACGATCAAAGGTAAAAACGGCGAGCTGACTCGTACCCTCAACAATGCTGTTGAAGTTAAACATGCAGACAACGCTCTGACCTTCGGTCCACGTGATGGTTTCGTGGATGGATGGGCTCAGGCTGGTACCGCGCGTGCCCTGCTGAACTCAATGGTTGTTGGTGTTACCGAAGGCTTCACTAAAAAGCTTCAGCTGGTTGGTGTAGGTTATCGTGCAGCTATCAAAGGGAATGCAGTTGGCCTGTCTCTGGGCTTCTCACACCCTGTTGAGCATCCGCTGCCGGCCGGTATCACTGCAGAATGTCCGACTCAGACTGAAATCGTGCTGAAAGGCGCTGATAAACAGCTGATTGGCCAGGTTGCAGCAGATCTGCGCGCCTACCGTCGTCCTGAGCCTTACAAAGGCAAGGGTGTTCGTTACGCCGACGAAGTCGTGCGTACCAAAGAGGCTAAGAAGAAGTAAGGTAACACTATGGATAAGAAATCTGCTCGTATCCGTCGTGCGACCCGCGCACGCCGCAAGCTCAAAGAGCTGGGTGCAACTCGCCTGGTGGTACATCGTACCCCGCGTCACATTTACGCACAGGTAATTGCACCGAACGGTTCTGAAGTTCTGGTAGCTGCTTCTACTGTAGAAAAAGCTATCGCAGAACAATTGAAGTACACCGGTAACAAAGACGCCGCTGCAGCTGTAGGTAAAGCTGTTGCAGAACGCGCTCTGGAAAAAGGCATCAGCAATGTTTCCTTTGACCGTTCCGGGTTCCAATATCATGGTCGTGTCCAGGCACTGGCAGATGCTGCCCGTGAAGCTGGCCTTCAGTTCTAAGGTAGAGGTGTAAGATGGCTCACATCGAAAAACAAGCTGGCGAACTGCAGGAAAAGCTGATCGCGGTTAACCGCGTATCTAAAACCGTTAAAGGTGGTCGTATTTTCTCCTTCACAGCTCTGACTGTAGTTGGTGATGGTAACGGTCGCGTTGGTTTTGGTTACGGTAAAGCGCGTGAAGTTCCAGCAGCGATCCAGAAAGCGATGGAAAAAGCCCGTCGCAATATGATTAACGTCGCGCTGAACCACGGCACCCTGCAACACCCAGTTAAAGGTGTTCACACGGGTTCTCGTGTATTCATGCAGCCAGCTTCCGAAGGTACCGGTATCATCGCCGGTGGTGCAATGCGCGCCGTTCTGGAAGTTGCTGGAGTTCATAACGTTCTGGCTAAAGCATATGGTTCCACCAACCCGATCAACGTGGTTCGTGCAACTATTGATGGCCTGGAAAATATGAATTCTCCAGAAATGGTCGCTGCCAAGCGTGGTAAATCCGTTGAAGAAATTCTGGGGTAATTGACCATGGCAAAGACTATTAAAATCACTCAAACCCGCAGTGCAATCGGTCGTCTGCCGAAACACAAGGCAACGCTGCTTGGCCTGGGTCTGCGTCGTATTGGTCATACTGTTGAGCGCGAGGATACTCCTGCTGTTCGCGGTATGGTCAACGCGGTTTACTTCATGGTTAAAGTTGAGGAGTAAGAGATGCGTTTAAATACTCTGTCTCCGGCCGAAGGCTCTAAAAAGGCGGGTAAACGCCTGGGTCGTGGTATCGGTTCTGGCCTCGGTAAAACCGGTGGTCGTGGTCACAAAGGTCAGAACTCTCGTTCTGGCGGTGGCGTACGTCGCGGTTTCGAGGGTGGTCAGATGCCACTGTACCGTCGTCTGCCGAAATTCGGCTTCACCTCTCGCAAAGCAGCGATCACAGCGGAAATCCGTCTGTCTGACCTGGCGAAAGTTGAAGGCGGCGTTGTAGACCTGAACACGCTGAAAGCAGCTAACATTATCGGCATCCAGATCGAGTTCGCGAAAGTGATCCTGGCTGGTGAAGTTTCTACTCCGGTAACTGTTCGTGGCCTGCGTGTGACTAAAGGTGCTCGTGCTGCTATCGAAGCTGCTGGCGGTAAAATTGAGGAATAAGTAGCAGATGGCTAAGCAACCGGGATTAGATTTTCAAAGTGCCAAAGGTGGTTTTGGCGAGCTGAAACGCAGACTGCTGTTTGTTATCGGCGCGCTGATTGTTTTCCGTATTGGCTCTTTTATTCCGATCCCTGGTATCGATGCCGCTGTACTTGCCAAACTGCTTGAGCAACAGCGAGGCACCATCATTGAAATGTTCAACATGTTCTCTGGTGGTGCTCTCAGCCGTGCTTCTATCTTCGCATTGGGTATTATGCCGTATATCTCGGCATCCATTATTATCCAGCTGCTGACGGTCGTTCATCCGGCCTTAGCTGAGTTGAAGAAAGAAGGGGAGTCTGGACGTCGTAAGATTAGTCAGTACACCCGTTACGGCACTCTGGTGCTGGCTATATTCCAGTCGATCGGTATTGCTACCGGTCTGCCGAATATGCCTGGTATGCAGGGCCTGGTGTTAAACCCGGGCTTTGCATTCTATTTCACCGCTGTTGTAAGTCTGGTCACAGGAACCATGTTCCTGATGTGGCTCGGCGAACAGATTACTGAACGTGGTATCGGTAACGGTATCTCAATCATTATCTTCGCCGGTATTGTTGCGGGACTCCCGCCAGCCATTGCCCACACTATCGAGCAAGCGCGTCAAGGCGACCTGCACTTCCTCCTGTTGCTGTTGGTTGCAGTATTAGTATTTGCAGTGACGTTCTTTGTTGTCTTCGTTGAACGTGGTCAACGCCGCATTGTGGTGAACTACGCTAAACGTCAGCAGGGTCGTCGTGTCTATGCTGCACAGAGCACACATTTACCGCTGAAAGTGAATATGGCGGGGGTAATCCCGGCAATCTTCGCTTCCAGTATTATTCTGTTCCCGGCGACCATCGCGTCATGGTTCGGGGGCGGGACTGGTTGGAACTGGCTGACAACAATTTCGCTGTATTTGCAGCCTGGGCAACCACTTTATGTGTTACTCTATGCGTCTGCGATCATCTTCTTCTGTTTCTTCTACACGGCGTTGGTCTTCAACCCGCGTGAAACAGCAGATAACCTGAAGAAGTCCGGTGCATTTGTACCAGGAATTCGTCCGGGAGAGCAAACGGCGAAGTATATCGATAAAGTAATGACTCGCCTGACTTTGGTTGGTGCGCTTTATATTACTTTTATCTGCCTGATCCCGGAGTTCATGCGTGATGCAATGAAAGTACCGTTCTACTTCGGTGGGACTTCACTGCTTATCGTTGTTGTCGTGATTATGGACTTTATGGCTCAAGTGCAAACTCTGATGATGTCCAGTCAGTATGAGTCTGCATTGAAGAAGGCGAACCTGAAAGGCTACGGCCGCTAATTGGTCGCCTGAGAAGTTACGGAGAGTAAAAATGAAAGTTCGTGCTTCCGTCAAGAAATTATGCCGTAACTGCAAAATCGTTAAGCGTGATGGTGTCATCCGTGTGATTTGCAGTGCCGAGCCGAAGCATAAACAGCGCCAAGGCTGATTATTTCGCATATTTTTCTTGCAAAGTTGGGTTGAGCTGGCTAGATTAGCCAGCCAATCTTTTGTATGTCTGTACGTTTCCATTTGAGTATCCTGAAAACGGGCTTTTCAGCATGGTGCGTACATATTAAATAGTAGGAGTGCATAGTGGCCCGTATAGCAGGCATTAACATTCCTGATCAGAAACATGCTGTGATCGCATTAACTTCGATCTACGGCGTCGGCAAGACCCGTTCTAAGGCCATTCTGGCTGCAGCGGGTATCGCTGAAGATGTTAAGATCAGTGAGCTGTCTGAAGAACAAATCGACACGCTGCGTGACGAAGTTGCCAAATTTGTCGTTGAAGGTGATCTGCGCCGTGAAGTTAGCATGAGCATCAAGCGCCTTATGGATCTTGGTTGCTATCGCGGTTTGCGTCATCGTCGTGGTCTGCCAGTGCGCGGTCAGCGTACTAAGACCAACGCACGTACCCGTAAGGGTCCGCGCAAACCGATCAAGAAATAATCGGGGTGATTGAATAATGGCAAAGGCACCAGTTCGTGCACGTAAACGTGTAAGAAAACAAGTCTCTGACGGCGTGGCTCATATCCATGCTTCTTTCAACAACACCATCGTTACTATTACTGATCGTCAGGGTAACGCATTGGGTTGGGCAACAGCCGGTGGTTCCGGTTTCCGTGGTTCACGCAAATCCACTCCGTTTGCAGCTCAGGTTGCAGCAGAGCGTTGCGCTGAAGCCGTAAAAGAATACGGCATCAAGAATCTGGAAGTTATGGTTAAAGGTCCGGGTCCAGGCCGCGAATCTACTGTTCGTGCTCTGAACGCCGCTGGTTTCCGCATCACTAATATTACTGATGTGACTCCGATCCCTCATAACGGTTGTCGTCCGCCGAAAAAACGTCGCGTATAACGCGCTCGTTTTTTAGGTTAGTTGGAGATAGAAAATGGCAAGATATTTGGGTCCTAAGCTCAAGCTGAGCCGTCGTGAGGGCACCGACTTATTCCTTAAGTCTGGCGTTCGCGCGATCGATACCAAGTGTAAAATTGAACAAGCTCCTGGCCAGCACGGTGCGCGTAAACCGCGTCTGTCTGACTATGGTGTGCAGTTGCGTGAAAAGCAAAAAGTTCGCCGTATCTACGGTGTGCTGGAGCGTCAGTTCCGTAACTACTATAAAGAAGCAGCACGTCTGAAAGGCAACACTGGTGAAAACCTGTTGGCTCTGCTGGAAGGTCGTCTGGACAACGTTGTATACCGTATGGGCTTCGGCGCTACTCGTGCTGAATCACGCCAGTTGGTTAGCCACAAAGCAATCATGGTAAACGGTCGTGTTGTTAACATCGCTTCTTATCAGGTTAAAGCGAATGACGTTGTTAGCATTCGTGAGAAAGCGAAAAAGCAATCTCGCGTGAAAGCCGCTCTGGAGCTGGCTGAGCAGCGTGAAAAGCCAACCTGGCTGGAAGTTGATGCTGGCAAGATGGAAGGTACGTTCAAGCGTCAGCCAGAACGTTCTGATCTGTCTGCGGACATTAACGAACACCTGATCGTCGAGCTTTACTCCAAGTAAAGCTTAGTACCAAAGAGAGGACACAATGCAGGGTTCTGTGACAGAGTTTCTAAAACCGCGCCTGGTAGATATCGAGCAAGTGAGTTCGACGCACGCCAAGGTGACCCTTGAGCCTTTAGAGCGTGGCTTTGGCCATACTCTGGGTAACGCACTGCGCCGTATTCTGCTCTCATCGATGCCGGGTTGCGCGGTGACCGAGGTTGAGATTGATGGTGTACTTCATGAGTACAGCACCAAAGAAGGCGTTCAGGAAGATATCCTTGAAATCCTGCTCAACCTGAAAGGGCTGGCGGTGAGAGTTCAGGGTAAAGATGAAGTTATTCTTACTCTGAATAAATCTGGCATTGGCCCTGTGACTGCAGCCGACATCACCCACGACGGTGATGTTGAAATCGTCAAGCCGCAGCACGTGATCTGCCACCTGACCGATGAGAACGCAGCTATTAGCATGCGTATCAAAGTTCAGCGCGGTCGTGGTTATGTGCCGGCTTCTGCCCGAATTCATTCGGAAGAAGATGAGCGCCCAATCGGCCGTCTGCTGGTCGACGCATGTTACAGCCCTGTAGAGCGTATTGCCTACAATGTTGAAGCAGCGCGTGTAGAACAGCGTACCGACCTGGACAAGCTGGTCATCGAAATGGAAACCAACGGCACAATCGATCCTGAAGAGGCGATTCGTCGTGCGGCAACCATCCTGGCAGAACAACTTGAAGCTTTCGTTGACTTACGTGATGTTCGTCAGCCGGAAGTTAAAGAAGAGAAACCAGAATTCGATCCGATCCTGCTGCGCCCTGTTGACGATCTCGAATTGACTGTCCGCTCTGCTAACTGCCTCAAGGCAGAAGCTATCCACTATATCGGTGATCTGGTACAGCGTACCGAGGTTGAGTTGCTGAAAACGCCGAACCTGGGTAAAAAATCTCTTACTGAGATTAAAGACGTGCTGGCCTCACGTGGTCTGTCTCTGGGTATGCGCCTGGAAAACTGGCCACCGGCAAGCATTGCTGACGAGTAACCGGATCACAGGTTAAGGTTTTACTGAGAAGGATAAGGTCATGCGCCATCGTAAGAGTGGTCGTCAACTGAACCGCAACAGCAGCCATCGCCAGGCTATGTTCCGCAACATGGCAGGTTCACTGGTTCGTCATGAAATCATCAAGACGACCCTGCCTAAAGCGAAAGAGCTGCGTCGCGTAGTTGAGCCGCTGATTACTCTTGCCAAGACTGACAGCGTTGCTAATCGTCGTCTGGCATTCGCCCGTACTCGTGATAACGAGATCGTGGCAAAACTGTTTAACGAACTGGGTCCGCGTTTCGCGAGCCGTGCAGGTGGTTACACTCGTATTCTGAAGTGTGGCTTCCGTGCAGGCGACAACGCTCCGATGGCTTACATCGAGCTGGTTGATCGTTCTGAATCGAAAGCAGAAGCTGCTGCAGAGTAATCTGTAGTAACGTAAAAAGACCCGCTTCGGCGGGTTTTTTTATATCCGCTGCATCCCCACTTCTCTACAATAGTTGTATCTTTTCTGTTCATCCCCTGGAGTTCATTATGTGGTTGCTCGACCAGTGGGCAGAACGCCATATTTGCGATGCCCAAAGAAAAGGTGAGTTCGACAACCTTCCTGGTGTCGGTGCTCCGATAGCGCTGGATGACGATTCTCATGTCGCGCCTGAATTACGCTCCGGTTATCGTTTACTGAAAAATGCCGGTTGCTTACCCCCGGAACTTGAGCAGCGTAAAGAGGCTGTAGAACTTGTCGATTTGTTGAAAGGCATACGCAAGGACGATCCCCGACATCCTGAAATTAGCAGGCGCCTGGCCTTGATCGAATTGAAACTGCGCCAGGCAGGAATGAATACTGATTTTCTGCACGGCGAGTATTGTGAACGGCTGATGAACAAAATGAATGAGGAGTAGCTATGTATCGTATTGGTGAACTCGCAAAGCTTGCTAACGTTACACCGGATACTATTCGTTATTACGAAAAGCAGCAGATGATTGACCATGAGGTGCGCACGGAAGGCGGGTTCCGTCTTTATACCGATAATGACCTACAGCGTCTCCGGTTTATACGTTACGCGCGGCAGCTTGGTTTTACCCTTGAATCCATCCGCGAGCTTCTATCGATCCGCATCGATCCGACACATCATACGTGTCAGGAGTCGAAGAGCATTGTTCAGGCCAGACTGGATGAAGTAGAAGAACGGATCCAGGAGCTTCAGACAATGCAGCGATCCCTACAGCGCCTGAATGATGCCTGCTGTGGTACGGCCCATAGCAGTGTCTATTGCTCGATCCTCGAGGCACTCGAACAGGGCGCAAGTGGAGAAACACAGGGGTGTTGATTTTTAGTACGCTCAGGTCTAGACTCCGGTCGACTTAAACCATACTCAGGAGAAATTATGAGTCGCTATCAGCATACGAAGGGGCAAATTAAAGACAATGCCATTGAAGCCCTGCTCCATGATCCACTTTTCCGGCAGCGGGTAGAGAAAAACAAAAAGGGGAAAGGAAGTTATCTGCGTAAAGGCAAACATGGCAATCGGGGTAACTGGGAGGCCAGTGGCAAGAGAGCAAATTGCTTTTTTACCACTGGCCTTCCTGTTTTTACCTTCTGATTAAGAACGGTTATTTTGTTCTTTTAACAGGTCGCGGATTTCGGTCAACAATACTTCTTCTTTCGTTGGAGCAGGTGCTGCTGCCGGCTCTTCTTTTTTACGGTTAAGCTTGTTGATAAGCTTGATCGCCATAAAAATAGCAAACGCGACAATCACAAAATCGAAGATGTTCTGGATGAACACACCGTAATGCATCACAACCGCCGGGACATCACCCTGTGCATCCCGCAGCGTAACGGCGAACTGTTTAAAATCTATGCCCCCGATTAATAACCCTAAAGGTGGCATAATAATGTCGGCTACCAGTGATGAAACGATCTTACCGAACGCCGCACCAATAATGACACCCACAGCCAAATCCACCACATTCCCGCGCATCGCAAATTCGCGAAACTCTTTAATAAAACTCATTATGTTCTCCTTGTGCCCGCTGACGATTATAAGTTTAACAAATGATTAGCTAATTTCCATTGGTGATAAATAATCGTTATGAAAAATTAAAGGCATATTAATAAGAGGGTTAATGTCCGGGAGCCCTTTAAAGAGCACCCGGATCATTACAGGAAGAATGGACTTGGCTGGAATAAACGTTCGACGTCGGTAATAAACTTTTTATCGGTAAGGAACATAATGACATGGTCGCCTTGCTCGATACGCAAATTATCATTGGCGATCATGACATCGTTGCCGCGTACCACAGCTCCAATTATGGTGCCTGGCGGTAATTTAATTTCATCAATCGCCCTGCCAACCACGCGCGAGGTTGTTTCATCACCGTGTGCTACGGCTTCGATAGCCTCAGCGACACCACGACGAAGAGATGAAACGCCAACGATGTCAGCCTTACGAACGTGACTCAGCAGCGCAGAAATAGTGGCTTGTTGTGGTGAAATCGCAATATCGATCACACTTCCCTGAACCAGATCGACATAGGCCCGGCGCTGAATCAGCACCATTACCTTTTTGGCTCCCATCCGTTTTGCGAGCATGGCCGACATGATATTCGCTTCATCATCGTTGGTGACGGCAATAAACAGATCAACTTGATCAATATGTTCTTCGGCCAGCAACTCTTGATCCGACGCATCACCATAAAACACAATCGTGTTCTGTAACTTTTCAGCGAGCTCAGACGCACGTTGTTGATCGCGTTCGATCAACTTCACGCTGTAGTCCTTTTCAAGCCGACGTGCCAGGCCCGCGCCGATATTACCGCCACCGACCAGCATTATGCGTTTGTACGGCTTTTCGAGACGCTGAAGCTCACTCATCACCGCACGGATATGCTGAGAAGCGGCAATAAAGAAGACTTCATCACCGGCTTCGACAATGGTCGAGCCTTGCGGACGAATCGGCCTGTCGTGACGGAAAATGGCTGCGACGCGGGTATCGATATGCGGCATATGTTCGCGCATCGTCGAAAGCGCATTACCAATCAGTGGGCCACCGTAATAGGCTTTAACCACGGCCAGGCTCACTTTTCCTTCGGCGAAATTCACGACCTGGAGTGCGCCAGGGTATTCGATCAGGCGGTAAATGTTGTCGATGACCAGTTGTTCTGGCGCAATAAGATGGTCGATCGGAACCGCTTCAGAATTAAACAGTTTTTCCGCGTCACGGACATAATCCGGAGAGCGGATACGCGCAATCCTGTTTGGCGTGTTAAAAAGCGAGTACGCAACCTGGCACGCAACCATATTAGTTTCGTCCGAACTGGTTACCGCAACCAGCATATCGGCATCATCTGCACCGGCTTCGCGAAGCACTCGTGGGTGTGAACCGTGGCCTTGTACAACCCGAAGGTCAAACTTATCCTGCAAAACGCGCAGTCGATCGCCATTGGTATCGACAATTGTGATGTCGTTATTCTCACCAACAAGGTTTTCGGCCAGCGTTCCGCCGACCTGTCCTGCACCCAGAATGATTATCTTCATATCTTGCAGCCTGTTCTCACATCACTCTTTGATTAGCTTAGCGTAAAAGAAACCATCGCCTTCTTCAGCACCAGGCAAGTTTTGCAGACCAGGGCGCTCTGGCGTACCTGTGCCATGCAGTGAAGCATTTGGGGTACGTTTCAGGAATGCCGCGATCTGCTGACAGTTTTCTTCCGGAAGAACTGAACAGGTCGCATACACCAGCGTCCCGCCAGATTTCAGATGTGGCCAAACCGCATCGAGAATTTCGGCTTGCAGCTGGGCAAGTTCGTTGATGTCACGATCGCGACGCAGCCACTTGATGTCCGGGTGGCGGCGAATCACGCCGGTAGCCGAGCAGGGTGCATCCAGTAAGATGCGATCGAATTGTGTATCACCACACCATTCAGCTGGCTTGCGTCCGTCACCCTGTTTGACCTGCGCCTTTAGTCCTAAACGTTTCAGGTTGTCATAGACGCGAGAAAGACGCTGCTCGTCGACATCAACAGCCAATACACTGGCTTGCGGGGCAACTTCGAGAATATGAGTCGTCTTACCCCCAGGTGCCGCACAAAGGTCGAGGATCTGCTCACCATTTTGGGGCTCAAGCCATGTCATGCAGCCCTGAGCAGAGGCATCCTGAACCGTCACCCATCCCTCTTCAAAACCCGGTAACGCATGTACTGGTGCCGGGGTTTCTAAACGTACGGCATCAGGGTAGGCATCATGCGTGAATCCGTTCATACCAGATTCTTTCAGCAGGGCAAGCCACGCATCACGGGTATGATGATTACGGTTGATGCGTAACCACATAGGAGGACGCTGGTTATTGGCCCCGGCGATGTCCTGCCACTGCTGTGGATACGCTTTTTTAAGACGATTAAGCAGCCACGACGGGTGTAGGTACTGATTCTCGGTCCGGGCAAATTCGGCCAGCAGCTCTTCTTGCTGGCGCTGGAACTGGCGTAGCACTCCGTTGATCAATCCTTTTAGTTGCGGACGTTTAATGGCAACGGCGCCTTCTACCGTTTCTGCCAGTGCAGCGTGAGGCGGGATACGGGTATGAAGCAGCTGGTAGAATCCAACCATAATCAGGTAATGCACGGTGCGCTGCTTTCCTGTCATCGGGCGTGACATCAGCTTGTTAATCAGCCACTCAAGCTGGGAAAGGGTGCGCAGGACACCAAAGCACAACTCCTGAAGCAGTGCTTTGTCTTTGTCCGAAACTTTCTGTTGAAGTGGCGGCAGCACATTGCTCAGCGACTGCCCTTGCTCAACCACTTGTTCGACGGCCTGCGCCGCCATACTGCGTAGATTTTGTTTTTTCATAGCCGTAAAAATAAAAATGCCCGGAAACACCGGGCCTTAAGGATAAATTTTCTCAGGCAAGACGTTTGCCGGGGATAAACCATTCGCGACGGGAATTTAACAGATCCTGGGCACTCATCGCTTTCTTACCCGCAGGCTGGAGCGACTCAAGGTTCAAAATACCTTCTGCCGTTGCAACCTGGATACCCTGCTTGTTCGCATCGAGGATTGTACCAGGCTCTGCGCTTGAGTGACCCTCAATGACGGAGGCTTTCCAGACTTTTACTGGCTGATCATCGATCATTACCCAGCTCATCGGCCACGGGTTAAATGCTCGAATGCAGCGTTCAAGCTGAGCGGCCGACAATGACCAGTCGATCTGAGCTTCTTCTTTGCTCAGCTTTTCGGCATAGGTGACCAGCGCTTCATCCTGACCCTCAGGCTGTGCCGTATTATCCGCAAGCTGTTGCAGTGTCTCGATGAGCCCCTGAGGGCCAAGTTCCGCCAGCTTGTCGTAAAGCGTTGAGCTGGTGTCTTCTGCGGTAATCGGGCAGGCGAGTTTATACAGCATGTCGCCAGTGTCTAAACCTACGTCCATCTTCATAATAGTGACGCCAGTTTCAGAATCACCTGCCCACAAAGAACGCTGGATAGGCGCCGCACCGCGCCAGCGAGGCAGCAGAGAGCCGTGCACATTTACACAGCCCAGGCGAGGCATATCAAGAACAGCTTTTGGCAGAATTAAACCGTAAGCCACCACCACCATGACGTCGGCATTGAGATCGGCAACAAGTTGCTGATTTTCATGCGGACGTAAAGATGCTGGCTGGAATACAGGTAATCCATGCTCTTCTGCCAGCACTTTTACCGGGCTTGGCATCAGCTTTTTGCCGCGGCCAGCCGGGCGATCCGGTTGCGTAAATACACCCACAACCTGGTGGCCAGAAGATAACAGCGCGTCGAGATGACGCGCTGCAAAATCAGGAGTTCCTGCGAAGATAATACGTAGCGATGTAGACACGTTATTCCTTGTATCCCGGGATATTATGCACGAGAGCGCATACGATCCAGTTTCTCTACTTTCTGGCGAATGCGCTGTTGTTTCAGTGGCGAGAGGTAATCGATAAACAGTTTACCGACCAGGTGATCCATCTCATGCTGAATACAAATCGCCAGCAGTTCGTCAGCTTCCAGCTCGAACGGATTACCGTCACGATCCAGAGCGCGAATTTTCACTTTTTCGGCACGTGGCACTAAAGCACGCTGTTCTGGAATGGACAGACAGCCTTCCTCGATACCTGTTTCTCCACTCTTCTCGAGCAGTTCAGGGTTGATCAGCACCAGACGGCCATCGCGATTTTCAGAGACGTCAATCACGATAATACGCTTGTGAATGTCAACCTGCGTAGCCGCCAGGCCAATGCCTTCTTCGGCGTACATGGTATCGAACATATCATCGACGATACGCTGAATTTCTGCATTCACTTCTTTTACCGGTTCAGCGACGATGCGAAGGCGCTCGTCCGGAATATGTAACACTTGCAAAACTGCCATAAATTTCCAGAGTCGTATTCAGGAGTTGATAAGAATATTACCTCTATTCTAGACAAATCCCCCATCGATTGACAGCATCAGTGACCAATCGCAATGATTGCGGAGGCTGCTTATGGCAGGGAAAAGGATGACGTCTACAGAGATATGGTTACGGCTGATCAACACGACAACACTGTGCGGTGATGCAATGCTGGAAGCCGCCGCGTACCTGCTGCGCCAGACAAATATTGATAGTGTTACTATCAAAGGAGCAGGGCTGTCGGTTAGGCAAGCTGAGCGTTTTTTTGCACTCGGCGAGGCTGAGCTTGAGCGGAGCCTGATTTGGCTCGAACAGCCTGGTCATTGTCTGCTGCCCGCGAATGATCCCCGATATCCACCATTACTTCGAATGATACCGGATTACCCCGGTGCCATATTCGCTAAAGGGCATGTTGAAGTACTCAATAGTATCCAACTGGGGGTTGTGGGGAGCCGTTCGCCGTCCTGGTATGGTCAGCGCTGGGGAAAGATCCTGTGCGAGCAGCTGGCACAATGTGGCTTCACAATAACCAGCGGGCTGGCCTGTGGGATTGATGGTGTCGCTCACCGGGCGGCGCTGGCGGTTAAAGGAAGCAGCGTGGCGGTGTTGGGCAATGGCCTTTTCAGTATTTATCCGCGCAGGCATCTTTCCCTTGCCGATCAACTGATTGAGGGCGGCGGGGCGGTTATTTCTGAGTTCTCCTTATCAACATCTGCCTGGCCCGGTAATTTTCCTCGTCGTAACCGCATTATAAGCGGGTTGAGCCTCGGGGTTTTTGTGGTTGAGGCGGTCTTACGTAGCGGTTCGCTTGTTACCGCCAGATGTGCGCTGGAGCAGGGCCGTGAGGTTTTTGCTCTGCCGGGGCCAGTAGGAAATCCCGGGTGTGAAGGGCCGCACTGGCTGATAAAGCAGGGCGCTACGCCAGTGACATGTACAGAGGACATTCTGGAAAATTTGCGATATGGGCTGCACTGGCTTCAGGGAGAAGCCGAAAAGCGACAATATTCATCAGATCAGGAGGAGGTGGCATTGCCATTTCCCAAGCTCCTGGCTAACGTAGGAGATGAGGTAACACCTGTTGACGTTGTCGCTGAACGTGCCGGCCAACCTGTGCCAGTAACGGTAGCACAGCTACTCGAACTGGAGTTAGCAGGGTGGATCGCAGCTGTACCCGGCGGCTATGTCCGATTAAGGAGGGCAAGCCATGTTCGACGTACTGATGTATTTGTTTGAGACTTATATCCATAACGAAGCAGAAATGCGAGTGGATCAGGACAAATTGACACGGGATCTTACCGATGCGGGATTTGAGCGGGAAGATATTTATAATGCGTTGATGTGGTTAGAGAAACTGGCTGATTATCAGGAAGGCCTTGCCGAACCGATGCAGCTTGCTTCCGATCCGCTGTCTGTTCGCATCTATACAGCTGAAGAGTGTGAAAGGCTGGATGCCAGCTGCCGGGGATTTATTTTATTCCTTGAGCAGATTCAGGTGCTAAACCTCGAAACGCGAGAAATGGTGATAGAGCGCGTCATGGCGCTGGATACGGCAGAATTCGAACTGGAAGACCTCAAGTGGGTTATTCTGATGGTTCTGTTTAATATCCCGGGCTGTGAAAATGCCTATCAACAAATGGAAGAATTACTCTTTGAAGTGAATGAAGGTATGCTGCACTGATTCAAAGGTGCAGCACCAAGAGTTGTTATGGCCAAATCAGCACTATTCACGGTGCATAAAAATGAGCCCTGCCCGCAGTGCGGGGCTGAACTTGTCATTCGGTCCGGGAAACACGGTCCGTTTCTCGGTTGTTCACACTATCCGGAATGTGATTATGTCCGTCCCCTGAAAAGCCAGGCGGATGGGCATATCGTTAAGATTCTGGAGGGGCAGTTATGCCCTGTCTGCGGTGGTGAGTTAGCCTTGCGACAAGGCCGCTTCGGTATGTTTATCGGATGCAGCCACTACCCTGAATGTGAACATACAGAACAAATTGATAAACCAGATGAAACGGCAATCGCATGTCCACAATGTCAGAATGGACAGCTGGTTCAGCGCCGTTCCCGTTTTGGTAAGACCTTCCATTCTTGCGATCGCTATCCTGAATGCCAGTTCGTTATCAATTTCAAACCGGTAGCGGGGGTCTGCCCTCATTGCGACTATCCGTTACTAATAGAGAAGAAAACTGCGCAAGGCTTAAAACGTTTCTGCGCCAGTAAACAATGTGGAAAGCCGGTTGCGGCGGATCAAACCAGTGAATAATAACCTGCCATCAGGCTCCATTGCGTATGCAGTGGACGTACTGAAAAAAGAAGAAGTCATCGCTTATCCAACAGAAGCTGTATTTGGGGTCGGTTGCGACCCTGACAGCGAAACGGCTGTGGGCCGTCTGCTTGAGCTGAAACAACGGCCTGTCGAGAAAGGGCTGATACTGATTGCAGCAAATTACGATCAACTCAAACCCTATATAGATGATTCCATGCTGACGTCCGCGCAGCGGGAAACCATCTTCTCCGCATGGCCTGGCCCTGTAACCTTTGTTTTCCCGGCGCAGCCGACAACACCGCGCTGGCTAACCGGGCGTTTTGATTCCCTGGCCGTTCGTGTAACAGATCATCCGCTGGTGGTTGAGCTATGTCTGGCGTTCGGTAAACCTTTGGTGTCGACCAGCGCAAACCTGACCGGATTGCCACCTTGCAGGACTTCTGAAGAAGTGCTGGCGCAATTCGGGGATGATTTCCCGGTGGCTGTTGGTGAAACGGGCGGGCGCCTGAATCCCTCTGAAATCCGCGATGCTTTAACCGGCGAACGTTTTCGCCAGGGGTAATATGATGGAAACTTATGCCGTTTTTGGAAATCCGATTGCTCACAGCAAATCACCGCTGATTCATCAGCAGTTTGCTGAACAATTGCAGATAGACCATCCCTATGGCCGGGTACTAGCCCCAGTCGATGCGTTTGTTGCAACGCTGAATGCCTTTTTTGATGCGGGTGGTAAAGGTGCGAATGTCACCGTTCCCTTTAAAGAAGAAGCGTTTGAGCGAGCGGATGAACTTACTGAGCGAGCTTCTCTTGCTGGCGCAGTGAATACGCTTAAACGGCTTGAGGATGGGCGCCTGCTGGGTGATAACACTGACGGGATTGGGCTGTTGAGCGATCTGGAAAGGTTGTCATTTATAAAGCCAGGCTTCCGGGTATTGCTGATTGGTGCAGGTGGTGCATCACGCGGCGTGTTGCTGCCTCTGCTCTCTCTGGACTGTTCCGTAACCATTACTAACCGTACTTTCTCCCGTGCCGAAGAGTTAGCCGCATTGTTTGCGCATACAGGCAGTGTGAGTGCTGTCGCGCTGGATGATTTGGCGGAGCATGAGTTCGATCTGGTGATTAATGCAACCTCGAGCGGTATTGGCGGAGAAGTCCCTGCTATTCCTGCTTCGCTGGTGAGCGCCCATCTCTTTTTCTATGACATGTTCTACCAGAATGGAAAAACACCTTTCCTGAACTGGTGCGAACAGCATGGCGCAAAACATCTGGCTGATGGTCTTGGAATGCTGGTGGGGCAAGCGGCCCATGCCGTGTTGCTTTGGCATGGCGTGTTGCCGGCGGTCGAGCCTGTGATTGAGAAGCTGAAACAGGAACTGTCCGCGTGAATCAGGCCATTCACTTTCCCGACAGAGAAATCTGGGACGAGGAAAAACAAGCCGTTTGTTTCCCGGTACTGGTGCATGGGATGCAGTTGACCTGTGCAATCAGTAAGGACGTGTTGCTGGAACGCTTTGGCGGCACTCAGGCAATGGACGTATTTTGCGAAAATCGCTGGGATCTTGAAGAGGAAGCCAGCGATTTAATCCGCGACCAGCAGGAAGATGATCAAGGCTGGGTCTGGATATCCTGATCTAAATAGTCATTCTTCCATCTTACGTAGTTGTTCGCAGAGTATTTCAATCCTTCCATTTCCGCCTCTGTTAAGGGGCGGATCTGTTTTACCGGGCTGCCTAAATAGAGATAACCGCTTTCGAGTCGTTTATTTTGCGGGACCAGGCTACCGGCGCCAATCATCACATCATCTTCTATAACTACGCCATCCAGCAGGATTGAACCCATACCGACCAGAACCCGGTTGCCTATCGTGCAGCCGTGGAGCATCACTTTATGGCCAACGGTGACCTCTTCTCCGATGATAAGGGGATTGCCATCAGGGTTATACGAGGATTTGTGGGTTACATGCAGAACGCTGCCGTCCTGAATATTGGTGCGGGCACCTATCGCAACATAGTTAACGTCTCCCCTGATCGCAACGAGCGGCCAGATGCTGACATCGTCCGCCATTCGCACATCGCCGATGACAACACTGCTGGCATCGATCATCACGCGATCGCCTTTCTGGGGGAACAGATCTTTATAAGGACGCAGTACAGCTGACATATCTACCTCTATTAATAAACGCTATACAGAAGACTTTGATCGCATTTATGGATCGAGGCAAGGCCAAAATGCGTCAATATTTAAGCAAATCGGGTGGGATTTCAGCGAAAAGAGTGGAAAAGCAGCAGTCAGAAAAAAAGATCTAAAAAACGCTTGTGCTAAAAACTGGGA
>NZ_LXES01000009.1 GCF_001654845.1 Enterobacter soli ATCC BAA-2102 | reverse complement strand
AAATTTAGCGTGCTGATATGGCTCAGTTGGTAGAGCGCACCCTTGGTAAGGGTGAGGTCCCCAGTTCGACTCTGGGTATCAGCACCACTTAATACGTAGGTTGAAGTTCGGCACATAGTAAAAGAATTTGTCTGGCGGCTTTAGCGCGGTGGTCCCACCTGACCCCATGCCGAACTCAGAAGTGAAACGCCGTAGCGCCGATGGTAGTGTGGGGTCTCCCCATGTGAGAGTAGGGAACTGCCAGACATCAAATAAGAAAAACCCCGTACCGTAAGGTGCGGGGTTTTTTGCTTTGTGCCATCTGAAAAAGTCGGGTAGCGACTTAGTCTTACCCGATCTGGATAGCCAATTAGCCCGGTAGACAAGACACCACCGGGCAGACTAACGACTAGTGAATCACCTGCGACAAGAATGCTCGTGTACGCTCTGACTTTGGATGAGCAAAGAACTCATCTGGCGGAGCCTGTTCCACAATCTCACCGCGATCCATAAAGATCACCCTGTCAGCTACGGTACGGGCAAACCCCATTTCATGCGTCACGCAGAGCATGGTCATCCCGGATTGCGCCAGACCAATCATGGTATCCAGAACTTCCTTCACCATTTCCGGATCGAGTGCGGAGGTTGGCTCATCAAACAGCATTATTTTAGGTTTCATGCACAGTGAACGGGCGATGGCCACACGCTGCTGCTGCCCACCTGATATCTGTCCCGGAAACTTATTTGCATGTTCAGCAATACGCACGCGTTCCAGGTAATGCATTGCCAGCGCTTCCGCTTCCTTTTTCGGCATCTTCTGCACCCAAATCGGTGCAAGGGTGCAGTTCTGTAGAACCGTCAGGTGCGGGAAAAGGTTAAAGTGCTGAAATACCATTCCGACTTCCTGGCGCACACGTTCGATATTGCGAATATCCTCATTCAGCTCGATACCATCAACCACAATACGTCCCTGCTGATGTTCCTCCAGGTGATTAATGCAGCGAATGGTTGTGGATTTACCCGATCCTGAAGGCCCACAGAGAACGATTCGCTCCCCCTGTTTAACCTTCAGGTTGATATCTTTCAGTACGTGAAACTGTCCGTACCATTTATTGACGTTTTCCAGCGTAATCATCGCGTCGGCAGGTGTCATAGTAATCTGGCTCATAATTTCCTCAGTGCGGTGTGCGCCCGGTGTTAAAGCGCTTCTCCAGATGCTGGCTATAGCGCGACATGCTAAAACAGAAAATCCAGTAAATCAGAGCGGCAAAGACATAGCCCTCAGTAGACATACCAAGCCAGACAGGATCGACAGTGGCCTGCTGCACGCTGCTAAAGAGATCAAACAAGCCAATGATGATCACCAGGCTGGTATCCTTAAAGAGTGCGATGATCGTGTTCACCAGCCCTGGAATAACCAACTTAAGCGCCTGAGGCATTATCACCAGCCCCTGTGTTTTCCAGTATCCGAGAGCCAGAGATTCCGCAGCCTCGTACTGACCTTTTGGCAATGCCTGAAGACCGCCACGCACCACTTCGGCAACGTAAGCCGACTGGAATAAAATCACGCCTACCAGCGCGCGAATAAGCTTATCGATCGTCGTTCCTTCAGCCATAAAGAGTGGAAGCATGACCGATGACATAAACAGCACGGTAATCAACGGCACGCCGCGCCAGAACTCGATAAAGATAACGGAAAGCACACGCACGACCGGCATTCTGGAGCGCCGTCCAAGTGCCAGTAAAATCCCCCAGGGTAATGCACCGGCAATTCCCACGGAGGCGATAATCAGCGTCAGCGTCAGACCACCCCACTGGCGAGTTTCGACACGTTCCAGTCCCAGGAAACCACCGTACAGCAACACCCAGACAATAATGGGATAGGCCACAGCCCAGCAGGCAATGTAACGCCCGCGATGCGGCAGCTTTTTCCAGAACATGACGGCGATGGAGAGCAAACCGATGACCAGAGCCAGGTTAATTCTCCAGCGTTGTTCGTGCGGATATAGCCCATACATAAACTGGCCAAAACGCTCGTGGATAAACACCCAACATGCGCCCGCTTTTGTACAGTCAGCGCGGGTAGAGCCTACCCAGTTAGCCTGCAAAAATGCCCAGTTCAGTAAGGGTGGGATCACTTCCCACATCAGCCACAGACAGACAACGGTCAGCAGGCTGTTACTCCAGCTGGAGAACAGGTTCTTGCGCGCCCAGTTGATATAGCGCCCACCAGGTTTTCTGGATGGACGCGAAGAGTGAGACAATATCGCTTTTGTCATCATGGCTCCTTAACGCTCAACCAGTGCGATGCGACGGTTATAAAGGTTCATCAGCAACGAAATTACCAGGCTGATAATCAGATAGACGGACATTGTGATGGCAATAGTTTCAATCGCTTGCCCGGTCTGGTTGAGCACGGTTCCTGCAAACAGCGACACCATATCGGGATAGCCAATAGCGGCAGCCAGCGACGAGTTTTTGACAATATTGAGATACTGGCTGGTCAGCGGTGGAATGATGACCCGCAACGCTTGCGGAATAATGACCTGACGCAGCGTCACTGTGTTCGGCAGGCCGAGGGAGCGTGCAGCCTCGTGCTGACCGTAAGGCACGGCCTGGATCCCCGAACGGATGATCTCCGCGATAAATGCCGACGTATAAATAGATAGCGCCAGCGTCAGTGCCGCCAGCTCAGGGATTAAGACCATCCCTCCCTGGAAGTTAAAACCGCGCAAATGCGGAATATCCCAGTGCAGCGCAGCGCCAACGAACCAGTGTGCCAGCAGTGGCAAACCTACGATAAGGAGTGCGGCACCAGGCCAGGTTTTGCGCAGCTGACCGGTTTTAATCTGGTGTTTGCGGTTATAGCGGAACAGCCCTACAGACAGGGCAATGGCGATAGCAATAGCAGCAATAAATGCATACAGCCCTTCACCCGCCAGAGGCGAGGGAATGTACAGCCCACGATTGCTCAGAAAAAGCAGGTCGAAGGCGTCCACTGCCTGGCGAGGTCCTGGGAGGTTACGCAGAACGGCAAAATACCAGAAGAAAATTTGCAGCAGTGGCGGGATATTACGGAACGTCTCGATATAAATCGTCGACAGTTTTCGCAGCAGCCAGTTTTCAGAAAGCCGCGCCAGGCCGATAAAGAACCCCAGTACGGAAGCGAAAACAATACAGAGCGCCGAAACCAGCAGCGTATTCAGCAGGCCGACCACGAACACGCGTCCGTAGGTGTCTCCTTCCTGATAATCAATAAGGTGCTGAACAATGCCGAAACCCGCGCTGCGATCCAGAAATGCAAAGCCGGAGGTGATACCGCGGTTATTCAGGTTGGTAACGGTGTTATGGATTAAGTAAACGGCGATAACCACAACCACGACGATGGCGATAATCTGGAACAGCCAGGCGCGAACCGCGGGGTGAGAAAAGGATAACGATCCTTTTACGGCTAAGCGGCGATGGGACATAAAGAAACCTCGGTAACCATGACTCTGGAGTGGGCACCGCAAGCGCGGTGCCCGTTACAGCAAATGCTTAACGAACTGGCGGAGCGTACTGAATACCGCCGTTGTTCCAGAGATTGTTCTGGCCGCGTTTGATCTTCAGCGGACTTTCCGATCCTACGTTGCGCTCGAAGATCTCAGAGTAGTTACCAACCTGCTTAACAATGTTGTAAGCCCATTTGTTGTCGAGCTTCAGGTCTTTACCGAAATCGCCTTCTTTCCCTAACAGGTGCGCCATATCCGGGTTAGTTGGGTTCGCTGCTTTCTCATCGACGTTCTTCGAGTTGATACCCATCTCTTCGGCGTTCAGCATGGCAAACAGCGTCCAGCGCACAATGGAGAACCAGTCTTCATCGCCACGGCGAACAACCGGTCCCAGAGGCTCTTTGGAGATCACTTCAGGTAATACGATCCACTCAGCAGGATTGCTCAGCTTGATACGCAGGGCGTACAGCTGCGACTGGTCAGAAGCCAGCGTATCGCAACGACCCGACTCCAGCGCTTTCGCTGATTCGTCAGAGCGGTCGAACGTCACTGGTGTATATTTCATCTTGTTCGCTTTAAAGTAATCTGCGACGTTCAGTTCGGTATCGGTACCGGCCTGAATACATACGGTTGCCCCATCCAGCTCTTTGGCGCTTTTCAGGCCCGCTTTATTATGGGTAAGGAAGCCGATACCGTCGTAATAGGTTACGCCAGTGAATGACATCCCCATGCCGGCATCACGGGAAGAGGTCCAGGTGGTATTACGCGAGAGCATATCAACTTCGCCAGATTGCAGGGCAGTGAAGCGTTCTTTCGCCGTCAGCGGGGTATATTTTACTTTGCTGTCATCACCGAAAACGGCTGCGGCGACACCACGGCAGACATCAACGTCAATACCGGTAAATTTGCCGTTGGCATCGGCATAAGAGAAGCCAGGTAACCCGTCACTGATACCGCACTGTACAAAACCTTTCTTTTTTACGGCATCAAGCGTTGTGCCCGCATGGGCCTGGTTGGCTACAGCAAACAACACGCCCGCGGCGGCCAGGCTGGCTATCATCGTCTTTTTCATAATGCATCCTGTGTGGCGAAATTTATCGTTATAGAGGCGTTTTAAAACGCTTTGACCTGTCTGTGGCTTTGGCCAACGTTTATAAAGCAAACGTAATGCCAGGTTTGCGCTCGCGAAAATAAAGGACTACGGAACGCATAATGCTGAGTGTAGACAGGGTTAAATAAATCGAGCGCCCCGAAATGGTGCGAAATTACAACCTGCGCCACAAATTAGAGCAAAAGTTTGATTACATGTCGG
This sequence comes from Enterobacter soli ATCC BAA-2102, assembly GCF_001654845.1. Taxonomy (GTDB): domain Bacteria; phylum Pseudomonadota; class Gammaproteobacteria; order Enterobacterales; family Enterobacteriaceae; genus Enterobacter; species Enterobacter soli. The sequence goes on along the minus strand of NZ_LXES01000009.1, from coordinate 148,081 downwards.
ATTTAACAATAGATAGTTTCTGGCGTGAATATTGGCAGGATATTTAATGTAATTAATTTGTGAAAATCATCACTGTGGAATATGAAATTTGAATCGATGGGCAAAAAAGATGTGATTAACGTCTGAATTAAAATAAGCTGATGGAAGAAACCAGGGCTAATATTTTACTTCTCTGAAAAAACTGCACTATTTCAAAGCAAAAGCGCGACCGGAGCCGCGCTTTCACAAGTGTACATTTATGCCTTAGCGATTACTTCGTCAAAGCAACGATACCTAGCGTCAGACCTGCTACTGCGGCAGCACCGCCAGCAATTGCACCGGCTGTTTCCCAGTTATCCTGGGTGGTGCCTTTCATACAGGTATTGGTATGAACCAGTCGCCCCTGATCGTCGTATACCGGTACACATGGAGAGTCGTGCGCGCAACCAGCAAGCAGCGCAGCGAGTAGTGCAACGGAAATGAACCTTTTCATGATGTTACCTCTGCATTCTTTTTAATTCGCCAGAAAGCCAGGAGGGCAATTAACGAATCGAGGTTATTTTACCATTGTGATAAGCCCAGGTTGCATGGGGAATAATCTCAAATTATGTGGTTTGTAAAAATCATGGAGAAAAGAGACTTACCCGGATGAATTAATGGAGAAAGTGTGAAGCCACTGGCTGTTTTATTTTTACTTAATGCAAATAGCGCATTTTAAGCGTTGTGATGTTTCCCCGGCCAATTCATTGTTTCCGTTAAAAATAAAAAAGGCACCTTGGGTGCCTTTTGTTAAGCGTTACTCTTTATGACGGGTGAAACGTCGTCGGACAACCACAAAGAACACCGGTACGAAGAAGATGGCCAGAAGGGTGGCTGACAACATGCCGCCCATTACCCCTGTCCCCACGGCATTTTGAGCGCCGCTCCCGGCTCCGCTGCTAATCACCAGAGGCATCACACCCAGAATGAAGGCCAGTGAAGTCATCAGAATAGGGCGAAGACGCATTCTTGATGCTTCAAGCGTTGCTTCAACAATGCCTTTGCCTTCTTTCTCCATCAGGTCTTTTGCAAACTCAACAATCAGAATGGCGTTCTTGGCCGATAACCCTATCGTCGTGAGCAAGCCGACCTGGAAGTACACGTCATTGTTCAGACCGCGAAGGGAGGCTGCGAGAAGCGCGCCGATGACCCCCAGTGGCACAACCAGCATGACCGAGAACGGTATCGACCAGCTTTCATACAGTGCGGCGAGGCACAAGAAGACCACGATCAGAGAGATGGCATACAGCGCAGGCGCCTGATTACCCGACAGACGTTCCTGGAAGGACATCCCCGTCCAGTCGTAGCCGATACCCGCAGGCAATTTTGCGGCCAGGTTTTCCATCATTGCCATTGCCTCACCGGTACTTTTACCCGGTGCGGATTCTCCGAGGATCTCCATTGATGGCATCCCGTTGTATCGCTCCAGGCGCGGTGAACCGTAAACCCAGTGAGAGCTGCTAAACGATGAGAAAGGAACCATCTCGCCGTTTGCACTGCGCACGTAAAGATTATTGATATCGCCCGGCAGCATTCGGAAACGGGCATCCGCCTGGACATAAACCTTTTTCACGCGGCCATGATCAATAAAGTCATTCACATAGGTCCCGCCAAGCGCGGTCGAAATGGTCTGGTTAACATCAGAGAGACTTATACCCAGCGCCTGTGCTTTTTCCTGATCCACATCCAGTTTGAACTGTGGCGTATCTTCAAGCCCGTTAGGACGCACGCGTACCAGCAGGTCAGGATGCTCTTTCACCATGCCGAGTAGCTGATTACGCGCCTGGGTCAGCTGAGTATGTCCAAGGTTGGCCTGGTCAATCAGCTCAAAATCGAAGCCTGTCGCCGTGCCTAGCTCCAGAATGGCAGGCAAGTTAAACGGAAATACCAGACCATCTTTTATCTGGCTAAACGCTTTAGTGGCGCGTCCAACAATTGCCTCAACGTTGTTTTCGCTCCCCGGGCGATCTTCCCAGGGTTTCAGGCTTATGAACACCAAACCTGAGTTTTGCCCCTGACCGCTGAAGCTAAACCCATTAACGGTAAACACCGATTCCACATTGGCTTTTTCCTTGTTCAGATAATAGTTCTGAACCTGGTCAAGGACCTGCTGGGTACGCGTCTGCGTTGCCCCGGCCGGCAGCTGAACCATTGTCATAAACACCCCCTGATCCTCTTCTGGCAGGAAGGAGGTTGGCAGGCGCAGGAACAGAACCGCCATACCGCCGACGATAAGGACATAAACCAGCAGATAACGCCCGGTCTTGCGCAAAATACCGCTGACGCTGTTGGTGTAGTGCTCCACGCTTTTATCAAAGAGGGCATTAAACCAGCCGAAAAACCCGCCTCGTTTTTCATGGTGCTCGCTGGCTGGTTTGAGCAGCGTGGCACAGAGTGCGGGCGTTAAAATCAACGCCACCAGCACGGACAGCGCCATCGCTGAAACAATGGTGAGTGAAAACTGTCGGTAAATGGCCCCCGTCGACCCGCCAAAAAAGGCCATCGGGATGAACACCGCGGAGAGCACCATGGCAATACCGACCAGTGCGCCCTGAATTTGTTCCATCGACTTCTGCGTGGCCTCTTTGGGCGGCAGTTTGTCTTCGACCATTACACGTTCGACGTTCTCCACCACCACGATGGCATCATCAACCAGCAGGCCGATGGCCAGCACCATGCCGAACATCGTTAGCGTGTTTACAGAGAAGCCAAATGCGGCCAGTATGGCGAATGTTCCCAGCAACACCACCGGAACCGCGATGGTAGGGATGAGGGTTGCCCGCAGGTTTTGCAGGAACAGATACATGACCAGGAAGACGAGAATGATTGCCTCAAACAGCGTCTTCACCACTTCATGAATAGAAATTTTCACGAACGGAGTGGTGTCGTACGGATAAACCACTTTCAGCCCTTGCGGGAAGAAAGGCTGCAACTGCGCAAGCTTGGTTTTGATCGCCGCGGCGGTATCCAGGGCGTTGGCGCCGGTGGCAAGCTTAATCCCCAACCCGGTTGCAGCCTGACCGTTGATCTTGGTCACCATGTTGTAGTTTTCGCCGCCCAGCTCAATACGCGCAACGTCTTTCAGATGCACCATTGAGCCATCCTGGTTCACCTTCAGCGTTACGCGGCCAAACTCTTCCGGCGTTTTCAGCCGGGTCTGCGCAATGATGGATGCGTTTAACTGCTGCCCCGGTACTGACGGTGTTCCACCCAACTGGCCCGCGGCAATCTGGTTGTTCTGGGTTTTCAGCTGGTTGATCACATCCAGCGGTGTGAGCTGGTATTTGTTCATGGCATTGCTGTCGAGCCAGATACGCATGGCATACTGGGCGCCAAACAGCTGAACATCGCCAACGCCGGAGGTTCGACTTATGGCATCTTTTACGTTCGATGCGACATAGTCAGAGATGTCATCCTGGGTGAGGCTCTTATTGTCCGAAACAAAGCCCGCAACCAACAGGAAGCTGCTACTGGATTTCTCTACGCCAATACCCTGCTGCTGCACTTCTTGCGGCAACAATGGCATGGCGAGCTGGAGTTTATTTTGCACCTGTACCTGGGCGATGTCCGGGTCTGTACCCGACTGGAAGGTCAGGGTGATCGTTACGCTACCGGCAGAGTCGCTGGTGGAGGACATATACATCAGGTTATCGATACCGTTCATGTTCTGTTCGATAACCTGCGTAACGGTGTCCTGCACCGTCTGGGCGTCCGCACCAGGGTAAGTTGCCGTGACCGCTACTGCGGGCGGTGCAATGGTAGGATACTGTGCAATGGGCAGTTTTAAGATGGCAAGCCCACCGGCAATCATCAGAATGATGGCGAGCACCCAGGCGAAAACAGGCCTCTGGATAAAGAAATTAGCCATGTTCTCTTCCCTTAACTGGCTGTATTAGCAGTGGTATCGGGTGTAGCCACCACGGTGGTACCTGGACGGGCTTTCTGTAAACCGCTGACGATCACGCGGTCACCATTCTTTAACCCTTCGGTAATCAGCCAGCGATCGCCAATGGCTTGTGGTGCAACAACCGTGCGCGATTCCACCTGATTTTTGTCATTCACGACCAGTACGGTCGCATCGCCACGTGGGGTGCGAGTGACCCCCTGCTGAGGCACCAGAATGGCGTCCGGCTGTACGCCTTCATCAATACGCGCCCGCACAAACATGCCCGGCAATAACAGGTGGTTAGGGTTCGGGAAAATAGCGCGAAGCGTAATCGAGCCGGTGCTTTCATCCACCGTCACATCGGAAAATTGCAGCGTGCCTTTCAGGGGATAAGGCTGACCATTTTCCATCAGTAACTCGACGGTGCTGCTGCCATCTCCTTTTTGCAGGCTGGACTGTTTCAGACGCATAAAATCACTGCTGGGCTGGGTCACGTCGACATAAATGGGATCAAGCTGCTGGACGGTTGCCAGAGCCGTGGCCTGTCCATTGGTGACCAGCGCCCCTTCGGTCACGCTGGATTTACCAATCCGGCCCTCAATGGGCGATGTTACTTTGGTATACGCGAGATTAATGCGGGCGCTCTCAACCCCTGCCTGCGCTGCGACAACGCTGGCATCAGCCTGCTGAGCGGTTGCTACGGCCTGATCGTACTCCTGCTTACTGACATATTGGGTGCCCACCAGTGGGACATAACGTTTGACCGTCAGATGCGCAATATTCGCCGCCGCCTGAGCCTTAGCCAGCTCACCTTTTGCGTTGTCGTATGCCGCCTGATAGGTTGCAGGATCTATCTGATAAAGGGAGTCCCCGGCTTTGACATCGCTTCCTTCGGTAAAGTTACGGCGAAGTATGATACCGCTCACCTGAGGCCGCACTTCTGCAACGCGGAAGGCATCGGTTCTGCCCGGAAGCTCAGTGGTCACGGCCAGTGGCGCGCTTTTTACGGTATACACGCTGACCTGCGGCGACTGCGGATGCTGTTGTTGGTCACCCTGCCCATCGCAGCCCGCGAGCAGGGCTGCAGCAACAATTAAACCGGATAAGGGTAAGAGCCTGAAATGAAGTGTCATTACTGTTCCTTTAAATACCCATAACCGATGTTTGCCGTAAATCGGTGAGAGGGCTGAGGGCACAAAAACAAAAAATGTAGCTGCGTATAATAATGAGGGTATTTAATGTTGTTTAATTTATAAGTGCTGAGGAAGATATGTGAGCATCATAATCAGAATCTGACGCCCTATATTCAGGGTTATCATATCTGGCAGTTTTTAATTTTGCCTTGGTTGATTCATATTATTAATGTATTTAATGAATGTGTTGCTATTGAAGCATTTATCAAATATATGAATTAAATAAAGTGACTTTTTTTGTGCAAAATTAATTTCGGTTCTGGTGAATACTTCAGCTTTGCTGAACCCGCTTATTGGCTGCGGATGGCATATCAACCCTGCGAGTAATGAATACTGTCTATGGCGCGTAAAACGAAAAAAGAGGCACAACAGACACGGCAACGGCTGATCGAAGCGGCCATCGCGCAGTTCGCGACACGCGGCGTGGCGAACACGACCCTGACGGACATTGCCGATGCCGCGCGGGTGACACGTGGCGCTGTGTACTGGCATTTCTCCAGTAAATCAGAAATATTTAATGCAATCTGGGAACAGCAATTACCACTGCGGGATATCATCAGGGAGCGGCTTTTACTCTCTGAGAATGACGATCCGCTGTTAATGCTTCGTGAGCAATTTATTACTGCATTGCAATATATCGCCCACGAACCCCGGCAGTGTGCGCTATTGCAAATTCTTTATCATAAATGTGAATTTACTGACGAAGTTATTTCAGAATATGAAATTCGTAAGCGCATCGGCATAAATTACGAGTGTTTGCGCAAGACACTGGAGTTGTGTGTTTTAAAAAATACGATTTCACCAAACGTGAATATTGAACTCACCCTGATCGTTTTCCACGGTTTCTTTAGTGGACTTATTAAGAACTGGTTAATGAACAGAGAGAGCTTTAACCTTTATCAACAGGCTCCGGCTCTGGTCGATAACATTCTGGCGACACTGCATCGCACGCATGTGCCACCAGTGATGTATGACGTAGCCTTATGACTCGCTGGTGGGGAGTAACTCTCCATCCTGGCAAAGGGCTTCAATAGTTTGTGCGCTAACGGGTTTACCTAACAGATACCCCTGAAGCGTGTTGCAGCCCAGTTCCGTTAAAAATTCCTGCTGCGCCTGTGTTTCAACACCTTCGGCAACCACTTTCAGGTTAAGCGTTTTGGCCAGCGCCACAATAGCCGAGACAATCGTCGCGTCATCACTTTCGCCACTCAGCTCTTTTACAAATGCGCGGTCGATTTTCAGCTCACAGGCCGGTAAGCGTTTGAGGTAAAGCAGGCTTGAGTAGCCTGTGCCAAAGTCGTCTATGGAGGCTTTCACACCAGCATTGGTTAACTCGGTCAATACGCGCACACTTTCATCCGGGTTACTCATTGCCGTGGTCTCGGTCACTTCCAGAATCAGCATTTCAGGCGGCACATTATGGCGCTCCAGGCAGTCGAGCACGGTTTTAACCAGTGAAGGTTGCTCAAACTGAAGCGTTGACAGGTTCACCGCCATCGACCAGCTCAGATGCCCCTGAAGATGCCATTCCCGTAACTGACGGCAGGCTTCGTTAATCACCCAGTTACCGATAGGAATAATAAGCCCCGTTTTTTCGGCCAGCGGCAGGAACATGTCCGGTGTCAGCAGGCCCTGTTTCGGGTGTTGCCAGCGCAGCAGGGCTTCAAATCCGAGGACTGGCCCTGCCGGAGCGTGGAATTTAGGCTGATAAAGCAAACGTAACTCATCGCGGCCGATAGCCAGCCACAGGTCATTCATCAGCTGGAGATGCGTTTGCGCCAGGGTGTTCATTGATGGCTGGAAGAAGTGATAGCCATTTCGTCCCATATGTTTAGTGTGATACATCGCCGCATCAGCGTTAAACATCAGCTCACGATCGTTATGACCGTCGTGTGGGTACAGCGCAATCCCGATGCTGAGGGTCACGACCAGCTCATAGGGTTCCAGGGCGAAGGGGCTATCAATGGCACGAACCAGCGCGCTTGCCAGAGAGGCAACATCGTCTGGCCCTTCCGTTTCCGCCAGCAGGACAAACTCATCCCCGCCGATACGGGCAAGTGTGTACTGGCCTTTCAGTGGCAACAGCAGGCGCTTTGTGACGGCGACCAGCAGCTTATCGCCCACATCGTGACCGTAGGCATCGTTGATGGCTTTAAAGCCGTCGAGATCCATAAACATCAGCGCAAAATGGGAGCCTTCACGGTCAGCTTTACTGATGGCCTGATCAAGTCGGTCTTCCAGAAGAATACGATTGGGCAGGCGGGTTAGCGTATCGTGCAGCGCCAGTTGCGCCAGCTCGCGGTTAGCTTCCGCCAGAGAAGAGGCCAGCAACGATGTGCGTGCCTGAAGGCGGGCATCCAGCATCGATACCAGCAGGGTGATCCCCAGAATTGAGAGCGCGACTACGCTCACCAGCACCGCCAGCCAACTGCCGTTAATGCCGTGGTGATGCACCATTGTCGACATCGGAAACTGTGCGGCTTTCATGCCGGCATAGTGCATCCCGGCGATGGCTATCCCCATGGTGATAGCCGCGCCCAGGCGCATCAGCGCCACCTGCGCGGCTTCGTGGCGTAAACGGAACGTCAGCCACAGAGCCGCGAGGGAGGCGGCGAGGGCAATGACGACAGAAATGGCCACCCAACTTTTGTCCCAGACGATGCCAGGCATAACCTCAAGCGCAGCCATGCCGGTGTAATGCATGGCGACAATACCGCTTCCCATCACTAACGCACCGGGCAGCAGGCGGCGTAAACGCAGTTGCTCGCAGCTGACAAGCCACAACGCAAACATCGATGAGCCGATGGCAATTACCATTGATAACACCGTGAGCGCCGCGTTGTAACTCATGCTCATGGAGAGGTCCATGGCCAGCATCCCGATGAAATGCATCGCCCACACGCCGATACCCATTGCGATGCCACCGCCTGCTAGCCAGATACGAGCCGCCACTCCCTGGCTTCCGGCGACACGTGCAGCCATATTCAACGCGGTAAAGGCAGCAAGGATGGCGACAACAAAGGAGGTGACTACGAGGATTTGGTTGTATTGGCTAACCAGCATGGTCTATTCAGCTCGTTGTGAGAGGTTTAGCAAGAGAGGTTGAGAAGGGCTGAGACATTATCACCGTCAGGTAATGACTCAAAGGGATTTAAATCCCTTCAATTATTGAGTGATAGCAGGGGGGCGCAGCGTCAGAGGTTTAATCGAGATCGGAACAATTCACGAGCTTTAACGGGTTCACGGAATTCATATTGCGGCACTTATCGGTTTCGGTGCTCATCAGTTCAATCCACTGCATCAGCAGCGCATCGAAAATGAAAACGGAGACAGCAAAGACAACCAGCCACCAGTATTTACGAATCATTGTGTCATTCCGGGAGAAGTGAGGCCGTTAAGGTGGTGGAAATATACACGAAATGCAGACATTGAAAAGCAGGGAATGTGAAGGTTTACAAAGCGTTGACGCTAATTGTAAGCGGCAATAAAAAAGGCGCTTCCCCATGCCGAAGAGCGCCTTTTTAAACAAGCATTTAACTGATTAGTATCAGTTCATGCCGTATTTTCAAAACCTACGTTTTTTACCGTTCGTCTATGTTTGCTGGTGTTTATCTATCATACTGATAAAAAACAATAAAATTGATTTCTCGGTTTGCCTTTGTTCATTGCCGTTCATAGAGTAACATTGAGATGTGCAGTCTGTGGTGCAGTCAGTCTCCAATATGAACTAAGGTTTTCTATGGCTGGTGGAACGAACAAATTAAGCGATACATCGCTTCGTAAAATGCTTGGAAGAGAAAGCCCCGGAGACAGCTTCTATGCTGATGGTGATGGGCTAAGTGTGAAGGTGTCTAGATCGGGTGTATTGACCTGGTATTTCACTTTCCGCATAGGTGGCCGGGAATCAAAATCTCAGCGTATAAAGCTGGGTAATTATCCAGACCTTTCACTCAAAGCAGCTCGTGAGAAACGAGAGCAGTGTCGCGCATGGCTCGCAGGAGGAAAGAATCCAAAGCACCAGTTGAGCGTTACCACTCAGGAAACGTTAAAGCCGGTGACGGTCAGGGATGCCCTTGAATACTGGATCAGGGAATATGCCACCCATAACCGCGCTAATGTTGAAAAACACATTGAGCAGCTCAATAAGCATATCTTTCCTTATATAGGTACTTATCCGCTTTCTATGTGTGAAACTCGCCACTGGCTGGAATGTTTCGCCAGGGTACGGAACGAAGCGCCTGTAGCTGCTGGCTATCTTTTGCAGATGTGTAAGCAAGCTCTTAAGTTCTGCCGGGTTCATCGGTACGCGGTGAGTAACGTCCTGGACGATCTGACCATTGATGATGTTGGACGTAAACAGAATAAGCGGGACAGGGAGCATACCCGGCAAGAGCTTGCTGATATATGGCGGGAGTGCTCAGGCTTGAAATTCAAGCCCTATTACTCCTCGCTGCTGCGTCTGCTAGTGGTGTTTGGGTGCCGAACTCAGGAGTTGAGATTGTCTCGCGTAACCGAATGGGATCTTAGTGATTGGGTTTGGACTGTACCTAAAGAGCACAGCAAAGGTGGTGAGAAAATATTACGGCCTATTCCCGTTGATATCCGCCCATTTATCAAACAGCTCTTAGAGCAGCACCAAAGCACAGGGCTTTTGCTTGGAGAGATAAAGAAACCGGAAGCTGTCAGTCAGTGGGGAAGGATGTTGTATAAGCGTCTGGGCCACTCTGAACCGTGGACGCTTCACGATCTACGCCGTACGTTTTCCACGACTCTGAACAACATGGGAATTTCTCCGCATGTTGTCGAGCAGCTTCTGGGCCATGCGCTGGGCGGTGTTATGTCCGTATATAACCGCAGTCAGTATTTACCTGAAAAGCTGGATGCACTGAATAAATGGATGCAGAGATTAGAGGTTATTACCTCTGATATCTCAAATGTTACTATTCTTGGGGCCGCAAGATGACAAAAAAAATTAACAGTAAAAGAGACTTACCAAAGTCATTCAGCTTGGAAAAATATGATGACCTTGAAAATATGTCTGATAAGGATTTGTTTCGCCAGCTTTATTGGCGATGCGATGATTTAACCATAAAAAATACAGACTGCCCTGACTATGGTTTGCAATATGGTGCTAAATACCCGCTTAACAATAATTTTGGTGATCCATTCGGGGAACTCAAAGCAGAAGAATGGTTTCTTGAAAAGCAAAAGGAATATGAGTACAAGACTCAGCCTGATTTGCTAAAATTAAGTTACGGCGATGGTATAAAACCATTAATGAGATTTGAGTTGGCATTTTTAAATAAAATCAATGCTGATAAAGGTCACTGGAAAGGAAAGCCAATAGTAGTTGACGATGATTTGGTGGGGGATTTGTTTACAGCAGATAACGGTATGTTTTGGGCTGTCATGCGCGAGCCAGTAAACTTACTTTCTGATGTTGTGGAAAACGTGATGATTACTGTTGACTTAAACAACAGAGATGATCTTTTGATTGAAGCATTCACGAACCTCCTCCCAAAATGGCGCGAAGAACTCGGAATACCTGAACCAGATAAGCCAGTCTCAGGGGATTGGGAGAGCGTCAGACGGAAAATAATTGACTACAGAATAATTCCACTTATTGATTTGATGTCATGGGAAAGCGCTACCGACAGCAAAATATCTCTTGGCGTACTCGCAGTATCCCTGTTCCCGGATGGAGAAAAGGAGTCCTTTGCCATAGCTCAAACGGTGAAACCTTTCTTGGATAAAATCATAAGAAGTGATTCTTTAGATAAAATCAGGAAAGAATTATCTTGATATAACTGAAGAAGGGTAACCCCTTTAGAGGAATATAATTTTTTTCTCACCGTCGCGGTGATAATTTTGTTGAATAAGAATGCTCTCGAACCTTAGCGAACGAGAGCATTTTTTTATGAACAATATTAAACAATCCCAGCAGCCAGCAGAAAGAGTTATCCGTGAGGCTGAGTGCCGACAGCTAACCGGTATTTGTCGAACCACTCGATACATGATGGAAAAAGAGGGGAGCTTTCCCGCCCGCCGCAAGCTGGGAGGTCGTGCCGTTGGTTGGCTTCTGTCTGAGGTCACAGCATGGCAGCAGAGCCGCAGCAAAGCAGCGTGAGGGGTGGGGAATGTCACATAAAACAAAAGCGGCCAAAACTGGCCGCCATTGCTACTACAGTGAAGGTTCGTCTGCCGTGCAGGGCATCCTTACCTTCGTATGCTCATCATGCATTTGGAGAAACCATCCTAAACTTTTTGCGGCCGGTGGTCAAAGCCTGAGCGCTCCTGTTATTAAAGGAACTGCGCCATTGGCGAGGTTACGTGAAACTACCCAGAAATTGGGCTGTTTAAGGTGTACGGCATTGCCGCATACCCAATCTCCCGAAACTTCGGGAGAACTGGAACAGAGTGCCGGGTGTACTGCAATGCAGCATACCCCGGGAAAATCCCGTAGTTTCGACCGTTATCAAGATATCGGGTATCACTCCTTGTCTGCTTACTTGGCCTTCCTGCGCTGGAGTTCGTCACGAACAACGCTGATAAGTTGTCCGATCTCTTCGGAGGCTTTGACTCCAATCTTTTCTACCTGCGCTAGCGTATCGAGGGAAGAAACAAGGATATTTTCCCCGTTTCCTTCTGCTTGGCGTCGGGCGATCTCCCCGCGCATGGCGGCTACGATGAACGCTGCATTGCTTTCGTCGTTCCGTTTGACGGACTCCATTCCCTCTATGACATCGTGTGGGATGCGGGCGGTTAATGATTGTGACTTCGTGTTTTTGGGGCCTGTAGCCATCTGCAATCCTCCGTATGCTGGTGTAAGACAATATACACAGAATCAGTCTTACACAAAAGCATTGACATGTAAGCCACCTAAAAATAAAGTTACTTACACCTTGATTGATAATCAGGGTACAGAAAAGACGAAGCCCGCTGGCGCTACCAACACCAACGGGCCTCTAACCAAACCGTTATCTGAGGTAACAGCTATGGCTTTCAAGAAGTCTACCCAAACTCGCCCGGAATTTACATGGAGATTTCTCTCCGCTTCTGAGCGCTACCCTACCGCCAAACCATTGGTGATCTACGTCAACGCATCCAGCGAACAGGAAGCCCGCAACACTATGCCGGGTGTAAACCTCATTTTTGCTGCACGTCTGCCATTCCATGCCTTTCAGGCTATGGAGGTACGCCATGCGTGAATTAACCAATAAAAGTGCGTCAATAGCCTGTGAACTGGCTGCATTGTTGATGGTTGTCGAAGAGTGCGACGTTGATCAGGTTGAGCGTGAAAACCTTATCAGCCTGGCCAGACGAGTATCGGATCAACTGGCGGCAAGCATGATAGAGCAGAATTCAAAGGGGGCGATCAATGGATAACCTTTATACCTACAAGAGCGATCAGGACTTATTGACCACTGCTCAAGAGGTTTCGGCTCTTCTTTCGTGTGCGGCTTTTGTAGCTATAGCGAACGATGAAAAGAAGCGCATCCACCTGATGGCTTTAATGGATATTGCATCGCGCTTGGCTGATGATCTGGCTAACGCTTTGGATAAGTCATTCGTCCTTCCAGCTGAAGGGGAACGCAAATGATCAGTAACGTGAAATTCAACGAGCTGGCTAACCGCGTTGATCTGCTGGTTGAAAAGATTTTGCATCTTGAGGCACAGGTTAAGTCACTCACCGATAGTCAGGGAGGAGAAATCCCTCCGGGTATGACGCCAGTAGCAACACTGGCCGCTGAATACGGTATCTCAACCAAAAAGGCTGAGGAGTTGGCGAAAAACACAGGGGTGATGCTGGTTAAGCTGAAATCTGGCGGGTTCGTTGCGCCTGATGAAAAGTTCAGGGAAGCGGCTCGGCTGGTGTTGCGCAGTGCTAAGCGCAAATATGGCTCTGCGTACTGGTTCCATCCTCTGATCGGCAAATTCCAGATGAGCGGGGGCATACCAAAATGACGGTACAACTGACAGCTGTAGAAACTGTATCTGATGCCTTGTTCACCTGTTCGTATCTGTGGGCGCATGGCAAGCAGTACAGTCGCAGCGATTTGGATAAAGCCCTCCACCAGCATAAGGACCCCACTACCCGTTACGGAAAGCTGGTGGCTCGCCTTAACCAGATAGCAGCAATGCCGTATGAGGAGCTTTGTGATGCCGGGTATCTCGATACGGACCGCAAACAAATGATTACCGCACGGCGTTCAGTGCTGGTGGAAGAGATAGGCGAAGGGGAAATGAATGCCATGCTGTCTGACGTGCAGCGCATTCACCGCGTCTTCCCTGATGCTGGTGCAAAGTTCAGGACAAAGCTGCCTCTCTCTCGCGGTTCTGAGGGATTTGATATCCGTCAGGACTATATCCTTAAACACTTTCTGCCAGCGCAATCACTGTGCAGCATTTACGGTCCCAGCGGTTCGTATAAGAGTTTTCTCGCTGTATCGTGGGCCTGTCACATCGCTGCGGGTCTTCCATGGGCGGGGAAGAAGGTCACTCCCGGCGCGGTGTTGTATGTAGTTGGTGAGGGTGGTGTAGGTGTTCCAAGACGTATACGGGCATGGGAACAGGTGCATGGCATACAGGCAGACAACCTCTGGTTAGTCAATCGTCCTGTGTTTCCTGTGCGCGAATCGGAGGTAACGGAAGTGCTTCTGGCTGCCAGGCAGATTGAAGCCGAATGTGGTGTACCGGTTCGCATGGTGGTGATCGATACGCTGGCCCGTTGTTTTGGTGGTAACGACGAGAACGACGCTCGTGATATGGGGGCGTTTATTGAGGGGTGTGACGTTATCAAACAGAAAACGGGTGCAACGGTGCTGGTAGTACACCACTCCGGCAAAGATGAGGGGAAGGGGGCTCGTGGTTCCAGTGCTTTCCGCGCCGCGCTTGATACCGAGTTTAATGTTAAGCGTGAAGGAGATGGAAAGGCGCTTATTCTGACCTGCACCAAGATGAAAGATGCTGAGGAGCCAGAGCGTAAGGCGTATGACCTGAGAACGGCAGAGCTTTATACCGATGAAGATGGTGAGCTGGTTTGCTCTCTGGTGGTGCACGATCAGCCGAGAGAGGCTAAAGAGGTTGAGCCTGAACTGGCCCATGTCTCCCGTCTTAGCGATAACCACCATGCACTATGGCAGGCAGTTCGCAGCCGAACAGCTAAGGGGGAGCCATGCACTATCTCCGTCATTAAAGACGATCTGCGTGCATCACTGGGGGCAGATAAAGTGAGAAAGTCATTCCCGCGCTGGCTGGACAAGCTTGAGAGTGAGCAAATTATTCGCATCGAGGGTGAGAACCTTTACCCGGTAACGATTGAGTAAATGCGGCGGGAAATGCGGCATGTGCGGCATTTAGTATGTTTTATGACCAAATGCCGCACTTAGTCCCTGTATACACGCGCTAAGTGCGGCATTTCACTAAAACCCCCGTCATTACTGGGTTTGCGTAATTTTTTGAGAAAACAGGTGCGGCGCTAGGTGCGGCATTGCTAAACGCGGCACTAAATGCGGCAAGTTAGACAAACGAGGAGAATGTATGCCTATTACGGTTCAGGAAATAAAAGAGTATTACGATCAGTTTGGGCTTCATGACCTGAGCTCAATGCCTACCTCCGATTACCGTCAGGCTCTATCAAATGGCGGTCTGTTGTGGATAGACCATCATGATTTTATTCGTAGCACTTTATCAGATGAAATTCTTGCAACAAACAGAGAGCAGGTTGATGCTTTGATTGAACACCTGCGGGCCTTTCGAGAAAGAATGCCAATACCTCCAAAATGGATGAGTGATAAATGATTTATTTGGCCTGGTTCTTTGCCAGGCCATTTATTCAAAGCAAAGCTAATAATGCTGAGGCTCCAGCACCAACGAGACTAGCTACAGTGCTATTATTTAATAAATCTTTAAGTAAAGATTTTGCTTGAGGATCTTGTGATTGAGACACCTTTTCAACAAGTTCAGTGATACTTATATTTACAATAAGATGGTTACGTTCACCGATTTGAACTTGTGTGCCTGATACGCTACCAATGTTGAACGTGTTTTGGCTGGATGGTTTGGGCTTGTGCTCATTGGCAGTTAAATTTTCAACCTTTAATGTAAGCATGTGTGGGTGATTAGTGCCAACATTAAGCGTGCCTCCTGGTAAGAATGACATATCCAGTACTTTTAAGGATATTTCACCCTTTCCAAGCTTTTGAGTTATTTCATCTCCAATACTGATGTCTGGCTCCTCAGTGTAAGGAATTAGTACCTTTTTTTCAGTTGAATTTCTGCGCCCTTTGTATTCAGTTCCTGCGATTGTGAATTTTTCAGGGTATGCCATAGCGTCAAAATCCATCATGTTACTCCTTTTGGTAGCTGTGTTTATGTTGCTTAATGCTTAATGCTTAATGCTTAATGCTTAATAAGCAATAGTCATGGCTGGGATTTAAAGATAGATATTAGAAAATCATATTTTTCTTTGCTCAGTAAGTTCTTTGACATAATGCTCTTCAGAAGTATTTTTGAGAGGGTGATAACTTCATCTTCACCTGAAGAAGCGATCATTGTGAAGAACTCACTTAGTTCTTGAGTGTTAATGTTATTACTTGTACCAAATTGCACATATTTGCTATTTACAGTATCTATATTGAATATGTTATGATTTGGCAGTGGTTTTTTCAGTTTTTCTATTTCAGCGTATTCTTTAATCTTCCGGGACATGTTCTCAATGTAACCGCTGACATCTTTCTTTTCTGGGAAGGAAAATCCATCTCCTCTTAAGATTTTATCTGTCTCGGCCATTTCATGGTAAAGCCTGCGAACCATTACAAGTAATAGGAGTTTTGCTTCTTCAATGGGTTCCTCTATTGAAAATTGGCATTCAATTGCCAAGGCTGAGGTCTGCTCTAATACATTCACTGAGTAATTTTCAATGTAAGGGCCGATAAAGCCGCTCCAAAAAACATCAACAGGAGACCCTTTAAATGCCACACCTTGATAGCAGATTTCTGTTCCATCATATGCAGTAACTTTCATAGGCGGTCCCGCATTGAAAAATCGCCATCTATGAATTAGCTTGGTTAGTTTTTCATCAATGTCTTGAACGGATTTATAGGTTCTTTTGTACAACGGGGATGGATGTAAGCCCGGAACGGCAAGAATCTCTTTTGTCATGTGAATCCCCATCATTTTGACCATTGCTTTTTGTAAATTATTTGTGCGTTAACTTTCAAGGATGTTCGGAGTAAAAATACCTTATTTACATCGATAATTTGATCCATATCTTAAAGAGTGGCACTCAGACGTGAGCCGCCACTGGCCGTCAGGTTTTTTGCCCTTCAGACAGGCTCCTTTACTGACGGCCTCTCCTCCAAGCGCTGGTTTCACGTCTCAACGTTAATTGTTACGGAAACCACTCCATGAAGAAATTACTCGAATTACGCCAGCAGAAAACCGCACTCAAAACCCAGATGCGCTCCATGCTGGACAAAGCCGACACCGAAAAGCGCAGCCTGAACGAAGAAGAGGGCAAAAAGTTCGATGAACTACGCGCCCAGGCTGATGCCCTCGAAGTTGAGATCACCCGTCTTGAAGCCGTCGCCGACGATCAGCGCAATCTGCCTGGCACTTCCGTTGAAGGTGAGCCAGTAAGCAACGACGAGCTACGCCACTACATCATGACCGGTGATACCCGCTCTCTCTCCACGCTGGTGCAGGCTGACGGCGGCTATACCGTTATCCCTGAGCTGGACAAAGAGATTATGCGCCAGTTGCAGGATGATAGCGTGATGCGCTCCATCGCAACGGTGAAGACCACCAAAACCAACGAATACCAGAAGCTGGTATCTGTAGGCGGCACTACCGTTAATCGCGGCACCGAAGGTGAATCACGTACCGAAACCAGCACGCCGAAGATGGAGCGTGTTGATATCAAACTCAACCCGATCTACGCCTACCCGAAAACCACCCAGGAGATTCTCGACTTCTCCGAGGTGGATATTCTGGGCTGGCTGTCTTCTGAAATCGCTGACACCTTCACCGCTACCGAAGAAAGTGACTTTGTGAACGGCGACGGTGATAAAAAATCCAAAGGGTTCCTGTCTTACCCTCGCGCGGCCACTGCTGATAAAACCCGTCCGTTCGGCACGCTGGAGAAGATGGAAGCCGCTGACGTTTCCTCTGATGGTCTGATTGACCTGCTGTATAAGCTGAAAGCCAAATACCGCAAAAATGCCGTATGGGTGATGAACTCCAACACCGCCGCCAAACTGCAAAAGCTGAAAAACGGCAACGGAGATTACATCTGGCGCGATCGTCTGGTTGCCGGTTCTCCCGATACGCTGCTGGGCCGTCCTGTTCAGTATCTGGAAACCATGCCGGATGCGGATGCGGGTAAAGCGTTCCTTGCGGTTGGCGACTTCAAACGCGGCTATTTCATCGTGGATCACACCACTGGCGTGCGTACCCGTCCTGACAACATCACCGAACCGGGTTTCTACAAGGTGCATACCGATAAATACCTGGGCGGCGGCGTGGTGGACTCCAACGCCATCAAGGTGCTTGAGCTTTCCGGCTCCGGTTCCTGATTTGACGTTTAAGGGGCTTCGGCCCCTTTTTGCCCTCTGTGGAGTCCAGTAATGAAAACAATCGATTTTGAAATCCGTACCTCCGAAGTGAGCGCCAGCAACAAAAAGCTGGTGGGCTATGCCGTGCGCTGGAACAGTCTCTCAGAAATTATCTGGGACGAGTTCCGTGAGCAGTTTGCGCCGGGCGCATTTAAAGACAGCCTGGCATCCGGTAGCGATGTGCGTGCGCTGTACGAGCATAACTATACCCAGCTGCTGGGCCGCACTAAATCCGGCACGCTGGTGCTGTCCGAAGACGATACCGGGCTGCGCTTCGAGCTGACCCCGCCGAATACCCAGCTTGGCAACGATGTGCTGGAGCTGGTGGAGCGCGGGGATATCTCCGGCATGAGCTTTGGTTTCCGGGCGCTGAAAGAGGCGTGGGATATCGGCCAGTCCCCATACTTGCGCACTGTTACCGCTGCCGAACTGCGGGAGATTACCGTTACCTCTATGCCAGCTTATCCTGAGTCTGGCGTGGAAATCGCGCACCGTTCGCTTTTCTCCCAACATCCTGAACTGCGCCGCGCTGGCGATAACCGTCGCCGCTGGGCTGAATTAGCGGGGCTTTGATATGTGGAATATCTGGCCGTTTGGCCGTAAGTATGAACCCTCCGAACAGCGCAGTATGACCATTGATGAGTGGCTGGCGATGGCAGGGATTCCAAATACCGGATCAGGCGAGTATGTGTCTGCGGGTACAGCGGAATCTCTGCCGGCGGTCATGAACGCCATATCAGTTATCAGTGAGGCGGTAGCAACAATGCCCTGCTATCTCTACCGCGTCCGTAATGATAATGGTCGTGAGGCGCGAGAATGGCTGAGCAATCACCCAGTGGATTTTCTCCTGAATGAGCAGCCGAACGACTGCCAGACGCCTTACCAGTTTAAACGCACAATGATGCGCCACTGTCTGCTTAACGGTAACGCCTATGCGGTGATCCAATGGGGCCGTGATGGTCAGCCTCAATCCCTGCACCCTTATGCCCCGGGGGCGGTTGTTCCTGAGCGTATCGGCCAGCATAAGTACAAATACACCGTTACTGAGCCGTTTGCCGGGGCTGTGCGCACCTATCTACAGGAAGAGATTCTGCACTTGCGTTACTCCACCGATGATGGCTTTCTGGGGCGTTCGCCTATCACCGTCTGCCGTGAGGCGCTGGGGTTAGGTCTGGCACAGCAGCGCCACGGTGCCAGCATTATGAAAGATGGCATGATGGCGGCTGGCGTGGTGGTCACTAAAGAGTGGCTCGATAGCGTGAAGGGCAAACAGGCGATGGATGCACTGGATCGCTACAAGGGCGCCAGAAATGCCGGTAAAACACCGATCCTTGAAGGTGGCATGGACTACAAGCAGCTTGGCATGAGCAATCAGGATGCCGAATGGCTAGCCTCCCGTCGCTTCACCATTGAAGACATTGCCCGCATGTTCAACGTGTCGCCCATCTTCTTGCAGGAATACAGCAACAGCACCTACAGCAATTTCAGCGAAGCGAGCCGCGCATTTCTCACTATGACAATGCGTCCGTGGCTGGCGAACTTCGAACAACAAATCAAATCTGCGCTGCTGGTGGCCTCTCCGGTTCCGGGAACCCGCTATCAGGTGGAGTTTGATTCTGCTGACCTTCTCCGCGCCACGCCAACCGAACGTTACGCTACTTATGAGCGCGGTATTAAGAACGGGATCATGAACCCGAACGAAGCCCGTGAACGTGAGGGGATGCCGCCGCGTGAAGGTGGTGACGAATTTAGCCAGGCATGGAAGCAGGAAGTAAAGATCAGCAAGGACAACAAGGAAGGTGATGAATGAGAGCCGGAAAGATGAAGCGCCGCATCACCTTCCAGAAGTCAGAATCTCATCGGGATCAGATGGGGCAGGTTATTTACGTATGGTCTGACCTTGCCACCGTTTGGGCTGAAATTCGTGCTATCAGTGGGCGTGAGCGCATGTCTTCCGGGGCGCTTTACTCCGAAGCCACTGTGCGAATCTGGACGCGCTACCGCGACGATATCACCACCGCAAACCGCATTCTGTATCGCTCGCCAAACGTCCGGGGGCAGGTTTATGGCATCGTGGCCGTCATTCCTGATGTGGATCACACCCGGCTTGAGCTGCTGTGCAAGGGAGGCATTTTCAATGAGTGAGTTAATCGGTCTGGAAGAAGCAAAGCTGCATTGCCGTATTGATGATGATTACGAAGATACGCTGATACAGGCGTACATCGAAGCTGCGCTGGAGGTCTGCCAGAAGCATATCGGCAAGCGATTTGATAACGGTCTGGAGTTCACCCCTGCTATCAAGATCGGCTGTCTGATGTACGTTTCTCAGTTGTACGAGTACCGCACGATGATCGGTGACACCGACGCCAAAGAGATACCGATGGCTGTCTCTGCGTTGTGGTCTGTCTACCGAGATGTGGGGGTGTACTGATGCCGTGGCAACCACTACGCCGGTGCACAGAGCCGGGATGCAATAAACGGGTGAAGTCTGGCAAGTGTGACGAGCATAAGCGAGAAGCGTGGCGGGCAGAGGATGCCAGACGCGGCCACCGTCGCGCCCGTGGTTATTCAGCCTCATGGGAGAAGTACCGCGCTCAGTACCTTAAGCGCTATCCGCTGTGCGTTGAGTGTCAGAAGCTGGGCCTCTACGTTCCTGCAAAGATTGTCGATCACATCATCCCTATCAACGGCGGTGATGATGTTCTGTTCTGGCCTGAGTGGAATCATCAGCCGTTATGCCAGGCTCATCATAACCAGAAGACCACACAGCAAGACCCAACCACCAAAGCGAAGCGAAAAGCAGGGCTGTACCGTGAGCAGGAAGATCGTGCAGCCCATCGCAATGACTGGATGCATGAGGCTGACAATGACTGAGCAGGAACAGCAGCGGCTGATTAGTGGGCTGATAAAGCAGCGCGAGGCATGGCAACCAGCTAGACAGAGAGCGCACACGAAGCCCGTAGCAAAGCGCATGAGCCAGCGTGACCGGGAGCTTATGGAATGCTTCCGCAACCGATGACAGGCGGCATGGGCGGGGTGGGGGAGGTTTTAAAGACAAACCCCCTGCTGCAAGGCACCGCCTGCCCCCTCAAATTTTTACGCACGGTGATTTTTTTGAAAATAAAACGCGATGGAAACGAGAAATTTTTATGGCAAGACCACCAAAACCGCCCGCTTACCTTGATGAGTTAGCCGCGCAGCAGTGGAAGGCGAAGGCAAAGCAACTGGCCGAACGCGGGGATCTGACTCCCGCCGACTGGAACAACCTTGAGCTTTTTTGCGTTAACTATTCGATGTACCGCAAAGCAGTGGAAGACCTTGCCAGCCGCGGATTCAGCATTGTTAACAGCCAGGGCGGCGAGAGCCGTAATCCGGCGCTTAGCGCAAAGGCCGACGCTGAAAAAATCATGATTAAAATGTCGTCGCTGCTGGGCTTTGATCCGGTAAGCCGCCGCCGTAATCCGGTAGAAACGGAAGAGGAGGACGAGCTTGACCGTCTGGAATGATTACGCAAACGCCATTAAATCCGGTGAAATTCCGGCCTGTAAGCGCGTAAAACAGGCCGTTGAAAGGTACTTTTCAGACCTGAATGACCCCCGTTATGAGTTCGATACGGCGACCGTGGAGCGGTTTATTGCTTTCTCCCGGCTCTGTCCACACGTCAAAGGTCCGCTGCGCGGCCAGCCTATAGAGCTGGAGCCGTGGCAACAGTTCGCCTTTGCTAATCTGCTGGGCTTTAGGAACAGCGAGTCAGGGCGCCGGAAGTACAGCAGCGCATTTATTGAGGTGCCGCGTAAGAACGCAAAATCAACCGTGGCCGCCATGCTGGCTAACTGGTTTCTGGTGATGGAGAAGGGCCAGCAGGATATCTACACGGCGGCGGTGAGTCGTGATCAGGCCCGAATCGTATTCGACGATGCCCGCCAGATGTGCCTGCTGTCAAAACCGCTGAAAAAGCGTGTCAATATCCAGGCACATAAGGTCATTTTCCCGAAAAGCAACAGCCTGTTAAAGCCTCTGGCGGCGAAAGCGGCCACCATTGAGGGGACTAACCCCAGCCTGGCGATTGTCGATGAATACCACCTTCACCCGGATAATGGTGTTTATTCCGCGCTTGAGCTGGGTATGGGCGCACGTCCGGAGGCGATTTTATTCGCTATTACGACCGCCGGGAGTAACGTTGTCTCTGCCTGTAAGCAGCATTATGACTACTGCTGCCAGATTCTGGCCGGGGAAGAGAGCAACGATTCGCTGTTTGTCCTGATCTACGAACTGGACGACGAAAGCGAGGTTGAGCTGCCTGAAATGTGGATCAAGGCTAACCCTAATCTGCATGTGTCCGTTGATGCGGCGAAACTGGAATCCACTATCCAGAAAGCGCGGGGCATACCGTCGCAGTGGGTCGAAATGCTGACCAAGCGTTTCAATATCTGGTGCCAGGGCTCCACGCCGTGGATGGGGGCCGGGGCATGGGATGCCTGTGCGCTCGACTATACCGAAGAAGACCTTGCCGGGATGGAGTGCTACGCCGGGTTTGACCTGTCCTCTACCAGCGACATCACCAGCGTAAGCTACGCGTTCCCGTTCGACAGGGAGATCAGACTCCTTACCCGTCATTATCTGCCGGAAGCACAGCTGCTTAACGTCGCCAACAAAAACCGCGCCATCTACCGCCAGTGGGTAAAAGCGGGCTGGATACGCACCACGCCCGGCGACTGCATCGACTATGACCGCATCCGTGACGATATTCTGCGCGATGCTGAAACCTTCAATATCCGGCTGGTGGGTTTCGATACGTGGAACGCCACGCACCTGCGCACCCAGCTACAGGGGGCGGGGCTTGATGTGGAGCCGTTCCCGCAAACCTATCTCAAATTCAGTCCGGTGGCGAAATCCTTTGAGGTGTTCGTTAATCGCAGAGTGGTTCGCCACCGTGGCGATCCGGTTCTGGCCTGGGCGATTGGGAACGTGGTGATGGAGTCTGACGCCAACGCCAACATTAAGCCCAACAAGAAGAAATCCTCTAACAAGATAGACCCGGCGGTATCCGCGCTAATGGCGTTCGGAACCTTCCAGGCTGAGCACGAGGATTTTGCTTTCGACATGAGCGACAGCCACAAACAACGGCTGGCGACATTTAACGGTATCTGACTGGAGTAGAACGATGAATACAGCTAACAATGAAACACTTGCTACCATCCGTATGTTTGGCCCGCTAGGTAAGACCTTCGGTAAAACTCACCAGCGCCTTGTAAGGACTACGCATGAAGCTTTTCGGGCTCTGGCCGTAACAATTCCCGGATTCGAAAAATACATGAATACAAGTAGAGCTCGCGGTTTAACGTATGCGATTTATGTCGGGAAAAAGAACATTGGGGCAGATGACCTGGAATTTCCGAACAATGGACGCGAGATTCATATCGTTCCGGTGGTAATTGGAAGTAAAAAAGCAGGGATGTTACAAACTATTCTCGGCGCGGTACTAGTGGCTGCCTCGATCTGGATGCCTGGTATTGGAATTGCTGCAAGTAATATGATGTTTGCTGCTGGTACTGCGATGACTGTAGGAGGAGTAGCCCAACTTCTTTCCCCTCAGGCTACGGGGCTTGCAAGCAAACAAAGTGCTGATAATAAGGCCTCATACGCGTTTGGAGGCGTAACTAACACTGCTGCGCAAGGCTATCCGGTGCCATTGCTTTACGGTAAACGCCGTATCGGGGGAGCAATCATATCGGCGGGTATCTACGTGGAGGATCAGCTTTGACAAATCAGATGCTACTCTGGCCGGAAGGTGAGGTATTTACCCGAGAGGTATTAATACCAACGAAATACGAGCCATTGCCGGTGGAGGTAACTTACATTGTTCCTCCTTTCGATAAGGTTGTGGAAACATGGCAGAACAGGGACCCGGCGAAGGCCTACGCTCTTTTTAGACAGTTCATTGTTGACTGGGATCAGCAGGACAAACTTACCGACGAAATACTTATGTGTTTTCTGACAGCTTACCCTGGTACAGATCAAGCTATTTTTGCGGGTTGGTGTGAGCGTATGAAGGCGCATCTTGAGAAAAATCAAGAGTCATTTATCCATTCGCCAAACACTATTAATTAAGCCTGCATATCCGTTATACGGTTGGATTCAAACATAAAGAAGGGGATGAAGTGAGAAAGATATTTTCCTTGTTTGTCGCATCGATTTTACTGGCTGGTTGTTCAGTAGACACTATTACTAGCAAACCCCCAATTTTCACTGGTAAAAGCCCAAAAAATCCAGCTGCGGTAGTTCGCTGCTTGGCACCCAAGATGTCAGATTTGAACCCATCGGCAACAACAATGGAGACTGAAACGGGCTACAGAATAGTGGTATCAGTTTCTGATGTAGGTGCTTCAGTTGTTGCCCTGGTGGATGCTGACGGTGAGGGCTCAGAGGTCAGAATGCACGCATTTACAGCCGGATATGGAAACCCATGGGGTAAAATGGCTATGGCCTGTCTTTAGTTATGGCTTCGCCCGTGAGTTTAAAATTTTTAATTAATATTGCGGGCTGATCGAGCCCGCATTTTATTACAGTTTGTTGTACATTTTTGCTGCGAAATCATGAACTGCCTGAGGAATATCCGAAGGGGTGCCTAACATCGTTGGCGCATCGGATACAAAGAACATTATTGCATCTTTGATTTCTTCGAAAGTAGGTGTAGGGGATAGGCGCTTGAGGTTTGACACCGCACGTTTAAATTCAGCCGCATCCATCGGATGGGGGCTAAACCAAGTTGGTCGGTCGGCCCAACATTTCACTGCTTTTTTTACCTCAATGTTCATTTGTAACTCCTTGAATTTTTTTGCCATGTGAAATGAAAATTAATCAGAGTCCTTTCTATGTTGCCAGGTACTTATCAAAAAGAGCGCCATGGAGCCAGAGAGATTCACTGCGAGTTCAGCGTGACGCGGAGAGGGTTTAACGGCCGCTCTGTTCTTACCATGGGCATCTCCCAAACGGTTACGGAGAGTACCAAGTCCGTTCACAACAGCGGAACACCCGCCTAATATTTGCTTAAAAATACTTTCTGAATGCTGATCGCTAGAAAGATTTAACTCTTTGGAAACGAGCTTGTAGAGTTCAGACATCTCAATATTTTTATTGTTATAGGGGACGTTCATATCATCCAAGATGTGCTTACAGACTGTTTCTAGCAACGTTCTGGCCGAAGTTATTGCTCCGTCTGGATCTGTTAGTCTGCGCTCTAGAGCTTTTGTCCAAACAGCATGGACCCCGTCAGTATCAAAAGATTTGAAAGCATCCGTAATTACTTCATCTGCTGGGGCTCGGTTCTTGCCTTCTATGAAGTCGAGCAAAGGGGTGAATTCGGCCCAGATGTAGGTACGGCGCTCAGCATATGAGGGGAATTTGCTTTTGATAAATTGCCAGAACTGATCGAGAGATCTGCTTTTACGCACAAAGCTGGGCACTAATGACTTATAGAGCGGATTATCAAGAAAGTAATTTCTCAACTCTGCATAATCATCAGCAGGCGTTGTGCCGTTCGTTGCAGTGCTAATCATGATTAACTGGAGATGTTCTGCTTTCTCGCTATCGTCCAGCAGTTCTTCCATTACCGAAGCCATAAAATCCCTCTGATATTGTACGTTGATTTCTGATATTCAACATCAAGGTTTAATGTGGTTCAAGGATGTTCAGCGGCCTGTGCAGTCAGTGGTGCAGTCAGTTAAATAAAAAAGGCGCTTCCCCATGCCGAAGAGCGCCTTTTTAAACAAGCATTTAACTGACTAGTATCAGTTCATGCCGTATTTTTTCAGTTTCTTACGCAGAGTACCACGGTTGATACCCATCATCAGCGCAGCGCGGGTTTGGTTACCGCGGGTGTATTGCATCACCATGTCCAACAGTGGCTGTTCAACTTCAGCCAATACCAGCTCATACAGGTCATTAACATCCTGACCGTTCAGTTGAGCAAAATAGTTCTTCAGTGCCTGTTTAACCGAGTCACGCAGGGGCTTTTGAGTTACCTGATCCTGAGAGTTAACGGTGGAAACGGTCAGTACGTCAGAATTTACGCGTTGTTCGAACATAGTTCTGTCAGCTCTTTATTTCATTACGCAAGATTTTCGAAGTATGCCTCCAACGCCTCCAGCTGTACGCTGGCATCCTCTATGGCGTTGAATGTGCGCCGAAACTGGTCATTCGGAGCGTGCTCCTGGAGATACCAGGAGACGTGTTTACGCGCAATTCGGTACCCTTTTGCCTGACCATAAAAGTCATGCAATTCCCGAACATGCGAACAAAGCAAGCGCTTAATCTCTGCCAGAGGCAGTGGAGCAAGCAGCTCTCCAGTGTCCAGATAATGCTGGATTTCCCGAAAGATCCAGGGTCTTCCCTGAGCGGCACGTCCTATCATCAGAGCATCAGCTCCCGTATAGTCGAGCACAGCTCTGGCTTTAAGCGGGTCAGTTATGTCGCCATTCGCGATAATCGGAATGGAAACTTTCTGCTTAACTGCCCGAATGCTGTCGTATTCAGCTTCACCGTTGAACAAACAGGCGCGAGTGCGTCCATGAATGGTCAGGGCCTGAATGCCACAGTCTTCGGCCAGTTGGGCAATCTCTACACAGTTACGGTGATCCGGCGACCAACCCGTGCGAATCTTCAACGTAACAGGAACGTCCACCGCGCTGACAACCGCCTCCAGGATTGACTTCACCTGGTCGGGGTATTGCAGAAGGGCTGAACCTGCAAGCTTGCGATTCACCTTTTTGGCCGGGCAACCCATATTGATATCAATAATCTGGGCGCCACTTTCCACGTTAATACGCGCGGCATCTGCCATCTCTTCAGGCACGCTTCCGGCAATTTGCACGGTACGAATACCTGGTTCATCTATGTGCACCATCCGCAGGCGGGACTTATCGCTTTCCCACACTTGCGGGTTAGACGACATCATCTCGGAAACGGTTAAACCTGCTCCCATCTCATAGCACAGCGTCCTGAACGGCCGGTCGGTAATACCTGCCATAGGGGCTGCGATCAGGCGATTTCTGAGCTGGTGGTGTCCGATGCGCATGAGTTAAGAAATGACCATACTGTGACTGCAAGGCGGCGTATATTACGCATTTTTTGCACGAGATGAAAGGCCAAACTTTGAACAATCCACTGTTGTAGATCAATGAATCGCCGCTCAGGGCCAGCGGTGAAAATTATTCACTATTTAAATCATTATGTTATGCGATAACGGTTATTTTATCGTCTCTTACAATTTCCCGTAACTTCTCATCATTTCTGAATAAAGGTATCACTTAAGCGGGATAATCTGCTGTTTTTTGCAGCGGATTATCCCGGTTCTATGCGATCTGCGTCGCAATTTAGAACATGATCTTAGCGCAAAAAATGCACGTTATTCGACAACGACGCGTCCATGAAGTGACTGTACCGGGCGGTTATTATCGTGATGCATGGTATGGGTGAATTTTGCCAGTTGCGCGGCAGAAAGGGTGAGTGGTTGCTGAAGAACAATCCAGGTCACACCTTCGGAGCACGGCGGAGTGGTCAGAGAACCGCTAAAGCGCCAGTAGGTTTTATTTTTTGGCAGAAGCTTATTGAGATCAAGATCCTGCTTGATGGCGACGCTCTGCCCGGCTTGCTCGGGCATTACGCTCCACAGTTTTTCAAGCTCAGGAGCTGCGGCACCCTTATCGAACATCACCGCAACCACGACCAGCTCGCCATCGCTATTTTTATGTACCAAATGCATTTCCATCGCGTATTTTTTGCCGTGAATGGTGTTTTCACTCGGTGCGTGGAAATGGAATTGCTGTAGCGTCCAGGATTGCTTGTCGAGGGTGATGGTGTCGCGAGTTTCTGCTTTTTCAGTTGCCTGGATGGTATGGCCGTTATTTGTCAGGGTCACAGGGCCATCGGTGTAGTGTGTTTGCAGCGGGGAGAGATGCGCTTTGGCAGTTGAATCAATATTGACAGGTGATTGATTCATCCCGCTTTGGCAGGTCTTGTACGCGTCATCCAGTTCACCCCAGTGTTCCGGTGCGCCTTCTCCCTGGTAGCTCCAGTGCGATGCATAAGCAGAAGCCGAGATAATGCTCAGCGCGAACAGCGCTGCCTTGCCAGTTAAGTGAGTCATAATATTCTTCCGGTGAATTTTTGTAATTCAACCATATATTAACAATATGATTGATGGGGTTATTTTACCGAAGAACATCTGGCGGCGAGAGAAAAATTCGGGGAAGGCAGGCGTGGTCAGATGACCACGCCAAAAGCTTATTTTTTACGGCCGGTAATACGACACCACTCTTCTTTCTCAACCACAGGGTCGAGCGCAAAGAGATCGGCATAGGCTTCGCAAACGCTGTCTGCCTGGCTTGCCAGGATACCAGAAAGGCCCAGCAGACCCCCCTCAACGGGCAGCACGCTGATTAACGGGGCCAGTTCGCGTAACGGGCCAGCCAGGATGTTAGCGACCACTACATCGGCTTTCATGACCTCTGGCTGGGCGTCTGGCAGATACAGTTCCAGACGATCGGATACGCCATTGCGTTCGGCGTTATCACGGCTGGCCTGAATCGCCTGCGGATCGATATCGATCCCGATGGCTTTTTTCGCGCCCAGTTTCAGTGCGGCAATCGCGAGGATCCCGGATCCGCAGCCGAAATCGATCACTGTTTTGCCTTCCAGATCCAGTCCATCCAGCCATTGCAGGCACAGTGACGTTGTCGGGTGTGTACCCGTACCAAACGCCAGACCCGGATCAAGCATCACGTTGACCGCGTTTTCATCCGGCACATCGCGCCAGCTTGGGCAGATCCAAAGACGTTTGCCGAACTGCATCGGGTGGAAATTATCCATCCACTCGCGTTCCCAGTCTTTGTCTTCCAGCTGTTCAATTTTATGCACAAAGCCAACACCCAGCAGCGGGTGGTTTTCCAGGGTCGCGACCACCTCTTTCATGTCGGTTTCTGCGTCGAACAGGCCGATAACGTCGGTGTCGCCCCACAGGCGTGTTTCGCCAGGCAGCGGCTCAAACACCGGGGTGTCATGCGTGTCCTGGAAGGTGATGGAAACCGAACCGGCTTCCATCAGCGCATCGCTCAGCTCTTCGGCGTTAGCGCCGGTTGTGTTCAGTTTTAGTTGGATCCACGGCATGGCAAAACTCTTTATTTATCAGTAGAAATTACGGCAGCCTGTGGCACGGGTTGGCCAAAACGGTTACCCACCACAAACGCCAGCAAACTTAACAGTAGCGAAGGCACAATCGGATGGAAGCCCAGATACTGAATTTTAAATGTCGCCAGGACGGCATACAGCACGCCACCGACAATCATGCCGCTTAAGGCACCAGCGGCATTTGCCCGCTCCCAGTACAGCCCCAGAACCAGTGGCCACAGGAACACGGCTTCCAGCCCGCCAAACGCAAGCAGGTTGAGCCAGATGATCATCTCTGGCGGACGCCATGCGGCTAACATCATCAGGATGCCAAGCACCAGCGTGGTCCAGGTGGAGATGCGTTTCAGCTTGTGCTCATTATGCATTTTAGCCGGACGCGCGCTGAGCCACAGATCTTTGATGATCGTGGCCGAAGCCTGCAAGAGGTGTGCGTTAACGTTAGACATAATTGCTGCCATTGGCGCCGCAAGGAACAGCCCGGCAGCCCACGGCGGCAGAACCTGCACCATCAGCGTTGGGATCACCTGATCCGGCACGGTAAGGTGTGGCAATACCGCGCGCCCCAGTGCGCCTGCCAGGTGCATTCCCAGCATCAGCAACGCCACTACAACCGTTCCAATGACAATGCCGCGGTGAACGGCCTTACTGTCTTTATAAGAGATACAACGTACTGCGGTATGCGGCAGACCAATGACACCAAAACAGACCAGAACCCAGAATGAGGTCATAAAGGCAGGCGTGAGGATGTCGTCAGCACCGTGCGGGCTGACCAATTTAGGATCGATCTGTTCAAGCGTTTGAACCGCATTGTGCAAACCACCGGCAGCGTAAATCACCCCGACCAGCAGCACCAGTGTACCAATCAGCATCACCATGCCCTGCATGGTGTCGTTCAGCACGCTGGCGCGGAAACCGCCAAATGCCGTGTACAGCGCAATGGTGATACCAAAGAAAAGTAACCCGGTTTCGTAGTTAATCCCGGCGGCGGTTTCCAGCAGACGAGCACCGCCAATAAACTGCACGGCAATCGCACCCACGAAGGCGACAATCAGGCTGACGCTGGCAATCCATACTACCGCGCGGCTCTGGTAACGCGCAAAGAGCATATCGTTAAGCGTAATGGCGTTATAGCGACGGGCGAGGATGGCAAACTTTTTGCCCAATATACCCAGTGAAAGCCAGATAGTCGGCACCTGAATCATGGCCAGCAATACCCAGCCCAGACCGTATTTATACGCTGCACCCGGCCCACCGATAAAGGAGCTGGCGCTGACGTAGGTAGCAGTCAGGGTCATGGCAAGAACAAATCCGCCCATTGAGCGGCTACCGAGGAAATACTCGCTCAGGAAAGAGCCGGTGCTGCGTTTACGCATAGCCCAGGCCGAAAGGCCAAACACGACGATTAAATAGATGACCAGTACGGTGATGATTTCACTTTGCATCTTTATCCTCCAGTGAGAAATCGCTGAAGATAAAGCGCACCATTAGCCAACTGAGCAGAATAAATACCAACGGTACCAGCAGGCAGGCCATTTCAAACCAATGCGGCAAGCCGGTGATGCCAATAGCGGAATCAGGTAAGTTAGCAGTTACTAACCATGCAGCAAGATAGAGAAGGGTCAGCCACAGCGCCCAGCGCGCTTCTTTATGGGCCTGAACAAAACGCGTGTCCATTTTTTGTCCCTTGTGGATGAAGAAAGCGGGGATTGTACATGATGGGGCTTTCTGATCCCCAGAAATAAAAAAGGCCGGAAAGTCCGGCCTTTTAGCGTCGATACAGTCTTACTTCTCGTGCATACCGAGTTTTTTCTCCAGATAGTGGATGTTAGTTCCACCATTCTGGAAGTGCTCGTCACTCATGATACGCATCTGCAGGTCAACGTTGGTTTTGATACCATCGATGATCAGTTCTTGCAGGGCGTTCTTCATGCGGGCAATTGCCACGTCACGGTTTTCGCCGTAGCAAATCAGCTTACCGATCATTGAGTCATAGTACGGCGGTACGGTGTAGCCGGCGTAGATATGAGACTCCCAACGCACACCAAAGCCACCCGGCGCGTGGAAACGCGTGATTTTACCCGGGCTTGGCAGGAAGGTATTCGGGTCTTCGGCGTTGATACGGCATTCTACCGCATGGCCTTTCACCATAACTTCTTCCTGCTTGATGGACAGAGGCTGACCAGCAGCAATGCGCAGCTGCTCTTTGATCAGGTCAACGCCGGTGATCATTTCGGTAACCGGGTGTTCTACCTGAATACGGGTGTTCATTTCGATGAAATAGAACTCGCCGTTTTCGAACAGGAACTCAAAGGTACCTGCACCGCGATAGCCGATATCCACACAGGCTTTAGAGCAACGCTCGCCGATGTAGCGACGCAGTTCCGGGGTAATGCCCGGTGCTGGTGCTTCTTCAACAACTTTCTGGTGACGACGCTGCATAGAGCAGTCACGTTCTGCCAGATAGATAGCGTTACCCTGACCGTCTGCCAGCACCTGAATTTCGATGTGGCGTGGGTTTTCCAGGTATTTTTCCATGTACACCATGTCATTGCTGAAAGCCGCTTTCGCTTCAGCTTTGGTCATGGAGATGGACTGCGCCAGTTCGGTGTCGCTGCGCACAACGCGCATCCCGCGACCGCCGCCACCGCCGGACGCCTTGATAATAACCGGGTAGCCAATGCGTTTAGCATGAGCACGGTTAGCATCCATGTCGTCGGTCAGAGGGCCGTCAGAACCTGGAACGGTTGGAACACCGGCTTTTTTCATCGCCGTGATTGCAGACACTTTGTCACCCATCAGGCGAATGGTGTCGGCTTTCGGGCCGATGAAGATAAAGCCAGAGCGTTCAACCTGCTCAGCAAAGTTGGCGTTCTCAGAGAGGAAGCCATAACCCGGATGAATTGCCACCGCGCCGGTGATTTCAGCGGCGCTGATGATAGCCGGGATGTTCAGATAGCTTTTTACGGACGGAGCCGGGCCGATACAGACCGTCTCATCCGCCAGCAATACGTGTTTTAAATCGCGATCCGCGCTTGAGTGCACAGCGACAGTCTTGATGCCCAGTTCTTTACAGGCACGAAGAATACGCAGAGCAATCTCGCCGCGGTTGGCGATAACAATTTTATCCAGCATGTGCGCCTCGTTACTCGATGACGACCAGCGGCTCGTCGAATTCAACCGGCTGACCACTTTCGACCAGAATCGCTTTCACAGTACCTGACTTGTCTGCTTCGATCTGGTTCATCATTTTCATGGCTTCAACGATGCACAGGGTATCGCCTACATTGACTTTCTGACCGATTTCGATGAACGCTTTCGCGTCCGGGCTCGGGGTGCGGTAGAAAGTACCAACCATTGGGGAACGTACGATGTGACCACTGATTTCTGCAGCTGCTGCAGGTGCGGCTTCTGCTGCTGGTGCAACGGCTGCGGCCAGCGCAGGCTGCTGCATCATCGGTGCAGCGTAAGCTTGCTGCATTACCGGGAAGCTAGCGGCTGGGGCTGCACGGCTGATGCGTACAGATTCTTCGCCTTCAGAAATTTCCAGTTCGGAGATGCCTGATTCTTCAACCAGCTCGATCAGTTTTTTAATCTTACGAATATCCATGAGTGGGTTCCGTACTCTTGTTTAGTGTGATTGTGACAAGCGTTTTACCGCTGTCTGTAAAGCGTATGAATAACCGTCCGCACCAAGTCCGCAGATAACGCCAGCGGCGATATCTGACAGATACGAATGGTGACGGAACGGCTCCCGCGCATGTACGTTGCTGAGGTGGATCTCGATGAACGGGATACTCACCGCAAGCAGCGCGTCACGGATAGCAACACTGGTGTGCGTAAACGCGGCCGGATTGATCAGGATATAGTCCACATTGTCTTTAGCCTGATGAATACGGTCGATGATTGCGTACTCCGCGTTTGACTGAAAATGATCCAAATCCACATTCAATGAGGCCGCTTCCGTCCCAAGACGGTTAACAATTTCACTCAATGTCAGGGTGCCGTACTTCTCTGGCTCACGGGTGCCGAGCATGTTTAAGTTCGGTCCGTTCAAAACTAAGATCTGGAACTTGTCAGCCATTGTGCTGCTATCTCCTGCGATTCTCCGGTAAAAAACAAAATATACCTTCGATGCGCGATTGTCACCTTTTCAGAGGCCTAAAACCCCTGTCAGGAAAACCAAGGTCGCACATTATAACGATTTCGTAGCATTTGGCAGCTAAATACTGGTCTTATCAGGGAAGATTATCAACCGCTATCCGAAAAAGAGTCGCGGCGGATAAGTAATCTGCGGGAAAACGCACAGTTTCGCGAACTATCTCATCCACTGGCGGAACTTCTTGTAACGCCACGCTAAAAGGGCCAGTGCGAGCAGGGCGTAGATGATGGGTTGCGGGGATAAAATCTTCACCGACCATAGGTAATGTATGGGAGCGAGGATCGCGACAAGATAGACGAAGTTGTGCAGCAATTGCCAACGCCTGCCCAGTTTCCGCTGCGCAAATTGCGTCGAGGTCAGCGTCAGTGCCAGCAAAATCAGCCAGCTGACAATACCTAACGTCAGATAAGGACGCGTAACCAGCTCACGACCCAGCAATGCCAGATTGTTAATACCCAGCTCAAGCAGCGCATAGCTGGTGAGGTGCAGCGTCGCCCAGGCAAAACACCATAGCCCTAAAAGCCGACGGGTACGTATCAATAATGGCTGTTTAGCGTAGCGCGCTAAAGGCGAAACCAGCAAGGTGGCCAGCAGAAATTTCAGAGCCATCCTACCGGTAAAGTGTTGAATATCCTTTGCCGGGTCGGCGCTGAAGTATCCGTGACTGGCTGCCCAAAACAGCCAGATAAAAGGAAGCAATCCCGCTAAGTGCAAAATGACCTTGAGCCAGGTTATCTGTTTTACGCTTAAACGCACTTAAAAATTCTCCCGTAAATTCAGGCCGCGATACAGAGAAGCGACCTCATCAGCATAGCCGTTAAACAGCAGCGTTGGCTGACGCTTAACGTCCAGTGCGCCGCCTGAGCCGATAAAACGTTCTGTGGCCTGTGACCAGCGAGGGTGATCCACATGCGGATTCACATTGGCAAAAAAACCGTACTCATCGGGTGCTGCCAGATTCCAGGTAGTAGGAGGGCGCTCGCGGGTGAGCTTAATACTGACAATCGATTTAATCCCTTTAAATCCGTATTTCCACGGCACGGTTAAGCGAATGGGTGCGCCGTTTTGTGGCGGAAGGGCTTTACCGTAAACACCCACCGTCAGCAGAGTGAGCGGATGCATGGCTTCATCGAGACGCAATCCTTCTACGTAAGGATAATCCAGCCCACCGCCGATAAACCGGTCCTTCTGGCCGGGCATCTCATCAGGTGAGTAGAGCGTCTGAAAAGCGACATATTTTGCATTGCTGGTGGGTTCTACCATCTCCAGCAGCTTATGCAGCGGGAATCCCACCCAGGGCACGACCATCGACCAGGCTTCGACACAGCGCATCCGGTAAATGCGTTCTTCCAGCGGGAAACGGGTGGTCAGATCGTGGTGATCCAGGGTCAGGGGCTTTGCGACCTCGCCGTCAATTTTCAACGTCCAGGGATCGGTTTTCATGCCGCCCGCGTTGGCTGCCGGGTCGGCCTTATCCAGACCAAACTCATAGAAGTTGTTGTAACCGGTGACTTTGTCTTCAGGTGTTAACGTGAGTTTGCTTTGCCATTCCGCCGGTTTGGTAAAGGTGAGTGGCGCACCGGAAGGGGCTTTCGGGCGATCGTTGCCTTTAAACCAGTCAAGCAGGTCAGCATGGGCTGCCGGTGAGAGCGTCAGGGCGGTTGCGCTGATGCCAAGCATTTTCAGGATCTGGCGGCGCTGTAACATAAAGACAGACTCGGACGTTACGTCGGCTTCCGTCAGTTTTCTGGTTTTCATGGCATCCTCCGTCATGCGTTTTTCTAAGCATGACGGAGGAGAAGGGTTAGCGCGAATATGTCACGAAAATTTGAAGATTAGACAATTTTCACCAGCGCGCGGCCGTGGAACTGGTTATCCATGATCTTACTGGCATATTCCGGTGCCTGGCTAAGGCTGATTTCCGTTGCGCTCTGGGCGTAGAACGATTCTGGCAGGTCACGCGACAGGCGTTCCCAGGCTTCTGCACGACGCGCCGCAGGGGTCATGACGGAATCCACCCCCTGTAAACGCACATTGCGCAGAATAAATGGCATGACGGTGGTTGGCAGGGCAAATCCACCCGCCAGGCCGCAGGCCGCTACACAACCGCCGTAGTTCATTTGCGCCAGCACTTTTGCCAGCACTTTGTCGCCCACGGTATCGACCGCACCAGCCCAGATCTGTTTTTCCAGCGGACGGGTTTCGGCAAATTCGTCACGTCCCAGAATACGGTTTGCGCCCAGTTGGCGCAGGTAGTCGTGGGTGCTTTCACGTCCTGTTACGGCAGCAACCTGGTAGCCTAATTTGTGCAGCAGCGTCACGGCAGTACTGCCCACGCCACCGCTGGCTCCGGTGACAACGATTTCACCAGACTCAGGACGAATACCGGCATCTTCCAGCGCCATCACGCAGAGCATGGCGGTAAAGCCTGCGGTGCCAATGATCATCGCTTTACGGCCATCCAGACCTGTCGGCATCGGCACCAGCCAGTCGCCTTTCACCCGGGCCTGCGCCGCCAGACCCCCCCAGTGGTTTTCGCCAACGCCCCAGCCGGTGAGCAGCACCTGCTGCCCAGCATGGAAGCGAGGATCTTCGCTCGTATGCACACGGCCCGCGAAATCGATACCTGGAACCATCGGGAAATTACGGATGATTTTGCCTTTGCCAGTGATGGCCAGCGCATCCTTATAATTCAGGCTGGACCAGTCGATGTCGACGGTTACGTCACCTTCCGGCAGACGGCTCTCTTCAATGGTTTGCACCGAGGCAAGCGTTTTGCCGTCCTGCTGTTCTAAGATCAAAGCCTGCATACAGGGTCCTCACTACGTATGATGATTGGAAAAAATTTTCTGAAGACTATACTCGCTCATTGAAAGCCAATGCCGATTTAACGCAATAAATTGCCAGATACACCAGGTTTGGTAGTATGCCGCATTTGAAATGCAAGTTAGCGCTTACTCGCTACCCCATCAACCCACGGAGTAATCTCAAGGATGCGATTAACGACGAAATTCTCGGCTTTTATCACGCTGCTGACGGGGCTCACCATCTTTGTCACGCTTATCGGCTGTTCCCTGAGTTTTTATAACGCCATTCAGGACAAGTTGGTAAACCGTATTCAGTCTGTGGCATCAGTTATTGATACGCGCCTGGTGACCACGCCACTGCCGACCCTGTCGCGTGAGCTGGATGAAATTATGGTACCGGTTGATATCGTCCAGATAGACATCCGCCAGGGGAATTCGCTCGTCTTCAGCCATGCCCGACAGGGAAGCTACCGTCCGGCAGGCATGATGAATCAGTATCGTGAAGTAACAGTCCACTCGCTTAAAAATCCAGGTATGACCATTAAACTGGTTTATCAGGATCCGATGGCAAATTACTTCCGCTCTTTAATGACCACCGCGCCGCTCACGCTGGCGGTCGGGTTTATTGTGTTGCTGATTTTTCTGGCCGTGCGCTGGCAGCGTCGTCAGCTTTCAGGGCAGGAATTGCTGGAAAATCGCTCGGTACGCATTTTAAATGGCGAACGTGGTCCGCAGG
This sequence comes from Enterobacter soli ATCC BAA-2102, assembly GCF_001654845.1. Lineage (GTDB taxonomy): Bacteria > Pseudomonadota > Gammaproteobacteria > Enterobacterales > Enterobacteriaceae > Enterobacter > Enterobacter soli. Next base: position 111,481 of record NZ_LXES01000009.1, on the reverse strand, counting down.
TTCGCGGGTCAATCTACGAATGGCCGTCGCGCACCAGCAGCGCTCTGGACGTGCTGCTTTCGGAGATCCAGTTTGCCAGCGATCAGCGCAGTCGGATGGATACACTGATTCGCTCTTACGCCGCGCAGGACAATAAAACCGGTCTGAATAACCGTCTCTTCTTTGATAATCAGCTGGCTACACTGCTGGATGATCCTGAAAAAGTGGGTACGCACGGGGTCGTGATGATGATCCGCCTGCCCGATTTTGATCTGCTGCGGGACAACTGGGGACGGGCCGTGGCGGAAGATAATCTCTTTGTCCTTATCAACCTGCTGTCGACCTTTATTATGCGCTATCCTGGCTCGCTGCTGGCGCGCTATCACCGCAGCGATTTTGCCGTGCTGTTGCCGCACCGCACGCTAAAAGAGTCGGAAAGTATTGCAGGTCAACTGCTTAAAGCTGTTGATGCCCTGCCGCAAAGTAAAATGCTCGACAGGGATGACATGGTCCATATTGGTATCTGCGCCTGGCGCGGCGGGCAATCGACTGAACAGGTCATGGAACATGCGGAAGCCGCTACCCGTAACGCTGTGTTGCAAGGAGCGAACGGGTGGGCCGTATATGATGATTCGCTGCCGGAAAAAGGGCGCGGGAATGTGCGCTGGCGGACGCTGATTGAGCAAATGCTGAGTCGCGGCGGGCCACGTATTTATCAAAAACCGGCGGTCATGAAAGACGGTCATGTACATCACCGTGAACTGATGTGCCGTATTTTCGACGGTACGGAAGAGGTGATTTCGGCAGAGTATCTGCCGATGGTGCTGCAATTTGGGTTATCAGAAGAGTACGACCGCCAGCAAATTACGCGGCTTATTCCTTTCTTAACGTTTTGGCCTGAGGAAAACCTGGCGTTACAGGTCACCGTCGAGTCTTTGATTCGCTCGCGTTTTCAGCGCTGGCTACGCGATGTATTAATGCAATGCGAAAAATCGCAACGCAAACGCATTATTTTTGAACTTGCTGAGGCGGATGTAGGTCAACACATCAGCCGGTTACGCCCGGTGGTACGTTTGATGAATGCGCTCGGCGCTCGTGTGGCGGTCACGCAGGCGGGCCTGACGCTGGTCAGCACCAGCTGGATCAAGGAACTGGATGTCGAATTATTGAAGCTTCATCCAGGGCTGGTAAGGAATATCGAAAAACGCACGGAAAATCAGCTTCTGGTTCAGAGCCTGGTTGAAGCGTGCAAAGGAACGCGAACACAAGTATTTGCCACCGGCGTGCGCTCCAGAGGCGAATGGCAGATGTTGACAGAGCGCGGTGTTGCGGGCGGTCAGGGCGATTTTTTTGCGTCCTCTCAGCCTCTTGACACCAATGTGAAAAAATATTTGCAAAGATACTCTGTTTGACCTGCCGTTTAATTTGTTTTCACGTAGAATATCGCGCCTGTAGCTTTGAGTATGACGAGCAAAAGCCAGTGAACGACCTTTGACTGGTTACAAATGAAAGTGAGGGACGCTACTGTTTACTCAGCCCTGATGGACTCAGGGGATGAATTTGTAACAAAGGAAACGTACTGCACTAATTTTCACCGTAGCAGACGATTTTTGCGCCTTGTCGCTGCTGCGTGTGGTTGGTAAAGTAAGCGGATTTTGTTTTCCGCCCCAGCTTTCAGGATTATCCCTTAGTATGTTGAAAAAATTTCGTGGCATGTTTTCCAATGACCTGTCCATTGACCTGGGTACCGCGAATACCCTTATTTATGTAAAAGGACAAGGCATCGTATTGAATGAGCCTTCCGTTGTGGCCATTCGTCAGGACCGTGCCGGCTCGCCAAAAAGCGTAGCTGCTGTGGGTCATGATGCGAAGCAGATGCTGGGTCGTACCCCAGGCAACATCGCCGCGATCCGCCCAATGAAAGACGGTGTTATTGCTGACTTCTTCGTGACTGAAAAAATGCTTCAGCACTTCATCAAGCAGGTTCACAGCAACAGCTTCATGCGTCCAAGCCCGCGTGTTCTGGTGTGTGTGCCCGTTGGTGCAACGCAGGTAGAACGTCGTGCAATCCGTGAATCCGCTCAGGGTGCTGGTGCGCGTGAAGTGTTCCTGATTGAAGAGCCAATGGCTGCGGCAATCGGTGCGGGTCTGCCTGTGTCTGAAGCGACCGGTTCTATGGTGGTTGATATCGGTGGTGGTACCACTGAAGTGGCCGTTATCTCCCTGAACGGTGTGGTTTATTCCTCTTCCGTACGTATCGGTGGTGACCGCTTCGACGAAGCCATTATTAATTATGTGCGCCGTAACTACGGCTCTCTGATCGGTGAAGCCACCGCAGAGCGTATCAAGCACGAAATCGGTTCTGCTTACCCAGGTGACGAAGTTCGCGAAATCGAAGTTCGTGGTCGTAACCTGGCTGAAGGCGTTCCACGTGGCTTTACCCTGAACTCCAACGAAATCCTCGAAGCGCTGCAAGAGCCGCTGACCGGTATCGTGAGCGCGGTAATGGTTGCCCTGGAACAGTGCCCACCAGAACTGGCTTCTGACATCTCAGAGCGCGGTATGGTGCTGACCGGTGGTGGTGCGCTGCTGCGTAACCTCGACCGCCTGTTAATGGAAGAGACAGGTATTCCTGTCGTAGTTGCAGAAGATCCACTGACTTGCGTCGCCCGTGGTGGTGGCAAGGCGCTGGAAATGATCGACATGCACGGCGGCGACTTGTTCAGCGAAGAGTAGTCGGTTGTGAAAGGGTAGCGAATGGCTACCCTTTCTCTCTGACGCGAGAATACGCATAGCCTATGAAGCCAATTTTTAGCCGTGGCCCATCGCTACAGTTTCGCCTGATCCTGGCGGTTCTGGTGGCGCTTGGTGTCATTATTGCCGATAGCCGCCTCGGTACGTTCAGCCAAATCAGAACGTACATGGATACCGCCGTCAGTCCTTTCTACTTTGTATCAAATGGTCCCCGTGAATTACTCGACTCCGTTTCTCAAACGCTGTCTTCACGTGACCAGCTCGAACTTGAAAACCGGGCGTTACGTCAGGAACTGCTGCTGAAAAATAGCGAGCTGTTGATGCTTGGGCAATATAAGCAGGAAAACGCGCGTCTGCGTGAACTGCTTGGCTCGCCGCTGCGTCAGGACGAGCAGAAAATGGTGACCCAGGTTATCTCCACCGTAAACGATCCTTACAGCGATCAGGTGGTGATCGACAAAGGTAGCGTCAACGGGGTTTATGAAGGCCAGCCTGTCATCAGTGATAAAGGTGTTGTCGGCCAGGTTGTGGCGGTCGCGAAACTGACCAGCCGCGTTCTGCTGATTTGCGATGCAACCCATGCACTGCCGATTCAGGTACTGCGTAACGACATCCGTGTGATCGCGGCCGGTAACGGCTGTACGGACGATCTGCAACTGGAACACCTGCCAGCCAATACGGATATTCGTGTGGGCGATGTGCTGGTGACATCCGGCCTTGGCGGACGATTCCCTGAAGGTTATCCGGTAGGGGTGGTCTCGTCTGTGAAGCTGGATACTCAGCGTGCTTACACCGTGATTCAGGCTCGTCCAACGGCCGGTTTACAGCGTTTGCGCTATTTGCTGCTGCTGTGGGGCGCCGATCGTAACGGCACTAACCCGATGACCCCGGAAGAGGTTCACCGTGTTGCGAATGAACGCCTGATGCAAATGATGCCGCAGGTGCTTCCGCCAGCAGACTCTATGGGGCCACCTGCGCCAGTCCCTGCTCCTGCTACGGGATTAACGCAGCCTCCGCCGGATGCGCCACCGCCACCACGACTCTCCCAGGGAGGGCAGTAGTGGCAAGTTATCGTAGCCAGGGACGCTGGGTTATCTGGCTCTCGTTTCTCATAGCACTGTTGCTGCAAATTATGCCCTGGCCGGACGACATCCTTGTCTTCCGGCCAAACTGGGTATTGCTCATTTTGCTCTACTGGATCCTGGCCCTGCCGCACCGCGTAAATGTCGGCACAGGTTTTGTGATGGGTGCCATACTGGATCTCATTAGTGGCTCTACGCTTGGCGTGCGCGCCTTATCCATGAGCATTATTGCGTACCTCGTCGCACTCAAATTCCAGCTCTTTCGTAACCTCGCGCTCTGGCAACAGGCGCTGGTGGTGATGTTGTTGTCGCTTGCTGCGGATATCGTTGTTTTCTGGGCAGAGTTTTTAGTGATCAATGTCTCTTTCCGACCGGAAGTGTTCTGGAGTAGTGTAGTGAATGGTGTGCTCTGGCCGTGGCTGTTCCTGCTGATGCGTAAAGTTCGTCAGCAGTTTGCCGTGCAATAAAAGGTTTCTATGACGTCTGTATATCTTGCCTCTGGTTCACCGCGTCGTCAGGAGTTGCTCACGCAATTGGGCGTCTCCTTTGAACGCATCGTTACCGGCATTGAAGAAAAACGTGCTGAGGGTGAAAGCGCCCAGCAGTATGTTTCCCGCCTGGCACGTGAAAAAGCGCGTGCTGGTGTGGCGCTTGTGCCGCGTGATTTACCGGTGCTGGGGGCAGATACCATCGTCATTCTAAACGGTGAAGTCCTTGAGAAACCCCGCGACGCAGAACATGCGGCGCGAATGCTGCGCAAGATGTCCGGACAAACTCACCAGGTGATGACCGCAGTGGCACTGGCTGATAGCCAGGACGTACTGGATTGCCTGGTGGTCACGGACGTCACGTTCAGAGTGCTTACCGACGACGAGATCGCCGCGTATATCGCCAGCGGTGAACCAATGGATAAAGCAGGTGCATACGGTATTCAAGGGCTGGGTGGCTGTTTTGTCAGGAAGATTAATGGCAGCTATCACGCCGTAGTCGGCTTACCGCTGGTGGAAACGTATGAGTTGCTGAGCAATTTTAACTCACTGCGTGAGGGAAGGGATAATTATGACGGCTGAATTGTTGGTAAACGTAACGCCATCGGAAACCCGTGTGGCCTACATTGATGGTGGCATTCTTCAGGAAATTCATATTGAGCGTGAAGCGCGGCGCGGAATAGTAGGCAATATCTACAAAGGTCGTGTCAGTCGTGTACTACCGGGTATGCAGGCGGCTTTTGTAGATATTGGACTGGATAAGGCGGCATTTTTACATGCCTCCGATATCATGCCGCACACCGAGTGCGTTGCAGGCGAAGAGCAAAAACAGTTTGCCGTTCGCGACATCTCCGAGCTGGTGCGTCAGGGTCAGGATCTGATGGTGCAGGTGGTGAAAGATCCTCTGGGCACCAAAGGCGCACGCCTGACGACCGACATCACGCTTCCTTCCCGTTATCTGGTCTTTATGCCGGGTGCTTCGCACGTTGGTGTCTCGCAGCGCATTGAGAGCGAAAGCGAACGCGAACGCCTGAAAAAAGTGGTGAGCGCCTACTGCGACGAACAGGGCGGATTTATCATCCGTACTGCGGCAGAAGGGATCAGCGAAGAGGATCTGGCGTCTGATGCGGCCTACCTGAAACGCGTCTGGACCAAGGTGATGGAGCGTAAAAAACGCAACCAGACCCGTTATCAGCTGTACGGCGAACTGGCGCTCGCTCAGCGCGTATTACGTGACTTTGCCGATGCGCAGCTCGACAGAATTCGTGTTGACTCCCGCCTGACGTATGAAGCGCTGCTGGAGTTTACCGCCGAATATATCCCGGAAATGCCCGGTCTGCTGGAGCACTACTCCGGCCGCCAGCCGATTTTCGATCTCTATGACGTAGAGAACGAAATCCAGCGCGCGCTTGAGCGCAAGGTTGAGCTCAAATCGGGCGGTTATCTGATTATCGATCAGACCGAAGCCATGACCACGGTGGATATCAACACCGGAGCCTTTGTTGGCCATCGTAATCTGGATGACACCATTTTCAATACCAACATCGAAGCGACGCAGGCCATCGCGCGCCAGCTTCGTCTGCGGAATCTGGGCGGCATTATCATCATCGATTTTATCGATATGAATAATGAAGATCACCGCCGCCGCGTACTGCACTCGCTGGAGCAGGCGCTGAGTAAAGATCGCGTGAAAACCAGTATCAACGGCTTCTCACAGCTGGGTCTGGTGGAAATGACGCGTAAGCGTACCCGCGAAAGCGTAGAGCACGTGCTGTGTAATGAATGCCCGACCTGTCACGGCCGCGGCACCGTAAAGACGGTGGAGACTGTCTGTTACGAAATCATGCGTGAAGTTGTTCGTGTCCATCACGCCTACGACTCTGACCGTTTTCTGGTCTATGCTTCCCCTGCGGTGGCTGAGGCCCTCAAAGGTGAAGAGTCGCACGCGCTGGCGGAAGTAGAAATCTTTGTCGGCAAACAGGTTAAAGTGCAAATCGAGCCGCTCTATAACCAGGAGCAGTTTGACGTAGTCATGATGTAAGACGCAGTACGCTGCGAGACCAAAGGCTGACAAGGAGAGATGCGTGAGGCGATTGCCGGGGATTTTACTGCTTACAGGGGCAACGCTTGTCGTGATTGTCGCGTTGCTCGTGAGCGGGCTGCGCCTCGTTTTACCGCATCTGGACAGCTGGCGCCCGCAGGTGCTGGCGAAAATCGAATCCGCCACCGGCGTGCCGGTGGACGTGAGCCAGGTTAGCGCCAACTGGCAAAACTTTGGCCCGACGCTCGATGTGCGGGATATCAATGCCAGCCTGAAAGATGGCGGCTATCTGAAAATCAAACGTGTGACTCTGGCGCTGGATGTCTGGCAAAGCTTGCTGCATCTTCGCTGGCAGTTTCGCGATCTCACCTTTTATCAGCTCCAGTTTCTGACCAACACCCCACTGCGCAGCGGCGACAGTAGCCAGGGTATCGAAACCAACCGGATAAGCGATCTCTTCCTGCGCCAGTTCGATCATTTCGATCTGCGCGACAGCGAAGTGAGCTTCATTACGCTCTCTGGCCAGCGCGCTGAGCTGGCCATTCCACAGCTGACCTGGCTTAACGGCAAAGACCGACATCGCGCCGAAGGGCAGGTTAACCTCTCCAGCCTGAACGGGCAGCACGGCGTGATGCAGGTGCGGATGGATCTGCGCGATGACAATGGTCTGCTGAACAATGGCAAGGTCTGGCTGCAAGCCGATGATGTGGATGTGAAGCCCTGGCTGGGCGACTGGTTACAGCAAAACATGCAGCTGGAAACCGCCCGTTTTAGCCTGGAAGGCTGGATGACGCTGACCAAAGGCGAATTCGCCAGCGGTGATATCTGGCTGAAGCAGGGGGGCGGGAGCTGGAAAGGGGAAAACCAGCAGCATCAGCTATCCGTTGATAACCTGACCGCACACGTCACCAAAGTACAGAACGGCTGGCAATTCGTTATCCCGGATACACGCATCACCATGGACAGCAAACCCTGGCCGCGTGGCGCGCTGGCGCTGGCCTGGATACCCGAGCAGGATGTTGGCGGGACAAGCAGTAAACGTAGCGATGAGTTACGCATCCGCGCCAGCAATCTGGATCTGGCCGCAGTCGAAGGGCTGCGTTCAATGGCGGCCAAACTCTCTCCTGATTTGGGTGACATCTGGCTGGCAACACAGCCAAGCGGGCAGATAGAGGCGCTGGCGCTGGATATCCCCTTACAGGCCACAGAAAAAACCCGTTTCCAGGCGACATGGAAAGACCTGGCCTGGAAACAGTGGAAACTGCTGCCAGGCGCGCAGCACTTTAGCGGCAAGCTGGAAGGTAGCGTTGAGGACGGCAGGCTGACGGCAGAAATGACCGACGCCAAAATGCCATACGAAACGGTATTCCGCGCCCCGCTGGAGATAGAAAAAGGCACCGCCACGCTTAACTGGCTCAAAAATGATAACGGCTTCCAGCTGGATGGACGCAATATTGATGTGAAAGCCAAAGCGGTACATGCCCGCGGTGACTTCCGTTATTTGCAGCCGGAGGGTGATGAACCCTGGCTCGGCATCCTGGCCGGTATTAGCACTGACGATGGCTCTCAGGCCTGGCGCTATTTCCCGGAAAACCTGATGGGCAAAGAGCTGGTGGATTACCTGAGCGGCGCGATCCAGGGCGGCCAGGCCGATAACGCCACGCTGGTGTATGGCGGCAACCCGCATCTTTTCCCGTACAAACATAATGAAGGGCAGTTCCAGGTGCTGGTGCCTTTGCACAACGCCACCTTTGCCTTCCAGCCGAACTGGCCTGCGCTGAAAAACCTCGATATTGAGCTTAACTTCCTCAATGACGGGCTGTGGATGAAGTCGGCAAGCGTTGGGCTTGGAGGCGTTACCGCCAGCAACCTGACGGCGAACATCCCGGACTATTCGAAAGAAAAACTGCTCATTGATGCGGATATCAACGGTCCAGGTAAAGCCGTTGGTCCTTACTTTGAAGAGACGCCGCTGAAAGAGTCCCTGGCCGCTACCCTTCAGGAGTTGCAACTTGATGGCGATGTGAATGCTCGCTTACATCTGGACATCCCGCTGGACGGGAAGATGACCACCGCCAAAGGCGACGTCCGGCTTAACAACAACAGCCTGTTTATCAAACCGCTTAATAGCACGCTGAAAAACCTCACCGGGCAGTTCAGCTTTGAGAACGGCAATCTGAAGAGTGATCCGCTGAAGGCGAGCTGGTTCAATCAGCCGGTTAACATTGATTTTTCGACCACTGAGGGTGAAAAAGCCTATCAGGTGGCCGTCAATATGGACGCCAGCTGGCAGCCATCCCGCATGGACGTGTTACCAAAGCCGATTGCGGGCGCCATCAACGGCGCAGTGTCCTGGAAGGGTAAGGTTGGCATTGAGCTGCCGTATCACGCCAGCGCGCGGTATAACGTCGACATTACCGGCGACCTGAAAAACCTCAGCAGTGACCTTCCGGCGCCGCTGAATAAGAAAGCCGGCCAGTCGCTGCCGGTGAAGCTTAACGTGGATGGCAACCTGAACAGCTTTGAGCTGACTGGCAATGCGAACGGCACGAATCACTTTAATAGCCGCTGGCTGCTGAACCGCAAGCTTACCCTTGATAAAGCCATCTGGACCACGGACAGCCGCACCATCCCGCCATTGCCGGAACAATCAGGCATCGAGCTGAATCTGCCGCCGATGGATGGCGCTGAATGGCTGGCTCTGTTCCAGAAAGGTGTCGGGCAAAATGTCGACGACGCTGCGCAATTCCCGCAAACCGTTACCCTGCGCACCCCGGCGCTGACGATGGCCGGGCAGCAGTGGAATAACCTCAGCATTGTCTCGCAGCCCACGGCGACTGGCTCGAAAGTCGAGGCGCAGGGCAGAGAGATCAACGGCACACTCACCCTGCGTAATCATGCGCCATGGCAAGCGGCGATCCGCTACCTCTACTACAACCCGGTGACTGCGTCCGGGAAAGATCAGTCAGCAAACTCGTCGCCGTTCAGCAGCACTGCGCGTGTGGATTTCAGCGGCTGGCCCGATCTGCAACTGCGCTGCGCCGAGTGCTGGTTGTGGGGACAAAAGTATGGCCGTATCGACGCTGATTTAGCGATTCAGGGAAATACGTTAAGTCTTTCCGGCGGTCTGGTGGATACCGGTTTTGGGCGCCTGACGGCAGAGGGCGAATGGGTGAATAACCCAGGCGAACAGCGTACATCCCTCAAGGGGCAAATTAAGGGGAACAAACTGGATGCGGCGGCCAACTTCTTTGGTATCAGTACTCCGCTGCGTGGTTCCTCGTTTGACGTGAACTATGATTTGCACTGGCGTGCAGCGCCGTGGAAACCAGACGAAGCTTCCCTGAACGGCATCCTGAAAACCAACTTTGGTAAAGGGGAGATCGCAGATGTCAGCACCGGCCATGCAGGGCAGATCCTGCGCCTGCTGAGCTTTGATGCCCTGCTGCGTAAGCTGCGTTTCGATTTCAGCGATACCTTCAGCGAAGGTTTCTACTATGATTCCATCCGCAGTACGGCCTGGATCAAAGATGGTGTGCTGCACACGGACGACACGCTGGTGGATGGCCTGGAAGCTGATATCGCCATGAAAGGTTCGGTGGATCTCGTTCGCCGCGAGCTGAATATGGAGGCCGTGGTTGCACCAGAGATCTCCGCAACCGTAGGCGTTGCGACGGCATTCGTGGTGAACCCTATTATCGGCGCGGCGGTGTTTGCAGCCAGTAAAGTGCTGGGGCCGCTGTGGAGTAAAGTCTCTATTCTGCGTTACCGTATTACGGGCCCGGTTGATAAGCCGCAGATTAATGAAGTGCTGCGCCAGCCGCGCAAAGATGCACAGCAATGATTTGACGAAGGCACTTAATTGCCTCACTCTCAACTGATAAGAATTTATTTACCGCCTTTTGGCGGCAACGAACGAGTAGCAAAACGATGAGTCTGAACCTGGTAAGTGAACATCTGCTGGCAGCGAACGGCCTGAGCCATCAGGACCTGTTTTCCATTCTTGGTCAACTGACCGAACGCCGACTCGACTACGGCGATCTTTACTTTCAGTCGAGCTATCACGAATCCTGGGTTTTAGAAGACAGCATCATTAAAGATGGCTCTTATAACATCGACCAGGGCGTTGGTGTGCGTGCCGTCAGCGGTGAGAAGACCGGTTTTGCGTATGCGGATCAGATAAGCCTGGCTGCGCTGGAGCAAAGCGCGCAAGCCGCGCGTACCATCGTGCGTGACACTGGCGATGGCCGGGTAAAAACGCTGGGTGAAGTACAGCACTCCCCGCTGTATACCAGCATCGATCCACTGCAAAGCATGAGCCGCGAAGAGAAGCTGGATATTCTGCGCCGCGTGGACAAAGTGGCTCGCGCCGCCGATAAACGTGTACAGGAAGTGTCTGCCAGCCTGAGCGGCGTCTATGAATTAATCCTGGTTGCCGCGACTGACGGCACCCTGGCAGCGGACGTGCGTCCGCTTGTGCGTCTTTCCATTAGCGTGCAGGTCGATGACGACGGCAAACGTGAGCGCGGCTCAAGCGGCGGCGGCGGTCGTTTCGGTTATGACTGGTTCCTGGGCGATGTTGACGGTGAAACACGCGCTGACGCATGGGCCAAAGAAGCCGTGCGCATGGCGCTGGTGAATCTGAATGCCGTTGCTGCGCCTGCCGGGACATTCCCGGTAGTGCTGGGGGCTGGCTGGCCGGGCGTGCTGCTGCATGAAGCCGTGGGTCACGGTCTGGAAGGCGACTTTAACCGCCGTGGCACTTCCGTATTCAGTGGCCAGATGGGGCTACTCGTCTCGTCTGAGCTTTGCACTGTGGTCGATGACGGCACGATGCGCGATCGCCGCGGCTCTGTGGCTATCGACGATGAAGGTACGCCGGGCCAGTACAACGTGCTTATCGAAAACGGTGTGCTGAAAGGCTACATGCAGGACAAACTGAACGCGCGCCTGATGGGTGTTGCGCCAACCGGTAACGGCCGTCGCGAGTCTTATGCGCACCTGCCGATGCCGCGTATGACCAACACCTACATGCTGCCGGGCAAATCCACACCGCAGGAGATTATCGAATCTGTTGATTACGGTATCTTCGCGCCAAACTTTGGCGGCGGCCAGGTGGATATCACCTCCGGTAAATTTGTCTTCTCCACCTCAGAAGCGTATCTGATTGAGAAAGGTAAAGTGACCAAAGCCGTGAAGGGCGCAACCCTGATTGGCTCCGGCATTGAAGCCATGCAGCAGATTTCGATGGTGGGTAACGATCTGAAGCTGGATAACGGCGTGGGCGTCTGCGGTAAAGAAGGTCAGAGCCTGCCGGTTGGCGTAGGCCAGCCAACGCTGAAAGTGGACAGCCTGACGGTGGGCGGCACAGCCTGACCTGACCCGACATGAAAAATGGCGCTACTCTGTGGGTAGCGCCATTTATTTTAACGTAAGTTTCCGCGCGGGAACTCAGGGTCGGGCTCGTGAGTGATACGGTTACGTAAATCACGGCGAATAATTTCAATCGACCAGAACCAGATCAGATGCCCCACGATCTCCGAAACGTGCTCATACCAGGGGAGTTCGAAAAGCGGTGGGGTCAGCCCCATCAGCGGGAACGAGATCATGTGGACAAAAAGCTGCGCTAGTGCACCGGCGAGCAGGCCTTGCCAGAGTTTAATTTTTGGGAAGACTTCTGCAACTATGCAATAACCTACGGCGAAGACGATAGAGAAGATAATATGCGTGACGCCAACCCAGTTAAATATATGCCCGGCAAATGTGTAAACCGCCGCGTTAGGATCAACAACACCCAGCCAGTCGCGTAAAAATATATAAGGAGGATTTAAAAAGTTGCGAGAGCAATCAATCTGACTCGCTGCTCTTATTAATTGCTCTGGCCCACATGCACCGCTGAATAAATCGGTGGGGCTACGCGGGGGAAGGGGCACTTCGGCTCCCCATTTGACGAACGCGGAGACAATCCCTGCGATCAGCCCAATGAACGCAGCAAGCCCGTAGCGCCTGCGTGAAGGCGGTGTTTGTTCAAATAGATTCATTTCTGGTCCTTGTTTAAATAATCCTGAAAATTATATTTTTATTATTCATATTGGTAACAAAAAAATAACAGTCTGAATGTCAGACTGCTTACACGGTAAATGTCGGGTGGTGGCGGTGTCAATTCGCTATTCTTGATAGTAAGGCGGGAAAATTCCTGAAATGCGGCGGGGGAATCCCGGAAATATTCATGCCAAATATTCTTCCGGGATTTAATTATTACTCTTTGCGTCTTCCCCGCATTCCCTGAAACAGCTCCGCCACTTCCACAAAATACTCCGTCAGATAGTTAATACACACCTGCACTTTCAGCGGCAGCTTGTCTTTTTCGGTGTACAGGGCATACACCGGACGTGGGTCGGACTGATAGCGCGGGAACAGGATCTCCAGTACTCCGCTGTTGATCTCGTTGATCACCCACATCAGGGGCACGTAGGCGATCCCGGCACCTGCAACCAGCCAGCGCGAGATGGTCATCGGATCGTTGGTGACAAACCGCCCTTCCGGCAGCAGTTTGGTTGAAAGGCCTTCCGGAGCAATCAACTCGAATTCGTTGTCCGGGCGGACGCTGTACTCCAGCCATGAATGGTTGCTGAGGTCGGCGGGTTTTTCCGGGACGCCATACTGGGCCAGGTAGCTCTTTGAGGCGCAGACCACCATAGGCATACTCCCCAGGCGGCGGGAAAAGAGGCTGGAATCCTGCAACGCACCGACGCGGATCACCACATCTAGCCCGTCGGCGATCAGATCCGGCGCGGGGATCCCGGTGACCAGATTTACCGTTAATCCGGGGTACTCTTTGAGCATTTCAGCTGTCATGCCAGCGAGTACATTTTGTGCCATAGTTGAAGAACAACCGATGCGCAGCGTACCGATGGGCGTGTTGTTAAAGGCATAGAGCTGTTCGTGCACTTCCTGCACTTCCTGCAACATGCGACGGCAACCCTGGTAGTAAATTTTGCCCGCTTCCGTCAGCCCAATGCTGCGAGTGCTCCGGTTCAACAGTTTTACCTGTAGCTCATCTTCCAGTTTCGAAACCGTCTGGCTGATGGAAGAGACGCTCATCTGGAGCTGTCTGGCAGCGGCAGTAAAGGAGCCAAGTTCGACCACTTTGGCGAAGACCGACATGCGTTTTAAACGTTCCATTGTTCACTCTGGCTTAAAAGTGATTTAGATCACATATTATAGATAACAGCATAACAGTTACGTTAATATATTATTAATTACATAACGGCTACGCCACTCTCGCCCAGCTTTTCTTGCTCTCCTGCGGTGGCGTGTGCTTAAAAATTCTGTAGCCTGCACTCTCTCTAATCAAGGTCAACATGAGTCTGTTTCCCGTTATCGTGGTGTTCGGTTTGTCGTTCCCACCGATATTCTTCGAACTTCTTTTATCACTGGCGATCTTCTGGCTGGTGCGCAAGGTGCTGGTTCCTACCGGGATCTACGATTTCGTCTGGCATCCTGCATTGTTTAATACCGCGCTGTATTGCTGCCTGTTTTATCTAATATCGCGCATGTTTGTCTGAGGTCGATGTGAAAACGCTAACAAGAAAAATCTCCCGCACCGCCATCACCATGGCGCTGGTTATCCTCGCGTTCATCGCTATTTTTCGCGCCTGGGTCTATTACACCGAATCACCGTGGACGCGCGATGCGCGCTTTAGTGCCGATGTGGTGGCGATAGCACCAGATGTCGCCGGTCTTATCACTGCGGTGAACGTACACGATAACCAGCTGGTGAAAAAGGATCAGGTACTGTTCACCATCGACCAGCCACGTTATCAAAAAGCCTTAGAAGAGGCTGAAGCCGACGTAGCCTACTACCAGGCACTGGCGGCTGAAAAACGTCGTGAAGCCGGACGCCGCAACCAGTTAGGTGTTCAGGCTATGTCTCGTGAAGAGATTGACCAGTCCAATAACGTGCTGCAAACCGTGCTGCATCAACTGGCCAAATCTGAAGCAACGCGCGATCTGGCGAAGCTCGATCTGGAGCGTACCGTGATCCGTGCGCCCTCTGACGGCTGGGTGACAAACCTGAATGTTTATACCGGTGAGTTTATTACCCGGGGTTCCACCGCGGTCGCGCTGGTGAAGCAAAACTCATTCTACGTACTTGCCTATATGGAAGAAACCAAGCTTGAGGGCGTGCGTCCGGGGTATCGTGCAGAAATTACTCCGCTTGGCAGTAACCGCGTGCTGAAAGGAACGGTGGACAGCGTAGCAGCGGGTGTCACTAACTCCAGCAGCACCAACGACACGAAAGGCATGGCTACCGTTGATTCCAATCTTGAGTGGGTGCGTCTGGCGCAGCGTGTGCCGGTGCGTATTCATCTGGATGAGCAGCAGGGGAACCTGTGGCCTGCGGGGACAACCGCCACGGTGGTGATTACCGGCGAAAAAGACCGGGATGCCAGCCAGGATTCTATCTTCCGTAAAATCGCACATCGCCTGCGTGAGTTTGGTTAATCGCTATGGGCATCTTCTCCATCGCCAGCCAGCACATCCGCTTCGCCGTGAAGCTGGCATGTGCCATTGTGCTGGCGCTGTTTGTCGGCTTTCACTTCCAGCTGGAAACACCCCGCTGGGCTGTGCTGACGGCGGCGATTGTGGCCGCCGGCCCGGCATTTGCTGCGGGCGGTGAACCTTACTCGGGCGCTATCCGCTACCGCGGGATGTTGCGTATCGTCGGGACGTTCATCGGCTGTATTGCGGCGCTAACGATCATCATTCTGATGATCCGCACGCCTCTGCTGATGCTGATGGTGTGTTGTATCTGGGCCGGTTTCTGTACCTGGATCTCTTCCCTTGTGAAGGTGGAAAACTCTTACGCCTGGGGGCTTTCGGGTTATACCGCGCTGATCATCATCATCACTATTCAGACCGATCCGCTGCTCGCACCGCAATTTGCAGTGGAGCGTTGTAGTGAAATCGTCATTGGTATTGTCTGCGCCATTGTAGCCGACCTGCTTTTCTCGCCTCGTTCAATCAAACAAGAAGTCGATATTGAGCTGGATTCGCTGCTGGTTGCGCAGTATCAACTGATGCAGCTGTGCATTAAGCATGGCGACAGCGAAGTGGTTGATAAAGCCTGGAGCGGGCTGGTGCGTCGCACGGCAGCTCTGGAAGGGATGCGCAGCAACCTGAACATGGAGTCATCCCGCTGGGCGCGTGCTAATCGCCGCCTGAAAGCCATCAATACGCTATCACTCACCCTGATAACCCAGGCGTGCGAAACCTATCTTATCCAGAACACGCGCCCGGAAGTGGTGACCGATACCTTCCGGGAGCTGTTTGATGAGCCGGTTGAAACGGTACAGGATGTCCACAAACAGCTTAAACGTATGCGTAGGGTCATCGCCTGGACGGGTGAACGCGATACGCCGGAGACAATCTATACCTGGGTTGGCGCGGCCACACGCTATCTGTTGCTCAAACGTGGCGTGATCAGCAACACCAAAATCAGCGCAACCGAAGAAGACGTCTTGCAAGGCGAAGTGGTTATCAAGCCGGAGTCTGCCGAGCGGCATCACGCGATGGTTAACTTCTGGCGTACAACGCTTGCCTGTATGCTTGGCACGCTGTTCTGGCTCTGGACGGGCTGGACTTCCGGTAGCGGTGCCATGGTGATGATTGCCGTTGTCACCTCGCTGGCAATGCGCCTGCCAAACCCACGGATGGTGGCGATTGATTTCCTGTACGGGACCATTGCCGCCTTGCCGATTGGCGCCTTCTATTTCCTGGTGATCATCCCTTCGACCCAGCAAAGTATGCTGCTGCTCTGTATTAGCCTGGCGGTACTGGCCTTCTTTATTGGTATTGAGGTACAGAAGCGCCGTATTGGTTCTCTGGGGGCGCTGGCGAGCACCATTAACATCATTGTGCTGGATAACCCAATGACCTTCCATTTCAGTCAGTTCCTCGACAGCGCGCTGGGGCAGTTGGTGGGCTGCTTCCTGGCGATGATGGTCATTCTGCTGGTACGCGATAACTCACAGGCGCGCACCGGCCGCGTGTTGTTAAATCAGTTTGTTTCGGCTGCGGTATCGTCTATGACCACCAACGCCGCGCGGCGTAAAGAGAACCACTTGCCCGCGCTGTATCAGCAGCTGTTTTTACTGCTGAATAAATTCCCTGGCGACATCGCCAAGTTCCGCCTGGCATTAACGATGATCATCGCGCACCAGCGTTTGCGAAATGCGCCAGTGCCGATCAACGACGATCTCTCAGCGTTTCACCGCCAGCTGCGCCGCACCGCCGATCATGTCATTTCAGCCTCCAGTGATGACAAACGCCGCCGCTACTTTAAGCAGCTGCTGGAAGAGCTGGATATTTACCAGGAGAAGCTGCGCATCTGGGAAGCGCCACCGCAGGTCACAGAGCCGGTAGAGCGATTGGTGTTTATGCTTCATCGCTACCAGAACGCGCTAACAGACAACTGATTACCTTAAAAAACCGACGCCAAAAGCGTCGGTTTTTTTGTGGCTATACTTAGTCTTGCAAGTTCTTAAACTCAGAAAGGGAGGACATATGACTACCCAGGCACTTCAGGACAATGCACTCTTTCAGACCGGTTATCTGGTAAATGGCGAATGGATAACGCTGACAACCACCTTTGATGTGCTCAACCCGGCAACGGGTGAGGTGATCGCCAAAGTCGCAAAAGCAGGAAAAAAAGAAACCGAAGACGCCATTGCGGCGGCGACCCGTGCTTTCCCCGCCTGGCGGGCGAAAACAGCGAAGGAGCGTTCGACGATCCTGTATCGCTGGTATGAACTGATTATTGAAAACAAAAGCTGGCTCGGGCGGTTAATGACCACCGAGCAGGGTAAGCCCCTCAAAGAGGCCGAGGGCGAAGTTGAGTATGCAGCAAGTTTTATCCAGTGGTTTGCTGAACAGGCTAAACGGGCGAACGGTGAGATTATCCCGCCGATCAAACCCGGCTCGCGCATTCTGGCTACCCGTGAACCTGTCGGTGTGGTGGCGGCGATTACGCCCTGGAACTTCCCGATGGCGATGCTGACGCGTAAGCTGGGTCCGGCGCTGGCCGCGGGATGCACTGGCGTGATCAAACCGGCTAATAACACGCCGCTAAGCGCCTTTGCTCTGTTGACGCTGGCAAAACAGGCGGGTGTGCCGGATGGTGTATTAAACGCCGTGGCAGGGAACACGCACGAAATCAGCGATGCGATTATGGCCAGCCACGATGTACGTAAAATTTCCTTCACCGGTTCGACTGCGGTAGGTAAAACGCTGGTACGCAACGCGGCCGAGACAATGAAAAAAGTCTCTATGGAGCTGGGCGGAAACGCGCCCTATATCGTCTTTGAAGATGCCGATATCGATGCCGCCGTGAAAGGTGCTATCGCCAACAAATTCCGTAATGCCGGGCAGGTTTGCGTCAGCGTAAACCGCTTCTATATTCAGGAAACCGTCTACGACCAGTTTGTGAACAAGCTTGCTGATGCCGTGAAAGCGCTGAAAGTCGGAAATGGGCTTGATGAGGGCGTTGTCGTGGGGCCGATGATTGAGCCTGCGGCGGTGAGTAAAGTGCGCGAGCATGTTGAAGATGCCGTTGCCAAAGGTGCAACCGTGCTGGCAGGCGGCAAGGCGCATCCTCTGGGCGGTAACTTCTGGACACCGACTGTTTTGGGTGATTGCCACGAAGATATGCTGCTTGCAGCAGAAGAGACATTTGGCCCGGTCGCTGCCTGCTTCCGCTTTACGTCAGAAGAGGAAGTCATTCAGCGCTCCAATAATACTCCCTTCGGCCTGGCAGCCTATTTCTATACCCAGAACCTGTCGCGCGTGTTCCGCGTTTCTCAGGCCATTGAAAGTGGCATGATCGGCATTAACGAATGCGCCGTCTCGACTGAGCTGGGACCTTTCGGCGGCGTTAAAGAGTCAGGGCTAGGCCGTGAAGGCTCTGTGTTGGGGCTGGAAGAGTTTCTGGAAGTCAAAACCCTGCATATTGGGGGATTATAATCGTCAGGGCGGCATCTGCCGCCCGCCTGGACCGGGTGGCTGGCAATGAAAACCTACACATTTGATTTTGACGAGATCGACAGTCAGGAAGACTTCTATCGTGACTTTATTCGGGTGTTTGACCTGGAGCGGGAAAGCGTCACCAATTTAGACACACTGTGGGATGTGGTTACCGGCAATCAGTTGCCATTACCGCTGGAAATCGAATTTATCCATCTGCCGGAAAAACTGCGCAGGCGTTTTGGTGCGCTGGTGTTGTTGTTCGATGAGGCTGAAGAAGAGCTTGAAGGGCAGTTGCGTTTTAACGCCCGGTATTGAATCACAGATAAAAAAAAGCCCCTGACCGGAGTCAGGGGCAAGTCGTATGATGAGATACGACGAGGGTTTATTTGTACAGTTCAGCCGTTGCGTGCCAGTGGTCACCTTCGTTCAGTTCGGTGATCCGATAGCTGCTGGCGCCTGCTTTTTCAGCTTTAGCGGCCAATTCCTGACGGATATCCATCGGAGAACCCGCTACCGCTGCAACAGATACGCTACCCATGGATTGCAGATTTTCTGCTTGTTCGGCATTCACCTGGTGAACTGCGGCGCTCGCGCCAAAAGAGAGAACAGAGGCCAGGCCAAGGGTTGCGATGATTAATTTAGTGTTCATAGTCATTACTCCTGAATCGTGTTTGCTTAACGGCGAGAAGGGTTAAACTGCTTTTTTTATGCCTGGTGCCGTTAAGGGAAATTATGTCTTCAGATATCAGCAATTCTTATTTGTACAGTTCAGCTGTTGCGTGCCAGTGGTCGCCAGTGCGGGCTTCAATGATGCGATAAGATGACGCGCCTTGTTCTTCCGCTTTTTTGTTCAGCATCGTGTTCATATCCATAGGCGAAGTGCTGATAGCACCTACGGAAACCGTACCGATTGCCTGGCGGGATTGCGCCTGATCTGCGTTGATGGAGTTGGCTGCGAAAGCACCGAATGACAGGACAGACAGAACGCTCAGAGCCGCTACAGTAGTTTTGATTTTCATGATTCTTTACCTCGTCGAATTTTTTTATTGGGGTCTTGTTTCGTGACCCTCATCACAAAATCAAGTATACACTAATAACGACAAAAATTAATACCATGCTAATTGTTTCGGTGGTAATTAAGTGTTAACCAACGTATTTTTTATAACCAAAATGTATAAAAATGGTCATTTTCTCGTCACGTTGTTTGGTTATGTCTAAAAAAATCATATGGATATGAGACTTTGATTTTTTGTGCGATTTGTTGATTTAGCATTCACCAAATGAATGTTTGAACGCGGTAAAACGCACTATTTGTCAAAGTGAAGAGTGGTACAAAGTAGGGTGAAACGAGGCGGGAGCAGGATGATCCCCGCAGCCAGCGGCCACGGGGAGAAGGGTTACAGCTCTTGTTCGAACAGCACCAGAATGGCTTCGTAGAGATCTTTTACAGAGAAGCCATTTGCCGGAGTGGTAAAGATGGTGTCATCGCCGGCAATGGTACCGAGGATGCCTTCCGCTTTACCTAAGGAGTCCAGCAGACGGGCAATCAGCTGTGCAGCGCCCGGGCTTGTGTGGATAACCACAACGGCATCGTTGTAGTCGATATCCAGCACCAGGTTTTTCAGTGGACTTGAGGTTGTTGGTACGCCCAGCTCAGCAGGCAGGCAGTAGACCATTTCCATTTTGGCATTACGCGTACGTACTGCGCCAAATTTGGTTAACATGCGGGAGACTTTCGACTGGTTAATGTTATCGAAGCCTTGTTCTTGCAACGCCTGAACAATTTCTCCCTGAGAACTGAATTTCTCTTCTTTGAGTAGCGCTTTAAACGCCTTCACTAATTCTTCTTGCTTAGACGAGCTTCGCATAAGTCACCCGGAATATGACGGTAGAAACAACATTATTATGCATGTGGATGAATTTTTATGCAAACTATCTGCCAGGTGTAAGGCTGAAATAATGTTATGAAAGGGAGTGATTTTATCAGATTTCGTTATCAGAAAACATGCCTGGGTCACGCCGCGCAAATAAGGTTAAAAGTAAATTAAATGTTATCAAATTGATGTTGTTTTGGTGGCGGGGCAGGGTGTATTGTAACCACCTCTTAATTCGTTGCCGCCTGCTGCCCGATAGCATTCTGGCGTTGGCGAAAGGCGAGTGACCTCAAATTCTTTAGCTACGAAAATTGAAATTATTGACTTGCTGAATTATGGTCGCCGCAACGGAGTTTCAGATACTTAAGTTAACCATAATAAGGAGTTTAGGATGAAAGTCGCAGTCCTCGGCGCTGCTGGTGGTATCGGCCAGGCGCTTGCCCTACTACTAAAAACCCAACTGCCTTCAGGCTCAGAACTCTCCCTGTATGATATTGCTCCGGTAACCCCAGGTGTGGCGGTTGACCTGAGCCACATCCCGACAGCTGTGAAAATCAAAGGCTTCTCCGGTGAAGATGCGCGTCCTGCCCTGCAAGGTGCTGACGTTGTGCTGATCTCTGCAGGTGTCGCACGTAAGCCAGGCATGGATCGTTCAGACCTGTTTAACGTCAACGCTGGCATCGTGAAAAACCTGGTACAACAGATCGCTGAAATCTGCCCGAAAGCGTGCGTAGGTATCATCACTAACCCAGTCAACACCACCGTGGCTATCGCAGCAGAAGTGCTGAAGAAAGCCGGTGTTTACGACAAGAACAAACTGTTCGGCGTGACTACGCTGGATATCATCCGTTCCAACACCTTTGTTGCTGAACTGAAAGGCAAACAGCCAACCGACATCGAAGTGCCGGTTATCGGTGGTCACTCAGGCGTGACGATTCTGCCTCTGCTGTCTCAGATCCCGGGTGTGAGTTTCACCGAGCAGGAAGTGGCTGACCTGACCAAACGTATCCAGAACGCAGGCACCGAAGTGGTGGAAGCGAAGGCGGGTGGCGGTTCTGCAACTCTGTCTATGGGCCAGGCGGCTGCACGTTTCGGTCTGTCTCTGGTTCGCGCTCTGCAAGGCGAGAAAAACGTGGTGGAATGCGCTTACGTTGAAGGCGACGGCGAACACGCACGCTTCTTCTCTCAGCCACTGCTGCTGGGCAAAAACGGTATCGAAGAACGTCAGTCTATTGGCAAACTGAGCGCGTTTGAACAGAACGCGATGGAAGGGATGCTGGATACGCTGAAGAAAGATATCACCCTGGGCGAAGAGTTCGTTAACAAGTAAAACGTCCTCCCCCTTGTAGGCCGGGTAAGCGTAAGCGCCACCCGGCAAAAAAAACCGAAGCACAGGCTTCGGTTTTTTTATGCGCGTCAGTTTGTGGCCGGGTATTCCTGGATAGTCACCTGGATTGTCAGCTTCTTATCATTACGCATCACTTCTACCGGAATGATCGAACCTGGACGGATTTCCGCAACCTGATCCATGGTCTCCAGCGCAGATACCGCCGGTGTGCCATTCACTGACACAATCACATCGTTGACCTGAATACCTGCATTGGCTGCCGGGCCGCCAGGTGACACTTCGTTGACCACGATCCCCTGGATCTGATCAATGCCGCCACCCTGGGTATGCATTGGGGCAATTTCACGTCCGCCAATACCAATGTAGCCACGGATCACGCGACCATCGCGGATCAGCTTGTCCATGATTTTGGTGGCCAGCTGGAACGGGATTGCAAAACCGATCCCCTCAGGCGTTTCGCCGTCATTACTCTTATCGAAAGATAAGGTGTTGATCCCCATCAGTTCACCCAGCGAGTTCACCAGCGCGCCGCCGGAGTTACCGTGGTTGATAGAGGCATCCGTTTGCAGGAAGTTTTGTCTGCCTGATGGGTTCAGGCCGATTCGACCGGTGGCGCTGATAATCCCCTGGGTAATGGTTTGCCCCAGGTTGTATGGGTTACCAATCGCCAGAACAACATCCCCGATATGCGGCGTACGTTTGCGGTTAATCGGGATGACCGGCAGGCCGCCAGTGGCGTTGATTTTCAGCACGGCAAGGTCGGTCAGGCTGTCTGAGCCAACCAGCAGCGCTTCAAACACGCGGCCATCCTGCAATGCGACGATTATCTGGTCGGCATCGTTGATAACGTGCTTGTTGGTAATGATATAGCCGCGTTCATCCATAATCACACCGGAACCGAGGGTGCGGATTTCCAGCTGGTTATGACTCGAACTGTTAAGACCGCGGTTATAGACGTTAACCACGGCGGGGGCGGCACGGCGAACGGCCTGGTTGTAAGTGGCAGGCGTTTCATCCGTGCTGTCAAATTGCGGTGCCGTCAGCTTATTGAACTGACGTAAAGACGGCATAGCCACTAACAGCAGGCCTGCAACAATCAAACCGATGGCAATAGAACGAAAGAGCTTTAAAAGCATGATGCGCGTGTCGTTAAAAAAGGAACGGTTTGCAGCATAACATGAGTTCTCCGGACATCACACGCAGCGGCGATGTCCGGAGTCGCAAATGCTTAGCGCAGTAAAATATAGATAGACTCATTGCCACGCATAATTTGCAGGGCAATGACCGTCGGTTTACTTTCCAGCACCTTGCGCATTTCCGCAATGGACTGCACGCGGTTGCGGTTCACGCCGATGATCACATCATCCTGATGTAAACCCGCCTGAGCTGCAGGGCTGCTTTTTTCGACGCTATCGATAGTAATGCCTTTCGTGCCGTCTTTAAGCTGCCCGTCACTCAGGGTCGCGCCTTGCAGCGCAGGGGCGATAAGCTCTGCGCTGGCCGAAGAGGACGTGCTTTTATCCAGCGTGACTTCCACATCCAGCGGCTTGCCATCGCGAATCAGGCCGAGTTTCACTTTGGCACCCGGTTCGGTGGTGGCGATACGTGAACGAAGCTCGGCAAAACTGCTCAAAGGCTTATCATTCAGGCTCACAATGACGTCGCCTGATTTTACCCCCGCCTTAGCGGAGCCGGAGTTTGGCAGCACTTCGCTGACAAACGCGCCACGCTGCACGTTGATGTTGAACGCTTTAGCGATATCCGCGCTCATCTCCATCCCTTTAATGCCCAACAGCCCGCGTTTCACTTCGCCAAACTGCATCAGTTGTTGCGCCAGGGTTTTGGCCATATTACTCGGGATAGCAAAACCGATACCGATACTGCCGCCGCCAGGCGCCAGGATAGCGGTATTAATGCCAATCAGTTCTCCGTTCAGGTTAAGCAGCGCGCCGCCGGAGTTACCCCGGTTAATAGAGGCATCGGTCTGGATAAAGTTTTCCAGCCCTTCCAGATTCAGGCCGCTGCGCCCCAGCGCGGAAATGATGCCGGAGGTTGCCGTTTGCCCTAAGCCAAACGGGTTACCGACCGCCACGGCGAAATCACCGACGCGAAGTTTGTCGGAGTCTGCGATGGCGATTTGCGTCAGATTACTGGGGTTTTGCACCTGCAACAGTGCGATATCACTCTGGTCATCACCGCCAATCAGTTTGGCATCAAACTCCCGGCCATCGTTCAGCTGCACGCTGATTTTATCGGCCTGGCTGATAACGTGATTGTTGGTCAGGATATAGCCTTTAGCGGCATCGATGATCACCCCGGAGCCCAGACCTTCAAAAGGCTGGGCCTGTTGGTCGGGGGATTCATCACCGAAATATTTTTTCAGTTCTTCAGGGACACGCTGGTTTTGCAGCGCAGTGCCTTCCACCTTTACGCTCACTACAGCAGGCAGCACTTTTTCCAGCATCGGTGCGAGGCTAGGAATGGTCGCCTGCCCCGGAACCAGCGCAGGCAGGCTTGCGGTTGCAGGGAAGGACGCCGAGAGAGATAACCCGACACTTAACGCGATAGCGCTTAAAAGCTGGTTTTTTTTCTTCATCGATGCTGACTCTCGTAACCTGAAATAAAGGAAGAACGGCCCCAAAAACATGTTGATGTTATTGAATTTTAAACCGCTGAACAATGAGGTGTTTGACTAAATAATAGCTGGGGTCAGAAAGAAAGGACGGGTGCAGCATGTGCACCCGTAAAATATATTCAGGTT
Organism: Enterobacter soli ATCC BAA-2102; assembly: GCF_001654845.1. Classification (GTDB taxonomy): domain Bacteria; phylum Pseudomonadota; class Gammaproteobacteria; order Enterobacterales; family Enterobacteriaceae; genus Enterobacter; species Enterobacter soli. The sequence goes on along the minus strand of NZ_LXES01000009.1, from coordinate 87,127 downwards.
GTGCGATTAATCGCGTTTTGCGCCACCGCGAAGCAGGCCGGATGCGCCGTCTGAATAGTCGCGTGGCATCTGCACCGGGGCTTGATCGTTACCGGCTTCGGAGTCAGCCAGACGATTGCGGAATGGGTTGGATTCCGCGGTCAGTTCCGGCAGCAGGCTGCTGGAGCTTTTTGCCATGTGTTGATACAGCTGGCGATAATCAGTCGCCATGTTGTCCAGCAGCTCGGCGCTACGGGCAAAGTGGCTGACCAGCTCTTCGCGATACTCTTCCAGTTCAGCTTTATTCTTTTCCAGTTCGTACTGTAAGGACTGCTGCTGACGCAATTTGCGATTACCGAAACGCATGGCCACAGCACCGATCACGATGCCGACGACTAAACCAATTAGCGCATATTCCCAGGTCATGAACTTCTCCCGTTGTCTTGTGATTCCGTAGGGTGTTGGCTCGGCTCCTGCCTGTGCCTGATAATGCCACTATAACCGCTATTTCCGCAGAAGTGGAATCCTGACGTATCATCGCGTAGTGTAGAACGGCCTTTTTTTCATCAGTCATGCACACTGATGAGCATTAACTGAAGGAATAACAACAATATCATGCAAAGCCTTTCCCCCTCATCGCGATACCAACAGGCCCTGAATGAGGGCTCGCATCAGCCGGATGACGTTCAGCGTGAAGCGGTAAACCGACTGGATACGATTTACCAGGAGCTCACGGCAAAACCCGCAGACGTAGTGCAAAGCGGTGGGTTAAAAGCGGCATTTGGACGGTTGCTCGGAAAAAAAGAGCCGCAGGTGAGTGCACCAGTTCGTGGCTTATATATGTGGGGAGGCGTGGGGCGCGGTAAAACCTGGCTGATGGATATGTTCTACCAAAGCCTGCCCGGAACGCGTAAACAGCGCCTGCACTTCCACCGTTTTATGCTGCGTGTTCATGAAGAGCTGACGGCGCTACAGGGGCAGAGCGATCCGCTGGATATTGTTGCCGAGCGCTTCAAAGCCGAAACGGACGTACTGTGTTTCGATGAGTTTTTCGTTTCCGACATCACCGATGCCATGCTGCTGGGTGGCCTGATGAAAGCGCTGTTCGCGCGCGGGATTACGCTGGTGGCCACATCGAACATTCCCCCTGACGAGCTTTACCGAAACGGTTTGCAGCGGGCGCGTTTTCTGCCAGCCATTGATGCTATCAAGCAGCATTGCGACATCATGAACGTTGATGCGGGTGTGGATTATCGTCTGCGCACGCTGACCCAGGCACATTTGTGGCTGTCACCGTTAAACGCCGACACACAAAGCCAGATGGATAAGCTGTGGCTGGCGCTTGCGGGTACGGCGCGAACTAACATGCCGGTGCTGGACATTAACCACCGGCCACTGCAAACGCAGGGCGTTGAGAATCAAACGCTGGCAGTCTCTTTCACCACGCTTTGCGTGGATGCCCGCAGTCAACATGACTACATTGCGCTTTCACGCCTGTTCCACACGGTGATGCTACTGGATGTGCCCGTCATGACGCTGCTGATGGAGAGCGAAGCGCGCCGTTTTATCGCGCTGGTGGATGAATTCTATGAGCGCCATGTGAAGCTTGTGGTGAGCGCAGAAGTGCCTTTATATGAGGTGTATCAGGGCGAACGGCTGAAGTTTGAGTTTCAGCGCTGCCTGTCGCGTTTGCAGGAGATGCAAAGCGAAGAGTACCTCAAGCGTGAGCATATGCCATAAATGCTACCTTCTCCCAGTGGGAGAAGGGCTGGGGGTGAGGGCATCAGGCCGCACAAAACTCACCCTCCGAAAAACCCGCTCCGAATCACATTTAAGGGTCGATCTTTGACCTCAACTTCTCTATAATCTTGCGACCCCACGTTACGAGAAGGTTTTTTTCCCGAAACTTTCTATGTGTCGGCATTTGCTATTCGAAGGGGTAGGTTTGCCGGACTTTGTCGTGTGAGCCTCAACTGACTAAACGTTTGGGTGTTCACCAACGTGTAACTTATTATTTGGGTAAGCTTTTAATGAAAACTTTTACAGCTAAACCAGAAACCGTACAGCGCGACTGGTATGTTGTTGACGCGACCGGTAAAACTCTGGGCCGTCTGGCTTCCGAACTGGCTCGTCGCCTGCGCGGTAAGCACAAAGCGGAATACACTCTGCACGTTGATACTGGTGACTACATCATCGTTCTGAACGCAGAAAAAGTTGCTGTAACCGGCAACAAGCGCGAAGACAAAATGTACTACCATCACACCGGCCACATCGGTGGTATCAAAGAAGCGACCTTTGAAGAGATGATTGCTCGCCGTCCTGAGCGTGTGATTGAAATCGCGGTTAAAGGCATGCTGCCAAAAGGCCCGCTGGGTCGTGCTATGTTCCGTAAACTGAAAGTTTACGCAGGTAACGAGCACAACCACGCGGCACAGCAACCGCAAGTTCTTGACATCTAATCGGGATTATAGGCAATGGCTGAAAATCAATACTACGGCACTGGTCGCCGCAAAAGTTCCGCAGCTCGCGTGTTCATCAAACCGGGCAGCGGTAAAATCGTAATCAACCAACGTTCTCTGGAACAGTACTTCGGTCGTGAAACTGCCCGCATGGTAGTTCGCCAGCCGCTGGAACTGGTTGATATGGTAGAAAAACTGGATCTGTACATCACCGTTAAAGGTGGTGGTATCTCCGGTCAGGCAGGTGCGATCCGTCACGGTATCACCCGCGCTCTGATGGAGTACGACGAATCCCTGCGTTCTGAACTGCGTAAAGCTGGCTTCGTTACTCGTGACGCTCGTCAGGTTGAACGTAAGAAAGTGGGTCTGCGTAAAGCACGTCGTCGTCCACAGTTCTCCAAACGTTAATCATTTTCTGCTCACGCAGAACGATTGGCGAAAAACCCGCTTCGGCGGGTTTTTTTATGGATAATGCTTAGGTTATCCACAAATTCAATGCATATATGTCCTCTTTTTCCACATTTCCAGAATCCCCTCACCACAATGGTCGTAAAATCTGGTAAACTATCATCCAATTTTCTGCCCAAATATCGGTGAATACTCGATTTTTGTTCGATTCTTGAACAATGTGTCTTCTCTGGGATGGGCGATATTTCATCTGGCTGGCCCTGGTGGGCTGGTAGCAGTAAAAATTCTGAATATACCTGGAGGTTTTCATGGCTGTCGCTGCCAACAAACGTTCGGTAATGACGCTGTTTTCTGGTCCTACTGACATTTATAGCCATCAGGTTCGTATCGTGCTGGCCGAGAAGGGTGTCAGTTTTGAGATCGAGCATGTGGAAAAGGATAACCCGCCTCAGGATCTGATCGATCTCAACCCGAGCCAAAGCGTGCCGACGCTGGTAGATCGTGAGCTGACCCTGTGGGAATCCCGCATCATTATGGAATATCTTGATGAGCGTTTCCCGCATCCGCCACTGATGCCGGTATACCCTGTTGCGCGTGGTGAAAGCCGCCTGTACATGCAGCGTATCGAGAAAGACTGGTACACGCTGATGAACGTTATCGTTAACGGTTCCTCGTCTGAAGCGGATGCTGCACGTAAACAACTGCGTGAAGAGCTGCTGGCGATTGCGCCAGTGTTTGGTCAGAAACCTTTCTTCCTGAGCGACGAGTTCAGCCTGGTAGACTGCTATCTGGCTCCGTTGCTGTGGCGCCTGCCTACGCTGGGTGTAGAGTTCAGCGGCCCGGGTGCGAAAGAGCTGAAAGGCTACATGACTCGCGTATTCGAACGCGACTCTTTCCTGGCTTCTCTGACAGAGCCGGAACGTGAAATGCGTCTCGGCCGAGGCTAATGACTGTGGAAATGTCACAACTTTCTCCACGCCGTCCTTATCTGCTGCGCGCCTTCTATGAATGGCTGCTGGATAACCAGCTCACGCCGCACCTGGTTGTGGATGTGACGTTACCGGGTGTGCTGGTGCCAATGGAATACGCACGCGACGGACAGATAGTGCTGAACATCGCACCGCGTGCGGTAGGTAATCTGGAACTGGCGAACGACGAAGTGCGTTTTAACGCGCGCTTCGGCGGTGTACCGCGTCAGGTTTCTGTGCCGCTCGCTGCTGTACTGGCTATCTATGCGCGTGAAAACGGTGCAGGTACCATGTTCGAGCCGGAAGCGGCTTATGATGAAGACGGTGCCAGCCTGAATGATGACGACGTATCCGACGATCGCGAAAGCGATACGGTGATGTCTATCATTGACGGTGACAAACCTGACCATCACAACGACCACGATCCTGATGACGATCCGCCGCCGCGCGGTGGCCGTCCGGCGCTGCGCGTTGTGAAATAATTAAACAGGCCCATCGGGCCTGTTTTGCTTTCTGCCCCTTTTCGCCACCTGTAATTTCCTGTGTTATGATGAATTTTTCTCCCTTTCCGGCACCGGACTGCAATGAAACCGACTGATCTTAAAGCTGAAAACTCTGATGAATCCATTGGCCGCAGCCTGCGACGTCGTCCGCTGGCGCGCAAAAAGCTGTCCGATATGGTGGAAGAAGAGCTGGAGCAGATGATCCGCCGCAAGGAGTTCGCTCAGGGAGAACAGTTGCCCTCTGAACGCGAGCTGATGGAGTTTTTTAACGTTGGGCGCCCGTCCGTGCGTGAGGCGCTTGCCGCGCTAAAGCGTAAAGGACTGGTGCAAATCAACAACGGAGAACGCGCCCGCGTCTCCATGCCTTCTGCTGATACCATCATCAGCGAACTTTCCGGCATGGCGAAAGATTTCCTGACCCAGCCTGGCGGCATTGCTCACTTTGAACAATTACGCTTGTTCTTTGAATCCAGTCTTGTGCGCTTTGCTGCGGAATATGCCACAAACGAGCAGCTGGAACGCCTGACAAAAGCGCTGGAAATCAACAGCGAGTCGCTGGACGACAACACCCTGTTTATTCGGTCCGATGTCGATTTCCACCGAGTGCTGGCCGAAATCCCCGGTAACCCCATCTTCATGGCGATTCACGTTGCGTTGCTCGACTGGCTGATTGCCGCGCGACCTAAAGTCGCAGATTCCGAACTTTATCAGCACAATGAAATCAGCTATCGGCAGCATATTGCGATCGTTGATGCGATCCGCCGTCGCGATCCTGATGAAGCCGATCGTGCGCTACAAACCCACCTCAACAGCGTATCGGCCACCTGGCATGCCTTCGGGCAGAATTCCAAAGCCAAAAAATAACGATCCTTTAGTGAAGCAGATCGCAATATAAGCGTTCTGTATGCCATTGCTGCTAAATTGATCTGGTATAACAGGTATAAAGGTATATCGTTAAAACAAACCAGTCATTCATTGAGGTATCTATGGCAACGCAATTACGTGGCGTAATGGCCGCACTCCTGACCCCGTTTAACACCCAGCAGGCACTGGATAAAGAGAGTCTGCGTCGTCTGGTGCAGTTCAATATTCAGCAGGGGATCGACGGGCTCTATGTTGGTGGTTCGACGGGGGAGGCCTTTGTACAAAGCCTGTCTGAACGTGAACAGGTTATGGAAATTGTGGCGGAAGAGGCGAAAGGGAAAATCACCTTGATTGCCCATGTCGGCTGTATCAGCACGACAGAAAGCCAGCAACTCGCCAGCGCAGCGGCCCGTTTTGGCTTTGACGCCGTGTCCGCCGTCACACCGTTTTACTATCCCTTCAGCTTTGAAGAACATTGCGACCATTACCGTGCAATTATTGATTCGGCTGATGGTTTGCCAATGGTGGTGTACAACATCCCCGCGCTCAGCGGCGTGAGGCTGACGCTGGATCAGATAGACACGCTGGTCACCCTGCCGGGTGTTGGCGCACTGAAACAAACATCAGGCGATCTCTTCCAGATGGAACAGATCCGCCGCGCGCATCCCGATCTGGTGCTCTACAACGGTTACGATGAGATCTTTGCATCAGGCTTACTGGCTGGTGCTGACGGCGGGATCGGCAGTACCTACAACATCATGGGCTGGCGTTACCAGGCGATCGCCAAAGCGATCCGCGAAGGGGATAACGTGACCGCTCAAAGGCTACAAAGCGAGTGTAACAAGGTCATCGACCTGCTGATAAAAGCGGGTGTCTTCCGTGGTCTGAAAACCGTGTTGCACTACATGGATGTGCTTTCTGTGCCGCTGTGCCGAAAACCGTTTGCACCAGTGGACGAACAATACGTGCCTGAGCTAAAAACCCTGGCAGAACAATTGATGGCAGAGAAGCGCTAATCCATTGCCGGATGGCGCTTCGCGTATCCGGCCCACAAAAACACGCTACGTAGCCGCCATCCGGTTACGTAAACCGTTATCGGGAGAGTGTTATGAGTATGTCTACCCAAAGCATCCCGTGGTACCGCCATCTTAGTCGCCCCCAGTGGCGCGCATTCTCTGCCGCCTGGCTGGGATATCTGCTTGATGGCTTCGATTTTGTGTTAATTGCCTTAGTTCTGACAGAAGTAAAAAGTGAATTTGGATTAACCACGGTGGAAGCGGCCAGCCTGATTTCGGCGGCCTTTATTTCACGCTGGTTCGGCGGGTTACTGCTGGGTGCCATGGGCGATCGCTACGGGCGTAAACTGGCGATGATCACCAGTATCGTTCTCTTCTCTTGCGGCACGCTGGCGTGTGGTTTCGCACCAGGTTACGTCACCATGTTTATCGCCCGTATGGTGATTGGTATGGGAATGGCGGGCGAATACGGTTCCAGCGCCACCTATGTCATTGAAAGCTGGCCGAAGCATCTGCGTAATAAGGCGAGCGGCTTTCTTATCTCCGGCTTTTCTGTTGGCGCGGTGATTGCGGCCCAGGTCTATAGCCTCGTGGTACCTGTTTGGGGCTGGCGGGCGCTGTTCTTTATTGGCATCTTGCCCATCGTGTTTGCTTTGTGGCTGCGGAAAAATATTCCGGAAGCCGAAGACTGGAAAGCAAAGTACCAGGACAAAGCGCCGGTACGTACGATGGTCGATATCCTGTATCGCGGCAAATACCGCGTGATCAACATCCTGATGACCCTGTTTGCCGGTACAGCGCTGTGGTTCTGTTTTGCCGGAGAGCTCAATAATGCGGGTCTGGTGGTCATTCTCGGCCTGCTGTGTGCCACGGTGTTTATCAGCTTTATGGTGCAGAGCAGCGGTAAGCGCTGGCCTACTGGCGTCACGCTGATGGTCGTTGTTCTGTTCGCTTTTCTCTATTCCTGGCCGATTCAGGCGTTGTTGCCCACTTACCTGAAAACCGAGCTGGCGTATGACCCGTCGACAGTGGCGCGCGTGTTGTTCTTTAGTGGATTCGGTGCGGCGGTGGGGTGCTGCGTGGGCGGCTTCCTCGGTGACTGGCTGGGCACGCGCAAGGCCTACGTCTGTAGCCTGCTGGCCTCACAGCTGCTGATTATCCCGGTATTTGCGATCGGTGGCGCAAATGTCTGGGTTCTGGGCTTGCTACTCTTTTTCCAGCAGATGCTGGGGCAGGGTATTTCAGGGATCTTACCTAAACTCATCGGCGGCTATTTTGATACCGACCAACGTGCCGCCGGGCTGGGCTTTACCTACAACGTGGGGGCGCTGGGCGGGGCGATCGCGCCGGTGATTGGTGCCTTGCTGGCGCAGAATATGGAACTGGGTACGGCGCTGGGTTCGCTCTCCTTCGGCCTGACGTTTGTGGTTATCTTGCTCATCGGTCTGGATATGCCTTCTCGCGTTCAGCGCTGGGTAAGACCGGAAGCTCTGCGTACCCACGATGCCATTGATGGTAAACCGTTAAGCGGTGCAGTGCCTTTCGGGGCGGATAAAAGCAGCCTGATTAAACACAAGGGATAACGTGATGTCATTGATTGAAACGCTTAATCAGAAGATAGCCGCAACCGGCGGATTAATTGTCTCCTGCCAGCCCGTCCCGGAAAGCCCGCTGGACAGGCCGGACATCGTCGCGGCAATGGCGCTTGCGGCAGAACATGCCAGCGCTGTGGCTGTGCGAATTGAGGGCATTGCGAATCTGCGTGCTGCGCGTCCGCTGCTCTCGATCCCGGTGATTGGCATTGTTAAACGCGACCTGCCTGATTCTCCGGTGCGCATCACGCCCTTTCTTGAGGATGTGGATGCCCTGGCGCAGGCGGGTGCTGACATCATTGCTTTTGACGGCACCGACCGCCTGCGCCCCGCCACACGTGAAGCCATCGTGGAGAGGATCCACCACCACGAACGGCTGGCGATGGCAGACTGCGCATCGCTGGAGGATGGACGTTATTGCCAGCAACTTGGCGCTGAATTGATTGGCTCGACACTCTCGGGCTACCTGACGCCGGACACGCCAAAAGACCCCGATCTTGCGCTGGTTCGCGCGCTAAGCGATGCGGGTTGCCGGGTGATTGCCGAAGGGCGCTATAACTCACCGGAGCTTGCGGCGCAGGCGATGCAGCACGGGGCATGGGCGGTGACGGTTGGCTCGGCAATCACCCGTCTTGAACACATCTGCCAGTGGTTTAATGACGCCATGCGCGAGGTGCGAAATGTCGACACTGGCCATTGATATCGGCGGCACCAAGCTCGCCGCGGCACTGGTGGATGGGCAAACCATTACCGCACGTCGGGAGTCCCCGACACCTGCCAGCCAGACACCGCAGGCGTTGCAGGAGGCACTCCAGGTGCTAATCGCACCCTTACTCATATCGGCAGAGCGGGTGGCGGTGGCTTCGACCGGGATCATCCACAATGGTGTACTGACGTCCATCAACCCGGCAAATCTGGGCGGGCTGGTGCAGTTTCCGCTGGTTGGGTTTCTCTCGGGGATCACTGATCTCCCGGTGATGGCAATCAACGACGCGCAGGCCGCCGCCTGGGCTGAGTTCTGCGCCTTACCTGCCGGTGACGATATGGTGTTCCTGACGGTTTCAACCGGCGTGGGCGGCGGTGTGGTTCTCAATGGGAAATTGCAGACCGGCAGCGGTGGGCTGGCGGGGCATCTTGGGCACACGCTGGCCGACCCCGGCGGGCCGCTTTGCGGTTGCGGGCGCAGAGGCTGCGTCGAGGCTATTGCGTCAGGGCGCGGGATTGCGGCTCAGGCGCAGGCGGAACTTGCGGGGCTGGACGCAAAAGCGATATTCGTGCAGGCCGCGCAGGGCGTTCCCCAGGCGCGAAGTCTGGTTGCACGCTCTGCACAAACGCTGGCACGGCTCATTGCTGATGTTAAAGCTGTCACCGATTGCCGGAATGTTGTCATCGGGGGCAGCGTCGGTCTGGCCGACGGGTATTTACCGCAGGTTGCGGAATATCTGTCGCAAGAGCCGGAGATTTATCAGGTCGCGCTCCGGGCCGCACATTATCGTCATGATGCCGGGCTATTGGGCGCGGCGTTATTAGCATAAGGATACGCGTCATGATTCTGGGAACATTGTCGTCACTCACTTCATCAGGCCTGCCTTCTGCCTGGGTCAATGCGTTAACGCTGGCGCTTAGCGCACGTCCGCAGGAGAAAGCACCCGGACACTATGCACTTCAGGGGGATGACGTCTTTATGAACGTCATGCAATTTGCCACGCAACGGCCGGAACAAAAGAAGGCAGAGCTGCACGAGCAATATATTGATATCCAGCTTCTGTTAGCCGGAGAAGAACGCATTCTGTTTGGCACGGAGGGCTCTGCGCGGGAGTGCGAGGAAAAGCATGTCGCTGAAGATTATCAGCTTTGCTGCCACATTGAAGAGGAACAATCACTGGTACTAAAACCGGGAATGTTTGTGGTGTTTATGCCCGGAGAGCCGCATAAACCGGGATGTGTGGTGGGCACAGCAGGAGAAATTAAAAAGGTGGTGGTAAAAGTTCGCGCCAGCCTGTTGGCGGCATAAAAAAAGCCGGATGGTGTTGCCATCCGGCTTATGTCTTACACTTCCAGGTAGTTCAGAATACCGTCTGCCGCTTTACGACCTTCGGCAATCGCGGTGACCACCAGGTCAGAGCCGCGCACGATATCACCACCGGCGAAGATTTTCGGGTTGCTGGTCTGGAATGCGTTATCGCTGCCTTCCGGTGCAATCACGCGGCCCTGAGAATCCAGCTCCACGCTGTGCTTCGCCAGCCACTCCATGCTGTGAGGACGGAAACCAAACGCCATCACTACCGCGTCTGCCGGGATCACATGCTCTGAGCCTGCCACGATTTCAGCGCGACGACGGCCTTTTGCATCCGGTGCGCCCATTTCAGTGCGCGCCATTTTCACGCCGCTCACTTTACCGTTGGCATTCACTTCAACACCCAGAGGCTGGATGTTGAACTGGAACTCCACGCCCTCTTCACGCGCGTTTTTCACTTCGCGTTTGGAGCCAGGCATGTTCTCTTCGTCACGGCGATAAGCACAGATAACGTGAGTCGCATTCTGACGAATGGAGGTACGCACGCAGTCCATCGCGGTATCACCACCGCCCAGTACGACCACGCGTTTGCCTTCCATGCTGACGTAAGGCTCATCGGCAGTTTCACCGTAACCCATAATCTGCTTGGTGTTAGCAATCAGGAACGGCAGCGCGTCGTAAACGCCTGGCGCTTCTTCGTTCTCCAGACCACCGCGCATGGACTGATAAGTGCCCACGCCCAGGAACACGGCATCGTAATCTTTCAGCAGATCGTCGAGTTGCACATCGCGACCCACTTCCACATTCAGTTTGAACTCGATACCCATGCCGGTGAAGATTTCACGGCGGCGGGTCATCACCTCTTTTTCCAGCTTGAAGGCCGGGATACCGAAGGTCAGCAGACCACCGATTTCCGGGTGACGGTCAAAGACCACCGCCTTCACGCCGTTACGGGTCAGGACGTCCGCACAGGCGAGGCCCGCCGGACCTGCACCGATGATCGCCACGCGTTTGTCGGTTTGCTTCACGCCGGTCATATCCGGGCGCCAGCCCATCTCGAACGCTTTATCGTTGATATAGCGCTCGATGTTACCGATGGTCACTGCACCAAACTCGTCGTTCAGCGTACAGGAACCTTCACACAGACGGTCCTGAGGACACACGCGGCCGCAGACTTCCGGCAGGGTGTTAGTCTGGTGAGACAGCTCGGCGGCTTCAAAAATACGCCCCTCGTTGGCCAGTTTCAGCCAGTTCGGGATGTAGTTGTGTACCGGACATTTCCATTCACAGTAAGGGTTACCGCAGGACAGGCAGCGGTCTGCCTGTGCTTTGGCCTGGCCTTCTGAAAATGGCTCATAGATTTCAACAAATTCAATTTTACGGATCTTCAGCGGTTTCTTTGGCGGATCAACACGCTGCAAGTCGATAAACTGGTATACGTTCTGGCTCATCTGAATTCCTTACTGCGCCTGCACACGCAGCTCTGCTGCGCTACGACTACGGTGACCCAACAGTGCTTTAACATCGCTGGACTTCGGTTTAACCAGCGCGAATTTCGCAGAGAACGCCGGCCAGTTCGCCAGAATCTCTTCGCCGCGCGAAGAACCGGTATGCTGCACGTGTTCGGTAATCAAACCGCGCAGGTGTTCTTCGTGGATGGCCAGCGTATCAACGTCCAGCACTTCCACCAGTTCCGGGTTCACGCGTTTGCGGAACTCACCGTCTTCATCCAGGACGTAAGCAAAACCGCCCGTCATGCCTGCGCCGAAGTTCACGCCGGTTTTACCCAGTACGCAAACAATCCCGCCTGTCATGTATTCACATCCGTTATCGCCAATGCCTTCCACGACGGTGATAGCACCGGAGTTACGCACGGCAAAACGCTCACCTGCACGGCCTGCTGCGAACAGACGACCACCGGTTGCCCCATACAGACAGGTGTTACCGATGATGCTTGCATCGCAGCTGCGGAAGGCTGAACCCACCGGAGGACGAACCGCCAGCAGACCACCCGCCATGCCTTTACCCACATAGTCGTTAGCATCGCCGGTCAGGTACAGCTCAACGCCGCCTGCGTTCCACACACCGAAGCTCTGACCCGCAGTACCGCTGAAGTGAGCGGTAATTGGATCGGCAGCCAGACCCTGGTCGCCATGCGTTTGCGCGATGTAACCAGAGAGTGATGCGCCAACAGAACGGTCGGTGTTGCGGATATCGAACCAGAACGTTTTGCTCTGTTTGTCATCCACGTAGGCTTTTGCCTGTTGCAGCAGCTGCGCGTTCAGCACACCGTTATCGAACGGCGGGTTGTTCTCGGTGCAGTACACCGCTTTACCCGGATGCGGCTCGGCCGTTTCCAGCAGCTTAGACAGCTCCAGTTTCTGCTGTTTGGCAGTGAAACCTTCCAGCTCTTTCAGCAGGTCGGTACGGCCAATCAGGTCGACCAGGCGTTTCACGCCCAGCTGCGCCATCAGCTCGCGGGTTTCGCGGGCGATAAAGTCAAAGTAGTTGGTCACTTTGAACGGCAGACCATGGTAATGGTTCTTACGCAGCTTCTCGTCCTGAGTCGCAACACCGGTTGCGCAGTTGTTCAGGTGACAAATACGCAGATATTTACAGCCCAGCGCGACCATTGGACCGGTACCGAAGCCGAAGCTTTCAGCGCCCAGAATCGCCGCTTTGATGATATCCAGACCGGTTTTCAGACCGCCATCCACTTGCAGACGGATCTTGTGACGCAGGCCGTTTGCCACCAGTGCCTGTTGGGTTTCCACCAGACCCAGTTCCCACGGGCAACCCGCATATTTCACGGAGGAGAGTGGGCTTGCGCCTGTACCACCGTCGTAACCGGCAATGGTAATCAGGTCGGCATAGGCTTTTGCCACACCGGTTGCAATGGTGCCGACGCCCGGTTCGGAAACCAGCTTCACGGAGATCATCGCTTTCGGGTTGACCTGTTTCAGGTCGAAAATCAGCTGTGCTAAGTCCTCGATAGAGTAAATATCGTGGTGCGGTGGCGGGGAGATCAGCGTCACACCCGGCACGGAATAGCGCAGTTTGGCGATGTACGGCGTGACTTTATCACCCGGTAACTGACCGCCTTCGCCCGGTTTAGCACCCTGAGCGACTTTAATCTGAATGACGTCGGCGTTGACCAGGTACGCTGGCGTAACGCCAAAGCGACCGGATGCCACCTGCTTGATACGGGACACTTTGTTGGTGCCGTAACGGGCAGGATCTTCACCACCTTCGCCGGAGTTTGAGTTCCCGCCGATGCTGTTCATGGCTTCCGCCAGGGCTTCGTGGGCTTCCGGGCTGAGAGCACCGATAGACATAGCTGCGGTATCAAAGCGCTTGAACAGCTCAGTCGCAGGCTCAACCTCGTTGATGCTGACGGCTTCATCACCTGGATTCACTGCCAGCAGGTCGCGAAGCGTCGCCGCAGGGCGGTTGTTAACCAGCTCAGCGTACTGCTGATAATCGCTGTACTCGCCGCTCTGTACGGCCTGTTGCAGGGTGCGCACCACGTCCGGGTTGTAGGCGTGATATTCCCCACCGTGGACGTATTTCAGCAGGCCACCCTGATCCAGCGGCTTACGTGCCAGCCAGGCGCGTTTTGACAGATTCACCAGGTCTTGTTCGAAGTCGGTGAAACCGGCCCCGCCGATACGGCTGATCACGCCCTGGAAGCACAGTGACGCCACGTCATCGTGAAGGCCAACGGCTTCGAACAGCTTCGAGCAGCGGTAAGAGGCAATCGTCGAGATGCCCATTTTGGACATGATCTTGTACAGGCCTTTGTTGATGCCGTTACGGTAGTTCAGCATCACAGCACGGTACTCTTTGTCGATAGCACGGGTATCAACCAGACGCGCCAGCGTTTCGTAGGCCAGGTACGGATAGATTGCGGTCGCACCGAAGCCTAACAGCACGGCAAAGTGGTGCGGGTCACGTGCGCTGGCGGTTTCAACAATAATGTTGGCGTCGCAGCGCAGGCTCTTGTCGACCAGACGCGTCTGGATAGCACCCACGGCCATTGGCGCAGGTACCGGCAGGCGGTCTTTCGCGATATTACGGTCGGACAATACCAGCAGAACGGTACCATTGCGCACCATCTGTTCGGCTTTGTCACACAGCGCATTCACCGTCTCTTCGAGGCTCGCTTTGGTCACGTCGAACGTGATATCGAGCGTGTCGGCGCGGTAGTGCTCCTCTTTCATGGTGGTGAGCTGTTTGAAATCGGAGTACAGCAGGATCGGCGATTTAAAGGTCAGACGGTGCGCCTGGCCTTCGGCTTCGCAGAAGACGTTCATCTCGCGGCCGATGCTGGTGGCCAGTGACATTACGTGAGCTTCACGCAGCGGATCGATTGGCGGGTTGGTTACCTGCGCAAACTGCTGACGGAAGTAATCGTAAATGATACGTGGCTGGCTGGAGAGCACGGCAAACGGGGTGTCATCGCCCATGGAGCCAACGGCTTCCTGGCCGTTTTCCCCCAGCACGCGGATAACGGAATCCAGCTCTTCAGCGCTGTAGTTAAACTGTTTCTGGAAGCTTGCCAGCGTATCGTCGTCCATTTCGCGACTGCCGACATCTTCATCAGACAGGTCTTCGAATGGCACAAGGCGACGCACGTTTTTCTCCATCCACTCTTTGTACGGATGGCGGCTCTTCAGGTCGTGATCGGTTTCAGCGGAGTGCAGGATACGCCCACCGCGGGTGTCGATAACCATCAGCTCACCCGGGCCAACGCGGCCTTTTTCGACCACTTCGTCAGGCTGGTAATCCCAGATACCGACTTCAGAAGCACAGGTGATGAGTTTGTCTTTGGTGATGACGTAGCGCGCCGGACGCAGACCGTTACGGTCCAGGTTACAGGCAGCAAAACGACCGTCGGACATGACGATGCCCGCCGGGCCATCCCACGGCTCCATGTGCATGGAGTTAAAGTCAAAGAATGCGCGCAGCTCCGGATCCATATCCGGGTTGTTCTGCCAGGCGGGTGGCACGAGCAGACGCATGGCGCGAACGATATCCATACCGCCTGCCAGCAGCAGTTCCAGCATGTTATCCATTGAGCTGGAGTCAGAGCCGGTTTCGTTGACGAACGGCGCTGCATCGTGCAGGTCAGGGATCAGCGGGGTCTGGAACTTATAGGTACGGGCGCGTGCCCACTGGCGGTTACCGGTAATGGTGTTGATCTCGCCGTTGTGCGCCAGATAGCGGAACGGCTGAGCCAGCGGCCAGCGTGGAACGGTGTTGGTGGAGAAGCGCTGGTGGAACAGGCAAATGGCCGATTCCAGACGCAGGTCCGCCAGGTCCAGGTAGAAGCGCGGCAGGTCAGCCGGCATACACAGACCTTTATAGATGTTCACCAGGTTAGAGAGGCTACAGACGTAAAACTCTTTATCTTCCTGGAGACGCTTTTCAATGCGGCGACGGGCGATAAACAGACGGCGTTCCATATCACGTGGACGCCAGCCCGCAGGCGCGTTAACAAAAATCTGTTCAATACGAGGCAGCGAGGAGAGGGCGATTTCACCGAGCACCCCTTCGTTGGTTGGCACATTGCGCCAGCCGACAATTGACAGGGTTTCACGTTGAAGTTCTTCTTCGACGATGCGGCGTGAGGCGGCCGCTTTTTCAGGATCCTGATTCAGGAACAGCATCCCGACAGCGTAGTTTTTGGCTAAACGCCAGCCGCGTTCTTCCGCAACGATACGGAAGAAACGATCGGGTTTTTGCAGCAGCAGGCCGCAACCATCACCGGTTTTACCATCGGCAAGGATTGCACCACGGTGCTGCATCCGGGCCAGTGCGTGAATGGCAGTACGCACTACCTTGTGGCTAGGTTCGCCTTCTATGTGGGCGATCAGGCCGAAACCACAGTTATCCTTCTCAAGGGATTTATCGTACAACATATCAGTGAACCTCCCCAGGCTCGTCGGGCTTCCCACTGAACTTTACCGTGGCGCACAGGCACAGAAAGAGCATGGCGACGGGGTTTGCGTTTCATACGCGTACCTCGCATTCGCCCTCTTTTCATCCTTTCGCGCAGGTAAACAAGTTTGAGGACTTGCTTCAGAGGGAATCTCAATTACTGCATAAATATGATGAGCAGGCCGCTCATCCAGAAAGCTTCCAGCGGATTTCCAACTTATCGGGAATTGGTACACAGGTCAAATGGCAATCTTATTTATACAAAAATGTGCTAAAGAGGTGTTAACTAATTGAATATAAATAGTATTTAACTATTTTTACATCTGCTAAACGTCCTGAGAAGTCACCGCGGAGTGTGATCTGACTCACTATATGAAAGCGGTATTATCAATGCAGCGTGCTGAATAGCGGTTTTTTGGCAGGATTTTAATCTGGTACTGGCTTTAAACCCGCATAAAGCCACTGTTTTTCAGTGTTGATAGCATTAATGAAAAAAACAGTCAGAACATAAGGAAAAGTAATCACGTCATCCGTGAATGAAATTGCAGTAATCTTGAGTATTTATTCAAATAGATAAAGGCCGTCCAGGGCGATTGATCCAGGTCATCGCCGACAGAGGCTAAAAATGGCAGGCTTGTCCCCTTTCTCCGGGACGGTCTATCAGATTATGCAGTTACAGAAATTAGTCAATATGTTTGGTGGGGATCTTTTGCAACGCTATGGGCAAAAGGTTCATAAGCTGACGCTGCACGGGGGTTTTAGCTGCCCGAATCGCGATGGCACCATCGGGCGTGGTGGCTGCACGTTCTGTAACGTGGCCTCCTTTGCCGACGAAGCCCAGCAGCATCACTCCATTGCCGAGCAGCTTTCACATCAGGCAAACCTGGTGAACCGCGCAAAGCAATATCTGGCTTATTTCCAGGCCTACACCAGCACCTGGGCGGAAGTGCAGGTGTTACGCTCGATGTATCAGCAGGCCGTAAGCCAGGCCAGCATTGTGGGGCTGTGTGTGGGGACGCGTCCGGACTGCGTACCGGAAGCCGTGCTCGATTTGCTCTGCGAATACAAAGATCAGGGTTATGAAATCTGGCTGGAGCTGGGGTTACAAACCGCAAATGATAAAACGCTGCACCGGATTAATCGCGGGCATGATTTCGCCTGCTATCAAAAAACCACGCGCCTTGCCCGCGAGCGCGGGCTGAAAGTCTGCTCGCATCTGATTGTCGGTTTACCAGGGGAAGGGCAGCAGCACGGGCTTGAGACGCTGGAAAAGGTGGTTGAGACGGGCGTGGACGGTATCAAGCTGCATCCGCTGCATATCGTGAAGGGCAGCATCATGGCGAAAGCCTGGGAAGCGGGGCGGTTAAACGGTATCGAGCTGGAGGAATATACGGTCACGGCAGGGGAGATGATCCGTCACACGCCGCCGGAAATTATCTATCACCGCATTTCCGCCAGCGCCCGCCGTCCAACGCTTCTGGCACCGCTCTGGTGTGAGAACCGCTGGACGGGGATGGTGGAAATTGACCGCTATCTACATGAACAGGGAGTACAGGGATCGGCACTTGGCCGCCCGTGGGTTCCCCGTTTACCGGCGGCGACCGCCTAACAGGCTCCCTAACATGCCGCGTACAATCTGGTTGGTGACCTGTCGCGCGGCGCTTTTTGCCATCGTCTGGACTACGCCATCACGTTTACCCCCACGCGGCCCGGTGCTGCCAAACAGAATATCCTTCAGCCCACCCAAAATACCGTCATCCACGGCAGAAGGCTGGCTGCTGGTGGCTGTGGGGGCATTCTGCGCCTGCGTGGTCGCCTGTACTCCTTTTTGCAGCATCTCGAACGCTGATTCACGATCCACTTCGTCTTCATACTTTCCGTAAACCGGCGAGTTGTTAATCAGGCCGTTGCGCTCATCGTCGGTGACTGGCCCCATGCGTGAGCAAGGAGCGATGACCATCGCGCGCTCCACCACCGACGGGCTGCCTTTTGCATCCAGAAATGAGATTAACGCTTCGCCGGTACCTAATGCCTGAATCGCAGCTTCAGTATCAAATGCCGGATTGGCCCGCATGGTCTGGGCAGCCGCTTTGACCGCTTTCTGGTCTTTCGGCGTAAAGGCGCGCAGAGCGTGCTGGACGCGGTTACCAAGTTGTCCAAGCACGTTATCGGGGATATCGGACGGGTTTTGCGAAACAAACCACACGCCAACGCCTTTAGAACGGATCAGGCGGATGACCTGCTCAATTTTGTCCAGCAGCACCTGCGGCGCATCGTTAAACAGCAGGTGCGCCTCGTCGAAGAAGAACACCAGTTTTGGCTTGTCGAGATCGCCCGCTTCGGGCAATTGTTCGTAAAGCTCTGAAAGCATCCACAGCAGGCTGGCGGCATAGAGTTTCGGCATCTGATACAGCTTTTCTGCACTGAGAATATTGATGACGCCTTTGCCGTTGCTGTCGGTGCGCATCCAGTCTTTGATATCCAGCATTGGCTCGCCGAAGAAATGCTCAGCGCCCTGTTGCTCTAGGGTCAGTAACCCGCGCTGGATGGCACCGACGGAAGCGCTGCTGATATTACCGTACTGGTTCTGGAACGATTTGGCGTTGTCGCCGATGTACTGGGTAATGGCGCGCAGGTCTTTGAAATCAAGCAGCAGCAGCCCCTGGTCATCGGCGATACGGAAGATGATATTCAGTACACCAGACTGCACATCATTCAGATTAAGCAGGCGAGCCAGCAGCAAAGGGCCAAGGTCGGATACCGTTGCCCGTACCGGATGGCCTTTCTCGCCGAAGATGTCCCACACGACGACCGGGTTTTTATGTGGCTCCCAGTCAGTGATGCCAATATTTTTCAGCCGCTCGATGAGCTTTTCTGATGCCGTACCTTCCTGAGCTACCCCGGTTAAATCGCCTTTTACATCGGCCATAAAGACCGGAACGCCAATGTCTGAAAGGGACTCTGCCAGCTTTTGCAGGGTAACGGTTTTACCCGTCCCGGTGGCGCCGGTGATCAAGCCGTGGCGGTTCGCCATTGCAGGCAGCAAAAACAGCTCGTTATCCAGCGTCCGGGCAATTAACAGTGGTGTACTCATGATGAACGTCCTCTCTTTGTCCTGGGTGGAGTATAGGCAACCTGGCGGCACTATGACTCAGTAAATTCCTTACTTTGCGGCGTATTATCCAGTGCGGACTATGCTTTTGCATACGGTTCACAACATTTCAGGAAATTATGTCCAGATTCTTCTTTAACGACCGCAAACAGCTGGTCAACGACGCCATTGAAGGCATTTTGATTTCTGCTCCGCACGGCAACCTCGTCAAACTCGATATCGACCCGGCCATCCGTGTGGTGGCACGCAGTGACTGGGATAAGAGCCGTGTGGCGGTTATTTCTGGCGGCGGTTCAGGGCATGAACCGGCTCATGCCGGGTTTGTCGGAAAAGGGATGCTGACGGCGGCGGTTTGTGGCGACCTGTTTGCTTCACCCAGCGTGGATGCGGTGCTGAATGCTATTGTGGCAGTGACGGGCGACCGGGGCTGCCTGCTGATTGTCAAAAACTACACCGGGGATCGCCTTAACTTTGGCCTGGCAGCGGAAAAAGCCAAACGCTATGGCCTGAAGGTCGAAATGGTGATTGTCGCAGATGACATCGCCCTGCCGGATAACAAACAGCCACGCGGCATTGCGGGTACGGCTCTGGTTCACAAGATCGCGGGTTACGCCGCCGAGCACGGCAAATCGCTGGGTGAGGTGCGGGACATTGCGCAACAGGCCTGCGACAACCTCTGGAGCCTGGGTGTGGCAATGCAGACCTGTAACCTGCCGGGCAGCGACGATGAAGAGGGACGCATCAGAAAAGGCCATGTCGAGCTGGGACTGGGCATTCACGGTGAACCGGGGGCAACGGTTGTTGATACGCAAAACAGCAAAGAGATTATCGACACGCTGGTCAATGCACTAAAAGCGCAGGCTGGCGAGGGGCGATTTGCGGTACTGATCAATAACCTCGGCGGTGTGTCGGCACTGGAGATGGCGTTGCTGACCAAAGAGCTGGCGCATTCCGCGCTGAAAGAGCAGATAGCCTGGCTGATTGGCCCGGCGCTGCTGGTGAGCTCGCTGGATATGAAAGGTTTTTCTCTGTCGTTATTGAAGCTTAACGACCTGTTCGAAAAAGCGCTCCATGAAGACGTCGAGACGCTGGGCTGGCAGAGGCCGGTGGCGTTTGCGCCATTGCGTACCGTTGCGCACAGCGCCATTCATGACCGCGTTGAATATACCCCGTCGGAAAATCCGCAGGTGGCGGGCTATGTGTCGGCGGCTACGGGCACGCTTTCCGGGCTGGAAAACCGGCTCAATGCCCTCGATGCAAAAGTCGGTGATGGTGATACCGGTTCGACCTTTGCGCAAGGCGCGCGGGAAATTGCGCAGTATCTGGAGGCGGGGAAACTCCCGCTTAACGATCTGCCGGCGCTGTTGTTGCTGGTGGGGGAGCGGCTGGCAACGGTAATGGGCGGATCGAGTGGCGTATTAATGTCGATATTCTTCAC
The DNA here is from genome assembly GCF_001654845.1 of Enterobacter soli ATCC BAA-2102. GTDB lineage: Bacteria > Pseudomonadota > Gammaproteobacteria > Enterobacterales > Enterobacteriaceae > Enterobacter > Enterobacter soli. Next base: position 66,831 of record NZ_LXES01000009.1, on the reverse strand, counting down.
GGCCGCCGGGCAAAAGCTTCACGATGGTCAGCCGCTACCCGAGGCATTGCTCAGCGGGCTGGCGCAGATGAAGCAGTACGGCGGGGCCGATCTCGGCGATCGCACGCTGATCGACGCGCTGCAGCCGGCGCTTGAGGCGCTGCAAAAAGGCGATCTTAAGGCTGCGGCACAGGCGGCACAGGCAGGTGCTGACGCGACGGCGAAAATGGTAAAAGTGGGAGCGGGGCGTTCGTCGTACGTGAATAAAGAGAATCTGGACGGAGTGACCGATCCGGGGGCGGTTGCAGTGGCAGAAGTGTTTAAAGCCATGGTAGAAGCAAAACGGTAACAACCGTTACCGTTTTTAGTCTTTGCACCCTCTCCCCGTGGGAGAGGGTTGGGGTGAGGGCATCAGGCCGCACATTCCCCGGCACTGTCACATCAGAAATCTGCTTTCAACACCACACGGTAACGGGCTTTGCCGTCACGAACGTGCTGGATAGCTTCATTGATTTTCGACATCGGATATAGCTCGGTTGTTGGCGCTACTTTGGTGCGTCCGGCAAACTTCATCAGTTTGCGCAACTCGAATGGTGTGCCGGTGGCCGAGCCAGACACGCTACGATCCCCGCCGATCAGCGTAAACGCCGGAACTGGCAGTGGCTTCATCACGGCGCCGACGGTGTGGAAGTTACCGCCGTAGGCCAGCGCTTCAAAGTACGGCTGCCAGTCAAGATCGACGTTGACGGTGTTGATGATCAAATCAAACTGACCCGCGAGCGCGTTCAATGCTTCCGGATCGCGGCTGTTCACCACTTTATCCGCACCCATCGCCAGCACTTCTTTCTCTTTCGCCGGGTTTGAGCTAAATGCTGTGACCTCACAGCCCATGGCATGAAGCAGCTTGATCGCGATATGGCCCAGACCGCCAATACCGATCACACCAACGCGGCTGGTGGCGGTGATATGGTGCATCAGCAGTGGTTTGAACACCGTAATACCGCCGCACAGCAGCGGGCCTGCGGATTCGATATCGATGCTGTCCGGCAGCGGAATAACCCATTGCCAGTCGGCACGCAGTTTATCGGCGAAACCGCCTTTGTTCAGAATGGTCGGCGTAGCGCCTTCCAGGCAGTTGATCTGATTGCCGCTGATACAGGCATCACAGTGACCACAGCTGCGTGCCGTCCAGCCGATTCCCACGCGCTGGCCGATCTTCAGGCCTTTATCCTGCGCAGCGGTTCCGAGGGCGACGACGCGTCCGATCACTTCGTGTCCGGCAACCAGCGGATAGCTGGAGAAGCCCCATTCATTGTCGATCATGGAGAGATCTGAATGGCAGATCCCGCAGTAATCAACCTGCACTTCGACGTCTTCAGCTTTTAAATCGCCCGCATCGTACTCGTACAGTTCAAGTTCTGCACCCGCCTGCGGTGCGGCGTAGCTTTTTATCTTCGACATCGTTTTTCCCCCGTTATGGTGTGAACTGAGAGTGTAGAGCATTCAGTTTACAGTCGCTTAACACAAGACGGCAGGAACGAAATTTACAGATTTTTCAGCATTCTGACTTCGCAATCAACATGGCCGGTACAACCAAGCGGCGCATTAATATGCTCAAAGCCCAGATGTTCATACAGGGCGATAGCTTCTTTGAGGAAGGCGGTTGTTTCGAGGTAGCAGCGTTTAAAACCCTGAGCACGCGCGTGTTCAAAGGCCCGCAGCGCCAGTTTCTTCGCCAGGCCTTGCCCACGGACCGTAGGCAGAAAATACATTTTCTGGAGTTCGCAGATATCCGGTTCACTACAGCTGAGTGGCGCAACACCGCCACCGCCCACGACCTTGCCGTCCTGCTCGATAACCCAGTAGGCATGGCCCGGCTGGCTGTATAGCTGGAACAGCTCATCCAGGTTGGGGTCGGCAACCGTATAGCCTTTATCGGCCGTGAGGCCATATTCGGCAGAAACCGTGCGGATGACGGCGGCGATGGCCGGGTTATCCTGCTCTGTGATCCGACGCATGGTAGTCGCGACGGGGGTAATCACGCTCATAGCAATACTCATGACAAAAATTGATACATATCTGCTGTTAATAGCACCGCATAAAGGGGAGTGCAAGCGAGGATATTTCAGGAAGGAAACCCCTTACGCTCTGAAGCGTAAGGGGTTAAAGCATTACAGCGCCGCGATAACCGCCTGCTGCTCAATCAGCTTGGTCTTCGCATCAGCAAAAGCAACCAGACGCTCACGCTCTTTGGCGATGACCGCTTCCGGCGCGCGGGCCACAAAGCCTTCGTTCGCCAGTTTGCTTTCGATTTTGCCAATTTCCACATCGACTTTCGCCACTTCTTTCGCCAGGCGAGCCAGCTCTGCGTCTTTGTCGATAAGGCCAGCCATCGGGATCAGCAGCTCGGCGCCGTCGATGATTTTGGTCACAGATACCGGACCTTTGTCATCAGCAGGCAGTACGGTGATGCTCTCCAGACGCGCCATGGTTTGCAGGAAGGTGTTGTTCTCGGTGACACGACGAACGGCAGCTTCGCTGCAACCGCGCAGCAGCAGCTCAAGCGGTTTACCTGGCGCGATGTTCATTTCTGCACGGATGTTACGCACAGCAACGATCGCCTGTTTCAGCCATTCGGTATCGGCCGCTGCGGCTTCATCAACACGGGCTGCATCGAATTCCGGGAATGGCTGGAGCATGATGGTGTCTGCGTTGATGCCCGCAATAACCTTCACACGCTGCCAGATGGTTTCGGTGATGAATGGAATGACCGGATGCGCAAGACGCAGCAGACCTTCCAGCACGGTAATCAGCGTATTACGCGTACCGCGCAGTTCCGCTTCTGAACCGCCGTTCATGACCGGCTTAGCCAGTTCCAGATACCAGTCACAGAACTGGTTCCAGGTGAATTCGTACAGGATGCCCGCAGCAATATCGAAGCGATAGCTGTCCAGCGCGTCGCGGAACGCTTTCACCGTCTGGTTGAACTCGGCCAGGATCCAGCGATCGGCCAGAGACAGAGTCATTTCGCCGCCGTTGAAACCGCAATCCTGATCTTCGGTGTTCATCAGCACGAAGCGGCTGGCGTTCCACAGCTTGTTACAGAAGTTACGGTAACCTTCCAGACGCTTCATGTCCCAGTTAATGTCACGGCCGGTTGAGGCCAGTGCCGCCAGGGTGAAACGCAGGGCGTCAGTCCCGTGAGATTCAATCCCGTTCGGGAATTGCTTCTCGGTGCGCTTGCGGATTTTCTCAGCCAGCTGTGGCTGCATCATGTTGCCGGTACGTTTTTCCAGCAGGTCTTCCAGAGAGATACCGTCAACCATATCCAGTGGGTCAATAACGTTACCCTTGGATTTGGACATCTTCTGGCCTTCATCGTCACGAATCAAACCGGTCATGTAGACGGTATGGAACGGAACCTGAGGTTTGCCGTCTTCGTCTTTGATGAAGTGCATGGTCATCATGATCATGCGAGCAATCCAGAAGAAGATGATGTCGAAGCCGGAAACCATCACGCTGGTTGGGTGGAACTGACGCAGCGCATCGGTGTTTTCTGGCCAGCCGAGCGTGGAGAAGGTCCACAGTGCAGAGGAGAACCAGGTATCCAGCACGTCTTCGTCCTGACGCAGGGCAACATCGGCACTCAGGTTGTTTTCCTGGCGCACTTCGTCTTCAGTACGGCCAACGTAGACATTGCCTTCGTTATCATACCAGGCCGGGATACGGTGACCCCACCACAGCTGACGGGAGATACACCAGTCCTGAATATCACGCATCCAGGAGAAGTACATGTTTTCGTACTGCTTCGGCACGAACTGAATGCTGCCGTTTTCAACCGCTTCAACAGCCGGTTTCGCCAGCACGTCGGCACGCACGTACCACTGGTCGGTCAGCATTGGCTCGATAACCACACCACCACGGTCGCCGTACGGCACGGTCAGATCGTGAGGTTTGATTTCTTCCAGCAGGCCCAGTGCGTCAACAGCAGCTACGATGGCTTTACGTGCAGCAAAACGTTCCAGTTTCTGGAACTCTGCCGGGATATCGCTTGAGTAAACGTCAGTTTCTTCGCCTTTGGTATCGTACACTTCTGCGCTTTCACGGATATCACCGTCGAAGGTCAGAATGTTGATCATTGGCAGGGCGTGACGACGACCGACTTCATAGTCGTTAAAGTCGTGCGCCGGGGTGATTTTTACGCAGCCGGTGCCTTTTTCCATGTCGGCGTGTTCGTCGCCCACAATCGGAATACGGCGGTTAACCAGCGGCAGCACCACGAATTTGCCGATCAGATCTTTATAGCGCGGATCTTCCGGGTTAACGGCCACGCCGGTATCGCCCAGCAGAGTTTCCGGACGGGTCGTTGCCACAACCAGGTAGTCTTTACCGTCTGCGGTTTTCGCGCCGTCAGCCAGCGGATAGCGGATATGCCACATGGAGCCTTTAGACTCGCGGTTTTCCACTTCCAGGTCAGAGATTGCGGTGCGCAGTTTCGGGTCCCAGTTTACCAGGCGCTTGCCACGGTAAATCAGGTCTTCTTTGTACAGACGGACGAACACTTCTTTAACGGCGTTGGAAAGACCTTCGTCCATGGTGAAGCGCTCGCGCTCCCAGTCCACGGAGTTGCCGAGACGGCGCATCTGACGGGTGATGGTGCCGCCGGATTCTGCTTTCCACTGCCAGATTTTGTCGATGAAGGCATCGCGACCGTAGTCATGGCGAGTTTTACCTTCTTCAGCGGCAATTTTACGTTCAACAACCATCTGGGTCGCGATACCCGCGTGGTCAGTCCCCGCCTGCCACAGGGTGTTTTTACCCTGCATACGCTGGTAGCGGATCATGGTGTCCATGATGGTCTGCTGGAAAGCATGACCCATATGCAAACTGCCGGTGACGTTCGGCGGCGGGATCATGATGCAGAAGGACTCTTTGCTTTCATCGCCGTTAGGCTTGAAATAGCCCTGCTGTTCCCAGTGCTCGTAAAGCGGCTGTTCGATATCGCGTGGGTTATATGTCTTTTCCATTATTTCCAGGTTGCCGTATTCAGGTTAAAACCAGCCAGGCGGTACGCTTTGTAGCGTTCGCGGGCAAGTTGTTTCAAAGTTTCTTCGTAGGGGACAAAGTCTACCACTTCTGTGAAAGCGGTGGCAAAATCTGCAAAATCGATGCGCAAGCTAATCAGCACATCACGCGCGCTACTGTTGCGCTTCTGCGGCCAGGCAATTTCGACCGGTGCGCCACCGCGCGGCCCTTCGCCAGACAAATTATGCGGAACAAAACTCTCCGGCGGGCGCGACCATAGCGCTTCATCAAGGCGGATCGCCTGCTGCTCATCTTCGCAGGCAATCAGAACACGTTTGCCCGCGCGCCAACGTTCTGCGGCAATTTCACACACCAGTTGTTCAACGGCGCTCAGGCCATCCTGATGGGTGTCGTTGTCCAGAAGGTAGAACGTTGCATTCTTCATATATGGGGCTTCTTGTCGTGGATTTAAATGCAAAGCCGGGTGGCGCTACGCTTACCCGGCCTACGGTTGAGTGACGTTGTTGGCCGGGTACGGCGAAGCCGCCACCCGGCGTTTTACATCACTCTTCGCCGTTAAAACCCGCACGATTGAGCAGGAACTGCGACAGCAGAGCGACCGGACGACCGGTTGCGCCTTTGGCTTTACCGGAGCGCCATGCGGTGCCCGCGATATCGAGGTGTGCCCAGTTATACTTGCGAGTAAAGCGCGACAGGAAGCAGCCTGCGGTGATAGCACCACCAGGACGACCGCCGATGTTCGCCATATCCGCAAAGTTGGACTCCAGCTGTTCCTGGTACTCGTCGCCCAGCGGCAGACGCCACGCGCGGTCACCGGCTTGTTCGGACGCACCGATAAGCTCGTGTGCCAGCGGGTTGTGGTTCGACATCAGGCCGGTAATGTGGTGACCCAGTGCAATCACGCAGGCGCCGGTCAGCGTCGCGACGTCGATAACCGCTTCTGGCTCGAAGCGCTCAACGTAGGTCAGCACATCGCACAGTACCAGGCGGCCTTCTGCATCGGTATTTAGCACTTCAACAGTCTGGCCAGACATGGTGGTCAGCACGTCACCCGGACGGTACGCGCGACCGCCAGGCATGTTTTCACAGCCAGCCAGCACGCCAATGACGTTAATTGGCAGCTGAAGCTCAGCGACCATTCGCATCACGCCGTACACCGCTGCCGCGCCGCACATGTCGTACTTCATCTCGTCCATGCCTTCGGCAGGCTTGATGGAGATACCGCCGGAGTCGAAGGTCAGGCCTTTACCGACCAGCACAATCGGACGTGCTTCTTCGGACGGGTTGCCCTTGTACTCGATGACTGACATCAGCGATTCGTTCTGAGAACCGTTGCCGACCGCGAGGTAAGAGTGCATCCCCAGCTCTTTCATCTGCTGTTCGCCAATCACGCGGGTGATGACGTTCTTGCTGTACGAGTCCGCCAGCTGGCGTGCCTGGGAAGCCAGGTATGCCGCGTTACAGATGTTCGGTGGCATGTTGCCAAGATCTTTCGCGGCTTTAATCCCTGCGGCAATCGCCAGACCGTGCTGGATGGCGCGCTCACCGCTGGTCAGTTCGCGACGGGTAGGGACGTTAAAGACCATTTTACGCAGCGGGCGACGTGGCTCGCTCTTGTTGGTCTTAAGCTGATCAAAGCTGTACAGGCTCTCTTTTGCCGTCTCAACGGCCTGACGCACTTTCCAGTAGGTGTTACGCCCTTTGACGTGCAGTTCGGTCAGGAAGCATACCGCTTCCATTGAGCCGGTATCATTCAGCGTGTTAATGGTTTTCTGAATAACCTGCTTGTACTGGCGTTCATCCAGTTCGCGCTCTTTGCCACAACCAATCAGCAAAATGCGCTCGGACAGCACGTTCGGAACATGGTGCAGTAACAGCGTCTGCCCAGGTTTGCCTTCCAGTTCGCCACGGCGCAGCAGGGCGCTGATATAGCCGTCACTGATTTTATCGAGTTGTTCGGCGATCGGGGAGAGTCGGCGTGGTTCAAAGACGCCCACAACGATGCAGGCACTCCGCTGTTTCTCCGGGCTACCGCTTTTTACACTGAACTCCATGCACTACGCTCCTGAATCTTAAAGACAACGGCGGCTGCTACGGATAGAATTGAAACCTTTCGTAACTCATGTCCGCTGTTGTGGTGACTTCGTGTTAATCTTACGTTATTACGGTTTCGACACGTCAGAAAATATCCTGAAGCGTGAATCCGCCGGGTTTTTTAATCTTAGCGATGATTTCGACGACTCAAGAGAATAAATGACGTTTAAGCCATGAAACAAGCGATTTTCCAGCAAAAAGACGGGTTTTTACGGGCGTATTTAAAGTGATAATCATAAGATATCTGGTGCGGGAAACGCTCAAAAGTCAACTGGCGATCCTGTTCATCCTGCTGCTGATCTTCTTCTGTCAGAAGCTGGTGAAGATCCTCGGCGCGGCCGTTGACGGCGAAATCCCAACAAATCTGGTGCTTTCCCTGCTAGGGCTGGGGATCCCGGAGATGGCGCAGCTCATTCTGCCGCTGAGTCTTTTCCTCGGTTTGCTCATGACGCTGGGCAGACTCTATACCGAAAGTGAAATCACGGTCATGCACGCCTGCGGCCTGAGTAAAGCCGTGCTGGTGAAGGCCGCCATGATACTGGCGCTGTTTACCGGGATTGTTGCTGCGGTGAATGTCATGTGGGCGGGCCCCATGTCCTCTCGTCATCAGGATGAAGTGCTGGCCGAAGCCAAAGCCAACCCGGGTATGGCGGCGTTAGCGCAAGGGCAGTTCCAGCAGGCCACCGACGGTAACTCTGTGCTGTTCATCGAAAGCGTTGATGGCAGCAAATTCAATGACGTATTCCTCGCGCAGCTGCGCACGAAGGGCAATGCTCGCCCGTCAGTTGTGGTGGCTGATTCAGGCCAGCTGGCGCAGCGTAAAGATGGTTCCCAGATTGTTACGCTGAATAAAGGCACTCGTTTTGAAGGCACCGCGATGCTTCGCGATTTCCGTATTACGGACTTCGAGAACTATCAGGCCATTATTGGTCACCAGGCGGTTGCGCTTGATCCTGGCGATACCGAACAGATGGATATGCGCACGCTCTGGAATACCGATACCGACAGGGCGCGCGCAGAGTTCCACTGGCGTATTACTCTCGTATTCACCGTGTTTATGATGGCGCTGATTGTCGTTCCGCTGAGCGTGGTCAACCCGCGTCAGGGCCGCGTGCTTTCAATGCTGCCGGCGATGCTGCTCTATCTGGTCTACTTCCTGCTGCAAACCTCGATTCGTTCGAATGGTGCGAAGGGTAAACTTGATCCAATGGTCTGGACGTGGGCGGTCAACAGTTTGTATATCCTGCTGGCGCTGGGATTAAACCTGTGGGATACGGTGCCGGTGCGCCGCATTCGTGCCAGATTCTCGCGTAAAGGAGCGTTGTAATGCAGGCGTTTGGCGTTCTCGACCGCTACATCGGTAAAACCATTTTCTCCACCATCATGATGACGTTGTTCATGCTGGTGTCGCTCTCCGGCATTATTAAATTTGTCGACCAATTGAAAAAAGCCGGGCAGGGTAGCTACGACGCGTTGGGCGCCGGGATGTATACCCTTCTCAGCGTGCCAAAAGATGTCCAGATCTTCTTCCCTATGGCCGCTTTGTTAGGCGCACTGCTTGGCCTGGGGATGCTGGCGCAACGTAGTGAGCTGGTGGTGATGCAGGCTTCCGGGTTTACCCGTTTGCAGGTTGCTCTCTCGGTCATGAAAACCGCTATTCCGCTGGTGCTGCTGACCATGGCGATCGGCGAGTGGGTGGCGCCACAGGGGGAGCAGATGGCGCGTAACTATCGTGCGCAGGCCATGTACGGTGGTTCATTGCTCTCGACCCAGCAAGGGCTGTGGGCAAAAGATGGCAATAACTTTGTCTACATTGAACGGGTGAAAGGCGATGATGAACTGGGGGGCGTGAGTATTTACGCTTTCAACGACCAGCGTCGTTTACAGTCTGTGCGTCACGCGTCCTCTGCGAAGTTTGATCCCGAGCATAAGCAATGGCGCTTATCACAGGTTGATGAATCAGACCTCAAAGACCCGAAACAGATCACCGGCTCTCAGACGGTTTCTGGTACGTGGAAGACCAACCTTACCCCGGACAAACTGGGTGTGGTGGCGTTAGATCCTGATGCGCTGTCCATTAGCGGTCTGCATAACTACGTGAAATATCTGAAATCGAGCGGCCAGGACGCCGGGCGTTATCAGCTCAATATGTGGAGCAAGATTTTCCAGCCGATGTCCGTTGCGGTCATGATGCTGATGGCGCTGTCGTTTATCTTCGGGCCGTTGCGTAGTGTGCCGATGGGGGTTCGCGTCGTAACCGGTATCAGCTGCGGGTTCGTGTTCTACGTTCTCGACCAGATCTTTGGCCCGCTGACGCTGGTTTATGGCATCCCGCCGATTATCGGTGCGCTGTTGCCAAGCGCCAGTTTCCTGCTGATCAGCCTCTGGCTGCTTCTGAAACGTTCCTGATAAATCCTTTTCCTCGCTCCCGGCCCGTCGGGAGCGAGGCTAATCTCCTGTTTCACCCCGCACTTTTTCTCACAACCTCCACCGCCCCGCCCTGAATTTGAGTATTATTGAGCGATAAAGTCGTGAAGGGATCCTCTATGAAGCAAATTCGAATGCTGGCCCAGTACTATGTCGACCTGATGATGAAGCTCGGCCTGGTACGTTTCTCCATGCTGCTGGCTCTGGCGCTGGTTGTTCTGGCGATTGTTGTGCAGATGGCTGTCACCATGGTCTTGCATGGTCAGGTCGAAAGTATCGACGTGATCCGCTCTATCTTCTTCGGATTGCTGATTACGCCCTGGGCGGTCTATTTCCTCTCCGTGGTGGTGGAGCAGCTTGAAGAGTCCCGTCAGCGTTTATCAAAACTGGTTGATAAGCTGGAAGAGATGCGCGAGCGCGATCTCAAACTTAACGTCCAGCTCAAGGACAATATTGCTCAGCTCAACCAGGAGATTTCAGATCGTGAGAAAGCTGAAGCCGAACGTCAGGCCACGCTTGAGCAACTGAAAATTGAAATGAAAGAGCGTGAGGTGACGCAAATCCAGCTCGAGCAGCAATCCTCTTTCCTGCGCTCCTTCCTTGATGCCTCACCGGATTTGGTATTCTACCGTAACGAAGATAAAGAGTTTTCCGGCTGTAACCGGGCGATGGAGTTGCTTACCGGTAAGAGTGAGAAACAGCTCGTTAACCTTAAGCCGCAGGATGTCTATTCTGAAGAAGCGGCGGCGAAGGTCATGGAAACGGACGAAAAGGTCTTCCGCCATAATGTTTCTCTCACCTATGAGCAGTGGCTGGACTACCCTGACGGGCGGAAAGCCTGCTTTGAAATCCGTAAGGTGCCTTACTACGACCGCGTGGGGAAACGCCACGGCCTGATGGGCTTTGGCCGTGATATCACCGAGCGTAAGCGTTATCAGGATGCCCTGGAGCGCGCCAGCCGAGACAAAACCACCTTTATCTCCACCATCAGCCATGAACTGCGCACGCCGTTGAACGGGATTGTTGGCCTGAGCCGCATTCTGCTGGATACGGAATTAACGGGCGAACAGGAAAAATACCTGAAAACGATCCATGTCTCTGCGGTGACGCTGGGCAATATCTTCAACGATATTATCGACATGGATAAGATGGAACGCCGTAAAGTTCAGCTCGACAACCAGCCGGTGGATTTTACCAGCTTCCTGGCCGACCTGGAAAACCTGTCCGGCTTACAGGCTCAGCAAAAGGGGCTGAGCTTTGTGATGGAGACAACGTTGCCGCTGCCGCATAAAGTGACCACTGACGGCACGCGTCTGCGCCAGATCCTGTGGAACCTGATCAGCAACGCGGTGAAATTTACCCAGAAGGGCCGGGTGGCAGTACGTATCCGCTATGACGAAGGGGACATGCTGCATTTCGAGGTTGAAGATTCCGGTATCGGCATTCCGCAGGAAGAGCAGGATAAAATCTTCGCAATGTATTACCAGGTGAAAGACAGTCACGGCGGTAAACCGGCAACGGGTACCGGGATTGGCCTGGCCGTCTCTAAGCGTCTGGCCAGAAGCATGGGTGGGGATATTACCGTCGCCAGCCAGCCGGGCAATGGTTCTGTCTTTACGCTGACGGTTCATGCCCCGGCCGTTGCAGAAGAGGTTGAAGACACCTTTGATAACGACGAAATGCCGCTGCCTGCACTGCATGTCCTGCTGGTGGAAGACATTGAGCTGAACGTGATTGTGGCGCGCTCAGTGCTGGAAAAATTGGGTAACAGCGTGGATGTGGCTATGACCGGTCAGGCGGCGCTGGATATGTTCACGCCAGGCGAGTACGACCTGGTGCTGCTGGATATTCAGCTCCCGGACATGACCGGGCTGGATATTTCCCGTGAGCTGACGCGTAAATACGCCGCCGATGAGCTGCCGCCGCTGGTAGCGTTGACAGCGAACGTGCTGAAGGACAAAAAAGAGTATCTCGATGCCGGTATGGACGATGTGCTCAGCAAGCCGCTGGCGGTTCCTGCATTAACCGCCATGATTAAGAAGTTCTGGGATACCTGTGATGAAGAGGAGAGCACCATGACGTCTGTTGATAGCGCGAAGACACAAGCGATTCTGGATACTGCCATGCTTGAGCAATACATCGATTTGGTTGGCCCGAAACTGATTACCGACGGTCTGGCCGTATTTGAAAAAATGATGCCGGGATATTTAAGTGTGCTGGAATCGAACCTGACCGCGCGCGATCAAAAAGGGATCGTTGAAGAGGGCCATAAAATTAAAGGTGCTGCCGGTTCGGTTGGTTTGCGTCACCTGCAACAGCTCGGTCAACAGATTCAATCCCCGGATTTACCTGCATGGGAAGATAACGTGGGTGAATGGGTTGAAGAGATGAAACAAGAGTGGCAGAACGATGTGGTGGTACTGAAAGCCTGGGTAGACGCCAGAAAAAAATGACCCCGGCTTAACCGGGGTGCGCGAATACTGCGCCAACACCAGGGAAATCGTGGCTGCGCCTGATTTTTTGTGTTGTTTTCGCATGGACGCCGCCTGAAAATTTAGGCCGCACGCAGATAAGATAGCAAATCTTAAATAGTTTGTTACATGAATCAGTGAAATGTGTGAAGCATAGCGTTTTAATCAGAATTATTAATATGCTTCAGCGATTTGCAAAGAAGGAACGTCATGATGAAAAAGATTGGTGTCGTGCTGAGTGGATGTGGTGTTTACGACGGTTCTGAGATACACGAATCGGTAATAACGCTGCTGGCATTAGCCAGACGTGGCGCTGAAGTTATCTGCTTCGCCCCGGATAAAAATCAGGTGGACGTGGTAAATCATCTGACTGGCGAAGCCATGCCGGAAACCCGTAACGTGCTGATTGAGGCGGCCAGAATTGCGCGGGGTGACATTTATCCCCTGGCGCAGGCCAATGCCGCTGAACTTGACGCGCTTATTGTTCCGGGGGGCTTTGGCGCGGCCAAAAATTTAAGCACCTTTGCAGCCCAGGGCAGTGAATGTCTGGTCGACAGGGATCTTAGCGTGCTGGCCCAGGCGATGCATTCCGCCGGTAAGCCGCTGGGCTTTATCTGTATTGCCCCTGCCATGCTGCCAAAAATTTTCGATTTCCCGCTTCGCCTGACCATCGGGACAGATATCGATACTGCAGAAGTGATTGAAGATATGGGGGGCGAACATGTGCCTTGCCCGGTCGATGACATCGTGGTGGATGAAGACAATAAGATTGTCACAACGCCTGCCTACATGCTGGCGCAAAACATCGCTGAGGCGGCTGCCGGTATCGAGAAGCTGGTGGACCGAGTGTTGGTTTTGACTGAATGATCCGAAAATTTACGGCTGGCGCATGGGTTAAACGGATCCTGTTGCGCATTGTTATCGTCCTGGCTGTTTTCTGGGGCGGTGGTATCGCTTTGTTTAGCATCATGCCTGTCCCTTTTTCTGCCGTGATGGTTGAGCGCCAGATTAGCGCCTGGTTATCCGGTGATTTCGGCTACGTGGCGCACTCTGACTGGGTGAGCATGGATCAGATCTCCCCGTTTATGGGGCTGGCGGTGATTGCCGCAGAAGATCAGAAATTCCCGGATCATTGGGGGTTTGACGTGGCGGCTATCCAGAAAGCGCTGGCGCATAACGAGAGACATGAAGATCGTGTCCGTGGTGCATCCACGCTTTCTCAGCAAACGGCAAAAAACCTGTTTTTATGGGATGGACGCAGCTGGCTGCGAAAAGGTCTTGAGGCGGGTCTGACACTGGGCATGGAAACGGTCTGGAGCAAAAAACGTATTCTGACCGTCTATCTGAATATCGCTGAGTTTGGTGATGGGGTGTTTGGTGTCGAAGCCGCTGCACAGCGTTATTTCCATAAACCTGCCAGTCGTCTGACGATGTCAGAAGCTGCTCTGTTAGCGGCCGTATTGCCCAATCCTGTGCGCTTTAAGGCCAGTGCCCCGTCGGGGTATGTTCGCGGTCGTCAGGTGTGGATTATGCGGCAAATGCGCCAGCTAGGCGGGGAAGAGTTTATGACGGGGAATAAGCTGTATTAATGACCCTCTCCGGGAAGGAGAGGGCGGGTGCATCAGTCTTCATCAAACCCGGCATTAAACAGTGCAATCACTGCTGCCAGAGCTTCTTCTTCCTGTGGGCCTGTTGCCTCAACTTCAATTTGTCTGCCTTTGGCAGAATCCAGCATCAGTAGCGCGATGACGCTATTGGCTTCAGCCTCTGTACCTTCATCGTTACGCAGCAGAACTTCCGCATCAAAACCCTGCATCAGTTCAAACAGTTTCATCGCCGGGCGGGCGTGCATACCCAGCTTATTCGTGATTTCAACAGTTTGTTTTACGGTCATGTTTTACGTTTTTCCAGCGTGCGATGACGGGACTGAACGTTCTTCCCGCGTGAGCGGAAGTAATCGGCCAGTTGTTCGGCAATGTACACCGAACGATGTTTACCACCGGTACAGCCAATCGCCACCGTCAGGTAGCTGCGATTGTTTGTTTCCAGCATAGGTAACCATAGCTCAAGGTAGCTGCGCGTCTGGTAGATAAAATTGTGAACTTCTGTGTGCCTGTCGAGGAACGCCGCCACGGGTTTATCAAGACCGGTCATTGGACGCAGTTTTGGATCCCAGTGGGGGTTCGGCAGGAAGCGCACGTCGAAAACATAATCCGCATCGATAGGAATGCCGTGCTTAAAGCCGAAGGATTCGAACACCATGGTCAGTTCGCGCTCGCGTTTACCCAGCAGACGGGTACGCAACATTTCGGCCAGCTCGTGAACGGACATTTCAGAGGTGTCGACAATGAGGTCGGCACGAGAGCGCAGCGGCTCCAGCAGGTCGCTCTCTTCGTCGATGGCGCTTTCCAGAGAGAGATTCTTGCTGGAGAGCGGATGCAAACGGCGGGTATCGCTGTAACGACGGATCAGCGTGTTACGGTCAGCATCAAGGAACAGCAGCTGAGGCGAAAACGAGTCAGGCAGGTTGTTCATCGCCTGTTCAAAGACTTCCGGTGATTCTGGCATGTTACGGACGTCGATACTGACGGCAGCAGACGTTTGTCGGTCCGCGAGCGTCCGGGCCAGGTCGGGCAGCAGAACAACCGGCAGGTTATCGACACAGTAAAAGCCCATATCTTCAAGCGCGCGGAGGGCGACGGATTTCCCCGACCCTGAACGACCGCTGACGATCATCAGCACCATGTTCCGTTTCTCCTCAGGACAACAGATGTGAAGGCCATCTCCCGGTTATGCATCATCCTGATTGCCTTCTGCTTCAGTGATAATTTGATATAACTCTTCATCACTTTGGGCTGAGCGCAGTCGACGGCAAATGGTTTTATCGGCCAGACGTTTGGCGACCAGCGAAAGCGTATGCAGGTGGGTTTTGGTCTGGTCAGCAGGAACCAGCAGCGCGAAGAGGAGATCGACTGGCTGATTATCGATGGCGTCGAAGGCGATCGGCGTTTCGAGTTGCACAAAAACACCCACGGCACGCAGGGTGTCTTCTTCCAGCTTGCCATGCGGGATAGCAATGCCGTTGCCAATGCCAGTACTGCCCATTTTTTCGCGGGTCAGAATAGCTTCGAACACCACCTGAGACGGCAGGCCCAGCTGTTTTGCGGCCAGTTCACTGATGATTTCCAGCGCACGTTTTTTGCTCTGGCAGTGAACGCCACTGCGGGTACATTCCTGGTTAAGGACATTGCTCAGTTGAAGAGCGGAATCGTTGTTCATCATAATTTCACCTAAGCGCTAACTGTACAAATGGCCTGTTGTGTTTCACAACAGGCCTTCCTGCACCCGTTAACTGCCCGGACAATTAGTGTTGTTTCAGTTTATCTTTATGTTTATTGAGCTGTCGTGCAAGCTTGTCAATCAAGCCGTCGATAGCAGCATACATGTCTTGCCCTTCCGCACTGGCATGGAGTTCACCCCCGTTCACGTGCAGGGTTGCATCCGAGATATGAGTCACTTTCTCCACTTTCAACACAATATAGACCTGGTTGATCCTTTCGAAATACTGCTCAAGTTTCGCGAACTTAGCGTTCACAAAATCGCGTAAAGCATCAGTAATTTCGACGTTGTGTCCTGTGATGTTGAGCTGCATAGTGTCTTCCTTATCGGTTGTGTCAGACCAGTTGTTTACGCTGGTTAGACGGCGGAATGGATAAAGACTCTCGATACTTTGCAACAGTACGGCGTGCCACCATGATACCCTGATCGGACAGCATGGTGGTTAACTTACTGTCACTCAGTGGCTTCGCGGGATTCTCCGCGGCGATCAACTTCTTCACCAGTGCACGAATGGCCGTCGACGAGGCTTCGCCGCCGCCTTCGGTATTCACATGGCTGGAGAAGAAATACTTAAGCTCAAAAATACCGCGCGGACTGTGCAGATACTTCTGCGTTGTTACGCGGGAAATGGTTGATTCATGCATTTCGACGGCCTGGGCGATATCTGCCAGCACCATCGGTTTCATATACTCTTCGCCCTGCTCAAAGAACGCCTGCTGCTGCTCGACAATACAGCGGCTTACACGGAGCAGCGTATCATTTCTGCTCTCCAGACTTTTGATCAGCCATCGCGCTTCCTGAAGATTGCTACGAATGTACTGGTTGTCGGAGTCGTTGCGTGCGTTGGTGCACATGGAGGCGTACTGCTGGTTGATTTGCAGGCGAGGAATGCTGTCAGAGTTCAATTCGACAACCCAGCGGCCGTTATGCTTTCTGACCAGCACATCTGGGATAACGTATTCGGGTTCGCTGGTCTGGATGGATTGGCCAGGGCGAGGATCGAGCGACTGGATCAGGTTGACGGCTTCTTTCAACACCTCTTCTTTAAGGCGGGTGACGCGCATCAGGGTACGGAAGTCATGGTTCGCCAGCAGATCCAGATGATCGCTGATGATTAACCGGGCTTCTTCAATCCACGGGGTCTCTTTGGCGAACTGAGAAAGCTGGATCAGCAGACAGTCACGCAGATCTTTCGCGGCCACGCCAACCGGGTCGAAGCGCTGAATACGCTTCAGAACCGCTTCAATTTCCTCAAGTTCAATCTCATCATCGCCGATGCTTTCAAGAATATCGTCCAGAGAAACGGTCAAATACCCGGTGTCATCAACGGCATCGACAATGGAGGTTGCAATCGCACGATCGGTATCAGTGAAGGGCGTTAACTCCACCTGCCACATCAGGTAATCCTGAAGCGACTGGGTGGTTTCACCCTGATAGACCGGTAGCTCATCGTCCTGATAGTCTGCACGCGTCCCGGATGGTGTTCCTGCGGTGTAGATTTCATCCCAGCTGGCATCCAGAGGCAGCTCGTCCGGCATCTCTTTTTGTTCGAGAGCATCAACGGTGTCGAGCGTTTCGGTGTCTTGCGTTTGCTGAGTGTCTACCTCGTCATGAAGATCGGTTTGCTCCAGCAACGGGTTGCTGTCCAGCGCTTGCTGGAGTTCCTGCTGGAGTTCTAACGTGGACAGCTGCAACAGGCGGATAGCCTGTTGTAGCTGCGGCGTCATCGCCAGTTGTTGGCTGAGCCTTAATTGCAAACCTTGCTTCATGTTCAGAGCATTTTTCTCCGGTTCGGCGTTACGTTACCTCTACCCTATCAGAGTCTGAAGTCTTCCCCAAGGTACACGCGCTTAACATGCTCATCTTCGAGGATCTGCTGCGGCGTACCGTGGGCAATCAGATGGCCCTGGCTCACAATATAGGCGCGTTCACACACGGCCAGCGTTTCACGGACGTTGTGGTCAGTGATCAGTACGCCAAGCCCGCTGTCACGCAGATGCTCAATAATACGTTTGATATCGATGACGGAAATAGGGTCAACGCCCGCGAAGGGTTCATCCAGCAGGATGAATTTCGGGTTTGCAGCCAGCGCGCGTGCAATCTCGACACGACGACGTTCACCGCCTGACAGCGCCTGGCCTAAGCTATCGCGCAGGTGTTCAATATGGAACTCTTCCATCAGTTCGTTAGCGCGATCCTGACGCTGCTCGCTCGACAGATCGTCACGGATCTGCAACACGGCCATCAGGTTATCGAAAACGCTTAAACGGCGGAAAATGGACGCTTCCTGTGGAAGATAGCCGATACCACGGCGCGCACGGGCGTGCAGCGGCAGCAGGCTGATGTCTTCATCATCAATGACAATGTTGCCTGCATCGCGCGGCACAATACCTACCACCATGTAGAAGGTAGTAGTTTTACCCGCACCGTTAGGGCCTAAAAGGCCAACAATTTCGCCGGAGTTGACGGTCAGACTGACATCTTCCACGACGCGGCGGCCTTTATAGGCCTTAGCGAGATTTTTTGCAGTTAATGTTGCCATAACGAATTAGTTACTCTTCTTCTGTGCCGGGGCCTGGCCTTTGCCTTTATCTTGCAGCTGTGAAGGAACAAGCACGGTGGTGACGCGTTTGCCTTTCTCGCTGGAAGCCTGCATTTTCTGCTCTTTCACCAGATAGGTGATCTTGTCGCCGGTGATATTGCTGTCCAGCTGTTCCAGGTAGGCATTACCAGTCAGGATGACAAGATCCTTCGCCAGTTCATAGTGCATATGGGTGGCGTGGCCTTTAACCGGTTTACCGTTGTCCTGCATCTGGTAGAAGGTTGCCGGGTTGCCATAGCCATCAATAATTTCTTTGCCTTGCTCGCCGCCCGGACGGGTAACGACAACTTTGTCGGCGTTAATTTTGATGGTGCCCTGAGTCATGACGACGTTGCCGGTAAAGGTGACGACATTACCCTGCATATCGAGAGACTGGGTGTCAGATTCAATATGAATCGGCTGTTCTGTATCGCCAGTCACAGCAAGTGCGGGAAGACTGGCTGCCAGCAGCGCGCTGGCGATAACAAAATTAAGGCTGAGTTTGTTTGTTTTGAATTTCATAAGAGGATCTAACCTTTTCAATCAGCTCGGCGTTTTTGCTGCGTAAGTTCCCGCGCATTCTCAGACCGCTGGAATTAAATGTTGTGCCATACAGTGTAACCAGATCCTGCGAAGTCACATCCTGGGTCACCAGGTTAATCTGGGCATTATCTGTTGTAATTTTACGCAGTTGAGAGTCAGCGGTCAGGGCGTTGACTTCAACATGACCATACAGATAAAGCATACGGTCATTTGTTAATTTTGCTCTGTCAGACTTGATCGACCATGTTGGCACTTTATCGGTATCAAATGTGGTCATTACCGGTTGGGTAAACCACGAGATACCATCATCTGAAAAATACTCAACATGCTTTGCGATCAGGCGATAGTTCAGCGCGCCTTCCGGGCTGTAAACCACCGTGTCACTATGATCGCTTTTGTATGTTGGATCGCTATTGTTGATCACTTCCGTTTGGGTATCGTCACGGTCAGCGAGGTTTACGCCAATCAGTACCAGTGCGACAAGCGTTAGCAGAATGATAACCCAACGTCTGGTTTTACTCATATTGATTGCCCTTTGGCCTCTTCAAGCTTGCCCTGCGCCAGCAGAAGCAGATCGCAGACTTCACGTACGGCACCGCGACCGCCGTTGATGTGGGTGACATAGTCAGCACGCGGTATCAACAGCGGATGGGCATCGGCTACCGCGATGCTCAGGCCCACTTCGGCCATCACCGGCCAGTCGATCAGATCGTCGCCCACATAGGCAACATGCTCGGGCGCGATGGACAGTTTCGCAAGCAAATCGTTGAATGCCAACATCTTGTCGGATTGTCCCTGATACAGATGGGTAATGCCCAACGTTTCGCAGCGGTCTTCTACAAGTTTAGCTTTTCGCCCGGTGATGATAGCAACTTCGATGCCGGATGTGAGCGCGCAGCGAATGCCGTAACCGTCGCGAACATTGAATGCTTTTAGCTCTTCGCCATTATTGCCCATGTAAATCAGGCCATCGGAGAGTACGCCATCTACATCCAGGATCAGCAGACGGATGTTTTCCGCCTTCGCCATCATGGCTGTACTCACCGGACCATAACAGGTTGCAAGGGATGCACCCGCATTACTCATTGTCTTATCCTTCATTACACTACGCCAGCGCGTAGAAGATCATGCATATGTACCACACCCAGCAGTTGGTCGCCATCGGCAACCATCACTGAGGTTATGTGGCGGGACTGCATCAGGTTCAGCACGTCCACCGCCAGGGTGCCAGGACGAACGCGGATCCCGCCAGGCGTCATGACATCGGCGATGCCTAATGTGCGGACATCCACGCCCATATCGAATACGCGACGTAAGTCGCCGTCGGTGAAGATCCCCTGAATCTTCATCAGATCGTCGCAAACGACCGTCATGCCAAGATTTTTGCGGGTGATTTCCAGTAATGCATCGCGCAGCGACGCAGCTTTGCTTACGTGCGGGATCTCATCGCCCGTATGCATAATGTCGTTTACCCGAAGCAGCAACTTGCGTCCCAGCGCACCGCCAGGATGAGAAAGCGCGAAATCTTCCGGCGTAAAACCACGGGCTTCGAGTAGTGCCACCGCAAGCGCATCGCCCATGACCAGCGCAGCAGTGGTGCTGGACGTCGGAGCAAGGCCTAACGGGCACGCTTCTTTTGGCACTTTGACGCACAGGTGAATATCCGCGGCGCGGGCCATGCTGCTTTCCGGGCGGCTGGTCATGCAAATCAGCGGGACGTGCAGCCGTTTCAACACCGGGATCAGCGCCAGGATCTCGTTCGATTCACCGGAATTTGACAGCGCAATGACCACATCCTGCGGCGTGACCATGCCCAGGTCGCCGTGTGCCGCTTCACCTGGGTGAACAAAGAATGAAGAGGTCCCGGTACTGGCGAACGTGGCGGCCATTTTGCGCCCGATATGTCCAGACTTGCCCATCCCCATCACCACGACTTTGCCGGCACAGTAGAACATCTTCTCACATGCCAGACTAAAATCCTGATTAATGTACTGATCTAACTGCGCCAGACCTTCACGTTCAATCTCCAGAACTTCTTTGCCTGCTTTCTGAAAGTCAAAACCCGGCTGCAATTCTATTTGCGACATAATGCGTTTCCGTTTACCCAGAGAGAAGAGGCGAAAGCCAGTACAGCATCGCCATCCATACGATAAATCCACCTGTCAGCAGCGCGCCTGCGCCTTTGCCAATCTGACGTTTTCGCCGCCAGCAGAGCAGGGCGAAAATAACGCTGACCAGCAACATCACACCGTAATCGCGCGAAAATGCCAGCGGATTAAACGGCCCTGGCGATATCAATGCCGGCAAGCCGGTCACGATCGCGATATTGAAAATGTTCGAGCCGATGATATTGCCAATCGCGATATCATCCTCACCCTTACGCGCGCCCGCAATGGCGGTAGCCAGTTCCGGCAGGCTGGTACCGATGGCAATCACGGTCAGGCCGATGGTTAATTCGCTCATGGCGAAGGCGTTCGCCAGCACGGTGGCATTGTCCACTACCATGCGGGTAGCCATTGGCATAATAATGAGCGCCACGCCAAGCCAAAGAAGCGCGACCGGTAACGTTCCTTCCCGCGGCAGTTCTGCCACCTGCTCACGCGTGAGGCTATCATTGCCCTGTTTTTCTGCCTGACGGGCGATTTTAACGATAAACAGCAGCCAAATTACCGCCAGCGCCAGTAAGAAAATGCCGTCGCTGTAGCTCAGCACCCCATCATAGAGCACACAGCCCGCCAACAGGCTTACGATTAACATTAGCGGCAATTCACGGCGCAGAACATCAGAATGCACGCGAAATGGGTGCAACAGTGCAGCCAGGCCAAGAATCAGCAGGATATTGACGATGTTGGAACCTATGGCCGTGCCAATAGCGAGATCGACCTGGCCATGAAGCGATGCCGAGACAGACACGATAATTTCAGGAAGAGAAGTCCCGACGCTGACGACCGTCATCCCGATGATGATAGGCGGCACGCCAATCAGCCGGCACAATATTGATGCAGCGAATACCAAACGGTCAGCACTGTAGACCACCAAAAGTAAACCAATTATTAACAGTGCTGTTGCTAAAAGCATCAAAAGTCCTTTCTTCAGGTATACTCGCCGGTCCACTGCGCGTGAATTTTGGTGCTGCATACAGTCTAAGACGTAACGAATTCCTAATTTTGACTTTATGCGCCGGAAAAGTAAAACAAATGCCAGCTTTCGCTAACCTCAACGGCTATTATTCTGTAAAAATGTTGAGTTTAGGGCTGATTTAAGCGTCATGCTTAATGTGAATCAGGGTAAGAAAGGAAACATAAATGAGCCCCAATTTGGCGAATTTAGTCGATGTCCGTGGTGTCAGCTTTTCTCGCGGCAACCGATTGATATTTGATGATATTTCACTGACCGTACCCCGTGGTAAGATCACTGCCATTATGGGGCCGTCGGGAATTGGTAAAACGACCCTGTTGCGTCTTATCGGTGGGCAAATTCCGCCGGATAGCGGCGAAATCCTCTTTGACGGAGAGAACGTCCCGGAGATGTCGCGTTCGCGCTTGTATACTGTCCGCAAGCGCATGAGTATGCTCTTTCAGTCAGGGGCATTATTCACCGATATGAATGTCTTTGATAACGTGGCCTACCCGCTGCGCGAGCACACCCATTTGCCGTATGAATTATTGAAAAGTACGGTCATGATGAAACTCGAGGCCGTTGGCCTTCGTGGGGCGGCCAAATTGATGCCGTCAGAGCTTTCTGGTGGGATGGCGCGCCGTGCCGCACTGGCGCGTGCCATTGCGTTAGAACCCGATTTAATCATGTTCGACGAACCCTTTGTCGGGCAGGACCCTATCACCATGGGCGTTCTGGTGAAGTTAATCTCTGAACTGAACAGTGCGCTCGGCGTCACCTGTATCGTGGTTTCTCACGATGTACCGGAAGTGCTGAGTATCGCTGATTACGCCTATATTGTGGCAGACAAAAGGATCGTCGCGCACGGTGGTGCTCAGGCACTACAGGATAATTGCGATCCGCGAGTACGGCAGTTCCTGGACGGTATCGCAGACGGCCCGGTGCCGTTCCGCTATCCATCGGGCGACTATCGTGACGATTTATTGGGAATAGGGAGTTAAGCCACTCATGCTGTTAAATGCGTTGGCCGCTCTGGGACACCGTGGCGTAAAAACCATCAGGACGTTCGGGCGTGCCGGATTGATGTTATTCAATGCGCTGGTTGGCAAACCGGAATTCCGTAAGCACGCACCTTTGCTGGTGCGACAGCTCTATAATGTCGGCGTTTTGTCGATGGTCATTATCATCGTTTCTGGCCTGTTTATTGGCATGGTGCTTGGGTTGCAGGGCTATCTTGTGCTCACAACCTACAGTGCAGAAACCAGTCTCGGGATGCTGGTGGCGCTCTCGCTGCTGCGCGAACTAGGCCCGGTTGTTGCCGCGCTCCTGTTTGCCGGGCGTGCCGGGTCAGCGTTAACCGCTGAAATTGGCCTGATGCGTGCCACCGAGCAGTTATCCAGTATGGAGATGATGGCGGTCGATCCTCTGCGCCGCGTGATTTCCCCACGTTTCTGGGCGGGCGTGATTTCACTGCCGCTGCTCACTATCCTGTTCGTTGCGGTCGGGATCTGGGGAGGCTCGCTGGTGGGCGTACACTGGAAAGGGATTGATGCCGGGTTCTTCTGGTCTGCCATGCAGGATGCAATCGACCTGCGGATGGACCTGGTTAACTGTCTGATTAAGAGCGTGGTATTTGCTATTACGGTCACCTGGATTGCGTTGTTCAACGGTTACGATGCCATCCCGACGTCGGCGGGCATTAGCCGTGCAACTACACGTACTGTCGTACATTCGTCGCTGGCCGTACTGGGTCTGGATTTTGTGCTCACCGCACTGATGTTTGGGAATTGAGTTCATGCAAACGAGAAAAAATGAAATTTGGGTCGGCGTGTTTCTGTTGCTGGCACTGCTGGCTGCGCTGTTCATCTGTCTGAGAGCTGCGGATATCACCTCTATCCGCACCGAACCGACATATCGCATCTATGCAACCTTCGATAACATCGGTGGCCTGAAAGCGCGCTCACCGGTGCGTGTTGGCGGTGTGGTTATTGGCCGCGTGGCGGATATCACTCTGGACGAGAAAACCTATCTGCCGCGTGTCGCGATGGATATCGAAGAGCGTTACAACCATATCCCGGATACCAGTTCACTGTCGATTCGCACCTCCGGCCTGTTAGGTGAACAATACCTGGCACTTAACATTGGCTTTGAAGATCCTGAGCTGGGAACGACTATCCTTAAAGACGGTAGCGTAATTCAGGATACGAAATCAGCCATGGTGCTGGAAGATATGATTGGTCAGTTCCTTTACAGCAGTAAAGGCGGTGATGATAAGAAAACTGACGGTGCGCCAGCACAGAGTGAAGGCCATACTGACGCCGCGCCAGCCCCAGACGCGACGAATTCATCTCAGGAGAAGTAATTCATGTTTAAACGACTGTTAATGGTTGCCATGCTGGTGATTGCCCCTCTGACCGCAGCACATGCTGCCGATATGAGTAATCCGTACAAACAGATGGATGAGGCCGCGAAAAAGACCTTCGATCGTCTTAAAAACGAACAATCTAAAATTCGTGCTAACCCGGATTATCTGCGTGACGTGGTTGATCAGGAACTGCTGCCTTATGTGCAGATTAAATATGCGGGCGCCCTTGTGCTGGGGCGTTACTACAAAGATGCGACGCCTGCCCAGCGTGATGCGTACTTTGCTGCCTTCCGTGAGTACCTGAAACAGGCTTACGGTCAGGCGCTGGCAATGTATCACGGCCAAACCTATCAAATCGCGCCAGAACAGCCTCTGGGTGATGCGACCATTGTGCCAATTCGTGTGACTATTCTTGATCCTAATGGTCGTCCACCGGTTCGCCTGGACTTCCAGTGGCGTAAAAACTCCCAGACAGGTAACTGGCAGGCGTATGACATGATTGCGGAAGGGGTGAGCATGATCACCACCAAGCAAAACGAATGGAGCGACCTGCTGCGTACCAAAGGTATTGATGGCCTGACTGCGCAGTTGCAGTCCATCTCGCGTCAGAAAATTTCCCTGGACGAGAAAAAGTAATGCAACAGCAACTGAGCTGGTCGCGCGAAGGTGAGACGTTGTTGTTGTCTGGCGAGCTTGATCAGGATTTGCTGAACCCGTTATGGGATGCTCGCAACGAGGCCATGAAAGGTGTGACGCTGATTGATTTGAGCGGCGTTTCACGCGTGGATACGGCAGGTATCGCCCTGTTAGTGCATCTTGTTGCGGCAGGCAAAAAGCAGGGGAACACGGTTGCACTGGCGGGTGCCAGCGATAATGTGATGACCCTTGCGCAGCTCTACAATTTGCCGGAAGACGTATTACCTCGTTAATATTTTCAAAGCGTTAATTCTGAAAGCCCCGACTGTTTCATCGTTGGGGCTTTTTGCTTGTTTAAGACAACGCCACTTTGCTCTAAGATGTTGGGCTTGTTTTCACTATCAGATGATGTAGAACCCATGGAAAATAATGAAATCCAGGCAGTGCTGATGAATGCACTCTCCCTTCAGGAAGCCCACGTCTCTGGCGATGGCAGTCACTTCCAGGTTATTGCTGTGGGTGAGATCTTCGACGGAATGAGCCGCGTGAAGAAACAGCAGGCTGTGTACGCGCCGCTGATGGAATACATTGCGGATAACCGCATCCACGCCCTGTCGATTAAAGCGTTCACCCCACAAGAGTGGGCTCGCGATCGCAAACTAAACGGTTTTTGAGCTGAGGGCCACAGGCCCGCGGCACGGTTGAATTTATAAGAGAGCAAAATCATGGATAAATTTCGTGTGCAGGGGCCGACGCGCCTCCAGGGCGAAGTCACAATTTCTGGCGCAAAAAACGCTGCACTGCCAATCCTCTTTGCAGCGCTGCTCGCAGAAGAGCCGGTAGAGATCCAGAACGTACCGAAGCTGAAAGATATCGACACGACCATGAAACTGCTCGGCCAGTTGGGCACGAAAGTTGAGCGTAACGGCTCCGTCTGGATTGATGCCAGCAACGTGAATAACTTTTCTGCACCGTACGACCTGGTAAAAACCATGCGTGCATCCATCTGGGCGTTAGGCCCGCTGGTGGCGCGTTTTGGTCAGGGTCAGGTTTCTCTGCCGGGTGGTTGCGCAATCGGCGCGCGTCCGGTTGACCTGCACATCTTTGGCCTGGAAAAACTGGGCGCAGAGATCAAGCTGGAAGAAGGTTACGTCAAAGCTTCTGTAAACGGTCGCCTGAAGGGCGCGCACATTGTCATGGACAAAGTGAGTGTCGGCGCAACGGTGACCATTATGTCTGCGGCCACGCTGGCAGAAGGTACCACTATCATCGAAAACGCCGCGCGTGAGCCGGAAATCGTTGATACCGCAAACTTCCTCGTCGCACTGGGTGCGAAAATCACGGGGCAGGGTACTGACCGCATCACCATCGAAGGCGTTGAGCGTCTGGGCGGCGGTGTTTACCGCGTGCTGCCAGACCGTATCGAAACAGGTACTTTCCTGGTCGCAGCAGCCATTTCTGGCGGCAAAATTGTTTGCCGTAACGCTCAGCCTGATACGCTGGATGCCGTGCTGGCGAAGCTGCGTGAAGCAGGTGCTGACATCGAAGTGGGTGAAGACTGGATTAGTCTGGACATGCACGGTAAGCGTCCTAAAGCCGTTACCGTTCGCACTGCTCCACATCCGGCATTCCCGACCGATATGCAGGCGCAGTTCACCCTGCTGAACCTGGTTGCTGAAGGGACTGGTGTTATCACCGAAACTATCTTCGAAAACCGCTTTATGCACGTACCGGAACTTATCCGTATGGGCGCACATGCAGAAATCGAAAGCAACACCGTGATTTGCCATGGCGTTGAGAAACTGTCTGGTGCACAGGTGATGGCAACCGATCTTCGCGCGTCTGCGAGCCTGGTTCTGGCGGGTTGTATTGCTGAAGGTACAACGGTTGTCGATCGTATTTATCACATCGATCGTGGCTATGAGCGTATCGAAGACAAACTGCGCGCGCTGGGTGCCAATATCGAGCGTGTGAAGGGCGAGTAATCGTTCCGGCAGCCCCCTGCCAGAGATGGCCGGGGGGGTGCTGTTCCTGTCAAAACCAGAGCGTCAGTTCTGATCCTCTTGCTTGCATTTTTTCTGGCGCATCATGCGTGTTCTGTCGATAAATTCGTGTGTGATGGGATCGTGGTAACGCGATGGCCAGATTATCCACGGATCGGTTTCAAGAGCGGTTGCAATGATTAATTCCCCCTTTGGCCATGGGCGGGTCAGTGCATTTGCCAGCGTAGAGGAGCTCAATCCGCTGCGACGCGATTCTGCTGCCAGCGATGTCCCTTTTTTGCGGAGTGCCGCAATAATATCGGCCGAGTGCCAGTCGATAAATTTCATATCCATAGTGCTGTCCTTGTATGCGTATTCGTCCGAGTCAGTTCTCTTGAAATGACTGCGTTACTATACCTTCTTCGAACATTCGTTCTAAAAGGTTCGCATTACCGGAAGCAACATTCAGAATAAGACATAGCTTTATTCATGCGGCCTGTAAGCTGGTTTTTTAACATGAACATGGAGTTTACAGGCGATTATTGGAATATCCCCGTGAAGTGCACGGGGAGAAGATGACGTATTAACGATCGCGCTGAACGGCGATGTGGGCAAGGCCGATCAGGGCATCACGCCATGGGCTGTCTGGGATGACCTGAAGCGCTTCAATAGCTTTATCCGCCTCTTCCTCTGCACGCTGGCGCGTCCAGTCAAGGGAACCGCAAATAGCCATTGTTTCCAGTACAGGTTCCAGAAGATGTCGACCATTTCCCTGCTCGATCGCTTCACGGATCATTTGAGCCTGCTCCGGAGAACCATTGCGCATAGCATGGAGCAGCGGCAGAGTTGGTTTGCCTTCGTTCAGGTCATCGCCGACATTTTTACCGAGCGTTTCGCCATCTGCGCTGTAGTCCAGTAAATCGTCAATCAGCTGGAATGCAGTGCCTAGATAGCGGCCATAGTCCTGTAATCCGCGCTCCTGAGCCTCTGAACATCCTGCCAGAATGCCAGAACACTGTGCTGCCGCTTCAAACAAACGCGCCGTTTTACTGTAAATCACGCGCATGTAGTTTTCTTCGGTGATGTCAGGATCGTTGACGTTCATCAGTTGCAGCACTTCACCTTCGGCAATGACGTTCACGGCTTCAGACATCACTTCCAGCACTTTCAGCGATCCCAGGCGGGTCATCATCTGGAAGGCGCGGGTATAGATAAAATCCCCCACCAGAACGCTGGCAGCGTTACCAAATGCGGCGTTTGCCGTGGCTTTACCACGACGCATGTCTGATTCATCCACGACGTCGTCATGAAGTAGGGTCGCAGTGTGAATAAACTCGATCAGTGCCGCGATGGAGACGTGCGCATTTCCCTGATAGCCAACGGCTCTCGCCGCCAGAATGGCTATCATCGGGCGAATACGTTTGCCGCCGCCACTGACGATGTAATAGCCCAACTGATTGATCAGCTGAACGTCAGAGTTGAGTTGCTCCAGGATTGCTGCATTCACACCCGCCATATCTTGCGCGGTTAACTCATTGATTTTTTCTAAATTCATCGCAAAAGCCGGGCTTTTTATCCTGTTTATCCCACATCAAATGGGTTAACGAAGGGTTTCGGTTTATCAAAAGTATTGCTGATTGTACTGAAAAAACGGCTCAGATAAACGTTACCTTACGTGTTGTGTTTTTTTTCTTCATGTATTGACGGTAGCACTTGTCAAAGGCTCGCGTTTTGCGTAATATTCGCGCCCTATTGTGAATATTTATAGCGCACTCTGATTCATACGAGGACGTGCGCGGAAGCGGAGTTTATATGTACGCGGTTTTCCAAAGTGGTGGTAAACAACACCGAGTAAGCGAAGGTCAGACCGTTCGCCTGGAAAAGCTGGACATCGCAACTGGCGAATCTGTTGAGTTCGCTGAAGTTCTGATGATCGCAAACGGTGAAGAAGTCAAAATCGGCGTTCCTTTCGTTGATGGCGGCGTTATCAAAGCTGAAGTTGTTGCACACGGTCGTGGCGAGAAAGTTAAAATCGTTAAGTTTCGTCGTCGTAAGCACTACCGTAAGCAGCAGGGCCACCGTCAGTGGTTCACTGATGTGAAAATTACTGGCATCAGCGCCTAAGACCTGAGGAGAGATTTAAATGGCACATAAAAAGGCTGGCGGCTCCACACGTAACGGTCGCGATTCAGAAGCTAAACGCCTGGGCGTTAAGCGTTTCGGTGGCGAATCCGTTCTGGCGGGTAGCATCATCGTTCGTCAACGTGGTACCAAATTCCACGCTGGCAACAACGTAGGTTGCGGTCGTGACCACACTCTGTTTGCTAAAGCAGACGGTAAAGTGAAATTTGAAGTTAAAGGCCCGAACAACCGTAAATACATCAGCATCGTTGCTGAGTAAGGTTTTCTCGGTCCGGTAACGGATTAAAGCCCCGCACCCTGTTGCGGGGCTTTTTACATTGGAAACCCGGTAATTTTTCTGTAGGGAAAACGGGCATGAAGCAGCAGGCCGGCATTGGTATTCTTTTGGCGCTCACCACCGCAATGTGTTGGGGTGCATTGCCAATTGCAATGAAGCAGGTACTGGAGGTCATGGAACCGCCCACGGTGGTGTTCTATCGCTTCCTGATGGCAAGCATTGGCCTTGGTGCAATCCTTGCGATTAAAGGTAAACTCCCGCCTCTGCGCATCTTCCGTAAACCGCGTTGGTTGGTGTTGCTGGCTATCGCGACGGGAGGCTTGTTCGGTAACTTCATCCTGTTCAGCTCTTCTCTGCAATATCTTAGCCCCACGGCATCGCAGGTGATTGGTCAACTTTCACCGGTAGGCATGATGGTCGCCAGCGTCTTTATCCTGAAAGAGAAGATGCGTGGTACGCAGATTATCGGGGCGAGTATGCTGCTGTGCGGTCTGGTGATGTTTTTCAACACCAGCCTGATTGAGATTTTTACCCGGCTGACGGATTACACCTGGGGTGTAATTTTTGGCGTGGGTGCAGCAACGGTCTGGGTGAGCTACGGCGTCGCGCAAAAGGTGTTATTGCGTCGTCTTGCCTCACAGCAGATCCTCCTTTTGCTGTACACTTTGTGTACAATAGCATTGCTGCCGTTAGCAAAGCCGGGTGTGATCACCCAGCTTAGTGACTGGCAACTGGCGTGCCTCATTTTTTGTGGCTTGAATACGCTGGTCGGTTATGGCGCGCTCGCCGAAGCGATGGCGCGTTGGCAGGCAGCACAGGTGAGCGCGTTGATCACGCTGACCCCGCTGTTTACGCTGTTATTTTCAGATTTGTTATCAATGGCCTGGCCCGATGTCTTCGTCAAGCCGATGCTCAACTTGTTGGGTTATCTCGGTGCGTTTGTCGTGGTTGCGGGCGCGATGTATTCCGCCATTGGTCATCGTCTTTGGGGACGTTGGCGCAAAAATGAAGCGGTAGTAGTAGAAGTCCCCCGCTCAGGCGAATGAGTTACGGAGAGTAAAATGAAGTTTGTTGATGAAGCTACGATTCTGGTCGTGGCAGGTGATGGCGGTAACGGTTGTGTAAGCTTCCGCCGTGAAAAATATATTCCACGTGGCGGCCCTGATGGCGGCGACGGTGGTGATGGTGGTGACGTGTGGTTAGAGGCAGATGAGAACCTCAACACGCTGATCGACTACCGTTTCGAAAAATCTTTCCGCGCAGAGCGTGGCCAGAATGGCCAGAGCCGTGACTGTACCGGTAAGCGTGGTAAAGACGTCAACATTAAGGTTCCAGTCGGTACGCGTGTTATCGATCAGGGCACGGGTGAAACCATGGGCGACATGACCAAACACGGTCAGCGCCTGCTGGTTGCGAAAGGTGGTTGGCACGGTCTGGGTAACAGCCGTTTTAAATCATCTGTTAACCGTGCGCCACGTCAGAAAACCATGGGTACACCGGGTGATACGCGTGAACTGCAGCTGGAACTGATGCTGCTGGCAGACGTAGGGATGCTGGGGATGCCGAACGCCGGTAAATCGACCTTCATCCGTGCGGTGTCTGCCGCCAAGCCAAAAGTGGCGGATTATCCGTTTACCACGCTGGTACCAAGCCTGGGCGTTGTCCGCATGGACCACGAGAAGAGCTTCGTGGTTGCCGATATCCCGGGGTTGATTGAGGGTGCTGCAGAAGGCGCTGGACTGGGCATTCGCTTCCTGAAACACCTTGAGCGCTGCCGTGTACTGCTGCACATTGTTGATATTAACCCTATCGATGAATCCGATCCGGTTGAAAACGCCCGTATCATCGTCGGCGAACTGGAAAAATACAGCGAAAAACTCGCAGGTAAGCCGCGCTGGCTGGTCTTCAACAAGGTCGACCTGATGGATAAAGCGGAAGCTGAAGCGAAAGCCAAAGCGATCGCAGAAGCGATGGGTTGGGAAGATAAATACTACCTGATCTCTGCTGCAAGCCAGGTTGGCGTGAAAGATCTCTGCTGGGATGTGATGACCTTTATCATCGAAAACCCAATTGCTCCTGCGGAAGAAATGAAGCAGCCTGAAAAAGTCGAATTCATGTGGGATGACTACCACCGTCAACAGCTCGAAGAGCTGGAAGCGGAAGACGATGATGAAGACTGGGACGATGACTGGGATGAAGACGACGAAGAAGGCGTCGAGTTCATCTACAAGCACTAATCTCTGTAACAAGCCCCCTGCAAAGGGGGCTTTTTTTTAGCTCAGCACTGAAGGTAACCAGCAGCTGGCGATCAAGCCGCCTCCCGGACCATTCTCAAGCGTCAGTTTGCCGTGGTGGAGCTGAACAATACGCTGGACGATGCTCAGCCCCAGGCCACTTCCTCCGTAACGCTGATCAAGACGGCGGAAAGGTTCGGTGATCGATTGCCGGTGTGCCTCATCGATACCCGGTCCCTGATCGATAACGCTTACCTCAGTACCATCGTCTTGCTGCGTGACTCTGACCGTAATCGTCGTTCCTGTTGGGCTATAGCGCGCAGCATTCTCCAGCAGGTTTCTGAGCATCAGACGCAACAGAACGGCATCGCCCTGCACGGTCAGAGGACTTTTCTCCGGCCAAATCACCTTATGTTCTTTGGCTTCATGCTCAAGCCCGAGTGGCGCGATTATATTCTCCGTCCACACGAGGGTGTCGTAGTGCCCACTGGCCATCGCCTGCCCGGCCCGGGCCAGCATCAGCAATTGCTCTACCGTGTGCATCAGTTGATCGATGCGGCTAATTAAGGTCTTCGCCTGTGCAGAGCCCGCCTGAGCCATCAGCTCCAGGTGCAACCTTATCCCTGCAAGCGGGGTACGTAACTCATGGGCTGCGTCTGCGGTGAACAGCCGCTCCTGCTGAATGGTATGGTCCAGACGGGCGAGCAGTTGATTGAGTGATGTGGTGACCGCGCCAATCTCTTCCATATCGGAATACATAGGCAGTGGTGTGAGATTATCCGCCGAGCGGTTGGCCAGGCTGTCGCGCAGCTGATTCAGCGGCCGTGTTATCCAGGTCACTGCCCAGAAAGAGAAAAGCAGAGTAAAGCTGACCATGACCAGAGATGGCACCAGCAGCGAGGCAATGGCTTCACGGATCTCTTTTTCAACATGGTTGTTTCGCGCTTTAGCAGATAACGTCTCACTGACCAGAAAGCTAATCTGTTCACGGCTCTCATGCCACAGCCAGACCACGCTTATCAGCTGGAAAAATAACAAAATAACCGCCAGCAGTATCATCAGTCGCCGACGCATACTGTTCATTTCTGGCTCTCCAGCCGATAGCCCACGCCGCGCACGGTTTTGATCCTGTCTTTACCAAGCTTACGGCGCAAATTATGGATATGTACTTCAAGCGTGTTTGAACCAGGATCATCCTGCCAGGAGTAGATGTCTTGCTGGAGCGTTTCCCGGTGTACTGTCTGGCCGCTTCGCATAATAAGGCGCGTCAGCAGCGCAAACTCTTTAGGGGTGACCTCAACGGGCTGTGAACTACGCAGCACCTGTTGTGTTTGCAGGTTTAGCGTTATATCTCCATCCGTCAGCAGGTTATCGCTGTGGCCCTGATAGCGGCGGATAAGCGCCCGCGCCCGCGCCTGAAGTTCGGCGAGGGCAAAAGGTTTAACCAGATAATCATCTGCGCCAGAGTCGAGACCGTTGATCCTGTCTTCCAGGGAATCACGGGCGGTGAGGATCAGGACCGGGTTTGAAATACCCCGGCGGCGCCACTGACTCAGCAGCGTTGCGCCGTCTTTATCGGGTAACCCTAAATCGAGGATCACCAGGCTGTATTCACCGCTTTGGATCAAGGAATCCGCTTCAGCTGCGGTCGCTGCGCAGTCCAGCGCATAGCCTTCGTTAGCCAGCGCCAGTGACAGTCCTTCCTGCAATAACAGATCGTCTTCAACAATAAGTAATTTCATCACTAATTATTCTGGTAGATGTCTTTGTAAAGCCGGCTCTCGAACCGAACCAGCGGAATACGACGATTGCGCTGATCGGCCGGTTCAACAGCATAGCCGGAGAGGTACTGCACGAATGCCATGCGTTGCCCGCTGGCGGTGGTGATAAACCCGGCAAGGTTGTATACCCCTTGCAGTGAACCTGTTTTGGCTGAGACTTTGCCATCTACGCCAGCGGCGTGAAGCCCGGCGCGGTACTGAAGTGAACCATCGTGCCCGGCGAGGGGCAGCATCGAAATAAAGTTTAGCTCAGAGTCATGTTGGGCAATGTACTGAAGTACTTGCATCATTGTTGCAGGGGAGATCAAGTTATGGCGTGATAACCCGGAACCGTCGACGGCGATGGTATTACCCAGATCAACACCGGCCTGTTGACGCAAGATCTGACGAACCGCATCGGAACCCGCACGCCAGGTGCCTGGAACGCCGAAACGGGCATGACCAATCATTCTGAAAACGGTATCAGCAATCATGTTGTCTGATTTTTTCAGCATGATTTTCAGTAAGTCGTGAAGCGGCGCAGACTGCTTGCTGGCGATCACCGTGCCGGGCTGATTGACCTGCGTCTGGCGCAGCAGCGTTCCGGTGTAGGTAATTCCTGCCTGCTTCAGCTCGTCTTTGATAATGGCTCCGGCATAGCTGGCACCATCCTGAATCGCGAAAGCCAGCGGAAGAGGGTCTGCACGTTGCGTCAGGCAGCCGGTAAGCGTGAAGCGGTTAAGATCCCCTGGTACAACGTCGAGCTCGCAATACTGCGCATCCGGCGAGCCTTTTGCCAGCGTGCGAACCTGGCTAAACATTGTCACCGGGTAATATGACGCCACGCGGATAAACGCTAAATCGTCTGGTTTTGGGGCGCTATAGAGCGACACAGAGAAGCAGTTACGATCAACAATGGCCGCCGCTGGCGGGGCGCTAAAGCACTGCGTCATGTCGTTCCAGGGCCAGCCTGGGGCTTTATCATGGCTGGCAAAAATGGAGGTGTCGATCAGTACGTTGCCTTCAATCTTCTGGACGCCGGATTTCTTGAGCACCGCAACCATGTTGCGAATATCCTGGCGTTTCAGCGTAGGATCGCCGCCAAATCGGGCGATCAGGTCACCTTTCAGCACGCCGCCATCGACATTACCTTTGCTTTCAAGCGTTGTGGTAAAGCGAAAGTCAGGGCCAAGCTGAAGTAGGGCGGCAAGTCCAGTGATAACCTTCTGGGTACTGGCAGGCAGCGCCATTTGCTGACTGTGATAGTCAATATCAGGCGTCTGAGCCCCGACCTTTTGCACGATCAGTGCAAGGTTAGCACCTGCGGGCAGCTGATTAATGTACTCATCAACATTCGCGGCCTGGACGGCGAACGTTAAACTGGTAGTCAATCCGATGATAAATCTGGAAAATCGCATAATCTCGCGCTAACAACCCGGAAACAAACCGCCATACTACGGCGCAACCCCCTGCAAAGTAAACGATGACCCATAGTGAACTTCGCGGTAAAATACGTATCAAATTGAAAAATTGCTGCTGACCTGGGCTTTGCTTCCGGGTCGGTTTTCTTTTTGCTTCTGGCCCGCTCATGGTCATGACTAACGTGGGCACAGGGGCGGGGCGGGTAATGTCGCTCCCAACAGGAATGTTTAAGAGGTATAACAAATGCAAGCTATTCCGATGACCTTACGTGGTGCCGAAAAACTGCGCGAAGAGCTGGATTTCCTGAAATCTGTCCGTCGCCCTGAAATCATCGCCGCTATCGCGGATGCGCGTGAGCATGGCGACCTGAAAGAGAATGCTGAATACCACGCCGCGCGTGAGCAGCAGGGCTTCTGTGAAGGGCGTATTAAAGATATCGAAGCTAAGCTGTCTAATGCGCAGGTTATCGATATCACTAAGATGCCAAACAATGGCCGCGTTATCTTTGGTGCTACCGTCAATGTACTGAACCTGGACACCGAAGAAGAACAGACTTATCGCATAGTGGGTGATGATGAGGCTGATTTTAAACAGAACCTGATCTCTGTGAACTCGCCGATTGCGCGTGGCCTGATCGGTAAAGAGCAGGATGATGTTGTTAACATCCGTACGCCGGGTGGCGAAGTGGAATACGAAATTATCAAGGTTGAGTACCTGTAATTCGCATCTCCGCTAAGATGTTGATACATTGTAAAGAAAGGAAAAAGGCCGCATAGCGGCCTTTTATCAACTCAAGGAGCGTGGCATTTTGCTCACCTGCTGACAGAAATCCCTCGTTTTACACAGAAAATGTGTTCGATTCAGGATATTCTTAGCGTGGCAGCGAGATTTTACGCTCTTTAGATGGGCGATAGAGCACCAGCGTTTTACCGATGACCTGTACATTACAGGCGCCGGTTTCGCGCACGATGGCTTCCACGATCAGGTTTTTAGTGTCTCTGTCTTCAGAGGCGATTTTCACCTTGATCAGCTCGTGGTGTTCCAGCGCTTGTTCAATCTCGGCAAGCACCCCTTCGGTCAAACCATTGTTGCCAAGCATGACTACAGGCTTGAGCGGATGTGCCAGACCTTTAAGGTGCTGTTTTTGTTTAGTACTCAGATTCATCGTATATTTTTGCTTACGTTGGGATTGAAAACGGTTCATTCTACCGCCATCTCCCTAATATCGCCAAATAGCTGCGTAGAAATTTACGTCACAGGCAAGCAACGATGAACCAGGACGGAAATGTTAAATGACAGGTAAAAAGCGTTCTGCCAGTTCCAGCCGCTGGCTTCAGGAACACTTTAGCGATAAATATGTTCTTCAGGCGCAGAAAAAGGGGTTGCGATCCCGCGCCTGGTTTAAACTTGATGAAATACAGCAAAGTGACAAACTTTTTAAACCGGGAATGACGGTTGTCGACCTCGGTGCGGCACCTGGCGGATGGTCCCAGTATGCGGTAACGCAGATAGGCGGTACGGGCCGAATCATCGCATGTGATCTTTTACCAATGGATCCAATTGTCGGTGTGGACTTCCTTCAGGGCGACTTTCGTGATGAATTAGTGCTGAAAGCGTTACTTGATCGTGTAGGTGATAGTAAGGTCCAGGTTGTCATGTCCGATATGGCACCAAATATGTGCGGAACACCGGCGGTGGATATCCCCCGTGCCATGTATCTGGTGGAGCTAGCGTTAGAAATGTGTCGTGATGTTCTAGCGCCTGGTGGTAGTTTTGTTGTGAAGGTGTTTCAGGGCGAAGGTTTCGAGGAGTACCTTAAGGAAATTCGCTCCCTGTTTGCGAAGGTCAAAGTTCGTAAGCCGGACTCTTCCCGGGCTCGCTCCCGAGAAGTGTATATTGTAGCGACCGGGCGAAAATGATAACCGGTGGATTTCAAACGAAAGTTTGAATGAAGCTGAATATTGAGTATCCTGACGCTGTTTTTAACACAGTTGTAATGTGAGGTTAATCCCTTGAGTGACATGGCGAAAAACCTAATACTCTGGCTGGTCATTGCCGTTGTGCTGATGTCAGTATTCCAGAGCTTTGGGCCCAGCGAGTCGAATGGCCGCAAGGTGGATTATTCTACCTTCCTGCAAGAGGTCAATCAGGACCAGGTTCGCGAAGCGCGTATCAACGGACGTGAGATCAACGTTACCAAGAAAGATAGTAACCGTTACACGACCTACATCCCGGTGAACGATCCTAAGCTGCTTGATAACCTTCTGACCAAAAACGTCAAGGTGGTAGGCGAGCCGCCAGAAGAACCAAGCCTGCTGGCTTCTATCTTCATCTCCTGGTTCCCGATGCTGCTTCTTATTGGCGTCTGGATCTTCTTTATGCGCCAGATGCAGGGCGGCGGTGGCAAAGGTGCCATGTCGTTCGGTAAGAGCAAGGCGCGTATGCTAACGGAAGACCAGATCAAGACCACGTTTGCGGATGTCGCTGGTTGTGACGAAGCGAAAGAAGAGGTGGGTGAGCTGGTAGAATACCTTCGTGAGCCGAGCCGTTTCCAGAAACTGGGCGGTAAGATCCCGAAAGGCGTTCTGATGGTGGGGCCTCCTGGTACCGGTAAAACCCTGCTGGCAAAAGCCATTGCGGGTGAAGCGAAGGTGCCGTTCTTTACTATTTCAGGTTCTGACTTCGTTGAAATGTTCGTGGGTGTTGGTGCATCTCGTGTGCGTGACATGTTCGAGCAGGCCAAGAAGGCAGCGCCGTGCATTATCTTCATCGATGAAATCGACGCCGTAGGCCGCCAGCGTGGCGCAGGCCTGGGTGGCGGTCACGATGAACGTGAACAGACGCTGAACCAGATGCTGGTTGAGATGGACGGCTTTGAAGGTAACGAAGGTATTATCGTTATCGCAGCAACTAACCGCCCAGACGTACTTGACCCAGCGCTGCTGCGTCCAGGCCGTTTCGACCGTCAGGTTGTGGTTGGTCTGCCGGATGTTCGCGGCCGTGAACAGATTCTGAAAGTTCACATGCGTCGCGTACCGCTGGCGCCAGATATCGACGCGGCAATCATTGCGCGTGGTACTCCGGGCTTCTCCGGTGCGGATCTGGCGAACCTGGTCAACGAAGCTGCACTGTTTGCTGCTCGCGGCAACAAGCGCGTGGTGTCCATGGTGGAATTCGAAAAAGCGAAAGACAAAATCATGATGGGTGCGGAACGCCGCTCCATGGTGATGACGGAAGCGCAGAAAGAGTCCACGGCATACCACGAAGCAGGCCATGCGATTATCGGTCGCCTGGTACCGGAACACGATCCGGTGCACAAAGTGACGATTATTCCTCGTGGTCGCGCTCTGGGCGTAACATTCTTCCTGCCGGAAGGTGATGCGATCAGCGCCAGCCGTCAGAAACTGGAAAGCCAGATTTCAACCCTGTACGGCGGTCGTCTGGCAGAAGAGATTATCTACGGTGCAGAACATGTTTCTACCGGTGCGTCTAACGACATTAAAGTCGCGACTAACCTGGCGCGTAACATGGTGACTCAGTGGGGCTTCTCCGACAAACTCGGTCCGCTGCTGTATGCAGAGGAAGAGGGTGAAGTATTCCTGGGCCGCTCGGTTGCGAAAGCGAAACATATGTCCGATGAGACTGCACGTATCATCGATCAGGAAGTGAAAGCACTGATTGAACGCAACTACGGTCGCGCTCGTGAAATCCTGAACGACAATCTGGATATTCTGCATTCGATGAAAGACGCGCTCATGAAATATGAGACTATCGATGCTCCGCAGATTGACGACCTGATGGCTCGCCGCGAAGTGCGTCCGCCAGCAGGCTGGGAAGACCCAGGCGCTTCCAACAATTCTGACAACAATGGCACCCCACGAGCTCCGCGTCCGGTTGATGAACCGCGTACGCCGAACCCGGGCAACACCATGTCAGAACAGTTGGGCGACAAGTAAGCCTCTGCTGTTGATGATATTGTTTGTACCTGAAACCCTGGAGCTTGCTCCGGGGTTTTTCTTTTTTGTTAAACCATTTTAATACCAGGGATTTCGCCATGAAACTTTTCGCCCAGGACTCGCATCTCGATCTTTCACATCCGCATGTGATGGGGATCCTGAATGTCACCCCTGATTCCTTCTCTGACGGTGGCACGCATAACACGCTTATCGAGGCCGTTAAACACGCTAACTTGATGATTAACGCGGGTGCGACCATCATTGATGTCGGTGGGGAATCAACACGTCCTGGTGCGGCTGATGTTTCAGTGGAAGAAGAACTGGCGCGCGTAGTCCCTGTGGTTGAAGCCATTGCGCAGCGTTTTGAAGTGTGGATCTCTGTCGATACCTCTAAACCGGAGGTTATCCGTGAAGTGGCGAGAGTGGGTGCTCACATTATTAATGATATTCGTTCGCTCACAGAACCAGGTGCGCTGGAAGCCGCCGCAGAAACCGGCCTACCGGTTTGCCTGATGCATATGCAGGGGCAGCCGAAAACCATGCAGGAAGCACCTAAATACGATGATGTGTTTGCTGATGTGAATCGCTTCTTTATTGAACATATTGCACGGTGTGAACGTGCGGGTATCGCAAAAGAGAAATTGATACTCGACCCGGGCTTCGGTTTCGGTAAAAATCTCTCCCATAATTATGAGCTGCTTTCACGCTTATCCGCGTTTCATCAGTACGGACTGCCGCTGCTGGTCGGAATGTCGAGAAAATCGATGATTGGGCAGTTACTGAATGTAGGGCCGAGCGAACGTCTGAGTGGCAGCCTGGCTTGCGCGGTGATTGCAGCGATGCAAGGCGCGCACATTATTCGCGTCCATGACGTCAAAGAGACAGTAGAAGCCATGCGTGTGGTTGAAGCCACACTGGCGGCGAAGGAAAATAAACGCTATGAGTAATCGTAAATATTTTGGTACCGATGGCATCCGTGGGCGCGTAGGCGATGCTCCAATCACTCCCGACTTTGTTCTGAAACTGGGCTGGGCGGCAGGCAAGGTGCTGGCGCGTCATGGTTCCCGTAAAATCATTATCGGTAAAGATACCCGTATTTCAGGCTACATGCTGGAATCAGCCCTGGAAGCCGGCCTGGCTGCTGCGGGGTTGTCCGCGTCTTTCACGGGGCCAATGCCAACGCCTGCCGTTGCATACCTGACGCGCGCCTTCCGTGCTGAAGCCGGAATTGTTATTTCTGCCTCCCACAATCCGTTTTATGACAACGGCATCAAATTCTTCTCCATCGACGGCACTAAGCTCCCGGACGAAGTTGAAGAAGCGATCGAAGCTGAAATGGAAAAAGAGATCACCTGCGTCGACTCTGCTGAGCTGGGTAAAGCCAGCCGCATCGTTGATGCTGCCGGTCGCTATATTGAGTTCTGCAAAGGCACATTTCCGAATGAACTGAGCCTGGGCCATCTGAAGATTGTTGTGGACTGCGCAAACGGTGCGACCTACCACATTGCGCCGAATGTTTTCCGCGAGCTGGGTGCGAAAGTGATCACCATTGGTTGTGAACCCGATGGTCTGAATATTAACGAAGAAGTCGGTGCAACGGATGTTCGCGCCCTCCAGGCCCGTGTTCTGGCAGAAAAAGCGGATCTCGGTATCGCGCTGGACGGTGATGGCGACCGTGTCATTATGGTCGACCACGAAGGGAATAAGGTCGATGGCGATCAGATCCTCTATATCATTGCGCGTGAAGCGCTGCGTCAGGGCCAGTTACGCGGTGGTGCAGTGGGAACGCTGATGAGCAACATGGGTCTTGAGCTGGCACTGAAACAGCTGGGTATTCCGTTTGTTCGCGCCAAAGTGGGCGACCGCTATGTGCTGGAAAAACTTCAGGAGAAAGGCTGGCGTATTGGCGCTGAAAATTCAGGTCACGTTATCCTGCTCGACAAAACAACGACCGGTGACGGTATTGTTGCGGGGCTCCAGGTTGTTGCGGCAATGGTTCGCAACCATATGAGCCTGCACGACCTGTGCAGCGGTATGAAAATGTTCCCGCAGATCCTGGTAAACGTACGTTTCACTGCTGGCAAAGGCGACCCGCTGGAAAATGAAAATGTGAAAGCGGTGATGGCGGATGTTGAAGCGGCTCTGGGCAGCCGTGGACGCGTACTGCTGCGTAAGTCCGGAACTGAACCTTTGATTCGCGTGATGGTTGAAGGTGAAGACGAAGCGCAGGTGACCGAATTTGCGCACCGTATTGCGGATGCCGTAAAAGCTGCATAATGCTACGACAAATGACATGAAAGGCGGCGCTTGCCGCCTTTTTTCGTTTAATAAGCTCCTTATAATTTCTATAACGTTCCAGCTTTTTCTTTTTTACGCTTAGTCTTAGCGCTGGGAAATATTTAATTCCCTCTTGGGGTGAATGTATTTTTTCTAATCCATAAAATAAATGATTATTATATATTTGACCTTTTATTTTGGTGTTCAAAATTCTTGAGGTGTATTTTTCCTTGCAATTATATTGTGCTATAAAAAGTAAATTATAAGAGTGACTGAACTTAACATGGACTGGAGTTGAACGCGGATGAGTAAAAAAATATACGAAGGAAGCATAGCACCCAAAGAACGTATAAATATTAAGTATGTTCCAGCAACAGGGGATGAACAAGCTGAAGTCGAATTACCCCTTAACATTTTAGTTGTGGGCGACCTAAAAGGTGGCAAAGAAGACTCCGCTATTGAAGAAAGAGAGGGTATCTCAATTAATAAGCATAACTTTGATTCGGTTATGCAAACTGCTGGCCTACGACTGAACTTCTCAGTGAAAAATAAGTTACAAGACAATACTGATGAAGAGTTGCCGATCAGTTTGAACATTAATGCACTCAAAGAGTTTTCACCCGATAACGTTGCACGACAAGTTCCTGAATTGAAAAGATTACTTGAGCTAAGAGAGGCTCTGGTCGCGTTGAAGGGCCCATTGGGCAATATTCCTTCGTTCAGGGCAAGTTTACAGCAGTTACTCACAGATGGCGAAATGCGTGCACAACTTCTCAAAGAACTTGATATCGCTCTTGAAGACGATAGCGCCATAAAAGAGTAATTCCCATAGAGAATTAATAAGGTGTACGTATGATAGTTGAAAGTGTTAATCAAAACGGTGAATTAATAAATGAGGCATCCTCATTACTTGATCACATAATGCATCAGGCCAGACTTCAACCTGAGGATGAAGGATATGATATTGCTAAGCATGGCATATCAGCATTTATAGCGAATTTACTGGAGTCAGGGCAAGAAGATGTTCCAGTAAATAAGTTAATCGTTGATAGAATGATCGCCGAACTCGACAAAAAAATGAGTGCTCAGATGGATGAGATTCTGCATTCTGACGAGTTCCAGAATATGGAATCCTCCTGGCGGTCATTAAAACTTCTGGTGGACAGAACGGATTTTAGAGAAAACATCAAAATTACGATCCTTCATGCCACAAAAGAAGAGTTGTTAGACGATTTTGAATATTCCCCTGAAATTGTACAATCTGGATTCTATAAACATATCTACGCGAGTGGTTATGGCCAGTTTGGCGGAGAGCCGGTAGCCGCTGTCATTGGTAACTATGCGTTCACACCCTCTGCCCCGGATATGAAGCTCCTCCAGTATGTCAGCTCCGTTGGCGCTATGGCACATGCGCCATTTATCTCTTCGGCCGCACCAGCCTTCTTTGGCCTCAAAAGCTTTACTGAACTTCCTGCCATTAAGGAGTTAAAAGCTGTTTTCGAAGGTCCAGCATACGTCAAGTGGCGTGCCTTAAGAGAATCAGAAGATTCACGTTATTTAGGACTTACGACACCGCGTTTCTTGTTGCGTCTTCCTTACGACAGTGAAGATAATCCGGCTAAATCCTTTGATTATCGTGAAACCATTCAGGGTGAACATGATAATTACCTGTGGGGAAACACGGCCTATCTGATGGCCTGTAATCTGACGGATAGCTTCGCCCGTTATCGCTGGTGCCCAAATATCATTGGACCTCAAAGTGGTGGTGCTGTGCATGACTTACCAGTGCATAAGTTTGAGTCCCTTGGGCAACTTCAGGCCAAAATCCCAACCGAGGTCCTGATAACCGACCGTCGTGAGTTTGAACTCGCTGAAGAGGGATTTATCACGCTTACAATGCGCAAAGGCAGCGATAATGCAGCTTTCTTCTCGGCAAACTCAGTACAGAAATGCAAAGTATTCCCCAATACTCGGGAAGGAAAAATCGCAGAAACTAATTACCGACTTGGCACTCAACTTCCTTACATGTTCATCATTAACCGCCTGGCTCACTATGTAAAAGTCCTCCAGCGGGAACAGCTTGGTGCGTGGAAAGAGCGCCAGGATCTGGAGCGAGAACTTAACCGCTGGATTAGGCAATATGTTGCAGACCAGGAAAACCCGCCGGCAGAAGTACGTAGCCGCCGTCCTTTACGCGCAGCTCAAATCACCGTTTCTGATGTAGAAGGCGATCCTGGCTGGTATCAGGTGTCCATGGCTGTGCGGCCACATTTTAAATATATGGGGGCGAGTTTCGAACTCTCTCTCGTTGGTCGTTTGGACAAGGAATAAGAGGGTGTCTGCGCTTACTGCATGGCGAAGGAGTCGTTCTGCCAGCCTTTTTGAGCGCATTGAGGAGTGCAATGCCGCCAGGTCTGCGGATGACACTGACGATCTGGTGGCTTCTCTAAAACGCAATCTTCAGGCGATACTCAACACCCGCTCTGGTAACGCGCAGAGTTGTCCCGAATTAGGCATTATCGATTTCAATGATGCAACGGGGAGCTCTGTTGAGGTTTATTCGGCGATGTGTAGGGCAATTAAACGATGCATAGAGGATTATGAGCCGAGAATAAGCAGGGCTGAAATCATCGCGCAACCTAATGAAGCCGATCCTTTAACACTTTATTTTTTGGTTAAAGCATACGTTTCGCTCGAGGAGCGTGAGAGCATTATCAATTTCAATTTGCGTATTGATGGAAATCACAAATATAAATTTGAGTGAATATAAATAATATTTATGAAACTAGAAGAGTTTTTTAGGGATGAATTATCCTGGTTACGAAAGCAGGGGGCCGATTTCTCCAGAACCAGCCCTCAGCTCACCCGTTTCCTTGCGGAAAAGAGTGCAGATCCTGACGTTGAGAGACTTCTGGAAGGTTTTGCATTCTTATCAGGTACATTGCGCGCAAAAATTGAGGATGATTTTCCGGAGCTCACCCATGGTTTACTAAATATTTTATGGCCTAATTATTTACGGCCCGTTCCATCATTTACTATCATTGAGTGCCAGCCCAAAATGGGATCTATTACCGAGGCTTGCCTCGTTAAAAAAGGGATTAAGCTGGGCTCCAAAGAAATAAAGGGGACTGGATGTACATTCTCTACCTGCAGGGATATTCGGATTTTACCTGTAGAACTCACCAATATTGTAACGATAAACACAAATGAGAATGGATGTCTTTCGCTTACACTTAAGCCCTTTAGCGCGATGCCTCTCGATAAAATCAGGCTGGATAACCTGAGATTGTTTCTCGGCAGTGACTACTATGTCGCTAGTCAACTATATCTTTACATGCTAAATCATATTAAAAACGTCACGGTTAAGCTGGATGGTACCGAATTTACGCTGCCTGAAGCCAAAGCTAGCCCTGTGGGTTTTTCTGACAATGATGCTTTACTACCATATCCTAAAAATGTTTACTCTGGCTACCGTATTTTGCAGGAGTTTTTCTGTTTTCCTGAAGGGTTCCTGTTTGTCGACATTCATGGCTTTGACCAGCTTCCGCAGAATATAGCGGTAAGCGATATTGAACTGAGTTTCCATTATGACAAACCTTTTCCCTCAGACTGTCGCATTACATCGTCATCAATAAAGTTGAATTGTTCCCCTGCGGCGAATCTATTTGAACATCATGCGGAGCCCATTCAACTTCACGGAAAGCGAATGAGCTATCCGCTCAGGGCAAGCCATATGCTCCCCGAGCATTATGAAGTGTTTTCCGTTGAGAACGTTGAAGGATGGAAAAGTGAACATGCAGGAAAGGACGGTGAACGCATCAAGGGAGAACTCAGGACGTATCATGCCTTTGAAAGCTTCAGGC
Organism: Enterobacter soli ATCC BAA-2102; assembly: GCF_001654845.1. Lineage (GTDB taxonomy): Bacteria > Pseudomonadota > Gammaproteobacteria > Enterobacterales > Enterobacteriaceae > Enterobacter > Enterobacter soli. The sequence continues at coordinate 22,320 of NZ_LXES01000009.1, read as the reverse complement.
ATGAGGTTGAGTTTGAAAAAAAGAGAACGATGAATTATTTCAAAGTTAGCATTTGTAACTCAATGAAAATGAAGGGCTATGAGCATAATATTTCATTTTTGCGCAGTGACGAAAGCATTCTGAGGAGTAGTGATGAAATCGTTGCGGTCACGATGCTCTGCACAAACCGGAACTTACCCGCGGAACTTGGAATCGGCGATATCCGTCTCCCTTTGGGAGACTCACCCCCCTGGCTTGCTTACAGCAATGTCTTATTACCTTCGCAGACATTGCGTCCTATGATTGATGAAAAATTGCACTGGACACTCATCTCCAGCATGGCACTAAATTACCATTCACTTCTGGATAAGGATGCGTTGTTACAGATAATTCGAAATTATGATTTCCCGGCAATGAACGACCGGCATGCGGCAAAAATTTCTCAGAAGAGATTTGAAGGTGTGGAAAAAATAGAAACAAAACCTGTCGACAGATTGATTCGAGGTATGCCTGTCCGGGGGATCCATTCAACATTGTACGCAAAACAAAGTGCTTTCATGAGTGAGGGTGAGTTTTACTTATTTGGATGTATCCTGGCACGGTTTTTATCACTTTTTTCTAATATTAACTCATTTCATGAACTGTCATTAATAGATACTGAAAATAATTCCACTTACCACTGGCCATTACAACAAGGTAATCATTCATTGATATAATGAATAATAATTTAAAAGATTATAATTTTTACCAGCTTGTTGAGTTGCTCTACCGTAGTGAAGGGCAGGATATCGAACAGCTTGAGAATCAGTTACCCGAAAATGAGCGGATTCGGTACTTCGCTAGTGCTTCACTTGGTTTTCCTTCAGGCGATATAGTATCCGTTAATAAGCAAGATCATGGTTATGATATAGAGGTATCCTTCCTCGGACTGCATGGAGCTCAGTCGCCGCTACCTGGATATTACCTGGAAAACCTTGCATGGCAGTATATGCATCAAGAAAATGGGCCGGGGCAATTTTTGAATTTCTTTAACCATCGTTTTTTGATGCTGTTACATCGTGGATGGCGGAAATATCGTTACCATGTTCGATATCGCCCTGGCGGTGTAGACCGATTTTCTCAATGTATGTTTGCCCTGATAGGGCTGGGAAGTGAAGTGCTACGCGATTCGGTGGCAATAAATCACAGCAAAATGTTAGCTTATGCAGGCCTCCTTGCTGCTCCCGGCCGTTCGCCTCAGGTTGTTGAGGGACTAATGTCTCATTGCTTTGATTTGGATGACGTTAAAATTTTATGCTGGCAATATCGCCGGGTAGCGATAGCAAAGCATCAACAAAATCGACTCGGGCAAGCCAATATGTCGATTGGCAATGATTTTGTTGTTGGAGAATACGCTCCAAATATTAGCAGTAAATACATATTAAAAATTAATCAATTAAGCTATTCCACCTTTTTACGTTTTCTCCCTAACGGCGATCTTTTTGCACCGCTGACAAAAGTGATGTCTTTTATAATGAGGGAACAGTTTGCGTGGGATTTAGAGTTAAATTTAGCACACAACCAGTCTGAAAATACATGTCTCGGTCGTGGAAAGGGATGTCTACTCGGTTGGACGACCTTTCTTGCTCCTTTGCCAAAAAATTTAAAAGTTTCACTCTGTGTTCAGGAATAATTTATATGAATGATTCAATGGAACTGATTCTAACCGTTGTGGATTTGAACAGTGTCGGCAGAAAAATCGATCGTTCTCATCGTTTTAGTAAAGAGGGCGGAACGATTGGAAGTTTGGATGCTGGCGAAACCCGGCACTGGCAGGTACAGGATAGCCGTCAGGAGATCCAAAGTATTCATGCCAGAATTATCTGGCAAGATGGTCAATTCTGTCTTGAAGATGTCAGTGGAACAACTTTTGTCAACGAAGCCGGGCACAGTATTGGCGCGCAAAATGTGATTGCGCTGTCCGCTGGGGACCAGATCAAAATGGGGAGCATTACATTCACGACCCAGATAATCATCGGTAGTGAAAAAGTGGATATTGCTGATTATCAACATCCCCAGAGCCTTATTACTATGTCGAACCAGAGCGATGTAAACCAAATCATTGATGAACCTTCAGTGACTGGTACGCATTCAGGCTACCCGCAATCTGTTGTTTACAGTCATCGCCCTTATGATCCGGGCACTCTGGGTATGGGAGGTTCGCTTTCATCCTCAGAATTTATACCTTCAGAAGATAATATCCTCGACACCTCGGCCGCTATTTCACGGGCAGAGCCCATGCTGGATGAAGAATTTATTGATATCCCCACGCCAGCATCGTCTCTTTACGGCGAGAGTCACGAATCACAGCCCTTTGAAAGTGTAGCAATTACGCCGTTGATGCGCGGAATGGGACATTTTTTAAGTCTTTCGGATAGCCAGCAGGCCAATGGCTTTTTAGAAGAAGCCGGACGCACGCTGGAAGCTGCTATCAAAGGGATTCTGCTTCTGGAGCAGGATCGCATCCGTGTTAATAAGCAGCTTCAGCCCGTAGAAGATAACCCGCTGCGGTTAGGCTTAGATTATGTCGCCACGGTTGATGCGCTTTTCGGGGACCAACAGAGCCAGGTTCATTTGTCGCCATCTGCTGCGATAACGGAATGCCTCTCTTTTTTGAGAATGCATGCGTATGCCTCTCGTCAGGCAGTGAGCGAAGCCCTCACGTGTGTGGTTGACACCTTCTCCCCAGACGTCCTTATGGCGCGTTTTCAGCGCTACCGTCGCGATCACCTGGTTGATATAAACGATCCGACATGGATTTGGGAAATGTATAACCACTATTTTGAAGAGCTAAAATCGACAAGGCAGCAGGGGGTCGACCGCCTGTTTCATGAAGTTTTCGAACAAGTCTACGATAAAGCTCTGCGTGATTTACGCGATGAGGACAAGTCATGAAACGGTTGTCTATGTTGATAGCAGGCCCGTGGCTCCTCTTATTTTCCGTCCTGCTCTCAGGATGTAAAAACCCTCTCTGGCCTGTAGATGGGACGCCTGATGTTTCGACGCTTCCTTCGCAGGCTGGGCTCACATTGCTGGCCGACAGTGACATCAATCCTAATGAGAGTCAGGCTGCCTCGCCTGCCTCTTTTCAGGTTATCTGGATGTCAGAGGACTCTAAACTTTTAGCCACAGATATCGATCAGCTTACTACCAAAAAAATTGAAGATGTCCTCGGCAAAAACTACGTGAACCACCAGGATTTCACCCTTATACCGGGCCAATACAAATATCTTCCGCCCGTGGAACTGGAGAAAGAAACACGATTTATAGGGGTAGCTGTTTACTTCAGTCAGCCAAATGCAACGCAGTGGAAGAAAGTGATAAAAGTTTCACCCATTGGTCATCGTTATCAGATTTTAATTCATTTGCATAAGAACAGCGTAGATATCCTCAAGGAGAGCGAAGACTGATGTTAACCCGCAACCGAATTGTCTGGGGGGAAGGGTTATTTATTAAACCCCAACATTTTCAGCAGCAGCAAAGGCATAATGATTATCTGCTTTATGCTTCGCTTTCAGCTTTAACTGAGCATTTTTACGGTGTATCTGAGTTAAAAATTAACGAAGATCACTTAGGCTTTGGTCGCATCACGCTTGTTACTGCTTCAGGCATCATGCCCGATGGGACATTCTTTAGCTTACCTTATGAAGATGTGCTTCCCCTTCCGTTGCAAGTCTCAGAGGCTAATCTGGTTGGGCAAGTCGTTTATCTCGCGGTGCCTTTGGCGAGCGATCATATCCTTGAGATAAATACTTCTCTGGAGCATAACGGAAGCCGGACGCGTTATCAGGCGTGTCTTGAGTCTGTCCGCGATCTTTATTCTCAGAGTGCAGAAATAGCGGCAGTAAATGTCGCAAAAGTTAACCTGCGGCTGATGCTGGAAAGTGATGACAGAAGCACGTTTGCGTCGCTCCCTGTTGCGCGAATTGCGGATAAGAGACCTGACGGGAGCTTGCTGCTGGATCCGCATTTTATCCCCACCTGCTTAACCATTAATACCGTCACGCATTTGAAAAGCTTCTTGTCTGAAGTCACCGGTCTGGTTGGTGAGCGAGCAAAAAATCTGGCGGACAGGATTGGATCTCCGGGTCAGCAGGGCGTCGCTGATGTTGCTGAATTTATGCTGCTGCAGCTTTTAAATCGCACACAACCCGTTCTTGAACATTTAAACAGCCGAGCGGTTGTGCACCCCGAACATCTGTTCACTCTGTTATCCGGGTTTTGCGGTGAATTAATGACGTTTACCGATCTTAGCCGATTGCCCAGGAGCATCCCGCGCTATTTCCATGATGATTTGCAGCGTAGTTTCCAGCCATTAATGCTGGCACTTCGACAGGCGCTGAGCACCGTTCTTTCACCTCGGGCACAGTCTTTGCAGTTAATTGAGCAACGCTTTGGCGTCTTTGTTGCTGCGGTTACGCAAGAAGAGCTGCTCCGGGATGCAGATTTTGTCCTTGCAGTGAAAGCGAACATGCCTCTTGATATTTTGAGTAAGCAATTTGTTCAGCAAAGTAAAATCGCAACACCTGAAGCGATTATGAAACTGGTCAGCACGCATACGCATGGTATCCCTCTGCGTCCGCTTGCCACCTCGCCTCGTCAGTTGCCATACCATAATGGCTATATCTATTTCTCTTTAGATCGCCAGAGCCCTTACTGGCCGAGAGTGGGGACAAATACCGGGTTTGCTTTTCACATCGGCGGGAAGTTCCCAGAGCTAGATATGCAATTCTGGGCTATCAGGAGATAAATTTAAATGAATGCCACACACACTACGTTTGCTCAAGATAACGGCTTAAGGAACATACCGGCGTCGGGAGCGGTGGGTGACCTTTCTGGAATGATTAACCATCCCAATCCGCTAATCAGAGAGTCGTCTCCTTTGCTGGGTTTTACTGTTCGGGTTAAATCATTACTTGAACCCCCTGATGATAAAAAACTTATTGATCTGATTGAGCAGGATATTCGCCACATATTGTTGCACCTTGAAGCGGAACGCTATGAGCCAGGGATTTTGATTTCCTGGAGTTATTTCTTCTGCACATTTATTGACGAAATGGTTATGGCCCGTCCCTGGGGAATTGAATGCTGGGCTCAGCATACTTTGCTGGTTCGTTTTCACAGTGAAACCTGGGGCGGAGAAAAATGTTATCAACTCATCAACCGATTATTACTCGAGCCCTCACGCTACCATGATTTGCTTGAGTTTATTCATCTTTGCTTGTGCCTGGGTTTTCAGGGGCGTTACCGGATGACGGTGCAATATCAGGAAGAGCGTGAGCGTATTCTGCGGCTTATACATCAGAAGTTGCAAAGCGTAAGTCCGCAGCAACCTGCAGAACGTACCGCGCTTCTCAGCAACACGGTAATTCACGTTGGCTCTACGGCAAGAGAAAAGAAATATCGACTGCATGGGCTTTTATCGGTAAAGAAAATTATCTGGATGATGGTGTTTATCGCGTTGGCGGGATTTTTACTGTTCAACTGGCAACTACATATTCAGACAGAAAATATCATAGATAGACTGGATATTTTATTGCAGTAGAACAATCAGTGATTTCATAACAACATTATGTAAGAGATAAAAATGATTAGGATTGAAATAGCCGCTCTTGTAGAACGGTTGCATCCTCTCGTTCGTCGTGCTCTTGAACAGGCCGCGGCGGCGAGTGTTAATCAGCATGCAACTGAAATTAGTGTAATTCATTTATTAAATGAATTAATTGACGCTCCTCTTTGCGATATTCGGTTCATATTTGATGAATATGGTATCGATGTCGGGCGCGCAGAATCTTTATTACATGTTAGTCCTCTCGATCGTACTGACTATCCGCAGTCATACCCTTCATTTTCACCATTGCTTATCGAATGGTTACAGGATAGCTGGTTACTGGCGTCGACGGAGCTGAATCATAAAGAGCTGCGTAGCGGAGCCTTGTTTTTGGTTTTGCTGACACATCGTCATCGCTACCTTCCGGTTGATTTTTGCCGCCTAATCGAAGGAATACACCGTGAGCAGTTGACTGCCAGACTTAATCAAATCACAAAGGATTCCGCTGAGAATAGTACTACTGATTCTCCCTTATCCGTAACTACTCCGGTCAATGTTGGTGGAGAGGGCTCGCTACTTTCTCGCTTTACTACCGATATAACCGAGGCTGCACGTGAGAACCGGCTCGACCCCGTTTTATGTCGGGATGAAGAGATAGACCTGATGATCGATATTCTTTGTCGTCGTCGCAAAAACAATCCCATTGTTGTCGGTGAAGCTGGCGTGGGGAAAAGTGCGCTGATTGAAGGATTGGCTATTCGCATCGTTGCGAACCAGGTACCAGACCAGCTTAAAGGAACGGTAGTGCTTTCGTTGGATCTGGGGGCGATGCAAGCGGGAGCCTCAGTTAAAGGAGAGTTTGAGAAGAGATTCAAAGGGATCATGCAGGAAATCTTTGATGCGCCAATGCCAGTCATTTTGTTTATTGATGAAGCGCATACTCTGATAGGTGCGGGCAATACGCAGGGAGGGCTGGATGTTTCAAACTTACTCAAGCCCGCGCTGGCCAGAGGGGAGTTAAAAACAATCGCTGCCACGACCTGGCGGGAGTACAAAAAATACATTGAGAAAGACGCGGCATTAACCCGACGCTTCCAGCTTGTAAAAGTCAACGAACCTGATCTCGCTCAGGCAACAACCATTCTCCGGGGGTTGGTGGCTCGTTATGAAATCGCGCATAACGTTCTTGTTGATGACGAGGCGCTGGTCGCTGCAGTTCAATTAAGTGCTCGTTATATTTCAGGCCGACAACTTCCTGATAAAGCTATCGATGTTCTTGATACCGCCTGTGCGCGCTGCGCCATTAACCTGACGGCTCCACCCCGAGAGTTCACCCGGCTTGAAACCCGATTGAAAGAAACGGAACAAGAAATTCATCATATTGAACGTGAGCAGCGCATAGGACTAAACGAATATGCGGAACGCCTGGGTGAGCTTTTTTCATTGCGTCAACGTCTCCAGACCGAACGGGAAATCCTTGAAAAGCAGTGGGATAGCCAGAAGACACTGGTTTCAGAAATAATCTCCTTGCGCCAGTCTCTCCTTAAAGAAGAAGCATCTTCCGATACCGCATTGCAATTAGCGGATCGTGAAGCGCAGCTGATTACGTTACAAAAAACGCAGAAGTGCCTTTCAACACATGTCGACAAAGATCAGATTTCGGCGGTCATCGCTGAATGGACGGGCGTACCTCTACAGCAGATCACGCAAAATGAGCTGAAAGTTATCACAGAACTTCCTGATTTCCTTTCTAAAACCATTAAAGGTCAGGATCTTGCCATTGGGCATCTTCATCGACATTTATTAACCGCGCGTGCAGATTTAAGGCGAACCGGACGTCCCCTGGGCGCTTTTTTGCTGGTGGGGCCAAGCGGTGTCGGTAAAACAGAAACCGTGTTACAACTCACCGAACTCCTTTTTGGGGGGAATGCCTGGTTAACGACCATCAATATGTCGGAATTTCAGGAGAAGCACACTGTTTCAAGGCTTATTGGCTCTCCTCCTGGCTACGTTGGGTACGGCGAAGGCGGGATCCTGACAGAGGCTATACGTAAAAAGCCCTATTCGGTTGTGCTGCTGGATGAAGTCGAAAAAGCGCATCCAGACGTGCTGAATTTATTCTATCAAGCCTTTGATAAAGGGGAGATGGCGGATGGCGAAGGGCAGCTTATTGATTGCAAGAATATCGCCTTTTTCCTGACATCAAATCTGGGTTACCAGACCATCGTTGAAATGAGTGATAGTCCGGAGCAGATACCTGATGCGCTCTATCCAGAACTGGCTGCATTCTTCAAACCGGCCTTACTTGCACGTATGGAAACTGTACCTTTCCTCCCGTTAGGCAGTGAGATATTGGTGTCCATTATTCGCAGCAAGCTTGCTGAGTTGTCGAATAAATTATCCACACGATTTAACGCGGAAATTATTATTGACGAGGCGGTATATCAGGAGATTTTTGACCGGGCAACCCGCAAAGAAAATGGCGCTCGAATGCTGGAGTCTGTAATAGACGGAGCACTACTGCCGCCTGTTTCCATGGTGATTTTACAAAAACTTTCCCACGGCGATACTATCAGCCGTATACATTTTGGCATTGAGGCGAATAATTTCACCGTTGAGGTCGAAAGCTAATGCCTGAGCCAGCGCTGCCCGCGATCCTGGATTTGCTTGCCTGTCAGCAACTGGACGATCTTTTGGCATGTTTTGCCAGCAAGATTGCCATGCTGGCTCCCGGCGGAAGCCAAATCCTTGGTGTGATCCCTTTCCCGGGATCTGAGATCGCTTGCCAGGTTACCGATGAAAAGGCTGCCTCTCTACATCTGAGAGTTGACGACTTCAGACATCCTCTGGCGCAGGTTATTCGAAACGCCAAACCTGCTGTTTGGCTATCGCTTAATTATGGTGCAAGGATTGAACATCCAAAATTTCGGGACCTGGTATTACGCCAGAACGGGGAATGCGGGCTGTATGCGATTCCCCTGCTGGAGGGGCAGGGAAGAGTATGGGGTGTTTGGGCGATACTGGCACCCGCTATAACTCTCGAAGCATTGCTCAATGTTGAAAGCCAGTTTTCATCTTTACTGCAAGTATTCTTGATCCGTTCAAGGGAACTGAAAAAGACTGACGCCCAGATTGAGCCAGCTCAATGCACGCAAGCTGCGGAAACCCTGCCATGGCGCGTTTCGGGCGATTGTCTCCAACATGTTGTAGAGGCATTGTCCCTCGGAAAGCCAGTACTGATTGTTGGGGAAAAGGGAACTGGCAAAACCTGGCTCGCCCATTATTTGCACCGCTATTCCACAGGACAGGCTCCCTTCGTCAATCTGGATTGCGCAGTACTTTCCGAGGAATGGCAGGGCGTAAAGATATTTGGCGAGAAAAATGTTTCCGGAAGCGCCTTAGTAAAAGCTCACCGGGGATTTTTACTGCTCGAAAACATTGACAGGCTAGCGCCACGCTGGCACGGATATTTACAGCATTTTCTTGATACCAATGAGGTACTCAGTACGGATGGGCGAGACGCCGGGAATGTTCATCTGAAGCTTATTTTCACCAGCCAGGATCGCGAAGAATGGAAAAGCAAGCACGCCGGTTTTTATCACCGGATTGCCGGGAGTGAAATTTACCTCCCACCTTTACGGGAGCAACGACAGGATATTAAAAAAATTGTAGAGCGTTTTTTAACCGAAAATCAGCAAGGGCTTCCTGGTGATTTTTATTTAACTGAGGAAGTGGTTGAGTCTTTGACCCAATATTCTTATCCGGGAAATATAAGAGAAATGGAAAATATTCTCCATGACTATATTTCTCGGGTGAAAAGTAACGGTATGGCTGGCGGATACAAGGCCCTCAGAGAGAAAACAATCAGTCGTCCTGCCAGTATTTTTTCTCCCTTATTTGAAAATCATGATTCCGGCTCGCTCAAAACTATTCTGGCTCGTTACGAAACGATAGTTTTACGTCAGCGTCTGGAAAAATATAATTTTGATAAAGAAAGGACGGCCACCAGTCTCTCAATATCAAGACGTTCACTGGATATGAAGTGCAAAAAATCAGGGATAGTGCGATGAAATTAAAAGCATTCATGGCAATGATATTTTTTCTCTTATTTATTAATACTCCTTGTTCGGCAGTCGCAGAAAAAGCGACAGCGGAATCATCATTTACGAATGAGGTAAAAACGGCTCTGCTGGCCTGTCGCCAGCAATCGTCTCCATTACCTCGTCTTCAGTGTTATGACGAGGCGTGGCACCCTGAAATTAAAACGAATCAGGCTGTCAGGCCTGACCGCTATTGGTTGCAAATTATGGAGCAGGAAAAACAACGTCAGGCAAGCGATCCCGTAATGATACTCAAAACATCCAATACAGGGGGGGCAGTCGGGGTAGTGATGTTGACGGTGCCCGGCAATGGCAACTATCCGGCACGGGCGATATTTGCCATCAGTTGCATAGAGAATATTACTCGCATGCAAATCGCGTTTACGGCTCCACAGGGGAACGGTGACCAGATACTGGAAATGCATGCTGATGGTAACGTGCTCACCAGCCGCTGGTTCTGGCGAGGAAGCGGATACCGGCTGGAAGCAAGCCGAGGACTACAGGGTATTGCGGAAATACAGCAGCTGTTTGGCGCGAAAGAGCTGGTCATTTCATCAGATCAACCTGCGCTGAATGACCTGCGGTTTCGTATTGATGGCCTGAAGCAGGCGCTTGAGCCTTTGCGTCAGGCATGCCACTGGTGAAATTGAGAAAAAAGCGATGACATTAAACAATCACCCCTGGCTGCAGCGGATCCTGGCCCCGTTGTCGGAGGAAAAAACGACGGCAAAAGTCAACGAAGAAGCGCCTTTATGGGAAGAGGTTGATAGCGGTATTGCAAGATTGGGTTCACTTACCCATGAACAAGTTGATATTCCTCGCATTCAGGAGAATTGCCTGGTCCTGCTGGAGCGGGAAAGTAAAGATTTTCGGATCGTCATTCATTTGTTGCGCACGCTTCAGCACGGTGGACATCCCGAACAGGTGGTGCTGGCAAGCGTATTACTGACCGGTTATTTACGTCATTTTGCCTCCACCGCCTGGCCGCAAGATGCCCGGATAAGGGGCCGGCTTTTACAACAGGTCTTGAAGCGTTTTGAAGGCGTGGCCGGGTACTTCTCATCGCGATGTGATGAGGCTGAAAGAAAACAATTCCGCGAGACGATGCACTCTTTATCGGAAATGCTTTCTTCTTTTGATGCAACCCTGTCATCTGAGGTGAGTTCGCTTATGCAGATCTATGACCGATCGGCGAGTGATGCTTTCGTCAGGAAAGAGGTGGAGGTGCAGCAGACTAAGCCGACAGTCTCTTCGTTAATCCCGTCAGCCACAGCGAGCTTTGAAATCGCTTCTGACTCGGAAAGAGCGTGGCGACAAAGCCTACTTAAAGTGGCCGACCTGCTGTGCGAATCCCATCCTGCTGATCCGGTTGGCTATCTGGTTCGTCGTCATGCCATTTGGGGGAACCTGAATAGTGCTCCGGCGAGCAAAGACGGGACCAAAACGCAGCTTGCAGCTGTCTCTTCGGACCGTGTGTCTGATTATCGCAACAGAATGGTCACCGATCCGCACGTCTGGAAAGAGATTGAAACTAGCCTGACCCTCGCCCCCTGGTGGTTTGATGGGCATTATCTCTCTTCTCAAAGTGCTGAGCAGTGTGGTTATCATGAAGTGGCCCTGGCCATTCGGGAAAACGTGGCGAGGCTGATTAACAGGCTTCCCGGTATTGAGAAACTGCAATTCAGTGATGGGACATCTTTTGCCAGTCCTGATACTTGCCTCTGGATTATGGATGCAGAAAAAGAGAGAGAGCGTCACAAACTGGCGATAAATGATGATGAATCACTCTGGCAAGAATTTCATCTAAATGGCCTACAGGCCGCGCTAAACAAACTTGAAGATATTCAGAAGAAAGGAACACACGCCGATCCTCGCTTTTATTTTTATAACCAACTCACTACTGCGAGACTGCTGGAGGAAGCCGGCTTAAGTGAACTCGCCCAGCATCAATTCTGCTCGCTCTGGAAAAGTATTCGCACACTCTCACTTGAGGAGTGGGAACCTTCATTAATGACTTTTCTGAAGAAATATAATTCTGACACTTCACAGGGACTGGAGTAATTATTCATGTATTTTATAAATAAAATCGCCAGCTGGCTGTCTCCATTGCGGGCAATGAAGGTATTCGCAGGCAAATTATTACAACTTAAACCTCTGTTACCCCGTTTTTCATTGTCTTTGACGTTACTCTGGTTGATATGGGGAATGGGGCTGCTTGCCATTTGGTTATGGGGGCCTCTGTGGACATGGGGAGAAATAAAACCGCTGGGATCGGCAGGCAATCGCATTGTGGCAACGTTGCTTCTTTTGCTGCTGGGGCTGAGTGCCGTCAGTTGGTATCTCTATAAACAAGTGCAGCGTGCCTTACCCGGTCAACAGGCAGCAGAAAACCTGCCTTATCAGGCGAGTATCGACCATCAGGCGCGTTTTCTTGATGAATGGCTGCAGCACTATTCCCAGCGTAGCCACCTCAAAAATGCCATGTACAGCCGCCCCTGGTACATGATGATAGGGGAGAGTATCAGTGGCAAAAGTACCCTGATCCGCAAATCCGATCAGGTTATTCCGCTCAACTTCCAGAGTGAGCTGAAGCGAGAGATGTCCGATGGCAAAGCGCTTAAATCGCTGGGGCTGTTCTTGACCCAGTCTGCTGTTCTGATCGATCCTCCCGGGGAATTCTTCCAGCAAGATGAACACGATAAAGACAAAGAGCACCATCGGGGCAGGCGATTACTGCAGCATCTTCTGGACTGGTTAATCACGCATCGTCCTCGCCAGCCGCTTAATGGTGTGGTTTTAACGATTAACATCCAGGAATTGATGGCGATGACGGCTGAGAATCGCCGTATGTGGGCGCAACGGTGGCAAACCCAAATTCTGGCGCTAAGCGATCGTTTTGCATGCCGCGTTCCAGTCTATATTGTCATCAATAAAATCGATGTACTGAATGGTTTTGAGGCGATATATCCTGCTTTATCGCAACAAATGCGCAATAAGACCCTTGGGGTTTCATTCTCTTTAGAAGCGGAACAAGGAGATAGCTGGCGTAAAGAGCTTAAAGTGTTTTGGGAAGAGTGGCAGCAAAATCTAAATCAGCTGATGCCTGAGCAAATGATCAATGGGACCACGATCGATCTCCGCACGGCGTTGTTTTGCTTTATAGGTCAACTTTCTGCGCTGCAAGCAGTGACCGTAGAGACCATCAACGATCTCTTAAGGCATTACAATCGCGATCCGGGCAGACAAATGCTTATCCGTGGCCTCTATTTTACGTCAGCAATCCAACAAAACAGACGCAGTGACTTCTTCCAGGATGCCATTGCAGAACGGTATGGATTACGTACGACGACGCAGGGCGTCTGGCAACCAAAAGACAACCAGAGCGGGTATTTTCTTCACGATCTTTTTTCGAACACTCTTTTCTCTGAGCCTAATCTTGCCGGTGAGAACTATGAATTTACGCGCTTGCGCCGCCATCAGTTAACACTTGCAACGGTCATTGCCGGTGGGGTTGCATTGTCGCTGCTCAGTGGCTGGTATTATTACTATCTCAAGAATTATCGCGCAGGTGAGATAGCCCTTAAAAAAGTCGAAACCTTTCAGAAAATCGGCTCGCCTGATGTCAGTAAGCCCCTCGGTGCCGACTGGTTACCGCACATGGATATTATTCGTGACGCTACCCTGTCTTATGGCGATTACCATGAGAAAAACTCGCTGTTTTCAGATATGGGGTTATATCAGGGAGACAGAATTGGACAACTGGTTGAAAAGACCTATCTCCGTTTTCTGACGCAGCGTTTTTTGCCGCAGCTCATGACCGATCTGCAGAAGCAACTGGAAGCTGCTCCAGATAACAGGGATGAAAAATTAGCGCTACTGCGCATTATGCGCATGCTCGAAGACAAAAGTGGGCGCAGCATTCCGCTTGTTGAAGAGTACATGCGTGGACGGTGGCAAAATGCATTTACCGGGCAGCGAGAGGTGCAGGAGCGGCTGATGCAGCACCTGGACTACGCATTACAGCATACTGACTGGGCGGGAGATCGACGTAAGGGCGATCGCGATGCGATTAAAGCCTGGGAGCCGTTTGTCGGCCATGTCCAAAGTGCCCAGCGCGAACTGAGTAGGCTCCCGTTATACCAGCGTGTTTATCAAAACCTGGGTATTAAGGCTCGGGAGCAACTTCCCCCCGATCTCGATCTTCGCACTGAAATTGGGGCGCAGTTCGATACGGTCTTTGTCGCAGATGAAGAGGCACTGTTGAAAATCCCTCAGTTCTGGACGCGCTATGGCCTGGGGCATTACTTAACCACACAAATGGGTCGGTTGGTCGATATCACTCGGTTAGATGCATGGGTGTTAAAACTGACTGAGCATACTGACTACAGTGAAGCGGATAAACGGGAGATCCAGCGTCAGATTACCGATCGCTATGTTGGCGATTATGTTAGCCGCTGGCGCAATGCGCTCACGAATCTCTCTATTCGACCTTTTGCCGACATCTCCGAAGCGACGGATGCGTTAGATGCCGTATTGAATAACGGGCAGCCTATCTGGCGAGCCTTACTGCTGTTAAGGGATAACACGCAAACTCAGCTTCAGGCCGCTATTGTCGATCCTGACATTCCTGTTGCCGGCTCGGCTAAAAAGGAACAAAAGGTTGCGCAGGTGCTCAACATTGCGCAGAAAAATACGCTGGAGCAAATGGAGAATCAGCCCGACTATATATTACTCAACCGTATTGGTCGCTCCTTTACAGAACAGAAAGCACTGGTCGAGCACAGTGACGATCAGAATGGGCAGTTGCGGCAGGCATACAATGCGCTAACAGCAATGAATGCCGAATTGCATCGCATCAGCAACGCCCCAGAGCCCGGCAAGGCGGCGCTGCTACTGGTGCAAATGCGTTTCCAGCAAAATAATGCCGATACATTCTTCACTGCGAAACAGATGTCGAGAAACCTCTCTGACCCTCTTGGACGTTGGGTTGGCCAATTGGCAGATAATAGCTGGGAAACCGTGATGGGTCTTGCATTACAATCGCTTGAAAAAGAGTGGTCAGGCAAAGTGGTAACCCCATTCCTTTCACAACTGGCAGACAAATATCCGTTTAACAGAAGAGCGACAAAAGATGTTGCTCTCAGCGATATGGAACGCTTCTTTGCACCGGATGGTGTCATCGACAGTTTCTACAAAGATAACCTGAAAGTGTTTGTTGAGGGACGCGCCAGTGCCGTGGATGGGAAATCGGTGATTCGCCCTGAAATCGTCAGGTCTCTTCAGCAAGCAGATAAAATACGTTCGATTTTCTTCTCAAAACAAAATGGTTTTAGTATTCAATATGCTATATCGCCGATAGAGCTTAGTGCTAATAAGCGTCGTGCTGTCCTTAATCTTGATGGTCAATTGATTGATTATACGCAAGGGAACCCTACGACGGCCCATCTTGTCTGGCCAAATGCGATGCGCTCCGGAAATGAAAGTAAAATTACGCTTGTGCCCAATGCGGTGGGAGCATCGCCGCGGAGCATAGGATATTCTGGCCCATGGGCAACTTTCCATATTCTTGATAAAGGCGAATTAACCAGTATTCAGGATGGCAGCTTTGATATCCGCTTCACAGTTGATGGTGGAGCAGTGAGCTATCGTGTTTATATGGATGCATCCGATAATCCATTCGCTGGAGATATATTTAGTCAATTTACATTGATGGATCAACTTTACTGACAAGGGGTTTTATCGGGTTTATTTATAATATAACTGAACCCGATTAATTTATATGGAACATTTAGATTATCAACCTGTCGCAACGGGCAAAGACCCTCGTGCTTTCGAAGCATTTGAGGTTATTAGAGCAGAGATTAATAAATTAAATCATCCGCTTCATCCTGTTATTGACTGGAACCTCCTGCAATCTCAGGCGATCAAGTTGTTTTCCTCTAATGGCGTTGACCTGCAGAGCGTCGTTTATTACAGCATGGCACGTACCCGGTTAAATCAGTGGAGTGGTTTTGCTGAAGGGTGTGAATTATTGGCTGTGCTGATTGTTTCTCAGTGGGAAATAGTTTGGCCACCGGTAAATCCGGGTAGGGCAAGGCAAGAAATCCTCGACTGGTTTGCCGCGCGAGTCGGTTCGGCCATTCGGCAATTGCCTAAAAATAAGTTGTCGCTGCGTGATATCTATCGCGCTGAATATGCGTTGAGTAAAATATGTGAAAAGTTGAATGCTATAAGCAACATAAATTTTACGCTCCTGCAAAGTGTCCATTTTTATCTGGTACAGACGATTAATTCCATTCAGCCCCCGGATGAATCAACGACGAATAATAACGGACCTACCGTGACGTTACCGCTGGTCTATCTTCCAGAAAATAAAGAGAGCAATCCACCTTCGGCGGAGACAGCGGCGCAGTCGGACAGACAACAACAGGTATTCACTGATACTTCTTCGCTTAATGCTTTCGCCGGAAAGCGATCCAAAGCTAAAGGGCGAGGGAGGGGAATATTGGCTGGCATGGTGACCGGTGTGCTATTAACGCTGCTGGGAACGTTTGTGGTTAGCCGTTTTCAACAACGCAGCGTGGTTGACGAAATGCTCATGAGTACACAACCCCCTCCTGCGTTGGTCAAGACGGCAACAGCGGAAAATCATCTCACGGAGCTCACGGCCAGCCGCCCGTTGATTCTTGAAAAATACCAGCAAAAGCTGGAGACCATCCTTGCGCAGTCGCCAGTGGAATCAATGAGTGCAGGGCTTGAGATGGTCAGTTTGCTGGATGACATTTATCCGGGAAATACCGTAACTCGTGGATGGTATAAGCAGGTTGAACAACTTTCTTCTCAGGGCAATGTGCCCGGCTATGAACAGGCAAAAGAGAAGCTTCAGTTGCTCATGGACGAACTCCTCAATAACGAAAAGCAGCATCGCACCGTTACGATCTCTTACCTCAAAAGCGCCATTTACGACATTCAACAGCGTCTGTCGGAGACCGAACCGCTCTCTTACCAGTTAACGTCAATCGAGCAATCCATCCGTAAAGGTAAACAGCCTTCCCTGGCCGATCTTCAGAAAGTGGACGATCAGCTGAAAGGGATCCAGGCCCGTTATCTGCAAACGTTGCAGACGCTGAAGTCAGCCCAAACACCCCTCTCTTATCAGGATGAAAAGAAATGAAAAAAATAACCCTTCTCGCTCTCGCCGCAGTATTACTCGTGGGTTGTCAAACCCGGGCGGTTGGCAAGCCGTCGGTCACTGAGCAAATGAATGCCCTGGCCGATCTGATCGGTAGTGCAGGCTATCTGCGCGATCATTGTGGTCTTAAAGATATTCCTGAGGATAAATCTCTGGCCACTATTGCGGATATCACTGCGCTGGATATGGGATGGGATCCCAGAGACTACACCACCGAAGACTGGAACTCTCAGCCATACAATCCGGACTTAATGCGAATGGGTGTAAATGTCGAGAAATCTCTCGAAAAGGATAACCCAGTACCGGAGGCCGCCTGTCAGCCACTCGCGGAAAACAAACATATTGCCGCTTTTGTCCAGTTAGCTAAACAGCGAGGATGAAATTATGGCGGACAGTACCGGCCTTCAGTACACCTTTGTCGCGAATTCCTTATCTGCAAGCACATTAAGCGTCGTTGCGTTTGAGCTAAAAGAGGGGCTGTCTGAACCCTATGAACTAAGCCTTGAGCTGGCAACTCAGCATGATGATATCGCTTTCCCTCGCGTACTGGATGATAGCGCTGAACTACAAATTTGGTATAACGGCGAGTTAACGCGACGGGTTCACGGTTTAGTCACGCGATTTGCCCGCAACGATACCGGACATCAGCGCACGCGTTACAGCGTGACACTCCGGCCTGACCTGTGGTTACTTTCTCTGGAGTACCACTCCCGTATTTTTCAGCAGCAAACACCACAGCAAATTATTACGCAATTGTTGCAAAAGACAGGGATCTCGGCATTTCATTTTTCTCTGCGTCACGATCATCCGGTACGCGAATACTGTGTTCAGTATCGTGAATCCACGCTGGATTTTATCTCTCGCCTCGCGGCCGAAGAGGGGATCTCATGGTATTTCCGCTTTACGGGAAACGCCCATGAGGTGGTCTTTATCGATGACTACACCTTCTTACCAAAAGGGGAGGCATTGCCCTGGAATTCCCACAAACGAGGCCTTAATGAAGGTGCCAGCGTACAACGGTTTAGCTATGAGGAAAATTTACGCGTTTCTCAGGTACTGCTAAAGGAATACACCTTCAAAAACCCTGCATGGGCAATGCTCTATCGTGAGCAGGGTAATAAAGCGCCGTATCGGCATCATCAGATGCAGCACTATGATTACCCCGGTCGCTATAAAACGGATTTTAACGGTGACGCTTACAGTGGCTATCGGCTGGATGCACTACGCCGAGATGCGATGCAGGCACACGGTGTTTCCGATTCCCCATCGTTGACGGCGGGTGATTGCTTCTCCCTGACGTCTCATCCTCACGACGATTTTAACCGCGTCTGGCAAATTGTGTCCTTACATACCACGGGTCAACAGTCGCAGTCCCAGGAGGAAGAGGCGGGGGTTAAGGGGACATGGCTTGAAAGTCATTTCACCGTGATCCCGGATAAATTGACCTGGCGGCCACAACCCAATCCGCGTCCACGCGTTGATGGACCTCAAATCGCTACGGTTGTGGGGCCAGAAGGCGAAGAAGTCTGGTGCGATGAAGTAGGGCGCGTGCGCGTCCAGTTCCCCTGGGATCTGGAAGGCGAAAACAACGAAAACAGTTCCTGCTGGATCCGCGTGGCACAGGGATGGGCAGGGAGTCGTTACGGCGCAATGGCCATCCCGCGTATTGGTCATGAAGTGATTGTGTCGTTCCTGGAAGGCGACCCTGACCAGCCGATCATCACCGGCAGAACATATCACGTCGTGAATGTCCCACCTCATTCCTTGCCAGTGCATAAAACCCGTACCGTATTGCGTACTGACACGCATAAAGGGGCTGGCTATAACGAATTGTCATTTGAAGATGAAAATGACAATCAGCTGATCTATTTCCATGCGGAAAAAGATTTTCAGACCAAGGTCAAAAACAATGAGTACCTCGTTGTTGAACAGGATCGTTTTGCCACTATCCACCATGACCAGCGGGAGGAGGTAAAAAACGATAAAACCTCCATCGTCGAACACGATCACATAGAGCGTGTTCATCACGACCAGATGATCAACGTCATCCATAACCAGCAAATTCAGGTTGATAACCAATATCTCTTTCATGTGCTTAACCAGCGTAAAGACACGATGGGGGCCGATTACACCGAAGAGACGGCGGGCGATCACCACCATAGTGTTGCGGGCTGGTACGAGATGCAGGCGGGGAAAAAAGTCACCGTCACCACCCGAGAATTACAGCTCATTGGCTCGGAAAAAGTCGTGATTCAGGGGCCAAACGGCAAGATTGTCATGGACAGCAGCGGGATATCGATATCCAGCAGCCAGCTCAAAATCAACGCCATGACAAAAATTACTGCCAGTGCCAGCAGTGCGCTCAACTCGCTTGATGTTGCCGCAATGAATGGCGATCCACTCTCGGAAATTTGCCCAATCTGTAAACAATCATTGAGTTAAGGAGAACAAAATGGGAATTCCAGTTTCATTAAAAGGACATCAGCATATCTGCCCGCTGGATAAACACATCGGCGGTCCGATACAAGATGGTGACCCCACACTGACAGTTAATGGTATTGCGGTGGCGCTGGTAGGGCACCGCTGTGAATGCCAGAAAGAAAGTCCGGATGTCATCACCGGCGGGACGCCATTGCTGACCGTAAACGGTATTCCAGTCGCGCTGGTAGGGTCGCCGACGGCGCACGGCGGCAAGGTGATTGAAGGTGATGCAACGCTCACGATTGGATAAGGATGTCGGGAATGAGTAGTCATGAATGTCGCCAGGGGTGCCAGTGCAAGAAGCAGGTTATCCCGGTTATTTTTGTTCCCGACCTGTTAGGTACCCGGTTGTACAACACTTCTGAAAAAGCGGTGGTATGGGATCCACTGGCAGGAATGGGCAGCTATCACACGCCCCTCGGAACGGCAATTGAAGATCTGAGCGGTAAGGTATCAAAAACGACTGCGGCCATCACCAGTTCACCGATGGTTAAAAAATTAATTGAATTACAGACTGTCCTTAAAGGGCTACAGGGGGCGTTGAATGATTTGTATAAGCTCAGTAGCCGCGTTTTAAAGTCGGTTGGGCTTGATGACGTTGCAAAGCGCATCGATGCGGCCAGCCAGGATGCTAACGCCGACAGCAAAAGCGCAGTGGCAAAAGTTAAGGCGCAGTTAGCGGATATTAAAAAGAAAATTGCGCATATTGAAAAGGAGATTAATAACGCCTTTGAGAAAATGGGGCAGGTCGAAGAAGTATTGCGTATTGCCCGAAATGTATGGGGCATGATCTCTGTACTGGAGTGGATGTTCCGTGATGCCTCTGAACGGCGCAAGCTGCTGGTGGGTAAAAAAATTGGTCGTGACGATACGATCCTGACCATCCCTCAGGACGCAGAGAAAGGCAGCAAAACTTACGACAAAACCTACTATCTGGGGCAAACCGCCATTCGACCTTCAGATTCAGCAGACCGGCATTTACGTGGCTGGGGGGAAGTCTGTTGGGCGCAGTACGGTGAATTTTTGATGACCTTGCAGCGTCATCTGGATGCACATTTTAATCTTCGCGAAGTTGCTCAGGCGGGAGCAACAACTGAAATGGGCAGCATTCCCAAGCCTTCTCTGGTAACAGGTAAGGCGCTGAAAGATCTCTTTGCTGCCATTGAGAAGCTGTTTGATTTCACGCCAGCGGCACCTGCCGCCGCACCTGCAACGCCTGCCGCTACACCTTCTGCCGGGACGGAAGCTAACAAAGCGGCTGAACCGGCAAAGAAAGAGGATCCGCTTCCCTGGGGGGCTAATCCTAATTTTGCCAAACAGATGGCGAGATTTGCCTTTCCTTTGCATGTCGTAGGTTACAACTGGATGCAGGGAAGCGCCGATGGCGCACAGCGGCTCAAGCGTCGTATCAAACAAATCGCGGGATCCTACCAACCCGGAAGTTCTGATGAAACGTGGATGACAAAGGAGCCGGTCAAGCAGGTGATTGTCATTACCCATGGGATGGGGGGGCAGGTGATGCGGGCGTTGCTGGCGGAGGTCGGGCCGGAGACGGATGGAAAAGGTGGAGATTCTGGCGGAGAAAATCCCGAAAAACAGCCCTCAGCGAAAAATAACTTTAAACAGCCTGATCCAGTGAAGAAATCAGACGCTGCGCAGCATGCTAAAGACGAACAGAGCCCACAATTCAGTATCAAGCCAGAGCCAAATCCTTTTGGCAAAGATCTGGAACTACTGAAAGCCATTCATGTTGGGGTTCCGCAAACAGGGATGCCTGAAATCTATGCCTGGTTCCGGGCGGGAATGCAGACGCCGGTTAAATCCGACAGCACATCTGATATGGCTGTTGCCTATGTGACTAATCAAGTATTAGGTGCTAACGCTGCCGAGATTACGGCGGTGCTCAGTTACAGCCAGTGTGGGCTGGAAGCTTTACCGAATAATGATTACCCAAAAGGGTGGTTATGCTGGCAGCCTATGCCATTTAATCTTGTTGAAGGGGAAAAACCACCTGAATTAAATCCTATAACGATTGATGAAGACGTTTATAACTTCTATGGGGATGATTCATTCTGGTATCGTTTGATTAACAGGAAACTTGTAAATTATAAAAAAAATAAAATTGAGGATAGTTTTTACTTTGTTAAAGAGTTAATCAAAAAATCAAACACCTTCGAGAAAAAGTTGAAATTAGCTTCAACTTGTAACGTTTTTGATAAGTTCATTGTAGGTGAAAACAGCAAAGCAACTACTCGAGGTAAAATATGCTGGCAGTCTCAAAGTAAGAATCTCCCGAATAATGGTGATGCCCAAACATGGGATTTTTACTGGCAAAATATTCCGAGTGATAATCTATTCGTTAAGGGAGTTAACAAAATATTTAATACTGACATTTTTAGTCAGTTAGTAGACAGCGGTGAAGGTACAGTTTATTTATCGGAGAAAGGTATTTGCACAATAGCACCTCCCGTTAAATTTGATTTGCAGAAAGGAGCATCAAAAGGTGATGGGATGGTCAGTTCTGAGCCAAAACTCAATGTAGAAACTATCGTATGTAGTGAACATCATACTGACATTTATCAGGACGAAAATATTCGCAAGGCAGTTTATAAAGAGATACAGCAGGCTTCCTGGGATTTTAATGAAAAATCAAAAAAGAAAGGTAAATGATTATGAAAGGATTCAAAGTGGCATTTCTCTTGTGCGGTATGGTCTTGGTATTGCAGGGATGTGCTCATTTATCAAAAAGTAAGGATGCAATGATGGATAATAAAATACATACTCAAAAACAGTGTTTTGGCCGTTACGAAATTGAGTTGCCTGATTATATGTTCATGCATAGTGGAAATTATGATTTTGATAATTTCTATCTTGAAATAGTACATTCTTTCAAGGCAGATCGTCCAACAATTGAGAAGGATTGGGTACGATATGTAAAATCTATCATTGCTCCAGATATGCGTAAGGATAGTATTGGT
>NZ_LXES01000008.1 GCF_001654845.1 Enterobacter soli ATCC BAA-2102 | reverse complement strand
TATGGAAGTAAAATATCGCATCAGGATATGAATAGTAATCCCCGTGTAATTGTTGAATATCTTAATACTACCAATGGGAATAGTTCTCTGGCCAGGCTGTATATGTTCAGAACTTTTTATTTAAGAAAAGTAACAGACAGGAATGAATGGATGTTATTGAACGGGAATACCATTGAGCTCCCGCGCCCTATGCCAGAAGATCAACTCCGCCAACAGGTCCAGCGTAAGCTGGATGCACAAATGGATGACATCAATAAAATAACCTACAAACCTTACCCGCATTACGCCCCAGGTTTTTGCCTCGATAATGAATATCACTACTATCCGGGTCGGCTGGAAAAGAACGAGTCTTATTCTTTGGTCTGGCACTCAAAGCGTAAAGGCTCAAATACGTTCCTGTCTGTGGATGTGGAAACCTACCTTAAAGGTGAGGAGGCTGAAATGGAAAGCCGGGTCTCCAAGGGCAAACTGCTGCAACTTTTCTTCCCGAGCACAACCATTGAGGTGGGCGGTATGAAAGGCGAACTGTATACCAGCCGCGATAAAAGCAATCCGTCGGCCAGGGAATTCCAGTGGATCCCCAGCCATGTAGAGACAGGCAATCATATGAAACCGCTGATCAAAATCGCCGGACGGTTTGACACCCGCGATCTGCCGCCAGAGCTGCGTGACAAGATCAGCGGTGAAGAGCTGGCGATATGGGTGCTGGAAAGCATCAAAATGCGTAAAGGTGCAGACGAAGATATTCAGATGTTC
>NZ_LXES01000007.1 GCF_001654845.1 Enterobacter soli ATCC BAA-2102 | reverse complement strand
GCAATTAATCGAGCACAAATGGCTCCGTCAAAGACGGAGCCTGAAGGAGAATAAATGGAAAAGTCTTTTTGGCATTTACGCGATGAAGACCGCCGGGTTCTGGAGCAGGGAACAGAGAACGCGATGATTTGTAATGCCCTGCGGGATGTCGGCAGGCGCGATGATATTCCCGCTCTGCCGTCGGGTGCCGTGGGAATGTGTTGGGTTGAAGAGCAGGTCAAGCGTGCGCGGGAATATAACGTACTTACGCGCGGAGGGTTTGCGCAGATGCTGGCGATCTCTCTTATCGGGGGAAGCCATTTCTGGTTACAGGACGATGTGCAAAATCTGCTGAGCCAGGGGGAATTAGGCCTGGAGAAATTAATGGTATTAGAAGAGCTGGCCTTACTTAACCCTTGTTCAATAACCCCCAGACCACAGGTAAAAACCGACGTCACGCAAAATACGATTTATCGTCTGTGTGAAGCGGGACTGCCCTTATGGGTTATTGTCGATAATGCCCTTGATGCTTCCGTTCAGGGAATGGCCGATGCGCTGGAGGTGGCGAGTTACTCACTGTTTCGTGCTGATGAACAAGCGCTCTCTGTCAGAGGGCCATGGCTATTGGCGGCATGGACTAAACCGCGTCTGGCGCAATACATACTCTCCAGACCTGAATATGGGTTCAACGCTCTGTGGCTGGTGGCAGATGTGGATGAACCTGAACAGCTTATCCGCCATCTCCAGGGATTGCTCTATATAAAGGAAGAAGGAGGGGCTTCGAGTCGGTTTCGTTTTTATGATCCGCGGGTATTTAACCATTGGTTGCAGAACCTGGCCTCTGTCCGCCTTGCGGATTTCTTTGGCCCGGTGCAAATGTGGATCAGCCCGGATCCGAATCCACTAATGACGGCGCAACGTGCATGGCAATATAAATGGGTGGATGGGCAAATGAATACTAGTGAAATCCCTCTGCAACAGCGCTTGAACAATGAATAGTAATATTAATTCAATGAATGTTTTTGGGCTGATTTCATAAAGAAAAGAGCCTTATTATTTTTAAAGATTATATTTAATCTCGAAATGGAAATTTTTTTCTCAATGGAAAAAACGTTCTTCATGCTTTTTTACATTTGAACCGGGCATGAGAAATTTATTGCGCGCAGGGCATGTTACGTTTTTGACAGAGATGTTTTGTTTAGCCGGATGCTGAATAATCTCTTCTGTTGTGAAAAGAGACAGGATGTTTTTTTTCACTTAAATGATGGTTATTTTTCAAAGGAAATTGAAATGCCAACTCCATGTTATATCTCAATCCAGGGTAAGACCCAGGGTAACATCACCTCCGGCGCGTTTACGTCTGACTCTGTCGGTAACATCTATGTTCAGGGGCACGAGGATCAGATGCTGGTCCAGGAATTTGAACATATCGTTACGGTTCCGACCGATCCGCAGTCAGGCCAGCCATCAGGACAGCGTGCGCATAAACCGTTCAGATTCACTGTTGCACTGAACAAAGCGGTTCCTCTTCTTTATAACGCCCTGGCTTCCGGCGAGATGCTGCCTAAAGTTGAAATGAAATGGTATCGCACGTCAATTGAAGGCAAACAGGAACACTTCTTCTCAACCATCCTGGATGATGCGACCATTGTGGATATCGACTGCAAGATGCCACACTGTCAGGATCTGCAGAAAGCGGAGTTTACACAGCTGGTAAAAGTGTCTCTGGCCTACCGTAAGATTACCTGGGAACATACTGTATCAGGCACGTCTGGTGCAGATGACTGGCGTGCGCCAATCGAAGCCTAAGAATAAGCGCGCGCAAGCGCGCTTATTGATTAATTGCTTAAAAGTAATGCAGTTGTCCCCTGTTTTTTAAGCGATGAATAGCTTTTTGCTGTTTTTTTCCGCAGTTGATACAATGCGTCGAAAATGCCCTTGCGAAGGTCATTCGCTTTGGTTAGTATTCACACCCGCTTCAGTGGGAAACAAAAATCCTGCTAATTGGTCGAAGCATTGGTATGCGGCAAATCCGCAAGGAACAGGTTGATTATGTACGAAGCTCTTTTAGTTATTTTCCTTATTGTAGCCATCGCTCTCGTAGCGCTGATCATGCTGCAGCAAGGTAAAGGCGCTGATATGGGAGCCTCCTTCGGAGCAGGCGCTTCCGGTACGCTGTTTGGCTCAAGTGGTTCTGCGAACTTCATGACCCGTACAACGGCGATTCTGGCTACGCTGTTCTTCATCATCAGTCTGGCGCTGGGCAATATCAACAGCAACAAGACCAGTAAAGGAAGCGAGTGGGAAAATCTGAGTGCGCCAGCGAAAACTGAGCAGACTACTCAGCCAGCTGAACCGGCTAAGCCGACCAGCGATATCCCGCACTAACAGCAGTATCCGTACCGAGGTGGTGGAATTGGTAGACACGCTACCTTGAGGTGGTAGTGCCCTAACGGGCTTGTGGGTTCGAGTCCCATCCTCGGTACCAATATTCCAGAAGAAAGACGTCGAAAGACGTCTTTTTTTTCGTCTGTACATTCTGTGTCTCCGATCTTTTGTAGGGCGGGTAAGCGAAGGCCATAAAAAAGGCGCCCATCGGGCGCCTTTTGCAATTCTGGTCAGCGATTACTTCTTGTCGCTGTGTTCCAGGTTCTCAACCTGCGGCAGGCCGTTACCGGAGTTTGCGGAAAGCAGGCCATTTTCAATATAGTTGAACAGCTTCTCGCGGGTATCTGTAATGTCCAGATTACGCATGGTCAGCTGGCCAATACGGTCATCAGGAGAGAACACAGACTCGCCTTTTTCCATGGTCAGACGTTCAGCTTTATAAGTCAGGTTGTCAGACACGGTGTTCAGAATCGAGTAATCATTACCGCGACGCAGTTCCAGCGTAACTTCACCGGTAATTGCGCTTGCCACCCAACGTTGCAGAGAATCACGCAGCATCAGTGCCTGTGGATCGAACCAGCGACCCTGATACAGCAGTTTACCCAGCTGACGGCCATGAGAGTGATACTGCTCGATGGTATCTTCGTTATGAATACCGGTCAGCAGACGTTCGTAAGCGATATGCAGCAGCGCCATTCCCGGGGCTTCGTAGATGCCACGGCTTTTCGCTTCAATGATACGGTTTTCAATCTGATCGCTCATACCCAGACCGTGACGGCCGCCAATGCGGTTAGCTTCCAGCATCAGTTCCACATCATCAGCAAAGGTCTGGCCGTTCAGCGCTACCGGGTGGCCGCGCTCAAAGCGTACGGTCACTTCTTCAGCCTGGATTTTTACATTCTCATCCCAGAACTTCACGCCCATGATTGGGTTAACGATTTTTACGCTGGAGTTCAGGAATTCCAGGTCTTTCGCTTCGTGCGTCGCGCCCAGCATGTTGGAGTCGGTGGAGTAGGCTTTCTCGACAGACATTTTGTAGTCAAAGCCGCAGGCGATCATAAACTCGGACATTTCATGACGACCGCCCAGTTCATCGATAAAGTCAGTATCCAGCCATGGCTTATAAATTTGCAGTTCGGCGTTGGTCAGCAGGCCATAACGATAGAAACGCTCAATATCGTTACCTTTATAGGTGCTGCCATCGCCCCAGATGTTTACGCCATCTTCTTTCATGGCGGCAACCAGCATGGTGCCGGTAACAGCACGACCCAGTGGGGTGGTGTTGAAATAGGTCAGGCCGCCAGTGGTGTTATGGAATGCGCCGCACTGAATAGCTGCAATACCTTCAGCGACCAGTTGCTTACGGCAGTCAATCAGACGTGCGTTCTCTGCGCCATACTCCATGGCACGACGAGGGATCGCATCATAATCTTCCTCATCTGGCTGACCGAGGTTCGCAGTATATGCATAAGGAACCGCTCCCTTTTGGCGCATCCACAGCAGTGCAGCGCTGGTATCCAGACCGCCGGAGAAGGCGATGCCTATACGTTGTCCTACCGGAAGATGCTTGAGAATCGTCGTCATAAAATAAAACCCTGCTTGATTGACTGATTAGAGACCGCTTTCGCTCTCACTGCATGATTATGCAAAATAAGTGAGTTTTCATTTAATCATCTTTTGCCGATGACCGGAAGAGATTCATGTGCTTTTTGTAAAAATTTCCCTCGCTGCAAGCCAGTTGTCGCCAGGATGCCAGAACAGAATAGTGCGCAATGGCGTATTCAGCAAAACGCATAGCGAGCAGGGTTGACAGGCAGGGTTAACTATCAATATACTGAACGCCGATTTTACGTCCCGTCTTCGGTACCAAATCCCAGCATTATTTGCATTTTCTACCTAAAACGCGTAGAATTTGCCACGTTTCAGGCGCGGGGTGGAGCAGCCTGGTAGCTCGTCGGGCTCATAACCCGAAGGTCGTCGGTTCAAATCCGGCCCCCGCAACCACTTTCCCATAAAGTCCTTTTTCAAATATACTGTGAAGACTTAGAGCCTTCGTAGCTGGATTTGAAAAAATTCTTTCAGAAAGTGCTCCAGGCCGCAGTTGCGGCTATAGGGTTCAGTTATCTAAAGCCCCGATTTATCGGGGTTTTTTGTTATCTGACTACAGAATAACTGGGCTTTACGCCCTTTTTTTATGTCTTGGGGGTGGGCTTGTCCACATTAGAGCAAAAATTAACAGAGATGATTACTGCACCGGTCGAAGCACTGGGCTACGAACTGGTCGGCATCGAATTCGTTCGCGGCCGTACATCGACGCTGCGCATCTATATTGATAGTGAAGATGGCATCAATGTTGATGATTGTGCTGATGTTAGCCACCAGGTCAGTGCGGTGATGGATGTTGAAGACCCGATTACCGTCGCATACAACCTGGAAGTTTCCTCACCTGGCCTCGATCGCCCGATGTTCACGGCCGAGCACTACGTGCGCTTTACCGGTGAAGAAGTGGCTCTCGTTCTGCGTATGGCCGTACAGAACCGCCGCAAATGGCAGGGTATTATCAAAGCCGTTGATGGTGAAATGATCACGGTGACAGTCGAAGGCAAAGATGAAGTGTTCGCGCTGAGTAATATCCAGAAGGCGAACCTGGTTCCCCACTTTTAACAGTCTGGATTGAGGTGAAAAGCCCGCGATGAACAAAGAAATTTTGGCT
Source organism: Enterobacter soli ATCC BAA-2102 (assembly GCF_001654845.1). Lineage (GTDB taxonomy): Bacteria > Pseudomonadota > Gammaproteobacteria > Enterobacterales > Enterobacteriaceae > Enterobacter > Enterobacter soli. The sequence continues at coordinate 163,728 of NZ_LXES01000007.1, read as the reverse complement.
GTTGTTGAAGCCGTTTCCAACGAGAAATCACTGCCGCGTGAGAAAATTTTCGAAGCGCTGGAAAGTGCACTGGCTACAGCAACCAAGAAAAAATACGAACAAGAGATCGATGTTCGCGTAGAAATCGATCGTAAAAGCGGTGACTTCGATACATTCCGTCGTTGGGTGATTGTTGAAGAAGTGACCCAGCCGACCAAAGAAATCACGCTGGAAGCTGCGCGTTTCGAAGACGAAAGCCTGAACGTTGGCGAGTACGTTGAAGATCAGATTGAATCTGTGACCTTTGACCGTATCACTACTCAGACCGCGAAACAGGTTATCGTACAGAAAGTACGTGAAGCTGAGCGCGCAATGGTTGTCGATCAGTTCCGCGACCAGGAAGGTGAAATCATCACTGGCGTGGTGAAGAAAGTTAACCGCGATAACATCTCTCTGGAAGTCAAATCCGAAGGGCTGGCGGGTAACGCTGAAGCCGTTATCATGCGTGAAGACATGCTGCCGCGTGAAAACTTCCGTCCTGGCGACCGTATCCGTGGCGTTCTGTATGCCGTTCGCCCTGAAGCACGTGGTGCGCAGCTGTTCGTGACCCGTTCTAAACCAGAAATGCTGGTTGAACTGTTCCGTATCGAAGTGCCGGAAATCGGCGAAGAAGTTATCGAAATTAAAGCCGCTGCACGTGATCCGGGTTCTCGCGCGAAAATCGCTGTGAAAACCAACGACAAGCGTATCGATCCTGTGGGTGCATGTGTAGGTATGCGCGGCGCGCGTGTTCAGGCAGTTTCTACTGAGCTGGGCGGCGAGCGTATCGATATCGTTCTGTGGGACGACAACCCAGCGCAGTTCGTTATCAACGCAATGGCACCGGCTGATGTGGCGTCTATCGTTGTTGACGAAGACAAGCACACCATGGATATCGCCGTTGAAGCGGGCAACCTGGCGCAGGCCATCGGTCGTAATGGTCAGAACGTTCGTCTGGCTTCACAGCTGAGCGGCTGGGAACTCAACGTGATGACTGTTGATGACCTGCAAGCTAAGCATCAGGCTGAAGCCCATGCAGCGATTGATACCTTCACTAAATACCTGGACATTGACGAAGATTTCGCCACCGTTCTGGTTGAAGAAGGCTTCTCAACGCTTGAAGAACTGGCCTATGTGCCAATGAAAGAGCTGCTGGAAATTGACGGTCTGGATGAGCCAACCGTTGAAGCCCTGCGTGAACGCGCTAAAAACGCACTGACCACCCTGGCACTGGCTCAGGAAGAAAGCCTTGGTGATAACAAGCCGGCTGATGACCTGCTGAATCTGGAAGGTCTTGATCGTGCGATTGCGTTCAAGCTGGCTGCCCGTGGTGTTTGTACGCTGGAAGATCTCGCTGAGCAAGGCGTTGATGACCTGGCTGATATCGAAGGTTTAACCGACGAGAAAGCCGGCGAACTCATCATGGCCGCACGTAATATTTGCTGGTTCGGCGACGAAGCGTAATAAACTGTAGCAGGAAGGAACAGCATGACTGATGTAACTGTAAAATCGCTGGCTGCCGAGATTCAGACCTCTGTGGACCGCCTGGTACAGCAATTTGCTGATGCAGGGATCCCAAAGTCCGCTGATGACTCGGTGACTGCGACTGAAAAACAAACCTTGTTAGCGCATTTGAACCGTGAACACGGTTCTACGCCTGACAAGCTGACGTTGCAGCGCAAAACGCGCAGCACGTTGAATATCCCTGGTACCGGTGGTAAAAGCAAATCGGTACAAATTGAAGTCCGCAAGACGCGCACCTTTGTAAAACGTGATCCGCAAGAGGCAGAACGCCTTGCCGCGGAAGAGCAGGCACAGCGTGAAGCGGAAGAACAAGCTCAGCGTGAGGCAGAAGCAACTGCCAAACGCGAGGCAGAATTAAAAGCTGAACGTGAGGCCGCAGAAAAAGCGAAACGCGACGCAAGTGATAAAGTGAAGCGTGACGCTGCGGAAAAAGACAAAGTGAGCAATCAACAGACCGACGAAATGACCAAAACTGCCCAGGCTGAAAAAGCCCGCCGTGAAAATGAAGCTGCCGAGCTGAAGCGTAAAGCGGAAGAAGAAGCACGCCGCAAGCTGGAAGAAGAAGCGCGTCGCGTCGCAGAAGAAGCGCGTCGTATGGCAGAAGAAAATGAGAAGAATGGCGTGAATACCGCTGAGCCTACTGAAGACAACAGCGATTACCACGTGACCACTTCTCAGCATGCCCGTCAGGCTGAAGACGACAACGACCGTGAAGTTGAAGGCGGCCGTGGCCGTACTCGCAGCACGAAAGCTGCGCGTCCAGCGAAAAAAGGTAACAAGCACGCTGAATCTAAAGCTGACCGTGAAGAAGCTCGTGCCGCCGTTCGCGGTGGTAAAGGCGGCAAGCAGCGTAAAGGTTCCGCTCTGCAACAGGGCTTCCAGAAGCCAGCGCAGGCTGTTAACCGTGACGTTGTGATTGGCGAAACCATCACCGTTGGCGATCTGGCTAACAAAATGGCGGTTAAAGGTTCTCAGGTCATCAAAGCGATGATGAAACTGGGCGCTATGGCGACCATCAACCAGGTTATCGACCAGGAAACTGCACAGCTGGTTGCCGAAGAGATGGGCCACAAAGTTATCCTGCGTCGTGAAAACGAGCTGGAAGAAGCAGTAATGAGCGACCGTGACACTGGCGCAGCGGCTGAACCGCGTGCACCGGTTGTGACCATCATGGGTCACGTTGACCATGGTAAAACCTCTCTGCTCGACTACATTCGTTCTACGAAGGTTGCCTCTGGTGAAGCGGGTGGTATTACCCAGCACATCGGTGCATACCACGTAGAAACCGAAAACGGCATGATCACCTTCCTGGATACCCCAGGCCACGCCGCGTTTACCTCAATGCGTGCTCGTGGTGCTCAGGCAACGGATATCGTTGTTCTGGTTGTTGCAGCAGACGATGGCGTGATGCCACAGACCATTGAAGCTATCCAGCACGCGAAAGCAGCGCAGGTGCCTCTGGTTGTTGCAGTGAACAAAATTGATAAGCCAGAAGCCGACCTGGACCGCGTTAAGAACGAACTGTCTCAGTACGGTGTTATGCCAGAAGAGTGGGGCGGTGAAGCGCAGTTCATTCCTGTATCGGCAAAAGCGGGTACCGGTATCGACGACCTGCTGAACGCTATCCTGCTGCAGGCTGAAGTTCTGGAGCTGAAAGCGGTGCGTAAAGGCATGGCAAGCGGCGCGGTAATCGAATCCTTCCTGGATAAAGGTCGTGGTCCGGTTGCAACCGTTCTGGTTCGCGAAGGTACGCTGAACAAAGGCGACATCGTTCTGTGCGGCTTCGAATACGGCCGTGTGCGTGCGATGCGTAACGAACTGGGTCAGGAAGTGCTGGAAGCGGGTCCATCCATTCCAGTGGAAATCCTGGGTCTGTCCGGTGTTCCGGCTGCCGGTGACGAAGTGACCGTGGTTCGTGACGAGAAGAAAGCGCGTGAAGTTGCACTGTACCGTCAGGGTAAATTCCGTGAAGTTAAACTGGCTCGTCAGCAGAAATCTAAACTCGAGAACATGTTTGCTAACATGACCGAAGGCGAAGTTCACGAAGTGAACATCGTTCTGAAAGCAGACGTTCAGGGTTCTGTGGAAGCGATCTCCGACTCCTTGCTGAAACTGTCTACCGACGAAGTGAAAGTGAAGATCATCGGTTCTGGCGTAGGTGGTATCACCGAAACCGACGCGACCCTGGCTGCTGCGTCCAACGCGATTCTGGTTGGCTTCAACGTTCGTGCTGATGCATCTGCACGTAAAGTTATCGAAGCAGAAAGCCTGGATCTGCGTTACTACTCCGTCATCTATAACCTGATCGACGAAGTGAAAGCAGCAATGAGCGGCATGTTGTCGCCAGAGCTGAAACAACAGATCATTGGTCTGGCTGAAGTACGTGACGTGTTCAAATCGCCGAAATTCGGTGCGATCGCGGGCTGTATGGTTACCGAAGGTAACATCAAGCGTCACAACCCAATCCGCGTTCTGCGTGACAACGTGGTTATCTACGAAGGCGAGCTGGAATCCCTGCGCCGCTTCAAAGATGACGTTAACGAAGTCCGTAACGGTATGGAATGTGGTATCGGCGTGAAGAACTACAACGACGTTCGTGTTGGCGATATGATCGAAGTGTTCGAGATCATCGAAATTCAGCGTACCATTGCGTAACTTTCGAGAGTAAGCCGGGATCGCCTCGCGCCACCCGGCAATAATTTTAAAAAGGGGCTTTAGCCCCTTTTTTGTCTGGAGAATTTATTATGGCGAAAGAATTTGGTCGCCCACAGCGCGTCGCGCAAGAAATGCAGAAAGAGATCGCACTCATTCTGCAACGTGAAATTAAAGACCCACGCGTGGGTATGATGACCACCGTTTCTGGTGTGGAAATGTCCCGTGACCTGGCCTACGCCAAAGTGTTCGTGACCTTCCTGAACGATCAGGACGAAGCCGCGGTTAAGAACGGCATTAAAGCGTTGCAGGAAGCCTCTGGCTTCATCCGCTCTCTGCTGGGTAAGGCAATGCGCCTGCGCATCGTGCCGGAACTGACCTTCTTCTACGACAACTCACTGGTCGAAGGGATGCGTATGTCCAACCTGGTGACCAGCGTGGTGAAGCATGACGATGAACGTCGTGTGAACCCTGCGGACGACAACAAGGAGGACTGATGAGTCGTCCTCGTCGTCGCGGTCGTGATGTGCATGGTGTGTTACTGCTGGATAAACCGCAAGGTGCCTCCAGCAACGACGTATTGCAAAAGGTTAAGCGTATTTTTAACGCTAACCGTGCGGGTCACACCGGTGCGCTAGATCCTCTGGCGACCGGAATGCTGCCGGTTTGCCTGGGAGAAGCAACCAAGTTTTCCCAGTACCTGCTTGATTCCGATAAGCGCTATCGCGTGATTGCAAAGCTTGGCCAGCGTACGGACACATCCGATGCGGATGGTCAGGTTGTTGAAGAGCGTCCTGTGACCTTCAGCGCAGAGCAACTCGATGCCGCGCTGGAGAGTTTCCGTGGTGATACGATGCAGGTGCCGTCGATGTATTCGGCGCTGAAGTATCAGGGCAAGAAGCTCTACGAATATGCGCGCCAGGGCATTGACGTTCCGCGTGAAGCTCGCCCGATTACCGTGTATGAACTGCTCTTCATTCGCCACGAAGGTGACGAACTGGAGCTGGAAGTTCACTGCTCGAAAGGCACCTATATTCGTACCATCATCGACGATCTGGGCGAAAAACTGGGTTGTGGCGCGCACGTGATTTACCTGCGCCGTCTGGCCGTCAGCAAATACCCTGTTGAGCGGATGGTGACCCTTGAGCATCTTCATGCACTGGTTGAGCAGGCACAAGCGCAGGGAATTTCTCCTGCGGAGTTGCTTGATCCACTGTTAATGCCGATGGACAGCCCGGCGGCTGACTTCCCGATCGTTAATCTTCCTTTAACATCGTCCGTTTACTTTAAAAACGGAAATCCGGTTCGCACCACCGATGCACCACTGGAAGGCCTGGTCCGTGTGACCGAAGGCGATGACGGTAAGTTTATCGGCATGGGCGAAATGGATGGCGAAGGGCGCGTTGCGCCGCGCCGTCTGGTGGTTGAATACCCGGTCGAAGGCTAACGGCGATAATGTCTCACCTTGCGATAAACAGGGGAGACGAGTAGAATATCGCCGCTTAACGTCCTGCAAATTGTTTAACAATCTGCGGGACGTATACTGGGATTGCTGAATTAGAGATCGGCATCCTTACATTCTTTATATTCTGGAGTTTGAAAATGTCTCTAAGCGTTGAAGCTAAAGCTAAAATCGTTTCTGAGTTTGGTCGTGGTACTAACGACAGCGGTTCTACCGAAGTTCAGGTTGCACTGCTGACTGCACAGATTAACCACCTGCAGGGTCACTTTGCAGAGCACAAAAAAGATCACCACAGCCGTCGTGGTCTGCTGCGCATGGTTTCTCAGCGTCGTAAACTGCTCGACTACCTGAAACGTAAAGATGTTGCACGCTACACCGCGCTGATCGAGCGTCTGGGTCTGCGTCGCTAAGTCTTGCGAGTTTCAGAAAAGGGGGCCTGATGGCCCCTTTTTTCAACCAGACGGCAGCAATTGACTGGAAACTATTGTATTGTTGCTATAAATGATCTTCATTGCAGAGGTTCGCGCGGCTAATGAGAGGCTTCACCCATGAGGGTGTCGGTTGTCATTAGTCGCGAGGATGCGAAGAAGGTCCGGTTAAATCGACAGCACGCCGTGGGTGTGCTGTCAAACATTTGAGAAAGGACAGAATTTTGCTGAATCCGATCGTTCGTAAGTTCCAGTATGGTCAGCATACCGTCACGCTGGAAACCGGCATGATGGCACGTCAGGCTACTGCTGCCGTAATGGTAAGCATGGATGACACTGCGGTATTCGTGACCGTAGTTGGCCAGAAAAAAGCAAAACCAGGTCAGGACTTCTTCCCACTGACTGTTAACTACCAGGAGCGTACTTACGCTGCCGGTAAAATCCCAGGCGGTTTCTTCCGTCGTGAAGGCCGTCCAAGCGAAGGCGAAACCCTGATTGCGCGTCTGATTGACCGCCCGGTTCGTCCGCTGTTCCCGGAAGGCTTCGTAAACGAAGTTCAGGTTATTGCGACCGTTGTTTCCGTTAACCCACAGGTTAACCCGGATATCGTTGCGATGATCGGTGCTTCTGCTGCACTGTCTCTGTCTGGTATTCCATTCAATGGTCCAATCGGTGCTGCGCGCGTAGGTTACATCAACGACCAGTACGTACTGAACCCAACTCAGGAAGAGCTGAAAGAAAGTAAGCTGGACCTGGTTGTTGCAGGTACTGAAGCGGCGGTTCTGATGGTTGAATCCGAAGCTGAACTGCTGAGCGAAGACCAGATGCTGGGTGCTGTGGTATTTGGCCACGACCAGCAGCAGGTTGTTATCCAGAACATCAACGACCTGGTGAAAGAAGCCGGTAAACCACGTTGGGACTGGCAGCCAGAAGCGGTAAACGACGCGCTGAACGCACGCGTTGCTGCACTGGCAGAATCTCGTCTGAGCGATGCTTACCGCATCACTGACAAACAAGAGCGTTATGCTCAGGTTGACGTGATCAAGTCTGAAACTATCGCGACTCTGGTTGCAGAAGACGAAGCGCTGGATGCTAACGAGCTGAGCGAAATTCTGCACGCAATCGAGAAAAACGTTGTTCGTAGCCGCGTACTGGCAGGCGAGCCGCGTATCGATGGCCGTGAAAAAGACATGATCCGTGGTCTGGACGTTCGTACTGGCGTTCTGCCACGTACTCACGGTTCTGCGCTGTTCACCCGTGGTGAAACTCAGGCGCTGGTTACCGCGACTCTGGGTACTGCCCGTGATGCTCAGAACATCGATGAACTGATGGGCGAGCGTACTGACAGCTTCCTGTTCCACTACAACTTCCCTCCGTACTCCGTAGGTGAAACCGGCATGGTTGGCTCGCCTAAGCGTCGTGAAATTGGTCACGGTCGTCTGGCGAAGCGCGGCGTGCTGGCTGTGATGCCAGAAGCTGATAAATTCCCGTATACCGTTCGTGTGGTTTCTGAAATCACCGAATCTAACGGTTCTTCTTCCATGGCTTCCGTGTGTGGCGCATCTCTGGCGCTGATGGATGCAGGCGTGCCTATCAAAGCCGCTGTTGCGGGTATCGCAATGGGTCTGGTGAAAGAAGGGGACAACTTTGTTGTTCTGTCTGACATTCTGGGCGACGAAGACCACCTGGGCGATATGGACTTCAAAGTAGCGGGTTCCCGCGAAGGTATCTCTGCATTGCAGATGGATATCAAAATTGAAGGTATCACCAAAGAGATCATGCAGGTTGCTCTGAACCAGGCTAAAGGTGCGCGTCTGCACATCCTGGGCGTGATGGAACAGGCGATCAATGCGCCACGTGGCGACATTTCTCAGTTCGCTCCGCGTATCCACACCATCAAGATCAATCCAGACAAGATCAAAGATGTTATCGGTAAGGGCGGTTCTGTTATCCGCGCTCTGACCGAAGAAACTGGCACCACCATCGAAATCGAAGATGACGGTACTGTGAAGATCGCAGCAACCGACGGCGAGAAAGCGAAATTCGCGATTCGTCGTATCGAAGAGATCACCGCAGAAATCGAAGTGGGCCGTATCTACGCTGGTAAAGTGACCCGTATCGTTGACTTTGGCGCATTCGTTGCCATCGGTGGCGGTAAAGAAGGTCTGGTTCACATCTCTCAGATCGCTGACAAGCGCGTTGAGAAAGTGACTGATTACCTGCAAATGGGTCAGGAAGTACCGGTTAAAGTTCTGGAAGTTGACCGCCAGGGCCGTATCCGTCTGAGCATTAAAGAAGCAACCGAGCAGTCTCAGCCAGCTGCCGCGCCGGAAGCACCGGCCGCAGAACAGCAAGGCGAGTAAGGTTGCCATTTGCCCTCCGCTTAGCGGAGGGCCTATTATCAGGCAGGACGCCTTGTTGAGCCGCCGGGGGACAGGACGTTCATCCAATAGTTGTCTTCGGGAGTGGGAAATGAAGCCTTTTTTGCGCTGGTGTTTCGTTGCGACAGCTTTAACGCTGGCAGGATGCAGCAACTCTGCCTGGCGTAAGAGCGAAGTCCTCGCAGTGCCATTGCAACCGACTTTGCAACAGGAAGTGATTCTGGCACGCATGGAACAAATTCTTGCCAGTCGGGCTTTAACCGATGACGAACGCGCACAGCTTTTATATGAGCGCGGAGTGTTGTATGATAGTCTCGGTCTGAGGGCATTGGCGCGAAATGATTTTTCACAAGCGCTGGCAATCCGACCTGATATGCCTGAAGTATTCAATTACTTAGGCATATATTTAACGCAGGCAGGCAATTTTGATGCTGCCTATGAAGCGTTTGATTCTGTACTTGAGCTTGATCCAACTTACAACTACGCGCACTTGAATCGCGGTATCGCATTGTATTACGGCGGTCGTGATAAGTTAGCGCAAGATGATCTGCTGGCGTTTTATCATGACGATCCTAATGATCCTTTCCGCAGCCTGTGGCTTTATATCGTTGAGCTGAAGCTCAATGAGAAGCAGGCAAAAGATGCGTTACAACAACGCTTCGACAAATCGGACAAGGAACAATGGGGATGGAATATTGTCGAGTTCTACCTGGGTAACATTAGCGAAGCAACGCTGATGGAAAGACTCAAGGCAGACGCAACGGATAACACCTCGCTCGCTGAGCATCTCAGTGAAACCAACTTCTATTTAGGTAAGTACTACCTAAGTCTGGGGGATAAGGACAGCGCTACGGCACTGTTCAAATTAGCGGTTGCTAACAACGTACACAACTTCGTTGAGCACCGTTATGCATTGTTGGAATTATCGCTCTTGGGCCAGGAGCAAGACGACCTGGCAGAATCGGACCAGCAATAGCTGACGACATAAACATCAGCCCGTAATCTTTTGATTGCCATCACCTTCACTGGTGAGGGCGTTGTTGTTCGTCAATACACCTAATTTGAGCCGGTTCACACTTTTCAATGAAAATTGCAGATCATTTTCACGATGAGCTAAGTAGACTGGCCGCCATTAATATCGAGGCACTTGTACTACATGGCTGAATTCGAAACCACTTTTGCAGATCTGGGCCTGAAGGCTCCTATCCTTGAAGCCCTTACCGATCTGGGTTACGAAAAACCATCTCCGATCCAGGCAGAATGTATCCCACATCTGCTCTCTGGTCGTGACGTGCTGGGCATGGCCCAGACTGGTAGCGGTAAAACTGCGGCGTTCTCGCTGCCGCTGCTGAACAACATCGATCCGGACCTGCGTGCACCGCAGATCCTCGTCCTGGCTCCGACCCGTGAACTGGCTGTTCAGGTGGCGGAAGCGATGACTGAATTCTCTAAACATATGCGCGGCGTGAACGTGGTTGCCCTGTACGGCGGCCAGCGTTATGACGTGCAGTTACGTGCCCTGCGTCAGGGTCCACAGATTGTTGTCGGTACGCCGGGCCGTCTGCTGGATCACCTGAAGCGCGGTACTCTGGACCTCTCTAAACTGAGCGGCCTGGTACTGGATGAAGCAGATGAAATGCTGCGTATGGGCTTCATCGAAGACGTCGAAACCATTATGGCGCAGATCCCGGAAGGTCATCAGACCGCTCTGTTCTCTGCAACCATGCCAGAAGCTATTCGTCGCATTACCCGTCGCTTTATGAAAGAGCCGCAGGAAGTGCGTATTCAGTCCAGCGTCACCACTCGTCCTGACATCAGCCAGAGCTACTGGTCTGTGTACGGGATGCGTAAAAACGAAGCGCTGGTCCGTTTCCTGGAAGCAGAAGATTTTGATGCGGCGATTATCTTCGTTCGTACCAAAAACGCGACCCTGGAAGTGGCTGAAGCCCTGGAGCGTAGCGGCTACAACAGCGCAGCGCTGAACGGCGACATGAACCAGGCTCTGCGTGAGCAGACTCTGGAGCGTCTGAAAGACGGTCGTCTGGATATCCTGATTGCAACCGACGTGGCAGCACGTGGTCTGGACGTTGAGCGTATCAGCCTGGTTGTTAACTACGACATCCCAATGGATTCCGAGTCTTACGTTCACCGTATCGGCCGTACCGGTCGTGCAGGTCGTGCGGGTCGTGCGCTGCTGTTCGTTGAGAACCGTGAGCGTCGTCTGCTGCGTAACATCGAACGCACCATGAAGCTGACCATTCCAGAAGCTGATCTGCCAAACGCAGACTTGCTGGGCAAACGCCGCCTGGAGAAATTCGCTGCGAAAGTACAGCAGCAGTTGGAAAGCAGCGATCTGGATCAGTACCGTGCGCTGCTGGCGCAGATCCAGCCTACCGCTGAAGGCGAAGAGCTGGATATGGAAACCCTGGCCGCAGCACTGCTGAAAATGGCTCAGGGCGAACGTAGCCTGATCGTGCCACCAGATGCGCCGATGCGTCCTAAGCGTGAATTCCGTGACCGTGACGATCGTTTCGAACGTCGTGGCGATCGCAATGACCGTGGTCCACGTGGTGACCGTCCAGAGCGTGGTGGCGAAGACCGTCCACGTCGTGAGCGTCGTGACGCTGGCGAAATGGAACTGTACCGCATTGAAGTGGGCCGTGATGACGGTGTTGAAGTTCGTCACATCGTTGGCGCGATCGCGAACGAAGGCGACATCAGCAGCCGTTACATCGGTAACATCAAGCTGTTCGGTTCTCACTCTACTATCGAGCTGCCTAAAGGTATGCCGGGCGAAGTATTGCAGCACTTTACTCGCACTCGCATCCTGAACAAGCCGATGAACATGCAACTGCTGGGTGATGCTCAGCCGCGTGAGCGCAGCGAACGTCGTGGTGGCGATCGTCCATCTGGCGAACGCCGTAGCTTCGGTGGCGGTGAGCGTCGTGAAGGCGGTCGTGGTCCTCGTCGTGAAGGCGGCGCGCCAGGCGCAGGTCGCTTCAGCGGCGAACGTCGTGAAAGCCGTGGTCCACGTCGCGATGAAGGCTCAAGCCGTCGCCGTGACGCGTAAACCTTACGCTTCTGACGTAAAGTAAAATATACAGCCCCGATAACATCTATCGGGGCTTTTTTTATTCCCTTTGTACTCTTGTACTGGTACAGTGCAGCACATTAAAATGCAGGACCAATATTTTTAACTGGAGACATGGCTGTATGGCGACACTAACTACCACACAAACATCACCTTCGCTGTTAGGCGGCGTGGTGATCATCGGCGGAACCATCATTGGTGCGGGGATGTTCTCCCTGCCGGTGGTCATGTCCGGTGCGTGGTTCTTCTGGTCGCTGGCGGCGTTGGTCTTCACCTGGTTCTGTATGTTGCACTCCGGGCTGATGATCCTCGAAGCCAACCTGAATTACCGTATTGGCTCCAGCTTCGATACCATCACCAAAGACCTGCTCGGGAAAGGCTGGAACGTGGTGAATGGTATTTCCATTGCGTTCGTGCTCTATATCCTGACTTACGCGTACATCTCTGCCAGTGGTTCGATTCTGCATCACACCTTCTCGGAGATGTCCCTGAACGTCCCTGCACGTCTGGCAGGGCTGTGCTTTGCACTGGGCGTGGCGTTTATTGTCTGGTTAAGCACCAAAGCGGTCAGCCGTATGACGGCGATTGTGCTGGGCGCCAAGGTGATTACCTTCTTCCTGACCTTCGGCAGCCTGCTGGGGCACGTTACCCCGACCACGCTCTTTAACGTGGCGGAAGCGAATACCTCCTATACGCCGTACCTGCTGATGACCCTACCGTTCTGTCTGGCATCGTTTGGCTACCACGGTAACGTGCCGAGCCTGATGAAGTACTACGGTAAAGATCCGCGCACCATTGTGAAGTGCCTGGTCTACGGCACGCTGCTGGCGCTGGGGCTGTATGTGATTTGGCTGCTGGGGACGATGGGGAACATCCCGCGTCCGGAATTTGTTGGTATTGCGCAGAAGGGCGGTAACATTGATGTGCTGGTGCAAGCGCTGAGCGGTGTACTGAACAGTCGCAGCCTGGATCTGCTGCTGGTGGTGTTCTCCAACTTTGCGGTAGCGAGCTCTTTCCTCGGCGTGACGTTAGGCCTGTTCGATTATCTGGCGGATCTGTTTGGCTTTGATGATTCTGCGATGGGGCGCTTCAAAACCGCATTGCTGACCTTCCTGCCACCGATTGTAGGTGGCCTGCTGTGGCCGAACGGTTTCCTGTACGCCATTGGCTATGCAGGACTGGCAGCTACCATCTGGGCGGCGATTGTGCCGGCGCTGTTGGCGCGTAAATCACGTCAGCGTTTTGGAAGCCCGACATTCCGCGTCTGGGGCGGCAAGCCGATGATAGCGCTGATTCTGGTGTTCGGTGTTGGCAACGCGCTGGTACATGTGTTGTCGAGCTTTAATCTGTTGCCGGTGTATCAGTAAACGCCTCTTTTCACCCTCTCCCTGTGGGAGAGGGCTGGGGTGAGGGCAGCAAACCGCACTACACTACAACTCCTCTTTTACCTGCATTGCCAGCTCAAACGAGTGCAAACGTGCCTGGTGATCGAAAATCTGCCCGTTAACCATAATCTCATCCGCCTGCGTCTCGCGCAGCACGGCTTCCAGACCGTGACGCACTTTCGCTTTATCACCCACCAGAGACATGCTCAGCGCTTGCTGCACGCCATACTGCTCGGAAGCAGACCACAGCTGGTGCATATTCTCTACCGGTGGCGGCAACTGGCCCGTTTCGCCGCGACGCAGTTTCACAAACGCCTGCTGCATAGAGGTAAACAGGAATTCCGCATCGCGATTGCTGTCGGCGGCAATGATGTTGATACATACCATCGCGTACGGTTTTTCCAGCCGTTCGGACGGTTTGAAATTCGTGCGATAAAGATGTAGCGCCTGGTGCAGCATGTCTGGCGCAAAGTGCGAGGCAAATGCAAACGGCAGGCCGAGCTGCGCGGCCAGTTGAGCGCTATACAGGCTCGAACCCAGCAGCCAAACGGGGATCTTCTCACCGTATCCCGGCACAGGGCGCACGTGCGGGTTCGGATCGCGCGCATCGAACCAGTCCACCAGTTCAGCCACATCACGAGGGAAGTTATCGATATCGCCGCTCATATGGCGGCGCAGGGCGCGCATTGTCGGCTGATCGCTACCCGGTGCCCGGCCAAGACCCAAATCAATACGACCCGGATAAAGAGTATTCAATGTGCCAAACTGCTCGGCTATCACCAGTGGGGCATGGTTTGGCAACATAACGCCGCCAGAGCCCAGGTGCAGGGTGGTGGTGTTTGCCGCCAGGTAGCCAATCAGTACCGATGTCGCAGCGCTGGCGATGCCCACCATATTGTGGTGCTCGGCCAGCCAGTAGCGGTGGTAACCACGCTTTTCGGCTAATTGAGCAAGATCGAGCGAGTGCGAAAAGGCTGCTCTTGCTGAGGCGCCTTGTGGGATCGGTGCCAGATCCAGCACCGAAAACGGAATGGTTTTATTAGTCATAACAGCTCACTTTGTCGACGGTGAATCTTTTAATAGTGCATTAAATATTAATAACCGTTGTTAACAAAGTGAGCTTTTACACTTCATCCTTCACGCTGCCTCTGTGTTGGCTGCGTGCATGATGTGCCTAAATTTACGCCTGAAGCTCCAGCCCGGCGAGGCGTTTCCAGTAGCCGTTACAGTCGCTGTTTGCCGTCAGCGCCAGCGGAGAGGCACCGTTTTCATTGGCGCGGAAGGCATCCAGCATTGCGAAGACGTCGGTATCCAGCGGTGACAGGCGCACCACGTCTACTAGCCCTTGCATCGACGCCAGTTCGTTGCCGAGGTTGTAGACATAGCCACTCATGGTCTGAATACCGTTGAGGACAAAGACCTGCTGATTTTCCTGCGACAGCATACTGCGTCCGTTTGGATATTTGATGCAGCAGGTCTCGCATTCGTCTTTCGGGCGGTCTTCAGAGCGTGCGGTAAAACAGCGCGCGGAGTAGGCCAGCGGCAAGTGGCCATAGCTCAACACTTCCACGTCGAACTGGTTACGGATGCCCAGTTCTTCACACTGGTTCAGCAGATTCACCAGCCAGTCGCGGGAGAGTTCGACCGGCATACACCAGCGCGTCATACCTTGTTTCAGCAGCAGACGCAGCGTGACGGCGTTATAGCAGTTCAGGGCATGTCCAGCGACAAACGGCAGTTTACGTTCGGCGCACATGTTCACTACGCCAAGATCGCTTGCTTCTATCAGAAAATCACCGTTTTCCACATAGCGTTTCAGCTCGCCCAGTTCGGATGAAGCCTGAACCAGCGCCAGGGTAGAGAGCACAACCTGCTTGCCGCTTCCCGCCAGGTTTTTGGCCATATCCAGCCAGTCACCTACTTTTGTTGCCCGGCGCTTGCTGCATACCGCCTCACCGAGATAAATCACATCGGCGCTGCTTGTCGCCGCCTGCTGGTAGAAATCTTCCAGCGTCTCTTTTGACCAGTAGTACAGCACTGGCCCTAATGAATATTTCATGGTCTTCTCACTGCCATTTACGGTGATACGCGCCAAGCGTGGTTTGCGTGCCTTCGGACATTGAACCGAGCGTGTCCATCCAGGCGGCTTGCGGCGCATAGTTTTGTGGGTCTGCCATGCAACGGTCGATCGCCTGACGCCAGACTTTCGCCACCTGGCTCACATAGGCAGGGCTACGCTGGCGACCTTCGATTTTCACGGACGCAATGTTCGCCGCCAGTAATTCTGGCAGCAGCTCCAGGGTGTTGAGGCTGGTGGGCTCTTCCAGCGCATGATAGCGCTCGCCATCGACCAGATAACGGCCCTTGCACAGCGTCGGGTAGCCGGCGTTTTCGCCATCCTGGTAACGGTCGATCAGCACTTCATTCAGGCGGGATTCCAGCCCTTGCGGCGTTTGCTGCCAGCGCACAAAGCGGGCAGGGGAACAGGCCCCCACGGTGTTCGGGGATTCACCGGTCAAATAAGAGGAGAGATAGCAACGCCCTTCAGCCATGATGCACAGGCTGCCGAATGCAAAAACTTCCAGCGGAACTGGCGTGACGCGGGCGAGTTGCTTAACCTGATGAATAGAGAGCACGCGCGGCAGCACCACGCGGGCCACGTCAAAGTGGCGATGGTAGAAGCGAACGGCTTCTTCGTTGGTGGCGGATGCCTGAACAGAGACATGACGCTCAATATGCGGATAACGTTCTGCTGCATACTCAAGCATGGCGAGGTCGGCCAGGATCAGCGCATCGGCCCCCAGCTGTGCCGCCATGTCCACCGCGCGTTGCCAGCGGGCGTAGCCATCAGGATGGGCGAAGGTATTGATAGCAATATGCAGCTTGCGGCGGTGCTGGTGGACGAAGTTAACGGCTTCCTGAAGCTTTTTCTCCGTAAAGTTGAGGCCAGCAAAATGGCGGGCGTTGGTATCATCTTTCAGCCCGATATATACCGCATCGGCACCATTTTCGATGGCCGCCTTAAGCGCCGGAAGGTTTCCGGCAGGGCAGAGCAGCTCCATAATTTATCCTGATAATCTCGATCTCAGCGATCGCAAAATTGTTAACGAACTGGGATTTTAATTAACCCATACGCGACAATTTTTGATTTAAGGCAGCTAATGGCGTATTGATGGCACCAATAATGGGTCACACCGGACGACGGTTTGTTGATTTACGCCGCTATGTTGGCCTCAGGTTATGGCAAAATAACAGGACTATAGATATCAGGGAGTAAAGCTCGTGCTGGATAAACTGCGTTCACGACTCGTACAATTTGGTCCATCAATGCTGAGCGTGCCGGTAAAACTGACGCCTTTCGCGCTGAAACGCCAGGTTCTGGAGCAAGTGCTGAGCTGGCAATTCCGCCAGGCGTTACAGGAAGGTGAGCTGGAATTCCTTGATGGCCGCTGGCTGAGTATTGAAGTCCGCGATATCGGGCTGCGCTGGTTTACTTCGGTAGAGAATGATCAGCTGATTGTTCGGGAATCTGCGGAAGCGGACGTAAGCTTTAGCGCTAATGCCAGCGATCTGCTGATGATCGCCGCGCGTAAGCAAGATCCCGACACACTCTTCTTCCAGCGTCGTCTGGTTATTGAAGGGGACACGGAGCTTGGCTTGTACGTGAAAAATTTGATGGATGCCATTGAGCTGGAGCAGATGCCGAAAGCGCTGCGCGTGGTTCTGCTGCAAATGGCTGATTTTGTAGAGGCCGGGCTGAAAACCCCGCCTGAAAGTAAACACACTTCAGTAGGTGAGCCATGCTGATTCGAGTTGAAATTGGGATTGATGCACCGGGTATCGATGCATTATTACGCCGTTCTTTTGCGAGCGATGCCGAAGCCGAACTGGTCCACGATCTCCGCGAAGATGGCCTGATCACCCTGGGTTTGGTTGCCACCGATGACGAAGGTCAGGTTGTCGGTTATGTGGCGTTCAGCCCGGTGACGGTTCAGGGTGAGGAGCTTCAGTGGGTGGGAATGGCGCCGCTGGCGGTAGACGAAAGCTACCGTGGCCAGGGCGTTGCCCGTCAGTTGGTCTATGAAGGACTGGATTCGCTGAATGAGTTCGGTTATGCCGCCGTTGTTACGCTGGGTGATCCTGCGTTCTACAGCCGTTTAGGCTTTGAACAGGCGGCGCATTACGATCTGCGCTGTCGCTGGCCGGGCACCGAGTCTGCCTTCCAGCTGCATCGCCTGGCAGATGATGCCCTTAACGGCGTAAACGGGCTGGTGGAATACCACGACCACTTCAATCGCTTTTAATCAGGCTCTCGCGTAGCGCCTCAAACGACCCGTCTCCGGCGACGAGGCGCTCTTTCTGGCGCTTCGTCAGTTGTTTGATGCGGTATTCCAGCCTGAGCGCCAGCGAACGGTCGCCCACGTGAGCCGAAAAGGCCAGCCGCAATTCCCCTTTCCCGCGTAGCGCTTTTGCTCCTTTCCCCGTTTGATGTTCCACGAAACGCCGCTCCACATCGGTGGTAATCCCGGTATAGAGTGTGTTATCAGCGGTACGGACAAGATAAAGAAACCAGGACACGGTAAACAGATTCAGTATGTTAAGGTGAACGCACCTTAGCATGAGAGACAAGAAAAATGGAAACACTGACGGCCATTAACCGCTGGCTGGCGAAACAACATGTTGTCACCTGGTGTGTTTATGATGAAGGTGAAATGTGGTGTGCGAACGCGTTCTATTACTACGATCCTGAGCGCGTGGCGTTCTACGTCTTAAGTGAAGACAAAACACGTCATGCGCAGATGACAGGCCAGCAGGCGAAGGTGGCCGGTACGGTTAACGGCCAGCCGAAAACGGTCGCCTTGATCCGGGGCGTCCAGTTCAAAGGTGAGATCCGCCGTCTGGACGGTGAAGAGAGTGACGTACAACGCAGACACTACAATCGCCGTTTTCCGGTTGCCATTGCGCTTAAAGCGCCAGTGTGGGAAATCCGCCTCGATGAACTAAAATTTACAGATAACACACTGGGGTTTGGTAAAAAGATCCACTGGCTGCGTCAGGAGTAAGGTATGAGTCAGGTACTAATTACAGGTGCGACCGGGCTGGTGGGTGGGTATCTGCTGCGTATGCTGATTCAGGAGCGAAAGGTGAACTACATCGCTGCCCCCACGCGTCGCCCCCTTGCCTCCATGCCAGGTGTGTTTAATCCTCATGCGCCGAAACTGAGCGATGCCCTGGCTCAGGTGTGCGACCCCATTGATATCGTCTTTTGTTGTCTGGGTACGACCCGCCGCGAAGCGGGCAGTAAGGAGGCGTTTGTCCACGCCGACTACGCGCTGGTTGTGGATACCGCGCTCAGGGCGAAAAAGCTCGGGGCCAAACATCTGGTGGTGGTCAGTTCGATGGGGGCAAACGCAAGCTCGCCGTTCTTTTACAACAAAGTGAAAGGAAAGATGGAGGCTGCGTTGATTGCGCAGAAATGGGAACATCTGACGATTGTTCGCCCCTCTATGCTGCTGGGGCACCGCGACAAACGCCGTTTTAACGAATCTATTTTTGCGCCGTTGTTTCGCATCTTTCCCGGTAACTGGAAATCAATTCATGCGCGTGATGTCGCGCGTGCAATGCTGAAAGAGGCGCTGTCGCCATCGCAGGAGGGCGTTAACATCATCCCATCGGCAAAATTACGTGAACTTGCGCGAGGTGAGGCGTAGTATCTTCGGGCTTATTAACACTCCCTGGGGAATGCTATGACTGGTCAGTCTTCATCTCAGGCGGCAACGCCATTTCAATGGTGGAAACCCGCTCTCTTCTTTCTCGTTGTTATCGTTGGTCTTTGGTATGTGAAGTGGCAGCCCTATTACGGAAAAGCCTTCACTGCCGCCGAAACGCACAGTATCGGCAAATCCATTCTTGCTCAGGCTGATTCCAGCCCGCTTCAGGCGGCGTGGGATTATGCGATGGTCTATTTCCTTGCCGTCTGGAAAGCTGCCGTGTTGGGTGTGCTGTTAGGCTCGCTGATTCAGGTGCTTATTCCGCGTAACTGGCTGGTGAAAACCTTAGGGCAGCCACGTTTTCAGGGCACGCTTTTGGGGGCGATATTCTCTTTGCCAGGCATGATGTGCTCTTGCTGTGCAGCACCTGTTGCCGCCGGAATGCGCCGTCAGCGCGTTTCAATGGGCGGTGCGCTGGCATTCTGGATGGGCAACCCGCTGCTGAACCCGGCCACACTGGTGTTCATGGGGTTTGTCCTCGGCTGGCATTTTGCGTTTATCCGCCTTGTTGCTGGGTTATTGACGGTGCTGGTGGTCGCAACGCTTGTGCAGAACCTGGTGAAAGACAAAACGGTCGAACCTGTGTCTGTGGACGTGACGTTAGCCGAGCCACAGGGCAGTTTCTTTGCGCGTTGGGGTAAAGCGCTTTGGCAGCTGTTCTGGAGCACTATCCCGGTGTATATCCTGGCGGTTCTGGTGCTTGGGGCTGCGCGGGTATGGCTGTTCCCTCATGCGGATGGCGCTATCGATAACTCGATGTTGTGGGTCATTGCGATGGCGGTTGCAGGCTGCCTGTTCGTTATCCCGACGGCCGCTGAAATCCCGATTGTTCAGACGATGATGCTGGCTGGCATGGGAACGGCTCCGGCGCTGGCGCTGCTTATCACCTTGCCTGCGATCAGCCTGCCGTCACTTATCATGCTGCGTAAGTCATTCCCGGCAAAAGCGCTGTGGCTGACTGCGGGTCTGGTGGCGTTGAGTGGCGTGATTGTGGGGAGTATTGCGCTGATATAAAAAAGCCCGGTGGCGCAAGCGCTTACCGGGCTTACAGTCAGGTGTGGGTTACTTGATGTAAGTAAACGCGGTGGTGACGTGTTTCACGCCGCTTACCCGGCTGGCAATATCGGCAGCGGCTTTCCCTTCACGGTCGGTGACCAGGCCCAGCAGGAACACTTCGCCGTTCTCGGTGGTGACTTTCACGTTAGAGGATTTCACCTGGTCACTGCCCAGTAACTGAGAGCGAACTTTGGTGGTGATCCAGGTATCGGACGATGCGTCTCCCAGACCAATCGGCTGACCCTGACGTACTTCGTTAAAGACTTCCGTCGTGCCCTCTACACCCATCGCAATTTGTTTGGCGCGGGAGGCGAGCTCCATATTTGGCGCCTGGCCTGCCAGCAGCACTTTGCCCTGATACGCCGTTACGTTGATGCGCGCTTCTTTCTTAATCTGTTCGTCTTTCGACAGTGCGCTGTTTACGCGCAGTTCCAGTGTACCGTCATCAACCTGAGTGCCCACGGAGCGAGGATCGGTTGCTGCTTTTGTACCAACGGCTGCGGTACCCACAACGGCCGCAGCAATACATCCCTGAAGTAGCAGTGCAGACATCAGGACTGCGAGGGTCGATAAAGCCTTCATGAATACTCCTTAATCATCCTGGTGAGGGAAAAGCGTGTTATCGATCAGATCGCATAAGCAATTCACCGTAAGCATGTGCATTTCCTGAATGCGTGCGCTGCGATGAGAAGGAATGCGAATTTCCACATCCTGCGGCCCCAGAAGGCCCGCCAGCTCACCGCCGTCATAACCCGTTAACGCCACGATAGTCATATCGCGGGTGACGGCCGCTTCAACGGCTTTGACGATGTCGCGACTGTTACCCCGCGTGGAGATAGCCAACAGAACATCTCCTGCGTGACCCAGGGCGCGCACTTGCTTCGCGTAAATCTCGTCATGCAGACGATCGTTAGCAATCGCTGTTAAGACCACATTATCGGTGTTTAGTGCAATGGCAGGTAAACTAGGTCGTTCTGTTTCAAAGCGATTTATCATGCTGGCAGCAAAATGCTGTGCGTTGGCGGCCGAGGTGCCATTGCCACAACAGAGGATTTTGTTGCCATTAAGCAGGGACTGTACCAGCGTCATCGCTGCGCGAGAAATCGCGTCCGGGAGGGCTTCCGCCGCTGCAATCTGAGTCTGAATGCTTTCTGTGAAGCACACTTTAATTCTTTCGAGCACGTTATCCCTTTAAATCGTAATCAGGTGTCTTCGCCAAACGCGTTTTTCAGCCACTCAATGTTGTTTCCGGTGAAGGCTACCACATCGAACCGGCAATCCACAGTATCATAGCTCCCATTATGGCGGGCAAGCCACAAGAGGGCTGTCTGTAATAATTTTTGTTGTTTGGCGGGCGTCACGCTGGCGGCAGCACCACCAAATTGCGATGACTGCCTGAAGCGTACTTCGACAAACACGGTCGTCTGACCGTCTTTCATAATGAGATCGATTTCGCCGCCTCGCCCACGAACGTTGGCGGCGATAAAGTGCAGTCCCTTGCCTTCAAGCCAGCGACGCGCTTTAACTTCCCACGCGTCACCGGTTTGTTTACGGCTTAACTGGCCGGGACGATCTGCCCCTGCTGGTATTTGAGCCATGATAACTTCCTGTTAATCACGCAGTCCTGAGTGGCGGTCAAATCACCGGTGTTACCGTTGAGTTCGAACCCCGGCACCTGGCGCATCTGAGTAAAGTGGTTCGCCAGCGCCCATGCATCAACACCCATGGCATACAAGCGAGCCAGAGAGTAGTCGTTACGCACGGCGCCCAGCGCCTGCTGCATCAGTGCCGGGTTGCTGCCCGCCAGCATTGGAATTTCGCTGTATTGCAGGCCTTCCATTTCCAGACGGAAATCCGGGCCAGCCGTGCCTTGCGCGCTGCGAGAGCTAGCATACAGTGTTGCGCCGCTCTGGCTACCGTTACGCATGGCGATCATCGGTTTGATGAACGCGATCTCTTCCGGGGTTGCGACGATGTAAGCGGCATCAACTTTACCGCCACCGCTGATTTGGGCATCGGTCGGTGGGGCAGGGATATTCAGGCCGCCAATGGTGACACCCTGCTGTTGTGGCAGGCTTGCTGAAACCGGGCTGCCGCTGAGCGAAATGCCTGCGCCGCCGTTGACACCGCCTCTCAGCTCAGACACTGAGCCAAATTTCTGCTGTAAAACAATGCCGCCGCCCAGTTTCTGCCATTCTTGTGCGAATGCTGTCGCCACGCGGTCACCCAGCGTGCTGCGCGGAATGAGCAGCAGTGGCGCTTGTTTACCCTGCTCGTGGATATGGCGCGCCGCGTCGCGGGCTTCATCTTCCGGGGAGAGTGCGAAGTAGCAGATATTCGCGCGGTTCTGAACTTGCTCTGGCTGGTTAAGCGCCAGGACGTTCAGGGTGGTGTTGCTTTTCATCAGCTCATCGACGTTGTTTTTCAGCAGTGGGCCAACCACGATGCTGGCACCGTCCTGCTGAACCTGCGCCAGAACCTGATCGAGCGGCTGTGAGCTGGTGTCGTAGATTTTCAGCTCTGCGCCTGGGTTCGCGCTGGTTGTCGCCGCAGCCTGAGGCTGCGCTGCCGGTTGTTGTGCCGGGGCCTGAGGTTGTTCAGTCGCCTGCTGCTGTGTAGTTGTCGCAGGTGCTGCCTGGGTTGCAGGTGCAGCTGGCGTTGCCGCTGGTGCCTGTACCGGGGCCGCTGCTGGTGCAGTCGCGGCTGGTGTTGTTGGTGCCGTGACCGGGTTTTGCATCGTACCCTGGGCAGGCGTTTGTGCCGTTGTCAGATCGCTGGTTTCCGCAGCTGAAGGGCTGACCACGGTGTTGACGTTAGCGGCCTGAGCAGCCTGCTCTGGCACGGCATTGCCTGCAACGGCTGTTGTGCCGTTTTTCGCCGCTTCAAAACCCTGCTGGATCGCACGACTAAACACCGCTGCCTGGCCGTTTAACGGCAGAAGCAGGGCGATTTTGCTGGTGGAAGCAGGTTTAAAGTTCTGCACATTAACCAGTTGCGTTGGCAGCATTTTCGCGCCAGGGTTTTGCGGGTAGCGGGTTTGCCAGTCGGTAATACCGGCTTTCAGCATGTTCGGATCGTTGCGGTTGTTGAACCACATCTGTTGCAGATCCAGCCAGCCCTGCAATACGTTTTCGTCAGCGTTGATCACCAGCTGCTGCGCTTGTTCCTGCGTCATTGAGGAGAGCGCCTGCCAGGTGGCATCAATATTTTTCTGTTTGTCGGCACCGCTCAGCAGTGGTTCCTGAGCAATCAGCGCGCGGAGCAGCGGCAGGGAAGCACGCCCCTGTTCAGCGGTGATACCGGCCTGCCAGAAACGCGCCTGCTGGTTTTTATCCAGCGCGCTGACGTCAATGTCGCCGAGGATCTTTTTGGCGGCCGCATAATCTTTCAGCGCCACTTTCAGCTCAGCTGAAAGCAATACCTGTTCACGACGCTGTGTGTCGTTAAGATCTTGCGGAAGCTGGTTGAACAGTTCGGCTGCCTGCTGGGTTTTACCTTCTTTCAGCAGTGCACGAATGGCGAGTAATTGCCAGTTGGTCTTGGTATCATTTGAGCTCTGCGACATTTGTTGCAGATAAAAGCCAGAATCAGCCTGCGCGGATCCCTGCATATGGGCAGCGCTTTGATCGGGCGCCTGGGTGCCACAGCCTGCAAAGATCAGGGCTGCCAGCAGCAGAGGCACGCTGCGCGCGGCTTTTGTTCGAAGAAACGTTAACGGTACCATACTGTATCCAGTGATTTTTTTTACGCAATGCTCAATATTAAATCGGCAATACGGACTAAACAATGAAACAACACGAAACGGCAGATAATTCTCAAGGCCAGCTTTATATTGTACCTACTCCTATCGGGAATTTGTCTGATATTACCCAACGTGCCCTCACTGTATTGCAAGCCGTTGATTTAATTGCTGCTGAAGATACGCGCCATACCGGTTTATTGCTGCAACACTTCGCCATTAACGCCCGAATGTTTGCCCTGCACGATCACAATGAGCAACAAAAAGCTGACACCCTGGTGGCGAAATTGAAGGAAGGGCAGAACATCGCCCTGGTGTCCGATGCCGGAACGCCGCTGATTAACGATCCTGGCTACCATCTGGTGCGTACCTGCCGCGAGGCAGGCATTCGCGTTGTGCCATTGCCGGGGCCGTGCGCCGCGATTGCCGCATTGAGTGCTGCGGGGTTGCCGTCCGATCGTTTCTGCTATGAAGGCTTCCTGCCGGCGAAATCAAAAGGCCGCCGCGACGTGTTAAAAGACCTGGAAACCGAACCACGTACGCTGATTTTCTATGAATCAACCCACCGTTTGCTGGAAAGCCTGGAAGATATGGTCACCGTCTGGGGTGAAGCCCGCTACGTGGTGCTGGCGCGTGAGCTGACGAAAACCTGGGAAACCATCCACGGCGCGCCGGTCGGCGAACTGCTGGCATGGGTAAAAGAAGACGAAAACCGTCGTAAAGGCGAGATGGTACTGATTGTTGAAGGCCACAAAGCGGAAGAAGACGCACTCCCTGCTGATGCCATCCGCACCCTGACGCTGCTGCAAAGCGAGCTGCCACTCAAGAAAGCGGCTGCGCTGGCGGCGGAAATCCACGGCGTGAAGAAAAATGCGTTGTATAAGTATGCGCTGGAGCAGCAGGGGGAGTAAGCCCCCTGCGCCTGTTTTCGCCGGGTGACGCTATGTTGACCCGGCCTGCAAATCGACATCCCTGTTTTATTTCCCTGGCGTCGCCTCAAATACCAGCGTTTCCAGCGGCTGCAGCGTAATCACCACCGCATTCTTATACTCAGCCGGTACGGTAGTGTTACTGCCGTAAACTGCTTTCAACGTAAACTGTGTTGCATTGCCTGCCGGGATTTCAAAGTCTTTTGCCAGATCCAGATAGTAGCTTTGCGGTTTATCCGACGGGTTACGCAAACCCAGGATCGCTTTGTCTTGACTCCAGGATGCCCAGCCGTAAGCCTGAAGCGCGGTTGGATCCCCGCCAATCCAGTGCGTATCCACCAGCACACTGGCGTTATCCCGTGACCATTTCGCTGCCTGCGCCAGGGTATCCCACTTCACCTTGTTCAGCATTGATGGGGTGATATACAACTCCTGTAGCTGGGTTCCGGTGGCGAAGTAGCTCCAGACCTGGTCGGCAAAATCGCTGTCCGTTTGCACTTTCTCAAGGCCGTAATAGGCATTCTCCGCGCTGACGATGCCGTGATACATCAGCGAGTTGAGCGGGAACAGTGGACCTTTGCGCACAATGGAGCGGTAGGTTTCGGCATCGCGATAGGTCATCCACTGCTGAACAGGTGTGCCGGGGCCATACAGGTTGATGTCATCGCCCTGACGCCAGATGGAGTCAGCGTATAACAGCCAGGACGGGCTGGCGTCGGTGCCGGTGGTCAGGTTGATAAACAGATTTGGATTCGCGCTGCGCATATTATGCAGCAGGGCGATTGAGGCATCAAAATCTGAGGCGAACTGGCTGCCCTTGATATGCGAGTTAGCGTTGCCCATTCCGTCGAGCTTAAACGAGGTAATGTGCTCGTTTTTAATCAGCTTAATGATCTGCTCGTTGAAATTTTTATAGTAGTTCGGGCCTGACAAGGCCAGTTTCCCGTCCACGGTTTCGAAGCCGTATTCCTTCGCATGTGAAACGCGAATGTCGCGTGGTTTGTTGTAGCCGCCCCACGGTGAAAGCCACAGTCCGATTGAGCTGTGCAGGCTATCGGCTTTTTCCCGGACTTTGCCAAAGCCGTGGCTGAACGCCGGGCCAAAAAGCCAGCGTCCGGTGCGGTCGTCCCAGCCGTCATCCAGCAGGAACGCATCCAGCTTCACGCCGCGACCGGTAATGAATTCTTTATTCCACTCGTTCATGCGGCCCAGCACATCCTGCTCCGTGTACGGATTAAAGAAACCTATATCCATCCAGCTGTTGTAGTGCAGGTAAGGTTTGTACGGACGAGGACGCACGGCATCGATAAACAGGTTTACGCTGCGGCGCAACTGGGTGGTTTCCGGGAAAGTACCGAAGTAGGTGGTGTAACTGACCGGCGTCTCCGGCTGAATTGGCGTTTTCAACTCGACGTTGAGATTGGTCGTCGCTTCATAGGCGTAGGTATTCACAATGGGCTTATCCGGCAGGATAAAGAATGAATCAGCAACGATCGGCGAGCTGTTGATTGCCCCGTCAACGTAAGGTGCCTGCGACTGCTTTTTGGTAGGGAAGAAGGTGATTTTCGCCACGTCTCGCGGCTGACCGACTGCCGCAATGGTGTAGTCGATGCTGGCATATTTTCCCTTCACCAGATTCAGCTTCACCGTTACGTTAAAATCCGGATGGGTAAAGTCGATGACAATCGCATTGTCCTGTTTCTCTACGTGCTTGATTTTAAAATCCGCGGTGTGGATTTTGGTCTCATCCGGCAACGTTAAAAAGAACAGCTCCTGCGGCGAGAGCAGGTGATGGGTGTTTTTGTCTTTCACCACTACCGCTGAACTGGAGTCATCAAATGAGAGGGCGATGTTGTCATTATCCAGCGCGTAGTTCGCCGCCAGCGCGCTATGAGAAACAAACAGGGCAAGCATCGAGAGTGTGAGCACTTTTTTCATTAGGGTTAGATTCCTTATTAGTAATGCTTCAGCATTCGGTTGATGGATTGTTCCAGCCAGTAGCGCTGGGTGCCGAAGTTGATACGCAGGTAGTTCTCGCCGTTTTGCACGTAGTGGCTGCCGTCTTCAATGACGACACCAGCCTTTTGAGCAAAATGTTGGGTCAACTCTGTGGCGCTGCGGTCGTCTGCGCTGACGTCTACCCAGGCCAGATACGAGGATTCCGGGTTCATCATTTTCCAGGCCGGGAAGTGGGTCTGTATGGAATCCGCAAGGTAGCGGGCGTTACCGCGCAGATACCCGTTTAGCGCGTCGAGCCACGGCAGACCGTGCTGGTAAGCCAGGATAATTCCCCATACGCCAAACATGTTGGGTGAAGTAATAGAATTCCTCTCAAGCTGTTGGCGGAAATGCTGGCGCAGCGAAGCATCCGGGATCATCGAGTAGGAGGTTTTCAGCCCGCCGAGATTGAACGCTTTGTTAGGGGACGTCAGTACAATCAGGTTGTCCTGTGCGGCACAGTCAGGGGTCAGACAGCTGACGAATTTGCCGTCGAGCAGGTGCTCAGCGTGAACCTCATCGACTACCAGAATCGTGCCGTAGCGCTTACAGAGATCAGATACCTGGCGTATCTCATCCGCACGCCAGATCCGGCCCGAAGGGTTATGCGGTGAGCAGAAGAACCACAGCTTTGGACGGTGGGTTTTGAGCTGCGCTTCGACCAGATTAAAATCGAGCTGGTAGCGGTTTTCCTCCACGCGAAGCGGGTTAGCAAGTACCTGCACGCCCTGGCGCTGCGTCGCCATTGCGAAAGGATCGTAGACCGGCGTGTTCATCATCACGCTGTCGCCAGGCTCACAGAATGCCTGCACCGTGTAGTGCAGCGTGGAAACGGTGCCGTAGGTCAGCGTGATCCACGACTTCTCCACCTCAACCTGATGGCGGGTACGCTGGAAGGCGATAACCGCGTCGTAGAATTCGTCGAAGCACCAGGTATAGCCGAAGGTGCCATGTTCCACGATGCGCTGGAAACCCTCAATGACGGTGGGCGGTGAGGTGAAATCCATGTCTGCGATCCACAGCGGGATAAATCCCTCCGGGACGTCACCGAAGCGCGAGCAGACAAACGCATGATCCCACTTGCGGCACTTATCGCTTTTACGCTCGATGATTTTGTCGAAATCAAACACAACTACCCCCTGTTAAATTAAGGCTTCAATGCCGGTTTTGACGCTCTGGACCTGCGGGCCGATGATCACCTGAACGCTATGGGCATCAAGCACCACCACCGACAGCGCACCAGCCTCTTTCAATGCCTGCTGGTCGAGAAGGCCCATCTCTTTCACCACCAGACGCAACCGGGTTATGCAGTTATCGAGCGACTCAATGTTCTCTTTGCCACCGAGCGCACGCAGAATAAGCCCATGATCGTATTTCGATTTTCCGCGCGCGCGGGTGTTAGCCTCCACGGCCTGTAGCGCGCCCTGAGTATCCACTTCACGACCAGGCGTTTTGATATCGTGCTTGAGGATGTACCAGCGGAAGACGAAGAAGTAGATGGCAAACCAGGCAATACCGACCGGGAACAGCAGGTACCATTTGGTCGACATTCCCTGCATCACGCCGAAGATCAGCAGATCCAGAATTCCGCCGTCGGTGTTGCCGATGGTTACGCCCAACAGGGCCATCACCATCAGGGCCAGGCCAGACATCACGATGTGGAAGGCGTACAGCGCAGGGGCAATAAACAGGAACAGGAATTCAATCGGCTCCGAAATACCGGTGACGACGGAAACCAGTACGCCGGAAAGCAGCAGCCCTTTAATCACTGGGCGGTTCTCCGGACGAGCGGTGCGATAGATGGCGTAAGCCACCGCTGGTAAGCCGAAGATAAAGGTCGGCATAAAGCCCTGCGACAGGAATGCGGTGACGTGCGGGCTAAACGGCAGACCGGCTTTCAGCTCGGCGTAGAAGATATTCAGCGCACCGGCGACCTCATGACCATTCACCATCTCAATGCCGCCCGCCGGGGTGAAACGCACCATCGCCAGCAGGATGTGGTGCAGGCCAAAAGGTTTAAGCAACAGCACGCCGACGCCATACAGAAATGGCCCAAAAACGCTGGTGCTTTGGATGACATGACCGATTCCGGCAATCCCCAGCGCCACGTATTCCCACAACAGGGGAATGGCCAGACCGACTAACGAAAGGGTGAGGGCGGTGATAATTGGCACGAAGCGAATGCCGCTAAAGAAAGCGAAAGCATCGTGTAAGACCGTATCCTGAAAACGCTCGTGCAAGAAATAGGTGATGACGCCAACCACGATGCCGCCCAGCACGCCCATCTCCAGGGTTTGGATCCCCAAAACGATCGATTGCCCAACCTGTCTCATTGTCGCGGCATCAGCAAGCTGGTGGGTTGCGGTCAGGTAATAGTTGATGCTCATGTTCATCAGCATATAGCCAACAAACCCGGCAAACGCGCCCACGGCCTTGTTGCGTTTCGCAAGGCCCATCGGAATCGCCATGGCAAACATTAGCGGCAGGTAGGTAAAGGCAAAGCCGCCGACCATGGCAATAAAACCAAAGGTGAGCTGCGTTAATTCGCCGCCCAGAAAGGGAAAACTCTTGATGGTGGAAGGGCTGGTAACAGAGCTACCGATACCTAACAGCAGACCCATAAAGGCCAGCAGGGAGACCGGGAACATAAAGGTCTTTCCCAGGCTTTGAAAAAACTCCCACGCTTTCGATTTAAACGACTTTTCCTGTGTCATGTAGGGACTCCTCGGATTTTTAGGATAAAGGAAGGCGCTGTCCGGCTTAAGGACGCGCCTTCATATTTGCGAGGCTTATAGTTATTTTTTAGGTATTGATGTAATGGGCGATGGGATCAGGCTTCAGCCGGAAGCAGTAACCGGTTTGCGGAACCACAAACGGTGATTTTGCTTCTGACCACTTCTTTCATGGCGTCCATGCCAACCCGCATGTAGAAGCGGGGATCGTTGCCCTGCGGATTTTCGGCAAACCAGGCTTTGACCGCGTCAGAGAAGGCGATTTTCAGCTCGGTTGCCACGTTGACTTTGCAAACGCCTAACTCGATAGTGCGGCGAACAAACTCATCGGGGACATCGCTCGCGCCGTGCAGCACCAGCGGCACAGTGACGACTTCGCGGATTTCAGCTAGCCGCTGAAAGTCGATTTTTGGGCGTTTGGTATAGAGGCCGTGCGCGGTGCCGATGGCAACGGCAAGGCTATCTACACCGGTCAGTTCGACAAAGCGTTTCGCTTCCTGCGGGTCGGTCAGGAAGGCGCTTTCAGCATCCACGCTCATGTCATCTTCCACACCGCCCAGACGGCCCAGTTCGGCCTCGACGCTACAGTCGTTGAGATGGCAGAAATCGACGACGGATTTCACCAGCTTCACGTTCTGTTCAAACGGATAGTGGCTACCATCGATCATCGCGCTGCGCACACCGGCGTTGACCTTGTGACGAATATCGTCCAGCGATTCGTGATGGTCGAGATGCAACGCCAGCGGCATCTCGTAAGTGAGGGAGTAAGCGCTGCACAGGGCGTAGATCTCTTCGAGCGCAATATGCTTAAAGGTGCCTGGGGTACCCGCGAGGATCACCGGCGATCGCATTTCGCTGCACACTTCGAGGATCGCCTGGATCGTCTCTGCGTTATGAATATTGAACGCCGGAACGGCGTAGCCTTTTGCCTGTGCGTCCTGCAGAAGATATTTCGTCGAGATGATACTCATAATCAGATCCTCATTAAGCCTGCCACGGATGAATAACAACGCCCTGCACCACACGGTTAACCGTACCGCTGGCGGATGGTGTATCTGGCGTGTTGCCTACGCTGAGCGACTGCGTGAGCGCAAAGACCTGGGCGTACATCAGGAAACAGAACGCCTGTTCCATATCGATAAACGGACGGGAAGGTGGCAGCAGGATATGGGGGCCCGCTTCAATCACTGGATCCGTAACGGCGGCAATGGCCACGACGCGCATGGCCTGGCGATCGCGACGCAGTTCGGCCAGCAAATCCAGATCGTACTGACGCGTGTACGGATGGCTGGAGACATACACCACCACCAGCGTTTCGTGGTCTACCAGCGACTTAGGCCCGTGACGGAAGCCGGTTGGGGAGTCGTAGAATGCCGCCAGCTTGCCTGCAGTCAGCTCCAGCACCTTCAGCGCTGATTCGCGCGCAGCACCTTGTAATCCCCCGCTTCCCAGATAAACGATCCTTTTCCATGGCTCGTTGCCAAAGACGCCGTGGCTAAAATCGCCGAGCGTGGCGAGGATCGCCTGGCAGCGTTCGGCAACGTCGCGGAAGGTTTTGCTGTTGATCGTTTCCGGTGCGAATACCGCCAGGCAGCTCGCCATCATGGTGGTAATGCTGCTGGTCATGGCAAACCCGCGATCGTGCGTTTCGGCAGGCATCAGCAGGGCAAACGCGTTCTCGCTGTCGACGGCGTTCTGGTACAGGCTGCCCGCCTCATTGCAGGTGATCGACAGGTGGTAGCACTCCGGCACAAACTGGTTTGCCAGCTCAACGGCTGCCACGCTTTCCGGGCTGTTGCCGGAGCGCGCAAAAGAAACCAGCAGCAGCGGATGCCCCGCGCTGAGGTAATCCATCGGGTTCGTGACCAGATCGGTTGTGGGTACGGCGGTGATGTTTTTCCCGGTGTGGCTTGCGAGCCACGGCGCAATGATGTCGCCGATAAAGGCTGAAGTGCCTGCGCCGGTCAGGACGATCCGCAGATCGTTCTTGTTTAGCAGCGGCGTCAGGAAGCTGTCGATCGCTGAACGCAGGCTATCGATATTCGTGAGAGAGCGGATCCAGCAGGAAGGTTGTTGACGGATCTCTTCTTCAGTCCATGTGCCTGTTGTGGCGGGGGTGGGGGTGTACGTTTCTGGCATAACTCAGTCCTTAGTCGCGTGAATTCCACATCAGATGCCTGGCAAATATGTCGCTATCTTTCGTTTCGTTTCACTTGTTCACTTAAGCAGTTAAATAAAATCTATAGAAAAGAAATCGAAAGTTCAATGAAAGAAAAGAAATAAAACGAAAAGTGTGATCGCAAAGGGAAAGGAAATGAAGAGGGAAAGAAAAAGAAAGGCCTTACGATCGAGTTTCGTAAGGCCAACAGGAGACACAATGAAAGGGTTAAAGGGGAAGAGCCTGACCCTGAATCCAGATCTGCTGAAGGTGTAAACCACCGTCCAGAGCAATAAGATTTGCACGTTTACCCGGTGCTAGCGATCCGAGCTGGTTAGCGATACCCAGCAGTCTGGCA
The DNA here is from genome assembly GCF_001654845.1 of Enterobacter soli ATCC BAA-2102. Lineage (GTDB taxonomy): Bacteria > Pseudomonadota > Gammaproteobacteria > Enterobacterales > Enterobacteriaceae > Enterobacter > Enterobacter soli. Next base: position 132,046 of record NZ_LXES01000007.1, on the reverse strand, counting down.
GGGTGCAGAGAGGCCATATGGATAGCATCTTCAGCAGTGATCTCCGCATGTTCCACCATATTGCGTACGGCGGCGTCCAGCGAGAGCGTACTCCCCGCCAGGCCACCGGTGGCGGTACGCACGGCACCGTTTTGCATACTGACCTCTTCCCCGCAAAGGGTGTAGCGCCCGTCCGGCATTCCTGCAGCCTGCATCGCATCAGTAATTAGCACTATGCGATCTTTCGCACAGCAGCAGCACAGGCGGATGGCACCCGGATGGACGTGATGTCCGTCGGCTATCAGTTCCAGCCAGGCTCGCGTGTCCGTAAGCCCTGCGCCAACCATCCCAGGTTCCCGGTGATGTAATCCGGTCATGCCGTTATAACAGTGCACCAGGCCATCCGCGCCCGCGTCAAAAGCCGCAAGAGTTTGCGCGTAGGTGGCCCCACTGTGACCTAACATGACGCGTATACCGCGTTGTTTCAGGTGCTGGATTGCCTGCTGCGCGCCGGGTTTTTCTGGCGCAAGCGCCACCACGCGTAGCGTGTTTTGCGAAACGTCGGACAGGGCGTTCAGCTCAGCAATATCCAGTTCCCGGAACAGCCCCGGCGGATGCGCCCCTTTGTTTAGCGGGGTAAAGTACGGGCCTTCCAGATAGCTGCCCAGAACCTGCGCGCCAGGCCCACCGGACAGAGTGCGCCGGGCAATTCGCCGGAGTGCGCCATGGATAGCCTCAAGCGGCGCGGTGACGGTTGTGGGCAGAAATGCGCCCACCCCTTCACGCGCTTTATGCTTCGCCAGGGTATCCAGTAGGTCAGGTGCATCATCCATCACGTCAACGCCCGCGCCGCCGTGAACGTGAATATCGATGTACGCGGGGCAAAGCAGTTCAGCATCCCGCACCGCGATGCCCGCAGGGATGGGCTCAATCATGGTGATGACGCCATCGTCAATGCGCAGCTGGTGGTCGTCGAGCCAGCCCTGCTCGGTGAGCACACGACGAGCGCGTAACAGCTGGCTCATATCCCTTCCTCTGCCGGAGCTTCTTCGCGGCAGCGTCCAAGCTCATCTACCAGGCTGGTCAGCCCGCGGTGCCCACACTCTAGTGCCTGTAAACGAAAGGCTTCGCTGCTTAATCCCTCGCGTTCCAGCACCATCTCCAGCAGAAGTTGCAGGTTGGTGCCAGTAATCACTTCGCTGCCCGGTTTCTGCATGGCCAGGGTTGACGCCACGCGAAACGGTGTGCCGCCCAGCAGGTCGGTGAGAAACACAATATCGTGCTGCGAGTCCAGCCCGTTTACCGCCTGTTCAAGCTGCTCAGTCAGCCGAGCGGTGGTGGAGGTTTCAGGAAAATCGATGGCGATAAACTGTGGTTGCTCGCCAAGGATCTGCTTCATCGCCTGCTCAAGCCCGCTGGCAAAACCACCGTGACCCGTCAAAATAATGCCTAACATCGAAACCTCTTTGCTTTTACAGGAAGTGACAGAATTTACCCACAACGCCCAGCAGCACGGTGATACCAATCAGACGCAGTGGACTCCAGCCGCGGCGCACCAGCCAGAACATGGTCAGGGTGTAGACCAGCGGCAGGAACGCGGGCATGAGCTTGTCGATAACGTCAGCCTGCAGTTTGACAACGGCATCACCCGCCTTGATTTCGAGCGTCGTATTGAGGCGGACATAGGTTGCCACCAGCGCGCCAATCACCGTCATCCCGACAATGGAGGCTGCATGGCCAACCTTTTTGGTGTTGGCTTTGATCAGCGGTATTGCCGCTACGCCCATTCGATATGCGTAATGTGCCAGGCCAAAACGCAGGCCGAGGTGTACAACGTTAAACAGCACGATAAAGACCACTGCACCCAGAATAGATCCTTGTAGCGCCAGGCTGGCACCAATACCGCCGCAGATGGGCAGAAGGGTTAACCAGAACATGGCGTCACCAATGCCGCCGAGCGGTGCACCGACGGCAATTTTGGTGCTCTGAATGCTGTTCACATCCTGCTTGGAGCGTTCCATCGCCAGGATGATGCCGATAACAAAGGTGACCAGGAAGGGATGGGTGTTGAAGAAGCCCATGTGCCCTTTCATGGCGCGCGCCAGATCCCGTTTGTTGGTATGGATCTTTTTCAGCGCTGGGAGCAACCCGTACAGCCAGCCGGATGCCTGCATACGTTCATAGTTGAACGAGGCTTGCAGCAGCATGGAACGCCAGGCCACGCGGTTAATATCCTTTTGCGTCAGTTCAGCACCGATGCTTTGGTCTTCGTAGACGTTTTCGTTAACGCCAGTCAGCAGGGTCTCTTCACTTTCAGACACGCCCGGTAACGTTGTTTGATTAGATGCCATCTTCGAATTCCTCTTTCTGGGCAGCAGGTGCCGTCGGTTCAGGTGATTTACGCATAAGATCGATCAGCGCCATTGCCAGGGCCGCAGCCGCGATCGCCAGTACCGGAAGCTTGAGCCAGGCCGCAGCCACAAAGCCGATGATGAAGTAAGGGATGTAGACGTTTTTCATCATGATCTTCAGCAGCACGGCGAAGCCGATCGCTGGCATGATGCCGCCCGCCACGCCGAGGCCGTCAATCAATCGAGCTGGCAGAACGTCAATGGCGGTTTTTGCATGTTCCGCGCCGAAGTAGATCGGCAGGAAAGCACACAGAAAGTAGAAGATACCGAGAGCCAGCAACGCCAGATAGTTGACCCGTTCAATGCCGTTGGTGTCGGCGTTTGCTGCCATGCGATCGCAGCGGGACATCACGCCGGACATAACGGAAAACAGGAAGGTGATCCCCATCTGTACCGCGACGGCAAACGGGACGGCAACGCCAACGGCGACTTCTGGCTTCACGCCGGTGCTAATGGCAAACGCGGTGCCCACGATCGTGCCGATAATTACGTTAGGTGGCTGTGCTCCCGCCAGCGGGGCCAGCCCCATCCAGACCAGTTCCAGCGTACCACCGGTTAAAATGCCGGTGTGCAAATCGCCGAGAATCAGGCCAACCAGCGGCCCAAGCACCACTGGGCGGTGCATATGCGTTAAGCCGTTAAACATATCCAGACCGGCGATAAAGGCGAGAACACCAAGCGCCAGAGCCTGCAATAGACTGATTTCCATTGTGAATCCCTCAGAGCAGTTTAAAGAGATCCAAAGCAGTCTCTGTTGGAACGCCCTGAACGAAGCACTCCACTCCGGCCGCTTTCAGGCCGTTGAACGCAGTGATATCGCTTGCGTCGACAGATACCGTTTTGGCAATTTGTTGTTTGCCATTGGCGTAGTGCATGTTTCCAACATTGATACGGGTGATTGGCACGCCGCCCTCAACCAGCGTCAAAAAGTCGGCGGGTGATTTACAGACCAGCAGAATTTTCTGGCGCTCGGCGGCACGGTGAATGTTGTCGATCACTTTTTGCAGCGACCAGAAACGCACGGCAATCCCTTCCGCGAGCACCATTTCCATCAGGTTTTGCTGAACCGGATCTTCAGCCACCTCGTTATTTGCCACCAGCACCAGGTTCGCCCCCGCAAACCCCACCCATTGCACGCCTACCTGACCGTGGATCAGGCGTTCATCGATGCGGCATAAGACAATGTTTGGCATAGCGTTTTCCTCATTTTTATTTATGCGTTTTGAGTTGTTACGCCTTCGCAGGCGGCGTGGTACTGCTGAAGTATGTCCTGAATGTGGTTGATGATGAGTTCCCGCGGTGTCGACTTGAGAGCACCCTCGCGAACTTTGCTGTACTGCAACGGCAGGTACTGGCTGATGAGCGGCAGCGGTATGGGGTCGTCTGCAAGGTTGCGCACCAGTTGTTCAAAAGCGACGTCAATTTGGCTGTCAGGCCAGTAATAGCGCACGCGGTCAGAGTAGCTATAGCCGCGCGCCAGGCGTCGGGCGTTGCTGTCACCGTGGTAATGGCTCTGCCAGTATTCCGGCCGGTCTAGCATCACGTTTTCCAGAACATGGCGCAGGCCAGAGCTGGCTTTTGCTGGCAGCAGTTCCTCTTCAATCGCGGCCAGAGAGAAGAGGGCTTCACGCAGGGCGAAGGTGAGGGCTGGGCCAACTTTCAAAATCGCGAAGTGATCGTTTACCAGCTGGCGCAGCGCCTGCGGGGTCTGGTAGTCAGTGGAGTGCGCTTCAAATACCAGCGTGTCGTAGGTTTCAACCATTTTGCTTAGCGCGACGGCTTTCTGCGGTTGATAGTCGCAGACGTGCGCATGGTCGAATTCCACGCCAGGCTGAACCACCAGACCAATAATGCGTGGCCAGATGTCGTTTAATCCTTCCTTTTCGAAGGCGTGACGATGCGCTTCAAGCGTCGCGCGTGCCGCGTTCGGCGTGGTGACTTCAAGCTCGGTGAGCGTTTCATGGGCGCCGCCTGGAACCGGAACTTCCGTGCCGATAACGTAAACCAGATCGGCTACACCAAACTGTGCACGGCAGGTCTCTTCGGCAATTTTCGCCAGACGTGCGGCGCGCCCGGCGACGATCGCATCGGTCAGGGGAACCGGATCGTCCTCGCAGGACATGCTGCAGTCGAGATGGATCTTTTTGAATCCGGCTGAAACATAGCTTTTGATCAGAGCGTCGGCATTTGCCATCGCCTGCTGCGCAGGCAAATTTTGCCAGCGGTTGGGACCCAAATGGTCTCCACCGAGGATGAGGTGTGACGTCGGGAAACCAAGAGATTCTGCCAGCTTGCAGACAAACCCGTGAAAATCAGCAGGTGTCATGCCGGTATAACCACCAAACTGATCCACCTGGTTGGAGGTGGCTTCAATCAGAAGTGGTGTTTGATGCGAATGCGCATAACGAATTGCAGCTTCAAGTACCAGTGGATGTGCGGAACAGACGGCATAGATCCCGTTTGCATTCCCCCGTTTATGTTGTTCCACCATTTCTGTCAGATGTTTCACTTTCCTCTCCGTTTCGGATGTTTATGGCTCTTGTCTTTCGTTTTGTTTCATTTAATCCTGCATCATGGTGGTATAAAAATAAAACGAAAGATAATAGTTTTCCGATCTGTTTCACAAAAGAAACATAATGAAAGGTTTCAGCGCCAGGCTATCTTGCGTCTACGCGCCTGACAGGGCTTGCATTCCCGTAAAAGAAAGGCCTTAATAGTCAAAACGAAATGAAACGAAAGTTTATTTATTAAGGAGCTCGTATGAGCAGCACCGATTCATCCGCGGAAAAGCGTGTCACCGGCACCAGTGAAAGGCGAGAGCAGATCATTCAGCGGTTGCGGGCGCAGGGTAGCGTGCAGGTTAACGATCTTTCTCATCTTTACGGCGTTTCGACGGTGACGATCCGCAACGACCTGGCTTTTCTTGAGAAGCAGGGCATTGCTGTTCGCGCTTATGGCGGCGCGTTGATTTGCGAAGGCAATATCCCGGGCGTTGAACCTTCCGTGGAGGATAAAAGCTCGCTGAATACGGCGGTGAAGCGCAGTATCGCGCAGGCCGCAGCTGCGCTGGTGAAGCCTGGGCACCGCATCATTCTGGATTCCGGTACCACGACGTTTGAGATTGCGCGGATGTTGCGTCAGCACACGGACGTGATTGCCATGACCAACGGGATGAACGTGGCGAATGCGCTTCTGGAAGCTGAAGGGGTGGAACTGCTGATGACCGGCGGGCATCTGCGGCGTCAGTCGCAGTCGTTTTATGGCGACCAGGCGGAGCAGTCCTTACAGAATTACCATTTTGACCTGTTGTTTCTGGGTGTAGACGCCATCGATCTCGATCGCGGTGTGAGCACGCATAACGAAGATGAAGCCCGTCTGAATCGCAAAATGTGCGAGGTCGCCGAGCGCATTATCGTGGTCACTGACTCCAGCAAATTTAACCGCTCAAGCCTGCATAAAATCATTGATACACAACGGATTGATATGATTATTGTCGATGAAGGTATTCCGGCGGAAAGTCTGGAAGGGTTGCGTAAAAGCGGGATTGACGTGGTATTGGTTTAAGGGGTTAGGGTAATCCTCTCCCGTGCGGGAGAGGATTTAAGTTTATCAGGTCACCGGCGCCGGGTTAAACACCGCCAGCTGGTTATGTAATCCCCATTGGTCAGAGAAGGTTTTCTTGCGACCGCTCGCCACATCCAGAATGAAATGGAACAGCTTCCAGCCCACATCCTCAATGCTCTCTTCCCCGGTGGCGATGGTCCCGGCGTTAATGTCCATTAAGTCATACCAGCGATTGGCCAGCTCGGTACGGGTCGCCATTTTAATGACAGGTACCGCCATCAGGCCGTACGGCGTGCCGCGCCCGGTGGTAAAGACCTGCACCGTAATGCCGGATGCCACCTGCTGCGTGCCGCAGACAAAATCGCTGGCCGGTGTTGCGGCGTAGATCAGGCCGCGTTTAGTTGGGCGCTGGCCCGGAGAGAGCACTTCCACAATGGCGCTCTGGCCGGATTTGGCAATCGATCCCAGGGCTTTTTCCACCACGTTTGCCAGGCCGCCTTTTTTGTTACCCGGAGACGGGTTGGCGCTGCGGTCGGTTTGGCCCATATCAAGATAATTATCGTACCAGGCCATCTCTTCCAGCAGGCGCTTGCCCACCTCCTCGTTGATGGCGCGTGGTGTCAGCAGATGGATGGCGTCACGTACTTCGGTGACTTCAGAGAACATCACCGTTGCGCCACAGCGTACAAACAGGTCAGAGGCATAGCCGACCGCCGGGTTCGCGGTTACGCCGGAAAACGCATCGCTGCCGCCGCACTGCGTGCCGACTACCAGCTCAGAGGCCGGGCAGGTTTCACGCTGGCGATTGTTCAGTTTATCCAGATGGCGTTCTGCAACCTGAAGAATATCGTCGACCATCGATTTGAAACCGACATGGTGCTCATCCTGCAAACGCACAATACTGGCATCGTCCACCGGAATGGCTTTTACGTCTTCAGTGCCTTGCAGCAGGCGCTCGGGTTGCAGCTTCTCGCAGCCCAGACCAATCACCATCACTTCGCCGCCAAAGTTCGGGTTCAGGGCGATATTGTGAATGGTACGGATAGGCACAACAGCCGCCGGTGCGTTGATGGCCACACCGCAACCGTAAAGATGGTTCAGGCCCACCACGCCGTCTACGTTCGGGTATTTTGGCAGCAGGTCGCGTTCGATGATTTTCACCACATAGTCCACCACGCCCGCCACGCAGTGTACGCTGGTGGTAATGCCGAGCAGGTTTTTGGTGCCAACGCTGCCGTCTGCATTGCGATAACCTTCGAAAGTATAACCTTCCAGCGGTGGCAGCGGTTCAGGAACGCGGGTCGCCAGCGGCAGCGTGTTCAGCGGCGGCGCTTTTGGCAGCTCAACCAGAGATTCTTCAATCCAGCTTCCTTGCGGGATAGCACGAACCGCGTAGCCAATGACTTCGCCATAACGAACGATTTCGCCATGAACGGGGATATCCACCAGGGCAACTTTATGTCCTTGTGGAATATGCTCAATCAGTTCCAGCCCGTCCGGGAATCGGGTTCCGGCTTTTAAACCGTTGTCGTTGACAATAATCGCCACATTATCTGTGTCGTGTACTTTTATATAGAACGCCGTCGGCGACGCTTGTCGAATTTCAATGTCGGCCATTGTTCAGTATTCTCCAGCAAAGTGTCTGATAATAAATGCAGCAGGTTGGGTATTTATTTTCTTATTAGCGAAATAAAGACGCTGCTTTCTTAAATAAAGAATGTCAGGACTTAAGGGATAAGAATGTGATCCAGATCACTCAACAAAACCAGAGATAGCGCGTCCTGGTCAGTAATACGTGATTCTGTGCATCAGCGCCCAGTGCTTTGTGCATATGCTCAATATATTGTTGAAATGGGAAGTGATAATTGAGCATTAAAACAATGTGCAGCCGCCGGGTGGTGATTATACTGAATCACGATTTCATTGCATCTGGTTAATTACCTGATATTGCCTGCTATCGATAAATAATCAGGAAATATTCTTTCTAAAAATTATAAATATAAATCTATCGATGTGCCCGAGGAAATAAACATGATACTGGATACTGCTGTAGAATCAAAAAAGGGCGTACCAACCCGCTATTTAATTCTACTGATTATATTTATCGTTACGGCCATCAACTACGCTGACCGTGCGACGCTGTCAATTGCTGGTACTGAAGTGGCGAAGGAGCTGCAACTGAGTGCCGTATCAATGGGATACATCTTCTCTGCGTTTGGCTGGGCGTACCTGCTGATGCAAATCCCCGGCGGCTGGCTGCTGGATAAGTTTGGCTCAAAAAAGGTCTATACCTATAGCCTGTTTTTCTGGTCGCTGTTCACCTTCCTGCAAGGTTTTGTTGATGTCTTCCCGCTGGCCTGGGCAGGCGTGTCGATGTTTATCATGCGTTTTATGCTTGGCTTCTCGGAAGCACCGTCGTTCCCGGCTAACGCCCGTATTGTGGCCGCCTGGTTCCCGACCAAAGAGCGCGGCACAGCGTCTGCCATCTTTAACGCCGCGCAGTATTTCTCGCTGGCGATCTTCTCGCCGCTGCTCGGCTGGCTGACCTTCGCCTGGGGCTGGGAACATGTCTTTACCGTAATGGGTGTGATTGGCTTCGTGCTGACAGGGATGTGGGTGAAGTTCATCCATAACCCAACCGATCATCCACGGATGTCTGAGCAGGAGCTGAAGTTTATCTCCGAAGGCGGCGCAGTGGTTGATATGGACCATAAAAAGCCGGGCGCACAGGCAGCGAGCGGGCCTAAGCTCCATTACATCAAACAGTTATTGACTAACCGCATGATGCTGGGCGTATTTTTTGGTCAATACTTTATCAACACCATCACCTGGTTCTTCCTCACCTGGTTCCCGATTTATCTGGTGCAGGAAAAGGGCATGTCGATTCTGAAAGTGGGTCTGGTGGCCTCTATCCCGGCACTGTGTGGGTTTGCCGGTGGCGTACTCGGCGGGGTGTTCTCGGATCGTCTGATTAAGCAAGGCAAGTCGATTACCCTGGCGCGTAAGCTGCCGATTGTACTGGGAATGCTGCTGGCCTCTTCAATCATCCTGTGCAACTACACCAATAACACCGCGCTGGTGGTGGCCCTGATGGCGCTGGCGTTCTTCGGCAAAGGGTTTGGTGCGCTGGGCTGGCCGGTAATTTCCGACACGGCGCCAAAAGAGATTGTGGGCCTGTGCGGTGGTGTGTTTAACGTCTTTGGTAACGTGGCGTCCATCGTGACTCCACTAGTAATTGGTTATCTGGTCAGTGAACTGCATTCGTTCAACGCGGCACTGGTATTCGTTGGCTGTTCAGCGTTGATGGCGATGGTCTGCTACCTGTTCGTAGTCGGCGACATCAAACGTATGGAATTGCAGAAATAAGCAAAGGTATAAGCGATGAGTAACGATATCTTCCCGAATAAGTTTAAAGCGGCCCTCGCGGCACACCAGATTCAGATTGGCTGCTGGTCAGCGCTGGCAAGCCCAATCAGCACGGAAGTGCTCGGCCTTGCAGGGTTTGACTGGTTGGTACTGGACGGCGAACATGCACCGAACGATATCAGCACCTTTATCCCGCAGCTGATGGCGCTGAAAGGCAGCAACAGTGCGCCGGTCGTTCGCGTCCCGACTAACGAGCCGGTGATCATCAAGCGTTTGCTGGATATCGGTTTCTACAACTTCCTGATCCCGTTTGTGGAGAACGTTGAGGAAGCGGTGCAGGCCGTGGCTTCTACACGCTACCCGCCAGAAGGTATTCGCGGCGTGTCTGTTTCTCACCGTGCCAACATGTTTGGCACCGTGCCGGACTACTTTGCGCAGTCCAACAAGAACATCACCATCCTGGTGCAGATTGAGAGCCAGCAGGGTGTCGATAACGTCGATGCCATCGCAGCGACCGAGGGCGTTGACGGGATTTTCGTTGGCCCAAGCGATCTGGCTGCCGCCTTCGGACACCTCGGCAATGCTTCTCACCCGGAAGTACAACGCGCTATCCAGCATATTTTTGCCCGCGCCAAAGCACACGGCAAACCGTGCGGCATTCTGGCTCCGGTTGAAGCTGATGCCCGCCGCTACCTGGAGTGGGGCGCGACGTTTGTCGCTGTCGGCAGTGACCTCGGCGTATTCCGCTCTGCCACCCAAAAACTGGCTGATTCCTTTAAGAAATAACCACCCCTGAGAGAAAGAGAGAGACGCAATTATGACACTGAAAGTTGGTTTTATTGGCCTGGGTATCATGGGTAAACCAATGAGTAAAAACCTCATTAAAGCAGGTTACTCACTGGTGGTTTCTGACCGTAATCCAGAGGCGGTTGCTGAAGTGATTGCCGCAGGGGCAGAAACGGCAACTACCGCCAAAGCCATTGCCGAGCAGTGCGACGTGATCATCACCATGCTGCCAAACTCACCGCATGTGAAAGAGGTTGCTCTGGGTGAGAACGGCATTATTGAAGGCGCGAAACCGGGTCTGGTAGTGATTGATATGAGTTCTATCGCCCCGCTGGCGAGCCGTGAAATCAGTGAAGCGCTGAAAGTGAAAGGCGTGGATATGCTGGATGCTCCGGTCAGCGGCGGCGAACCTAAAGCGATCGACGGCACGCTGTCAGTGATGGTGGGCGGCGACAAAGCGATTTTCGACAAGTACTACGACCTGCTGAAAGCGATGGCGGGCTCTGTTGTCCACACCGGCGAAATCGGTGCAGGTAACGTGACCAAGCTGGCAAACCAGGTGATTGTGGCGCTGAACATTGCCGCCATGTCCGAAGCGCTGACGCTGGCGACCAAAGCAGGGGTCAACCCGGATCTGGTGTATCAGGCAATCCGTGGCGGCCTGGCAGGCAGCACCGTGCTGGATGCGAAAGCGCCGATGGTGATGGATCGTAACTTCAAGCCAGGTTTCCGTATCGACCTGCACATCAAAGATCTGGCGAATGCGCTGGATACCTCTCACGGCGTGGGTGCGCAGTTGCCGCTGACCGCAGCGGTAATGGAAATGATGCAGGCGCTGCGTGCCGATGGTCTGGGCACCGCCGACCACAGCGCGATTGCGTGCTACTACGAAAAACTGGCGAAGGTAGAAGTCTCTCGCTAATAAAAACGGGCGCGGGAACGCGCCCGGTATTTTTGCCGAGTGCAGTAACAGGCTACAACTATGAAAATCGTAATCGCTCCAGACTCTTATAAAGAAAGCCTTTCTGCCACCGAGGTAGCTCAGGCGATAGAAAAAGGATTTCGGGAGATCTTCCCCGATGCACTTTATGTTTCTGTTCCTGTTGCCGATGGCGGGGAAGGTACAGTCGAAGCGATGATTGCCGCAACCCAGGGTGCGGAGCATCATGCCGTGGTGACCGGCCCCCTGGGCGAAAAGGTGAATGCCTGCTGGGGTATGTCTGGCGATGGTAAAACTGCATTTATTGAGATGGCAGCGGCAAGCGGCCTGGCTCTTGTGCCTCCCGCGTTGCGTAACCCACTTGTCACCACCTCGCGCGGTACCGGGGAGCTTATCCTCAGTGCGCTGGATAAAGGCGCGCGCAATATCATTATCGGTATTGGCGGTAGCTCGACGAACGACGGTGGTGCTGGCATGGTGCAGGCGCTGGGCGCAAAACTCTGCGATGCCAACGGCAAAGAGATTGGGTACGGTGGCGGTAGCCTGATGGCACTCAATAGCATTGATTTATCGGGTCTTGATCCACGCCTGAAGAGTTGCACCCTTCGTGTGGCGTGTGATGTGACAAATCCGCTGGTGGGGGAAAAAGGGGCATCCCGTATCTTTGGCCCGCAGAAAGGGGCGGATGAAGGGATGATCCTGGAGCTGGATGCCAACCTTAGCCACTATGCGGATGTGATTAAAACGTCCCTGCGCATCGACGTGAAGCATGTTCCGGGCGCAGGGGCTGCTGGTGGGATGGGGGCGGCGCTGATGGCATTTCTCGGCGCAGAACTGCGTAGCGGTATTGAGATAGTCACGCAGGCGCTTAACCTGGAAGAACATATTCACGACTGTACCTGGGTTGTGACGGGAGAAGGGCGGCTCGACAGCCAGAGTATTCATGGCAAAGTGCCCGTCGGCGTAGCGAATGTCGCCAAAAAATACCACAAGCCGGTGATTGGTATCGCCGGTAGCCTGACCAAAGACGTGGGCGTTGTGCACCAGTACGGTATCGATGCGGTGTTCAGCGTACTGACCAGTATTGGTTCTCTGGAAGAGGCGTTCCGGGGAGCATTCGACAACATTTACCGCGCATCACGCAATATCGCGGCGACTTTGCAGATGGGGATGCGCACGCAAGGGTGACAGCGGCGTGCAAACCCTCTATACTGCGCGCCGAAGCTGACCAGACAGTCGCCGCTTCGTCGTCGTCCTCCTTCGGGTGGAGACGGGCGAAGGGGAGGAAAGTCCGGGCTCCATAGGGCAGGGTGCCAGGTAACGCCTGGGGGGGAAACCCACGACCAGTGCAACAGAGAGCAAACCGCCGATGGCCCACGCAAGTGGGATCAGGTAAGGGTGAAAGGGTGCGGTAAGAGCGCACCGCGCGGCTGGTAACAGTCCGTGGCACGGTAAACTCCACCCGGAGCAAGGCCAAATAGGGGTTCACATGGTACGGCCCGTACTGAACCCGGGTAGGCTGCTTGAGCCAGTGAGCGATTGCTGGCCTAGATGAATGACTGTCCAACGACAGAACCCGGCTTATCGGTCAGCTTCAACTTCTTCTAAAACGATCGTTGATGTATCTCAGATTTAAAAAATGGGATGCATCAGCGGTTGTCATTTTCCTGCCTCCATAACATATACCCATTGAGCAAGCCTGATTAAGTTTTACTTAAGTCTGATGTTTCTTGTGTGTGAGATTAATGCTTGTAAAGTGTCCAGCATTGTTATTTCCATAGCAAGTAGAGGGACTTATGGCAACGGGTTATTATCTCCGGGTTGGAGACCAAACTACCTGTGGTGGCAAAATCTTAACCGGAACCCCGGAAATAGACTGGTACGGTGCTGATGCTGCCCGCGAAGGCGATTTTGTTTCTTGTGGTAAAAATCCAGGTGTTTCCTACAAGATTATTGGGGGCACAGAGGGATTTATGGATGAAACTCGGCAATTAGCCGGAACGCTGGACAGTATCAGTTCCTGCCCCTGCAAGGCGAAGTTCATTCCCTCCATACCTGACTGCTATGAAAAAGAAACAGTATCTTCGTTAAGGCGTTCAGGTTTAGCGGCGGCCCCTAATCCAGCCGCACTGATGCCAAAACTTCGTTCAGGGCCGGAACAACACGCCCAGACTGCGAAAAAGAAAACAGGCATCGATGCAGGTTTTGTCATTATCCCTTACGGCGGGACGACAGAAGCCTGGCAGCGCCTGCTATTCACTGAGAATCCGCCAGCAGGGGTAAAGGAGCTATTTGCCACGCTGAACGGCCCGGAAGAAAGATACAAAGCGGGTTCTGTCATGCTGGTGGTTGACCCTAAAAAGCAGGATGAAGAGCAAATCGCCCATATGCAGGCCGCGAAACAGCGTATTGATGCAGCATTAGCGCCGCTCTCCATCCAGCAAGCCAACTTTCTTTTCAGGCACAAAGACGCCATTGAGATGTTCGCTGCCGCAGCTAAATCAACAAACGATGCTGCCGGAAATATGGGAAGAGCGACGGAGGCCGCTAAGGGATATTTCGAACGAGTCGAAAAAATCCTCCTCGAGATCGAGCAGACCTACAAAAACCAGTACATCACCAGCGGCACACTGATTGGTGAACAGTTTTTCGTTGAACGACGTCGTCTGTTTGGTCAGCTTGATAGCGTGCTGAGGATGTTCATGAAGCATCGTTTCATGTTCAATGAATACACCGATCTGAAAAGCGCCCTTGGTCTCTCCAGCCGTTCAATCACTCAACGGTGGAACGAAACAGGCGTAAGCGATATTGAAGGTTACGCCACCCATATCGAGAAGCTGGCAAAGTACGTGAAGCTGATGGAAACCGCCGGGAAAATTGGCATTGGTCTGTCAGCCCTTGATACCGCTGCGAAGATCACCGAGGCTTGTACCGTTGGGCGCGATTGTGCCAAAACCTCGTTTACCTCTATTGGGGAGTTTTCCGGTAGTTTAGCTGGAGGGGCTTTGGCAAGTAGAATTATCCAGGGTAGTGCAGCAAATACAGTCTGTGCAGTGATGCTGGGAGCGGCAACAATAGAAGCTGGAGGCGCTGGTGCGTTGCTTTGCACAATCGGGGTAAGTGGGGGCATAGCATATGGAAGTGATAAAGTGCTAAGCGAATTGTTCGGGGTTACTGGTGAGTTCATTGGGGAAAAACTGGGTCTTTACGAGGTAACCAGTAATGATTGATTTAAAAATGATTTTTATAATAACGACTCTTTTGGGCGGATTATTCCTGACAACCAGTGTCATAGCCTCACTTCTGAACAGGAAGAGATTTAATGAGATCTGCCAACTATACAAAGAGAAATTCGGCAGTCTTCCCGATGCCGTAGTGCTATTCGAGAATGTTAACTCGCTTTATTACGAGGGAGCATACGGCATAAAAACACAGTTCATATTCATGCCGCTATTGTGGAATAAAAGCTCGATATTGACCAAAAACGATGACAAAGACTTCATCCGGGGATTACCAAAACGGATTATCAGACCATTCTATGTAGAAGCATTTCTAGGTCTGATTAGTATTGTATTTTTTGTCATTGCAGGGATTTTGATGTTGGCGATAAAACACGGTTGGATGTGAAAGACTCGTCTCTTGGCGGGCTTTACTCTGCAACACAAAGTGAGAAACAGTCTGAGACACAAGACAACCCCTGCGCCGCTGATACCTGACGTATAGTTGAACGAAGCCGCCTTATCGGTCAGCTTCAACTTCTTAAAAAACCCCGCTTCGGCGGGGTTTTTGCTTTTGGTTGGTTGTCGGCGGGTAAGCGCAACGCTATCCGGCAATGCCCGCAAACGACATCAATTCTCAAATTTGCGACACTAAGCACATTTCACTATTCCATGATTAATGCTTACATTCATCATCCGTAGATGGCTTCGAGCGCAAAATTTAACGCTGAAAAACCGTCATTTTCCAGTGTTGATAAATTGTTGTAGTTGTTGTCATGATGGTGCTCATTTTTTTCTTATTTGATATGCATATATTGAATCTAAAAACATTTACCCCGTGAATATGTGATGTGTTCCACCCTTTCCCGCAGCCCAGTAAAAATATTATTGATAAATTTGATAAGCCACAAAAATGTTTTAAACGAATAATGGCTATTTATTCGCCTTTAATTGCCTGAAAGATAGTCTTTATTGATATTTAAAAATAGACAAAATCCACCTTGGTTATCGGCATAAAATAAAGTTATTACTCCCTTTTTTGTTGATCAATATCAGCGGAATGGTGTGGTTTTAATTTGTTAACTCATTGATTTTAAGGTTTTTTAATGAGTTTTCATGGCCTGGGGTAATCGTGAGAAAAGGCAAATTGTGAGTAACAGCACATACCCCTCTTAACGATATTGAGTAGAATCCTTCCCCGTCATAGGGAAATAAGCGCAGAATATTATGAACACTATTATTCTACCGAAAACACAGCACCTCGTGGTATTTCAGGAAGTCATTAAAAGTGGCTCCATAGGTTCTGCTGCAAGACAACTGGGCCTGACGCAACCCGCTGTCAGCAAAATTATCAGCGATATCGAGTCCTACTTCGGTGTTGAAGTGATGGTCCGCAAAAATACCGGCGTAAAACTGACTGCCGCAGGCCAGGTGCTGCTGTCCTACTCTGAGTCAATTACCCGCGAAATGAAAAACATGGTGAGCGAAATTAACAGCCTCAGTTTCAGCACCGTTATGGATGTTTCCTTTGGCTACCCGTCGCTGATTGGTTTCACCTTCCTGTCGGAAATGATCAAAAAATTCAAGGAAGTGTTCCCAAAAGCGCGAGTCTCTATGTATGAAGCGCAGCTCTCCTCTTTCCTGCCAGCCATTCGCGACGGGCGGCTCGACTTCGCGATTGGTACCCTGAGCGATGAAATGTTGCTCCAGGATCTGCATGTTGAGCCGCTGTTTGAATCCGAATTTGTGCTGGTGGCCAGCAAATCCCGAACGTGCACCGGATCGACTACACTGGCATCGCTCACGGATGAACAGTGGGTGATGCCGCAAACCGATATGGGCTACTACAAAGAACTCCTGACCACCCTGCAAGACAACCACATCAGCATTGAAAACATCGTCCAGACCGATTCCGTCGTCACCATCTACAACCTGGTACTGAATGCCGATTACCTGACGGTGATCCCGCGCGACATGATTGCGCCTTTTGGTTCAGATCAGTTTATTGTGCTGCCGGTTGAAGATGAATTACCCGTAGCACGTTATGCCGCGGTGTGGTCTAAAAATTACAGTATTAAAAAATCGGCGTCAGTATTAGTCGAACTGGCAAAACAGTATTCTTCGCTGAACAGTGAACGACGACGATGATTCATTAATAACGTTAACAACAATACGTTTAACCCTTTTTAAAAACACCCAGAGTTTATCTTGTTAAAACTCTGACACTCTGATCTTGCCTGAAGAAAATGAATTATTATAACGAGGATATTATGCACATTACCTACGATCTCCCGGTGACAATTGAAGATATTCAGGACGCCAGAAAACGACTGGCAGGAAAAATATATAAAACCGGAATGCCACGTTCAAACTATCTCAGCGAACGTTGTAAAGGTGAGATATTTCTGAAGTTTGAAAACATGCAGCGTACCGGCTCTTTTAAAATTCGCGGTGCGTTTAATAAATTAAGCTCGTTGACCGATGCCGAAAAACGTAAAGGCGTGGTCGCATGTTCAGCGGGCAACCATGCGCAGGGCGTGTCGCTATCCTGCGCTATGCTCGGTATCGACGGCAAAGTGGTGATGCCGATGGGCGCGCCGAAATCAAAAGTCGCGGCCACCCGTGACTACTCGGCTGAAGTGGTGCTACACGGTGAAAACTTCAACGACACCATTGCCAAAGTGAGTGAAATTGTTGAGATGGAAGGGCGTATTTTTATCCCGCCTTATGACGACCCTAAAGTGATTGCCGGACAGGGCACCATAGGTCTGGAAATCCTCGAAGATTTATACGATGTCGATAACGTGATTGTACCGATTGGCGGCGGTGGTTTAATTGCCGGGATTGCAACAGCCATTAAATCTATTAACCCAACCATTAATATTATCGGCGTACAGTCTGAAAATGTTCACGGAATGGCGGCATCCTATTATGCCGGAGAAATAATGAATCACCGTGTCACCGGTACATTAGCTGATGGTTGCGATGTTTCTCGTCCGGGTAATTTAACCTTCGAAATTGTTCGCGAATTAGTTGACGACATTGTGCTGGTCAGTGAAGACGATATTCGCAACAGCATGATTGCCCTCATTCAGCGAAATAAAGTGGTCACTGAAGGTGCTGGCGCACTGGCGTGTGCGGCGTTATTAAGCGGCAAGCTTGATCATTATATTCAGGGCCGTAAAACCGTGAGCATTATTTCCGGCGGCAATATTGACCTCTCCCGCGTTTCCCAAATTACCGGCTTTGTTGACGCATAAAAGGATGACCTATGAGCAACACTGAAAGCATTATCGTTGGCCAGACAAAAACGTCCACCTGGCGTAAGTCTGATACCACCTGGACGCTCGGCCTGTTTGGTACCGCAATCGGCGCAGGCGTGCTGTTCTTCCCAATCCGCGCAGGCTTTGGCGGCCTGATCCCTATCCTGCTCATGCTGCTTCTCGCCTTCCCGATTGCGTTTTATTGCCATCGTGCGTTGGCGCGTTTATGCCTGTCTGGCAGCAATGTGTCCGGCAACATCACCGAGACGGTGGAAGAACACTTCGGCAAAACCGGCGGGGTGGTGATCACCTTCCTCTACTTCTTTGCCATTTGCCCGCTGCTGTGGATTTACGGCGTCACCATTACCAACACATTCATGACCTTCTGGGAAAATCAGCTCCAGCTGCCTGCGCTGAACCGTGGCTTTGTGGCGCTGTTCCTGTTGCTGCTGATGGCCTTTGTTATCTGGTTTGGTAAAGACCTGATGGTGAAGGTAATGAGCTTCCTGGTGTTCCCTTTTATCGCAAGCCTGGTGCTGATTTCCCTGTCGCTGATCCCTTACTGGAACTCTGCTGTTATCGACCAGGTCAACCTGAGCGACATCGCTTTCACCGGGCATGACGGCATTCTGGTTACCGTCTGGCTGGGGATTTCCATCATGGTGTTCTCCTTCAACTTCTCACCGATTGTCTCTTCGTTCGTGGTATCGAAACGCGAAGAGTACGAACCGGAGTTCGGTAAAGAGTTCACTGAGCAAAAATGTTCCAAAATCATCGGCCGCGCCAGCATGTTGATGGTGGCAGTGGTGATGTTCTTTGCCTTTAGCTGCCTGTTCACGCTCTCTCCGCAGAACATGGCGGAAGCCAAAGCGCAGAACATTCCGGTGCTTTCCTACCTGGCAAACCACTTTGCTTCACTGTCCGGAACCAAATCTACCTTTGCAACGGTTCTGGAATACGGTGCGTCAATCATTGCGCTGGTCGCTATCTTCAAATCCTTCTTCGGCCACTACCTCGGCACGCTGGAAGGGCTGAACGGCCTTGTCCTGAAGTTTGGTTACAAGGGCGATAAGAAGAAAGTCTCGGTGGGCAAACTGAATACCATCAGCATGGTCTTCATCATGGGCTCTACCTGGATTGTGGCCTACGCCAACCCGAACATTCTCGACCTTATCGAAGCTATGGGCGCGCCAATCATCGCCTCTCTGCTGTGTCTGCTGCCGATGTATGCCATCCGCAAGACTCCGGCGCTGGCGAAATACAAAGGCAGAACGGAGAACATCTTCGTCACCGTTGTCGGCCTGCTGACCATTCTGAATATCGTTTACAAACTGTTCTAAATCAAAGCTCAGGATGAGCGGAGCCACACCATGATTGAATTTCCGGTTGTACTGGTTATTAACTGCGGATCGTCCTCTGTTAAGTTTTCAGTACTGGACGCCAACAGCTGCGATGCCCTGGTGACGGGCATTGCAGACGGTATCAATACTGAAAAAGCCTTTATTTCCGTGAATGGGGGTGAGCCAGCCAGACTGGCTCACCATGACTACGAAGGGGCGCTGGCTGCCATCGCCCTCGAGCTGGAAAAACGCGACCTGATGAGCAGCGTGGCCTTAATTGGTCACCGCATTGCTCACGGTGGCGAACTCTTCAGCGAGTCGACCCTTATCACCGAACAGGTTATTGAGCAGATCCGCCAGGTTTCCCCACTCGCGCCTCTGCATAACTACGCCAACTTAAGCGGCGTGGAAGCCGCACAGCAGTTATTCCCGGGTGTGCAGCAGGTGGCTGTGTTTGATACCAGTTTCCACCAGACCCTGCCGCCGCAGGCGTATCTGTACGGTTTGCCTTATCACTATTTCGAAGAGCTGGGCGTGCGTCGCTACGGTTTCCATGGCACCTCCCACCGCTATGTTTCCGGGCAGGCGCATCAGTTGCTGGCGTTATCAGAAAATGACAGCGGCCTGGTCATCGCTCATCTCGGTAACGGTGCCTCCATCTGCGCAGTGCGCAACGGTGAAAGTGTGGATACCTCCATGGGAATGACGCCGCTGGAAGGGCTGGTGATGGGCACGCGCTGCGGTGATGTCGATTTTGGCGCGATGGCGTGGATTGGCCAGCAAACGGGGCAATCCTTCGAGGATCTGGAGCGCGTTGTGAATAAGGAATCTGGCCTGCTGGGGATCTCCGGGTTGTCGTCCGATTTGCGCACCCTGGAAAAGGCCTGGCATAACGGGCATCAGCGCGCACAGTTGGCGATAAACACCTTTGTTCATCGCATCGCGCGGCATATCGCCGGCCACGCAGCGTCACTGCATCGTCTGGATGGCGTGGTCTTTACCGGAGGCATTGGCGAGAACTCAACCCTCATTCGCGCCCTGGTGGCTGAGCACCTGAAAGTCTTTGGCATCATTCTGGATGAAGCCAAAAACGCGCTGCCGGGCAGTGCGGGTGAGCGCGTGATTTCTACAGATTTATCCCGCGTGGCCTGCGCGGTGATCCCAACTAATGAAGAAAAAATGATCGCGCTGGACGCCCTCCGTCTTGGAAAGGTGACTCCGGCTGCGGCTTACGCCTGATAAAGCGAGAATGTCATGAAAGTAACAATCGATACGAGCGTTGCACCCTACAGTGATGCATGGGCCGGGTTTCGCGGTGAAGAATGGAAAGACGCCGTTAACGTGCGCGATTTTATTCAGCATAACTACACCCCTTATGAAGGCGATGAAGCTTTCCTCGCGCAGGCGACGCCTGCAACGACGGCGCTGTGGCAGAAGGTGATGGTCGGTATTCGCCAGGAGAATACCACCCACGCCCCGGTGGATTTTGATACCAATATTGCCACCACTATTACCGCCCATGGGCCGGGCTACATCGACGAAGATCTGGAAACGATCGTCGGCCTGCAAACCGATAAACCGCTCAAGCGCGCACTGCATCCGTATGGCGGGATCAACATGATCCGCAGTTCCTTCGAGGCCTACGGTCGCGAGATGGATCCGCAGTTTGAATACCTGTTTACCGACCTGCGTAAAACCCATAACCAGGGCGTGTTTGATGTCTACTCACCGGAGATGATGCGTTGTCGCAAATCGGGCGTGCTGACGGGCCTGCCGGACGGCTACGGGCGTGGGCGTATCATTGGTGACTATCGCCGCGTAGCACTGTACGGCATTAGCTATCTGGTGCGCGAGCGTGAACTCCAGTTCGCGGATCTTCAGCCAAAACTGGAGCGTGGTGAAGATCTGGAAGCCACGATCCGCCTGCGCGAAGAGCTGGCTGAACATAAGCGCGCATTGCTGCAAATTCAGCAGATGGCGTCGAACTATGGCTTTGATATTTCTCGTCCGGCGATGAACGCGCAGGAAGCGGTGCAGTGGGTCTATTTTGCCTACCTGGCGGCAGTGAAATCGCAGAACGGCGGGGCGATGTCGCTCGGGCGTACTGCCAGCTTCCTCGATATCTATATTGAACGTGATATGCACGCCGGGCGGATAAATGAGGTGCAGGCGCAGGAGTTGATTGACCACTTCATTATGAAAATCCGCATGGTACGCTTCCTGCGCACACCGGAATTCGACACCCTCTTCTCGGGCGATCCTATCTGGGCCACAGAAGTGATCGGCGGCATGGGGCTGGATGGCCGAACGCTGGTAACCAAAAACAGCTTCCGCTATCTGCACACGCTGCACACCATGGGGCCTGCACCAGAGCCAAACCTGACCATTCTCTGGTCTGAACAACTCCCGATTGCTTTCAAAAAATATGCCGCGCAGGTGTCGATTGTGACCTCATCACTTCAGTATGAGAACGACGATCTGATGCGTGCCGACTTCAACAGCGATGACTACGCCATTGCCTGCTGCGTTAGCCCGATGGTGATCGGCAAGCAGATGCAGTTCTTTGGGGCGCGCGCCAACCTTGCCAAAACGCTGCTGTACGCAATCAACGGTGGGGTGGATGAGAAGCTGAAAATCCAGGTCGGACCGAAAACTGAACCGCTGCTGGATGATGTGCTGGAATACGACACCGTGATGGCGAGCCTGGATCACTTTATGGACTGGCTGGCAGTGCAGTACATCAGCGCGCTGAATCTTATCCACTACATGCATGATAAGTACAGTTATGAAGCTTCGCTGATGGCGCTGCACGATCGGGATGTACATCGCACGATGGCATGTGGGATCGCGGGGCTGTCGGTCGCGGCAGATTCCTTGTCGGCCATCAAATACGCCACGGTGAAACCGGTGCGTGACCACACCGGCCTGGCAGTCGACTTCGTAATAGAAGGCGATTACCCGCAGTACGGCAACAATGATGACCGCGTGGACAGCATTGCCTGCGACCTGGTTGAACGTTTTATGAAGAAAATTCAGGCGTTGCCAACCTACCGCAACGCGGTGCCGACCCAGTCAATTCTGACCATTACCTCTAACGTGGTTTACGGCCAGAAGACCGGTAACACACCGGACGGACGCCGTGGCGGCACGCCGTTCGCCCCGGGCGCAAACCCGATGCACGGCCGCGATCGGAAAGGGGCAGTGGCATCATTGACCTCAGTGGCGAAACTGCCGTTCACCTACGCGAAAGATGGCATCTCTTATACCTTCTCGATTGTGCCGCAGGCACTGGGTAAAGATGAGATGGTGCGCAAAACCAACCTGGTAGGGTTGCTGGACGGATACTTCCACCATGAAGCCGCCATCGAAGGCGGGCAGCACCTGAACGTGAACGTCATGAACCGGGAAATGCTGATGGATGCTATCGAACATCCAGAGAATTATCCGAACCTGACGATTCGCGTTTCAGGCTATGCAGTGCGTTTTAATGCCCTGACGCGTGAGCAGCAGCAAGATGTCATTTCAAGGACGTTTACGCAGGCGATCTGACATAATCCAGCCTCCATGCCCCCTTTCTTCAGGGGGCATTTTTTTGCCCGCTGAACATACAAAATTGTTTATATAATTATTCACACATATTCATCCGCTCTTGAAAAACAATGCACCTGTTTTCCACGTAAACAGTTTTTAAGGAAAGTAAGATGATGAAAATGACCCGTATTGCTTTGGTTGCTGCATCACTGACCGTGTGCAGTTTTGCGGCCCAGGCCGCCAATGTTGAAGCCGCACCATCCCCATCGCAGGATCCGCTGGTACAGCATCTGAAACTCAGTAACGAGCAGGTGAAGAAGATCGAAGATCTCCACCAGAAGCTGGAGCAAAACGTCGCAAAAATCCCAATGACCGGCGTGAAAGACGGTGCGCTGATCGACATGTTCCAGGCAGGAAAATGGGATGAAAGCACGGTGAAAAACCAGCTTGCTGCCTTCAGCAAAGTTGAAGAGCAGACTCGCTACTACCGGGTGAAATACTACTTCGACGTAAGCCAGGTACTGACGGCGGAACAGCGTAAGCAGATTCGAACCGATATGGCGAATGCGCTGGCTGAATGATTTCGGACCCGCGCGTGGCGCGGGTTTTTATTTCTTGATCGTCATCACTTTTAGAAAAAATACGTCCTTTCATCTCACAAAGAAGTAAATTTTCCTCCCGTAACAGAAAATCCCTATAAAACTTGTGACTTTTTTCTCCCTCTCTCCAGGTATGATCTTTTCACTCTAATAACAAGCACCTGCAACAATCTGGCTCATTATCGCTGGTGGGCAGAACCTTATAAAAACAACTGTTTACCCTACAAAATAAGCGAGTGCCTTATGGATACGGCAACAAATAGCAGTGTGATTGTGAACGATTCTCCCGCGGCAAGACGGGCAGGAATGAGTGAAAGTGAATGGCGCGAGGCCATTAAATTCGACAGCTCCGACACGGGCTGGGTCATTATGAGTATCGGGATGGCTATCGGCGCGGGGATTGTTTTTCTCCCGGTACAGGTGGGATTGATGGGGCTGTGGGTATTTTTGCTCTCGTCAATTATTGGCTATCCAGCCATGTATTTATTCCAGCGCCTGTTTATTAATACGCTGGCGGAATCGCCGGAGTGCAAAGATTACCCGAGCGTCATCAGCGGTTATCTGGGGAAAAACTGGGGGGTTTTATTAGGGGCACTTTATTTTGTGATGCTGGTGATCTGGATGTTTGTCTATTCCACCGCCATCACTAACGACAGCGCCTCGTATCTGCACACCTTCGGCATCACCGACGGTTTGCTTTCCGAAAACCCGTTCTACGGTTTATTTTTGATTTGTATTTTGGTGGCGATTTCATCACGTGGTGAAAAGCTGCTGTTTAAAGTTTCCAGCCTGATGGTGCTCACCAAGCTGTTTGTGGTTGCAGCGCTGGGCTTGTCGATGATTGGGCTCTGGCATTTAGCTAATGTGGGCATGTTGCCACCGATGGGGCTATTAATTAAAAACGCCATTATTACGCTGCCATTCACCTTAACCTCGATTCTGTTTATCCAGACCTTAAGCCCGATGGTTATCTCTTATCGTTCACGGGAAAAATCGGTAGAAGTGGCGCGACACAAAGCGCTGCGGGCGATGAACATTGCCTTTGGCGTGCTGTTTGTGACGGTCTTCTTCTATGCCGTCTCCTTCACGTTGGCGATGGGCCACGATGAAGCGGTAAAAGCCTATGAGCAAAATATTTCGGCTCTGGCGATCGCCGCACAGTTTATTAGCGGTGACGGTGCGGGCTGGGTCAAAATCGTCAGCGTGATCCTGAATATTTTCGCCGTCATGACCGCCTTCTTCGGTGTCTACCTCGGTTTTCGCGAAGCCACGCAGGGCATTGTGATGAATATTCTGCGCCGCAGAATGCCGGCAGAGAATATCAATGAACGTACCGTTCAACGTGGGATCATGCTGTTCGCCATCCTGCTTGCCTGGAGCGCCATTGTCTTAAACGCACCGGTCCTGAGCTTCACTTCTATTTGTAGCCCTATCTTTGGAATGGTTGGCTGCCTGATCCCGGCGTGGCTGGTCTACAAAGTCCCCGCGCTGCATAAATATAAAGGCGTATCGCTGGTGATTATTATCATCACCGGGCTGCTGCTTTGTGTTTCTCCTTTCCTCGCGTTCTCCTGAGGAGCAATAAAGGTCGTAACGATGTCTGAGCAAATCAATCCTTTATGGAACCATTTTATTCGTGCCGTGCAGGAAGAAGTTAAACCTGCGCTGGGGTGTACAGAGCCTGTCTCACTGGCGCTGGCTTGTGCCATTGCCGCGGAACAACTTCCCGGTGAGGTCACGCAGATAGATGCGTGGGTGTCGCCAAACCTGATGAAAAACGGGCTTGGCGTTACGGTACCGGGAACAGGCATGGTCGGGCTACCCATTGCCGCAGCACTGGGTGCCATTGGCGGTAACGCGCAGGCCGGGCTGGAGGTGTTGAAAGATGCCTCAGGCGACGCGTTGGCAAAGGCAAAAGCACTGCTGCAAGCCGGACGGGTACAGGTGAAGCTGCAAGAACCTTGCGATGAGATCCTTTATTCCCGTGCCAGTGTTCATGCTGGCACCACATCGGCTATGGTCACCATTGTCGGTGGGCATACCCGCGTCGTGGAGATCGTTTGTCAGGGTGAAACGCGCTTTGTCCTTAACGAGCAGCCCGGTGAGATGGGCTGCGATCCACTGGGGGTGTTTTCACACACCACGCTGTCGCAGATCGTCGAATTT
The DNA here is from genome assembly GCF_001654845.1 of Enterobacter soli ATCC BAA-2102. GTDB lineage: Bacteria > Pseudomonadota > Gammaproteobacteria > Enterobacterales > Enterobacteriaceae > Enterobacter > Enterobacter soli. Next base: position 106,883 of record NZ_LXES01000007.1, on the reverse strand, counting down.
GTGGAGCAGGTACCGTTCGATGCGATCCGCTTTATCCTGGAAGCGGCACGTCTGAACGATGCGCTCTCTCGCGAAGGGTTAAGCGGAAAGTGGGGGCTGCACATCGGCGCCACGCTGCATAAACAGCGCGCGCGTGGATGGATGGCGCAGGATATAGGTTCAGACATTGTTATCCGCACCAGTGCAGCCTCTGATGCCAGAATGGGGGGCGCAACGCTGCCGGCCATGAGCAACTCCGGTTCGGGCAATCAGGGGATCACCGCAACGATGCCGGTTGTAGTGGTGGCTGAGTATGTTCAGGCTGATGATGAACGTCTTGCCCGGGCATTGATGTTGTCGCATCTGGCGGCCATCTATATCCATTACCAGCTTCCACGCTTGTCGGCGCTGTGCGCTGCAACAACGGCGGCCATGGGCGCGGCGGCAGGAATGGCGTGGCTAATGGACGGGCGTTACCAGACGATCGCAATGGCTATCGGCAGCATGATCGGCGATGTCAGCGGGATTATCTGTGACGGAGCGTCTAACAGTTGCGCGATGAAGGTATCAACCAGCGTCGGGAGCGCCTGGAAGGCGGTCATGATGGCGCTGGATGATTCCGCTGTAACGGGCAATGAAGGAATTGTCGCGCACGATGTTGAGCAGTCTATCGCTAATCTGTGCTCACTGGCGTGCCGCTCGATGCAGGCAACAGACCGGCAGATCATTGAGATAATGGCGAGTAAGGTGTCGTGAATTGCCTCTCACCCCTCACCCTAGCCCTCTCCCCAAAGGGGAGAGGGAACCAATCGAGCCCCTCGCCCCTTTGGGGAGAGGGGGTGGGGTGAGGGGGATTTTTACACCGGCAAATCAATCAACAGCGCACGCAGCGGCGTATCGGCAACCAGCGTAATATTCGCTTCATCACGAATAAACGCTCCGTCACCGCAGGTGAGCGCTTCTTTTTCTTCCGTGTGCGTCAACGCATGTACCGTGCCATGAATCGACTGCAAATAGGCGCGCGGGCCGTGAAGCTGGAAACTTGCCTGCTCACCTTTTTTCAGTTCGATATGGTGCAGCCACACTTGCTGGCGCAGTTGCAGGCTGCCGTTGCTGCCATCAGGCGATGCAAGCAACTGCTGCTTTTCGCCCTTCAAATCTATCTTCTGTACCAGCGGATTTTCCCGCTCTGGGCAGGCATCCAGCCACAGCTGCATTCGGGTCAGCGTCTTGTCTTTGCTGAGGTTATGCTCGCTGTAACTAATGCCCGGCTGCGTTGAAATCAGCAACGCTTCGCCAGCCTTCGCCTGGACATGATTGCCCTCGCTGTCGCGGTATTCTGCCTCGCCTTCCAGGATCAGGTTCAGGATATCGACTTTCGGATACGTGCGCGGCTGGAAGCACGCACCTGGGGCGAGCACTTCCTGATTCAATACGCGCAGTGATGCGTAACCGAGGAGTTTTGGGTCAAAGTAGTGTCCAAAGGAAAAGGTGTAGCGGGCCTGTAGCCAACCGAAATCAGCTTGTCCGCACTGTTTAGCTGTTCTTGTCGTAATCATAAACTTGACCTCTCTTTACACTAAAACAATGGTAAAGGTATGGACGCTTGATTGTTAGCCAGATATTCTGCCTGGTATGTTCAAATTTCCTGAATGAGAACGAGATGGCAAAAGAGAGAGCATTGACGCTTGAGGCGCTTCGCGTCATGGACGCGATTGACAGGCGTGGCAGCTTTGCCGCTGCGGCAGATGAACTGGGGCGCGTTCCGTCTGCGCTGAGCTACACCATGCAGAAGCTTGAAGAAGAGCTGGACGTGGTGTTATTCGATCGTTCCGGTCATAGAACAAAATTCACCAACGTTGGGCGGATGCTGCTGGAGCGTGGGCGCGTGCTGCTGGAAGCGGCCGATAAACTAACCACCGACGCCGAAGCGCTGGCGCGTGGCTGGGAAACGCATCTGACGCTGGTCACGGAAGCGTTAGTGCCAACTGAGGCGCTGTTCCCGCTGGTGGACCGCCTGGCGGATAAAGCCAACACCCAGCTGTCGATCATTACCGAAGTGCTGGCAGGGGCGTGGGAGCGTCTGGAAACGGGCAGGGCGGATATCGTGATTGCACCGGATATGCACTTCCGTTCATCGTCTGAAATCAACTCCCGTAAGCTCTACAGCGTGATGAACGTATATGTGGCTGCACCCGACCACCCAATTCATCAGGAGCCCGAGCCACTGTCTGAAGTGACGCGCGTGAAATATCGCGGTGTGGCGGTAGCGGATACCGCACGTGAACGCCCGGTATTAACGGTACAGCTGCTGGATAAACAGCCGCGTCTGACGGTGACATCGCTGGAAGATAAGCGCCAGGCACTGCTGGCTGGCCTCGGGATGGCGACCATGCCTTATCCCTTCGTCGAAAAAGATATCGCCGAAGGACGGCTGCGCGTGGTGAGTCCGGAATACACCAGTGAGGTCGATATTATTATGGCGTGGCGTCGTGACAGTATGGGGGAAGCGAAGTCGTGGTGTTTGCGAGAAATACCGAAGCTGTTTGCCCACTACAATAAATAGGTTCGTACGCCCGGTAAGCGTAAGCTACCGGGCAACGAATCAGGCGTTGAGTTTAGGGTCGGCACCAAAGCGGTTTTCACCCGGCGTACCGCTCTGACAGTTAAAGATCAGAATCACCAGCCAGCCGATTATCGGGATCAACAGCAGCAGTAGCCACCATGCCGAACGGTCGGTGTCGTGCAACCGACGAAACAGCACGGCCCAGGACGGCAGCAAAACCAGCAGACCATAAATTGTCGTGAGAACGCCTTCACCACCAGCCCGTTCCCAGCCGAGAATTTTATCGACAATGCCCAGCACCATGATAAGGATGAAGTTCACCAGAACGAACATCCAGTATTCTTTGCGGCGAGCGCGTCCACCAAATCCGATGTAGTTGCGCAGTACTTTTAAATACCAGTCCATTTTTTCCTTGCCTCAATATTCAGTTAATCACTTGTTTTCCAGGCGATCGAGGTAAGGATAGATTGATATTATGAATTAAAAAAGGGCATCTATTGATGCCCTTAATATTTATCCAAATCGAACGTCGCGCCCGTGCGGCTCATCCAGATCCTGCCACGGGCCAATCGAGATAATACCCGTCGGGTTAATGGTCTTGTGGCTGCGGTAGTAGTGGGTGCGGATATGGCCAAAATCGACCGTTTCAGCGATGCCCGGCATCTGGTAGATATCACGCAGGAACCCGTACAGATTCAGATAGTCGCTGATACGATGTTTATCGCACTTAAAGTGAGTGACGTAGACCGGATCAAAACGCACCAGCGTGGTCCATAGACGGATGTCCGCTTCCGTCAGGCGATCGCCCGTCAGGTAGCGATGCTGACCGAGGATCTGCTCCAGACGCTCCAGCGATGTGAAGACGTTCGCGACCGCTTCGTCATAGGCTTCCTGGCTGGTGGCAAAACCGGCTTTGTAGACACCGTTGTTCACGTTGTCGTAGATCCAGCTGTTCAGTTCATCAATTTTATCTCGCAGCTCAACCGGATAGTAATCACCGGCGCGGGCGCCGTGCGCATCAAACGCGGTGTTGAACATACGGATGATTTCGGCCGACTCATTGCTGACAATCGTCTGGTTTTTCTTGTCCCAGAGCACCGGTACGGTGACGCGGCCGGTATAGTGCGGATCTGCACGCAGATACAGTTGGTACAGGAAATCGTGATGGTAAAGGTCGTCACCTGTCGCGGCAGGGAAATCGCTGTCGAATGTCCAGCCGTTTTCCAGCATCAGCGGATTGACAACTGAGACAGGCAGTAATGATTCCAGGCCTTTGAGTTTACGCACAATCAGCGTGCGGTGTGCCCACGGGCAGGCGAGTGAAACGTAGAGATGATAACGGTCTTTCTCGGCTGCAAAGCCCCCTTCGCCACTGGGGCCAGGTGCGCCATCTGCCGTCAGCCAGTTACGGAAGGCCGAAACAGAGCGTTTGAAACGTCCTCCGGTGGATTTAGTGTCATACCAGACATCCTGCCAGACGCCGTCTACGAGTTGTCCCATTTTTTCCTCCTCCGTCAGATAGCAAAAACGAGGAGATATCTCCTCGCTTTTTTAAGTCAGTATAGCGTGCTTACCACTTCTTATTCAGAACACGGTCGATGCTGAATGCGCCTGGACCGGTCACAGCCAACAGCAGGAAGCCGCCAGCGATAGTCAGGTTTTTCATGAACATCAGGGAGTTCACGCCTTCCGCAAAGTTGCTGTGGAAGATAAATGCTGTCAGCAATGTGAAGCCCGCAGTAAACAGTGCAGTGGTACGGGTCAGGAAGCCGAACAGTACTGCCAGGCCGCCGCCGAACTCAAGCAGAATGGTCAGTGGCAGCAGGAACCCCGGCACGCCCATAGCTTCCATATACTGTTGTGTACCCGCATAACCGGTGATTTTGCCCCAACCTGCGGTGATGAACAGAATTGGCATCAGGATACGCGCTACCAGTACACCAACATCTTCTAATTTTTTCATTTTACTCTCCAGGAAACCACATGAGCGGCTGATCTTTATTTGTGTGCAAATTCGGGTAGATACCGCGTCTTTGCTGTCGATGGAGAGAATCATAAACGTGACGAATGACAATTGTTAGCAAGGAAAACTGTCAATCTTTATCAAAGATATTGAGCAAGGAGGGACAAGAAAGAGAAATGGGAAATGTAGGCCGGGTAAGGCGTAACCGCCACCCGGCACCACACAGACTAGCGCAGTTGCTGCTGACGAAGGGTTGCTTTCACCAGACGCCATGCGCTCCAGATACCAAAGCCGCGACGCGTCCAGCGAATCAGCTTACTGGGATGGCGGACACCCCAGATTGCCATCACGCTGCTGCCAACCAGCACCCATGAACGCAGGTTCAGGAAGGTATTCCAGCTACGATCCAGCGGGCGCGTTGCATCCACCCAGTCACGACGACTGGCTGCCAGATCCAGCCGTTGTTGCTGGATCTGGCTTAACAGGAACGCTTTTCGCTGCCTGAGCTCGGTTTTGCTGCTCATGGTTTGTCGTCCTCCAGCAGCGTGCGGTCGGCTGCAAGCTCCTGGCGGGTATGGCGCAGCAACGTGGATTTGCGCGCTTTTCGCAGCGTCCAGATACCGCCTATCACAGCACCCAGCAGCAACACCACGGTGGTCGCAATCATGGCGTTAAGACGATACTGCGGATCGACAACCCAGATAACCAGCACCAGCAGGCTCATCAGGCCAAATGCGGCAAAGAGAAGGGTAAGACCAAGCATCAGCAGGATCTGGAAGATATTGGCTTTCTCTTCTTCCAGTTCAACCACGGCCAGGCGAATGCGCGTTTCAGCGATACCAACGAGGGTGGTTAAAATCCGCTGTCCGATGCCAATGATGTTCTTTGCCGGACCTTCAGTATGACGATTGTCTTCCATAATCAACGACGCGTGAGCAGGACACCCAGAACCACACCAACAGCGGCACCAATGCCTACACCAGTCCATGGATTATCGCGAACGTATTCGTCAGCGCGTGCAGCCGCTTCGCGGGTCTGCTTCGCCAGAGCATCACCGGTTTCACCCAGGCGGGTACGGCTCTCTTTCAATGCTTGCTCGGCTTTGCTGCGCAGCTTGCTGACCTCTTCCTTTGATTTATCGGTAGAGGAGTTCAGCACTTCTTCCAGGGTATCCGCCAGGGATTTCAACTCAGCGCGCAGGTTTTCTGACGTAGTATCTTTTGACATGATTTTCTCCTGTGAGACTTCCGTTAACTCAATAATCGCGGGATTCCAGCGCTTTCAGTTCTTCTTGCGCTTCTTTCAGTTTCTTCTCGCGTTTGGCAATTTTATCCGCATCTCCTTTCTCTTTCGCTTCCTGAAGATCGTGACGGCGCTCTGCTACTTCTTCCTTTTGCTCCGTGATTTTCTTCTGGTGGCTTGCGCGAAGCTCCTTGTCGGAACAGTTAGCTTTCACTTCGCTAAGCGCTTTTTTCAAGCCATTGATCCGGTTCTGATTGTTATGCTTTTCGGCATAACTGATTTCACGCTGAATGTCTTTCTCCTTCTCCTGACACAGAGAGGTGGCGAAAGAGGCTGTGCTTAATGAAAAAAGGGCCAGAGCCAGGGCGATGCGGTATTTCATTATTGGAACCTTCCATTGTTTGCAGCACGTCCGGGGAGTGTGCTGATGTCCAAAGTCATGCGGAGAACATAGATATGATGCTCCGCGTACTTAAGCATAGTAAGTAAACGGGGTAATCACCAAAGTAAGTGAAAAGATTCAGAATCCTGGAAGTTATCCAAACCGGTGCGATGTGTCGCGCAGAAGTGACAACCAGGCCGCTGGCTGGCTGTTATCTTCCTGCTGAGCAATGATGTATCCGTGCGGCAACGTTCTGTCGAGCACGACTTTGGCTGCTGCACTTTGCGCACTGGAGTCAAATTTAATCAGTAAAACATCATCTTGTGGCGTGATGCTCTTGAAGCGGATCCCGTTTGCATCCAGGTGGTGCCAGATGGAAAAACCGTCTGGTACGCTGGCTCCCTGATTCACCGGCCGGATTGCCAGTGTGGATTCCTGGTGCTGGAGCGCCGTCCATATCAGCAGCATCGCGCTGAAGAACACCAGCACAATCAATGCGTAAGACAAGCGGCGCAGGGATAACGGTGAAATGACCATTGTTAGCCCTTGGCCCCGTATTTTTTCTTCCACAGGACAACCAGTGAACCGACCAGACCAAAGACCAGCAGCACAACTGGCAACAGCATCAGGCAGGACATTAACTGGTCTTCATACTTCATGAACACTGGCGTTTTGCCAAGTGCATAGCCTAACGTTGTCAGGATCAGTACCCACAGCAGGCCACTCATCCAGTTAAAGAACTGGAAGCGTGCGCTACTTAGGCCGGAAAGCCCTGCAATGGTTGGCAGCAAAGTGCGTACAAACGCGATGAAACGGCCAATCAGCAACGCCGAAAGCCCATGTTTGTGGAACAGGTGGTGCGCCCGCTGGTGGTAATGCGCCGGCAGATGCGAAAGCCAGTTTTGCACGATGCGTGTATTACCCAGCCATCGTCCCTGGATATAGCTCACCCAGCAGCCGAGGCTTGCAGCAATGGTTAATAGCAGGATGGTCTGGGGGAATGCCATTGCGCCTTTGGCACAAAGCACGCCGACCAACACTAACAGACTGTCGCCAGGCAGGAAGGCGGCAGGAAGCAATCCATTCTCAAGAAACAGGATCATAAACAAAACGAAATAGAGCATCCCAATCATGGACGGATTGGCCAGCGTTTCGAAGTCCTGGGCCCATAAGGCATGTAGTAGTTGGGTCAAAAGTTCCATTCAGTGTTCCTGGAAATCGGTTAACGTCACGCCTGTTATCCGGGAAAAACAGTACGGCGACATTTTTATGATTTCATTATGGTCGCTCGCGGACACATTGTGGTGGCCAGAACTGTTCCCTGTTAAATGGCTAGTTGGCAAGCACTAACTTACAAGAAAGCAAATTGAATCCAATTGTAACAAAGCCCAACGTTCTGCGTCACAGATTTTGCATGGGGCGGAATGATTTTGGCTTAAGCCATGAAGGTGAGCGAGGGGATTTACAAAGGCTGACACTATATATGTTTTGCTTACCCTGTTGCGCCGGAAGGCGCAGCGAAGCGCCTGCCAGCAGAAAGGGGAACTATTTTGCGAGATTGGCTGCCGTATCCAGGTGAACGACAGGATTATCCGCAAAAAGATAGCGATCGGCGTTAAATTCGAAGTCATCACTGGTTTCGTTAAACAGCATCTGCTTGGTATTTTCCAGGTGCTGCCACATGGCCAGTTTTGCCGCGTGTGGGTCTTTACGAATCAGCGCTTTAAGAATTTGGTCGTGGTCGTCACACCAGTTATCCACGGTGCGCAAATCGATGTGATCGTGCAGTTTCTTCCAGTACGGGTTATGAACGCGCTGAGTCCACATTTTTTCAACAATTGCCGCCAGAGCGGTGTTTTGCGTTGCCAGCGCAACCTGAACATGGAATTGCAAATCCCATTCGGAATCGCGGAAGCATTTTTCCTTGCGCGCATTCTCCTGGATTTCCATCAGCTTCATGATGTCCTGCTTGGTCACCTGCGTCGCAGCAAATTCGGCAATGTTACTTTCGATCAGCTGACGCGCCTGAAGCAGCTCAAACGGCCCATAGCTGGCGAACTCCAGACTTTCGTCCGGCACCGGGGAGTGTTTTGGCTGGTTGGAAATCACATGAATGCCGGAGCCTTTGCGTACTTCAACATAGCCTTCGACTTCCAGCATGATGATGGCTTCACGCACCACCGTGCGGCTCACGCTTTTTTCATCAGCAATAAAACGCTCAGCGGGGAGTTTATCACCGACAAGATAGACACCTTGCTCGATGCGATCTTTCAGCTCGGCAGCAAGTTGCTGATATAAACGACGTGATTCGGTGATTTCCATATGCGCTCCAGGCAGGGTACGACGGATTATTTGTTATACCACTTTTGCGAGCCAGTCTCCAGATTTCGCCATGAAAAAAGCCGCCCTATGGCGGCTTTCTTGTTGTATTTGCCAGGTTGCCCCGGCCTGCGGTTTTATTGGGTTTTATAGGCCGGGTAAGGCGAAGCCGCCACCCGGCACAACAGCATCACCGCTAACTTTGTGTTGCGGGTCCCCCGACGGACTCTTTTTGTAGCTCTTCAGCCGATTTGCTTTTCAGCACCGTCCAGATAACCACCGCACCCAGCAGGTCGAAGATAGCCAGCACAGCGAACAGTGGGCTGAAACCGATGGTGTCAGCCAGGGCACCAACCACCAGAGCAAACATGGTACTTGCAGTCCAGGCGGCCATACCGGTCAGGCCGTTTGCGGTAGCAACCTCGTTACGACCAAAGACGTCAGATGAGAGCGTAATCAGTGCGCCAGACAGGGACTGGTGAGCAAAACCACCAATACACAGCAGGGCGATAGCAATGTAAGGGCTGGTGAACAGGCCGATCATACCTGGGCCAATCATCAGCAGCGCACCCATGGTAACCACCATTTTACGAGAGACAATCAGGTTTACACCAAACCAGCGCTGGAACAGTGGTGGCAGGTAACCCCCCACGATACAACCCAGGTCAGCGAACAGCATTGGCATCCAGGCGAACATCGCGATCTCTTTCAGGTTAAAGCCATACACTTTAAACATGAACAGTGGGATCCAGGCGTTAAACGTACCCCAGGCTGGTTCTGCCAGGAAGCGTGGCAGTGCGATACCCCAGAACTGACGGGTGCCCAGAATCTGCCAGACAGACATTTTTTTGCCGTTGTTAGTCTGGTGCTGAGATTCCTGACCGCCAATGATGTAATCACGTTCTTCAGTAGACAGTTTTTTCTGGTCACGTGGGTGTTTATAGAAAATCAGCCACGCCATTGCCCATGCAAAGCTCAGTACACCAGAGATGATGAACGCCATCTGCCAGCTGTGCATCACGATAGCCCAGACCACCAGTGGCGGAGCAATCATCGCACCAATAGAAGAACCGACGTTAAAGTAACCGACAGCAATAGAACGTTCTTTCGCCGGGAACCACTCGGAGCTGGCTTTCAGGCCTGCCGGGATCATGGCGGCTTCTGCTGCACCTACCGCACCGCGCGCTAGTGCCAGACCGCCCCAACTGCCTGCCAGTGCTGTTGCACCGCAGAAAATGGCCCATGCGACAGCGAAGAACGCATAACCGATTTTAGTACCCAGAATATCAAGAACATAACCTGCTACAGGCTGCATTACGGTGTAAGCCGCGGAGTAAGCAGCAATGATGTAAGAGTATTGCTGTGTGGAGATATGCAATTCTTCCATCAACGTAGGAGCCGCTGCTGCCACGGTGTTACGTGTCAGGTAGCCCAGCACGGTGCCCAACGTCACCAGTGCAATCATGTACCAACGTAACCCTTTAATTTTACGCATGTAAAACCTCATCGTTATGTTATTTCCGTGCCGGAGCACGGCAACCTCTCAACCGTTGCCGGGAGCTGTTGTTAACGGGAGGGGCGTAACCGGGATAATTTCCCGGAACGGCCCGAACCTTGCCATAAGTAATCGTGCATAAGTCGGTATCCGTACCGTTAAATCCGATGTTTTTCACACCAGTAATGCATTCCGTCGGCTAATTGTTTGCGACGGCGAAAAGATAACTTGTCATACAACTTTAAAAGGTGAGTGACATCACAAAAGTGTGATTCTTTGTAGGGACATTATCTTCTGCACGCAAAGCCAGATATGGCGCGGGCTGCGAGAGGGTTTACTCCGTTGAGGGTATTTTATTTGTTGACGTTTATTGATCTAACTCACGAAAAAAACTTCGGCTGCTGGAAATTGGTGTGATAACTTTGCAGCATCTGAACATAAGCTTTTTGACGCACTCGTTAAGAGGAAGACGATAAATGACTCCGTTTATGACTGAAGATTTTCTGCTAGATACTGAATTTGCTCGCCGGCTGTACCACGACTACGCAAAAGACCAGCCAATTTTCGACTATCACTGCCATTTACCGCCGCAGCAGGTTGCCGAAAATTATCGTTTCAAAAACCTGTATGACATCTGGCTGAAGGGTGACCACTACAAATGGCGCGCAATGCGCACCAACGGTGTGGCCGAGCGCCTGTGTACCGGCGACGCAACTGACCGCGAGAAGTTTGACGCCTGGGCAGCGACCGTGCCGCACACTATCGGCAACCCGTTATACCACTGGACGCACCTCGAACTGCGTCGTCCGTTTGGTATCACCGGCAAACTGCTTTCTCCAACCACGGCGGATGAGATCTGGAACCAGTGCAACGAACTGCTGGCGCAGGATAAGTTTTCCGCACGCGGCATCATGAAACAGATGAACGTGAAGATGGTCGGTACAACCGACGATCCAATCGATTCACTGGAGCATCACGCGGTTGTCGCGAAAGACACCTCTTTTGATATCAAAGTGCTGCCAAGCTGGCGCCCGGATAAGGCGTTCAACATCGAGCTGGCAACATTCAACGACTACATGGCGAAGCTGGCGGAAGTGTCTGATACCGACATTCGTCGTTTCACCGACCTGCAAACCGCCCTGACCAAACGTCTGGATCACTTTGCTGCGCACGGTTGTAAGGTGTCTGACCACGCGCTTGATGTGGTGCTGTTCGCGGAGTCAAACGAAGCCGAGCTGGATAGCATCCTGGCGCGTCGTCTGTCCGGTGAGACATTAAGCGAGCACGAAGTGGCTCAGTTTAAAACCGCGGTACTGGTGTTCCTCGGCGCAGAATATGCTCGTCGCGGTTGGGTTCAGCAGTATCACATTGGTGCGCTGCGTAATAACAACCAGCGTCAGTTCAAACTGCTGGGCGCGGATGTGGGCTTTGACTCCATCAACGACCGTCCGCTGGCGGAAGAGCTGTCAAAACTGCTGAGCAAACAGAACGAACAGAATCTGCTGCCAAAAACCATTCTGTACTGCCTGAACCCGCGCGATAACGAAGTACTGGGCACCATGATCGGTAACTTCCAGGGCGAAGGGATGCCAGGCAAGATGCAGTTCGGTTCCGGCTGGTGGTTCAACGACCAAAAAGACGGCATGGAGCGTCAGATGACGCAGCTGGCACAATTGGGCCTGTTAAGCCGCTTTGTCGGGATGCTGACCGACAGCCGCAGCTTCCTGTCTTATACCCGTCACGAATATTTCCGCCGCATTCTGTGCCAGATGATTGGCCGTTGGGTGGCTGCGGGTGAAGCACCGGCGGATATTCAGCTGCTGGGCGAAATGGTGAAAAACATCTGCTTTAACAATGCGCGTGACTACTTCGCCATTGAACTGAACTAAGGCCGTTTGAGGTTGATATGCAATACATCAAAATCCATTCGCTGGATAACGTTGTCGTAGCGCTGGCGGATCTGACCGAAGGTACGGACGTGACTGTTGAAAATGAGACAGTCACGTTGCGTCAGGCGATTTCGCGTGGGCACAAATTTGCCATACGTCCTATCGCCAAAGGTGAAAACGTCGTGAAGTACGGTTTGCCTATTGGTCATGCGCTGGCGGATATTGCGCCGGGTGAACATATTCATTCCCACAATACCCGCACCAATCTTAGCGATCTGGACGAGTATAGCTATCAACCTGAATCCCCGGCGGACATCGGGCAGGCGGCAGATCGCGACGTACAGATTTACCGCCGTGCCAACGGTGATGTGGGGATCCGCAATGAACTGTGGATCCTCCCGACGGTGGGCTGTGTTAATGGGATCGCGCGTCAAATTCAGACGCGTTTCCTGAAAGAGACCAACAATGCCGAAGGCACCGACGGTGTGCACCTGTTTAGCCACACTTACGGTTGTTCACAGTTAGGTGATGACCATATTAATACCCGTACCATGCTGCAAAACATGGTGCGCCACCCGAATGCGGGCGCGGTTCTGGTGATTGGCCTGGGGTGTGAAAACAACCAGGTAGATGCCTTCCGCGAAACGCTGGGCGAGTTTGATCCTGATCGTGTGCACTTTATGGTGTGCCAGCACCAGGACGATGAAGTGGAAGCAGGGCTTGAGCAGCTGCATCAGCTGTATGACGTGATGCGCCACGACAAACGTGAACCAGGTAAACTGAGTGAGCTGAAATTCGGGCTTGAGTGCGGCGGGTCTGATGGCCTGTCCGGCATCACCGCGAACCCAATGTTGGGCCGCTTCTCGGATTACATGATCGTTAACGGCGGCACCACCGTGCTGACCGAAGTACCAGAAATGTTTGGTGCTGAACGTATTCTGATGAGCCATTGCCGCGACGAAGAGACGTTTGAGAAAACCGTCACCATGGTGAACGACTTCAAACAGTACTTCATTGCGCACAACCAGCCGATTTACGAGAACCCATCGCCGGGCAACAAAGCGGGCGGGATCACGACGCTGGAAGAGAAATCGCTCGGCTGTACCCAGAAAGCAGGGGCAAGCCAGGTGGTTGACGTGCTGCGCTATGGCGAACGTTTGAAAACCCACGGTCTGAATCTGCTTAGCGCACCGGGTAACGATGCGGTAGCAACCAGCGCGCTGGCCGGAGCAGGCTGCCATATGGTGCTGTTCAGTACGGGCCGCGGTACACCGTACGGTGGCTTTGTGCCAACGGTGAAAATTGCCACCAACAGCGAGCTGGCGGCGAAGAAAAAACACTGGATCGACTTCGATGCCGGCCAGCTGATCCACGGCAAGGCAATGCCGCAACTGCTGAACGAATTCGTCGATACCATCGTGGACTTCGCTAACGGCAAGCAGACCTGTAACGAGAAAAACGACTTCCGCGAGCTGGCGATATTCAAAAGCGGCGTTACGCTGTAAGTCATCATGCTTTAAATCCGAAACGGCGTTTCATATAATGAAGCGCCGTTTCTTTTTGCCTGAACACAGGACTCCTTCATGAGCGCGTATTGGCTGGCCCAGGGCGTTGGTGTTATCGCCTTTCTGATTGGTATCACCACTTTTATCAATCGCGACGAGCGGAAATTCAAAATCCAGCTTTCGGTTTACAGCGCCGTTATCGGCGTGCACTTCTTTCTGATGGGTGCATTTCCGGCAGGCTCAAGCGCCATGCTCAACACCGTGCGTACGCTCATTACTCTGCGCACCCGCAGCCTGTGGGTGATGGCGGTATTTATTGTGCTGACCGGGGGAATTGGGCTGGCGAAGTTTCATCATCCGATAGAGCTGCTACCGGTGATTGGCACCATTGTCAGTACCTGGGCGCTGTTTCGCAGTAAAGGCCTGACGATGCGCTGTGTGATCTGGTGTTCAACCTGCTGCTGGGTGATCCACAACTTCTGGCTGGGGTCGATTGGCGGGACATTAATCGAAGGCAGTTTCCTCATCATGAACGGGCTGAACATCATTCGTTTCTGGCGAATGCAGAAGCGCGGTATCGATCCGTTTAAAGTGGAAAACCAGGTACAGGAAGAGAGCCCCTCCGTCCGCTGACGGAAGGGCTAACAGATTAGCTACGCAGGGCGTTTTTCGCTAAGCGCGCGTCTTCCGCCTGACATACGGCCGCGGTAAACATCACATCGGTGGAAGAGTTGATCGCGGTTTCGCAGGAGTCCTGCAACACGCCAATGATGAAACCAACGGCGACAACCTGCATGGCAATCTCGTTCGGAATGCCAAACATATTACAGGCCAGCGGGATCAGCAGCAGCGAACCACCCGCCACGCCAGAAGCCCCACAAGCGCAAAGTGCAGCCACCACGCTCAACAGCAGTGCCGTCGGTAAATCTACCGGAATACCCAGCGTATGGACTGCCGCCAGCGTCAGAACCGTAATGGTGATTGCCGCGCCCGCCATATTAACGGTCGCACCCAGGGGGATCGACACAGAGTAAGTATCACGGTCCAGATTCAGTTTTTCACACAGCGACATGTTTACCGGAATATTCGCGGCTGAGCTGCGGGTAAAGAAGGCGGTTACGCCGCTCTCACGCAGGCACATCAACACCAGCGGATAAGGGTTACGGCGCGTCTGTAAGAACACCAGCAGCGGGTTAATCACCAGCGCCACCACGGCCATACAGCCAATCAATACCAGCAGCAGTTGGGCATAACCCCACAGTGCGCCAAAACCGGTGGTTGCAAGCGTTGAGGATACCAGACCAAAAATACCAATTGGTGCAAAGCGGATCACCAGCGTCACGATGAAGGTCACGGCATTGGATACATCGTTAATCAGGTTTTTGGTGGTGTCATTGCTGTGGCGCAGGGCAAATCCAAGACCGACAGCCCACACCAGAATGCCGATGTAGTTAGCGTTAATCAGGGCATGGATAGGGTTAGCCACGACGCTCATCAACAGACCGTGCATCACCTCAACGATACCCGCAGGCGGCGTAATGTCGGTTGCGCCGGTAGTTAACTGAAGCGTTGAAGGGAAGATGAAACTGACGACAACCGCAGTCAGTGCCGCCGAGAAAGTCCCTAACAGGTACATCCACAGGATTGGGCGGATATTGGTTTTTTGTCCCTGCTGATGGTTGGCGATGGAAGCCATCACCAGGGTCAGGACCAGAATCGGGGCAACGGCTTTCAACGCGCCGACGAACAGGGTACCGAGCAGGCCGGTGGCCTCTGCGGCGGGTTTAGATATCAGTGCCAGCGCAACACCCAACACCAGGCCAACCAGTATTTGCTTAACAAGGCTGCCGCGCGACAGGCGCGCAAACAGTCCAGATGATGATGTGGTCATGGAGATTCCTTAAGTGAAATTGCGTTCCATCCCGGATGTGCTCTAAGTCACATTTATGTCCGGATGTAAGTAAATGTTTGCCTGGTCGAGTATAGGGAAAGTGGCAGGGGAGGGAAGCGTAAAATGCTGGATTTTACGTGTTGCGTCATGTTTTTTAACTATTGATTAACGGAAGTGCCGGGTGGCGCTGTACCACCCGGCAAAACCCACTACACCTGCTGCTTCTTATCGTGCTGGCGATTAACCCAGGTATTGATAATCAGCGTCACGATCAGGATGCCAAACACTACCCCGAGCGAAATGGCGATCGGGATATGATAGAAATCGACAATCAGCATCTTGATACCGATAAATACCAGGATCACCGACAGGCCGTATTTCAGCATCGAGAAACGTTCCGCCGCGCCTGCCAGCAGGAAGTACATCGCACGCAGGCCAAGGATTGCGAACAGGTTAGAGGTCAGCACAATGAACGGGTCAGTGGTCACCGCGAAGATAGCCGGAATACTGTCTACCGCGAAGATAACGTCGCTCAGCTCAACCAGAATCAGCACCAGCAGTAGCGGAGTGGCAAACATCAGGCCATTTTTACGCACGAAGAAGTGTTCGCTCTCGATCTTGTCCGTCATGCGCAGATGCCCACGGATCCACTTCACTAGCGGACGATCGCCAATAGCGGAGCCATCTTCTTTCGCCAGTGCCATTTTGATCCCGGTGAACAGCAGGAAGGCACCAAAGACATACAGCAGCCATTCGAACTGGGTTATCAGCCAGCTACCGGCAAAGATCATGATGGTACGCAGAACGATCGCCCCCAGCACGCCGTATACCAGTACGCGGCGTTGCAGTGCGGCAGGTACGGCGAAGTAACTGAATAGCATCAGCCAGACGAAGACGTTATCCACCGCCAGGGCTTTTTCGATCAAATAACCGGTGAGGAACGCCAGTGCCTGAGGGTCGGCAACCGCGCGGCCTTCGGTTGAGGCCAGATACCACCAGAAGGCGGCACAGAAGAGCAGGGACAGGGTTACCCACACCAGCGACCAGACGGCGGCTTGTTTCATGGACATGCCATGCGCGCCACGACGACCCTGCAAAAAGAGGTCGACAGCCAGCATGATGAGGACCACGACTGCGAATCCGCCCCACAGCAGCGGAGTACCGACAGTATTCATATTTCTTCCTTACGCATAAAAACAAAAACGGCTATGGTCAGAAGACGATAGCCGTTACGCTTTTTATGCATAGACCTCGCCTTCCGGCAAGGTCTCACTTACAACCAAAAAGACGCTTTTGATTGCCCGGCGACCGGATGCGATTTTCACGCATCGTAATGACGATCCACCGGCAAGGAAGTTACTCCCCTTTGCGGGTAACAAAATATGTCAGACCATCGGTTTCGTCAATGGTGTGCATGATTTCATTACACAGCTTTACGCGATCGCTTTTGCGCTCACGTCGTCTGCCGGGAACACCACGCCAGTCTGACGGCGGATCTCCGTTTGCAGCTTCGCCGTAGTGCGGCTGACCGAAAGCCCTGGGTGATTCACTTCATTGTTTTCTACCAGGCGTGCAAAGACCTCTGCCTCATAGAGCATAGTGTTAATATGCTGTGGCTGCGTCAGCTCTTGCGCTTTCCCGCCGCGCGGCACGAAGCTCAGTTTCTGACACTCGGAGATCTTCTCAATCACCAGCGATCCGGCTTCGCCCTGAATTTCGCTCGGCAGCACTGAATCACTGACTTTAGAGTGTTGCAGCGTAACGCTGAAATCACCGTAATCCAGCACCACGACACCGTGTGCATCCACACCGCTATCCAGCAGGCTGGCGGTGGCCGTCACGCCGTGCGGCTCGCCCCACAGCGCGACTGCCGAGGCCAGACAGTAGAAGCCGATATCCATAATCGACCCGTTCGAGAAGGCCGGATTAAAGGTGTTCGGGTTCTCACCGTCCAGGTAGCGCTGGTAGCGTGAAGAGTACTGGCAGTAGTTGATGAAAGCCTTACGCACGTTGCCAAGCTTCGGCAGAGACTGCTGCAACAGCAGGAAGTTTGGCAGGCTGGCGGTTTTGAATGCTTCAAACAGCACCACCTGATTTTCACGCGCCAGGGCGATGGCGGCTTCCACTTCCTGAATGTTGGAGGCAAGCGGCTTCTCGCAAATCACATGTTTTTTATGGCTGAGGAACAGCCTGGTTTGCGGGAAGTGCAGGGAGTTCGGGCTGGCAATATAGACCGCATCAATGGCATCACTTTGCGCCATCTCATCGAGCGAGGTGAACAGGTGTTCGACCAGGTAATCATTCGCGAAGGACTGCGCCTGCTCAAGGCTGCGGGAATAGACTGCGGTGAGCTTATATTTGCCGGTTTCGTGGGCGGCGTCGACGAACTGGCGTGTGATCCAGTTCGTACCAATGACTGCGAAACGTATCATAAACGTTTACGTACTCCGTAGCTGGGAACCTTCAGCCACTGTAGCACGGGATTATTGCAAAACCAGTGCGCTATTCCGCATTACCTTTTAACGATAAATGCGTAAGCCACAGTCGGGTATCAAACTCGAGCTGGTGGTACTGCGGCTCCATATGGCAGCACAGGGAATAGAACGCCTTGTCGTGCTCTTTCTCTTTCAGGTGTGCCAGTTCATGCACTACGATCATTCGCAGAAACGCTTCCGGCGCGTTACGGAACACGGTCGCCACGCGGATCTCGGCTTTCGCCTTCAGCTTGCCGCCCTGAACGCGAGAGATAGCGGTATGCAGGCCGAGCGCGTTTTTCAGCACGTGGATCTTGTTGTCGTACATCACCTTATTGATCGGCGGTGCGCTCTTCAGGTACCGGCTTTTCAGATCCTGCGTATACTGCCAGAGGGCTTTATCGGTCGCGAAATCATGGGTGCCCGGGTAGCGTTTTTCCAGCACCGTGCCCAGCTTTTGCTCGGCAATTAAGCTGCGAACCTGGGAAAGTAAGTGCGCCGGGTAGCCCTGGAGATAAGTTAGTTGGTTCATCAAAAGCCCAAATTAATGCGAAAACGGGTATACTCACGCACCCTTTTCAGGGATACGCCGAAATTTTACCATTCAGGAGGGCCGATGAGCCACTTAGACAACGGTTTCCGTTCACTCAACCTTAAACGTTTCCCGGAAACGGACGACGTCAACCCGCTTATGGCGTGGGAAGCGGCGGATGAATATCTGCTGCAACAGTTGGATGACACTGAAATCAGCGGCCCGGTTCTGATCCTGAATGATGCGTTTGGCGCGCTGGGCTGTGCTCTGGCGGAACACACCCCTTACAGCATCGGTGATTCCTACTTAAGTGAGCTGGCGACGCGTGAAAACCTGCGCCACAACGACCTCAAAGAATCCAGCGTGAAGTTTCTCGACAGCACTGCGGACTACCCGCAGGCGCCGGGTGTGGTGCTGATCAAAGTGCCGAAAACCATGGCGTTGCTGGAACAACAGCTGCGCGCGCTGCGTAAAGTCGTCACCCCGGAAACGCGTATTATCGCAGGTGCAAAAGCGCGTGATATTCACACCTCGACGCTGGAATTGTTCGAGAAAGTGCTCGGCCCAACTACCACCACGCTGGCGTGGAAAAAAGCGCGTCTCATCAACTGTACCTTCAGTGCGCCGGAACTGGCTGACGCGCCAGAAACGCTGAGCTGGAAACTGGAAGGGACCGACTGGACCATCCATAACCATGCGAACGTCTTCTCCCGCACCGGTCTGGATATCGGGGCGCGTTTCTTTATTGAACATCTGCCGGAAAATCTGGAAGGTGAGATTGTCGATCTGGGCTGCGGTAATGGGGTGATTGGCCTGACGCTGCTGGCGAAGAACCCGGAAGCCAGCGTGGTGTTTAGTGATGAATCGCCGATGGCGGTGGCTTCCAGTCGTCTTAACGTGGAAACCAACATGCCAGAGGCGCTGGATCGCTGCGAGTTTATGATCAACAACGCGCTGTCAGGTGTGGAACCTTTCCGCTTCAACGCTGTACTGTGTAACCCGCCGTTCCACCAGAAACATGCCCTGACGGATAACGTCGCCTGGGAGATGTTCCACCATGCGCGTCGTTGCCTGAAAATTAACGGTGAGCTGTATATCGTGGCGAACCGCCACCTGGACTACTTCCACAAGCTGAAGAAGATTTTTGGTAACTGCACCACCATCGCCACCAACAACAAGTTCGTGGTGCTGAAAGCGGTTAAGCTGGGTCGTCGTCGTTAAGATTTTGTATGTGCGGCCTGATGCCCTCACCCCACCCCTTTCCCACAGGGAGAGGGAGCAAACACTAAAAACGGCAACTGGGTTGCCGTTTTGCTTTTACCTTGCCCTATATCGCCAGAGCTAATTTCGTCCCCTGCGCAATCGCGCGCCGCGCATCCAGCTCCATCGCCACATCACACCCGCCAATTAAATGTACCGTTTTACCTGCCTCACGCAGCGGATCGGCCAGATCGCGTTTCGGCTCCTGTCCGGCACATAAAATGATGTTGTCCACGCGCAGCAGCTGCGGTTCACCGCCGATCAGCACGTGTAGCCCCTCGTCGTCGATCTTCTGATAACTGACCGCCGGGATCATTTTCACGCCGCGCGACAACAGCGTGGCGCGGTGGATCCAGCCCGTCGTTTTGCCCAGCCCTTCGCCGGGTTTACTGGCTTTACGCTGCAACATCACAATCTGGCGCGGGCTTTTCGGCAGCTGAGGGCCTTCTGGTCGCAAACCGCCAGCCTGATTCAGGCTGGTATCGATACCCCATTCCACACAAAACTCGGCAATGTTCTGGCTGGTGGCTTCACCCGGCTGGCTTAAATACATCGCCGTATCAAAGCCGATGCCGCCGCAGCCGATAATGGCAACGCTCTCCCCAACCGGGGTTTTATCGCGCAATACGTCGAGGTAGCTCAGCACTTTCGGGTGATCAATCCCCTCGATCGCCGGCAGACGCGGGGCGATCCCGCTTGCCAGGATGACCTCATCGAAATCAGCCAGATCCGCAGCATTCACAAACTGATTTAATCGCAGATCCACGCCGGTCAGGGCGATCATCCGACGGTAATAACGCAGGGTTTCGTAGAACTCCTCTTTGCCGGGGATCTGTTTGGCGATATTAAACTGCCCGCCAATTTCACTTGCCGCATCAAACAGTGTCACGCTGTGCCCGCGTGAAGCGGCATTGACGGCAAAGGCCAGCCCCGCAGGGCCTGCGCCAACCACCGCCAGACGCTTCTTATTGCTAGTGGGGATCACCGGCATTTTGGTTTCGTGGCAGGCGCGCGGGTTGACCAGGCACGAGGTGACTTTGCCGACAAAGATCTGATCAAGACAGGCCTGGTTACAGCCGATACAGGTGTTGATCTCATCCGCGCGGCCACTTTGCGCTTTGGACAGCAGTTCGGCATCAGCCAGGAACGGGCGCGCCATCGATACCATATCGGCATCGCCCCGTGATATCACATCGTCCGCCACCTGAGGATCGTTAATGCGGTTGGTGGTTACCAGTGGGATCGACACTTTGCCTTTCAGCTTGCGTGTCACCCAACTGAATGCTGCGCGGGGTACCGGCGTGGCGATGGTGGGAATACGCGCCTCGTGCCAGCCGATCCCGGTGTTGATGATGGTTGCGCCTGCCGTTTCAATGGCCTGGGCCAGCTGTACGGTTTCGTCAAACGTCCCGCCGCCTTCCACCAGGTCGAGCATCGACAGGCGGAAGACGATGATAAAATCAGCGCCCGCACGTTCGCGCACGGCGCGTACCACTTCGATGGCAAAACGCATCCGGCGCGCGTAATCACCACCCCATTCATCGTCGCGCTGGTTAGTGCGGGCCGCCAGGAATTCGTTAATCAGATACCCTTCAGAGCCCATCACTTCCACGCCGTCGTAGCCCGCTTCCCGCGCCAGTGCGGCACAGCGGGCGAAGTCATCAATCAGCGTCAGGATCTCGTCGTGGCCGAGGGCGTGCGGTTTGAAGCGGTTGATGGGGGCCTGAATGGCCGATGGCGCGACCAGTTTCGGCTGGTAGCTGTAACGGCCCGTATGCAGAATTTGCAGGGCGATTTTCCCCCCCTCTTTGTGAACCGCATCGGTCACAATTCGGTGATGTGGCAGCTGGCTGGCATCGTTCAGCACGGCTCCGCCTTCCATACCTACACCTGATGGAGCGGGGGCTACGCCTCCGGTGACAATCAATGCTACACCATGACGCGCACGTTCGGCGTAGAACGCAGCCAGACGCTCAGCACCGTCGGGGTGTTCTTCCAGACCGGTATGCATCGAGCCCATCAACACGCGGTTTTTGAGCGTTGTGAACCCCAGATCGAGGGGGGCGAATAACGACGGGTAGCGGCTCATACTCTCTTCCAGTGTAAAATTATTGTTATGTGGTCGGATGAGTTACTAATTTAGCCAGCGGGGAGTAAAAGGGAAAAGGGGAATGCGGTGATTGTGATGGGATTCAAAAATTGTGTGGCCTGATGCTCTCACCCTAACCCTCCCCCACGGGGAGAGGGGACGAAACCGCCCTCTCCCTCAGGGAGAGGGCCGGGGTGAGGGTGATACCCGCACCAGCCCAGGTGCTTGCCACATCGACGTGGTCAGCCCGCTGTCCACCAGCCCAAGCTGGTCGGCGTAGACTGCCTGCCATTTTTGCATCATGCCGTCGTACAGCTCGCGGTGTTCTGGGTTTGGCGTAAATTCCCGGCTCCATTTCACCAACCGTTCTCCGGTGGATGCCATATCTGCAAACAGGCCCGCGCCTGTTCCGGCGGCGATTGCACAGCCCAACGCGGTGGCCTCTTTGACCTCAGGCACACGCACCGGCAACCCGGTCACATCGCTTAAGATCTGGCTCCACAAGGCACCTTTCGCGCCGCCGCCCGCAAACACCAGGCTTTCAAACGTCACGCCGGAAAAATGCGAAATCTGCGCCAGGTTGCAGGCCGAGACAATCGCGGCGTTTTCTTCCAGCGCACGGAACAGCGTGGCTTTGTTGCACTTTTCCGGATCGATGGAGAGGTTAATAAACGACGGTGCAGCGTGATACCACTGCTTAAAATGCATCGCATCGGAGAAAATCGGCATCACGCCGTGCGAACCCGCCGGAACGCGAGCCGCCATCTCTTCCAGCAGGGCGTAAGTATCCATGCCCATTCGCTCGGCAATCAGTTTTTCCTCTGCACAGAAAGCGTCACGGAACCAGCGCATGGTTAATCCGGTGAAGAAGCTGATGGATTCCGCCTGTGCCATGCTGGGGATCACGTGGGGGTTAACCCGGATATTCATATCGGGATCGGTACGCACCTGCGGCAAATTCACCACCTGCTGCCAGAACGTACCACCCAGCACCGCCGTTTGCCCGGCGCGTACCACGCCCAAACCCAGGCACCCAAGCTGCACATCGCCACCGCCCATCACTACCGGCGTGCCTTCGCGCAGGCCGCTTTGCTGAGCCGCCGCCCCGGTAACCGCACCCAGCAGCGTGCCTGTTTCTTTCACTGGGGAGAGGATATCGGCGCGCAGCCCGGCCATATCCAGTAACGTTGGACGCCAGTCGCGGCTGAAGAGATCGAGCATCCCGGTGGTGCCCGCATTGGAGGGATCGACCGCCAGTTCTCCGGAGAGCTTCGCCGCCAGCCAGTCGCTGATCATGGTGATGGTGGCAGCCTTACGGTAAATATCCGGACGATGGTGGGCCAGCCACAGCAGGCGCGGCATGGCACTGAGTGCCAGCGTCTGCCCGGAAACACCGTACACTTCGGATTCAAAACGGTAGTCGTGTATCTCTTTGAGCTCCGCCACCTCGCGGCTGGCGCGGGCGTCGACGTTGGCGCAGGCCCAGATAGCCTCGCCGTTGCGGTCATACAACACAATGCCTTCACGCATTGAGCAGCAGGCGACCGACTGGATATCGGCGGCGCTCAGGTGCGCGCGCTCCAGCGCCTGATGGATGCACTGGCAGGCCAGCCGCCAGTTGGTGTCGAGGTCAAACTCCATCGACCCCGGCACGTTCTCCACGCTCAGGTGTTTCCACTCGGCCTGGCCGACGGCAATCTGGTTGCCCTGTAAATCGAAAATAACGGCGCGAACGCTGCCTGTCCCTGCATCTAACGCTAAAAGGTAACTCATGAGTTTGCCTCGTTGTTAGCGCGGGAAAGGCAGGCTCTCAGTTTGCCAGAGCCAGCACCGCGCGGGCTGTCGTCTCTTCCGTCACCAGGCCATTGATACGGCGACCTTTGAGTGCGGCATAAATCGCATCGGCTTTCTCTTCACCTCCGGCCACGCCAACGATGGTGGGTAACTGCGCCAGCTCATCGAGCGTTACGCCTAGTAATTCACGGTGGATCTCCAGTTCGTCTACGCATTCCCCTTCGGCATTGAGGAAATAGCCCAGGATATCGCCCACGGCGCCCTTGCGGGCATACATCAGTTGTTCGCCTTCACTGATATAGCCGGAACGTAAAATCGTGGCATCGCGACGCTGGTTCACCGCACCAATTCCCACCACGGCAACATCGGCTGCGGTAGCCGCGAGGATCACATCCCGCACGCTGGTTTCTCGTTTTAAAATTCCGGCGACTTCAGCGGAGGAAACGCGAAGCGGCGCCGGGATCATACTGACGCTACAGGCCGCATCCAGCTGACCGATGCCGGTCATATACGGCCCTACGCCGCCCGAAAGCGTGACCAGGCGGATCTGCTGTGAGCTAATAAAGCCGCTTAAGTGTTGCAGGCTGCTCATGGTGGTTTCGCCAAAGCCCACCGCCAGCAGCTGCCCGGGTTCCAGTACGCCCATCAGAGACTGCGCCGCGCCAATGCCTAACCGCACGTTCATCGGCGGGGTATTCAGGGCAGGCAACACCCGCACCAGCTTCAGACCAAATCGCCGCTGTAGCTCGGTTTCCAGCGCCAGACATCCTTCATAGCGGGAATTTATCTGGACGCGAATCACCCCCGACTGACGCCCCTTTTCCAGCAGACGCGAAATTTTCAGACGGGGCAGGCCAAGTCGCTCGCCAATATCGTTCTGGGTCAGGCCGTCGTGGTAATAGCACCAGGCGACGCGTGCCACCAGTTCCTCTTCCGCCAGTGCAAGCCCTGCAAACCGACCTTCTTCAGCAATGCGTTTATCGCCCATATTTGAACTCTTATAAAAATTTAGATCATATGTTCGTGATGGCGCGGGTGGAAAGTGTGAGCCACGCGGCAAAACGGATCTTTTAGATTGTTTCTGGTTTATCTGGATCTTAATCGATAAAACTGTGATCCCTGCACGGTTGTAAATATAGTTCACCGTCTACGCTTTTGAACATTATTAATTCTAAAAATCATTTGTTCAATAGCGGAGCGATGATGACCCCACTTATCGAAGCACGTGATATCTGCAAACAGTTTTCTGGCGTACCGGTGCTAAAAGGCATTGATTTCACGCTACTTGCGGGCCAGGTTCATGCGCTGATGGGGGGAAACGGCGCGGGAAAATCGACGCTAATGAAAATCATCGCCGGGGTCGAGACGCCTGACAGCGGTGAACTTTCAGTCGCCGGGCAGTCATTTGCGCGTTTGAAGCCCGGGCAGGCGCACAAGCTCGGGATCTACCTTGTCCCGCAGGAGCCGATGCTGTTTCCGAATCTGACGGTGCGGGAAAACATCCTTTTCCGTCTGCCCCGCGAAAACGGTCTGGATAAAAAGCTGACGGATAAACTCCGGCAGCTCCAGTGCCAGATCAACCTGGATGCCACCGCCAGCACGCTGGAAGTGGCGGATCAACAGATGGTGGAGATCCTGCGCGGATTAATGCGCAATGCAACGATCCTGATCCTGGATGAGCCAACGGCTTCGCTAACACCAGGGGAAACCGATCGCCTGTTTCGCCAGATCCGGGCGTTGCAGGATCAGGGCGTTGGCATTGTGTTTATCTCGCATAAATTGCCGGAGATCCGCCAACTGGCGAGCCATGTTTCAGTCATGCGCGACGGCGCCATTGTCCTCAGCGGTGAAACGGCGCAATACGACGATAACGCCCTCATTGGCGCGATGACGCCGGTTAGCCGCGATAAAGAATTAAGTGACACCCAAAAGCTGTGGCTGTCGCTGCCGGGAAACCGACGCACCCAGGCGCAGGATTTTCCGGTGCTGCGGGTTGAAACGCTGACCGGGGAAGGGTTTATCGATCTCAGCCTTGAGATTTACGCCGGTGAGATTGTCGGTCTTGCCGGGCTGGTGGGCTCCGGGCGTACTGAGTTCGCCGAAACACTCTATGGCCTGCGCCCGGTACGTGCGGGGCGCGTCTGGCTGGAAAATCAGGATATCAGCAGCGATTCGGTATTTTCGCGGCTGGATAAGGGGTTGGTGTATCTGCCGGAAGACCGGCAGGTTTCAGGGTTGTTCCTGGATGCGCCAGTTCGCTGGAACACGGTCGCCCTGAATGAGCCGTCCATCTGGCAGCAGCGCAAACGCGAGGCGGCGGTGGTGGAGCGTTATCACCGGGCGCTGGGGATCAAACTCATCGATGCAGACCAGACCGTGCGGACGCTCTCCGGTGGCAATCAGCAAAAGGTCTTGCTGGCGCGCTGCCTGGAGGCCAACCCGCTGCTGCTGATTGTGGATGAACCCACGCGTGGCGTGGATGTGTCGGCGCGGGCAGACATCTATCAGCTGATAAAAAGCGTGGCGGCGCAAAACGTCGCGGTGCTGATGATTTCAAGCGATCTCGACGAATTCCCAGGTCTTGCTGACCGCGTACTGGTGATGCATCAGGGGATGCTCAGCGGGGAACTGCCACGCCATGCCGTCAGCCTCGACAAAATGATGTCGCTGGCCTTCGGAGGACAATCATGAAGATGTTACTGAGAAACCGCGAGCTCAGCGCGCTGCTGGCGATCCTGGCGCTGTTTGCCGTGCTGGTGGCCCTTAACCCGGCCTATTTCAGTTTTCAGACCCTGGGAATGATCTTCGCCAGCTCGCAAATTCTGATCCTGCTGGCGCTGGGCGCGGCGATGGTGATGCTGACCCGCAATATTGATGTCTCTGTGGGATCAACGGTGGGTCTGTGCGCGATTGCCGTGGGGGTCGCGCTCAACAGCGGCTACAACCTGCCGGTGGCGATGCTTTTTGCGCTTTCCATTGGCGCACTGGCGGGGGCATTTAACGGCTTTCTGGTGGTCGGGCTACGTATCCCGGCGATTGTTGCCACCCTCGGTACGCTGGGGTTATATCGCGGCGGGATGCTGCTCTGGACGGGCGGCAAGTGGATAGAAGGGTTACCGTCGAGCCTGAAATCACTCTCAGAGCCGGTGGTTATCGGGATCTCACCGATAGGGTTTGGCGTGCTGATTCTGGCAGGCATTGGGGCATGGATCTTCTCGCGTACTCTGTTTGGCCGGGATTTCTACGCCGTGGGCGATAACCTTGCCGCTGCGCGCCAGCTTGGCGTGGCGGTGAACCGCACCAGGATGATTGCCTTCACCCTGAACGGTGTACTGGCGGCTTGTGCGGGGATCGTCTTTGCCTCGCAAATTGGCTTTGTACCGAACCAGACTGGCAGCGGGCTGGAGATGAAGGCCATCGCGGCCTGCGTGCTTGGGGGTATTTCGCTGCTGGGCGGCACCGGCACGCTGGTGGGCGCGTTTCTCGGCGCCTTCTTCCTGACCCAAATCGACACCGTGCTGGTGCTGTTCAAGCTTCCGGCCTGGTGGAATGACTTTATCGCCGGGCTGGTGCTGCTGGGAGTACTGGTGCTCGACGGGCGTCTGCGTCAGGCCCTGGCGCGTCATCAGCGGGCGCTGAAATACAGTCGCTTCCAGCCGGGTAACCGGGGGGGAAAGCACGTCACCCCGTTCCCAAAACGCAAAAAAGAGGTGGCGTAGATGAAGCTTAACTGGGAAAGCGCGCTGCTGATCCTTCTGGTGCTCGAAATCCTGCTTTTTGGGGCCATCAACCCACGGATGCTGGATATCAACATGCTGCTGTTCAGCACCAGCGATTTTATCTGCATCGGCATTGTGGCCCTTCCGCTGACGCTGGTGATTATCAGCGGCGGTATCGATATTTCACTCGGCTCGACCATTGGCCTGTGCGCCATTGCGCTGGGGGTGATGATGCAGGCCGGTTGGCCAATGTTTGTGGCTATTCCGCTGACCCTGCTGCTGGGTCTGCTGTGTGGTCTGGTTAACGCCGCACTCATTCACTACACCGGCATTAGCCCGCTGGTGATCACCCTTGGCACGCTGTACCTCTACGGAGGCGGGGCGCTGCTGCTTTCCGGTATGGCGGGGGCAACGGGATATGAAGGGATTGGCGGTTTCCCGGACAGCTTTACCGCCTTCGCCAATCTTACGCTGATAGGGCTGCCGGTTCCGCTGGTGCTGTTCGCGCTGATTACCGTTTTTTTCTGGCTTATCACCCACCGGGGGCGCTTTGGCCGGCATCTGTTTCTGATTGGGCAAAACCCGCGAGCGGCGCGTTATGCGGCGCTATCGGTCAACGGGATGCCTTATGCGCTGTATGGCCTGGTGGGCGTGGCTTCGGCGATTGCCGCCCTGGTGATGGTTTCGTACTTTGGCTCGGCGCGTTCGGATTTGGGGCGCGATTTGTTAATGCCTGCTCTCACCGCCGCTGTGCTCGGCGGGGCCAATATCTACGGGGGATCAGGTTCGGTTTTGGGTACAGCACTGGCGGCGCTGCTGGTGGGGTATCTGCAACAGGGTTTACAGATGGTCGGCATCCCCAACCAAGTGTCGAGCGCGCTGTCAGGGGCGCTGTTGGTTGTGGTGGTGATGGGACGTTCGTTGAGTCTGCACCGTGAATGGGTGCGATCTCTCTTCACAAAACTACCCGGAGCGTAAGATGAAAACAAAACTGATAGTCCTGGCGATAGCGCTTAGCGTGGCGTCTGCGCAGGCGGCAGACCGCATTGCCTTTATTCCTAAGCTGGTGGGCGTAGGCTTCTTTACCAGCGGTGGTAACGGCGCAAAAGAGGCGGGCAAAGACCTCGGTGCAGACGTTACCTATGACGGCCCAACCGAGCCAAGCGTCTCCGGGCAGGTGCAGCTTATCAATAACTTCGTCAACCAGGGCTATAACGCCATTATCGTCTCTGCCGTGTCGCCAGACGGGCTTTGCCCGGCGCTCAAGCGCGCAATGCAGCGCGGTGTTAAGGTCCTGACCTGGGATTCCGACACCAAACCCGAGTGCCGCAGTATTTACATCAACCAGGGAACCCCGGAACAGCTCGGCGGCCTGCTGGTAGATATGGCCGGCAAGCAGGTCACCAAACCGAATGCCAAAGTCGCATTCTTCTACTCAAGCCCGACCGTTACCGACCAGAACCAGTGGGTGAAAGAGGCCAAAGCCAAAATCGAGAAAGAGCACCCTCAGTGGCAAATCGTGACCACTCAGTTTGGCTATAACGATGCCACCAAATCCCTGCAAACCGCAGAAGGGATCTTAAAAGCCTACCCGGATCTGGATGCGATCATCGCCCCGGACGCCAACGCGCTGCCAGCGGCGGCGCAGGCGGCGGAAAACCTCAAACGTGAAGGGGTCGCCATTGTCGGGTTCAGCACCCCGAACGTGATGCGTCCGTACGTGGAACGCGGCACGGTGAAAGCCTTCGGTCTGTGGGATGTGGTTCAACAGGGCAAAATTGCGGTCAATGTCGCCGATCATTTACTCAAAAAGGGCGATCTTAACGTGGGCGACAGCGTGGATGTCAAAGACATCGGGGCGCTGAAGGTCGAGCCGAACAGCGTGCAGGGCTATCAATATGAAGCGAAAGGCAATGGCATCGTGCTGCTGCCAGAACGCGTGGTATTCACCAAAGAGAACATCAACAAATACGATTTCTGACGGGGGAGCACATGGCTGATTTAGACGACATCAAAGACGGCAAGGATTTTGGCATCGGCACACCGCAGCAGAACGTGCCATTCACCCTGAAGGGTTGCGGCTCGCTGGACTGGGGAATGCAGTCGAGGCTGGCGCGGATCTTTAACCCGAAAAGCAATCGCACGGTGATGCTGGCCTTTGACCACGGCTATTTCCAGGGGCCGACCACCGGCCTTGAGCGTATCGATCTCTCTATTGCGCCGTTGTTTGGTGAAACCGATGTGCTGATGTGTACACGGGGTATTCTGCGCAGTCAGGTGCCTGCCGCCACTAACAAGCCGGTGGTGCTGCGGGCGTCTGGCGGTAACTCGATTCTGGGTGAGCTGTCCAACGAGTGTGTGGCGGTGGCGATGGAAGACGCCCTGCGCCTGAACGTCTGCGCGGTGGCGGCGCAGGTCTACATCGGCAGTGAGTTTGAGCATCAGTCGATCAACAACATCATCAAGCTGGTGGATGCCGGAGCGCGTTACGGCGTGCCGACGCTGGCGGTGACGGGAGTCGGCAAAGAGATGGCGCGTGACGCGCGGTATTTCTCGCTTGCCAGCCGTATCGCCGCCGAAATGGGGGCGCAGTTCGTCAAAACCTATTACGTGGATGAAGGCTTTGAAAAAGTGACCGCCAGTTGCCCGGTGCCGATCGTCATCGCGGGGGGCAAAAAACTGCCGGAGCACGAGGCGCTGGAAATGTGCTGGCGGGCAATTGACCAGGGCGCATCAGGCGTGGACATGGGGCGCAACATCTTCCAGTCCAGCGCGCCGCTGGCCATGCTGAAAGCGGTGAAGAAAGTGGTACATGAGAACATGAACGCGCGGGAAGCGTTCCAGTTCTGGCAGGAAGAAAAACAGGGAGAAGCAAAATGAACGTGACGTTAGTGGAGATCAACATCAAGCCTGAACGGGTGGACGAATTTCTGGAGGTCTTTCGTGCCAACCACGAAGGGGCGATTCAGGAGCCGGGGAACCTGCGTTTTGATGTATTGCAGGACCCGCGGGTGAAAACCCGGTTCTTTATCTACGAGGCTTATAAGGACGAAGAGGCGGTGCTGGCCCATAAGAAAACGCCGCACTACCTGGCGTGCGTGGATAAGCTTGAGGCGTTGATGTCGGAGCCGCGCAAGAAACGCAGTTTTGTCGGTTTATTACCGGAGTAGGCATAAGCGTGCGTATATTCCCCCTCCGTCAGGAGGGGGAGGGGTTATTACGCTTCTTCCACACTGACCCGCATCGCGGCCAGCGCTTTACGCGCCGCTTTCAGCACCAGCTCACACTGCTCGATGGTGAGCGTCAGCGGTGGTTCAACACGGATGGTTTTTGAGTTGTTGAGCGTACCGGCCACCAGTACCCGCTGGCGGAACATCTCGCTTGCGAAGCTGTAGCCGATTTCGTTATCGACAAACTCAATGGCCATCAGCATCCCTTTGCCGCGTGCTTCCTGCACCAGGTCAGGATATTCACGCCCCAATTGACGGAAGCCATCCAGCAGCATGTCGCCTTTCTGCTCGGCCTGCGCAGGCAGGTTTTGCTCCAGCAGCACGTTGATGGTTGCCAGTGCCGCCGCACAGGAGAGCGGGTTACCGCCGAAGGTAGTGGTGTGCAGGAACGGGTTGTCAAACAACACCGAGAACACCTCTTCGGTCGCGACCGTCGCACCAATCGGCATTACACCGCCGCCGAGCGCTTTCGCCAGGCACAGGATATCTGGCTGCACGTTTTCGTGCTCGCAGGCAAACATCTTGCCGGTGCGTCCCATGCCGGTCTGCACTTCGTCAAGGATAAGCAGCGCGCCAAACTCATCGCACAGCTGACGCACGGCAGGCAGATAGCCTGGCGGTGGCAGGATCACACCACCTTCGCCCTGAATCGGCTCGAGGATCACCGCCGCCACATCGTCGCCGGTTTTACGGCACTCGCTCAGCATGGTGCGCATAGCGCTAATGTCGCCAAACGGCACATGACGGAAGCCTGGCAGCAGCGGCATAAACGGCTTGCGGAAGGTGGATTTCGCGGTTGCAGACAGCGAGCCTAACGACTTACCGTGGAATGCGCCACTGGTGGCTATGAAGGTGAATTTCCCGCGCGGCGACTGGTACGCTTTGGCGAGTTTCAGCGCCGCTTCGACCGATTCCGTGCCGCTGTTACTAAAGAAGCTGTATTTCAGTTTGCCTGGCGTTAACGCAGCCAGCGTTTTCGCCAGCATGGCGCGAAGTGGGTCGAGCAATTCCTGGCTATGAAGAGGTTGTTTCGCGAGTTGATTCTGTACGGCGGAAACCACAACTGGATTACGGTGCCCCACGTTGAAAATGCCAAAACCACCCAGGCAATCTATAAATTCCTGTCCCTGGGTGTCGACAAGCGTGTTCAGACTTCCCGCTTGCCACTCTACGGCTCCGTAATCCCCGCCGGCGGTAACAGATTTGCGATACTCCAAAAACCCAGGATTGACATGCTCTTTAAAGTAATCGATGACCTCTCGGTTAAGTTGTTTCATCTCCTCATGATCAAGCGTTCGCTTCTCAATGAGATTCAGTGCGTGCGCGGTACAGGCAAGAGCCGAGGCGCTGGAAGGTAACCTGTTCAAAATGTGCTCCCGGGGATCGCGTATCACATGATACTGATTTAAGTATTGCAGGGATTACGCCACTTCAGCTGACTTAACGAAAATCGGGATAAACGCCAGGTTAAATTTATGTTGCTCAGTATTTAATCATGTCGAAGCAAGCCAAACGGGATTAAGCGACAGGGAAAGAGGTGATGTTTTAGCGACCGGTTTCGTCAATTGCACCTGCGTGGTGCAGGGCGTGCTTCTTTAGTGGGCATTAACAGGTCATGCTTTGTGAGTAATTTCTCAACGAAAGTATTTTAAATCAATTAATTAGAAAAACGCACAGAAAGTGCGGTTTAACCGGAATTTGCGATCCCAGTCAAATTTAACAACTAAAGATAAACTGTTTACCGCCGAAAAAAGATTAAGCCACAAAATTAACATTCAAATAACCTGCAAGGGATGCTCATAATGTCCTCTCCATCCTATGTCACCCAGAACGAATATCCTCTGGATGATGACACCACCTTAATGTCGACCACCGACCTGCACAGCTACATGACCCACACCAACGACACCTTTGTACAGGTGAGTGGGTATTCACTCAATGAACTGCTGGGACAGCCGCATAATCTGGTGCGCCACCCGGACATGCCCAAAGCGGCCTTTGCCGATATGTGGTACACGCTACAAAAGGGTGAACCGTGGAGCGGCATTGTCAAAAACCGCCGTAAAAATGGCGACCACTATTGGGTGCGCGCAAACGCGGTGCCGATGGTGCGTCACGGCCAGGTCACGGGGTATATGTCGATTCGTACCAAAGCGACGGCTGAAGAGATTGCCACCGTGGAGCCTTTATATCAGGCGCTGAATGACGGGCGCTGCAACAAGCGGATCCACAAAGGGCTGGTGGTACGCAAAAGCTGGCTCGGCAAACTGCCGGCAATGCCGCTGCGCTGGCGGGTACGCAGCGTGATGGCGGTACTGTTTGCGGTGATGGCGGCAACGCTTTGGGCAACGTCCGCAGGCTGGGCTTCGCTTGTGGCTGCGGCTGTGGTCATGCTGCTGGGAACCCTGCTGTTTGAGCAGCAAATTGTCCGCCCGGTGGAAAACGTGGCGCGCCAGGCGCTGAAGGTCGCCACCGGCGATCGCAACACCGTGCAGCACCTCAACCGCAGCGACGAGCTGGGGCTGACTTTACGGGCTGTCGGGCAACTGGGGCTGATGTGCCGCTGGCTGATTAATGATGTATCAAGCCAGGTGGTTAGCGTGCGTAATGGCAGCGACAGGCTGGCGCAGGGCAACGAGGATCTCAACGACCGCACGCGTCAGACCGTTACGAACGTGCAGCAGACCGTGGCGACAATGAACCAGATGGCGGCCTCGGTACAAAGCAACTCTGAAACTGCCGCCGAAGTGGATAAGCTTTCTATGGCCGCCAGCAGCGCGGCAACCGAAGGCGGAAATGCGATGCAGACCGTGGTGAAAACCATGGACGATATTGCCGACAGCACTCAGCGGATTGGCTCGATTACCTCGCTTATCAACGACATTGCATTCCAGACGAATATTCTGGCGCTGAACGCGGCGGTAGAGGCGGCAAGAGCAGGCGAGCAGGGTAAAGGCTTTGCGGTAGTGGCCGGCGAAGTTCGCCACCTGGCCAGCCGCAGCGCCAATGCGGCCAACGATATTCGTAAGCTTATTGATGCCAGCGCCAGTAAAGTGCAGTCGGGCTCCGATCAGGTTCACGCCGCAGGCCGCACGATGGACGACATCGTAGAGCAGGTGAAAAACGTGACCCAGCTTATCGCGCAGATTAGCCATTCGACCTCTGAGCAGGCAACCGGGTTATCGGAGCTGACCCGCGCAGTCGCCGAGCTGGACAGCATCACCCAGAAAAATGCCGACCTGGTAGAAGAGAGCGCACAGATTTCCGCCATGGTTAAACACCGTGCCGGGCGTCTGGAAGACGCGGTGACAGTGCTGCATTGAGTCAGTAACGTTCCAGAAAGCCGTTTATTTCGTCCGGAATAAACGGCTTTATTATTTCCGCTATTTGTAATTACTATTACCACTTAATGTTAAATATATATTAAATAACTAAATAAATTATCTCAGCTATTTATTCCTACCTAAGTCAGTTTTCCCCGATACTGTTTCAGAAATCGTCATTCCGTTGGTTGTATAACGATCAATGCGTCAATATTAATAGTTAGTGCCTATCCATTGTGGTGGTTATTGAATAAAAAAACGATCAAAGTCATAAAGTTAGGTGGTTAGTTACCGATAACGGTGAACGACTGGGAAATAATCACATCGATGGAGTAAATATGTTCTTACATGACGTAAAGATCGGCACAAAATTATTTCTGGCGTTTGGGTTCTTTATTGTGCTGATGGTGGTCAGTGCAACCTTGTCTCTGCTGAGCCTGAACCGGGCCAACAACGGGATGCAAACCATCATCACCAATGATTATCCGACCACGGTAAAAGCAAACGAGTTAATCGATAACTTCCAGGAATTTATTAGCACTCAGCAGCTCATGTTGCTGGATGAGCAGGGCAAGTACACCGCACAGTCCCAGCAGCATCTGAAAGAGATCAGCGAACATATCACCGTTATCCTGGGTGACCTGAATAACGAACTGCACGATCGAAAATCTCAGCAGGTTCTGGCTGATATTCGCGGGGTGCGCCAGCAGTATCTCGACTCCCGCTACCGCATTTTGCAGGCCGTACAGAACAACGATCGCGCAGGGGCGATTCAGGAGATGATGACCAACACGCTCAACCTGCAAAAGGCCTACAAGGATAAAGTGAAGGAGCTTATCAGCGTTCAGAATGGTCAGATGCAAAGCGCTGGCGCGCAGGTGGATGGTGATTTCAAAAACAACCGCCTGTGGTTGATTGTTATCACGCTGTTTAGCGTGGGCGCTGGCAGCCTGATTGGCTGGTACATTGTGCGTTCGATTACCCGCCCACTGGGTACCGCGGTGGCCTTTGCCGAAGCGATTGCACAAGGTGACCTGACACGCACTATCGCCTCCCACGGTAAGGATGAAACCGGCCATCTGCTCAATGCGTTGATGGAGATGAAAACCCGCTTGCTGGAGATTGTGCAGCAGGTGCAGACCGGCTCAGAAAACATTTCCAGCGCCGCCGCGCAGATTGTCGCCGGTAACCAGGATTTAGCTGCGCGCACGGAAGAGCAGGCCAGCTCCGTTGAACAGACTGCGGCATCGATGGAACAAATCACGGCAACGGTAAAAAACACCGCATCACATACCGGGGAAGCGACCAACCTCTCTGCCGATGCGGCCACGGTGGTAAAAAACAACGGCGAGATGATGAAGCAGGTGACCAGCAAAATGCGCCTGATTAACGAAACATCAAACCGGATGTCCGACATCATCGACCTGATCGACGCCATTGCCTTCCAGACTAATATTCTGGCGCTGAATGCGGCAGTGGAAGCGGCGCGTGCGGGTGAGCACGGTCGTGGCTTTGCTGTGGTGGCAGGTGAAGTGCGCCAACTGGCACAGAAGAGTGCGTCTTCTGCCAGTGAGATCCGCCAGCTGATTGAAAGCTCAACCAGCCAGACCCAGGACGGGATGAACCTGGTCGAGAAGGCCAGCGGGCTTATCAACGGCATGGTCGGTAACGTGGAAGAGATGGACGTCATCCTGCGGGAGATCCGCCAGGCCAGCCATGAGCAGACGGAAGGTATTTCGCAGATTAACAGCGCGATTGGCCTGATCGACGCCACCACTCAGCAGAACTCGGCGCTGGTGGAGGAGTCTGTTGCGGCGGCTGCATCGCTTAACGAGCAAGCGACGCAGCTGAAAGAGCTGGTAAAAGTCTTCCGCGTGAACGAGTACGCACCAGCTTAATCCAGCTGGGAGATCTCCAGCGCCGCGCGGTCGATAACGCCGATGATCTGCTTAAGCTGCGCGTCGCTGAGCTCTCCCTGATTGACCCTGAGGTCGAGCACGGCCTTGAAGTTATCCAGAGCCCGCTTCATCTGCGGGTTTTTTCGCAACTGGAAGCCAACGCAGCGGGCTTTGATCCGCAGCTGAATGTTCTCCAGATGTTCCAGATTTTCATCCAGCCAGTGTTGCCCGGCCAGGGTAATGGCAATCTTTTTGCGCCCGGTGTCTTCTTCCGTAATGGTGATAAAGGACTGATCCTGCAAGAAATCGAGAGTCGGGTAGATGACGCCTGGACTCGGGGTGTAGTTTCCCTGAGTCATGTTCTCAATCTCTTTGATCAGCTCGTAACCGTGGCTCGCATTGCGGGTCAGAATATCCAGAATCACCAGCCGCAGCTCGCCGTGGCCGAAAAATCGCTGGCGGCGTCCACCGCCTTCGTGTGCGTGTCGCATTGTATCTCCTAAAAATGATATATCTAATTTATATCTAAACATGTCTTAATAGCAATATAGTCATCACGTAATTAGTTAATAATATGATTATGTTGTTATTTTTATTGTGTGGCTTGTCTGGTGTTAACTATATCAAAAAATATCTTGCAATCCTGATTGTTAGCAATCATTATCATTTGCAGTTTAATTTAGATATATCGTATTCACATCAGGAAGGCATAAAAATGACATCGACCCGCTACCCACAACGCGTCCGTAACGACCTGCGCTTTCGCGAGCTGACTGTGCTCCGCGTTGAGCGAGTCGCGGCTGGCTTCCAGCGCATCGTCTTAGGCGGAGATGCCCTGGAGGGCTTTAGCTCCAGAGGCTTCGACGACCACAGCAAAGTCTTTTTCCCGGAGCCAGGGGCGACGTTTGTCCCGCCAGTGGTTACCGATGAAGGGATCAACTGGGGCGAAGGCGTGCGCCCACAGGCGCGTGACTACACACCGCTGTACGATGAAGCGCGTCATGAACTGGTCTTCGATTTCTTTGTCCATGATGGCGGCGTTGCCAGCAACTGGGCGCTACAGGCGAAAGTGGGTGACACACTCACCATCGGCGGCCCGCGCGGTTCACTGGTGGTCGCGGAGGATTACGCCTGGCAGTTGTATGTGTGCGATGAGTCCGGGATGCCTGCGCTGCGTCGTCGTTTAGAAGCGATAGCAAAACTGCCAGTACGCCCTGAAATTCATGCTGTTGTGACCATTGGCGATGCATCTTACAAGGATTATCTGGCGCATCTGAGTGAGTTCAACATCACCTGGGTGGTCGGGCATAGCGAGCAGGCGGTGGCTGACCAACTGGCGGCGTTTAACGTACCCGCCGAGGATTACTTTATCTGGTTAACCGGGGAAGGGAAGGTGGTGAAAAGCCTGAGTCGCCAGTTTGAAAATGACGAGATTGATCAGCAATTAGTGCGTGCCAGCGCATACTGGCACGCCAAATAATTACGCTGCGGTATCCAGCTGCGCTTCGCTCACCTGATGTTCGAGCGAGGCGCGGACGTCATGCAGGGCTTTCTCCTGCTGGACAAAGTAAGCTTCCATATTGCTAAGAGACGAGACCAGCAGCCAGGACTCTTCTTTTTCCAGCTCGGCCAGCTCGTTCACTAAGGTGTCGATTTGCTCGCGTACCTGCGCCATTTTTTTGCGGATACGCTCCAGATCGTTCAGCCGGTCGCTTGCCATCAGTGGCTCAAAGCCCTGTTGCAGACGAGCAACCAGAGAACGAATGGCTTTCACGTCTCCACGTTGTTTGGCCTGATTCAGCTGCACCATCATGGTGTTGGCTTCTTCTTTCAGATCGTCTGCCACCAGATCCGGGTGGCACAGCTTGCTCGCCTGACGCCAGAGCCGTTTTAGCTCGTTCTGATCCTCTTCGGAGAGGTTTTTCCCTTTCCGCAGACGGACTTCGGCATCGTGGTGCTGTTCACGGTATTTTTCATACTCGTCATTAGCATCATCCTGGGCCTGACGTGCGGGCTCCTCTTCACGCGTTAACCCGCTTTCCAGCTCCAGTGCTTCGGCCAGCAAATTAGCAATCAGGTTGCTTTGCTGCTGAAGCTGCTTGCGTGCTTCCGCAGCCTGCACTGAATCCGCTGGCAGCTCACGCCAGCGCTGGGTCAGTGTTGCTAACACCTCAACCGCCTGCGCCATATACTGCTGGCAGCGGCGATAGTCCTCTTCGCGACGACGCGCTTCTGCCTGCTGACGACGAAGATTCAGCTCGGCAAGTGTTTTGCGCAGGGCGAGGATCTGCTGCATCAGCGGCCCCAGGCGGGAGAAATAGAGATCGTTGAACTCATCAAGCTGCTGTACGCGTGCATTGCGACGATCGATAAGATCCCGCAGGCGTTCTTCCAGCGCTTTCAGCTCCAGCTTGCTGGCCGCCACCTGCGGATCGCGCCACTGGGTAATCGCCCGCTGGCTTTGTAACCAGGCGGTGATAGCCGCGATGGCGGCGGTGTAATTCTTCTGCTCAAGCGCCACGACGATTGCCTGTAGCTCATCGCCAAACGCTTCATTTTTCAGGCGTGCCAGCTGGCTAATGATGATGTCGTCATCTTCCAGTTCAATGGCATTTTTAATGATTTCTAGCCGTTTGATCGGTGTGCTCATGATGCCTTTCGCTTTGGGGCTTAAGTATTTGAGTTAAGGTTAGTTGTTGTAAACACTACAGGAAATAATACACACGGATGATGATCGGCGCGATGGGGGATTTCTTTAGTTTTTCGGGTTTTTGACGGTGAGTGAGAGGTTTGTTGTGTTCCTGGTACAGGGAGCGCTGCGTATAGGATCAGCAATAGAGGTGTTCAGCTGTTTGATAACTAAAAATTAACCGCAGACAATCGCTTTACCCGAAAGTCACGCAATTGGAGCCCCGGAAAGCACTGTCGCTGCCAGTGGTCCCAAGAAAAACAAAAGGGCCAGAGATTTCTCTCCAGCCCTTGCTGTATTTGGTGGCCCCTGCTGGACTTGAACCAGCGACCAAGCGATTATGAGTCGCCTGCTCTAACCACTGAGCTAAGGGGCCGTGGCGGTGAATTATAAAGTAACTCCCCGCAGCGATCCAGCCATTCACACCTGCCTGCTGTTTTTATAAACAATGCATAATCAATCCTTTATACTTCCCGGATGATGTATCGATCGGAGTAAACATGATCAACGATATTCTTGCCCCGGGCCTGCGGGTGGTGTTCTGCGGTATCAACCCCGGTAAGTCCTCTGCGCACACCGGTTTTCACTTTGCTCATCCGGGAAATCGCTTCTGGAAGGTTATCCATCAGGCAGGGTTTACCGACAGGTTACTGAAGCCCGAAGAGGAACAGCATCTGCTGGATACACGCTGCGGGATCACTATGCTGGTCGAGCGGCCAACGGTACAGGCAACCGAAGTCAATCTGCACGAACTGCGCAGTGGCGGGCGTGAGCTGATTAAAAAGATGGAAGACTACCAGCCAGCGGCGCTGGCGATCCTCGGGAAGCAGGCCTACGAGCAGGCGTTTAGTCAGCGCGGAACGCAGTGGGGTAAACAACGAATCACTATCGGCGTCACGCAGGTGTGGGTACTGCCAAACCCGAGCGGGCTGAACAGGGCGACGCTGGATAAGCTGGTTGAGGCATATCGCGAACTCGACGAAGCGTTAGTCGTTCGCGGGCTGTAACCGCCGGAGCCTGAGGCTCCGGCAGTACTATCAGAATTCGAATCGTGCCCCCATGTTGTAGCGGCGTCCTTCCAGGATGGAAGACTGGTTATAGGACGTTTTGTAAATCGGGTTCACGTCGAACAGGTTATAAACCCCCGCCATCAGCGTGATGCTCTTATTGAGATGGTAGCGGGCGCCTAAATCGACCAGTGCATAGGCCTCGGTTGAGGTCGATTTGCCGGTGTTTGGCGTATTACTGCGCCAGCTGCTGGTGGTCCACAGCTCCAGGTCATTGAGAGCATTCCACGTCAGTGACAGGTTGGCCATACTGCTCGGGAATTCGTTCAGCGCCTCTCCCTTATACTGACCGCTTTTTTGCTCGCTGTGAGTGTAGGTATAGTTTGCGTTAGCCTTCAGAGCTGGAGTGACCTGCCAGTCGGCATTCAGCTCCAGACCATAGATTTCCGCATCGCTGACGTTGAAATACTGGGACACTTCTTCAGCTTCATAACCGTTGTAAATACACTTCTGCGTGGCAGTTGCGGTGCAGATGGTGTAGTCGCTGATCTTGTCTTTAAATTTGGTGAAGAACGCGGTGGCATCCAGCGCCAGTGTATCCTGCTGCCAGTAGACGCCCAGCTCGGTGTTGACGCTCTGCTCTGGCTTCAGGTCATCGTTACCGATCCCGATATATGAATAAGGATAGGAGCCGTAGACGCTGGTAAAGCCTTCATTGTTCTCACGCAGGTCTGGCTTTTTATAGCCCGCCGATACGCCGCCTTTCAGCGCCCAGCTTTCATCAATTGTCCAGTTCCCGTAGAGTTTCGGTGTCACGTGGTAGCCAAAGTAGCTGTCATGGTCGAGACGTGCCGACGTGGTCAGCGTGAAGTCCGGCACCATCATCCATGCGTCTTCGGCAAACACGGCCCAGCCGTTACGGCTGATCTCGCTGACCGGCGTGATCCCCGGAACTTCTTTGTCTGCGATACCGAACGTATCATCCAGCTCATTGCGGGTGAAGTTGATCCCGAGCGTTAGCTTATGATCGCCAAGATTAAAGGTGTTTGCGCTGTTGGCTTCATAGTTTTTCTGCTTGATAAACTGCGAGCTCATGCCCGGTATGCGGTATTCGGTTTTGGCGTTCTCGTAACTGATGAAGTTCTTCACTTCCACCAGGTCGTCGCCGTACCACGCGTGCTGGGATAACGACGCGGCGTCTCGGTCGAAGTCCCATTGCCAGGCTTTATCGTTGTGTGATTTTACCTGATGTCCTTTGACGACGTTCAAATCCCACAGCTGGGTGTCGGTCGGGGCCATATTAATGGTGGCGTCCAGGTTGCCGGCCTGGTGCTTAACAAAACGTTCATCGTTCTGGCTGTCGTCGTCACGGCGATCAAGGTAATCCGCCGCCACGCTCACGCCGAGTTTGCCAGGAATGACCGGCCCCATCAAAAAGGCATTGGTCTGGTTGGTGTTGCCGTACTCGCTTTTTTCCTGAAGGAAGTAGTTATCCTCCAGCACCCCGGTCCATTTATCCAGGTTGTAGCCTTTTTTGGTGATGACGTTCACCACGCCGCCAATGGAGTCTGAACCATACAGGGAGGACATCGGCCCACGGATCACCTCGATACGTTCGATAGCCGCAAGCGGTGGCAGGAATGCCGCTTCGGTGCCGATATGATGGCCGTAAGGGCGGGACTCGCGGGTCCCTTGTTTGATGCCGTTGACCATGTAGGAGGTATACGTGGAGTCCATGCCGCGCATCTGCACATCGCCAGTGGCAAGGCTCCCGTTACCGTTCCCCACTAATACACCGGGCATTTCACGCAACGCTTCGGTCACGTTCTGGTTCGAACGGGTGTTCAGCTCTTTCTCGCCGACCACGGAGATGGTCGCCGGTGCTTCGCGGCGCTCCTGGGCGAAACCGGTGGCGGTGACCACCATCTGATCTTCATTAGTGGGTGTTGTCTCCTCGGCGAAAACGGCCGCAGGAAGGCTGGCGAGGGCGAGCGAAATCGCCAGCGCCGTACGTGTCTGGTTAATCACAAAGCAATCCTCAGAATTGGGTTAAATCGAGTTTGAGCACATAGTCAGCCTGGGTGGCTTTTTCATCCTGCTTCACGCTGACAAAGAGCGTTTTGCTGTCCGGAGAAAGCACCATGCTGTTGGGCATGGCAGCCGTTTTAATGGTGTGTTTCAGGCTGTAGGTATTGGCATCGATAACGCTTATCTGACGGGCATTGCGATGGGTAACGTACACTTCGTTGCGCGCCGGGTTGTAGACGGCGGCAATGGAGTTCGGCGTGGGAACGCGGTGAACTAACTTACCGGAATCGAGCTGTACAACCAGCACATCGGCGGTGTTGGTATCGGCGATAAACCCGACGCCTTTGGCGGTGTTCAGGGCGATATTCAGGAAGTAATGTTTTGGCTCGGATGGGTCAACTTTCACGCGGGAGATAACCTGGGATGTTTTGCCATCCAGCGTTACCAGTTCGCCTTTGCCGGTGACGGCGTAAACCTTGTCGCCTGCTTCATCAACGGCAAAGCCAACCGGATCCATCCCTTTCAGGGTGTGCGCAAGCGTCTGGTTTTTAGTGTCGACAACCCACAGCACGCCTTTGCCTTCACTGCCAATCCCGGAGACGTAGAGGCGCTGGTGTTTCTTATCGAGTACCACTTCGCGAACGTGCGCTTTGTTTTCATCATCCGCGAGCTGGAGCGTCTTCACTTCTTTGTTGGTGCGGGTATCCAGCAGGGTTAATGAGCCATCCAGCGCATTGCCTGACCAGAGAATGTGGTTGGCTTCATCCAGTGAAACGGCGAAGGGGCGGCGTTGGGTCGCGATCCGCTTATCAACCTTCAGCGAGTCAGCTGAAAGCAGGAACATTTCGCCGGCGGTTTTATCTTTATCGAAAGAGGGGGCGGACGCCGCATAGACCGCGTTTTGTCCGGCATCATAAGCCAGTTCGTAAACGCCGTGACCCAGCGGTTGAGAAGAAAACTGATCCTCGGAGAAGTCCTTTGCACAGGCAGAACCCGCGTGAAGGGCCAGAGAAATCGCGAGCGCGCAGAGAGATTGATTTTTTAATATTTTGAAATTCATGTAATTTTTCTTTACAGTAGTTTACGAAAAGAAAAATGATAATGAAAATAAATATCATTTACAATTGCATCTATTGCGGGGGGTACCTACTAATTTTTGTACTCTACGAAAAATCCCAAAAAAAAAGCTCCCCGAAGGGAGCTTTTTCATC
This sequence comes from Enterobacter soli ATCC BAA-2102, assembly GCF_001654845.1. Classification (GTDB taxonomy): domain Bacteria; phylum Pseudomonadota; class Gammaproteobacteria; order Enterobacterales; family Enterobacteriaceae; genus Enterobacter; species Enterobacter soli. The sequence goes on along the minus strand of NZ_LXES01000007.1, from coordinate 64,398 downwards.
GCGGACGGATTAGTCGTCCAGGAAGCTACGCAGCACTTCAGAGCGGCTCGGGTGGCGCAATTTACGCAGCGCCTTCGCTTCGATCTGACGGATACGTTCGCGGGTAACGTCGAACTGTTTACCCACTTCTTCCAGCGTGTGGTCGGTATTCATGTCGATACCGAAACGCATACGCAGAACTTTTGCTTCACGGGCGGTCAGGCCAGCCAGAACGTCGTGCGTTGCGGCACGCAGGCTCTCGGTGGTGGCAGAGTCCAGCGGCAGCTCGAGGGTGGTATCCTCGATGAAATCACCCAGATGCGAATCTTCATCGTCGCCGATTGGCGTTTCCATGGAGATAGGCTCTTTGGCAATCTTCAGCACTTTACGGATCTTGTCTTCCGGCATCAGCATACGTTCAGCCAGCTCTTCTGGCGTTGGCTCGCGGCCCATCTCTTGCAGCATCTGGCGGGAGATACGGTTGAGTTTGTTAATCGTCTCAATCATATGCACCGGAATACGGATGGTGCGCGCCTGATCCGCGATAGAGCGGGTGATAGCCTGACGGATCCACCAGGTTGCGTAGGTGGAGAACTTGTAACCACGACGGTATTCAAATTTATCTACCGCTTTCATCAGACCGATGTTGCCTTCCTGGATAAGATCCAGGAATTGCAGACCACGGTTGGTGTATTTCTTGGCGATAGAGATAACCAGACGTAAGTTCGCTTCAACCATCTCTTTTTTCGCACGGCGGGCTTTCGCTTCACCGATAGACATACGACGGTTGATATCCTTCACTTGCTCGATGGTCAGGCCGGTTTCTTCTTCAATCTGCTGGAGTTTCTGCAGCCCGCGATGCACGTCTTCTTTCACGTCATGCAGTTTTTCAGACCACGGCTTGTTCATCGCGATAGCGGCGTTGAACCAGGTTTCGCTGGTTTCGTTGCCAGTGAAGAGCGTGATGAAGTTCTTCTTCGGCATTTTGCACTGTTCAACACACAGTTTCATGATGATACGTTCCTGGGTACGCACGCGGTCCATCATGACGCGCATACTGTTTACCAGGTAGTCGAACTGTTTTGGCACCAGGCGAAATTGTTTGAAGACTTCAGACAGTTTCAGGATCTCTTCCTGAGCAGCGGCGTGGCTACGGCCTTTTGCTTTGATGGTGTCACGGGTCAGTTCGTACTGCGTACGCAGTTCGCCGAACTTCTCGCGCGCCAGCTCAGGGTCGATGCTGTTGTCGTCATCGCTGTCGTCGTCGCCGTCTTCTTCATCTTCGTCTTCGTCGTCATCCATCTCTTCCTGGGACAACTCAGAACCGACGTGAGTAGCAGTCGGCGCCAAATCTTCTTCAGCGTTCGGATCAACAAAACCGGTGATCAGGTCAGACAGACGCGCTTCTTCAGCTTCAACGCGGTCGTACTGTTCCAGCAGATAAGTGATTGCTTCCGGGTATTCGGCAACGGAACACTGAACCTGGTTGATCCCGTCTTCGATGCGCTTAGCGATGTCGATTTCGCCTTCGCGGGTCAACAGTTCAACGGTGCCCATTTCGCGCATGTACATGCGGACCGGGTCAGTGGTGCGCCCGATTTCAGATTCTACGCTGGACAGTACCTGTGCAGCAGCTTCTTCCGCATCTTCGTCAGTGTTGTTGGAGGTTTCAGCCAGCAACAGATCATCGGCATCCGGTGCTTCTTCCATCACCTGAATACCCATGTCATTGATCATTTGGATGATGTCTTCGATCTGATCTGAATCGACGATATCTTCCGGCAGATGGTCATTGACCTCGGCATAGGTCAGATAGCCTTGCTCCTTACCACGTTGGACAAGAAGTTTCAGCTGTGACTGCGGGTTTTGCTCCATAAGACGGTATCCACACTTAATTCGTTTGATTGGTGTTGGCGATAGGGCTGCCAACCTTTAAAGCGAGGGCGTACTTATATTTTTGCCGCTGCCTCTCAGTGCGGCTGCCGGGGGCTCCCCGATCGATATTCGGCACTTAAGCCGTTAAATACTTTTGTCTTTAACTTATTTTTTCGCCAGTTCCTGGTTCAACATCCAGAGTTCCCGGCGTTCTTCGCTGCTTAAACCGTGTGTGCGCTCGCGAGCAATCAACTCTTCCTGGCGCAGCTCAAGCATCGAATCAAACATATGGTTGAGTGAGTCGGTGAACGTTTTTTCTGCAATATCCTTATCTGCTATATCGTCCCACATCGACAGTTTTTCAAGGGTTGCGGACTCTTTTGTGCCGCGATAATGCTCTAAAAGTTGTCCGGTGGTCAGACCTGGCTGCGACAAACAAGTGTTGACCAATTCTGAAAATAAGCCAAGTCCGGGCAATTTTTCGTGGTTCAAACCCGCCAGCGACGGCACTTGCGGAGCAAGTTCGGGGTTTTGCACCAGTAACCCTATCAGTATACGCATGGTTGTGCGTTTTAGCTGTGGCGCAGGGCGAACCGCCCCGGTTTCAGCCAGTTTTGGCATTAAACGTTCAAGCTGGCTGTCATCCAGAATGCCGAGCTTATTGCCTAACTCCTGACGCAAATAAATACGCAGCGTTTCGCCAGGTACCTGGCTGATTAACGGCAGTGCCAGCGTGCTCAACTGAGCGCGGCCATCGGGCGTACTCAAATCGACCTGCGGCATCAGGCTGTTAAACAAAAACGTGGAGAGCGGCTGTGCCTGCTCCATCCGCGCTTCAAACGCCGCTTTACCCTCTTTACGCACCAGCGTATCCGGGTCTTCGCCGTCAGGCAGAAACATAAAGCGCAACTGGCGACCGTCGGTCATGTACGGCAGCGCCGTTTCCAGTGCTCGCCAGGCGGCATCGCGTCCGGCACGGTCACCGTCGTAACAGCAGATGACGTTGTTGGTCACCCTGAACAGCAGCTGGATATGGTCGGCAGTTGTCGATGTCCCCAGCGAAGCAACGGCATAGTTGATGTCATACTGTGCCAGTGCGACAACGTCCATATACCCTTCGACGACGAGAAGACGCTGAGGTTCCGCGTTATCCTGTTGCGCTTCATAAAGACCGTAAAGCTGGCGGCCCTTATGGAAAATATCGGTTTCCGGGGAGTTAAGGTATTTCGGCAGGGCATCGCCCAGTACACGACCACCAAAACCAATCACCCGGCCACGCTTGTCGCGAATCGGGAACATCACCCGTTCACGGAAGCGATCGTAGCTTCGTCCCTGGTCGTTGGTGACCAGCATTCCTGCATCAATCAGTGACTTACGATCTTCGCTATTACCGCCAAAACGCTTTAACACGTTGTCCCAACCGGGCGGGGCGTAACCAATAGCGAAACGCGCAATGACATCGTCGCTCAGTCCGCGCTGAGTCAGATACTGACGCGCAGGCTCAGCAGCAGTGTGCTTAAGAGACTGTTGGTAAAACGAGTTCAGGCCGTCCATCAGTTGATACAGCGTCTGGCGTTGATGGCGCTCTATCTGAGTGGGCCCGCTGCCTGCTTCATACGGCACTTCAAGGTTGTGCATCGCCGCCAGTTCTTCGACGGTTTCAACGAACTCGAGCTTGTCGTAATTCATTAAAAAATCGACGGCATTACCGTGAGCGCCACAGCCGAAGCAGTGGTAAAACTGTTTTTCACCGTTTACGGTGAAAGAGGGGGTTTTTTCGTTATGGAACGGACAGCACGCATGGTAGTTCTTGCCCTGCTTTTTGAGCTTTACCCGCGCGTCGATGAGATCGACGATGTCGGTTCTGGCAAGCAGGTCATTGATGAAAACGCGTGGGATTCTTCCGGCCATATGCCCCAAAAAATTAAGCGACTTATAAACGAAAACAAGCCGCGCATTCCTTCCGGAAGCACGGCCTTACGACTACTACTCTGTCTGTCAATTGAGGGCTGTAGCCCTCAACAGATTAGTACAGACGAGTACGGCGTGCGTTTTCGCGAGCCAGTTTCTTCGCGTGACGTTTCACAGCAGAAGCTTTAGCGCGTTTACGTTCGGTCGTTGGTTTTTCATAAAACTCACGACGACGAACTTCCGCCAGAACACCTGCTTTTTCGCATGAACGTTTGAAGCGACGCAGTGCTACGTCGAACGGCTCGTTTTCACGTACTTTAATTACCGGCATGTAACTCTCACCTTTAATAAATTCGGTTTGCCGCTGGCATCAACGCCAGCTTATTTCAAAATGGTGCGGAATTTTACTGCAAATGCTGCTGCTTTGTAAAGCACCGATGCGATTTTGAAAGGGACTTTAATAAGGGTGAGGAGTATACACGAGCCTTCTTCCTGGGGCGAACAAAGTTTTACATCAACCCGCCCAGGCTCTACACTGCGCGGTATTGAAATGAGGTAAAACAAGCCATGCGTGTACTGGGTATAGAAACATCCTGCGATGAAACCGGCATCGCGATTTACGACGACGAAAAAGGGCTGCTCGCCAACCAACTGTATAGTCAGGTGAAACTCCATGCTGATTACGGCGGCGTTGTCCCTGAACTGGCCTCTCGTGACCACGTACGTAAAACGGTTCCTTTGATTCAGGCGGCGTTGAAAGAAGCCGGATTGAGCGCAAAAGATATCGATGCAGTTGCTTATACCGCAGGCCCAGGTCTGGTCGGCGCGCTGCTGGTTGGGGCAACGGTCGGGCGTTCGCTGGCGTTCGCGTGGGATGTTCCGGCGATACCGGTGCACCATATGGAAGGGCATCTGCTGGCGCCAATGCTGGAAGATAACCCACCAGAATTCCCGTTTGTGGCACTGCTGGTTTCTGGCGGCCATACCCAGCTGATTAGCGTGACGGGCATTGGCAAGTACGAACTGCTGGGCGAGTCTATTGACGATGCGGCCGGTGAAGCCTTCGACAAAACCGCCAAACTGCTGGGGCTGGATTATCCGGGCGGCCCGATGCTGTCGAAAATGGCATCTCAGGGTACGGAAGGGCGTTTTGTCTTCCCGCGTCCGATGACCGATCGCCCGGGGCTGGACTTCAGCTTCTCTGGCCTGAAAACTTTCGCGGCCAATACGATTCGCAATAACGAAAACGACGATCAGACTCGTGCGGACATCGCCCGCGCATTTGAAGATGCAGTGGTGGATACGCTGATGATCAAGTGTAAGCGTGCGCTGGATCAGACCGGCTTTAAGCGTCTGGTGATGGCGGGGGGCGTGAGCGCTAACCGTACCCTGCGCGCGAAGCTCGCAGAGATGATGCAAAAACGTCGCGGCGAAGTGTTCTACGCGCGCCCGGAGTTTTGTACCGACAACGGCGCGATGATTGCTTACGCGGGGATGGTGCGTTTGAACGCCGGGGCAACCTCTGACCTGAGCGTGTCCGTGCGTCCGCGCTGGCCGCTGGCGGAGCTGCCAGAGGCGTAAGTTTTTTTGCCCGGTGGCGCTGCGCTTACCGGGCCTACAAAGCCGTAGGCCGGGTCAGGCGAAGCCGCCACCCGGCAATAAACCGCACTACACCCGCAACATTCCTTTCTCTTCCAGAAACGCAATAATTGTTGCTAAACCGTCACCCGCTTTAAGATTGGTAAAGGTCCACGGACGTTCGCCGCGCATCCGGTTGGTGTCACGTTCCATGACCTCCAGCGAGGCGCCAACGTACGGCGCGAGATCGGTTTTATTGATCACCAGGAAATCGGATTTCGTGATCCCTGGCCCGCCTTTGCGCGGGATCTTCTCGCCTTCGGCAACGTCGATCACATAGATGGTCAGATCCGCCAGCTCCGGGCTAAAGGTGGCGCTCAGATTGTCACCGCCGCTTTCGACAAAGATCAGATCAAGGTTGCCGAATTTCTCGCTTAATGCCTCTACGGCCGCGAGATTCATCGACGCATCTTCACGAATGGCAGTATGCGGACACCCGCCGGTTTCCACACCCACGATGCGCTCTGGCTCCAGCGCGCCCGCTTCGGTCAGGATGCGCTGATCCTCTTTGGTGTAGATATCATTGGTGACCACCGCCAGATGATACGTGTCGCGCATTGCCTTGCAGAGCGCTTCCAGCAGTGCGGTTTTGCCCGAACCCACCGGGCCGCCCACGCCAACGCGCAGGGGATGTTTGTAATCAGCCATGTTGCATCCTCAGGAACGGAATAACCGTGAATATTGTGTTTCGTGTCGTGCAGAGGCGATGGCGGAAAGTGGCGTAGCCGCCCCCAGCGCCTCATCACCCCGTAAAAATGCTGCATCCAGCCCATTCGCAAAATGATCACTCAGCCCGATAATCAGCTGTTGTGCGGCCTGTTGCCCGAACGGGACGAGCTTAACGCCCGCCATCACGGCGCTCTCAATCCAGCTATAGCCCAGGCTCAGGGCCAGCTCGCGTGCGCCAATTCCCCAGCGCACGCCCAGCCATGCCATACCGCAGAGCTGGCTTTGTGCAAGTAACGCCAGCCAGTCTGCCGGGCAGTCCGGCTCCCAGCTTTTAATCAACCGCGTAAAGGCCGCGCCGCGATTGCGCTCTTCTTCGCGCAGCTCACGCGTTTCCCGGCAGGCGAGCAGGTACGCCGTCCAGTGTTTGACGGCGGCCAGTTCCTGCTGCTCACAGGCCTGATACAGGCGGATAAACAGCGGCAGGTCGACGCAGAAAAAACTCTGTTCCATCAGCTGAATTTGCCAGCGTTTGAATGCATCGGCACTGGTAATCCATCCGGCCTCAACAGCCCATTCCAGCCCCTGCGACCAGGTAAATGACCCGACCGGCAGGCTACTGCTGGAAAGCTGCATCAGGCGCAGCCATTGGCGGGAGTGCTCCATTAGCTCATCAGCGCCAGCAGGGCCGAAACAATCAGCCCACCGCCGAAGGTTTTACGCAGGCCGTCGTGGCGGCGCAGCAGTAATCCCGCCGCAAAGCTCGCGCACAGCACTGTGGCGCTGGCGAACATAAACCCGCTGGTGAAGAGCCAGAAGTTATGGCCAGCCATTTCCACGCCGTGCGCCCAGCCGTGGAACATTGCCAGTGCTGGTACTGCCAGCAGCAGGCGATTTTCCGTTTTAAACATCATCACGCCGCATACCGCCAGCGAGGCGATAATCAGCATCTCCATCCCGCTAAAGCCGCCGAGCAGGCTGCCTGCAATTGCGCCGGTCAGCATCATCCCGAGGGTGGCAAAAGGCAGCAGTAGCTTGCGCCCGCTCAGTGCCGACAGCACACCTGCGCCTGTCAGCATCAGCAGATGATCAAGCCCGGTCAGCGGATGGAGAAATCCCGCCTGAAAACTGTCGGCGCCGTGGCCTGGATGAGCCAGCGCCGGAAGGGAAAACGCCAGCAGTAACAGAGGTAAATACTTACGCATGATTAATCCTTAATGTGAGTGAGCGTGCGAGTGGCTATGCCCGTGGGCATCGCTGGTGTAAGCGCCTGCTTCCGGTTCAAAGGGGAGGCTGGCATAGGCCACTTCCAGCCCGAACTGACGCAACATATCGTCGAGGACGTGATCGTGGTGATAGCGCAATTCGCCAGGCATGATTTGCAGCGGAACATGGCGGTTGCCCAGGTGATAACAGGCGCGGGCCAGCAGGAACGGATCGGCGCAGCGCACCACTGACACGGATTCTGGCGCGGCGATCACTTCAATCACTTCGCTGCCGTCTTCACTGGCCAGCAGGTCGCCGCCGCGCAGCAGTAAGCCGCGGGGTAGCATCAGTCCGGCTTCGCGACCGTCGTTTAGCGCCACTCGGGCGCGGCTTTTCACCCGCACATCAATCGGCAGCGTGACGCTGGCGGTGACGCGGTGCGCGTGGTCGAGGCGTTGGGTTAAGTAGATCATTGTCGCTCCTCAAAACAGGAAATAGCGTTGTGCCATTGGCAAAACGTCAGCCGGTTCGCTGGTGATCAGTTCGCCGTCAACACGCACTTCATACGTCTGCGCGTCAACAGTGATATTCGGTTGCAGGCCGTTGTGGATCATGTCGGCCTTTTTCACGCTGCGGCAGCCTTTCACCACGGCGGTGGCGCTTTGCAGGTTGAGTTGCCCGGCAAGGTTGCCGGATGCGGCGGCCTGGGAGATAAATGTCAGCCGGGTTGCATGTCTTGCGGCACCCAGAGAGCCAAACATCGGGCGATAGTGCACGGGCTGTGGCGTGGGGATCGAGGCATTGATGTCGCCCATCGGCGCGCAGGCGATCATCCCGCCTTTGACGATGGTGGCCGGTTTTACGCCAAAGAAGGCCGGTGACCAGACCACCAGGTCAGCCAGTTTGCCCGCCTCAATGGAACCCACTTCATGCGCAATACCGTGAGTCAATGCCGGGTTAATGGTGTATTTGGCGATAAAGCGTTTGACGCGAAAGTTATCGTTATCGCCACTTTCTTCCGGCAGGGCACCGCGTTGCACCTTCATGCGGTGAGCCACCTGCCAGGTACGGACAATCACTTCACCCACGCGGCCCATGGCCTGAGAATCGGATGAAGTCAGTGAGAAGGCACCGATATCGTGCAGCACGTCTTCAGCGGCAATGGTTTCCCGGCGAATGCGGGACTCAGCAAACGCCACATCCTCGGCGATATCCGGATCGAGATGGTGGCAGACCATCAGCATGTCGAGATGCTCATCGATGGTGTTGACCGTGTAGGGCAGCGTCGGGTTGGTGGAAGAGGGTAAAATATTCGGGTGCGCGCAGGCGGTGATGATATCCGGCGCGTGTCCACCGCCCGCGCCCTCTGTATGGAAGGTGTGGATGGTGCGTCCGGCAATCGCCGCCAGCGTGTCTTCAACAAACCCGGATTCGTTCAGCGTATCGCTGTGCAGCGCCACCTGAATATCCATCTCGTCGGCTACCGTCAGCGAGCAGTTAATGGCAGCAGGCGTTGCGCCCCAGTCTTCATGAATTTTCAGGCCGATGGCTCCGGCGACGATTTGCTCGCGCAGGGCGTCAGGGTTCGAACCATTTCCCTTACCCAGTAAACCGATATTGACGGGAAGTGTATCGGCGGCCTGCAACATACGGGCGATATACCACGGCCCTGGCGTACAGGTGGTGGCGTTGGTGCCTGCCGCGGGTCCTGTTCCGCCGCCGATCATGGTCGTCACACCGGAGACCAACGCCTCTTCTGCCTGCTGCGGGCAGATCCAGTGAATATGGGTGTCGATTCCACCGGCAGTGACGATCTTCCCTTCGGCGGCGATCACTTCCGTTGCGGCGCCAATCGGGATCGTCACGTCGGGCTGGATATCCGGATTTCCGGCTTTCCCCACGGCAAAGATCCTGCCGTTTTTGACGCCGATATCAGCTTTCACGATCCCCCAGTGATCGACAATCAACGCGTTGGTGAGCACCAGATCCACGCAATCCTGCGAGGTCATTTGCCCCTGACCCATGCCATCGCGGATCACTTTCCCTCCGCCGAATTTGACCTCTTCACCGTAGGTCGTGAGATCGTCTTCTACTTCGATCCACAGTTCGGTATCTGCCAGCCGCACCTTGTCGCCCGTGGTGGGGCCGAACATATCGGCGTAAGCCTGGCGTGAAATCTCAGCCATGTTTCACCTCTCCCATCACGTCGCCGCGAAAACCGAAAATGCGCTGTGCGCCCGCCACCCGTACCAGCGTGACCTCGCGCTTCTGGCCGGGTTCAAAGCGCACCGCAGTGCCAGCCGGGATATTGAGCCGATAGCCTTTCGCGGTTTCACGATCGAATTTCAGCGCCGGGTTTACCTCATAAAAATGGTAATGCGATCCCACCTGGATCGGCCTGTCGCCGTGGTTTTCAACGATCACACTCACTGTTTTACGCCCGACATTAAGGGTGATGCTGCCGGGTTTAACCTGATATTCGCCTGGGATCATCAGTAGCTCCTTACACGATCGGGTTATGAACGGTGACGAGCTTGGATCCGTCCGGGAAGGTGGCCTCCACCTGAATATCGGGGATCATCTCCGGTACACCTTCCATCACCTGCGCGCGCGTCAGGACATGGCGGCCTGCTTCCATCAGTGAGGCCACGGTTTCGCCATCGCGTGCGCCTTCCATAATAAAGGCGCTGATCAGCGCGACGGATTCCGGGTAATTGAGCTTCACCCCGCGTGCAAGGCGGCGTTCGGCAACCAGCGCGGCGGTGAACAACAACAGCTTGTCTTTTTCTCTGGGGGTCAGTTCCATAACGTTTCTCTTATGTCTGCCAGATACGCGGCGAACAGGCGGTTTTGGGGGTTAAAAGCGGGCGAAGCGACTGCCAGATATCGCGCATTACCCGCTGGCAAATCAGGTTGTCATGTGAAAGAAAACGCACCGACAGCAGGCCGTCGGTGAGGGTGGCGCCGGCAAAATTGTCCAGCGGCGCGAGCCGTTTGCGTACCGTTTCAAGATTATTTTCGCTGGCGGGATAAAACAGTAACGTGCCGATCCACGGATGCCCGGCGACGGGCGTCAGGTCGCCATTGCTGAGATGCTGGCGCTCAATCAGGCGTGGCTCGTCGTCGACCCACACCTCAAGGCGGCTCTCAAGCGTGCCGTGGCTAAAAGTTTCGTTGATGACCGGGCGGCCCAGACAGTACAGCTCCCAGGCCAGCAGGGTGCTGGATGCCCGCAGGTGAAAGACGGATCGCAATGTGGCATTCGCGCCGGGGAAGATAATGGTGTCCTGCGGTAGCCACTCCAGCGTTGCATTATCATCAAGGTAAAAGTGCTGGTTCAGGTAAGCCTGTGGGCCGCTACTGCGATAGAACTTACTGGCGCCGGGCATGGTGATAAGCGTGTGGCTTTTGGCGTCCAGCCGCACGACGATATTGAGCGAATCGCCGCCGACAATCCCGCCAGGCGGGTGCAGCAGATAGAGATGGCAGGTTTCACCTTCGGGATAAAATGGCCGCTGAACGGTGAGCGGCCCGACATGATGAGCGGAGTGCAGGAGGGTTTTCTCAGGGGTGTGACAAAATTGCAGCGCAAGCGATGCCTGCCAGCCTTTGTAAGAGTTATCAGTGACCTGAGTTGCTAACATGCTGCATCCATCTGCTCACCATCGGGTTACGTTTCAGTATGCCCTGGCGGAAATGAAGGCTGTCATATGAGTCGCTTATGGATTATTTTTTGCTCTGGAAGATGGGTGGAATTGTTCCGTTCACCATAGCTTCTTCACTACCTGCTTAGCCCGCTGCGGTGAACGTGTTAAGGGGGCTATCGCCGCCCCCTTAACAATCCCGGCTCCCGGCCATGAAAATCGCCGCTTCGCGGTTCCCTCGGCTTTTTCCCCTTCGCTTTCGGGTCGGGCGAGATCCTGCATCCATGCAGGTCACGCCCTCTCCGCGCATCCCTGCGCGTCGCCCCGGCTACGGTGAAACGCCTCGGCGATTTTCTGCCGGACTGGCATCACCTCAACCTGCACTGCGGCCGGAAAGGGGCACGGGTGTTGAGTCCCCGCTAAAATCGGCGAACCGGAGACCGGATGACAAGGTCTGGACGCCATGGATGGCGGCCAGAGGCGAATCGAGACAGGATGTCGAGTTGAGACGACCGCAGGCAGAGGGTCGGAAGGTGAGCGAAGTGCGAAGCACCGATTTTGTTGCGGGGCCGCGGGGATTGAAAAGGGGGCCGCGGTGGCCCCCTTTTCCCGTTCACAGGCTGCAAAAAATCAATTTTCTGCTGCACTTAAGGTGAACGGAATAAACCTCAGAGCTTCATTCCAGAAACTACCGATAATCCTCCGCATCCACATCATACCCGGACGGTTCCCAGCGGATTGCCAGCAGTGAGGCCAGCCCGATAAACGGCGCCAGGGCAATCACCCAGAACACCGCGGTATCCAGAGAGGCGACCAGCAGCGGGAACAGGAAAAGAGACAGCGTTGAACTGCTGCGCATCAGCGTCTGGTTAAGGCCTACGCCTACGCCGCGCAGCGAGGTCGGGTAGCTCAGGGAAGCAAACGTCATGGTATGTGCACCCGGTCCAAAGCCCTGACCAAACAGGAACAGCGCCAGCATCGCAACGGCGGCAATACCTTCTGCTGCGCCCTCAGGGCGGCCAATCAGCGCCAGGCCGAGCAGGGCGACAAGCTGGCAGGCATAACCCGCAAGCGACATCCGCCATGCGCCGAAGCGTGGGACATAGCGCACGGCCAGCAGCCCGCCAACGAATGCAAACAGCAGATTAAGCGCCAGCGAAATCAAAATAGTGGTCAGCATAGACTGCACAAAGAAGCTGGAAATAATCACCGGCAGACCAAAGGCGACCGCGTTATAGGCGAACGAGGAAACCACCGACAGCAGCGTGGCGAGCGTGGTGCGTCGTAAATAGATACCGCGGAACAGGTTCAGATAGTTTGACCATTTCGCCTTGTTGACCACCGGAGCGGGCTGGTCGAGCGCATCCTGCGGAACGTGGGCGTTAATGTTATACGACTGGCGTAAAATAGACGCCGCCTCTTTCAGGTTCCCCTGGTTCGCCGCCCAGACCGGAGACTCGCTCATATAGCGGCTGCGGATTGCGATAATGACCAGCGCCGGTACTGCGCCAAAGCCGAGAATCAAACGCCACAACCAGTCGCTGTGGCTTTCCGGCAGTACGGCGTAGAAAAAGAGCACCAGCAGGTAAGAGATACTGATGGCGGCATACCAGGTCGGACACCACATGGCGACGCTGGAGGCCTTATTCCCAGGCCCTTTCAGTCTGGCGAACTCGCTCAGGAACGCCATCGCCACAGGGAGGTCAATCCCCACGCCTAGACCCATCACAAAGCGTGCGCCTGCCAGTACATATTCGTTTGGCGCCAGCGCACAGGCGATGGCCGCGACCACAAAGAACACCATGTCGGCCATAAAGACGCGATAGCGCCCGATTTTGTCGGTGAGATAACCGCCGAGAAGTGCCCCGACAATGGCACCGAAGGTAATGGCCGACGCCACCATTCCGGTGCCCGCAGGGGTGAGATTGAATTCGCGGGTAATGTCTTTGATACCGAACGCCAGCGCGCCGAGATCGTAGGCATCGAGGAAAATACCGCCCAGCGCGATACCGATGACGATACGGGCATTGGCCCGGCCCTGAGAGCCGTCGTTGACCAGGCGTGAAACGTCTGATGCGTTACGCACCCACTTGATGTCGCCATCAGGGGCGTTTCCTGCCGTGGAAAGGGGAGTTGTTTCTGTGATTTCTGCCATTTTCTTTTTGTGTGGTTGTGTTGTGTCTCTAACAGTTACCACAGGCAGAAGGTGACCTAAATCACATTTGGTTATAAGACATAACCTGAAGGGGACAATGTCGCTGTAGGCCCGTGCAAGTGAAGTGATGCCGGGCAGGACGATTACTCAGGTTCTTTCTTTTTCCGCTTCAGTTTTGTCCAGATTTTTGTTTCCTGACGTCGCCACAGACGCTGAATATTATCGTGATGACGCAACAGGATCAGGCACGAGAGCATCGATACCGGGAAGGTAAATTGCGGCTTGAACCACCAGACATAGAATGGCGCGATCAGTGCGCTGACAATGGCACCCAGCGATGAATAGCCGCTCAGTAAAATCGTCAGCAGCCAGGTACCGGCCATGACGCCGGTTAAATCCCAGCCGATGGGCGCAATAGCACCAAAGGCGGTTGCGACGCCTTTGCCACCTTTAAAGCCGAAGAATACGGGCCAGATATGACCAACACAGGCGGCGATGGCGATAAGGCCAAGCCAAAACGGGGTGATGCCCAGAGCATACGCGCCCCAGACGGGTAGCATTCCTTTCAGTACATCAAAAACCAAAACCGCTACGGCTGCTCCCTTGCCGCCAATTCGTAGTACATTGGTCGCCCCGGGGTTCCCGGAACCACTTACGCGAGGGTCAGGTAACCCGGCGATTCGGCAGACCAGAATGGCGCTGGAGATTGAGCCGCAAAGGTAGGCGAGGAGGATCATTCCAGGCGCGATTGCACTCATAACGCTGTTCCGTTTTGAAAATGTATCTGTATTCTCAACATCTGTGGATAATACGCATAATTCGCCGGAAGTGGTATCCGGTTTAGCCAAAAAGCAGGCAGGTCGTGATGGATATTGTATTTATAGAGCAACTTTCGGTAATCACCACTATTGGTGTTTACGACTGGGAACAGACCATTGAGCAGAAACTGGTGTTCGATATCGAAATGGGCTGGGATAACCGCAAGTCGGCAAAAAGTGATGACGTCAATGACTGCCTCAGCTATGCCGATATCAGTGAAACGGTCATTAGCCACGTTGAAGGGCAACGTTTTGCGCTGGTAGAACGCGTGGCGGAAGAGGTGGCGGAGCTGCTGCTGAACAAATTCAACTCTCCCTGGGTGCGCATCAAACTGAGTAAGCCTGGTGCGGTCGCTCGCGCGACAAATGTTGGCGTTATTATTGAGCGTGGCCATAATCTGAAAGGACGTCATTAACGTCATAATTGCTAAACCTTTTTCTGTTATATCGGTCTTAACGCTGTAACTTTCACGGTTGCCTGATGGGTGAACCGTTTTTTTATATCTTTTTAGGGGTTTATAGATGAGCGATATACACTCGCTGCTGGTGGCGGCAATACTGGGTGTGGTCGAAGGATTGACGGAGTTTTTGCCGGTTTCCAGTACCGGTCACATGATTATCGTTGGCCATCTGCTGGGCTTTGAAGGCGATACCGCCAAGACGTTCGAAGTGGTGATTCAGCTCGGCTCCATTCTGGCCGTGGTCGTGATGTTCTGGCGTCGTCTGTTTGGTTTGATTGGTATTCACTTCGGCCGCCCGCCGGAGCATGAAGGTGTGGGCAAAGGCCGTCTGACGCTTATCCATATCCTCTTGGGTATGGTCCCGGCGGTGATTCTGGGACTGGTATTCCACGACACGATCAAATCGCTCTTCAACCCTATTAATGTGATGTACGCGCTGGTGGTCGGCGGCTTCCTGTTAATTGCAGCAGAAGTGCTGAAGCCGAAAACGCCACGCGCAGAAGGTCTGGACGATATGACCTATCGCCAGGCGTTTATGATCGGTTGCTTCCAGTGTCTGGCGCTGTGGCCGGGCTTTTCCCGTTCTGGAGCGACCATTTCCGGTGGGATGCTGATGGGCGTTAGCCGCTATGCGGCATCGGAGTTTTCGTTCCTGCTGGCGGTACCGATGATGATGGGCGCGACCGTGCTAGACGTCTATAAGAGCTACCACTTCCTGACCGCAGGTGATATTCCGATGTTCGCGGTGGGCTTTATCACGGCCTTTATCGTGGCGCTGATTGCGATCAAAACCTTCCTGCAACTGATTAAGCGTATTTCGTTTATTCCGTTCGCTATCTACCGCTTTATCGTGGCGGCTGCCGTCTACGTGGTCTTCTTCTGACCCGTTGTCCTCAGTCTTTGGGCTGAGGGCAACGTTGTTCCTTCCACGCGGTTACCGCGTCAATCCGGCGCTTTGTCAGCTCTTCACGAATGTCCGGGCCTTTGAATCCGGCGTCGACGACATCTTTTGTCGGCACGGCTCTGGCGACATCCCACGCTTCACGCAGCAAACGCCCCTGCGGGTAATCACAGGCTTCAAACCCGGTGCGCCCGCGCACGTCGGCTTCGCTGGTTAAGGCGATTTGCTCCACGCGCTGCGGTTTGCGCCAGGCGTCGATGTTATCGAACAGCTTCACGATGGTGGCCGGTTTCAGGATCGGGAAGGTGTGGATCAGGTCATGGAACTCTGCCACCAGTTTTGCCAGGTCACGGATATCGTTAGGCACGCGCAGGCGCTGGCAAATTCCTTCAACCAGCTTCACGCCTGCCGGACCGTGCCCGTGGTGGCGCGGCCAGAACTCTTTTGGCGTTAACCCCTTACCCAGATCGTGGCACAGTGTGGAAAAACGCACGTCCACTTCCGGGCTCAGCATCGCAGCCATACTCAGCGTCATCAGCGTGTGAACGCCGGTGTCAATTTCCGGATGCCATTTTGCCGGAGCCGGGACGCCAAACAGATTATCCACTTCCGGGAAGAGCACTTTCAGCGCGCCGCAATCACGCAGCACCTGGAAAAAGACCTGCGGGTTGCGGGTCGTCAGGGCGTTTTCCGTCTCTTTCCAGACGCGCTCTGGCGTGAGGTGTTCAAGTTCACCCGCATCCGTCATGGCGGTCATCAGCGCCATCGTCTCATCTGCGATACGGAAGCTGAGATGAGCGTAACGGGCAGCAAAACGCGCCACGCGCAGCACGCGCAGCGGATCTTCGGAAAAGGCAGGGGAGACGTGGCGCAGAATGCGGTTACGCAGATCGTCCTGGCCGCCGTAGGCGTCAATGATGTTGCCCTGGTCGTCCTGCGCCAGGGCATTAATCGTGAGATCGCGGCGCAGTAAATCTTGCTCCAGGGTCACATCCGGCGCGGCATAGCAGGTAAAGCCGGTATAACCAGAACCCGATTTTCGTTCCGTGCGCGCCAGGGCGTACTCTTCGCGGCTTTGTGGATGCAGAAAAACAGGAAAATCGCGGCCTACCTGCTGGTAGCCCGCGCTGAGCATCTCTTCTGGCGTGGCGCCGACCACCACCCAGTCTTTATCTTTGACCGGCAGACCTAACAACGCATCACGAACCGCACCACCGACCAGATAACTCTTCACGCCCAACACTCCCGTTTTCTCTTTTCGCAAGATAGTACGTAAGTCTGGCATCGAAGACGAATTAATTCATCCAGCGGTCTTTACGCTTACGGCTAGGGATAAGGAGTGGCAGAACCAGACCCAGCACCAGACCGACGCCCAGTACGCCGCCGCCATACATAAACCACTGCATGATAATGGTGCGTTGTTTGTCATCGAGCTGGAGATTGGCGGCATTGACTTTCTTCTGCGCGACAATCAGCTCGTTTTTCAGCTTCTGGTTTTCGTCCTTCAGACCGCTTATCACGCTGTCGCTCTGCGCCACTTTCTGCTGCATTTCTGCGGTGCGCTGGTTCCAGGTGCCGTCAATATTGTTCAGCTTGTCGGTCAGGGTTTTTACCTGATTTTCCAGATCGGGCACTCGGGTGCGCAGGCTTGGCACATTGCTCAGCTCTTTCAGTGGGATCCAGGAAGTACGACCGGTGCTGTCGCGAACCTGACCATAGTTGGTGTCAGTGTTGGTCTGTAAAAGCGACACTTCCTCGCCGGCATTAACTGTGCCCACGAGGCGATAATTATCCCCAGGGCCGCTGCGTACCCAGGTGTTCAGTTCGTCAGAAACGTAACGTTTCTCTTCAGCGTGTACCGCTGTCGCGGCGCTAAAAGCAAGTAAAGTGAGTCCAATCAGGCGTAATTTAAGCATATCAGTCGTTATTTTCATAAAAAGTGGAACGATAGTAGTGGCATCAGTGTCTCTACGCAAAGGATTCATCATCAATCAGAATCATCTGTGTCCTGTTAACCACTGCTTCAAACTTTTACGCCCGTCAAATTGCTCATTGCGTGGCAATTTGGCGCAAAATACTATGTACTGACAAGAAACTGGCGAGTAAGTTCGCCTTAATTGATTCAGCTGTGACACAACCGTAAGTACAAGGCTATGGCTCAAGAGATCGAATTAAAATTTATAGTAGAAAAAGATAGCGTTGACGCACTCCGTCAGCACCTGCATCAGCTGACCGGCGAGCATCATGAACCGGTTCAACTGCTCAACATCTATTACGAAACGCCGGACAACTGGCTGCGCCGTCATGACATGGGGCTGCGTATTCGTGGTGCCAGCGGGCGCTACGAAATGACGATGAAAATCGCCGGCCGTGTGGTGGGCGGTTTACATCAGCGTCCTGAATATAATATCGACATCAGCAAGCCCGAACTTGAACTGGATCGTTTCCCGGCCGAAGTCTGGCCAGAAGGAGAACTGCCGTCAACACTCGCGCAGCAGGTGCAACCGTTGTTCAGCACCGATTTCTGGCGCGAAAAATGGCTGGTGAACGAAGGTAAAAGTCGTATCGAAATCGCTCTGGATTTGGGTGAGGTCAAAGCGGGTGAATTCCAGGAGCCAATCTGCGAACTGGAGCTTGAGCTACTCGAAGGCGATGCCGACGACGTGCTGAAGCTGGCGCGCAAACTGGTGAATCAGTCCGGTTTACGTCAGGGCAGCCTGAGCAAAGCTGCGCGCGGATACCATCTGGCGGCCGGCAATGCGCCACGCGCACTGAAGCCGACTACTATTTTGCGCGTAGCGCCGAAAGCCTCTGTAGAGCAAGGGCTGGAAGCGTCTCTGGAGCTGGCGCTTTCGCAATGGCAATACCATGAAGAGCTGTGGTCACGCGGTGTTAAAGGGGCAAAAGGTCATGTGCTGGCGGCGATTGGCCTTGTGCGCCATACCTTAGCGCTTTTTGGCGGTATTGTTCCTCGCAAAGCGAGCGCTCACTTACGTGATTTACTGACGCAAACCGAAGCGGTGATGCTCTCGGATGTGTCGGCTCAGACGGCCATCTACAGCCCGCAAACCGCAACAGCCAAACTGGCGCTGACAGAGTTCCTGGTGTCGCACGGCTGGCGCTCGTTCCTGGACGCGAAAGCGCAGGCGAAAATCGCCGAATCGTTCAAACGTTTTGCCGATACCCATCTTTCCCGCCATGCCGCTGAACTGAAAACCACCTTTGCGTACCCGCTGGGCGATCAGTATGGCGATCAGCTTCCTCGTCTGGCGCGCAACATCGACAGCATTTTGCTGCTGGCGGGTGCGTACGATGACGCCAAAGCGCAGGCCTGGCTGGATAACTGGCAGGGGCTGAAGCACGCTATCGAAACCCGGCAACACATAGAAATAGAGCATTTCCGCAACGAGGCCATTTCTCAGGATCCGTTCTGGCTGCACAGCGGAAAACGTTAACTTTGGCAAGGAACCCCCAATAATGCCGCTCTCTTCGCAGTTACAGCAGCAGTGGCAGACCGTTTGCGAACGTCTGCCTGAGTCATTACCGGCGTCATCATTAAGTGAGCAGGCTAAAAGCGTACTCACGTTCAGTGATTTTGTGCAGGAAAGCGTAACCGCTAACCCTGACTGGCTGGCGGAGCTTGAGAGCTCGCCGCCGCAGGCTGACGAGTGGCAGCAGTATGCCGGCTGGCTACAAACCGCGCTCAGTGGCGTGGCAGATGAAGCAACGCTGATGCGCGAGCTGCGTCTGTTCCGCCGTCGGGTGATGGTGCGTATTGCCTGGGCGCAGGCGCTGGAGCTGGTCAGCGAAGAGAGCACGTTGCAACAGCTGAGCGAGCTGGCGCAGACGCTGATTGTGGCGGCAAGAGACTGGCTGTACGACGCCTGCTGTAAAGAGTGGGGCACGCCGTGCAGCGAGGAGGGGGTTCCTCAGCCGTTGCTGATCCTGGGGATGGGCAAGCTCGGCGGTGGAGAGCTGAATTTCTCTTCCGATATCGACCTGATCTTTGCCTGGCCGGAGAAAGGAACGACGCGCGGCGGTCGGCGTGAGCTGGACAACGCGCAATTCTTTACCCGCCTGGGGCAGCGTCTGATTAAAGCGCTGGATCAACCCACTCAGGATGGCTTCGTCTATCGCGTGGATATGCGTTTGCGTCCGTTTGGCGACAGCGGCCCGCTGGTGTTGAGCTTTGCAGCGCTGGAAGATTATTACCAGGAGCAAGGGCGCGACTGGGAACGTTATGCGATGGTCAAAGCGCGGATCATGGGCGATAACGGCGATGTCTACGCCAACGAGCTGCGCGCCATGCTGCGCCCGTTTGTGTTCCGCCGCTATATCGATTTCAGCGTGATCCAGTCTCTGCGTAACATGAAAGGGATGATTGCGCGCGAAGTGCGCCGTCGTGGCCTGAAAGACAACATCAAACTTGGCGCGGGCGGTATTCGTGAAATCGAGTTTATCGTGCAGGTCTTCCAGCTTATTCGCGGCGGGCGTGAGCCTTCACTGCAATCCCGTTCGCTGTTACCGACCCTGACCGCCATTGAGCAGCTTCACCTTCTGCCGGAAGGGGATGCCAGCACGCTTCACAACGCCTATTTGTTCCTGCGCCGTCTGGAAAACCTGCTGCAAAGCATCAACGATGAGCAAACGCAAACCCTGCCGGGCGATGACCTTAATCGCGCGCGTCTGGCCTGGGGAATGCGTGTGGACGACTGGACGGCACTGACCGAAAAGCTGGAATCGCACATGGCGGGCGTACGCCGGATCTTTAACGACCTTATCGGCGATGATGAAAGCGAATCGCAGGACGATACGCTCTCAGAGCACTGGCGCGAACTGTGGCAGGATGCGTTGCAGGAAGACGACACTACGCCTGTACTGGCGCACTTAAGTGACGATGACCGTCACCGCGTGGTAGTGCTGATTGCCGATTTCCGTGGCGAGCTGAACAAGCGCGCAATCGGCCCGCGTGGCCGCCAGGTGCTGGATCATCTGATGCCGCATCTGCTGAGCGAGGTCTGCTCTCGTGCGGATGCCCCTGTACCATTGTCGCGTATGATGCCGCTGCTGAGCGGGATCATCACGCGAACAACCTACCTTGAGCTGCTGAGCGAGTTCCCTGGCGCGCTGAAACACCTGATTACGCTGTGTGCCGCATCGCCGATGGTCGCCAATAAGCTTGCACGCTACCCGTTGCTGCTTGACGAGTTGCTCGACCCGAACACGCTTTATCAGCCGACGGCAACCGATGCTTACCGGGATGAACTGCGTCAGTATTTGCTGCGCGTGCCGGAAGAGGATGAAGAGCAACAGCTGGAGGCACTGCGTCAGTTTAAACAGGCGCAGATGCTGCGTGTGGCCGCGGCTGATATCGCCGGAACGCTGCCGGTAATGAAAGTGAGCGATCACTTAACCTGGCTTGCCGAAGCCATCATCGATGCGGTGGTACAACAGGCGTGGATGCAAATGGTGGCGCGTTACGGGCAACCGAAACATCTGGCCGACCGTGAGGGCCGCGGTTTTGCCGTGGTGGGTTACGGGAAGCTTGGCGGCTGGGAGTTGGGCTATAGCTCTGACCTTGATTTGATCTTCCTGCATGACTGTCCGGTGGATGTGATGACCGACGGCGAACGCGAAATCGACGGGCGTCAGTTCTATCTGCGTCTGGCGCAGCGCATTATGCACCTGTTCAGTACCCGCACCTCGTCAGGCATTTTGTATGAAGTGGACGCGCGTCTGCGCCCATCGGGTGCTGCGGGGATGCTGGTAACTTCCACGGAGTCGTTCGCCGATTATCAGCAAAACGAAGCCTGGACGTGGGAGCATCAGGCGCTGGTGCGCGCGCGCGTCGTCTATGGCGATCCGCAGCTTAAAACCCAATTTGATAGCATCCGCCGTGACGTGATGACCAAAACGCGTGACGGCAGCACGCTGCAAACCGAAGTGCGTGAAATGCGTGAAAAAATGCGCGCCCACTTAGGCAATAAACATCGCGATCGCTTTGATATTAAAGCCGATGAAGGCGGTATTACGGATATCGAGTTTATTACGCAGTATCTTGTGCTGCGCCACGCCCACGAGAAGCCGAAGCTTATCCGCTGGTCGGACAATGTGCGCATTCTGGAACTGCTGGCGCAAAACGACATTATGGATGAGCAGGAAGCGCAGGCGTTAACGCGCGCCTACACTACGCTGCGGGATGAGCTGCATCATCTGGCATTACAGGAACAGCCCGGCAATGTGGCGCTGGACTGTTTTACGCAGGAACGCGCGCAGGTCACCGCCAGCTGGCAGAAGTGGCTGGTGGAACCGTGCGTAACAAAACAAGTGTGATATTATCGCGCGCAAATTGTGAATCTTTCTGGAGTCAGGAATGAAAGTAACACTGCCAGAGTTTGAACGTGCTGGGGTTATGGTTGTCGGTGATGTGATGCTGGATCGCTACTGGTATGGGCCAACCAGCCGCATCTCCCCGGAAGCACCTGTTCCGGTGGTCAAGGTCGACACCATTGAAGAGCGTCCTGGCGGCGCGGCAAACGTGGCGATGAACATTGCTTCTCTGGGCGCGCATTCGCGTCTGGTTGGGCTGACCGGTATCGACGATGCGGCGCGTGCGCTGAGCAAGTCGCTGGCGGACGTGAACGTGAAGTGTGACTTCGTTTCTGTTCCGACACACCCGACGATTACCAAACTGCGTGTGCTTTCCCGTAACCAGCAGCTGATCCGCCTCGACTTTGAAGAAGGTTTTGAAGGTGTTGATCCGGAGCCGCTGCACGAGCGCATCAATCAGGCGCTGGGGAATATCGGTGCGCTGGTACTTTCCGACTACGCCAAAGGCGCGCTGGCAAGCGTCCAGAAGATGATCCAGCTGGCGCGTAAAGCGAATGTTCCTGTGCTTATCGACCCGAAAGGGACCGATTTTGAACGCTATCGCGGTGCAACGCTTCTGACGCCAAACCTCTCTGAGTTTGAAGCGGTGGCGGGCAAGTGCAAAACGGAAGCTGAAATTGTCGAACGCGGCATGAAGATCATTGCTGATTTCGAGCTGTCTGCACTGCTGGTGACCCGTTCAGAACAAGGCATGACCCTGATTCAGCCGGGCAAAGCACCTCTGCATATGCCAACCCAGGCGCAGGAAGTGTATGACGTGACCGGTGCTGGCGATACGGTGATTGGCGTACTGGCGGCAACGCTTGCGGCGGGTAACTCGCTTGAAGAAGCCTGCTATTTTGCCAACGCCGCGGCGGGAGTGGTTGTCGGCAAGCTGGGGACATCAACCGTTTCGCCTATCGAGCTGGAAAACGCCGTGCGCGGCCGTGCAGATACCGGTTTCGGTGTGATGAGCGAAGACGAACTGAAAGCCGCTGTTGCCGCCGCACGTAAACGCGGTGAGAAAGTGGTTATGACCAATGGGGTGTTCGATATTCTGCACGCCGGGCATGTCTCGTATCTGGCGAATGCGCGCAAGCTGGGCGATCGCCTGATTGTGGCGGTGAACAGCGATGCGTCAACGAAACGTCTGAAAGGTGAAACACGTCCGGTGAATCCACTGGAACAACGAATGATTGTACTTGGCGCGCTGGAAGCGGTGGACTGGGTTGTCTCCTTTGAAGAAGATACCCCGCAGCGCCTGATCGCAGGCATTTTGCCGGATCTGCTGGTAAAAGGCGGTGATTACAAGCCAGAGCAAATCGCGGGTAGCGAAGAGGTCTGGGCGAACGGCGGTGAAGTGATGGTGCTCAATTTTGAGGACGGGTGTTCAACCACCAACATCATTAAGAAGATCCAGAAAGACAGTCAGTAATCTGTGCGGGCTGGTGCCCTCACCCCAACCCTCTCCCACGGGGAGAGGGCGCAAACACTAAAAACGGCAACCGAGGTTGCCGTTTTGCATTTACCTTACTCCTGATCGTCCACCGGCGGAATAGCCGGGGCTGGCTTCACTTCTTCCGGTGCATTACGGTTTTCCAGCTCGGTTAAACGCTGTTCCAGCAACGCCAGTTTTTCGCGGGTGCGCAACAGTACCTGTGTCTGCACGTCAAACTCTTCACGGCTGACCAAATCAAGGCGAACCAGCTGCGCCTGCAACGTCTGGCGGATTTTCTTCTCAACGTCATCACCAAATTCACGAATGCCTTTCGGCATGGACTCATGGACCTGGCGCGCAATTTGCTCAATTTTTTTCGGGTCAATCATTGTGGCTTCCCTTGATGAAACGGTGTTGATGACCATTGTAGCGCGTCGCGCCCCAGGATAAACCAATATTGTTTGAAGCTTATGCATTGCCCAGGTTAATCAATAGCGTTATAGTTACTTCGCTTATTCTCAGGGCGGGGCGAAATTCCCCACCGGCGGTAAATCAGCGTGACGCTGAAAGCCCGCGAGCGCTTTGGGTGAAAACTCAAAGGTCAGCAGATCCGGTGTAATTCCGGGGCCGACGGTTAGAGTCCGGATGGGAGAGAGTAACGATCAAGTCGGGCATGGGCCCGCTCACGTTATTTTTTTGCTACTTATGTGGCGCTCCTAAGACTGCCCTGATTCTGGTAACCATAATTTTAATGAGGTTTTTTTACCATGAATCAGACGCTACTTTCCTCTTTTGGCACTTCAACTCAGCGTGTTGAACATGCACTGGATGCACTGCGCGAAGGCCGCGGTGTGATGGTGCTTGACGATGAAAACCGTGAAAACGAAGGCGATATGATTTTCGCCGCCGAAAACATGTCCGTTGAACAGATGGCGCTGACCATCCGTCACGGTAGTGGCATCGTTTGCCTGTGTATTACCGAAGATCGTCGTAAGCAGCTTGAGCTGCCGATGATGGTCGAAAACAACACCAGCGCGTTTGGTACCGGTTTTACCGTGACCATCGAAGCGGCGCATGGCGTGACCACCGGTGTTTCTGCGGCCGACCGTCTGACTACGGTACGTGCGGCCATTGCTGATGGTGCAAAACCGTCTGACCTGAACCGTCCGGGCCATGTATTCCCGCTGCGTGCTCAGGCTGGTGGCGTGCTGACCCGTGGCGGTCATACCGAAGCGACTATCGACCTGGTAACTCTGGCTGGCTTCAAACCAGCGGGTGTTCTGTGTGAACTGACCAACGATGACGGCACCATGGCGCGTGCGCCAGAATGCATCACCTTTGCGCGTCTGCACAATATGCCGGTTGTGACCATCGAAGATCTGGTGGAATATCGCCAGGCGCATGAGCGTAAAGCCAGCTGATAAATGCTGAAGTGGAAAAAGCCGGGAGAATCCCGGCTTTTTTGTTTTTAGTGATAGTTGATTTTGAACAGCACCACGGTTTCGAACGGGCCGGACTGAATGGCCTTTCCTGGTACCGGCGACAACTCGGCGGTATAGGTTTGTTCATACTGCAACGTACTGCCTGTGAAATCGGCATACTCGTTGTATTGGTTGTAAGTATATGGCTGGGTGCCGTTAAGTATTCGCAATTTTAGACCGTTACCAATGAGCAGAGCGGTATCTTCATTGCTAAGGGTTTCGGTAGTGTAAAAGGATGAATCCATTTTAAACCCGTCGGAGCATTCTGCATCCTGCACTTTGGTGGTTTTAACGGTGAAGGTGCGAGTACGTGTTTTTTGGTTCACAATGTCCCTGGCGCTAAACGTGCCAAAATCGATCTCCTGGTTTTCAGGATAGATGCTGAAGGTCGCGCCGCAATCCAGGACGATAATGTTGTTTAGACCGTTGATGTGGTACTTAAGGTTTTTAGCATCAGACATCTGGTTTACGCCGCCTTTACCATCGAACTGCACCACAATGTAATCCCCAAGTGAGCTAACGTAACCGTGCGGCGGTATGGCCTTTATTTTGACGTAGAGGCGAAACCGCACCATGAACGTGCGTGAGATATGGATATCGTTAGCGTTGCCAGAACAGATACGATCCTCCCAGCCCATTTGTTTGATTTGATCTGGGGTATAAATTTCTATCTGTTTATTATCAAGGCATTGGGTTGTATCCACGCCGTTTGGCTGCCCAGTTGCGTCGTAGTCCATGCCTTCGTATGTTACGCCGAGCTCGTAGTAAGGATCCGAGGGGGCGGGGTAGGGGTTAACCCAGGCGTAGATATCCTCTTTTTCAAAGTTGCCTGTGGCGTTTTGGTCACAGGTTACCGGGATCTTAATGTCGTTAGATTCCCAGATCTTTTGACCAACTATCGCGTTGCTTGGGATTGAAAAAGGGGTGATTGTTTTTGTTTCTTCTACTGGACCACCTGAGACGCCCAGATAGCAGTTAAGCGCCAGTGCCTCTTTGAGTGGTAGGAGTGAAAACACTATCAGAAACAGTAAATTAGTGATATTTCGCATCTTTCACTATCCTCCTCTCAGTGAGCTGGCACGAGGCTGTTCCTGAACACTTCACATCCACTTTTTTAAGTGCGCCATAATCATCAATGTAACCAATGCTGTAGTAGTCACCGTGGTAATCGCCAGTGGAGGTTGTTGCTGATGCAAAGGGGGCAATCATCAGGCTGTCAAAACCCGGCAACAGCGTCTTCGCATTTTTACTGAGCCAGGCGATAGTGATGTAGTAAGGGGTTGGATTTCGCACGGTCAGACCTTTTGCGGTAGCTGAAATTTCCATGCGCATTTCGGCTTGATCGCCCGGTTTTTTGGTGATGGTTTTAGGACGCCAGAACAGCTTAATGCGGCTCTGCATGGCAACCTGCATGACGCTGCGTTCGTCGCTGACGCTGCTGCTTTTAGGTGGCACTTCACGCAGGTTGAAGTAAAACAGAGACTCCCGATCTTTCGGTAACTGGCTTACCGCCGCTTGTTTGACAATTCTCACCTGCGACGAGGCGCCTGCTTCAATACGCTGGATTGGCGGTAGAGCCATAAAATGGCTGTCCTCTTTTCGCCCGTTTTCGTCTTCAATCCAGGAAAGGGCAAGATACGGCAGGGTTTTGCTCTGATTATCGAACTTCAGACTGCTCGCCTTGTCGCTCTCGGGAAAAACGATCCGCGTACGATCAAGGTTGATAGCCGCGTGGGTGTTCAGTACCGTGCCGAGCAACATCAGGCACAGGGTTTTCTGTGGGGGAAATTTCATCATGGCGCTCTTACTGACATGGCAGCATCAGCTGCATACTGTTTTCAAGGTGTGAAGGCAACGAGAAGCGACACTGATTATTGTCGCCCCACGTGACCAGGAATTGTTGATCCGGCTCGACGGCTCCCAGCCAGACATGGCCTTCATCGGCCACCATCCCGACCTGCAGGCCATTTTCCTGAAGGCGAACCAGAGCGCCGAGAGGAGGCGTACTGGTAGAGGTTCGCAGAATACCGGCAACATCATGACCTGCCCGGGTAGCGATTTGGCGGTAACCAATGGCTCCTTCCGTCCAGGTAGAGGTCTGCACTCGACTATCGACATCGACACCTTCAGGCAGGTTGTTCATGTTGACCTGCACGCTGGCCGGGGAATAGCTGGAAAAGGCCGAAAGCACGCCGATACCTGCCGCATTGGTCACATCCCGGGAGACATTTAGCGGAATGTGACCGATGCCGTCTGTACTTACCATTACGCGAGGTTCATTGCTGTAGCTGCGGCGATGGAAGGCAAAACCTTTCGCCGTTCCGGTCACTGAGCCGTTCCAGCTCGCGCTCATCGAATTATACTCATTCGCTTTATAGCTACCTGAGACGTTGAGATCGCCCATTGAAGAGTAGTGCTGATAATTGCCGCTAAACTGCGCGCCAGCATCGGCTTTTTCGCTCTCAGTTCCTGCGGAGACACCCCAGGTATTATCCCGGTCTGAAGTATCGTACCAGGAGACGTTCTGACTCAGACTGTCGCTGTTGCGCAGGTCATAGTTCAGACGATGGTCAGGATCGAGCGGTACGCTCAGAGAGAGATAGAACTGGTTGTCATCTTCATCTTCATCTTCGTAATGGGTTTTGCTAAACGACAGGGTCACGCCGAGATTTTTCCAGCGGCCAACATCAAAGTTATAGCCCGCAGTGATGCTCCCCGTGGTTGATGGAGAATCATCCCACCAGGTTTGACGCAACATGCTCAGATAAAGGTTGAGTGACAGGGCCGAAATATACTGGCTCGCCGTGACGCTCAGGGTCTGTTTTTCCGTCTGGCTGTCTTTGTCATCGTAATCCAGAAAACGGGCATAGCTCAGGAACTGACGATCGGAATAGCGGTAGCTGGCAAGCGTAAGCTGACTTCCCGTGGTGTCGAAACGTTTGCTGTAGTTGAAGCGATAGCTGTAGCCTGTCTGTGGATCTTGGCCCGGTAGCTCGCTAGTGGCCTGGGTTATGTCAAATGAGAGTGCCCCCAGGTGTTCCATATTTTGTCCAAGCCCGGCGGCGATGGAGTGGTAATAGTCACCATCAGCAAGCGCTCCCCCATAAAGGGATGTTTGTGACAGCATGCCCCAGGAGAACTCGCCGCTCATAAACGCATTGTCTTCTACATCATGCGAGGCATCTTTACGTGCTTTACCTGTCGCGAATTTATAGCGAACCTGTCCTTTACGGGTTAAAAAAGGGACGGATTCTGCGGATACCTGGAACGTGGTTACGCGACCATCGTCTTCTGTCACTTGGACATCCAGCGTTCCTTGCACCGACTGATTGAGATCCTGAATCACAAAGGGACCCGGAGGAACTTTGGTCTGATAAATCACGCGGTCAGCAAGGCTAACGGTTACGGTGGCATTCGTCTGTGCTATGCCCGAAATTTGCGGTGCGTAGCCGCGTAAAGACCATGGCAGCATACGCTCGTCGCTCACCAGCGAGGCCCCGGTATAGGTAAACCCGTCGAAAATGGCGGACTGGAAATCTGTCTCACCGAGCGTCAGTTTTGCTCCAAGCTGAGGAAGCGGGCGGAACATATAGGTGCGGGAGAAGCGCCCGTCATGTTCCGAGCCGCTGTCAGTATGCGTCTGGCTGTATTGATAGTCGCTGCGCAGTCGCCATGCGCCCAGGTTTGCCCCAGCCGTTCCGTATGTGTTGGCATTATCAGAACGGCTTCCGCTGTTCGGTTGATAATGGCTGGCAAACAGGTTGTAATCCAGCAATACGCCAGCCACACCGTTGTCCCAAGTGGAAGGGGGCATCCAGTCCGTCGAGCGGTACTGTAACCAGGCTTGCGGAATTGTCACCTTTAACGTCTGGCTTGCCTGTTCAAAGACAAACTTCATATCTGGCAGCGACGCAAAATCAAGGCAGCCCTCTTTTTCAACCAGAGAGTGGCGTATTTTATCCTGTAAGCCGAAGGTATCGGCCAGCTCCGCAGGAACGCAAACTTGTACAACGTTGTCGACTTTTTTCCAGGTGAGTTGCCAGCCATTTGCCAGTGGGATGTCATTAATGGATACGGTAACGAAATAACGACCGGGTACAACGGAGGTTTGATCTTTGAATTGGGTTAAGTCGACACTTACACGCAGATCTTTATCAATGGCATTAATATTGAATTCGGTACCCGAGGCGATTTTTGTCATTAACAGGCTTGTAATGATGATTATGATTTTTAATTTATATTTCATCATTCTGTTGCTCAAGATAAATAAAGAATTCCGACTGGCATAAAATACCAGCCGGTAGATAGGCGTATTGATATAACTTATTTGTATGCCAACACGTAGTTAGCGGTGGATTCAACCTGGCCCGCTGTTGCCGTTTTACCAGTCAGCAGTTCCATTTGTGCTTTGAAGTGCAGCGTTTGGGTGGTTGAGCCAGCCAGCAGTGCAACTTCGCTTGCGGTGCCCAGCGTAATATTGGCGTCGGCGTTATCCAGCAGACGGACGCCAACATTCTGCGCACCACTGGCATAGGTGTTGCTCATCAGGCTGGTATCAGTTGCATCGGTTGATGCGCTGGTGAACGTAACGTCAACTTTGGTGATTGGGGTGTCGGTTTCATCGGCAGGATCGTCCAACTGGCAGTTTTCCAGATTAATATCTACCGCGACTGGCGAGGATTTTTTGTTGGCATTGATAACGGCTGTTGTTACCTGACCGAGATCGACCTCTTTATCCACGCTGTCTGGTGCAACACTGCATGGTGCATCAATCACGACGCCTTTGAATTTGATCTTGCCAGTACCTTGATCGTCAGCAAAAGCAGAGCCAGAGATGAGTGTCGCCATCACAACGGCTAACAGTGTTTTTGTTCCTGTGTGCATGAAAATATCCTTTTTCAAATGAATTCACATCCTGAATATTATTTCAGGAGGTTACCTTCGAAGTATAACGTTCTGAGAAAGGCTAATGCGATTAACGTGGCTTACAAATGCTTTTAGCTGAAATTAAAATATAAAGGAGGGTGATTTAAGTAGATGATATTCAAGCGGGGTAAGATGAAGGGCGATTATTTATTCATACTAAAATAGCGACCAAAAATGTCTTGTAAAGGACTTGATTATTCAAATAATCAAGAGCATGTGACATTATATGTTAAACGGTATTTATTATATTAATATACGCCTCCGTTTTTCGAAGGCGTATAACATATTAACCAATGCCTGCTGCCTGCAATAATACCAGGCTCAGCCCCATCACTGACATCCCGCACAATACGCCATAACTTGGGTTGTTGTTCGGGTCGATCTCTTTTGCAAGCGGCATCAGTTCGTCAACAGACAAGGCAACCATAATGCCCGCAACGGCTGCCATTATGGCCGCCATTACCACCGGTGAAACCAGGCTACCGAGAATCAGCCACGCCAACACACCACCCAAAATTTCGGCCATCCCTGAAATCCCGGCCCAAAAAATGGCGGTTCGTTTTGATCCGGTAGCCGCATACACCGGCCCGGCAACCGCCAGTCCTTCAGGAATATTGTGCAATGCAACGGCCAGTGCAATGCCCAACCCCATCTCCAGGTTGCTGCTGGCCGTCACATAGGTGGCAACACCTTCCGGGAAGTTATGCAGGCTGATCCCGAGCGTCAGTAAAATAGCGGTACGCTTGATATTGCGCGGGATGGGCGTTACGTTTTTCTGCATTAAGTCCTGCGGATGCGCATGAGGCAACATGCGGTCGAGGGCAAAGTAACCCAGCAATCCCAGCACAAACATGCCATAGCCCAGCAATGGCGACATACCTTCCGTGCCAAGCGCAGCGGGTAGCATCTCCATCAGGGAGATAAGCAGCATGATCCCTGCGGCAAAACCTAATGAAAAGGCCAGCACACGGTTAGACGGCTTTTGGCCGAGAACGCCGAGAATTGCACCAATAAAGGTGGCTGCGCCCGCAAGTATGGTCAGGATCAAAGGTACTGACATGCATTGCTCCTTGTGATAATGATTCTCATTAATATTAAAGATTCATTGTTGGCAAAGCGAGAGGACGGCCTCTGCTTTACACATTCCTTACATTCAAATTTCCTGATGATGATCTTCACGCTTATCTGCGTTCATCTTTGCCAGATTACGCGTAATGTAGAACCATCAAATTGACACCTTCTGTAAGGATATCACCATGACTTCTTCTCGTATGCCAGCACTGTTTTTAGGCCACGGCAGCCCAATGAACGTTCTGGAAGATAACGTCTATACCCGCGCCTGGCGCCATCTGGGAGAGACGTTGCCACGCCCGAAAGCAATTGTGGTGGTTTCCGCGCACTGGTTTACCCGTGGCACAGGCGTGACTGCGATGGAAGCACCGAAAACCATCCATGATTTTGGTGGCTTCCCTCAGGCACTTTATGACACGCATTATCCGGCGCCTGGCTCGCCTGCGCTGGCACAACAGCTGGTGGATCTGCTGGCACCTGTCCCGGTCGCCCTGGATAAAGAAGCCTGGGGTTTTGACCACGGCTCATGGGGCGTGCTCATTAAAATGTATCCTGATGCGGATATCCCAATGGTGCAGTTGAGTATCGACAGCACCAAACCAGCGGCCTGGCATCTGGAGATTGGCCGTAAGCTGGCCTCACTGCGTGATGAGGGCATCATGCTGGTGGCGAGCGGTAACGTGGTGCATAACCTGCGTACTGCACGCTGGCACGGGGAGAATACGCCGTACCCATGGGCAACATCATTCAACGATTTTGTAAAAGCGAATCTGACCTGGCAAGGCCCGGTTGAGCAGCACCCTCTGGTGAACTATCTGGAACACGAAGGCGGTTCGCTCTCTAACCCAACGCCGGATCACTTCCTGCCGCTGCTGTATGTATTAGGCGCGTGGGATGGCCAGGAGCCGATTACAATCCCGGTAGATGGTATTGAGATGGGTAGCCTGAGTATGTTGTCGGTGCAGGTGGGGTAATAAACGCAAAACGGCAACCCTGGTTGCCGTTTTTAGTGTTTGCACCCTCTCCCCGTGGGAGAGGGATGGGGTGAGGGCATCAGGCCGCAATTTACTCTACGAAAACATGCGGATAGAACCGTGACAGATCCTGAGTGATCAGCGCGCGATCTTCGCGGATACCGATCCCGGCTGGCTGATCGTTGATGAGCCAGCTCCCAATCAGCGTATAGCTGTCGCCAAACTTCGGCAGTTGATAAAATGCCTGGACGATCATCCCTTCTTCGCCGTAAGGCCCTTCAACCGCTTCCAGCGTTTTGCCGTTTTCGATGATGGACACGTTCGCCCCTTCGCGAGAGAAAATGGGCTTCACGACGTATTTGTCCATCGGCGGGAAATCATCTTCAGCGAAGTAAGCGGGCAGCAGGTTCGGGTGGTTCGGGAACATCTCCCATAGCATCGGCAGCAGTGCCTTGTTGGAGATAATGCTCTTCCAGGCAGGCTCCAGCCAGCGGACACCGGCATCTTCCAGCTTGGTAGAGAACATCTCGCGCAGCATATATTCCCACGGGTAGAGCTTGAACAGGTTACTGATCACCTGATCCTGCAAATCCGTGAACTGACCTTTTTCTCCCAGGCCGATGTCTTCAATATAAAGGAACTCGGTAGCCACTTCGGCTTCGGCCGCACAGTCCTGTAAATACTGCACTGTGCCGCGATCTTCTTCCGTATCGCGACAGCAGGCGAGATGCAGCAGGTTAAAGCCATGCTGCTCACGCAGTTCGCCAAAGCGTTCAATCAGCTTTTCCTGAAGGCTGTTGAACTGGTCACTGCCTTCCGGCAGGTTTCCGGCGTTCACCTGGTCTTCGAGCCAAATCCACTGGAAGAACGCAGCCTCATACAAAGAGGTTGGCGTGTCGGCGTTGTTTTCTAAAAGCTTAGGTTCGCCCACACCATCCCAGGCCAGGTCGAGGCGCGAGTAAAGCGATGGCTGGCTGGTTTTCCATGACTGGCGAACGAAGCTCCAGGTGTGTTTTGGAA
Organism: Enterobacter soli ATCC BAA-2102; assembly: GCF_001654845.1. Classification (GTDB taxonomy): domain Bacteria; phylum Pseudomonadota; class Gammaproteobacteria; order Enterobacterales; family Enterobacteriaceae; genus Enterobacter; species Enterobacter soli. Next base: position 31,865 of record NZ_LXES01000007.1, on the reverse strand, counting down.
TGCGGAATTTAGCCATCAGCTCGTCGCTGTCGATGACTTTATCAACCACTTTCAGGCACATCTGGTGCAGCTCGGCGGTCACCTCTTCCAGTTTCTCTACCTGGGCGAGGGTAAGCTTGTAATAGGCGTCTTCACACCAGTACGGCTCACCGTACATGGTGTGAAAGTTAAAGCCGTATTCGGTCGCTTTTTCGCGCCAGTCCGGGCGCTCGGTGATACTGACTCGTTCCATGATCAGCCGCCCATTGAACGGGTAGAAGAACCGGTTGCGCTACGCTGCATGGAGGTTTGTTTTGCAACTGACTCACCAAAACCGCCGCGGGTAATGGTACTGGTGGTCGCAGGTTTTGGCGCCATTGCGGTTTTCGGCACGGTCATTGTGCGGCCGGGTTGCGCTGCACCGTAACCTTTACCGCTGGCATCGGTGTACTGGCCGTACGCCGGGCTTGCCGGGTTTTTCGAGCTAAACAGCGGCTGTTGCTGGTAGCCAGCACCGCCGCCCATCAGACGACCCATCATGTAACCGGCCATCAGCGGCATCCAGAAGCTGCCGCTGGATTGTGCCTGTGCCTGGTTTTCAGGTGCCGTGCCTGCCTGAGCAGGGGCCTGCTGGCACTGGCCTTCGCCAAATTCAGCGATGCAGTCTTCACGTGAGGCATATTTCGGTGCGGTACGCTCTGCTTCTTTCAGCGCGGTGTTGTACGCAGTGGTACATTCTGCGGCTTTGCCGGTGGCGGCTGAACAGTCGTCCGCGTTCTGATACAGCGATACCGTTTCGTCGGTTTTCTCACAGCCCGCCAGCATAAAGACGGCGGTGATCGCCAGCGCGACAGGAGTGAGATGGCGCGCGTTCCAGCTTTTGCGGAACGATGCGTGATTAATCGATTTTGTCCGTTTCATTTTTGTCTTCCAGGACCCAGTGGTAGAACGAAGTAAATAAGGCTCAGGATAGAGGATGAGTGGTCGAAAATGAAGCTAAGAGGGGCGGAAACAGGGAGATCTTTACGTTGACTTACGTTCGGATGTGATTTTGCGCCGGGTGGCGCTGCGCTTACCCGGCCTACGATTATGTAGGCCCGATAAGCGAAGCGCCATCGGGCAATGCTTAGTTACGGAACGGATTGCTGCCGGTGTTGGTACGTGCTGCCGCTGGTTGTGCAGCAGGCGCGCTGCCTTCAGCGTTGAAGTTATCCACCGCGGCAACCTGCTGTGGGTTTTCAGGCGCAACGCTATCTGGCGATGTAGAAACCGGTTTGCCGAGTGCAGCGTTCAACCCTTGCAGATCCTGCTCATTCAACGTACCCAGCGCTGATTTGATGTTCAGCTGGTTAATCAGGTAAGTGTAACGTGCACTGGAGAGCTGTTGTTTTGCGTTATACAGCGTGGTGGTCGCGTCCAGCACGTCAACGATGGTACGAGTACCCACCGAGTAGCCTGCTTCCATCGCATCCAGGGAGCTTTGTGCAGAAACAACGGCTTGTTTATAGGCGTTGATGCTGCTGATAGAGGCGTTGACGTTGTTGAAGGATGAACGTACGGTCTGAACAACGTTGCGGTGTGCGCTTTCCAGCTGCTCGCTGGCACCCACGAAGTTGTACTGCGCTTGTTTCACCTGCGAGTTCACCATCCCACCCTGATACAGCGGCAGAGAGAAGCTCAGGCCGACTTTGTTCTGGCCGATGTTGCTGTCGTCATACTGGGTGGAGTTAGTTTTAGAACCACTGTAGGTGGTGTCAGACACGCCAGTCGACGCGCTCAGACTCAGGGTTGGCAGATGGCCATCCTGTGCCTGACGAATCTGTTCACGCGCCAGATCCTGGCTCAGACGTGCCTGAAGCAAGGTCAGGTTGCGGTTTTCTGCTTCTTTCAGCAGCGCATTTACCGTCTGTGGTTTGTCCGTTTTGAAATGGTCCACGTTCAGCGAGGCCAGTTCAGGGTAGTAGTTACCGGTGACCTGACGCAGTGATTCCAGCGCATTATCAAGGTTATTACGCGCGGTCACTTCGTTTGCCAGTACGCTATCGTATTGTGAACGGGCGTTTTGTACGTCAGTGATGGCAACCAGGCCCACGTTGAAACGCTGGGTCGTTTGGTCTAACTGGCGATAAATTGCCTGTTTTTGCGCTTCGGTGTAGGAGAGCGAGTCAATCGCGCTCAGCACGTTGAAGTACGCCGTTGCGGTATTCAGGATCAGCGTCTGCTGGTCGGTCTGATAGGTGACATCCTGGATGCCTGCGCTCTTTTCCTGCAAGGTCAGCGCACGCCATTTGGACATATCAAACAGAGTTTGCGTTAATTGCAGTGATGCGCTGGTCGCATTGGAGTTAACGCCGTTAGAATCGCGGAAACCGTTGCTGTAGGTGTAATCTGCACCTAAGCCCAGTTGTGGCAGCAGCGGGCTACGCGCTTCGTTAATTTTCTCAAACGCAGCATCACGGTCGGCCGCTGACTTACGCAGATCAGGGTTGCCCAGACGTGCCTGCTGATAAACCTGTAACAGATTCTCTGCCTGGCTCATTGCGCTGAAGCCCGTCAGGCTCAGGCCGATAAGGATGGGGAGCAATTTCTTCATTTGCATTCCTTGTTGTGAAGCAGTATTAGCGCTGATCTAATTAAAAAATAATTGTCGATTCTAACAGAATCTTCCACACCTAAAGGTTGGCGTTACGTGCCATCCGGCTGTAATTTGCACCAATCTATCATATAGCCTTATAAACAGCCTTGAAATTAATGATTTCAACACTATTGCTACAAGGGTATGACTCATGCAAAAACCAGATAAGTTGCCAGTGACATTCGCCAAAAACGATGTAGAAATTATTGCACGAGAAACGCTATATAGCGGTTTTTTTTCGATGGATCTTTACCGTTTCAGGCATCGCCTGTTTAACGGGCAGATGAGCGGCGAGATCAGGCGTGAAATTTTTGAGCGCGGTCATGCGGCAGTGTTGCTACCCTTTGACCCAGTGCGTGATGAAGTGGTACTGATTGAGCAGATCCGAATTGCGGCGTATGACGTTAGCCCAAGCCCGTGGTTGCTGGAGATGGTCGCCGGGATGATTGAAGAGGGTGAGACGGTTGAAGATGTTGCCCGTCGCGAAGCGCAGGAAGAAGCAGGGCTGGTGGTTGGCCGCACCAAACCGGTGCTCAGCTACCTGGCAAGCCCTGGTGGCACCAGCGAGCGCTTGTCTATTATGGTTGGCGAAGTGGACGCCACGACGGCGGAAGGGATTCACGGTCTGGCAGATGAAAACGAAGATATTCGGGTTCATGTGGTGAGTCGGGAGCAGGCTTACCAGTGGGTTGAAGAGGGGAAAATCGACAACGCAGCGTCTGTCATCGCCCTGCAATGGCTGCAACTGCATTATCAGACATTACGAAACGAGTGGAAAAAATGAAGCGTTATACACCTGACTTCCCAGAAATGATGCGCTTGTGCGAAACCAATTTTGCACAATTGCGCCGCCTGCTGCCGCGAAACGACGCACCCGGCGAAACGGTGAGCTATCAGGTGAGCAACGCGCAGTATCGGTTAACGATTACAGAATCAACGCGCTACACTACGCTTGTGGAAATCGAGCAAACGGCCCCCAGCATTAGTTACTGGAGCCTGCCGTCAATGACGGTGCGCCTGTATCACGACGCGATGGTCGCTGAAGTGTGTTCAAGCCAGCAGATCTTTCGCTTCAAGGCGCGGTATGATTATCCGAATAAAAAGTTGCATCAACGCGACGAAAAGCATCAAATTAACCAGTTTTTAGCTGACTGGCTAAGATATTGTTTAGCACATGGAGCAATGGCGATTCCGGTTTGTTAGCGTCATAAACCTACCTAAGGACACCATTTGGAAAGCCTGTTGAACCTGACTGTTGCTGGTGGGGCGCCAGTCAGGATATTACAAATTACCGATACTCACCTGTTTGCCGAAAAGCATGAGACTCTGCTGGGAGTGAACACCTGGGAGAGTTATCAGGCAGTACTTGGCGCGATTCACGCGGAAAACCGTCCTTGCGATTTAATTGTCGCGACGGGAGACCTCGCGCAGGATCAATCCTCCGCGGCCTATCAGCATTTTGCTGAGGGTATCGCGAGTTTTAACGTGCCTTGCGTCTGGTTGCCGGGCAACCATGACTTCCAGCCCGCCATGTACAGCGCGCTTCAGGAGGCAGGTATCTCTCCGGCCAAAACCGTCATCGTGGGCGACCAGTGGCAAATCCTGCTGCTCGACAGCCAGGTATTTGGCGTGCCGCACGGCGAGCTAAGCGAGTTTCAGCTCGAATGGCTGGAGAAAAAACTTGCCGCCGAGCCAGAACGCCATACGCTGCTGTTGCTCCATCATCATCCGTTACCGGCTGGCTGTAGCTGGCTTGATCAGCACAGCTTACGCAACTCTGCGGCGCTGGACCGTGTTCTGGTCAAATTCCCACGGGTGAAAAATCTGCTTTGCGGACACATTCATCAGGAACAGGATCTCGACTGGAACGGCCGCCGGATGCTGGCTACACCTTCTACCTGCGTGCAGTTTAAACCGCATTGCGCCAACTTTACCCTGGATACCATTGCACCAGGCTGGCGCTGGCTGGAACTCCACGCCGATGGCGTGCTGACCACTGAAGTGTGCCGTCTGTCAGGGTTAAAATTCCGTCCAGATACCGCTTCAGAAGGCTATTGATGTCTACGCTCCTTTACCTGCATGGGTTTAACAGTTCGCCGCGTTCCGCGAAAGCGACACAGTTTCGCGCGTGGCTGAGCGAACATCATCCGCATGTTGAGATGATTATCCCGCAGCTGCCGCCATACCCGGCTGACGCCGCAGAAATGCTGGAATCTATCGTGCTGGAGCACGGCGGGGAATCCCTGGGTGTCGTCGGCTCCTCACTGGGCGGTTATTACGCCACCTGGCTATCGCAATGCTTCATGCTGCCTGCGGTAGTGGTCAACCCGGCGGTACGGCCATTTGAGCTGTTACGGGACTTTCTTGGTCAAAACGAGAACCCCTACACCGGACAGCAATATGTGCTAGAGTCTCGCCATATTTACGATCTCAAAGTTATGCAGGTAGACCCGCTTGAAGCGCCCGATCTTATCTGGCTGCTGCAACAAACGGGAGATGAAGTGCTGGATTACCGCCAGGCAGTGGCGTATTACGCATCCTGCCGCCAGACTATAGAAGAGGGCGGAAACCATGCTTTCACGGACTTTGAAGATCATTTCACCCAGATTGTCGATTTTCTTGGACTGCACAGCCTCTGACAATCAATGCGAATTGCTAGTTTAAATCATGACGCAAACCTATAACGCTGATGCCATTGAGGTACTCACCGGTCTTGAGCCGGTTCGCCGCCGCCCGGGGATGTACACCGATACGACGCGCCCAAACCACCTGGGCCAGGAAGTTATTGATAACAGTGTGGACGAAGCGCTGGCAGGCCATGCCAAACGCGTAGACGTGATCCTGCACGCCGATCAGTCGCTGGAAGTGATTGATGACGGCCGCGGGATGCCGGTCGATATCCACCCGGAAGAGGGTGTCCCTGCTGTTGAGCTGATCCTCTGTCGTCTGCACGCGGGCGGTAAGTTCTCTAACAAGAACTACCAGTTCTCAGGCGGCTTGCACGGCGTGGGGATCTCCGTGGTTAACGCCCTGTCTAAGCGCGTGGAAGTGAACGTTCGCCGCGACGGTCAGGTATACAACATCGCGTTCGAAAACGGCGAGAAGGTGCAGGAACTCCAGGTTGTTGGCACATGCGGTAAACGCAATACCGGCACCAGCGTCCACTTCTGGCCAGACGAAAGCTTCTTTGACAGCCCACGTTTTTCTGTTTCTCGCCTGACGCACCTGCTGAAAGCCAAAGCTGTGCTGTGCCCGGGCGTGGAAATCACCTTTAAAGACCACGTTAACAATACCGAGCAAACCTGGTGCTACGCCGATGGTCTGAACGATTATCTTTGTGAAGCGGTAAACGGCCTGCCTACGCTGCCGGAAAAACCGTTTGTTGGTAATTTTAACGGTGACACCGAAGCGGTGGACTGGGCGCTGCTGTGGCTGCCGGAAGGCGGCGAACTGCTGACGGAAAGCTACGTCAACCTGATCCCAACCATGCTTGGCGGTACGCACGTCAACGGCCTGCGTCAGGGGTTGCTGGACGCGATGCGCGAGTTCTGCGAATACCGCAACATTCTGCCGCGTGGCGTGAAGCTGTCGGCGGAAGATATCTGGGATCGCTGCGCATACGTTCTGTCCGTGAAGATGCAAGACCCGCAGTTTGCCGGTCAGACCAAAGAACGCCTGTCATCGCGCCAGTGCGCGGCCTTCGTTTCTGGCGTGGTCAAAGATGCTTTTACCCTGTGGCTGAACCAGAACGTCCAGGCGGCAGAGATGCTGGCCGAAATGGCCATTTCCAGCGCGCAGCGTCGTCTGCGTGCGGCGAAGAAAGTAGTGCGCAAAAAGCTGACCAGCGGCCCTGCGCTGCCGGGCAAACTGGCCGACTGCACCGCACAGGATCTCAACCGTACCGAACTGTTCCTTGTGGAAGGGGACTCGGCGGGCGGATCCGCCAAACAGGCGCGCGATCGTGAATATCAGGCGATCATGCCGCTTAAGGGTAAGATCCTGAATACCTGGGAAGTCTCTTCCGATGAAGTGCTGGCCTCGCAGGAAGTGCACGATATCTCTGTGGCGATCGGCATCGATCCTGACAGCGACGATCTGAGCCAGCTGCGCTACGGTAAGATCTGTATCCTCGCGGATGCGGACTCCGATGGCCTGCACATTGCCACGCTGCTCTGCGCGCTGTTTGTGAAGCATTTCAGAACGCTGGTGAAAAACGGTCACGTCCACGTGGCGCTGCCGCCGCTGTACCGTATCGATCTCGGCAAAGAGGTGTACTACGCGCTGACGGAAGAAGAGAAAGCAGGCGTGCTGGAACAGCTCAAGCGCAAAAAGGGCAAACCAAACGTTCAGCGCTTTAAAGGGCTGGGTGAAATGAACCCGATGCAGTTGCGTGAAACCACGCTTGATCCGAACACGCGCCGTCTGGTGCAGCTGACGATAAGTGATGAAGACGAACAGCAAACCAACGCCATGATGGATATGCTCCTTGCCAAGAAGCGCTCGGAAGACCGACGTAACTGGCTACAGGAGAAAGGCGATATGGCGGATATTGAGGCCTGATATAACCCCCCACGCTGCAGTAACCTTTCCGACCGGCATCATCCGATGCCGGTTTCCCCTCTAATAAAAAATAATCATCCACCTTCAGTAAAACCGGGCTTTTCTCCTAATTCTCTCTCTATGTGACAATTAGCATGCTAAGCATATTTTTTCACCTGCAGACCGGGCGTATAGTTCTGCTCATTAATCACACTTTTCATACGGATATGAAATGCCCCACTTTGTCAGTATTGATGCACTCGGGCTCGCCCTTGACGGGGATAAAACCACCACCGGTGCCCGCTGTATCAGCTCCCTTCCCGCTAATCAGGACACCGGCAGAGGCATGGTTCGCGTGGGCGATAAAACAACGTGTTGCCCCCTCTGTAAAATTCCCGGCACCATTGTCACCGGCACGCCGGATTTCATTATTGACGGAATCTGGGCTGCCATTCATGACTCTGAAGTCAAATGTGGCTGTCCGGCAGGCAGCAATCGCATTATCGTCCCTTTGTCTGACGTCAGTGCGATAACTCAGGACATTGTACAACCCACGGGGCATTCGTCATTCAGCAGGCAGACAGAAGAACTGCGAACCTCATTCCCTCCATTCCCTTCTCCGCACATTTCTTCACCGCTTTCCCCGCCATCTGAGTCAAATTCCTCCACGCCGCAAGAGGTGACGCTGACCATCGGCCTCTTTTTTGACGGTACGGGGAATAATGCCGTTAACACGGAGAACATGATGAAAGCCTGTACGGCCAGGCACTTCGACTACACCAGCGTGGAAGCTGAGGTCATTATGACCCGGTGTGCACGCGAGGAATTTGGGGTGTCCGGCATCAGCGCAGGCAGCTACATCGGGTATTACACCAATGTGCACTGGCTGCACACGTTGTATCAGACCGATCTGTTACCCGACAGCACTGAGGTTCAGGCGTCACTGTATATCGACGGTATCGGCACGGAAGCGGGCAAACCCGATAGTCTGATTGGCCAGTCACTGGGGATTGCGGATACGGGCGTGATTGCCAAAACGGATAAAACGGTAGCGGGTCTGATATCGAAAGTTGAGCAGACTCTTCGAAATTTAAAAAACCTTCTAAATAGACCACTATTAATTGTTAAATCAATCCAGTTCGATATTTTCGGATTCAGCCGTGGTGCCGCTGCGGCACGTCATTTCGCTAACCGTGTCCTGGCTCAGGACAGCGCGATTATCGCCGCCATTCGTCAGGGACTGAACGGCATCGCCTTTCAGGGGCTGCCAGCCGGAAAGACCCGTTTTATTGGCATATTTGACACCGTTGCGGCCATTGGCAGTCCGGTGAACGGCATGAATCCCCACTCAGCCAGTACCGGAGAGGTGAAAATCACCTTGCCTGCCGGCATAGCGGAGAAGGTTTTCCATATCACGGCAGAGAATGAGTGCCGGTTTAACTTTGCCCTGAACAGCGTCCGGCCCGTATGGCCAGAGCTGGTTTTGCCAGGATCGCATTCTGACATTGGCGGGGGCTATCTGCCGCTGGTGCGGGAAAACTTCTTCCTCACTCGTCCAGTTACGGAGACGGTACCCCTCAGCCAGCCGGGGATCCAGACACGCAGCTATCAGCGGCTGGTACAGCAACTTCCGCAGCTGGATACGGTGCCCAGTCTCGCTCCGATTCTGCGGACCAGTAACATTCTGGCTGAAACCTGGTATGACGACCGGCTTCCACCGGATCGCTATGGGCAGTTTCAGAAACGAAGTTATTCAGCGCTGACGCTGCGAAACCGGTTGATTCGTAACGACTGGGCAAAGGTGATACTGCGGGTGATGATCGAGGCGGCTAAAGAGTCTGGGGTGAATTTCAAATCTGTTCAGGATAATGATGCTCTCATTATTCCAGAAGATTTAAGTACATTCTGTGACAAGGCCTTGCAGATGGGAAAAGCAGTACGTGATGGCAAAGTGCCACCCGCTTTTACTCCGCAGGAAATGAATCTTCTGGCCCGTTCATATATCCACTACTCCGCTAACTGGAACCCCGTCGTGACAAATGCCCGTGGAGATATTCAGGGCGGCGCAGCGCTGGCTGAGCTGATTAGCTTCGTCAATCGCCCCGATGAAAACTGGCGGCGTACACGCTATAACATGGATAGAGAAAAATTTTGAAACAACGCGGATTGTTGCTTTTTTTAATTTTCATCACCCTCACGGGGTGTCAGGCAGTCGCGCCCACGACACCCGAAGAGACGGGTGGGATGCCTTACGGGAAATGGGACTTTGCTTTCTTCACCCCGAAAGCGCTGTATGCCGAAGTCACGCAGGCGCTGATTATTGATGAGAAGGGTGTGGTGTATACCTTCCGGACGCTGGATTCCGTGCAGGACAGTGCCATTACAGTGGGAGCATGGAGTAACCGGGTACGACGGAACGCGCAGTTTAACCAGGCGCGTCACCCGCCCGTGATGATGCTGTTCTGCTGGGATTCGGTCATCGACAAAAAGACCTATGAGACCCGGATAGTTTTTCCGGCGTCGCTGAAGTCCAGAATGCTGACGCCTACCGGCCAGGACTCATACGGCACCACGTGGTATGACACGTTGCTGATTGGTCTGGCCCCGGAAGGCAGGGTGCGTATCTGGCTGCAGAACAGCGGGATTGGCGATAACCTGCCGGTAGAGCCGCAGCGGCTCACCACGCTGTCCGGCGACAGGCTGGATGCCTGCAAGGGAATTACACATTTTTCACATGGCTACAGATATACGGAAGATACGGTGGAGTTCATCAAAGGTAAAGCCTACCCGTATGGACAGTGGTAAGGAAAAACAATGAAAAGGAGATTCGCCACAGTACTGGCCGGCCTCTTTCTGCTGTCCGGCTGCCACGCAGGAGAGCCTGCAACCCCCGAAGAAACCGGCGGGATGCCTTACGGGAAATGGGACTTTGCTTTCTTCACCCCGAAAGCGCTGTATGCCGAAGTCACGCAGGCGCTGATTATTGATGAGAAGGGTGTGGTGTATACCTTCCGGACGCTGGATTCTGTGCAGGACAGTGCCATTACAGTGGGAGCATGGAATAACGAGGTTCGTCGACACGCGCAGTTTAACCAGGCGCGCCATCCCCCCGTGATGATGCTGTTCTGCTGGGATTCGGTCATCGACAAAAAGACCTATGAGACCCGGATAGTTTTTCCGGCGTCGCTGAAGTCCAGAATGCTGACGCCTACCGGCCAGGACTCATACGGCACCACGTGGTATGACACGTTGCTGATTGGTCTGGCCCCGGAAGGCAGGGTGCGTATCTGGCTGCAGAACAGCGGGATTGGCGATAACCTGCCGGTAGAGCCGCAGCGGCTCACCACGCTGTCCGGCGACAGGCTGGATGCCTGCAAGGGAATTACACATTTCTCACATGGCTACAGATATACGGAAGATACGGTGGAGTTCATCAAAGGCAAAACCTACCCGTACGGAGAATGGTGAGATTCCTTACGAGATTTCGCTTCTTTCACCCAAAATACTGTGTGTAGAAGTCACCAGGGCTCTATTCAAAAACCCCGACCATAAAGGTCGGGGACAGTTATCGTCATGCTGCTCCGCTGAAGCCAACGGCATTGCTGCGATGCAGGGCTTTTTTTACATCAAAACTCCATCTTCACCGTGAACTGCACTTCACGCGGGTCGCCGATCTGGTTGCCCAGGTTATTGGTCGCGATAGAGGAAGTGTAATAGGTCTTATCAAACAGGTTCTTCACGTTCACCTGCAACGTCACCGGGTATTGCAGCTTCATTTTATATGCCGCAAACGCATCTGCAACGACGTAGCCCGGCAGATAGTAATCCGCACCGTTGGTGGCTGAACGACGGCTTACACCGTGCCCGCCGCCGCCGAGCGTCAGGGTATTCCCGCCAATCACGTTATGAATGTCGTAAGTCAGGAACAGCGAGCCGGTGTGACGCGGCACGTTTGGCAGCGGCTTGCCCGCGTAATCAGGATCTTCCAGCACTTTCGCATCGGTATAACCGTAGCTGGCGATGATGTTGGTGTTCTCGGTAAGCGAACCGGCGAGATCCACTTCCACACCCTGCGAGCGTACGCGGCCCGCGGTTTTGGCAATGGTTTCATCCCCCACGCTTTCGGTATACAGCACGTTGCGCTTATGAATATCAAACAGCGCGATATTGGCGGTGATACCGTTGAACAGGTCAAACTTCGCACCCACTTCGTAGGCATTTGACGTTTCTGGCGGCAGGTCGCCGATATAGCTCGCAATAGAGGATTGCGGCATAAACGTCTGGGAATAGTTGGCAAACAGCGACACGTTCGGCGTCAGCTTGTAAACCAGACCCAGCTTCGGCGTCCACTGATCGTCGCTACTGTCGGTGTTAACGTTAAACGGACGGCCTTTACCCGCATACTGGGTGTAGTACTGGTAGCGCAGCCCGGCGACGGCGATCCATTTATCGGTCAGATACAACGCGTCCTGCGCATAGGCGGAGTAACTCTCCTGCTTGATCGTCTGGTCGCTATCGGATGCCGAAACGGTCGTACATTTGCCGAGATTGCCGTAGGTCGGGTTATAGATATTGAAATCTTTCACGTTCTTACAGCGGATCATATCCGTGCGCAGCAGATCGTAATTCTCATAGGAGATGCCGGTCAGGATCTCGTTGTAGAAACCTGCGATATCCACGTTCCCCTGTAAATCGGCACGGGTGGTGTGCATTCGCTGGGTGGAGCCTTGCGTTGCATCCACACGGCGCGTCAGGTTGCCGGTGGCGGAGTCATACGCCATCACACGCGCCTGGTTATCGCTGTATTTATCCTGGCTGTAGCTATAGTCGAACTTCGCGGTCCACTGGCTGTTCAGGCGGTATTCCGCGTTGAGCTGCGCCAGGTCTGATTGCCCGTCGGTAATATTGAACGGTTCATCAAAGCGGGTTTTTCGGTCAACCTTTACGGCCTGTTTGGTATTGAGGTCGAAGATTGTTCCACGGTCGAATGGTGTCTTATAGTCGCGATGGGAATAGAGCACCGTGACGGTGGCATCATCGCCAAACCAGGTCAGGGAGGGCGCGATAAAGGTGCTGCGTTCCGTCCCAAAGTTACGCCAGTAATCTTCGTCCTGATATTCACCCGTGAGGCGATAGGCCAGACGCGTCCCTTCAATCGGGCCGGTAACATCAAATTGCCCGGTGCCACCGCCAAAGCTGGAAGAGGTGGCAGAAATTGAGCCGCCGAACGTCGTTTCCGGGCGTTTGGTGACCACGTTAATCAGGCCGCCTGGATCGAGGATGCCGTACAGGGTCGAGGCCGGGCCTTTCAGCACTTCCACGCGCTCGGTTGATGCGTTAAAGCTGCGCGGCAGTACGGTACGCAGGCCGTTGGTCATGATCGAGCCGTCGCGGTTGGCGCCAAAGCCCCGGCGTACAAACGCGTCCTGGGTGCCGCCCAGAGTGTTGGTCTGCACAACGTTGCTGACGTTATACAGCGCTTCGTCGAGCGTGGTGGCGTGCTGATCTTCCAGCACCTTATCGCTGACGGTATTCACCACCTGCGGAATGTCCAGCATTGGCATGTTGGTCAGCGTAGCGGTGGAGGTGTTCAGCGGCTGATAGCCGTTTGTGGCATCGGTGGTGGCATTTGGATCGGCGGTCACGGTCAGCGTTTCGCCATCTTTAGCCGTTGTGGTATCAGCGGCCTGCACCAGCGGTGTGATGAATAACAGTGAAAAGAGCGCGCGCCCTTTTACCCCAGAGAGTGAAGGTGTGAACTTAGCCATTACATCTGTTTTCCCGAAATATCCCGCGCATGAATGTTCGCGGAAGAATGTGTGATTCATTGCCCTTAACGGTCTGTCCGTTTGCCTGTTCAGGCCTCGAACATGTAATTGAGAATCATTCAATCACGCAGGAATGTAGTAGTAAATGGAAAATAGGAAAAATCGACTACAAAAGAAAAAGACCCGTACGCATTCGATTTTTTCTTGTTTAACAATTTGAAAATAAAAGAATTAATAAATGGTCTGTTAGCGTAGTAGTCCGTTATTACCCCTGGCTTTTTCGGGGTTTTTATTCACTTGACTACTACATGGTGCAGCGGCAAACTCCCAAAAGAGAATGAGTTTTATTTTTATTTGTTTGTCATTTTATTAAGTTGGCGTTCACGTGGCTCATAACACGAAAAAGCAGGGGTTGGTGCTTGAAAACCTCTCTGCTGGCTATCAGAAAAAAATCATCGTTGATGATATTTCCCTGGCGATCCCTCAGCAGAAAATGACCGTCCTGGTTGGGGCGAACGGCTGCGGTAAATCCACCCTGCTCAGTACCATTGCGCGCCTGCTTCAGCCGCTTGGCGGTAGCGCGTTTCTGGACGGGAAAGCCATCCATGAACAGCCCACCAAAGCGGTCGCACGCAGCCTGGGCATTCTTCCGCAATCGCCATTACTGCCGGAAGGGTTAACTGTATTCGAGCTGGTGTCGCGCGGGCGTTTTCCCTGGCAAAACTTTATGCGCCAGTGGAGCGATGAAGACGAGCTCGCGGTTGAAGAAGCCCTGCGTCTGACCGGCACCACGGAATTTGCTCACCTGCCAGTCGAAAGCCTTTCCGGCGGCCAGCGTCAGCGCTGCTGGATAGCCATGGCACTGGCGCAGCAAACGCCGTATATCCTGCTGGATGAGCCAACGACGTATCTCGACCTTCGCTATCAGGTCGAGATCCTCGAACTGCTTCACACGCTGACCCGCCATCACGGGCGTACCGTCGTGGTGGTGCTCCATGATCTCAATTTCGCCGTTAACTATGGCGATTCGCTGGTCTTCCTGCGGCAGGGAAAAGTGCAGGGCGTGCTTCACGAGGGTGATGTCTGTACGCCTGAACTGATCAAAGCGGTTTTTGATGTCGACGTGCATATGTCGGTGAACCCACTGACCGGAAAACCGTTCTTTATGCCTTTTCGTCAGGGAACCACAAAGCCATGATGCGCACATCCCTGGCATTCATTCTTTTTGCGCTATTGCTGGTGGCAGGTGGCATTGCCCATCTGGGGATCGGCGCGCGCTTTATCGCCCCGCAAACGGTGGTGCAGGCTTTCTTTCATTTCGACCCGCGCAATTTCGAGCATAACGTCATCGTTAAGCTGCGGTTGTTGCGCCTGTTCGCCGCGCTGACCACTGGTGCGGCGCTTGGCGTGGCAGGCGTGTTGCTGCAATCCGTTATCCGCAACCCCCTGGGGGAACCGCATATTCTGGGGCTGAATGCCGGGGCGGCGCTGGCGGTGGTGTTAACCAGTGCCCTGGGGCTTAGCCTGCCGTTTGGCCGCCCGGTGATTGCTGCGGCCGGTGCGGGGGCGCTGTTTCTGCTGGTGCTGATGTTCTCATCCGCAGGGCGCAGTGGGTTAACCCCGATGAAAGTGACCCTGTGTGGCGTGGCGTTGTCGGCATTCGCATCGTCTATTACCGCCGCTGTGCTGATCCTGGATGAACAGACGTTGCTCGCCATGCGAACCTGGCTGGCAGGGGATTTGGCCGGATTAAACGGCGAGATAGTTCGCACCGCCTCCTGGGTGGCTGGCGCAGGTTTTGCGCTGGCGCTGTGGTTGTCGCCATCGCTGAATATGCTGGCACTGGGCGACCGTATGGCGCAGGGCTTAGGCGTTTCTCTGCTAAAAACCCGCCTGTTTGCACTACTGGCAATTGCGCTGTTGTGCGGTGCTGCCGTTTCCATTGCCGGGCCCATTGGGTTTATCGGCCTGGTGGTGCCACAGCTTATTCGCCGTCTGGTGTCGGTAGATATACGCGTGATGGTACCGCTTTCTGCCCTGTGCGGTGCGCTGGTGTTACTGATTGCCGATCTCGCCGCCCGCACGTTATTCACGCCTTATGAGCTGGCCACCGGCGTGATGACGGCGCTGGTTGGCGCGCCGGTCTTTATCCTTATGGCCTCGAGGATGTTCAAATGAGGCGGGCGGTTTTGCGAGCCGGACTGCGGCCGTTACGCATCGGCGCATATTCTGCGCTCGTGCGTCCACGCACGCTGGCGTGCCTGGCGCTGTTCCTGCTGATGACGGCGCTGCTGCTCAGTTTTGGCCTGACGCACGGTTCACTGCCTATACCCACTTCCGCTATCGGTCAGGCGCTGTTTTACCCTGAAAGCCTGTCTGCGGATGCGCGTTACATCGTGATGGATATTCGTCTGCCGCGCCTGCTGATGGCCGTACTGTGTGGCGCCATGCTGGGGATGGCCGGGGCGGCAATGCAGTCCATTACCCGGAATGGTCTGGCCGACCCGGGGCTGATTGGTGTGAAAGAGGGCTGTAGTGCGACGGTGCTGCTGCTGATTTTTCAGTTCCCGGCGCTGAGCCTGTTCTGGCGTCCGGCAGTGGGTATGGTCGGTGGACTGCTGACGGCATTACTGGTGGTGGCTTTGGCTCGCGATATTTCGCGCCCACGTTTTATTCTGACCGGGATTGGCGTTTCCTGGGCTTTTGCGGCGGCAATGGGCGTCTTTATGACCACGGCTGATGTGCGTGATGTCCAGACCGCGATGCTGTGGCTGGCGGGGAGCCTGCACACGGCAAACTGGGCGCTGGTGGGCGTGGCGGCAGGGTGGGCTGTGCCTGCATGTGCCTTACTGCTTTTCACCGCTCGTGCGGCCGACGTGGCCCTGCTCGGCAATCAGGTCGCTACGGGGCTGGGGGTTCGTGCGTCACGGCTGGCGTTGCTGCGCCTTCTCGCCCCGGTGGTGCTGACCGCAGCCTGCGTTTCCTGCGTGGGCAGTATCGGGTTTGTCGGATTGATTGCTCCGCATATGGCACGTGCCTTCTTACGCGGCGGGCAAACCGCATTGCTTTTGGGGAGCGCGGTGCTGGGCGCACTGCTGGTGCTGATGGCCGATAATGTCGGCCGTCTGGCGTTTTTACCGCTGCAACTCCCCGCAGGCATTGTGATTTCTTTGATTGGCGGGCCGTTTTTCCTGTTGCTGCTGTGGCAGCGGCGGGACAGATTTTAATGGGGATACTGATGCGTTTTCTTTTTTCGATATTGTTGCTGGTCGGGTTTTCGGTGAGTGCGGCAGAGCCGACTCAGGTGTTCACGGACGATCTGGGGCGCAAGGTTACTGTGCCCGTTCATCCGCAGCGGATTGTTTCGCTGCACGATCTGGATATCACCATCCCCTTAATTGAGCTTGGTGTGCCTCCGGTTGCCAGCCACGGCCGCACGCGACCGGACGGCAGCCATTTTATTCGCTCCAGTGGGATGTTAACGGGCGTTGATTTTGATAACTCCTCCATCAGGTTTATCGGCACCGCGGATATTGATATCGAAGCCATTGCGGCCGCAAAACCGGATCTGATCATCACCGAACCGACCCGCAACACGCCAGTGGAGCAACTGGAGAAAATTGCTCCCACGGTGAGCATCGATCACCTGGATGGCGGTGCGCCGGAAATCTACCGCAAGCTGGCGCAACTGACGGGAACGCAGGCGCGGCTGAAGATCCTTGAGCGTCGCTATCAGGAGCAAATCAACGCGCTGAAAGCGACCATCGATACTCGCAAGGTCACCGTGTCGGTAATTCAGGCTAATCAGGGCAAAATCACCGCCATGCACAGCTATCACTCCCTGGGACGCGTGCTACGTGATGCCGGATTCACCTTCCCGCCGCTTATCGAGAATATCCCGGATGGCGGGCGTATTGACGTCAGTGCCGAGCGTCTGCCAGAGCTGGATGCCGATTTTGTGTTTGCCACCTGGCGTGGCGATACGGGTGGAAAACCGCAGGATGAGCTGGCGGCGATGGACGCAGTAATGCCCGGCTGGTGTCAGTTCCTGAATGCCTGTCGTACCGGGCATTACATCCTGATTTCCCGTGAAGAGGCGATTTCAAACTCATTTGCTTCACTGGGGCTGATGGCCGCGCAGGTGCAGTCTCAGATAGCGGGGCGGCCGCTGCCGGAGGCCTCCAGGTGATCAGAAAAGATAAAGCGCGGGTCGATGTTTATGGTGAACGCTTTCGATCGCGCGGGCATCAGTTGACGCCGCGCCTGCTGCTGGTGGCGCGGTATATCAATGAGAACCGTGAAGCGGTAATGGAACAGACGGCAATGGAAATCGCCACGCTGCTAAAAACCTCCGATGCGACCGTGGTTCGTGCTATTCAGGCGTTGGGCTTTGCCGGGCTGCGTGATTTGAAACAGACGCTGGAGCAGTGGTTCGGCCCGGTGGTGAGCTCCAGCGAAAAGATGTCCACCACGGTGAATACCCTCACCAGCGATGTTAACGCGAGCATCGATTTTGTACTGGAAGGGCATCAGCACACCTGCGATGTGTTGTCTGAACCGGGTAACCGTTATGCGATGGCGCAGGCAGTATCGCTGCTGGCGCAGGCGCGGCAGGTCGCTATTTTTGGCATTGGTGCATCGGGCATTCTGGCCGAGTATACAGCCCGGCTGTTCAGTCGTATTGGTTTACCTGCCACGCCGCTTAACCGCACCGGCATTGGCCTGGCCGAACAGCTGATTGCGCTCCAGCGCGGTGACGTGCTGGTGATGATGGCGCAGAAATCTGCCCATCGGGAAGGACAAACCACGCTTCGTGAAGCTAAACGCCTGGGCATCCCTACCATCTTGCTGACAAACGCGCTGGAGTCGCGCTTCAGCAAAGAGGCAAGTGTGGTCATCCATGTGCCACGTGGCGGCGAGAAAGGCAAAATTCCGCTGCATGGCACCGTACTGCTGTGTCTGGAGATGATTATCTTGTCTGTGGCATCCACCGAGCCGCAACGCACCATTAAGTCGATGAAGCGCATCAACGAGTTTCATCGCGGATTAAAGCCGGGGAAGAAGAGCAGTTGATAGGCGCTGCGCCCTACGGTTTTGTCGTTTTGTAGGCCGGGTAAGGTGAAGCCGCTACCCGGCAATAACCCCGCTCAGCGATCAGCATGGTTCTTCCGGTACTGCAACGGTGTCTCGCCAATCCCTTTTCTGAATGCGCTGATAAACCAGGTCACGTCGGAAAACCCCACCTGTTCGGCTATTTCACGCACGCTGGCATCCGTGTGCAGCAGGCATTCGCACGCCTTCCGCAGCCTGATGGTGTTCAGATAGTCGTGGATCTTCTCGCCCGTTTCGGCATGGAATTTTCGTGACACATAGCTGCGTGATTTCCCCAGCTCTTCAGCCAGCGCATCCAGCCTGAATTTATCCCGATAATGTTCATCGAGCCAGAACATCACCTGGCTTGCGATCCCGTGGCTGCTGCCGGGCGCGCCGTCATCGTCACCGGGTAACATGGCAAACAGGCTAATCAGCAGGCTGGCGATATTTTCGCTGTTAAGGGGCTGGACGCTGGCGCGCTTTGCATAGCATCCCAGCAAGTGATCAATATGCGTGTGACTGGCAGAAACATCCGCCACCCAGGCTTCGCCGCCACGGCGTGAGAGCTTTTGTAATCGTTGCAGGGTCTGCGGGAAATCACGCAGCACCTTCAGCACCGCATGGGGATCGAGATGAATGATGGTGCGCCGATAAATGGCCTCTGCCTGCTCATCCACCATCACTTTATGCAGAGTAAAGGGTGGGAAGAAAAACAGTCGCCCGGGCCGCATGGTGTAGTGGCGGTTATCAACAATGGCCACGCCGAATCCTTCCTCCACATACAGAATTTCCAGACACTGATGCCAGTGGTGATAACGCACGGTATTGGCAAAGAGCCGACTAAACGACGCAATGGCATCATTTAAGGTGATTAACTCCAGATGATCGGATTTTAGTGTGTCGCGCATAGTGCAATAAAACTCAACTTTTCCCCGTCTGATTGTCTTTATAAACCACCTTTTTAAATTTTCTCAACTGCGGGTTTATTCATCGCGCTCTCCTGTGACATGGCTAACATTTCTGCCCCCTGAGGATTCACTATGCTTTGCCGCAGTTGATGACGAGGACAAGCCTATGTCTGCGGTAAATAAAGAAAAATCAAATCCATTGTCTTCCCGCCAGGATGTCGTGGCGGCGTTAAATACCCTGCTGGGTGCGCTGGATACGCAGTTTCCGGCAGGCCATTCGCGCTTTTCTCTGGGGGATACCTGTGCGCATTACGCCACGGATATTGCGCAGATGGAGGGGCTTTCCCGTGCGTTGTGGGGGCTATTTCCGCTGATGGCATCCGGTGAAACCACCGCGTTTGGCGACAAATACATTGCGGCTATCAGGGCTGGCACCGATCCGCACAGCGAGGGTTACTGGGGGGAAACTGCGCCTTACGATCAACGTCTGGTCGAGATGGCGGCGTACGGGTTGGGGCTGTCGCTGTTGCAGGACACGCTCACATCGCAGTTCACCGAGCGCGAGCTGATGAACCTGCACACCTGGCTGAACCAGATAACAGACGCGCAGATGCCGGACAGCAACTGGAACTACTTTGCCATTATGGTTCAGCTTGGGTTTAAACGCGCCGGGCTGCCGTACAACCAGCGCGCCATCGACGACCGCTTTGCGATGATGGAAGCCTACTACCTGGGCGATGGCTGGTATTCCGACGGCCCGGGCCGCCCGAAAGATTATTACATTTCGATGGCGTTCCACTTCTACGGTCTGATTTACGCCACCCTGAGTGGTGATGAACCGAGAGCGACCATTCTGCGCGAACGCTCGCGTCTGTTTGCCGCAGACTTTATCTATATGTCTGCCGCTGATGGCGCATCGGTACCGTTTGGCCGCAGCCTGACCTACCGCTTTGCGATGGTTGCCTTCTGGAGCGCGGTAGCTTTTTCCGGGCTGGAGGTGTTCACGCCCGGTATCGTCAAAGGAATTATTCTGCGCCATCTGCGCTGGTGGCAACAGCAGCCCATTACCGATCGTGACGGCGTTCTGACGCTCGGTTTTGCCTACCCCAACCTGGCGATGTGCGAAGATTACAACTCCCCCGGCTCACCCTACTGGGCACTGAAAACGTACCTGATTCTGGCCCTGCCAGAGACCCACCCGTTCTGGCAGGCCGAAGAGCAGTCGTTGCCCGCGCTTGCTGAAAAACAGGTGATCCCCCATGCCCAACAGATCCTGATGCATGCGGAGGCGTCGCAGCATGTCACGTTGCTCACCGCCGGGCAGCTTGAGCTGAATAACTACGTCAATACCGAAGCCAAATACACCAAATTTGCCTACTCCAGCCGTTTTGGTTTCACCATTGAACGCGGGCGTTATGGCCTGAAACACGCCGCCTGTGACTCCATGCTGCTACTGGCTGATGGGGATAACCACTTCCGCGGTCGTCGCGAGTGTGACGTGGTGCGGGTGGATGAAAATTACCTCTATTCACGCTGGTCGCCGTGGCAGGACGTCCATATCGAAACCTGGCAGGTCCCGTTCGGGGAATGGCATTTGCGCCTGCACCGTATTAACAGTGCCCGCGTCCTGCAAACAGTGGAAGGGGGTTTTGCCGTGATGAAAGCCGAACACCATCTTCGCGAGCACGGCTGTTACCTGGACGCGCAAAACGGCAGCAGCGCCATTGTGTGCCTGTCGCCAGAGCTGATGCGCCAGCCGGACAGCATCGTGACGCCGCCGAACAGCAGCATTATGTTCCCGGAGTGTGCGTCTGTTCCGCTGTTGAAAACCGATATCCCACAAGGGGAGAGCTGGCTGTGCTGTGCCGTTATCGCCAGTGAAAAACAACAACACTACGCGGCAGTGCCGCAACTGAATATCACTCATCACCAGGTCGTGATCCGCGAACCTGGAGGCGAACGTCAGCTGTCGTTCACATTATAAAAACTCTGGCCCTACATGTCGGCGAGGATGATATGAAAAATACATCTACGAATAACAGAACCGAATATTACAAAATAAGCAGTTTTATTTTTCTTTACTTCTTTACCTGGTCGGCCAGCATTGGCCTGCTGGCTATCTGGCTCGGACAAAAAGCCAATCTCAGCGGTACGGTTATCGGTACTGTATTTGCGGTTAACGGTGTGTTCTCCGTTATTCTGAAGCCCATCTACGGTTATATTCTCGATAAGATCGGCATGAGCAAATACCTGCTCTATTTTGTGGTGGCGATGTCTGCCCTGATGGCGCCGTTCTTTATTTATGTTTACCAGCCGCTGTTAATGTCCAACACCCTGCTGGGGATTATCCTCGGTGCGCTCTATTTAAGCTTTGCCTGGTATGCGGGTGTGGCGGCGTGCGAATCTTATTCTGATCGTTTCAGCCGCTTAAACGGTATGGAGTTTGGGCAAATTCGTATGTGGGGGTCGCTTGGCTGGGCAGTCGCATCTTCCTTCTCTGGCCTGCTGTTTAACCTCTCTCCGGCCTATAACTTTATCATGGGCAGCGTGGCCTCGGTCATTATGCTGGTGGTGTTGCTTAGCCTGAAAGTGAACACTAACTCCGTTCATGCTGGCGAGGTGTTAACCAAAGAAAAAATCGCCCCGGCGGATGTCTACGCCTTGCTGCGTAACCGTAAATTCTGGGCCTTCTGCCTGTATGTGGCAGGCGTGGCGTGGATGATGTTTATTGCCGAGCAGCAATTCTCGCGCTATTTCGTCACCTTCTTTGATGATATTCATCAGGGTAACGCGGTGTTTGGCTATCTGGGGACGGTGCAGTCAGGGATGGAGTTCATCATGTATATGGTGATCCCGCTGTTTGTGAATTTCATCGGTGCCAAGCGCGGGTTATTAATTGTCGGGCTGATTGTTGGCGCGCGACTGATTATTTCCGGCCTGTGCGATTCCCATTTATTAATTTCCGTCCTGAAGCCGCTCTACGGTCTGGAAATCTGTCTGTTGCTGGTTTCAGTATTTAAATATATCGCCGAGCATTTCGATAAACGCGTTAATGCCACCATGTATTTACTGGGGTATCAGGCGATGTTGTATGTCGGCAACGTGGTGGTCTCTTCACCGGCAGGCTTACTGTATGACCGCATCGGTTTTGAACAGACCTATATCATTATGGGCGCTACGGCGCTGACCTTTACTCTTATTTCTGCTTTTACGTTATCTGCCTGCCAGAGCAAATGGCGCAGCGCACAAGCGCTGAATATTGCAGAACACAATCCATCTCGTTAATGAAGCCGTCAAAGAAGGAACCGAAATATGTTAAGTCGTATCACTGAAGAGCGCCTGCCCGCTATTCCTGCACCCGTTGATCTGCGTGCGTTTGGTGATGAACTGAGTTCGGCGCGCAGCCATATCCTCGACCTGATTGGCCGTCACTTAACGGCGTTCGGTGAACGCTTCCCGGCGGAAACCTGCCAGAAGGGGTTTTATCCGCTGACGGACAACGTGGAGTGGACGACCAGCTTCTGGACCGGGCAGCTTTGGCTGGCGTGGGAGATGAGCGGGGACGAGAAATTCCGCGCGATGGCGGAAAAGCATGTGCGTTCCTTTGGCCTGCGTATCGCCGGGCGTAACGACACCAACACCCACGATTTAGGTTTTTTGTATACGCTTTCCTGCGTGGCGGCCTGGCGACTGACCGGCAACCGTGAAGCGCGTGGTTTCTCTCTGCTGGCGGCAGAAGCACTGCTGGAGCGCTTCCACGAGAAGGCGAAAATTATCCAGGCGTGGGGCGATCTGGCCGATCCGGAACAGGCCGGGCGGATGATAATCGACTGCAACATGAACCTGCCGCTGCTCTACTGGGCAACTGAACAGACGGGCGATCCCCGTTTTGCCGATGCGGCGAAAGCCCACGTAATGCAGGCGGCAACCTATCTTATCCGCGAAGATGCCTCGACGTTCCACACTTACTATATGGATGTGGTCACCGGCGCGCCGCGTTATGGCAACACTCAGCAGGGCTACGCCGATGACTCTTGCTGGTCGCGCGGGCAGGCGTGGGGAATTTACGGTTTTCTGCTGAGCTACATCTATACCGGCGATGAGACGATGATCGCCCTGTCCAAACGGCTGGCGAACTACTTCCTTAACCGCCTGCCGGAAGATTACGTCTGCCACTGGGATCTGGCGCTGGTGGGAACCGATGCGCTGCGCGATTCGTCATCGGCGGCCATTGCGGTGTGCGGGTTGCTGGAGCTGGTGAAGCATCTGCCGGTAACCGATCCGGACAGAGAACATTATCTGGCGTGGGCGAAAGGCATCATGTCGTCGCTGACGAAGCACTACCTGATGGGCAAAGACGAGAAGGGCAACGGGCTGCTGAAGCACTCGGTCTATCATCTGGCGAGCAACAAAGGGGTGGATGAGTGCGCAAGCTGGGGGGATTACTTCTACGTTGAGGCGCTGGTGCGGTTTACCCAGAGCTGGAAGCTGTACTGGTAGCGGATAAAACAAAGCCCGGTGGCGCTAACGCTTACCGGGCTTACGGTTCAGGGTCAGTTGAACTTAAACCCCTTGCTCCAGAATACGGATATGGGTTTCCAGTACGTCACCTTTCACCGCATCGCTCCACGCTTTCATGTGCGCGGTTTGCAGGTGTGCTTCAAGGTGCGCTACGGTTTCCCACAGTTCAACCATAATGATTGAATCGGGCGCAGTCGCCTGGAAGCTGGCGTTTGTCGCGGCATCAACCATCGGCGCGTAGCCGTGGCAGCCTTCTTCTTTCAGTACGGTCGGGATAATCTTCGCGAACTGATCCAGCACCGCCTGGCGGTGATGTTGACCTGGACGAGTACGGATTTCAGCAATAACGGTAAGCATGGTTAACTCCTTCTAATTCCAGGCTACCAGTTAAGCAAAAATCTCGCCGAGATGCTTGCGATATTCTGCGATATAGCGCGGGACGTCCGGCATTTTAATCACGTCATTGACGATAAAGGTCGGCAGTGGCTCCATCCCCAGGAACTGGTTGGCTTTGTGGAATGGCAGATATGCACCGTCTACGCCTACGCCTTCAAAGAACTGGTCTTGTTCGGTGAAGGCTTCCATTGGCGCATTCCAGGTCAGCGAAAGCATGTATTTTTTGCCCTGAATCAGGCCGCCGGAACCGTATTTTTTGGACGCATCTGAACGGGTACGACCGTCGCTGGCGTACAGTGAACCGTGTCCTTCGGTGAACACATCGTCCATGTACTTTTTCACTGTCCACGGCGCGCCCATCCACCAGCCTGGCATCTGCCAGACGATCACATCTGCCCACAGGAAATTCTGTACTTCTGCTTTGATGTCATAGTCGCTATCCGCGCGCACAACTTTAACATCATGCCCGGCGTCGCGCAGGAAACCGTCCGCGACCTCGGTCAGGGTGTCATTCAGCTGGCCTTTAGAGTGCGCGAACTCTTTCGCGCCGTTGATAATCAGGATGTTGCTCATTATGTATCCTCGTTAATGCGATTTTGGCAACAATTCTACGCGCGAGGGCGAAACGATAAAATGAGCAAAATGTGCAAAGTCTTTTGCCTGAGAAGCAATAATGAGGTTACCAGCTGACTTTTACCTCACATCCACCTTCCGGTGCATTACCCAGAGTAACGTGCATCCCGTGCAGCGCAGCAATGCGCTTCACGATAGATAACCCCAGACCGCTGCCCGTTTCAGTCTGCCCTGGCGGGCGGTAAAAACGCTCGCCGAGCCGGGCCAGCGCATCGGGGGCAATCCCTGGCCCGTTATCACGGACGGTAAAACTCCGGGCGTCGAGCGTAACGTTCACCACGCTACCGCGCGGGCTGTAACGCACGGCGTTGTCCAGCAGATTACGCACCAGCAGGCTGAGCAGAAGCTGCTGCCCGGTGTGCGTGGTTTGCGGGGCATTAATGTGAAGCCGCACATCGATACCTGCCTGCTGCGCAGGGTGATAACAATCCATCACGGCGGATTGCAGCACATCGGCCATCGGCAGGGTTTCTACGTCATCCAGGTTATCCAGCGAATCCAGACGCGACAGCGTCAGAAGCTGATCCACCAGACGCGATGCCCGGTCGATTCCCGCGTGCAGTTGTGCCAGGGCATTGGCCTGCAACTGCGGGTCATCCTGGGAAAGCTGGGCCACATCGGTGTGGACTTTCAGCGCGGTGAGCGGGCTACGCAGCTCGTGAGCGGCATCCGACGTAAAACGGCGTTCACGGCTCATCATCTCCTGGGTACGCGTGAACAGATGATTGAGCGCATCCAGCAGCGGACGCACTTCCGTCGGCACGCCGCCAGTCGGCAGTTTGTCGGTGGCATCCGGTGAGCGCGAGCGCAGGGTTTGCGCCAGATTTTTCAGCGGCTTCAGTTCCCGGCTCAGCAACACAATAAGTAACAGCAGCATGACGGGGAGCGCCACCATCCACGGCATAAGTTGCGAGCTGACAATATCCAGCGCCATCTCCTGACGGTACTCCCGCTCCTGGCCGACCACCACCCGGTATTTACCGTCTGGCGCGGTGAGCCATAAAAAACGCCACTCGTCGTTGTCGTCTTTCAGTTGCCCGTTGTCGAACCCCTCGCGGCGATAGTGATACGGGATATCACGACCGTTTTCACCGTCATTCAGCAGCATTTTTCCGTCGGGGGAGTAGATAGCAAAAGCCAGAGCGTCATCGTCCAGGCGGCCATGTTTGGCCTTTTTCGGGATCTCGCGCATCCGTTGTGGCGCATGGATCTCGTCCAGATCCATGGTCAGTAGCCGTTTGGCAAACAGCATTTGTTGCGTATCGAACAGCTTATCGAGCTTGTGTGAGGTCTGCTGCCAGGCCACCACGCTGGCGGCAAACCATGCCGTCAGCGACAGCACTAAAAAGAGGAGCGTCAGGCGCAGTTTCAGGCTCAGGCGTTGAGTCAGTTTCATGCGTCACCCAGGGTGTAACCGATGCCGTGCACCGTGCGGATAAAATCAGTGCCGAGCTTGCGGCGCAGATGATGAACGTGAACTTCGATGGCATTGCTGGAGACATCATCGTCCCAGTTGTAGAGCTTCTCTTCGATAAGTTTGCGCGGCAGCACGCGCCCGGCGTTGCGCATCAGCAGTTCCAGCAGCGCGAACTCTTTGGGTTTGAGCACCAGGGTTTCACCGTTGCGTGTGGCAATCAGGCTTGTGGGGTCAAGCACCACGCTACCGTGGCGCAGTTCACTGCGCGCCTGGCCGTGGCTGCGGCGCACCAGGGCTTCAAGTCGCGCAGCCACTTCAATCAGGGCGAAGGGTTTGCAGAGATAGTCATCTGCGCCAAGACGCAGGCCTTCAACCCGCTGGTTGAGGGCATCCCGCGCCGTTAAAATCAGCACCGGATCGCTGCGGCCGTTTTCACGCCATTCACGCAGGATATCAAGACCGTCGATTTCCGGCAGCGTCAGGTCGAGCACCACGGCATCGTACGGGGCTGCGTACAGCGCGGCTTTGCCCGTTTTACCCTCGGTAAACCAGTCCACGCTAAAGCCCATTTTCGTCAGCCCGGCTTTAAGTCCATCGCCAATCAGCCTGTCGTCTTCTACCAGTAAAATGCGCATATTCCCTCCTTGATAACGCCAGTAAACCCTCTGGACAAGCCTGCTGTACAGCAATAATAAATAAATTTTTCCCTTAAGAAGTTGTTAAGGATTACCCTGTTTAATGGACTGCGAACCGACATTAAAGGGAGAGATAAAATGAAAAAATTCGCTGCTATTGCTGCCATCATGATGATGACCACAGCTCCGCTCTTTGCGGCAGAAGGGGGCTTTACTGGCCCAACGGCTACCACCGCGAAGACGCAAACTCAGCAGGGCGGTTTTATTGATAACGACGCCAACCTCACCACTGCGCTGAAAGTCAAAGAGATGAAAGACGATAGCTGGGTGAAACTGCGCGGCAATATCACGCAACGCCTGTCGGATGACCGCTATACCTTCCGCGATGAAACCGGCACCGTAAATGTGGAAATAGACCACAAACGCTGGAACGGCGTGACGGTCAGCCCGCAGGATAAAGTGGAGATCCAGGGTAAGGTCGATAAAGAGTGGAACGATTTTGAAATCGACGTGAAGCAGGTGACCAGACTGAATAAATAACCCAAAAAGGGCCACATACCTGGCCCTTTTTCTTTGTGACTCAACACGCCAGATAGGGTAGTATCTGCGGCAATATTGCCTGAAACCGGCAGGTTTCTGAGTTGAGGAATCACATTTAATGAGCGATATGGCAGAGCGCCTCGCGCTACATGAATTCACGGAAAACGCCTACCTGAACTACTCCATGTACGTCATCATGGACAGGGCGTTGCCGTTTATCGGTGATGGCCTGAAACCCGTTCAGCGCCGCATCGTCTATGCAATGTCTGAACTGGGCCTGAGTGCCAGCGCTAAGTTCAAAAAATCCGCCCGTACCGTGGGTGACGTACTCGGTAAATACCATCCGCACGGCGACAGCGCCTGTTACGAAGCGATGGTGCTGATGGCACAGCCGTTCTCTTACCGCTACCCGCTGGTAGACGGCCAGGGGAACTGGGGTGCACCGGACGATCCGAAGTCATTCGCTGCGATGCGTTATACCGAATCCCGCCTGTCTAAATACGCTGAAGTGCTGTTGGGTGAGCTGGGTCAGGGAACCGTTGACTGGGTGCCAAACTTTGACGGTACGATGCAGGAGCCGAAAATGCTGCCTGCGCGCCTGCCTAACATCCTGCTGAACGGCACCACCGGTATCGCCGTGGGTATGGCGACGGACATCCCGCCGCATAACCTGCGCGAAGTGGCAAAAGCCGCCATCACCCTGATTGAACAGCCGAAAACCACGCTGGATGAGGTGCTGGATATCGTGCAGGGGCCGGACTACCCGACCGAAGCCGAAATCATCACCTCACGTGCGGAAATCCGCAAAATCTATCAGAACGGCCGCGGCTCCGTGCGTATGCGTGCGGTGTGGACGAAAGAAGATGGCGCGGTGGTGATTACCGCGCTGCCTCACCAGGTCTCCGGGGCGAAAGTGCTGGAGCAGATTGCGGCTCAGATGCGCAATAAAAAGCTGCCGATGGTGGACGACCTGCGTGATGAATCCGACCACGAAAACCCGACCCGTCTGGTGATCGTACCGCGTTCTAACCGCGTGGACATGGAGCAGGTTATGCACCACCTGTTCGCTACCACCGATCTGGAAAAAAGTTATCGCATCAACCTGAACATGATTGGCCTGGACGGGCGTCCGGCGGTGAAAAACCTGCTGGAGATCCTCACCGAATGGCTGACATTCCGCCGCGATACGGTACGCCGCCGTCTGAATCATCGTC
This sequence comes from Enterobacter soli ATCC BAA-2102, assembly GCF_001654845.1. Lineage (GTDB taxonomy): Bacteria > Pseudomonadota > Gammaproteobacteria > Enterobacterales > Enterobacteriaceae > Enterobacter > Enterobacter soli. The sequence continues at coordinate 3,586 of NZ_LXES01000007.1, read as the reverse complement.
TGGAGAAAGTGCTCAAGCGCCTGCACATCCTCGAAGGTTTGCTGGTGGCGTTCCTCAACATCGACGAAGTGATTGAGATCATTCGTACTGAGGACGAGCCGAAACCTGCGCTGATGTCGCGCTTTGGGATCAGCGAAACCCAGGCCGAAGCCATCCTCGAACTGAAACTGCGTCATCTCGCCAAACTGGAAGAGATGAAAATTCGCGGCGAGCAGAACGAGCTGGAAAAAGAGCGCGATCAGTTGCAGGCGATCCTGGCGTCCGAACGCAAGATGAACAACCTGCTGAAGAAAGAGCTTCAGGCCGATGCCGAGGCTTTTGGCGATGATCGACGTTCTCCGCTGCACGAGCGTGAAGAAGCGAAGGCCATGAACGAGCACGACATGCAGCCGTCCGAGCCTGTCACCATTGTTCTCTCTCAGAGTGGCTGGGTGCGTAGCGCCAAAGGTCACGATATCGATGCGCCGGGGCTGAGCTACAAAGCAGGCGACAGCTTTAAAGCGGCCGTGAAAGGTAAGAGCAACCAGCCGGTCGCCTTTATCGACTCCACGGGCCGCAGCTACGCTATCGACCCGATTACGCTGCCGTCTGCGCGCGGGCAGGGCGAACCGTTAACCGGCAAGCTGACGCTGCCGCCGGGTGCCACGGTTGACCATATGCTGATGGAAGCCGACGAGCAGAAATTGCTGATGGCCTCTGACGCGGGCTACGGTTTTATCTGTACCTTTAACGACCTTGTGGCGCGCAACCGTGCCGGTAAAGCGCTCATCAGTTTGCCGGATAACGCCCACGTTATGCCGCCGCTGGTGATTGAAAACGAAAGCGACATGCTGCTGGCAATTACTACCGCGGGCCGAATGCTGATGTTCCCGGTCAGCGACCTGCCGGAGTTGTCGAAAGGGAAGGGCAATAAGATCATTAACATTCCGTCGGCGGAAGCGGCAAAAGGCGAAGATGGCCTGGCGCACCTGTTCATTCTGCCGCCGCAGAGCACGCTCACCATCCATGTGGGCAAACGTAAAATTAAGCTCCGTCCGGAAGAGTTGCAGAAAGTGGTGGGTGAGCGCGGTCGCCGCGGCTCACTGATGCGCGGACTCCAGCGTATCGATCGCGTGGAGATTGACTCTCCGACGCGAAGCCACGCGGGCGACAGCGAAGAGTAACCCGTACTCATCCCCCTCCGTTCCGGAGGGGGTATTTCATTAAAATTTCCCGTAAAAACGTTGTTAATTCGTGCGTTGCGATTAACAATACGCGCTCGTAATAAAGTCCTTACCTGGCCACAGGTGAAGTATAATTGTCAGCTGTTGGGGCTTCAGAGGTCGCTATGCTATTCATTGTTCGTTTAATTCTTACCGTTATTTACTGCATCCTGGTCTGTATCTTCGGCTCTATTTACTGCCTGTTCAGCCCGCGTAACCCGAAGCATGTTGCGACCTTTGGTCACATGTTCGGTCGCCTTGCGCCGCTGTTTGGCCTGAAAGTGGAAAAACGCCTGCCGGAAGGCGCAGAAAACTTCGGTAACGTCATATATATCGCTAACCATCAGAACAACTACGATATGGTGACGGCTGCTAACATCGTTCTGCCACCGACGGTGACAGTGGGTAAAAAGAGCCTGCTGTGGATCCCGTTTTTCGGCCAGCTGTACTGGCTGACCGGTAACCTGCTCATCGACCGCAACAACCGTGCGAAAGCGCACAGCACTATTGCGGAAGTGGTAAACCACTTTAAAAAACGCAAAATCTCTATCTGGATGTTCCCGGAAGGGACGCGTAGCCGTGGTCGCGGCCTGCTGCCGTTTAAAACGGGTGCGTTTCATGCTGCAATTGCGGCAGGCGTTCCAATTATTCCTGTGTGCGTTTCCAATACATCGAATAAGATTAATCTTAACCGCCTGAATAATGGGCTGGTGATTGTCGAAATGCTGCCGCCGGTCGATACCAGCAAATACGGTAAAGATCAGGTACGCGAGCTGGCGGCACACTGCCGTGAACTGATGGCTCAGCATATTGCGCAGCTCGACAAAGAAGTCGCAGAGAGAGAAGCCGCCGGTAAAATTTAATCCGGCGTGAAAGGGAAAACGAATTCCCGCGTTGTTAGTCGTTTCAGATGGAGCTTATATGTCACTCAGTCGGCGTCAGTTTATTCAGGCTTCGGGGATCGCCCTTTGTGCGGGTGCGATTCCGCTGACAGCCAACGCCGCCGGGCAGCAACCACCGCTGCCCATTCCCCCGTTACTGGAATCCCGTCGCGGGCAACCGCTATTCCTGACGCTACAGCGTAGCCACTGGTCTTTCACCCAGGGCACGCGCGCGCCGGTCTGGGGGATCAACGGGCGCTATCTTGGGCCAACCATTCGCGTGTGGAATGGTGATGACGTTAAGCTGATCTACAGCAACCGCACGACTGAAAAGGTGGCGATGACCATCAGCGGGTTGCAGGTGCCGGGGCCGCTGATTGGCGGCGCGGCGCGCATGATGTCGCCAAACGCTGACTGGGCACCGGTGCTGCCGATCCGTCAAAGCGCGGCAACGCTGTGGTATCACGCCAACACCCCTAACCGCACCGCGCAACAGGTCTACAACGGCCTGGCCGGGATGTGGCTGGTGGAAGATGACATCAGCAAATCGCTGCCGATCCCGAATCATTACGGTGTGGATGATTTCCCGGTCATTATCCAGGATAAACGCCTGGATAACTTCGGCACGCCTGAATACAGCGAGCCGGGCAGCGGTGGCTTTGTCGGCGATACCTTGCTGGTGAATGGCGCGCAAAGTCCGTTTGTTGAAGTGTCTCGCGGTTGGGTGCGCCTGCGTTTGCTGAATGCCTCGAACTCACGCCGCTATCAGCTGCAAATGAGCGATGGCCGGGCGTTGCATGTGATTTCGGGCGATCAGGGCTTTTTACCTGCGCCGGTTGCGGTCAAGCAGCTGGCGCTGTCGCCTGGCGAACGTCGTGAAATCCTCGTTGATATGACTAACGGGGATGAAGTGTCGCTCACCTGTGGTGAAGCGGCGAGCATTGTGGATCGTATCCGTGGGTTCTTTGAACCTTCCAGCATTCTGGTGTCGACCCTGGTGTTGACCCTGCGTCCTACCGGCCTGCTGCCGCTGGTGACCGATACCCTGCCAATGCGTTTACTGCCGCAGGAGATCATGAGTGGTTCGCCTGTTCGTAGCCGTGATATCAGCCTGGGTAGCGATCCGGGCATCAACGGCGCGCTGTGGGATGTTAACCGCATTGATATCACTGCCCAGCAAGGAACATGGGAACGATGGACCGTGCGTTCAGACATGCCACAGTCGTTCCATATTGAAGGGGTGAATTTCCTGATCCGCAACGTGAATGGCGCGATGCCGTTCCCGGAAGACAGGGGCTGGAAGGATACCGTCTGGGTGGATGGCCAGGTTGAACTGCTGGTCTATTACGGTCAGCCCTCTTGGCCGCACTTCCCGTTCCTGTTCCACAGCCAGACGCTGGAGATGATGGACAGGGGCTCTGTGGGGCAGATGCTGGTGAATCCGGCACCGTAAATTTTCCCCCTCACCCCGACCCTCTCCCCAGAGGGGCGAGGGTGAAAGAC
>NZ_LXES01000006.1 GCF_001654845.1 Enterobacter soli ATCC BAA-2102 | reverse complement strand
CCCTCACCCCGACCCTCTCCCCAGAGGGGCGAGGGTGAAAGACCGCATCGAGCAGCCCCCTCTCCCCTTTGGGGAGAGGGGGCAACAGCCCGCACAATACCCCTTCATTTCCCACAATGTTCCAGCGTATAATCCCCGCCCTTTTGTTTATTTTTTCTTCGGAAGCATTATGAGCGCAATATCCCTGATCCAGCCGGATCGTGACCTCTTCTCCTGGCCCCAGTACTGGGCAGCCTGTTTTGGACCGGCGCCATTTCTGCCGATGTCCCGCGAAGAGATGGACCAACTGGGCTGGGACAGCTGCGATATCATTCTGGTCACGGGCGATGCCTACGTCGACCACCCGAGCTTTGGGATGGCCATCTGTGGCCGAATGCTCGAAGCCCAGGGCTTCCGTGTCGGGATCATCTCCCAGCCTGACTGGCACAGCAAAGACGCGTTTATGTCGCTCGGCAAACCGAACCTGTTCTTCGGCGTTACCGCCGGCAACATGGACTCGATGATCAACCGCTATACCGCCGACCGTAAGCTGCGTCATGACGACGCCTATACCGCCGATAACGTGGCGGGCAAACGCCCGGATCGCGCGACGATGGTGTACACCCAACGATGCAAAGAAGCATGGAAAGACGTGCCGGTCATCCTGGGTGGCATCGAAGCAAGCCTGCGTCGTACCGCACACTACGACTACTGGTCTGATACCGTGCGTCGTTCTGTGCTGGTGGATTCCAAAGCCGACATGCTTATCTTCGGTAACGGTGAACGTCCGTTGGTCGAAGTGGCGCACCGTCTGGCGCAGGGCGAGCCGGTCAGCGAGATCCGCGACGTGCGTAACACCGCGATCATGGTGAAAGAAGCGCTGCCAGGCTGGAGCGGTGTGGATTCCCGCATCATCGATATGCCAGGCAAAATCGACCCTATCCCGCATCCGTACGGCGACGATCTGCCGTGCGCGGATAACAAACCGGTCGAGCCGAAAAAAGCCGAAGCCAAAGCCGTTGTGGTGCAGCCGCCGCGTCCAAAGCCGTGGGAAAAAACCTATGTGCTGCTGCCGTCCTTTGAGAAGGTCAAAAGCGACAAGGTGCTCTACGCGCACGCTTCCCGTATTCTGCACCATGAAACCAACCCGGGCTGTGCCCGTGCGCTGATGCAAAAGCACGGCGAGCGTTACATCTGGGTTAACCCTCCAGCTATCCCGTTGTCGACCGAAGAGATGGACAGCGTCTTTGCGCTGCCGTACAAGCGAGTTCCGCATCCGGCGTACGGCAACAGCCGTATCCCGGCGTATGAGATGATCCGCTTCTCGATCAACATCATGCGCGGCTGCTTCGGTGGCTGTTCCTTCTGCTCCATCACCGAGCACGAAGGCCGCATTATTCAGAGCCGCTCAGAAGATTCTATCGTCAACGAGATCGAAGCTATTCGTGACACTGTGCCAGGCTTTACCGGGGTTATCTCCGATCTGGGCGGCCCGACGGCCAACATGTATATGCTGCGCTGTAAGTCCCCGCGTGCGGAGCAAACCTGCCGCCGTTTGTCGTGCGTCTATCCGAGCATTTGCGAACATATGGACACCAACCACGAGCCGACGATCAATCTCTATCGCCGCGCCCGTGATCTGAAAGGCATCAAGAAGATCCTGATCGCTTCCGGTGTGCGCTACGACATCGCGGTGGAAGATCCGCGTTATATCAAAGAGCTGGCAACGCACCACGTTGGCGGTTACTTGAAGATTGCCCCGGAGCACACCGAAGAAGGCCCGCTGTCGAAAATGATGAAGCCGGGCATGGGCAGCTATGACCGCTTTAAAGAGCTATTTGACACCTACTCAAAGCAGGCAGGGAAAGAGCAGTATCTGATCCCATATTTCATCTCTGCGCATCCGGGGACGCGTGATGAAGACATGGTGAACCTTGCGCTGTGGCTGAAACAACGCCGCTTCCGTCTGGATCAGGTGCAGAACTTCTACCCGTCACCGCTCGCGAACTCGACCACCATGTATTACACCGGGAAGAACCCGCTGAGTAAGATTGGCTATAAGAGTGAAGACGTGGTGGTGCCGAGAGGGGATAAACAGCGTCGCCTGCATAAAGCACTGCTGCGTTACCACGATCCGAAAAACTGGCCGCTGATCCGCCAGGCGCTGGAAGATATGGGTAAAAAACACCTGATCGGCTCGCGTCGCGACTGTCTGGTGCCTGCACCCACGCTGGATGAAATGCGTGAAGCTCGTCGCCAGAACCGCAACACGCGCCCGGCGCTGACCAAGCACACGCCAATTGTGCATCAGCGTTCGAACGGTAGTGCTGCGGGGACGAAAAAAACGGGTAAACGTAAGATCGGATAACGATGATGCCCTCACCCCGGCCCTCTCCCACAGGGAGAGGGTGGAAAGGGTCCCCTCTCCCTGTGGGAGAGGGTTAGGGTGAGGGAAAACTACCCGCCAAACTGATCCGGGTCCGGCCCAAGCCGCTTGCCCTGATCCAGCTTCGCAATTTCACCCAGTTCATCTTTGTCCAGACGGAAATCCCAGACATCGAAGTTCTCGGCGATACGCGCTGGCGTGACCGATTTCGGAATAACCACCAGACCACTGTCCAGATGCCAGCGGATGACAATTTGCGCAGGGCTCTTGCCATATTTATCCGCCAGTTCACGGATGATTTTCTGATCGAAAACCCCTTCGCCGCCCTGAGCCAGTGGGCTCCAGGACTCGGTCTGGATTTTGTGCGTGGCATTCCAGGCGTGGAGCTGACGCTGCTGCATCAGCGGGTGCAACTCAATCTGGTTAATGACCGGTGCCACTCCCGTTTCGTCAATAAGACGTTGCAGATGGTGAACCTGGAAATTACAGACCCCGATGCTTTTCACCTGGCCAATTTTTTGCAGCTCAATCATCCCTTCCCAGGCTTCAACATAGTGGTCGATAGCCGGGACGGGCCAGTGCATCAAATACAGATCGACGAAATCCAGCCGTAGCTTATCCAGGCTTTCCTGCAACGCTTCACGCGGGCGCTTTTGGTCGTCGTTCCACAGTTTAGTGGTGATGAAAAGGTCGTCGCGGGAGACGCCTGCGGTGGCAAGCGCTTTACCCACGCCGTCTTCATTCTTGTACGCGGCGGCGGTATCGATAGAACGATAGCCGACTTCCAGTGCTTTATGAATGGCGGATACGACCTCGTCGTTACCGGCTTTCCATACACCGAGCCCCAACTGGGGCATCACGTTGCCGTCCTGAAGCTTGATTACGGTTTGGTTTGCCATTTTTCCTCCTTCATTTGCTCATCCATCGGGGGCGAACCCCCGATGGCGTGTGTGCATTAAGTCTGGACGAAATGTCAAAAAACGAAAGGCGGGATGATAAAAACGCTTAGCGCGCCGCTTCGTAGATACGACGGCTCACGTCCAGCGTGATGTCGCCATGTTCGCCCAGTTGCGTCATGCCGTGTTCTTCAAGTTTTGCCAGCAGGGCAGGGATGGAGCTGCCGTCCAGGCCGTAACCAGAAAGACGCGTCGGAACGCCCAGCCCTTCAAAGAAGTTGCGGGTCGCTTCGATTGCGGCATCGATACGAGCATCTTCTGAACCTTCGGTGATGTTCCACACGCGTTCAGCGTATTGCAGCAGTTTAGCGCGCTTGGTATCACGTTTTTCGTTCCACAGCGCAGGCAGAACAACCGCCAGCGTCTGAGCGTGGTCCAGACCATGCATTGCCGTCAGTTCGTGGCCCAGCATGTGGGTTGCCCAGTCCTGCGGAACGCCTGCACCGATCAGGCCGTTCAGTGCCTGAGTTGCGGCCCACATTACGTTGGCACGCACGTTGTAGTTTTCAGGCTCTTTCAGCGCTTTCGGGCCATCTTCTACCAGCGTCAGCAGAATACCTTCCGCGAAGCGATCCTGAATTTTGCCGTCAACCGGGTAAGTCACATACTGTTCAACGGTGTGAACAAACGCATCCACAACACCGTTAGCGACCTGACGCGCAGGGAGGGTGTAGGTGTAAACCGGGTCGAGGATCGCGAACACAGGCTGTACGTGATCGTTCATAAAGGCCTGTTTGTCGCCCGTGGTTTTACGGGAGATAACGGCACCTTTGTTGGATTCAGAGCCGGTAGCTGGCAGGGTCAGAACCGAACCCATTGGGATAGCGCTTTTCACATCGCTGCCACGGGTTTCCAGGATATGCCACGGGTCAACGCCGTCTGCGTAATGTGCCGCAGCCGCGATGAACTTAGTGCCGTCGAGTACGGAGCCGCCGCCAACAGCCAGCAGGAAGGTGATGTTCTCTTCGCGGGCAATTTTGACCGCGTTCATCAGGGTTTCATACGATGGGTTTGGCTCGATACCACCAAACTCACGCACGTCCACACCTTCCAGAGCGCTGTAAACCTGATCCAGCACGCCGGTTTTCTTCACGCTACCGCCGCCGTAAGTGATGAGTACGCGGGCGTCAGCCGGGATTTGTGCACGCAGGTCGGCGATAGCGCCTTTACCAAACAGAATGCGGGTTGGGGTGTGGAGATTAAAATTGTTCATTGCTCGTTCCCTATCGTGGGTGAAAAATCGTGGTGGCGCGTTGGCTACCTGATGCTGCACATTGTGGCGGGCACGCGCCATCCTCTCAATGCACATTCCTGCCGATGTCTTGCCCATTTCTACAGAGCGCTGGAGAAACAGCGAAAAACTGCGCACACTGTTAAGGTCGGAAACCGTACCTGGAGTAACTCAAAATGAACCGCGAAGAGATTTGCCTTCAGTTAACCTCTCAGATTAACCATCTGATAAAAAAAGAAAATAATGCAGGTGAACTGCTGCCGGATATTCGCCTGCTCTACGGCACCCAGCCGGGTACGCGTACACCGGTGATGTACCAGCCGGGCATCGTTTTTCTCTTCTCTGGCCATAAAATTGGCTATATCAATGAGCGCGTGTTCCGTTACGACACCAATGAATATCTGCTCCTGACAGTACCTTTACCCTTTGAATGTGAAACCTTCGCGACAGAAGCTGTTCCGCTGGCCGGTATTCGTTTAAATGTCGATATCCTTCAGTTGCAGGAGCTGCTGATGGAGATCGGCGAGGACGAGCTGTTCCAGCCGTCGATGGCGGCAAGCGGGATTAACTCAGCCACGTTATCGGACGAGATCCTCTGTGCTATTGAGCGCTTGCTGGATGTGATGGCAAGGCCGCTGGATGCGCGTATCCTGGGCAAACAGATTATCCGCGAAATTCTGTATCACGTGCTGCTTGGGCCGGGTGGCGGGGCGTTGCTGGCGCTGGTGAGCCGCCAGACGCACTTTAGCCTGATAAGCCGCGTGCTTAAGCGCATAGAAAGCCAGTACACGGAAAACCTCAGCGTTGACCAGTTGGCGGCGGAAGCAAACATGAGTGTCTCGGCGTTTCATCATAATTTTAAATCAGTGACCAGCACCTCGCCGCTGCAATACCTGAAAACATACCGGCTGCATAAGGCGCGTATGATGATGATCCACGACGGCATGAAGGCCAGCGCGGCGGCAATGCGGGTGGGTTATGAAAGTGCGTCGCAGTTCAGTCGGGAGTTTAAGCGCTACTTCGGCGTGACGCCGGGGGAAGATGCCTCACGCATCAGAATGATGCAGGGAGCCTGACGGGAAATGTAGGCCGGGTCAGCGCAGCGCTACCCGGCTTTATTCATTTACGCACTGCAATACTTCTTTTTGATCACCACAATCAACGTACCCACCAGGCCCGCGACCAGCAGGAACATCGGCAGGATCATCAGGAAGGTCATCACCTGATCTTCATGGTGTTTCACAAACGGGATCATGTTCAGCGCATAGCCGAGTGAGGTCACCACGCCGACCCACAACAGCGCACTTAGCCAGTTAAAGAACTGGAAGCGGCGATTCGATAGACCTGAAATACCGGCCATTGTTGGCAACAGCGTGCGGACAAACGCCAGAAAGCGCCCGGCGAGCAATGCGAGCAGGCCGTGTCGGTCAAACATGCAGGTCGCACGCTGATGATATTTATGAGGTAACTGCGACAGCCAGCTCTTCACCATGCGCGTATTGCCGAGCCAGCGGCCCTGCAAATAGCTTAACCAGCAGCCCAGGCTGGCGGCGGAGGTGAGAATGACCATCGTTGGGGTAAAGTCCATCACACCCTTTCCGATTAACGCACCGGCCAGCAGAAGCAGGCTGTCACCGGGCAAAAACGAGGCTGGCAGTAATCCATTTTCCAGAAACAGGGTCGCGAACATCACGAAATAGACAACACCCACGACATGTGGGTCTGCCAGCGCGGCAAAATCGTGTTGCCAGAGTGCCGCGATAATATCTTGAATAACAGCCATGGACTTTCCTGTGGTACAGCAGATATAGCGCTATTGTACACCCTGATTTGCCCGCTGGGTTTGATCGCGGGCGCAACTAATGCAGACTTTTCTGGTGGCGGTGTTCACAAAAGAGTCCAGGAGTACATTTTCAGCCAGCACTCTACACGATACGCTCAAACCCTGCCGCTAAATCCGCAATTAAATCGTCCACATTTTCTAAACCGATATGCAGGCGGATCAGGGTGCCGCTGAAGTCCACCTCGCCGCCCGGGCGCAGGTCTGCTATCTGCTCTGGCTGGTTTGGCAGGATCAGAGATTCAAAGCCGCCCCAGGAGTAGGCCATGCTGAAGAGGGCAAAATTATCCAGATAGCTTGCCAGCTCATCGTTATTCAGCCGTTTTTTAAGAACGAATGAGAACAAACCGCAGCTGCCTGTAAAGTCACGTTGCCAGAACTCATGGCCTTTGCTGCCCGGCAGCGCAGGGTGGTTGACGCGTTCAACCTGCGGATGCTGCGCCAGCCATTCAGCGATTTTCAGGCTGCTTTCGTGATGCTGACGCAGACGCACGCCCAGCGTACGGATCCCGCGGCTGGTCATGTAGGCGGTATCGGCATCCACCATTTGTCCCATCAGATAGGCATTTTCACGCAGCTGATCCCAGCAGCGGGCATTGGACACGGCGGTGCCGATCATGCCGTCCGAGTGGCCAATCAGGTATTTGGTGGCGGCCTGAATGGAGATATCAATGTCGAAATCCAGCGCCTTAAACAGCACGCCTGCCGCCCAGGTGTTGTCGATCATGATGATGGCTTCCAGCGCTTTGCTGCGCACGGCTTTCACAATGGCAGGCACATCATGCACTTCCATGGTGATAGAGCCCGGAGATTCCAGGAACACGATGCGCGTGTTTGGCTGAATAAGTTCGGCGATGCCTTCGCCAATCAGTGGATCAAACCAGCCGGTGGTGACGCCGAGCTTGCTGAGAATTTTGGTGCAGAAGTCCTGACTTGGTTCATAGGCGGTATTGGTCATCAGAATGTGGTCGCCCTGTTCCACAAACGCCAGAATGGTATTGGCAACTGCCGCAGCTCCACACGGGAACAGTGCGCAGCCCGCGCCACCTTCCAGTTCGCACATGGCTTCCTGAAGTGAAAAATGGGTCAGCGTCCCGCGACGACCGTAAAACAGCCCGCCTTTGGCACGATTACGCGTTGCGATTTTTTTGTCCTCAACGGTATCAAATACCAGTGAGGAGGCCCGCTGAATCACGCTGTTCACCGATCCCAGTGTGTATTTCTTGCTGCGTCCTGCCTGAACAAGCGTGGTATCAAGCTGCTTCTTAGTCATGTTCGCCAACCCTGTTTTTATACGTCTGGACGTCCAGACTACCACGATTGAAAAAATGTGCACCCGGATGCTTATCGAATAAGCAGAAAATTTTATGAAAAATACGCATAAGAAATTTTTACTGCGTAAGCGCAAGGAAAGTGAGCGAAAATTACGGCAATATGTAAATACTAATGAGAACTACTATCAATTCGACGTCGTTTTGATATTATTACGCTCAGATTTTGTGATTTGCGTCCTGGAGATACAGAGTGGGTAATAATTTGATGCAGACGGATCTCTCCGTCTGGGGCATGTATCATCATGCTGACATCGTGGTTAAGATTGTGATGATCGGCCTGATTCTGGCGTCCGTTGTCACCTGGGCTATTTTCTTCAGTAAGAGCGTTGAGCTCATTTCGCAGAAGCGTCGCCTCAAGCGCGAACAGCAGCAGTTGGCAGAAGCCCGCTCGCTGGATCAGGCTTCTGATATGACCTCTTCCTTCCACACGAAAAGCCTGACCACCCTGTTAGTAAACGAAGCTCAGAACGAGCTTGAACTCTCCGCAGGTAGTGAAGATAACGAAGGCATTAAAGAACGTACCGGCTTCCGCCTGGAGCGTCGCGTTGCCGCAGTTGGCCGTCATATGGGCCGCGGTAATGGTTATCTGGCCACTATCGGTGCGATTTCCCCGTTCGTGGGTCTGTTTGGTACGGTGTGGGGCATCATGAACAGCTTCATCGGTATTGCCCAGACGCAAACCACCAACCTGGCGGTTGTGGCACCGGGTATCGCAGAAGCGCTGCTGGCAACGGCAATCGGCCTGGTTGCGGCAATTCCTGCGGTGGTTATCTATAACGTCTTCGCGCGTATGATTGGTAGCTACAAAGCCACTCTGGGCGACGTGGCAGCGCAGGTTCTGCTGCTTCAAAGCCGTGATCTTGACCTTAACGCCAGCTCCGTTAAACCGGTACACGCGGCGTCGAAACTGCGTGCAGGTTGATTAGCTATGGCAATGCGTCTTAATGAAAATCTGGACGATAACGGCGAAATGCATGAAATCAACGTGACGCCGTTTATCGACGTCATGCTGGTTCTGTTGATTATCTTCATGGTGGCGGCGCCTCTGGCGACGGTTGACGTGAAGGTAAATCTGCCAGCCTCTTCCAGCCAGCCGCAGCCACGCCCGGAAAAGCCTATTTATCTGTCGGTGAAGGCCGATAAATCCATGTTCCTGGGCAATGACCCGGTGACGGATGAATCAGTTATCCCGGCACTGGAGCAGCTTACCGGCGGGAAGAAAGACACCACCGTCTTCTTCCGTGCGGACAAAACGGTTGATTACGAAACCATGATGAGGGTAATGGACACACTGCATCAGGCGGGTTACCTGAAGATTGGTCTGGTCGGCGAAGAAAAAGCCGCCGTCAAATAAATGAGAGCTGGCGAAAGCCTAATGCTTGTCTGTTAAGCACGGTGGAGTGTTCCGTTCACCTTAATAGCCGCAGAAAATAATTCGTTCAGAACACGTGAACGGGATAAGGGAGCCGCCGCGGCCCCCTTATCAATCCCCGCGGCCCGCAACGAAATCGGTGCTTCGCACTGCGCTCACCTCCCGACCCTCTGCCTGCGGTCGGCTCAACTCGACATCCTGTCTCGATTCGCCTCTGGCCGCCATCCCTGGCGTCCAGCCCTTGTCATCCGGTCTCCGGTTCGCCGATTTCTGCGGGACTCAACGTCCGTGCCCCTTTCAGGCCGCAGAGAAGGCTGAGGGAGCGTGAGTCCGGCTGAAAATCGCCGAAGCGTTTCCTGTAGGTCGGGGCGACGCGCAGGGATGCGCGGCGAGGGCGGATTTACAGGGACGTTGCCTCCGCCCGTCCCCGAAAAGCCGGAAGGAAAAAGCC
>NZ_LXES01000005.1 GCF_001654845.1 Enterobacter soli ATCC BAA-2102 | reverse complement strand
TGAGGGAACCGCGAAGCGGCGATTTTCTTAGCCGGGAGACGGGATTGTTAAGGGGGCGCGATAGCCCCCTTAACACGTTCACCGCAGCGGATTATGCAGGTAGCAGGAAAGTCTGAGTGAACGGAACGATGCCACTAAAATAACAAAGTGGCTTAATATCGCTTAACTGACTGGCATTAAGCAGGCGAAAGCCAGCTCTTTTTCTGCTGTATATCCCCACTCTTCATATTTATTTATCAATAAAGCCATAGTTAATAATCTATTGATAGTTAAGAAAATATCAGTATTCGGCTGCCTTATTAGAATATATCTTTTTGCTGAAATGGCATCGTGGAATATACCCACTACGCTTAAAACAGATAATAAAAAATACCTTCTTTTGAAGGGCTTATTTCACCTGCACAGCAAGAGACTCTCTATGGCGATGACGACATGGCTGCACCCGCACGCACCTCAACGCGACCTCATCTCTTTATCTGCAATACGACAACGTGCTGACCGCTTAATGCTGGTGCTTATCTGGGCCATGTGGGGCGTTTCACTGTGCGTGGGATATATGAACGACAATATGGCGCAGGGGGCGATTATCAGCACTCTGCTGACCTGTGCCTCGACCCTGCTGGCGATGCTGTTCCCTGCTCGCTACTGTTGCGCCTGAGCTTTGCCTTCGTTCTGATGGCGTTTTCCGCGCTGCTTATTCATCTGGGAGAAGGGGAGACAGAATATCACTTCTCTGTTTTTGTCCTGCTTTCGGCGCTGCTGGCCTGGCGTGACTGGCGTCCGCTGGTGATGGGCGCTGCGGTTATCGCGCTGCACCATCTGGTGTTTAATTATCTTCAGGAAAATGGGTTGTACGGCGTGGTGGTCTTTATGCACACCGGTTTTCATATGGTGGTCTTCCACGGTCTGTTTGTGGTGGTACAGACGGCCATTCTTGTCCTGCTGGCGGTACGTATGGAGCAGGATGCCCGCTCGGCCAGCGAGGTGGCGAGGCTCGCGGGTGTTATCAACCGCGAACCCGGCTATCTGACACTGGCGGTGGATAGCGAACCTGCCGACTCCTCTTTCGCCCGCACCTTCAGCCTGACGCTCGGCACAATGCGTTCCACGCTTGAGCAGGTGAGCGCCAATATCGGGCAACTGCTGGAGGCCTCCCGGACATTGCGGCAGCGTAACAGCGCGCTCTCAGAGCGAACCGACCATCAGGCGTCATCGCTTGCGACGGCGGCCAGCGCAATGGAGCATCTCAGCACCGTGGCGACCCAGACCAGCCAGAAGGCCATTCAGGTGCGGGAGATGGCGCTGAGTGCCAGTGAGGTGGCAGAACAGGGGGGGGAGAACGTTCTCCGGGCCGTTGCGGCTATGGATCAGATCCGCGAAGAGTCTCAGCGAATTTACGCCATTCTTGAGCTGATTGACGGTATTGCATTCCAGACGAATATTCTGTCGCTCAATGCTTCTGTCGAGGCGGCAAGAGCAGGGGAGCACGGGAAAGGGTTCGCCGTGGTGGCCTCTGAGGTACGCATGTTGGCCCAGCGCAGTGAAGAGGCGGCAAAAGAGATCCGTCAGTTGCTGACCACTTCCCAGACAACCACACAGCAGGGTGTAGAGCACGTTGAACACGCCGGACAGACGATGAAATCCATTATTGAGAGCATCGAGGGATTGCGTTCGCTGCTGGAGGAACTTTCGCAGATGAGTGAAGATCAACGAGCCAGCATCGCGCAAATGAACGGCAGTATTGCCAGTATTGATGCCAGCGTGCAGGAGAATGTGCGTCATGTTGCGCAGACGATACAGGTTGCTGAGCAGCAACAGCAGCAGACCGGACAGTTAAAAGAGGCGATAGCGGTATTTAGATTTGATTAGCTTTGTGGTTCAGCGGGCGCGTTGGTACTGGATGCCAGCGTGTCTTCATTCAGCGCGACATAGGTGACATTCGACGTGCGGTATTCACCGTCGGAGAGTTTACGGGTCAAGCGCAGGGTGGCTGTTTCTCTGGCTAGCAGGTACTGGTAGTTGGCTTCCAGACGCCCGAGGATCTTCTCTTTGAGCTCTGGCCGCTGCTCAATCAGCGCATTAATCACTGCGCCGTAAATCTCTTCTTTAACCTGGAGCGCATAAATCTCACGGCGGTTCTGCCATTTCAGGCGCACCAGCGTGGCGGGTATGGAAACCAGGTCTTGCGTAATACGCGTCATTTCCTCATTTTTTGTGTTTCTCAACGCTTCGAGATTTTGCTCTAAGATAAACTCGTCACTTTTTTTGTTATCTAAAGTCAAATAAGCATTATTCTCTTCAATACCTTTCACGTTAATCATCCCCCAGGGTATAAAAAATAGGGTTGGTTTTTTCGCGGGTAATTAAATTAAGCCAAATTTCGTTGCCGGCTTCATTTATTTCTTTTGTTTTTTCGACCATTATTTGACTTAGTGACTGGGCATCTATTTCGCCCTCGGCCTGCAAGTCATCCAGAAGGTGAACAAAGGCTTCGATTTTAACAACGCGAAATAACCGGTCTTTTATATGACGATCGTGCTCTTCCAGCAACATATTACGAGACTTCCCGGTTCGGGAAACACCAATTAATATGTCTGCTTCAAAATCGGAGAGTTTTCTTTTCCCCTGAGTGAAATTAGCCTCTTTTTCTGCTTTCACCGGTTGCTGTTCCACAGGCGCAATGTGGTACTTAGCCGGGACAAGATTGTCGGGCAGCATTTTTAATTTCCTTTAATTTCAAAAAGGTGGGGTTGGTAAAGGCGTGAGATTCGTTGACAATAACATGAGGCAATTTTAAAATCAAAAAAAATGGAGCCTACCCATGAACAGCATTTTTTTTACGGTCATCACATTACTATTACTGACCGCTGGTGTTCTTTTATTGATGCAAGAGTTCAATAAAACGAAAGTGTCAAAAGACGCCAGTGAACCGCCTAAACCTGAACTGATGAGCAAAGAGGAAGGGGAAGATCATTTTTCCGTTTTGATGAACTCTGTGACGCCGGTTTGGTACTGGCGAGTTAACCACGAATATATCGACTTTCTTCATGCCACAATAAAACGCATGAAGATGTCGCAAATTAATGACACGCCTGGGCTGTTTGAAGCTCAGCGCCGTTGCAGCGACCTGAATTCCGCTGTGTATAAATATTACGACAATATCAAGAAGCGTTGTCTTAATGGTGAGAAAGTGTCGTATTCCGATCTGGATGTTTTAAATTTGCGTCAATGCTTTCGTGAGTTCAGCCTGGAAGCTTACCCGGAGCTGGTTGTGCTGGTATGGCCTGAATATGCACGCCCTGAAGTAAACCCGGATGATGTGTAGGTGTTTTGTTGGTTAGTTGTTGCAAAGAGTAAGCGCCGTTAAGATATACTGCGCTTATTTTTTTGCACAAAGGACTTTATGGAACGCTTTTTTGAAAATGCAATGTATGCCTCTCGTTGGTTACTGGCACCCGTCTATTTCGGCCTTTCTCTGGCACTGGTCGCACTGAGCATTAAGTTTTTTCAGGAAATTTTTCACGTCTTACCCAACATTTTTTCCGTTGCTGAATCCGATCTGATCCTGGTGCTGCTGTCACTGGTGGATATGACGCTGGTGGGCGGTTTGCTGGTAATGGTGATGTTTTCTGGCTATGAGAACTTTGTGTCTCAGCTGGATATCGACGAGCATAAAGAAAAACTGAGCTGGCTGGGCAAAATGGATGCCTCGTCGCTGAAGAACAAAGTGGCCGCCTCGATTGTGGCTATCTCTTCCATCCACCTGCTGCGCGTGTTTATGGACGCGAAGAATATCCCGGATAACAAGCTGATGTGGTATGTGATTATCCACCTGACGTTTGTGTTATCGGCGTTTTTGATGGGGTATCTGGATAAGCTGAGTAAGAAGTAAATCCA
>NZ_LXES01000004.1 GCF_001654845.1 Enterobacter soli ATCC BAA-2102 | reverse complement strand
AAACGCTTCGGCGATTTTCAGCCGGACCATGGCGCCGCTGTAGCTCCTTTATTTTAATGACGTCTTAAATCGCTTCATAAAGACCAAAATCACTATGGAACCCCTCAGAGCGCTCTATTTATCCGACGACGCCTGCCACAGATTCAGCTCCCCATCCGTAACATGCTGGTCAATCCGCTTCAGCTCATCGTCCGTAAAGCGCAGGTTATTCAGCGCCTGGACGTTCTCTTCCAGCTGTTCCGGGCGGCTTGCGCCAATCAGCACCGACGTCACGCGTTCATCTTTCAGCAGCCAGCTCAGGGCCATTTGCGCCATGGACTGCCCGCGGGCGTGGGCCATCTCGTTCAGCAATCGCAGGCTGTTGAGGTTAGCTTCCGTCAGCATTTTCTCCGTCAGGCCGCGCACTTTCTTGCCTTCACGCTGCATCCGCGAGCCATCAGGAATGCCGTTCAGGTATTTCCCCGTCAGCAACCCCTGCGCCAGCGGCGTAAAGGCGATACAGCCGGTGCCGTTTTCTGCCAGGGTATCCAGCAGCCCGGTTTTATCCACCCAGCGGTTGAGCAGGTTGTAGGACGGCTGGTGGATAAGCAACGGGATCTTCCACTCGCGCAGCAGCGCGGCCATTTTCTGCGTACGCTCTGTTGAGTAGGACGAAATCCCCACATACAGAGCCTTACCGCTCTGAACCGCCTGCGCCAGCGCAGAGGCCGTCTCTTCCATCGGCGTGTTTTCATCTACGCGGTGGGAATAGAAAATATCAACGTACTCCACGCCCATGCGTTTCAGGCTCTGGTCGAGGCTGGCCAGCAGATACTTGCGCGACCCACCCGAGCCGTACGGCCCAGGCCACATGTCGTAACCCGCTTTGGTCGAGATAATCAGCTCGTCGCGGTACGCGGCAAAATCCTCGCGCAGCAGGCGGCCAAAATTCTCTTCGGCGCTGCCCGCGGGCGGGCCGTAGTTGTTGGCGAGGTCAAAATGGGTAATGCCGAGGTCGAAGGCTTTACGCAACAGTGCGCGCTGGGAATCGAGCGCCTGAACGTGGCCAAAACTGTGCCACAGGCCAAGTGACAGCGCAGGCAGGCGCAGGCCACTTTTTCCGCAGTAGCGGTACTGCATATTTTCATAGCGGCCGGAGTAAGGGTGCCAGGACATGATGTCTCCTTTATTGTCGATGAATTTTCGAAACAACGTTTTCATTCTATGCTTATCAAATCACAATTCATGGAGATAAGCGATGACGCGCCTGACCGCCAAAGATTTTCCACAAGAATTGCTCGACTATTACGACTACTACGCCCACGGTAAAATCAACAAACGCGAGTTCCTGAATCTCGCGGCTCGCTACGCCGTGGGGGGCGTAACGGCGCTGGCCCTGTTCAATATGCTCAAGCCCAACTACGCGCTGGCCGAGCAGGTCAAATTCACCGATCCCGATATCCTGCCTGAATATATTCACTACCCCTCGCCAAACGGCCACGGCGAAGTGCGCGGCTATCTGGTGAAACCGGCTAAAGCCAGCGGAAAAGTGCCTGCCGTGGTGGTGGTCCATGAAAACCGGGGTCTTAATCCGTATATCGAAGATGTGGCAAGACGCGTGGCAAAAGCCGGGTACATCGCGCTGGCACCAGACGGTTTAAGCTCGGTGGGCGGTTATCCAGGCAATGACGAAGAAGGGAAAGTTTTGCAGCAGAAGGTCGACCCGACAAAGCTGATGAACGACTTCTTTGCCGCCGTCGAGTTTATGAAAAAGCACCCGAATGCCAGCGGCAAAGTGGGGATCACCGGATTTTGCTACGGCGGAGGTGTTTCAAATGCCGCCGCGGTGGCGTACCCGGAGCTGGATTGCGCCGTGCCGTTTTACGGACGCCAGCCCGCCGCAGCCGATGTTCCGAAAATAAAAGCGCCACTTTTGCTGCATTATGCCGGTCTGGATAAAAATATTAATGAGGGCTGGCCTACCTATGAAGCAGCGCTTAAATTGAATAATAAGATCTACGAAGCGTACATCTATCCGGGCGTAAACCACGGATTTCACAACGATTCTACCCCAAGATACGACGAACCCGCAGCGGAGCTTGCCTGGAAGCGAACGTTAAGCTGGTTTGAAAAGTACCTGAATTGATTAAAAAAACGCCGCCAAAATTCATCATAAAAGGTTAGATTTTCCGCAGCATCTGCCGATAACGAGGGTAAGTCTCGCCTCTGGGCGAATTCACCCTCACGGCAAGGAACACTCTATGCAGATGCTTCGTAATTTCACGATCCGCTTCGTCATGCTGACGATACTGGGGATCTTTTGTTTAATGTGGGCGGGCGTTGGCCTGTACAGCACCTGGTCGCTCTCCCGGGTGTCTGATGGCAACGAGGTCGACAGACAGCTGGTGCAGCAGATGACCGTGCTCAGCCAGGGCAACGATCAGTATTTCCGCTTTGTTACGCGCCTGAGTCGCGCGATGGAAGTCAAAGCCAGCGGGGGTAACCCTGATCTGGCCTCTGCACAGCAGGCGCTGGACAACATGAGCAAAAAGCTGGAGCAGATGAAAGCTATCTCTCCTGGCCCCATGGATGAGCAGGTTTCCGCTCAGGTGATCAGCTCCTGGCAGGCGCTGCTCGACCAGGGTGTCGCACCGCAAATGCAGCAGGCGCAACAGGGGCAACTGGACGGCTATCGCCAGCAGGCGAACAACGTCACTCCGCCGCTGAGTCGCGCGTTCGGTGCTGCCGCTGAAAGCTTTAACAAAGCCGCGGGCGACCGTCTGGACTCCACCCGTGTGGTGGTTGATGGTCTGACCGCCATGACCCGCACTGTGATTATTGCCGCCACCATTATTGGCCTGCTGATCTTGCTCTTCACCGACCGCTACCTGGTGGCGATGCTGGTCAAACCGCTGGATCGTATCCGTCAGCAGTTCCGCCAGATTGCGCAGGGCGACCTCAGCCATCCGATTGAGCCTTTTGGCCGCAACTGCGTGGGGCAGCTGGTTCCGCTGCTGAGCGCCATGCAGGACAGCCTGCGCGAAGCCGTAAGCACTATCCGCTCGGGAAGTGAAAATATCTGGCGCGGCGCGACGGAAATCTCCAGCGGTAACAACGATCTCTCTTCCCGTACAGAAGAGCAGGCCGCCGCTCTGGAAGAGACGGCTGCCAGTATGGAGCAGTTGACCGCAACGGTGAAGCTGAATGCCGAAAGCGCGCGCCAGGCCAGCCAGTTAGCGGATGTGGCTTCAACAACCGCCAGCCGTGGCGGCTCGCTGGTGGACGATGTTGTCACCACCATGAGCGGGATTTCCGACAGCTCGAAGAAAATCGCTGAAATCACCAATGTGATTAACAGTATTGCTTTCCAGACCAACATTCTGGCGCTTAACGCCGCGGTAGAAGCCGCGCGCGCAGGCGAGCAGGGACGTGGTTTTGCGGTTGTCGCCGGAGAAGTGCGTAACCTGGCAAGCCGCAGCGCCAATGCGGCAAAAGAGATCGAAGGACTGATCGCTGATTCCGTCAACCGCGTGGAGCAGGGCGCACAGCTGGTTAATGACACCGGTACAACCATGGAAGCCATTCTGCGTGCCGTCACCGAAGTGACCACCATCATGAAGCAAATTGCGTCTGCATCGGAAGAGCAGAGCAAAGGCATTTCGCAGGTCGGCGTGGCCATCAGCCAGATGGACGGCGTAACGCAGCAGAACGCCTCGCTGGTGGAACAAGTTTCCGCTGCGGCATCCGCGCTGGAGCGCCAGACCGAAGATCTGCAACGCTCGGTGCAGAAATTCCGTTTATCAGCCCAGGAGCCACAAACTCAGGCTGCTGCTACCCCGCTCAAAACGCCCGCACGTGCTAAACCTGCGGCGACGCCGGACGATTGGGTTTCGTTCTAAATCCCCATTATTAAGGCCGCCTTGTGCGGCCTTAATTATCTCTGGCTATCGCTCAAAATATCGCTATATAATTTAATATATAACGATTGAGGGTGAAGCGATGGAAAACCATTTTGGCAAAGGGCTGATGGCGGGGATGCGGGCGGCGCAGGCCGACACGGCGAAGAATGTGGCGCACTTCTGTGCTGACTATAAGCGTGGGTTTGTACTGGGCTTTTCGCACCGGATGTTTGAGAAAACCGGCGATCGCCAGCTTAGCGCGTGGGAGGCGGGGATTTTAACCCGTCGTTACGGGCTGGAGCGAGACATGGTGATGGACTTCTTCAAAGAGAGCCACTCCAGCACTGCGTTGCGCTATTTTATGGCGGGTTATCGCCTGGAAGGCTGACAGCCCTGGATGACATGCGTCACCTGCGAAAGCTGGCCGATTTTCACTTCGCTCGAACGCTGAAACTTACTTTTGTCGATCAACAGCAAAGACTGGCTGGCGCGGCTTAACAGCTGTGCTTTAAACGCGGCGTTGTGCGCAACCGGGTCCCACATGATCCCCTGTTCATCCACGCCTTCGCAGGAAAAGATAAACAGGTCTATCTCCAGCGCCTTGAGCTGGGTCACCAGCGCCGGGTTGACGTAACAACGGTACTTGCGCTCCAGCGTTCCGCCAGAACAGATCAGCGTGATTTTCTCGCGGCGGGCCATTTCATGGCAGATGGGCAGGCTGTTGGTAAAAACGGTCAACTCCAGGTCAGGTAGCTGTCGCGCCAGATGAAAACAGGTTGAGCTGGCATCCAGCGCTATCGTCATGCCTTCGCTGATGTATTCCAGCGCGTGCCGGGCAATATCGGCTTTATCGGCGTAATGGCTTTTGAGCCGCGCGCCAAATGGCTCGCCGCTATCGCGACTGTCGGGGTGGATCAGCCGTGCCCGTCCGTGCTGGCGCAGGATCTTCCCCTGCTGTTGCAGGCCGCTCAGATCGCGGCGGATCGTCTCTTTGCTGACGCCGAGATGCTCTGCCAGCGCGTCGGTGGTGAGCCAGTCGCTGTTGCTCAGCAGTTCAACGATGCTTTGCTGTCGGCTTTCCTTCATACGTCGGTTCCGGTGCGTGAGATAGAGATAAGCGTTGTGCCAATCGCCACGCCGTTTTTCCCGGTGTGTTTAATCTGGTACATCGACTGATCCGCGCGTCTGAGTGCATCCACAAAATCATCTTGCGCCTGTACCTCATCAATGCCGATTGATGCGCCTACCCGCGCCTCGCCGTTATCCAGTTCGAACGGCATCAGCGCTGCCCGCAGGCAACTGTGCGCCGTGCTGTTGACCAGTAAACTGGAGAGCGGGAAGGGCAGCAGCAGCACAAATTCATCTCCACCGAGTCGGCCGACGATCGTGCCTTCCGGGCAACTCCTGCGCAGGCGCTGGCTGAGCTGAATTAAGAGTTCATCTCCGCTACGGTGGCCGAACGTGTCGTTCACGGTCTTAAAGTCGTCGAGATCGATAAACGCCACGCACAACGGGCCGGTTTCTTTTCGTTCGGCAAAATGCTGGATAAGCGCATGGCGGTTGGCAAGCCCGGTGAGCGGATCGTGGTTGGCAAGCTGTGCGAGCTGTTCTTCGTACTGCTTCTCTTTGGTCATGTCGATGTGGGTGCCCGTCACCTTGATGGGATTACCCTCGTCGTCCCATTCGCTGACGCGACCCCGGTCCAGCACCCAGGTAATGGTGCCGTTTTTATGCTGCATCCGGTGCAGTGCTTCGTAGAAGGGCGTTTTACCGTTCAGGTGGTCGTAGAACGCATCCAGTACCTGTTGTTTATCTTCCGGGTGAAGATGGTCGCGCCAGACGTCAAACTGCGCGCTCAGCTCTTTTGGCTGATAACCGAGCATTGAGCCCCAGCGCCGGTTATAAATAATCAGTTTTCCCGTAGGCACGTCGAGCTGCCACAGACACAGACCCGTGCCGTCGAGAGCGGCGCTGAGTTTGCTGCGGGCGTCACGCGCCAGCCTTGCAAGCCGGGCGTTGTGCTTCTTCAGATTCTGGATCTGTTGTTTTAGCGCCTGTTCTGACATGCGAAGATTCTTCGGAAAATAAGAATGATTTTTGCCAGTTTATCTGAGCTTGTAAATATGATGCTGAAAAAAGAGGGGGATTTGCGTTAAGTGCGACGCAGAGTGATTAACGTGCCGTTGAGATATCTCCGCAGAGGTTATTCCTGCCATTACGTTCCTCTCATTGCTCCTTATTATGATTGCCGGCAGGACAAGCGACAGATGAAACAGGCCGGACGGCAAAAATCACGGGACATAAAGTATTGATCCGTTTTGCGAGGCGGCTTCCGGGAATGCCCCTTGTCGCCTCGTCTTAATCGCAGTATCTTTTTGCCGCGCCTGCAAAATCAGGCGTCGGGATTGGAACCCTGACTGACTTTATCGGCGACATAAGAGGCTTTATGTCGTACGCTTTGCTGCATCTCAATGGTGGGCTGGCGGGGGCATCGAAAGATGCGCCGGTATCCGATAAAGCCGGTAGTTCCAACCTCGCTCAGTCCACCGCCATGAGATTGGAACCTCTAACGGTGGGTTTTAAAACACTTTATCGGAGGCTGCCATCATGGCTACGACCCCAACCCAGGCACACGCGTTATTTACCACCCCCTTTGCCAATACTACGGATTTCACCGAGCTGGCGGATAACTGCGAGCAGTATGCTTATTCTCTGGTGGAATGCGATAACATCACCGAAAAACTGGCGTTTTGCGGGCGTCTTTCTGCCTGTCTCGCTTTGCTGCAACCCACGCTGAACGAGCCTGTTCCGGCGCACTTAATCCCGTATTTCACCGTGGACGATCTGCCGTCGAGACTGCCTGCTTTTGAGCCTGAAAGTGACCAACTGGCACAATATTGCCAGGTATTAACTCAACTGTTGATAAGCCGGGCATTGCCACAAGAGATGGCAGCGGTTATGGAAAGTTTGCTTTGTGAGCTGGTGAGTTATTTCGCCGATACGCTGAAAGCACCGCGTTGGATAAATACGCTGGAAGGGAATATCGCGATTAATTAAAACGCCGTCAGTTGCCGGGGGGCGACCGCGCCTTACCCGGCCTGTGCTATTTTTTCTATTTATTAATGTAACAATAAATTTGGCATTTTCTGCACATTGCAAAGAGCGACAATTAATATTGTCTTAAGATTTCTTCGACATAATTCTATTTCTAAACTGTACCTGGAATATAATTTACGATGAAGAATATCTTTATTTTACTGGCCGCTCTGGCCGGTTTAGCCATGGCCAATTCGGCCATGGCGCAAAGCGTTACCGTGGATGTGCCGAGCGGTTATAAAGTGGTGATTGTCCCGTCATCGACCACAGTCCCCGAGGCAGTGACCGTGGCACCAGCCCCTGCACCCACCACCTATGCCGCACCTGCGCCGGTTTATCACCCGCGTGCACGCCATGTGGCGAGTGTGGCTGAAGGGATGGTGATTGAACATCAGTATGATGATCACCATTAATCTTATTTGAAGGGAATGTTGCCACAGGCCGGGCAAGCGCAGTGCCGCCCGGCGAGGTATTTAGTGCGTGGCTTCACCAATCAGCGCGCCGGAGCCAGCACCCACGGCTGCCCCCTTGAGTACGCTATTACCCGTAACCGCAGCAGCACCCGCGCCAACGACTGCACCCACTGCGCCGCCTTTACGTGCGGCTTTTCCTTTATCGCCGTTTTTGAACATTGCCCCCGTACCTGCACCGACGACGGCGCCACCCACAGTAGACTTCACATCTTTGCCAGCAACGGCCCCAATGGCAGCGCCTGCTACCGCACCGGCTGCGGTTTTATCCATCGCCATGGTGGAGGCAGAAATAATAAGGGTGCTGAGAAGAAGGGATGTTTTGAGGTATTTCATGACGGTTCCTTGTTGTCGTAAATCACATATCGCCGTGAAGTCTGCCAGCCGGTCTGCATAGCCGGTAGGCCAATAATGCTTGTTTACCTACCCCCAAAGCACACCACGACTCCAATGTACTATCGCTGTATAATCTTTTGCATAACGAAAATGTGAGGATTATATGAAACAACGCTTTTGGCAGGCAGTCGCGTTTAGCGTACTGATTTTACTACCGTTATCATCCCAGGCATCCCGCCAGATAACGGACCAGATTGGCCGTACCGTCACTATTCCTGATGAAGTTGATCGTGTGGTTGTGCTCCAGCACCAGACCCTGAACCTGCTGGTGCAAATGAACGCCACGGACAAAATTGTCGGCGTGATGGCGAACTGGAAACAGCAACTTGGCGACGGCTACGCGCGCCTGGCGCCAGAGCTGAACCAGAAAGCCGCGCTTGGCGACCTCACCCACGTCGACCCGGAAAAACTGGTGGCGCTGAAGCCGCAGGTGGTGTTCGTCACTAACTACGCACCGCAGGAGATGATCGACAAGATCAGCAGCCTGGGTATTCCGGTGGTCGCTATTTCCCTGCGCCACGATGCCGCCGGTGAAAAAGCCAAACTAAACCCGACGATGGCAGATGAAGAACAGGCCTACGATCTGGGCCTGCGCGAAGGGATCACCCTGATTGGCGAGATAGTCAATAAACAGCCAGAAGCGAAAGCCCTGATTGCCGCGACCGACAATGGCCGCAAGATGGTCAGCGACCGTCTGAAAGATATCCCGGCAGAAAAACGTGTTCGCGCTTACATGGCTAACCCGGAACTCACCACCTACGGCTCCGGGAAATACACCGGCCTGATGATGGCGCATGCGGGTGCGGTTAACGTGGCAGCGGCAACCATTCAGGGCTTTAAAACCGTGGCGATGGAACAGGTGATTGCCTGGAACCCGCAGGTGATCTTCGTGCAGGATCGCTATCCGTCCGTGGTGAACGAGATCAAAACCGGTGCGCAATGGCAGACCATCGACGCGGTGAAAAATCAGCGTGTTTACCTGATGCCGGATTACGCCAAAGCCTGGGGCTATCCGATGCCGGAAGCTATGGGAATTGGCGAGCTGTGGATGGCGAAAAAGCTCTACCCGGAGAAGTTTAAAGACGTGGATATGCGCAAGGTTGCAAACGACTGGTATCAGCGTTTTTATCGCACCAGCTATCAGGGGATCGACTGATGTACGTGCTGGCAGCGGGCAGCCTGCGGGTGGTGTGGCAGAACCTGATGGCGCATTTTCCTGAACCGGTGGAAACCCAGTTCGGCCCGGCCGGGCTGTTACGCGAACGTATTGAAACCGGTGAGTCGTGCGACCTGTTTGCTTCGGCAAATCTGGCCCATCCGCAGGCGTTATTCGCGGCCGGGCAGGCGTTATCGGTGGTGCCTTTTGCCAGCAATCAGCTTTGCCTGACGGTGCGCAGCGATGTGCTGCGCTCCGGGGATGACTGGTTCTCTTTGCTTACCCGTGATGATGTGCGTATCGCGACCTCGACGGCAGGCGCCGATCCATCCGGAGATTACACCCAGGAGCTATTTACCCGCATGGGCGAGGCAGGCGAGGGGGTAAGAATCCGGGCGAAAGCGCTGGTGGGCGGGCGGAATTCCGCACCGATTCCGGCGGGTAAAATGGCTGCTGAGTGGATCATTCATGGCGGCCAGGCGGAGGTGTTTATCGGTTATGCCAGCTATGCCGCAAAATTGCGGGAAATCAGCGGGCTGACGGTGATCGACATCCCCGCACCCTATAACCCGCGCGCGGAGTATGCGTGTGCGGTGATGACACCGAAGGGCAGAGCGCTCGCGGATTATCTGGTGTCAGCAGAGGCGAAAATGATCCTGCAACAGGCAGGGTTCGGCGCGTAATTTAGCCGGGTGGCGCTACGCTTACCCGGCCTACTTTTTATTTTTTATTCCCTCTCCCGGTGGGAGAGGGTTCCCCAGTAATGTGTGTCTTTATTCAGCG
>NZ_LXES01000003.1 GCF_001654845.1 Enterobacter soli ATCC BAA-2102 | reverse complement strand
GGGAGAGGGAGCCGTCCGTGCGCGTATTTTTTGTGGGGATCCCTCAACCCGGTGGGAGAGGGTTAGGGTGAGGGCATCAGCCCTGACGCTTATCCTCGGTATTCGTATCAAAGTCGCTCGCCGCATGACGTTCATGCAACTGCTCACTCGGCTCACCAAAGGTGCGGTTAACCATACGGCCGCGCTTCACTGCCGGGCGGTGCGCCACATCTTTTGCCCAACGCTGCACGTTGGTGTACTGCTGCGCATCCAGGAACTCTGCGGCGTTATACACGTTCCCGAGCACCACGTTGCCGAACCACGGCCAGATAGCCATATCGGCGATGGTGTACTCTTCTCCCGCAACATAGCGGCTACGTGCCAGCTGCTTGTCCAGCACGTCGAGCAGGCGTTTTGACTCCATAGTGAAGCGGTCAATCGCGTACTCAATCTTCACTGGCGCATAGTTGTAGAAGTGGCCAAAACCGCCGCCGAGGAACGGTGCTGAGCCTTGTAACCAGAACAGCCAGTTCAGGGTTTCTACCCGGCCAGCCGGATCTTTTGGCAGGAAGTGACCAAATTTCTCTGCGAGATACAGCAGGATATTACCGGATTCAAATACGCGCGTTGGCGGGGTGGTGGAGTGGTCACGCAGTGCCGGTATTTTCGAGTTCGGGTTCACGTCCACAAAGCCGCTGGAGAACTGATCGCCCTCACCGATGCGGATCAGCCACGCATCATACTCTGCGCCCGTCACGCCCAGCGCCAGCAGCTCTTCGAGCATGATAGTGACTTTCTGGCCGTTCGGTGTGCCCAGTGAGTAAAGCTGCAACGGGTGCGAGCCCACGGGCAGCGTTTTCTCATGGGTTGCGCCCGATACCGGACGGTTGATGTTGGCGAATGCGCCGCCGTTGTTCTGTTTCCATTCCCACACTTTCGGTGGCTGGTAAGTGTTGTCTGACATGTTGGCCTGCCTTTTGAGTGATGTGTTGAGGCAGTGTAGCAGGAGATTTGTGAATGGTTTAACGAACTGAGCGCATTAGAGTCGCGGCTATTCCTTCTGGCGCTTATATATATCAAAAGCGTTATAAGCTTAATCGAAAATCGCATTTTCATTGTTAATGCGTATTACCGCAAAGCTGAATATGATGCTGTCATATAAAGAAAATTATCAGTAGTAAATACTTTATCAGGCAAGGAGTTAGTGAGATGCGTAAGCTTCTGTTATCCGCAGTTGTAGTATCGCTCGCGTTAGGTCTGGCAGGCTGTGATGATGCGAAAAATAAAGAGACGGCGAATGCGCCAGCAGCGAAAAGCGACGCGCCAAAAGAGGGTGGCTCGCTGATTATCGGTATTACTTCCGGCGACCCGTTAGCGGTTAACCCACTCTACGCCAGCGACCGTACCACCTTAACCATCATGCAGGCGCTTTATGCTCCGTTGTATAGCTTCAACAACGGTAAAATTGAATGGGGCCTGGCAGAAAGCCTGACGCCATCCGCCGATAATCTGAGCTACACCCTGACCTTAAAACCAAATCTTAAATGGCAGGACGGTCAGCCGCTGACGGCGGACGACGTCGTGTTCACCTTCAATAAACTGCTGGATGCCAAACAGCATAGTTTCTTCCGCAGCATGTTCACCTACGGCGACAAGCCCGTTGTAGTGAGCAAAGTCGACGATCGCACCGTGAAATTCACCTTACCACAGGTGAGCGCAGCCTTTACCGGCACCCTGGTGCAGATCTACCCGATCCCGCAGCACGTGTTCGCGAATGAAGGCGATCTGGAAAAAAGCACCAAAAACGATGCTCCAGTAGGCTCCGGGCCGTTCAAGTTTAAAGAATACCGTGCCGGACAGTATTACGCCCTGACCCGTTTTGACGATTACTGGAACGGTAAAGCGAAGCTCGATTCCGTGACCTACCGTTTTGCCAAAGACAGCAACTCCGCCAACCTTGCGCTGCAAAACGGCGAAATCAACCTCAAGATGGTTGACCCGCAGGACGTGAACCGTCTGAAAAACACCGGGAAATTTGATTTTGTGGTCTATCCGGAAGGGCGTCTGGCCTATATGACCTTTAACCAGAACGTGCCGGTCATGAAAAGCAAAGAGCTGCGTCAGGCCATCGCGTATGCGATCAACAAAGATGAGCTGACCCAGACCGCGTTTACCTCGCTGGACTATGCGAAGCCGGCAACCTCGTTCCTGACGCCGGATACGCTGTATCAGACTGACGACGTCGAGCAGTACAAGTTCGATCTGCAAAAAGCCAAAGATCTGCTCAAGGCTTCCGGTGCACCGGAAAACCTGAAGCTGCATCTGGCGTATGTGAACACCAATAAAACCCAGGAGAGCATGGCGCTCTACATTCAGCAGGCGCTGAAGGGCATTGGGGTGAATGTCGAACTGATGCCGCTGGACTCCAACGCCATGTCCCAGCGTAGCCTGGACATGAACAACACCGCGTGGGAGCTGAATCTGGGCGGTTACATCATGGGTTCAGAGCCGGACGGCTACAAATCGCTGTTTATGAGCAACGAAGCCTACAACTACGCTCACTACAAAAATCCGCAGTTTGATGCCCTGTGGGACAAAGGCGCAGTGGAAACCGATGCCGCAAAACGTGCTGATATCTACAAGCAAATTCAGCAGACCGTGGCAAACGACATGACTTACTACCCGATTGCCTACACCAACGCGACCGTTGCCGTAGATAAACGCTTCGGCGGCACGCAGGAAGCGGAACCGAAGCCGGTTTATCTGTTCCAGGATTTGTCAAAAATATACCAAAAATAAGCAGTTGCCCCGGTCACCTGACCGGGGTTT
The DNA here is from genome assembly GCF_001654845.1 of Enterobacter soli ATCC BAA-2102. Lineage (GTDB taxonomy): Bacteria > Pseudomonadota > Gammaproteobacteria > Enterobacterales > Enterobacteriaceae > Enterobacter > Enterobacter soli. The sequence continues at coordinate 191,488 of NZ_LXES01000003.1, read as the reverse complement.
TTCGCAGGGTGAGTCGTTAAGGGCATGTCGTGAATACATTACTCACGCGTCGGCTGCTGCAACTGCTGCCGATGCTTTTCTTTATTTCGCTGGTGGCGTTTTTGCTGGTCAAGCTCGCGCCCGGCGATCCGGTAGCGGCGTACATTACGCCACGCATGGCCCCGGAAGATATTGAGCGTATCCGCCAGAGTATGGGGCTGGATAAACCCCTGGTGACGCAGTACGTGCTGTGGCTGAAGAACGTTTTCCAGGGCGATCTCGGCTATTCGCTGATTTACCACCGCCCGGTGCTGGAGATGATCGGCGAGCGCATTCCGGCAACCTTAGGATTGATGGGGGCCTCGCTGCTGATGGCGATTGTGCTGGCCATCCCGCTGGGGCTGCTGGCTGGAGCATTTAAGCACCGCTGGCTGGATCACGTGCTGAACTTATTCGCCTATATCGGTATCTCGGTGCCGATTTTCTGGTTCGGTATTCTTCTCATTACCGTTTTTGCCGTGCAACTGAACTGGTTCCCCAGTATGGGAATGCGCACCATCGGCATGGACGACAACTGGCTGGATGTACTGCGTCATGGCGTGCTGCCGTGTATCGCGCTCACCTTTTACAACCTCTCCAGCTATGTGCGTTACATCCGTTCGAATACCATTTCGCAGCTTTCTGCCGACTACGTGCAAACCCAGCTTGCCTACGGTGCGACACGTTCCGGCATTCTGTTCCGTCATGTGCTGAAAAATGTGCTGCTGCCGGTGATCACCCTGTTTGGCCTGTCGTTTGGTGAACTGGTGGTGGGCGCGTATGTGACGGAAAGTGTCTTCTCCTGGCCGGGGATGGGCCTGCTTGGGATCCAGTCGATCACCTCGCTGGATTACCCGCTGATCATGGCGATCATCATGCTCTCGTCGATGATGCTGATCCTCGGCAACCTGATAGCGGATCTGCTTTATCGCTTCGCCGATCCCCGCATTCGTACACTGAGGTAACCCGGATGAGCAGACGCTGGCAACAGGTTCGTCACCAGTTGCGCCGCAATCGTCCGGCGCAGTTTTCATTATTTGTTCTGTTTATTTTTGTCATCGCGGCCCTGTGCGCAGGCCTGAGTCCTTACGATCCCGACCAGATGGCGCTGGGTGCCCGCACCTTACCCCCGGATGCCGCGCACTGGTTTGGCACCGACGAATACGGGCGTGACTACTTCACTCGCGCGCTGTACGGCGGGCAGATTTCATTGATGGTTGGTTTTCTGGCGATGGTATTTTCCACGCTGATTGGCACGGTCGTTGGTACGGTCAGTGGCTATTTTGGCGGCTGGCTCGATAACCTGATGATGCGCGCCGTCGATATCCTGATGGCCATTCCGGCTTTCTTCCTGCTGCTGGTGGTGAACGCCTATCTCAAGCCAGGGGTAGATAACATCATCCTGATTATCAGCCTGCTGACGTGGATGAGCATGTCGCGGCTGGTGCGTGCCGAAACCTTGTCGGTGAAAGAGCGCGAGTATGTCCTCTACGCCCGCGCATCAGGGGAACACCCGCTGCGTATTATTGTGCGCCATATTATTCCCGGCGTACTGCCGACCATTATTGTGGCCGCCACGCTTAACATTGCGTCGGCCATTTTGATGGAATCGACGCTCAGCTTCCTCGGGCTTGGCGTCCAGGCGCCTGCCGCGTCCTGGGGCAGTATGCTTAACAATGCGCAGTCGTATATTGGTGAAGCCTCATGGCTTGCGATGTTCCCCGGCATTTTGATCCTGCTGACGGTGTTCAGTTTTAACGTGCTGGGCGATGTGTTCCGTACCGCCTTCGAGCCGGGAGCGAACCGCGATGAGTAACTTATTAGAACTCGATAACCTGCAAACCACCTTTCACACGCGCGATGGTGATGTTCATGCCGTGCGCGGCGTGAGCTTTCAGGTTCAGCCTGGGGAACTTGTCGGCATTGTCGGTGAGTCCGGCTGCGGTAAAAGCGTCACCTGTAAGTCGATCATTCAGCTTCTGGGCAGCAACGGGCAGATAACTGGCGGCAGCATCCGTTTTCAGAATGATGATCTGACACAGAAAACCCCCGAGCAATTGCGCGCTATTCGCGGCAACGACATTGCGATGATTTTCCAGGATCCGATGACAGCTCTGAACCCGGTGCTGACCATCGGCAAGCAGATGTCTGAGATCCTGGTGCGCAACAAAGGCATGGCAAAAAAAGCGGCAAAAGCCGCGGCCATTGCCATGCTGGAGCAGGTCGGGATTGCCGAGCCTGAGCGCCGCTACAACCAGTATCCGCACGAGTTCAGCGGCGGGATGCGCCAGCGTGTGATGATTGCCATTGCGCTCTCCTGCAACCCGAAACTGTTGATTGCCGACGAGCCCACTACCGCGCTGGACGTGACCATTCAGGCGCAGATCCTGCGTCTGCTGAAAAGCCTGCAACAGAAAACGCAGACCGCCATTTTGCTGGTCACCCACGATCTTGGCGTAGTGGCTCAGGTGTGCAGCCGCGTGGTGGTGATGTACGGCGGGCTGGTGATGGAAGAAGGAAGCGTAGAGGACATTTTCTATCGTCCTGCACATCCATACACCCGGGGGTTATTGGCCTCGTTGCCGCGCCCGGATGAGGTGAATCATCGCCTTTCGCCTATTGAAGGCTCGCCGCCGGGTTTGCTCAACCCGCCCCCGGGCTGCCCGTTTGCCGAACGTTGCCCTAAACGGATGCCCCAGTGCGAAAGACAACCGGCGTTTTACAACACAGGAGAAGGCCATCGCGCCGCGTGCTGGTTATGGGCAGATAAGGAGGTTCAGGCATGAGCGAACAACATTCGCCTTTAGTGAGCGTACGGGAACTGCGCAAACATTATCAGCTTAACGGCGGCCTGCTGCGTAAAGGCGTGGCGGTGAAAGCGGTTGATGGGGTGAGCTTTGATATTCAGCGCGGTGAAACCTTCGGTCTGGTCGGGGAATCTGGCTGCGGGAAATCGACCCTCGGGCGTGCCATTTTGCGCCTGTTCGATATCACATCGGGTGAGATCCATTTTGCCGGGCAGGAGATAGCTCACGCCCGCGAAAAAGCGCTGAAGCCGCTGCGTAAAAGAATGCAGGCGATTTTTCAGGACCCGTATTCGTCGCTTAACCCCGGTATGACGGTGCAACAGCTGGTGGCCGAGCCGATGCAGATCCACGGCTACAGCCGGGAAGAGCAGCGGGAGCGAACGGAAACGCTGTTGTATAAGGTCGGGCTTAAAAAGGAACATCTTGAGCGGTTCCCGCATGAGTTCAGCGGCGGGCAGCGTCAGCGTATCAGTATCGCGCGAGCGTTGTCCGTGCGCCCGGAGTTTGTGCTGTGTGACGAGCCGCTGTCGGCGCTGGACGTGTCAGTGCAGGCGCAGGTGGTGAACATTTTGCAGGATCTCCAGCAGGAGCTGGATCTGACCTATCTGTTTATCGCTCATGACCTGTCGATGGTGCGCCATATCTCCAGCCGTATCGGAGTGATGTATCTCGGCAAGCTGGTGGAGGTTGCGCCAGCAGACGAGCTGTATCTGCATCCGGCGCATCCATACACACGCGCGCTGCTGGCAGCGGTGCCGCAGCCGGACCCACGTATTCGCAACCTTGAAGAAGCGACTCTGCGCGGGGAAATTCCGGGGCCAACCTCAGCGTTGCCGGGCTGTAAGTTTTGCAGCCGCTGCCCACATGCCATGCCGGTTTGTCAGACGCAGGAGCCTGCGATGCAGGAGATAGCGCCAGGGCATTTTACGGCGTGTTGGTTGTTTAAGATGTGAGAGATGAAGTTTTGTAGGCCGGGTAAGGCGTAGCCGCCACCCGGCATTACAGACGGACTGAGATCACCCCAGAACCCGTTTCGCCCACACTTCTATGTCATCGCCACTGCCCAAATCCGCCTGCACCAGGCCATTGACCATAAACGTCGGGGAGACGTGAATACCGTTCTGGCGCGCATATTTACAGTGCCACTTAATCTCGGTTTGCAATTCCGGGCAGGCAAACGCCTCTGCAACCTGCACCCCGCTGTAACGTTCAATGCGCGCGACGATCTCTTCCGGTGTCGCCTGCATATTCGGGCCGCTACAGTGATCGGTAAATTCAAATTCTTCGCGATGATCGGCCACGGCCTGCATCACCTTATGCGCTGCGGCTTTGCCATCCGGCAGTGTCGACGCTGCCAGAATGCAGCGCACAATCACGCCGGAAAACAGATGCCACGGCTGAGACTGTAAACGGATTTTGACTGTCACGTTATCCGCGCCAGCCCGTTCCAGGAACGCGTTTAGCTTGTTGAATGTTTTAACCGAGAAAGGGCAGGTTGGTTCCAGGAACACTTCAAAAGTGCGTGGGCCGTGACCCCATTCCAGCGGTTGCGCCTGTAAGCTCATGTTGACTCCTGATGTTGTGAATTTTTTAGTTATTGTCGCGACGAATAATTTGCCACGCAGGTGTATGATAAATCCACATCTGTCAGGTTAATTACAACGTGCAGACGACGACAACCCTTCAAAAAATTGCCGCCTGCCTGTTTTAGGTTGGATACATGCGTAAAGGAAAGTTAAGCAGTGACGCTCCGTTTGGGACGTTGTTAGGTTATGCGCCGGGTGGCGTGGCGATTTACTCTTCAAATTACGGCAGTCTCGATCCGCGTAACTACCCGGAAGACGCGGATTTCAGAAGCTATATCAGCAACGAATACATGGGCCACAAGTGGCAGTGTGTGGAGTTCGCCCGCCGTTTCCTGTTTCTCAACTACGGTGTTGTCTTTACCGATGTCGGCATGGCGTGGGAGATCTTCTCGCTGCGCTTTTTGCGCGAAGTGGTGAACGATAACATCTTGCCCTTGCAGGCCTTTGCCAATGGCTCAAAACGCGCGCCGCAGGCCGGGGCGTTACTGATCTGGCAAAAGGGCGGCGAGTTCCACGAAACCGGGCACGTTGCCGTTATCACCCAGCTGCTGGACGATAAGATCCGCATTGCGGAGCAGAACGTGATTCACTCTCCGCTGCCGTTAGGGCAGCAATGGACGCGCGAACTGCGCCTGAGTGTTGAGAACGGGTGTTACACCCTTCATGACACCTTTAACGACACCGAGATCCTCGGCTGGATGATCCAGACCGATGACACCGAACACAGCCTGCCGCAGCCGGAAATCGACGGCGAGCTGCTGAAAATCAGCGGTGCGCGGCTGAAAAATAAACGTCAGTTCGACGGAAAATGGCTCAACGAAGACGACGCCCTTCAGAAGGCCTACGTCCAGGCGAACGGCCACTTTATCAATAAAGATCCCTGCCAGTATTTCACCATCACCGAAAGCGCCGAGCAGGAACTTATCAAAGCCACCAACGAACTGCATCTGATGTACCTGCACGCCACCGACAAGGTGCTGAAAGACGATAACTTACTGGCGCTTTTTGACATCCCGAAAATCCTCTGGCCGCGTCTGCGCCTTTCCTGGCAATGGCGTCGTCACCATATGATCACCGGTCGTATGGATTTCTGTATGGATGAGCGAGGCCTGAAGGTGTACGAGTACAACGCCGATTCTGCTTCCTGTCACACCGAGGGTGGGTTGATCCTCGAAGAGTGGGTGAAAAACGGCTATCGCGGAAACGGCCACAACCCGGCTGAAGGGCTGCTGGAAGAACTTACCGGCGCATGGAAACACAGCCACGCACGGCCATTTGTTCACATCATGCAGGACAACGATATCGAAGAGGATTATCACGCCCTGTTTATCCAGCGTTCGCTCATTCAGGCCGGGTTTGAAACCAGGATCCTGCACGGACTTGGCGAGCTAAGCTGGGACAACGCCGGGCAGCTGGTCGATGATGAAGGTCGCCACGTGAACTGCGTATGGAAAACCTGGGCCTGGGAAACGGCGATTGAGCAAATCCGTGAAGTGAGCGAAACCGAATACGCCGCTGTGCCGATCCGTACCGGGCATCCTGAAGGTGACGTACGCCTGATTGATGTGCTGCTGCGCCCGGAAGTGCTGGTGTTCGAGCCGCTGTGGACGGTCATCCCGGGCAACAAGGCGATCCTGCCGGTGCTGTGGCAGCTCTTCCCGAACCACCGTTACCTGCTGGATACCGATTTTGAGGTTAACGATCTGCTGAAACAGACCGGCTATGCCGCTAAACCGATTGCCGGGCGTTGCGGCAGCAACATCGACCTGATAAGCCCGCAGGATGAGCTGCTGGACAAATCCAGCGGCAAGTTTGCCGACCGTAAAAACATCTACCAGCAGCTGTGGTGCCTGCCAAACGTGGATGGCAAGTACATTCAGGTGTGTACCTTTACCGTGGGCGGGAACTATGGCGGCACCTGTTTGCGCGGGGACGATACGCTGGTGGTGAAAAAAGAGAGCGATATTGAGCCTTTAATTGTCGAGAAGAATAAGTAACGCGAACCGCTCCGGGGATGTTATTCCCGGAGCGGTTGATCTTCTGCGTTATTCTCTTTTGGCATAAAAATAGTTGGCGCGGTCGATTAAAAATTCCCATGGGAAGTTTTTCCCGGGGTCGGTATGTGTGCCTTTTCTGAAAACTGCCGTCACCTGATCGTGGCCGATAATTCCTTTCACATCGCCAGCCCCGAGCTGATTATTGGTGAGTCTTTTCACCGGGATATCATATTTCAGGCAATATTGTGCCACCACATCGGCGGCGTTATTCAGCAGTAAGCTGTTATACGCGCTTTTCCACTCTTCTGGCGTTGTTTTAGCGTAGCCTGCCAACTCCAGGTGAACACCTGTCCGGTTGGCTCCCGGGGCTGCCCAGGCCACATTGTTATCCAGCACACACTGCACCACGCTGTCACTGTCGATGCAGACATGCGCAGATGCTTCACGATCTGTCGTTTTAAAGTATTTGGCGACTTTCTCGGCGGTATCGGGTTTCCCGGGGGCTTCCATCGTGTGGATAACGACATACAAAACATCACGGTGTTCTTTCACTGTCGTAAAAAAACGCGCTTCGACAAAAGGCCATTTATCGGTTTCATAAACTCGGTGCATAAGTAACCTCACAGTGTCAGACATTGCATTACGCCTCACTGAGTGTTGATGAAACCAGGATGAAAACGCGTTAATAATATTGGCTGTTTATTTTTTTCGGGGTCATGTATTTCTCTTAGTCAGTATTATTAACCCATTAATTATTAATCATTTTTAATTCCGAAGTGAGGGGCAGGAACACCCTTCGTTTGCAGGGGGATTGGGAACGTGAAAAATTTTTCGTGGCCCGCGAAACCTTTTCAACATCATTAGCGAACTACTCTTCAGGTAATGCATTTTTTCCCTGATGGAGCTGACCATGAAACCGTTGAAAACGTTGTCTGCCGCCGCTGTACTGAGCTTTTCCCTTTTTGCCATGAACGCACAGGCTGCGCTGGAAGTGGGGGACAAAGCCCCGGACTTTAGCCTGCAAGGGGCGCTGGGCGGTAAACCGCTGACCTTCTCGTTGCAGCAGGCGCTACAGAAAGGGCCGGTGGTGCTCTATTTCTTCCCGGCGGCATTTACAAAGGGCTGTACGCTGGAGGCTCACGCCTTTGCCGAAGCCACGGATGACTTTAAAAAACTTGGGGCAACCGTGGTGGGGGTGACCGCCGGGAATGTCGACCAGGTGGACGAGTTCTCGAAACTGGAATGCCGCGACAAATTCGCGGTGGCGGCCGACCCAGGGGCAAAAGTGGCGGCAGAGTATAAAACTCTGATGCAGATGAATGGCAAAACCCTGTCTGACCGTACCTCCTACGTTATCGCTCCGGACGGCAAGATCCTGCTGAGTTACACCGACCGTAACCCGGATGAACATATCCAGAAAACGATGGATGCCGTGAAAAAATACGCGCAATCGCACTCGTAACTTAGCCTCCGGGGTTTTCTATGTTAACGGCTATTCTGGCCGCCTTCGCGGGCGGCATTATTCTCAACTTTATGCCGTGCGTCTTTCCGGTGATTTCGCTGAAGGCGCTGGGGCTTTTGCGTCATCAGGGCAACAGCGCGAGCGCTCGCACGGAAGGACTGGGCTTTTTGCTTGGCGTTATATTTACCATGATGGCGCTGGCGGCCGTGCTGCTGGCACTGCGCGCCGGAGGAACGGCGGTGGGGTGGGGATTCCAGCTGCAGTCGCCGCTGGTGATCGCTGCGTTGGCGCTGATTATTCTGGGCGCGGCGCTGAACCTGCTTGGGGTGTTTGAAGTTGGGTTGTCGCTTCAGCGGGCAGGGGAAATCAACGCCGAAGGGCGCGGTGCGTTTGTGCGTTCAGCCTTAACCGGCGCGCTGGCTATTGTGGTGGCTACTCCCTGCTCAGCGCCGTTTATGGCAGGGGCCGTGGGTTATGCGCTGGTTCAGCCGCCTGTCGTGGCGCTGGCGATATTCCTGGCGCTGGCACTTGGGTTTGCCGCGCCATTTACCGCGATTTCACTCTTCCCGGGGATGGCGAAGCGCTTACCGCGCCCGGGGGCCTGGATGGATATCCTCAAACGCGGTCTGGCGTTTCCCATGTTTGGCGCTTTTGCCTGGCTCGTCTGGGTACTGGCGCAGCAAGCGGGAACCACCGCGCTGGCGGCAATGCTGGCCTGCGCCGTGGTGGTGAGTTTTACCGCGTGGCTGTACGGGATCGCCCAGCGCAGGCGCTTTATCGGGCACAGCTATAAAGCGCTGCTGGCGGTGACAGTCGTGTTGTTTCTGGCCGCAATTACTCCGTTACCGGGCGTGATGCACACGCAACCTGCCCAGCCGGAAAGCCAGCTTGCGGGTAACATTACCGAGGTGAAATGGTCGCCGCAGACCGTGGCAGAAATGCGCGGCCACGGCAAAGCTATTTTCGTCAACTTCACCGCATCCTGGTGCATTACCTGCCAGGTAAACGATCGCACGTCGTTATCCACCCAGGCAGTGAAGCAGGCGATTTCCCGCACCGGAACCGTCTATATGATCGCCGATTCAACTAAATTTAATGCTGATATCGACGATGCGATGAATGCCTTCGGGCAGGGCGGGCTGCCGCTGTATGTGGTCTACCCGGCGGATGGCAGTGCGCCGAAAGTGCTGCCGCAGGTGCTTACGCCGTCGATTGTGGTGAATGCCCTGAATCAGGCATCCGGTAAAAAAGCATGAGGTAACAATATCGTGGCGGACTATGGATAACGATCTCGCCCCGCGTGAGCGCTGGCCTGCGCTAATGGCCTCCGCCCAGGCGGGGGATCGCGAAGCCTATACGCAACTGCTGCGGGCCATCGTCCCGGCCATCCGGGTGCTGGTTCGCAAGCAGATTGCCGATAGCGTACTGGTTGACGATGTCATCCAGGATGTCCTGCTGACGGTGCATCGGGTTCGCCACACCTACGACCCGGCGTTTCCGTTTCTTCCCTGGCTGATGGCCATCGTGCAGGCGCGCGCCGTTGACGCGTTGCGTCGCCGTGGGCGTTATCAGCAGCGAGAAACGGAAGACGAAAGGGCGTATGACGGCGCCATGGTAGAAAACCCGGAACATCGGGAAAATGAAGAACAGCTGGCGCTGATATTAGACCAGCTTCCGTCGCGACAGCGGCAAATTGTTGAACATATCCATTTGCAGGAGATGAGCCTCGCGGAGGCCGCTGCGCGCCACAACCTGAGCATTGCCGCCGTGAAATCATTACTCCACAGAGCATTAACCAATCTTCGCCGTATGGGAGCGAATCATGGGCAGTCATGAGGTGTTAATTGAACAGCTGAGCCGGGACGCAAAGCCTGTTTATCGTCCCTGGACAAACAGCAGGAGAGTCATCGCCTGGCTGCTGATGGCGTTGCCTTGCGGTGCCTTGAGTAGCCTGATGTTTCAGCGTGTCGCCACCGACTGGTCACAGCCGGGCGCAGTGTTAGCTGTGCTTCAGCTAATCCTGGCGTTTGTTACCGGCACGCTGGCTATTCGTAACGCGTTTTTGCTCAGCATCGCCGGGCGAAATCCCCTGAGCTGGCGATGGTTTGTGCCGCTGGTGGTGCTCTGGCTGGGCAGCGTGGGGTTAAGTCTCGGCCAGACGCATGTGCAGGCCCATCATCCAGATGAGGTCAACTGTTATGTCTTTATGATGGCGGTGAGTGCGCCGATGGTGGTGCTGGTTATCGGGTATTTGCGGCGAACCCGGGCGCTGTATCCGCTGCGCACGCTCGCTGTGGCGGGAGCGGGTGTAGCCTGCATGGCGTTAACATTGCTCTCGTTTTGCCATCCCGTTGAGGTGCATCCGGTGGATTTTCTGCTGCATGTGGCGGCAGTGGTGACGATTGTACTGGGGACGATGGGCGTGGGCTGGAAGTGGGTTGTGCTACGTTGAGAATAAAAAACGGGGCCATCTGAGGCCCCGTTTTACGGTCACGATTAGAACATTTTGCGTAAACGCAGGCTGAAGGTGTGTGCCTGGTAACGGTCGCCCGCTTGCAGATCGTAGCGAGCATCCAGGTTCAGGCTATTTTCGCTATACAGCGTGCTGCCGATAGCCACGCCAGCCATGTCTTCCACCGGGGCGGCACCTTTGGAGATAAAGCCAGTTTCACCCACAGCATCTGCGGCATAAGACGCATGGCTGCTGGCCTGACTTGTATCGTACTGGTGCAGCCAGGTGACCTGAACGAACGGCGTCAGGTTACCCATGCTGGTGGCGAAGGTTTTCTCAATGCGAGTCCCTATTTCGCTGACAACAGACTGTGTGTGGCTGCTGCTGACGTCAAGCGCCATACCGTTGCCGCCGGTTTCTTTGTAGCCATCAACGTGCTGGTAGCCGTAAGTCAGGCTGGAAAGCGGTGTTAACACTACATTCGTTGGCAACGTGAACGGATAGCCGAACTCGGTCTGCAACGTGATGGACTGACCGTTAAATTTACCGTCGGCAGAGCCGGAGAAACCGGTAAATTCAGCGCGACGAACAGAACTGTAATTCTGACGGTTCAGACCCGCAGACAGGTTCAGATACCACGGCTGACCCGTATATCCGGCATAGCCAATGATCCCGTAGTTGTCGGCGGTAGAGGTGTTGCCGCTCAGGTTATCTTTACCGCGAACAGAGGTATTGCTGTAGTTCAGCGCTGCGCCCAGACGCCAGTCGTCGCCCAGCGATCGGTCCGCACCGAGGATCAAACCACCAAATTTCGCCGTGTAGCCGCTCACATCTGCGGTACTGTCCTGGCGAGCGTATCCACCAAATGGCTGACCCCAGACAATCCAGTTGCTTTCGTAGTCGTCACCGGTTGCAACACCGCTTGTTCCGGCGCTGCCCGGGTTACGCACGGCATCGATATGCGCCCCGACCACAGCTTGCGCCGTCGACGTAGCAACCGTTGCTGCGGAACTGGTGTTGAGGTTTTGTGCGGATGACAGGCTCTCACCAACACGGTTCGCTTCCCGCTTGCCCTCAATCGCCAGGGACGCGTTGTAGAGGTCAAGCAGTTGTGGGGAGGCAATCCCGGTGTAATTCGCCAGACCACCCAGAGCGGCTTTCGCGCCAGGCATGGTCGCAAGCTCAGGTCGGGTTGGTTCCGGGGTAACGACCGGAGGCGTGACCACTGGTGGGGTAACCACAGGTGGTGTCACAACCGGAGGCGTGACCACTGGTGGGGTAACCACAGGTGGCGTTACAACCGGAGGCGTGACCACTGGTGGGGTAACCACAGGTGGCGTCACAACCGGAGGGGTGACCACTGGCGGGGTGACCACAGGCGGTGTCACAACCGGCGGAGGTGTGACAACAGGTGGGGTTACAACCGGAGGGGTAACCACTGGTGGCGGGGTGACCACGGGTTCAGCACCTACGGTTAAGACCAGTGCTTTACTTGAACCGTCATCGACGACTGTTCCTGTCACTGCTCCGGTGTAGCCTACCGCTTTGTAATTCAGCTGATCTGCATTGAAATTGGTGCTCGCACCGCCAGCAGTAACGACCACATAGCGTTGCCCTTCGGCGAAGTTATAGGTGTTGCCGGTGCGCAGCAGGTTCACGCTGGAGCCCGCATCGATTGTGGCGTTCCCGCTTACGTTCAAACGGCCATAGCCGAAATCGCTCTGCACATTGCCATCTGCTGCGACCAGGTCGGAAATCCCGGAGATCAGCGTTGCAGCGGCATTCTGGTGATAATCGCCAGTAATGTTGATGTTATTGTTAACCTGTAACGAGGCTGTGTCGTTGAGCACTCTGCCGGTTAAGACATTATCATTCAGCAGCAGTGAGCCTGAGCCAAACACGACGTCGGAACGGCTACTGCTGATATTACCGATACCCGCCAGCCCGGTTAAGGTTCCTGTCGTTCCCGTCCCGCCATTGATGACTAATGGCATCGAGCCGGAGGAGTAAATATCACCGGAAACGACCCCGCTGTTGGTCAGCGTGATGCTGGAGCTGGCGTTGGTATCGTTATAAATATAAAGCGCATAACCCGAGCCGGTTAACGTACCGTTGTTAACAATGCTCGTTTCAAGGTTCTGGCTGCTGTAGCTTGAGAGGTAAATGCCGGAGAAGCCACCGGAGATAGTCCCATTGTTAATAATGTTACTGACGACTTCGGTGCCTGAGGTGTTGGCATAAATCCCTGAACTGTTGGAACTGATCTGGCCATTGTTTTCAATGGTATCAATATACCCGTAGTTGGAAATACCGTAATTACTACCGCTTATTACATTGTCGTTAACGATGTTATGGATAGTACCCCAGTTAATGACGGCACCAGCATCGAAGAAACCCGTGACACCATTGCTGATGGTTCCTGAATTATACAATGTCCCAATAATGCCATTATTATTAATCGCACCATTCTGACCGGGCATTGGCATAAAACTAGCGTTGTTCGAGATAATAAGACCGTTGTTAGTAATATTATCGATAGTGCCCTGGTTATTAATGCCAAGATAACCACTAATGACGGCATCAGTGGTATTGGTCAGCTGATGAATATGACCCTGGTTGTCGACAGCGCCGGCATTTACCATGCCGAAATTATAACCATTTGGGTTGTTCTGTATGGTTCCATTATTGATGAAGGTATCTACAGAACCTGAAGCGCCAATTGAAACGATATCACCATAATTATAGAGATCGGTGCTGGTAATCAGACCGTTATTGGTGAACGTGTCAATTGAGCCATCAATTTAAACAATGCTACTGTTGGCGGGATCTGGGAGATTATCGTTAAGATCACTAATGGTGCCATCATTGGTCAGTGACGTGAGTGTCCCACCCTGACTTAAGGTAAATGCCGTTGTAGGGCTGCCTGTCAGCGATCCGGTGTTGGTGATATGTATCTCAGGAATAGTGCCTGCAAACTGCATGCTACTTTGTGCTGAGTCGATAGTAATAACACCAGGAACTGCAAAAGCAGGATTAATTAATAATCCTTGTGCTGCCGTAGAGGCAACCAGCAGAGAAATCAGCTGGCTGAGTTGTTTTTTTTCCATGATGAGCCGCCACAAAGTTGCGATATGTGTAGTTGCAGGTGCAATGTCATTCGGATTAATCCGATATTGTTGTGGCGAAGAATATACAATTTGTTGCAGAAAACAATAAGGTTTGTTTAATTATTTCATATTGAAATAAGACCCTGTTTTTAATGTTGTTATTAATTTAACTTAAGGTGATGGAGCGGTATGCAAATAAAGGGCAAGGTATTATTCGCTGGCATATTGATTAGCTTATCTTTTTTATTTGCAGGCTGTGTTTCTGTCGATTCCCGGACCGAAGCCGCCCGGATCGCCAGTGCCGCTGGTCTGAACAGTGAAAACATACCGACACGTTCCTTCGTGATAGCGACATGGGGCCGGTTCACACCGCCCGTGAAATCAATGCGTGTTTATATTGAAGGCGATGGATTTGCCTGGAAAAGCCGTACCCAGCCCTCTGATGATCCCACTCCTCATCTGCCTACCGGGTTGAAACTGGCCGCCGCCGATCCGGAGCAGAATGTGCTGTATCTTGCCAGGCCTTGCCAGTTTATCGGCCCCCCGCTGCCAGCAACTTGTCAGGTGAACTGGTGGACCAACGATCGTTTTTCGGCGGTAGTGATTGATGCCATGAATGAGGCGCTGGACGTATTTGTCAGCCGCTACCCAGGGGTGAAACTCGATATGGTGGGGTATTCCGGTGGCGGAAACATCGCGGCGTTGCTCGCTGCTCGTCGCCATGATGTTCAGTCATTACGTACCGTTGCAGGGAATCTCGACGTTGCATGGGTGAATACCTTGCATAATGTTACGCCGATGCCAAATGCCATCAGTGCAATGGATAGTGCTGTTGAATTGCGTACGTTGCCGCAAATTCATTACAGCGGTGATGCAGATAAAACGGTTCCTGTCGATGTTGCAAGGCGTTTCCAGCAGGCTGTAGGGGGAAATTGCGTGCGCGTGGAGGTTGTCAGTGGCATGACGCACAGTTCCGACTGGGCGGCAATTTGGCCGCAATTACTGAAGAATCCGTTTCCTGGGAGCTAATTAAATAGATGAAAAATACAAATACCCGAATGTGTTATTACCGTTGAATATTCACTTGGGTTAGCGCGTTGAACAGTGGGAAATTACTGCAAATAGCCTTGAGAGGTTTGAGGGATGGATCATTTTCCCAAAAGCAAAAAACCAGCCCTAAGGCTGGTTTTTCTAAATAGTGGTGCCCGGACTCGGAATCGAACCAAGGACACGGGGATTTTCAATCCCCTGCTCTACCGACTGAGCTATCCGGGCAACGGGGCGCATTAAACCTGATCCACCTTCTGCCGTCAACGAAATTTGTTGTTTTCGTTACAGACTGCACACTCTCTCGCCAGTTTGTGGTCATCTCAGGCGAAAAAGTGCGTCCAGAGCGCAGAAAGCGGCATTGCTATCAGCAGGGCAGGCAGCATATTCACTACTGCGAACATCTTAATCCCGCAAATGCGCAACCCGGTTGCCAGCAGCAGCAAACCGCCCACGGAGGTAAAATCTGCCATCATCGCCGGAGTGGTCAGTGGCAGGATTAGCGTCGCGCAGGTTGCCAGTGCCAGCTGGATCAGCAGCATCGGCACACAAATCGCTGCTACGGCTATGCCGAGGGTGGTCGCAAAAATAGTGGCGGTAAAGAAATCCAGAAATGCTTTAGCAATCAATATGCTGGGGTCACCCGTCATCCCTTCCTGCATCGAGCCAAATATCCCCGTGCCGCTGGCGCAAAACAGAATAATTATCGCGACATAGTTTTGAATAAACGACTCATGATTGCCGTGCTTCGCTTTGCCCGGGCGCGTAATCAGGTTCTTCGCTTTACTTACCGCGTTATTGATCCCTTTTTCCAGATAGCAAAACTCGCCAATCAACGCGCCGAGCAGGGTCGCTAGCACCATCACCGGCAGGTTGGCACATTTAATGACCAGCAGAATACCAATGCCTAACGATGCAAGGCCAAAAATGGAAGGCATTGAAGAGCGAATACGCTCCGGTAACCGCTGGCTTAATACTGCACCGAGTATGCCGCCCAGTAATACGGCACCCGCATTAATAAAAGGACCGATAACCAAAGTAAGCTCCTGTTATTTAATCATTGATATTGCATTATTATTGCACGGACTCGCTAACAAAGGCTTAGCTTTAGATGATTAAGTGCATAATGATTCCTTCTTGCACCCTAAAATAAAAGGTGACATGATTGCGCGAATTTTCTCCTCTTCTGATACGGAGCCGCCAATGTTGACACTGCTTACCGCTGCGCGAATGCCTGTCCGTATCACGCCATTCTACTCTTGTCTCACCGTGCGGTGAGGGTAACGCAGGCTCACTGTAGGACAACAGTAAAACCAGACGCGTTCTGATTTTACTGATGTCTGGCGGTCGGAGCTGATTCCGATCAGACACATTCGTTGGGCAGGGTATTTACCCTGTCCGGGGCCTTTTCTCCCCTGAAACGGGTATTTGCGCTTATGAAATCAATGAAAATTGCCGTCAGCCGCGAGCTGGTGTCCACCGTGTCTACGCATCGCGAAAAGGTGACGCTGGACAATACCGATTTTACCGACGTGGCGGCAGTCGTCATTACGGTCGCTGAGAGTTGCAGCGGCATCCTTGCGTTACTGAAGCGTACTGGCTTCCAGTTACCGGTGTTTATGTTCTCGCAAGAGTCAACGGATGTTCCTGATGGCGTGACGGCTGTCATCGCCGGTAAAGCGCAGGAGTTTCTGGAGCTGGAAACGGCAGCCTGTCGTTATGAAGAGAATCTGCTACCGCCGTTTTTTGACACCCTGAGTCAGTATGTGGCGATGGGGAACAGCACGTTTGCCTGCCCTGGGCATCAGCATGGTGCGTTTTTCAAAAAACATCCTGCGGGACGGCAGTTCTATGATTTCTTCGGCGAGAATGTGTTTCGCGCCGATATGTGCAATGCCGATGTAAAGCTCGGCGATCTGTTAATTCACGAAGGTTCTGCCAAGCACGCGCAAAAGTTCGCGGCAAAAGTCTTTAATGCGGATAAAACCTACTTCGTGCTCAACGGAACATCTGCCGCCAACAAGGTAGTCACCAACGCGCTGCTGACCCGTGGCGACCTGGTGTTATTCGATCGCAATAACCATAAGTCCAACCACCACGGTGCGCTGATCCAGGCCGGTGCTACGCCGGTGTATCTTGAAGCGGCGCGTAACCCGTTCGGCTTTATCGGCGGTATCGATGAGCACTGCTTTGACGATGGGTATCTGCGGGAGCTGATCCGTGAGGCGGCGCCGGAAAAGGCCGATGAGGCGCGCCCGTTCCGCCTGGCAATCATTCAGCTTGGCACCTACGATGGCACGATCTACAACGCCCGTCAGGTGATCGACAAGATCGGCCATCTGTGTGATTACATCCTGTTTGACTCCGCCTGGGTGGGTTACGAACAATTTATCCCGATGATGGCGGAAACGTCTCCGCTATTGCTGGAACTCAACGAGAACGATCCGGGCATTTTCGTGACCCAGTCTGTGCACAAGCAGCAGGCCGGGTTCTCGCAAACGTCGCAGATCCATAAAAAAGATAACCATATTCGCGGCCAGGCACGTTTCTGCCCGCACAAGCGGCTTAACAACGCGTTTATGCTGCACGCCTCGACCAGCCCGTTTTATCCGTTCTTCGCCGCACTTGATGTGAACGCCAAAATTCATGAAGGTGAAAGTGGCCGCAGGCTCTGGGCGGAGTGCGTGGAGCTGGGCATTGAAGCGCGTAAGGCGATCATTGCGAACTGCCACATGATCAAACCCTTTATCCCACCAGTGGTGGCAGGGCGTCCGTGGCAGGATCACCCGACATCGACCATCGCCAGCGAGCGTCGTTTCTTCAGTTTTGAGCCAGGCGCGAAATGGCATGGTTTTGAAGGCTATGCCCGCGAGCAATATTTTGTCGATCCCTGCAAACTGCTGCTGACCACTCCGGGTATTGACGCGGAAACCGGTCACTACACTGAGTTTGGCATCCCCGCGACCATCCTCGCGCACTACCTGCGTGAAAATGGCATCGTGCCGGAGAAGTGCGATCTGAACTCGATCCTGTTCCTGCTGACGCCTGCCGAAAGCAGCGAGAAGCTGGCGCAGCTGGTGGCGATGCTGGGGCAGTTTGAGCAGCATATTGAAGATGACACCCCGCTTGCGGACGTGCTGCCGACTATTTATCAGAAATACCCGGTGCGCTATCGCGACTACACATTGCGTCAGCTGTGCCAGGAGATGCACGATCTGTACGTCAGTTTTAACGTGAAAGATCTGCAAAAGGCGATGTTCCGCAAGGAGAGCCTGCCTGCGGTGGTGATGAACCCGCAGGATGCTAACCAGGAGTACATTCGCGGTAATGTCGAACTGGTGCGCATTCGTGATGCCGAAGGGCGCATTGCGGCTGAAGGGGCGCTGCCGTACCCGCCAGGTGTGCTGTGCGTGGTACCTGGCGAAATCTGGGGTGGGGCGGTGCAGCGTTATTTCCTGGCGCTGGAAGAGGGCGTTAACCTGCTGCCGGGCTTCTCACCGGAGTTGCAGGGCGTTTACAGCGAAAAAGACGCCGACGGTATCAAGCGGTTGTATGGGTATGTGTTGAAGTAGACCCCTCACCCTAACCCTCTCCCCAAAGGGGAGAGGGGATTGCACGGGGCCGTCTTTTCACCCTCGCCCCTTGGGGAGAGGGCCGGGGTGAGGGGAGTTAAGCCGTACTACGCTTGTACATCCTCCTCGGATGCCCAATTTTCCCGTATAACATTTCCACACTCAAAAACCCCGCTTCCACGCAGTGCTCCAGATAGCGCCGGGTTGTCGTTTTACTCAATCCCGTCTCGGTCACCACCTCGTCAACGGAAAAAAAGTGGGCTGATTTTTGGTTAAACAGGGTCTGCACCAGCGCCAGCGTGTTCTCTTCAATGCCTTTACTGCCATTATCCTGGCGATAGTTTTTGGCCTGGAGCTGATACAGCGAATCAACGTTCTGCTGATCGACAATCTTCCAGACCCGCTGCTGTTCGGCGAACTGCACAAAGCGTTCAAGCGACTGGCTGAGCCTTTTCCAGGAGACAGGTTTTAGAATGTAATCAAACGCGCCATTGCGAATAGCCTGGCTGCACGTGTCCATGTCGCTTGCGGCTGTGATGAAAATTACCGAGCAGTTGGCGCGGGTCAGCATCGGGTTGCTGATAAGCGTGATCCCTTTGCCATCGGGCAGATAGTTATCCAGCAGCATCAGCTGCGGCTGTTTGCTTTCGAGCTGCATTTGCGCGTCAGCCAGGGACGATGCAATACCCACCAGACGCAGGCGCGGGTGTTTGCTGATTAGCTCGGCGTGGAGTTGTGCCAGCGCGCTCTCGTCTTCAACAATCAGTACGTCGATAAGTTCATGTTGCATAATCGGTATCTTCCAGTTCCTGTACGGAACGCCGGGCGGCTCCCGTGGCGGGAATAAACAATGAGAAAATTGCGCCACGCGGCATGTTATCGGCAACTTCTATCGAGCCGCCAGCCTGCGTGACATAGCTTTCGATCAGGTACAGGCCAATACCATGATCGCCGCGTGTTTTGGTGGTGATGCCGCGCTCAAAAATCCGCTCGCGGATCTCCGGTGTGATACCCACACCCTGATCGGCAACTTCAATGATCAGTTCCTGTTCATTCAGTTTGATCAACACCTCCACCGGTGCGTGTGGCAGCGCAGAACGTTGCGTTGCTTCGATGGCGTTATCCAGCAAATTACCAATGATTGAGATCAGCTCGGCTTCGTGCAGGGGCTGGAACACGGTGTCCATCCTACAGGTCGGATCGAAATTCAGCTCGACCCCTTTTTCACGCGCGCGGGCCGTTTTGCCCAGCAGCAGGCCGCACAGCGTGGGTGAGCTAAAGCGGGATGAAATAAAGTCCAGCAGCTCCTGAGCGTGTTCCGATTGCGCCTGAATGTAGCCAATGGCTTCTTCATAACGGCCCATATGCAGCAGGCCTGAGAGCGTGGTCATGCGGTTAAGTTGCTCATGGCGCATAATGCGCAGGTTATCGACATAGCGTTTTACCTGGCTGAGCTGGGCGCTCAGGGTGTCTATCTCATTGCGATCGCGGAAGGTGATCACCCATCCCTGAAGCGAATTTTCCAGCATGATGCGGACCCGGCTGGCGATTACGGTGAGATCGTTAAAGCGGCAGATCTCATCGTGGGTGTCTTTCGCCAGCATGGTTTGTGGGGCGAAGAAGGGAACAGGATCGATAACCTGGCTAATCAGCTGGCCGCGCAGTTCACGTGCGGGCTGGCTTAACCCCAGCAACTTTCTGGCCGCCTGGTTGATCACTTCAATGCGCAGGTCGTCATCAATGGCGATCACCCCTTCATAAATAGATTCCATCATCGCTTTTTGCTGGCGCACCAGCAGGCCGATTTCGCGTGGCTCGAGGGAGAAGATCTGCTTCTTTATACTGCGGGTGAAAAACCACGAGAAGATAAACAGGGCGATAAGCAGCAGTACTGCGGCAATCAGAATATTGACGACCTTATTCACGGTAATGGTGTCGAGATAGCTGGTGAGATACCCCACCGAAACAATCCCCACCACCTGACCGGCATCGTTAAAGATGGGCGCTTTGCTGCGCAGAGAAATGCCCAGCCCGCCTTTGCGAATGGTGGTGGTGCTTTTCCCCTGCAGCACTTCTTCGTTATCGCCGCCGACAAGCGTTGTACCTACCCGGTCAGCAAACACGGAATGGAACAGATGCTGCCCTTTGTTATCGCCAATCACAATAAAACTGGCATCACTGTGGGCGGCTATTTTTTGCATAAAGTCATGGATTGACTTGATATCTTTTTGTTCGACTTCTTTGCGTAAAGTCGGAATAAGCGCAATTTCTTCTGCTTGTATTTTAGCGCGCGCACTCATTTCCTGATAAAGCTGTCTGCCAACATCGACATAATAATATCCCCCCAGTAAAGTAAATAGCACTGAGAAAAAGGCCACCAGCGAAATAAACAGCTTAATCTGAAACGATACTTTCATAACTATCACGCAGGGTATCAATGAGAAGCGCCAATATATCATCTTTTCTCGCGCCAGCCCCCGGTTTGCCGAAAACTTGTGATCCCTTGCACAGCACGGCCTGTAAAAGATTTATCTGAAAGCATTATCGCCCTGAAACGAAATTCATAAATGTTATTTGTTTGTTCAATTTAGAAAAGAAACCATAAAAACCACGGCGATTAATAAGGCATAAATCACACTAAATAAAAGAAACCATTAAAACCATAGCTGCCATTAAAACTTCGGTTTTAATATGTCATTCCTCACATAAAGTAAGCCTTTGTGACTTTAAGCTGAACGCACAAAATAACCAAGGGGCTTATTATGAGCACAACTGACGACTCTTTCTCTGTTACCCACGACCCGATTGATATTCAGCGGCCATCGCTCAAGGAGCGCTGGTGGCATATTATGGATACCTGGAAAGTCGGGATTATTCCTCTGCCGCTGTTTATCCTGGCGGGCGCGCTGATTGCCATTGACTGTCTGGGCGGAAAACTGCCAAGCGACATCGTGGTGATGGTGGCGACACTGGCGTTTTTCGGCTTTGCCTGCGGTGAATTTGGCAAACGCCTGCCGATTATCGGCAAGCTCGGTGCGGCGGCGATTTGCGCCACCTTTATCCCGTCTGCGCTGGTCTATTATGGTCTGCTGCCGGATGTGGTGGTCGAATCCACAACCAAGTTCTACAAATCTACCAACATTCTCTATCTCTACATCTGCTGCATTATTGTCGGCAGCATCATGAGTATGAACCGCACGGTGCTGATCCAGGGCTTCCTGCGCATCTTCTTCCCGATGCTGTGCGGTGAAATCGTCGGCATGATTGTCGGGATGGGCGTTGGCCTGGCGCTGGGTCTTGAGCCGTTCCAGATCTTCTTCTTCATTATTCTGCCAATCATGGCGGGCGGCGTAGGCGAAGGGGCTATTCCACTCTCGATTGGTTATGCCACCTTGCTGCATATGGACCAGGGCGTTGCGCTCGGCCGCGTGCTGCCGATGGTGATGCTCGGTGGTCTGACGGCAATCATTATCTCTGGCTGCCTGAACCAACTCGGTAAACGCTACCCGCATCTGACCGGTGAAGGCCAGCTGATGCCAAACCGCGCCAATGCCGATGCAACCGTGACTCAGCCTGCGTTCTCTGGCAAAGCCGATGTCACCACAATTGCCTCTGGCGCGCTGCTGGCGGTACTGCTGTACATGCTCGGGATGCTCGGCCACAAGCTGATTGGCCTGCCTGCGCCGGTTGGCATGTTGTTTATGGCGGTACTGGTGAAGCTCTGCAACGGCGCGTCCCCGCGTCTGCTTGAAGGCTCTCAGGTGGTGTACAAATTCTTCCAGACCTCTGTGACCTATCCAATCCTCTTTGCCGTCGGTGTGGCTATCACCCCGTGGCACGAACTGGTGGCTGCGTTCACCATCAGCAACCTGCTGGTGATTGTGAGCACCGTCTCTGCGCTGGTCGCAACCGGCTTCTTCGTCGGTAAAAAGATTGGGATGCACCCGATTGATGTCGCCATCGTCTCTTGCTGCCAGAGCGGCCAGGGCGGTACCGGTGACGTAGCGATCCTGACCGCAGGCAACCGCATGAGCCTGATGCCATTCGCTCAGATTGCTACCCGTATTGGCGGTGCGATTAACGTCTCCGTCTCACTGCTGATTCTGGGCAACTTCCTCGTTTAAGTTTTCAGGAAAGAACAATGAAACTCGCAAGCTTTTTATACCAGGGTAAACGCAGCTACGGCATCGTGCAGGCCGAAGGTGTGATTGATTTAGGTCGCCGTCTGGGCGACCGCTACAGCGACCTCAAAGCACTGCTGCAGGGCAACGGGCTGGCACAGGCCACCCGTTATCTCAACGATGCTGTGGATGTGCCGATGAGCGCCATCACCTTTTTACCGGTGATTGAGCAGCCGGAAAAAATCCTCTGTGTGGGCATGAACTATGCCGACAAGCGCAAGGAGTTCGACCAGCACAACCCGGCGCCAACGCTGTTTGTCCGCTTCCCGGATTCCCAGACCGGCCACAACGAGCCGGTGCTGAAACCACGCCACTCCAGCGAGTTCGATTATGAAGGCGAGCTGGCGGTGATCATCGGCAAAGGTGGAGAGAACATCAGCCGCGACGATGCCCTGCGCCACGTGGCTGGTTACAGCTGCTACATGGACGGTTCAGCCCGCGACTGGCAGCACACCTGGTTTACCGCCGGGAAGAACTGGCGTCAGACCGGAGCGTTCGGTCCGTGGATGGCCACGGCGGATGAAATCCCGGACCCGCACCAGTTAGCGATCCGCACCTGGCTGAATGGCCGCATGGTGCAGGAAGACAACACCAGCAGCATGATCCACAAGGTCGCGGAACTGATCGAGTACATCAGCACCTTCACCCGACTGAGCCCGGGCGATGTGATCATCACCGGTTCACCGGGTGGCGTAGGTAAAAAGCGCAACCCACCGCTGTTTATGAAAGAGGGGGATCGCATTGAGGTGGAGATCGAACATATCGGCCATCTGAGTAACGTGATCATGGAAGCGCCAGCAACCACGCTTGCGGCAGCACATTAAGTAAGGCGGCAGTATGCAATCGCAACCCACTATCGATTTTCGTCTGACAGACGTAGCGAAACACCCGGAACGCTTAAGCCAGATCCGTTATTTACTGGCAGACAGCGGTCTTGGCCTGGACAACGACATTACGCTGTTCGTTGAGGCCTGGGCCGGAATGCAGCTGGTGGGTTGTGCAGGCCTTGCCGGTAACGTCATCAAATGCGTGGCGGTAAACGAGCAGCTTCGTGGCGAGAACTTAAGCGCGCGGTTACTGGCAGAAGTGGAGAACGCGGCGCTGGCACGCGGTCACTTTCATCTCTTTCTGTGCACGCGTCCGTGCAATAAAGAGCGCTTTTCCCGCAGTGGCTTCTGGCCCATTGCCCAGAGCGGTAACAACGCCGTGTTAATGGAGAACACGCCGCAGGGTATTGAGCGTTACTGCCGTGCGCTTAGCGCTAAGCGCAAGTGTGGCGAGAAGGTGGGGGCGATTGTGATGAACGCTAACCCGTTCACGCTTGGCCACCGTCATCTGGTGGAGCAGGCCGCGCAGCAGTGTGATGTGTTACATCTGTTTGTGGTGCGCGAAGACGCGTCATTCTTCCCGTTCAGCGCACGTCTGGATATGGTGCGTGCAGGTGTGGCGCATCTGCCAAACGTGATTGTGCATGAAGGCTCGCAGTACATCATCTCTCGTGCGACCTTCCCGGCCTATTTCCTGAAAGATACCGGCAAAGTGCAGCAGGCATGGAGTGAAATCGATGTGTTGATCTTCCGGGATCACATTGCACCTGCCCTGGGGATCACCCACCGGTTTATCGGTTCAGAGCCGTTTTGCGATATCACCCGTCAGTACAACCAGACGCTACACGCGCTGCTTTCTTCCCGCATCGAAGTGGTGGAAATGCCGCGCATAAAAGCCACCGGCAACGCCATTTCAGCCTCAGAAGTACGCCGTTTACTCAAGACACAGCAGTTTACCCGGATCCGGGAGATTGTCCCGGAATCCACTTTCGCGCATCTCGAAGCGCACTACAGTGCGCGCGCGGAAGTCGCATAACTCTCAGGAATTTATCATGAAAATTGTAAGGGAGGCGCTGGCCGGAACGCAGGAGTCCAGCGACCTGATGGTGAAAATCGCTCCCGCTCACGGCGAGCTGGAGATTGTCATCCACAGTGAAGTGATCAAGCAGTTTGGCGAACAGATCCGCCAGGTCGTCGATGAGACATTACGCGCGATGAACGTGCAGCAGGGATTGATCATTGTTGAAGATAAAGGGGCGCTGGACTGTGTGATCCGCGCCCGTCTGCAAAGCGCGATTATGCGCGCCGCAGAAGAACAAACCATCAACTGGGGAGCGCTGAAATGAGCAAACTCCGTCGCAGTATGCTGTTCCTGCCGGGGGCGAATGCCGCCATGCTCTCAACGGCGTTTATCTACCGTCCTGACTCCATCATGTTCGACCTTGAGGATGCGGTGGCGTTACGCGAGAAAGACACCGCGCGCCTGCTGGTCTTCCACGCGCTACAACACCCGATGTATCAGGATATCGAAACCGTGGTGCGTATTAACCCACTGAGCACGCCGTTTGGCTTGCTGGATCTGGAAGCCGCCGTGCATGCCGGTGTGGACGTGATCCGTCTGCCTAAAACCGATACGCCTGACGATATTGCTGAACTTGAAGGCCACCTGGAGCGCATCGAGCGCGAATGCGGGCGTGAAGTGGGGTCTACCCGCGTGATGGCAGCCATTGAATCGGCTATTGGGGTCATTAACGCCGTGGCGATTGCCCGCAGCTCCCCGCGTTTAATCGGTATCGCGCTGGCGGCCTTTGACTACGTGATGGACATGCAAACCGAGCGCGGTGACGGCACCGAGCTGTTCTACGCCCGTTGTGCCGTGCTGCATGCGGCGCGCGCCGCGGGCATCGACGCCTTTGATGTGGTGTGGTCAGACGTAAACGACGAAGCCGGGTTCCTGCGTGAAGTGGAACTGATCCGCAAGATGGGTTTCAACGGCAAATCGCTGATTAACCCGCGCCAGATTGACCTGCTGCACAATGCCTATGCGCCAACCCAGCAGGAAGTGGATCACGCCAGACGGGTGATCGAAGCAGCAGAAGAGGGCGAACGTAACGGCCTGGGCGTGGTATCGCTCAACGGCAAAATGGTCGATGCCCCGATTATTAACCACGCGCAGATGGTGCTGGAACGCGCGGCGGCCTCCGGCGTGCGTCGTTAAGGATTACAAAATGAATCAGACAGAACTTCTCCATGTGAATTTTCCCCATCTGCGGGCGTTAGCCCCTTTCGATACCGCCCATAGCGCGACGCCGTGGCTGAACAGCCCGGAAGAGAAGCATACCCGTAAGCTGTGCGCATCCGTTGAAGAGGCGGTGTTACGCAGCGGCTTGCAGGACGGCATGACCATTTCGTTTCACCATGCGTTTCGCGAAGGCGACCGGGTGATCAACACCGTGGTGGCCCTGCTGGCGAAGATGGGCTTCAAAAACCTGACCCTGGCCTCCAGCTCGCTGATGACCTGTAATGATGCGCTGATTGAATATATTCAAAGCGGGGTGATCAGCCGTATTTACACCTCCGGGATGCGCGGCAAGCTGGCAGATGCCATCTCTCACGGGCTGATGGACGAGCCGGTGCAAATCCACTCCCACGGTGGACGCGTCAAATTATTGCAGGACGGGGAGCTGAATATCGACGTTGCGTTCCTCGGCGTGCCGTGCAGCGATGAATTTGGTAACGCCAACGGCACGCAGGGGAAATCGAGCTGCGGTTCGCTGGGTTACGCCATGGTGGACGCCCACTTTGCCCGTAAAGTGGTGCTGCTGGCCGAAGAGCTGGTGCCATTCCCCAATATGCCCGCCAGCCTGGTGCAGGATCAGGTGGACTACATCGTGCAGGTCGAGAGCGTGGGCGACCCGGCCAAAATCAGCGTCGGCGCCGCGCGCGTGACCAGTAATCCGCGCGAGCTGATGATTGCCCGCTATGCGGCGGATGTGATTGAACACTCCGGCTATTTCAAACCGGGTTTCTCCATGCAGACCGGTTCCGGCGCGGCGGCCACCGCCTGCACGCGCTTTATGGAAGAGAAGATGGAACGCAGCGGCGTGAAAGCACGCTTTGCGCTCGGCGGGATCACCGGCAGCCTGGTGGATCTGCACGAAAAAGGGCTGATTGAAAAGCTGCTTGATACCCAGTGTTTTGACGGGCAGGCGGCGGCATCGCTGGCGCACAACCCGAATCACGTTGAGATTTCCACCAACGTCTACGCCAACCCCGGCAGCAAAGCCGCATGTTGTGACCAGCTTGACGTTGTCATCCTTAGTGCTCTGGAAATTGACGTCGATTTTAACGTGAACGTGATCACCGGCTCTGACGGGGTGATGCGCGGGGCATCTGGCGGGCACTGCGATGTTGCCGCGGCGGCGAACCTGACGATTGTGGTAGCGCCGCTGTTACGTAGCCGTATTCCGACGGTGGTGAAGCGCGTGACCACTCGCCTGACGCCGGGGGAGAGCATCGATGTGTTAGTCACTGACCACGGTATTGCGGTCAACCCGGCGCGCCCGGAGATCCGTGAGCGTCTGCTTGAGGCCGGGCTGAAAATCGTCGATATCGATGCGCTGTACGAGCGGGCTATCTCGCTGACAGGTGTGCCAAAAGCGATTGAATTTACCGACAAAATTGTGGGTGTGATCCGCTACCGCGACGGCAGTGTGATCGACACCGTCAGACAGGTGAAGGAGTCATCATGACAACAGCGACACCCGTGCAGGCGGGTGTCAGCCTGGAAGCGTTGCTGGCGGCGAAAGAGCGTCGCGCAGCACGCCAGGCTGACTGGCTTGCGCACTATCAACAACCGGTGATTTCGCTCACTCTGGTCACGCCGGGTGAAATCAAAGACAGCCTGCGTTATCGCAATACGATGGGCGTGGCGCTCCAGATGTGCGATCAACTGCTGTGGGAGAACCGCTGGCAGGTGCTCGACCGTCAGGTTTTGTGGCTGCCGACAGGGCCAGAGGCACTGTGGTGTGTGGCCCATCAGGCGGCGGAAATGAAAGCCCACTGTGCAGAGCTGGAACAGACGCATCCGCTCGGCAGGCTCTGGGATCTGGATGTGATTTGCCCCCAAAACGGCCATGTTGGACGGGTATCGTTAGGCGCGAATATGCGCCGTTGCCTGATATGTGATGAACCGGCCCACGCCTGTTCCCGTTCGCGAAATCATCCTGTTGAACAGGTGACGGCTCGCGTGGAGAAGATGATTGATGACTGGTTTGCTCGCGACTAAACCGCGCCAGTGCGATGTGCCCGGGCTGGCGGAAGAGGCGCTCTGGCAGGAGCTGGAGCTGACGCCCAAGCCGGGGCTGGTGGATAAGCTCAATAACGGTTCCCATCGCGATATGGACCACGCCCTGTTTGCCCGCAGCATTGCGGCAATTACGCCGTGGTTTACGCGCTTTGCCGCGCTGGGCGATGCCCATGCCGGTAAACCTGTGGCAGAACAGCTGCGTCTTATCCGCCCGATGGGCATGGCCTGCGAACAGGCGATGTATACCGCAACGGGTGGAGTGAACACCCACAAAGGCGGGATTTTTGCCCTCGGCCTGCTCTGTTTTGCTTCCGGACGGGTGAAAAATGTGAGCGCACAGAGCCTGTGCTGTGAGGTGAGTAACATCTGTTGTGGGCTGGTGGCGCGCGAGCTGACAGAGCGCAGCGGGCAGGCGACGGCGGGCGAGCGGCAGTTTCGATTGTATGGCTTAACCGGCGCGCGCGGTGAGGCCGAAAGCGGTTTTTCAACGGTACGCAACGCACTGGCGAAGTGGCGCGGGCGTTCGCTTCATGAGTTGCTGCTAGGCCTGATGGCGATAAATCAGGACAGTAATCTGGTATCGCGCGGCGGTATCGACGGGCTGCGCTACGTGCAGGGCTACGCGCGGGAATTAATCGCCAATGGCTGGGATCGTGACGCGCTGCTTAAAATGGATAACGCGTTGATTGAACGGAACCTGAGCCCGGGAGGCAGTGCGGATTTGCTGTCTGTGGGGTGGGTGCTTTCTGCAATAAAATAGCCGGGTGGCACTAACGCTTACCCGGCCTATTCTCTGTGTTTTTGTAGGCCCGGTAAGGCGAAGCCGCCACCGGGCACCACAATTAATGCGCAATCGGCTGCGCACCGTCTGGCACGCGAACGTGCTTGTACTTGAACAGCGCGATAAACGCGAAGAACAGTACCAGTGAGTACGCGGCGAAGATGAGCCACACTGGTTGCCAGTTAGTGATACCGTTGGTGGTGTACATCTCAACCACTTTACCGCTCACCACACCACCCAGAATACAGCCGAAGCCGTTGGTCATCATCAGGAACATACCCTGTGCACTGGCGCGGATTTCAGGCTTCACTTCTTTTTCCACAAACACGGAACCTGAAATGTTGAAGAAGTCGAAGGCGCAGCCGTAAACAATCATCGACAGAACCAGCAGCACGGTGCCGAACGGGCTTGGGTCGCCGTAAGCGAACAGGCCGAAGCGCAACATCCAGGCCGCGATACTGATAAGCATCACGTTCTTGATACCGTAGCGGCTCAGGAAGAACGGGATGGTCAGGATGAACAGCGTTTCAGAGATCTGAGAGATAGACATCATCACCGACGCGTGTTCAACGATAAAGCTACCGGAGAACAGCGGGTTGTTATCGAAGCTGTGCAGGAAGGTGTTGCCGAACATGTTGGTGATTTGCAGTTCCGCACCCAGCAGCATGGAGAAGATAAAGAAAATCGCCATGCGTTTGTTTTTGAACAGTGCAAATGCATCCAGGCCCAGCATGGTGCTCCAGCTCTGGTTTTTCTGCTGGTTAGACACCGGAATGTGCGGCAGGGTGAGGGTGAAGATCGCCAGCACAACAGACAGCGCAGCACCGATATAGAGCTGCATATGGCTCAGTTCGAAGCCCGCGAAGCTCACGCCCCACATCGCCATGATAAAGCCGATAGTGCCCCAGATACGGATTGGCGGGAAATCAGTCACGATATCCATACCGTTTGATTTCAGGCGGTAGTAGGAGATGGTGTTGATAAGGCCAAGCGTTGGCATATAGGCCAGCGAGTTAAGCAGGATCACCATGAACATCGCGCCAGGCGTGGTGACTTCGGCTGCCATAAACAGCGTCCCCGCACCCACCAGATGACAAAGCATGTACAGCCATTTTGCGCTTAACCATTTGTCCGCCACGATACCCAGCAGCGTTGGCATGAAGACAGCCGCAATACCGAGCGAGCTGTAAACGGCACCGATAGACGCACCATCGAACTTGAGCGTCACAAACATATAGGAGCCGAGTGTAGTCAGCCAGCTACCCCACAGGCAGAACTGCAGAAACGACAAGATTTTAAGCTGCAGCTTAAGGTTCATGTTACTTTCCTCACAAGTGAGCGGGAGATATGTTGTTATAGAAACATTCAGGGTTGGTATTTGATGCAATTCTATCAGCAGGCAACGATATGTTTTGTTACCTCCCGCAAAAAAATGCAATCCACATTAATTTGCAGTTTGGATTGTGATGCAAATAACATTTTCGTATGGATGGGTTCTTTTTACCCTCTCCCCTTGGGGGAGAGGGCAGGGTGAGGGGACTAGCGGCGACGGTAGTTCTTCTGCGCCGTATTCACCTTATACAGATAACGACGAGATTCCGCCGACGGGTGGCGGGAGGTCAGCGTCGAATAGACATCACCCGGTGCCATGCTGTTGATGATGTTTGCCGCCTGCACTTTGTCACTCGAGAACACGCGCAGCACGCTACCCGCACCGCCGTTGTACGCGGTGATCACCGCATAGCGACGTGAGGTTGGGTTATCAATTCCGCCCAGATAGACATTGTTCAGCATCGCCAGATACGCCGTGCCGGTGTCAATGTTGCTTTGCGGATCGAACAGGTAGCTACGGCTTGGCGTACCCGATTTCCCTTGTGAACGGAAAACGTCTTTCCCGGCGCTGTGCTGGACAACTTGCATCAGGCCTAACGCATCAGAACGGCTTACGGCGTAAGGGTTGAAGGAGGACTCGGTCTGCATAATCGCCAGAATCAGCGACTCATCCACGCCGTATTTCCGCGACGCCTGACGCACCATGCCCACGTATTTATGCGCACGTTTATCAAGGTGGTTTGGCACCAGATTGATGGTCACGCTGTAAATAATGCGCAGCCCGTTAGTCCGGCTTTTCAGACGCGTTTGCAGCAGGTAGTCGGCGAATTTTGTGGCGCGGCCTTCCCAGCGGATCGCCTGGCCGGTCTGATCGACAACCTGACCGTACAGGAACGGTTCTTTGGAGATAGTAATGTCGTCAGCATCGGAGTAGAGGTCGATAGAGCCCGGATCATCGCCCATCAGCAGGGTCTTGATAATTGCCTGGCGTAAGCGTGCGGCAGGTTCAGTGCCCGCGATAGTTTCGACCGTGATCGTACCCTCATCAAAATTGATGTGGCTACGGGTCTGGTAAGCGTCGGTGTACTTAACGTAGTCCTTAGGGCCAGCGATAAGAACTTCGTTAAATCCCCAAATATTTTCGATGTTATGGGCAAATTGCCCCATCAAAATGTCAAAACCGTTGGTGTCCTTTACCCAGGCTTCGTTGTAATCATCGCCTTTTTTAGATGAACAAGACACAAGCAACGGCGCAATAAGAGCTAGCGCTAAAAATTTTTTCATCATTCCGGGAGTGCGTGTTGTGTTTGCTTAGTCGTTGCTTTTGCCCGGTGGCGCTGCGCTTACCCGGCCTACAAAACCGTAGGCCCGCGCAAGCAAAGCGCCACCGGGCACCAGCCCGCAGAATATTATTTTTCCGGTGGCGTATAGCCTTCGATGTGTACGTCTTTACCTTCGAACAGGAAGTTCACCATTTCCTGTTCCAGCAGCTTGCGGTGTTCCGGGTTCATCATGCTGAGTTTTTTCTCGTTAATCAGCATGGTTTGCTTCTTCTGCCATTGTCCCCAGGCTTCTTTGGAGATCTCGTTATAGATGCGCTTGCCTAATTCGCCTGGATAGAGCTGAAAGTCTTGTCCTTCAGCGTCGCGCTGTAAAAAAGTGCAAAAAATGGTTCTGGCCATACTCATTCCTCTTTATCTTGCCGATGCTAAACCATTGCACCGGCACGTAATTGCTGTAACAGACGCTCTACGGGAGCCGCGAGCCCGACTGATGGCGGTTGCGCTAAGTTATACCAGAGAGCCGGGCCTTCATCCATGCACGCGGCAAATGAGGACACGGGAAGCCACATTGGCACAATATCCAGATGGAAATGGCTAAAGGTGTGGCGAAACGCGGTCTGTTGCGTGAGGTTATCGGCAGCAATCCCACGCTGCTTAAGCCATTCCCGTAGCGATGCTTCATCTTCAAATTGTGGGAAGCAGTATAGACCACCCCACAGGCCGCTTGGCGGGCGCTGGGCGAGGAATACGCCATCACCCTGCTGCATCAGCAACATGTAGCCAGTGCGCTCCGGAATCGTCTGTTTCGGTTTTTTGCCCGGGTACTGTGCCCAGCTGTTGTTGGCATACGCCACACAGATATTATTCACCGGGCAGAGTTCGCACTTAGGTCGGGAACGGGTACAGACCATCGCGCCCAAATCCATCATTGCCTGATTAAAACGTTCCACACCTTTCGCCGGGGTAACCTCTTCGCTGATTTCCCACAGACGTTTCTCAACCTCTTTCTTGCCGGGCCAGCCGCCCACGGCATAACAGCGTGCGAGCACGCGCTTGACGTTACCGTCGAGGATCGGGAAATGTTTGCCTAATGACAAAGAGAGGATCGCGCCAGCGGTTGAGCGCCCAACACCGGGTAAGTCTGCAACTTCTTCAAAGGTTTCAGGGAATTTGCCATGATGGCGGGTGGCAACCTGCTGTGCGGCTTTGTGCAGGTTACGCGCACGGGCGTAATAGCCAAGCCCCGTCCACAGGTGCAGCACCTCGTCCAGCGGAGCATTCGCCAGATCGGTCACCGTCGGGAAGCGTGCCATAAAACGCTCAAAGTAAGGAATAACCGTAGCGACCTGCGTTTGTTGCAACATCACTTCGGAGAGCCATACTTTGTAAGGCGTTTTTTCAATTTGCCAGGGCAGGGTTTTACGCCCGTATTTGTCGTACCAGTCCAGCACCTGGGCTGAAAATTGAGAGGCTTGCATGGTTATCGATTCACATAATCAGGGACGCAGATTGCAGCACAGCGTCAATCTGCTGTAAACCGGATCTTTCCCATGCTTGCATAGAAGCCTTAACTTTGGATAATGCCCGTTTCCCGAACATTCTCACAAGCAGACAACTCTTTTATGAAAAACGACGTCATTTCACCGGAATTTGATGAAAACGGCCGCCCGCTGCGCCGTATTCGCAGCTTTGTCCGCCGTCAGGGCCGCCTGACCAAAGGGCAGCAACATGCGCTGGACAACTACTGGCCGGTGATGGGCGTTGAGTTCAGTGAACAGCCTGTTGATTTCGCCGAACTGTTTGGCCGCGAAACCCCGGTTACGCTTGAGATTGGTTTTGGCATGGGCACGTCGCTTGTGACCATGGCCAAAGCGCGCCCGGAGCAGAACTTCCTCGGTATTGAAGTTCACTCGCCGGGCGTGGGTGCGTGTCTGGCGACCGCCCATGAAGAGGGCGTAGAAAACCTGCGCGTGATGTGTCACGACGCGGTTGAAGTGCTGCACAAAATGATTCCTGACAATTCTTTGAACATGGTTCAGCTCTTTTTCCCTGACCCGTGGCACAAAGCACGTCATAATAAACGCCGTATCGTTCAGGCGCAGTTTGCTGAGCTTGTAAAAAGCAAACTTAAACTGGGCGGCGTCTTCCACATGGCGACCGACTGGGAACCTTATGCGGAACATATGCTGGAAGTGATGTCGTCTCTGGACGGGTATAAAAACCAGTCTGAGAGCAACGACTATGTACCGCGCCCGGACTCACGTCCGGTGACGAAATTTGAACAGCGTGGCCATCGTCTTGGTCACGGTGTATGGGACTTAATGTTCGAGAGGGTGAAATAATGGCAAAGAACCGTAGCCGTCGTCTGCGTAAAAAAATGCACATCGAGGAATTCCAGGAAGTCGGTTTCTCTATTGCATGGCGTTTCCCGGAAGGTACAAGCGTAGAGCAAATTGATCAGGACGTTGATGCCTTCATCAGCGACGTGATTGAGCCAAACAAGCTGGCGTTTGACGGCAGTGGTTACCTGGCATGGGAAGGCCTGATTTGCCTGCAAGAAGTGGGTAAATGTACTGAAGAACATCAGGCAGCAGTACGTAAATGGCTTGAAGACCGCAAATTTGAAGACGTGCGCATCAGCGAACTTTTCGATATTTGGTGGGACTAAGTAAGCATCAAGGGGCCAGCATTAGCTGGCCCATTTTGTCTGAGGGAGTTTTTATGATGCGCAAAACGTTGCTGGCTGTTGCTTTAATGGCAACCGGATTCACCGCCCATGCGGAGTACAAATGTGGCGTGACGCCGCGCGACGATGTGGTATTAAGCCCGCAAACCGTGCAGGTTAAAGGCGAAAACGGCAATCTGGTGATTACGCCGGATGGTAACGTAACGTTTAACGGCAAACAGTACAACCTGAGCGCAGCGCAGCGCGAGCAGGCAAAAGATTATCAGGCAGATTTGCGTACCGCACTGCCGTGGATTGATGAAGGTGCGCTGACACGCGTGGAAAAGAGCCGTGTCGCACTGGATAAAATCATCACCAAAGAGGTGGGTGAGAGCAGCAATATGCGTACTCGCCTGACCAAGCTGGACAAACAGCTGAAAGAGCAGATGAACCGTATTATTGAGCATCGCACCGATGGCCTGACGTTCCACTACAAGGCGATTGATCAGGTCCGTGCCGACGGGCAGCAGCTGGTGAATCAGGCGATGGGCGGTATCTTGCAGGACAGCATCAACGAAATGGGCGCCAAAGCCGTGCTGAAAGGCGGCGGAAACCCATTGCAGGGCGTTTTAGGTAGCCTGGGCGGCCTACAGACCTCGATTCAGAACGAATGGAAGAATCAGGAAGATGATTTCCAGCAGTTCGGTAAAGACGTGTGTAAGCGCGTGGTGTCGCTGGAAGACAGCCGTAAGGCGCTGGTGGGGACGCTGAAGTAAACCCCTCACCCCTGACCCTCTCCCCAAAGGGGCGAGGGAATGGTTTGCTCCCTCTCCCTTTCAGGGAGAGGGCCGGGGTGAGGGTAGAAGTGCTTGCAGTGTCTCAAGGATATTTTCTAATACGCCCTCTTCGTTATCCCAGAGCTCGTTGTTCCAGAATCGAATGACGCGCCAGCCTTGTTGATTTAACCAGATCGTTCTTTGCCAATCATATCCCTGCTTTTCATCATGTTGCCCACCATCCAGCTCGATTGCCAGACGTGCTTCGCAACAGGCAAAATCCAGAATGTAATGACCCACGGGGTGTTGCCGACGGAATTTATAGTGAGAGAAGCGACGGCTACGTAATAAATACCAGAGCCGTTTTTCTTCCATTGTGAGCTCGTGTCTGAGCTGTTTTGCATAAGAACGAATAATATCCATCCCCACACTCTGCCAGCCTTTCTATCAGCTGGCAGAACGGGATGCAAAATCCTGAATCAGCGTTCAGGATCTTCGGCGAGGAACAGCTC
Organism: Enterobacter soli ATCC BAA-2102; assembly: GCF_001654845.1. Classification (GTDB taxonomy): domain Bacteria; phylum Pseudomonadota; class Gammaproteobacteria; order Enterobacterales; family Enterobacteriaceae; genus Enterobacter; species Enterobacter soli. The sequence goes on along the minus strand of NZ_LXES01000003.1, from coordinate 156,774 downwards.
GAGTAGGGAGTTTAAGAACAGTTTTCCATGCTCAGTTATCTGCCAGAAATCATCGCACTCGGTGAGATACTTCTGTGCCAGCGCTTCGTCAATCTGCGGGCGTATAACCGACTCCGGCAACCCGGTGTACAGCGTAAACTCCGCACGCGGCGCGGCTTCCAACAGGCGGAAGCGGTTCATAAAGAACTCGAACGGTTTATCAGCCGCCTCAACATCGTGACTGCGCTCCAGGTAACGCCCCTCCATAAACCCGCGCGGATGACGCGTCTTGGCGGTACGCAGAATGCGCCCGTCCGGGAAGGTCACTTTACCGTGCGCACCGCAGCCAATACCCAGGTAATCACCAAATCGCCAGTAGTTCAGGTTGTGCTGACACTGGTAGCCTGGCTTCGCATAGGCGGAGGTTTCGTACTGCTGATAGCCAGCGGCGGTCAGCAACTGATGCCCCTGCTCAAAGATATCCCACAGCGCGTCGTCATCCGGCAGCACCGGCGGGCGGGAGCCAAACAGCGTGTTTGGTTCAATGGTCAGCTGATACCAGGAGAGATGCGGCGGGTTCAGCGCAATGGCCTGGCGCAGGTCGTCCAGCGCCTCTTCCAGGGACTGATCCGGCAGGCCGTGCATCAAATCGAGGTTAAAACTGCGAAGACCCAGGCCTGTTGCCAGGTTTGCCGCGCGTTTTGCTTCTTCCGGGCCGTGAATACGTCCCAGACGTTTTAATTTTGGCTCGCTAAAACTCTGTACGCCGATGGAAATACGGTTCACACCCGCACGCTGATACTCGACAAAACGGTCAGCTTCAACGGTTCCGGGGTTGGCTTCCATTGTAATTTCAGCATCCGCTGCCAGATTGAGGCGCGCTCGCACGCCATCCAGCAGCGTTTGCATTGCCGGGCCTGACAGCAGGCTCGGCGTACCGCCACCAATAAAAATGGTCTTAACTTCACGTCCCTGTGCGTAAGGCACGTCGGCATCCAGGTCAGCCAGCAGATGCGCAACGTAATCGTCATGCGGTACTTCGCCTTTCAGCGCATGAGAGTTGAAATCGCAGTACGGGCATTTCTGCACGCACCACGGGATATGAATATAAAGACTCAAAGGTGGCAAATTAGCCATTACGTAATGCTTCCAGTAACAGTTTCAGCGCGCGTCCACGGTGGGAAATCGCGCTTTTCTCTTCGCGGGTCAGTTCCGCAGCGGTTTTGCCCTCGGTCGGGACAAAGAAAATCGGGTCATAGCCAAAGCCGCCGTTGCCTGCCGCTTCGCGGGTAATCACACCCGGCCAGCTGCCGTGGCAGACGATTGGCGTAGGGTCTTCCGCATGGCGCATATACACCAGCACGCAGTGGAACTGTGCCTGGCGCTTTTCGTCAGGAACATCTTTCAGGGCGACAAGCAGCTTTTCCAGATTCTGCTGGTCAGTGGCATCAACGCCTGAATAACGCGCGGAATAGATCCCCGGCGCACCACCCAGAAAATCAACAGCCAGGCCAGAGTCATCGGCAATGGCGGGCAGGCCGGTCACCTGTGCCGCGTGGCGCGCTTTCAGGATCGCGTTTTCAATAAATGTCAGGCCTGTCTCTTCAGCGGACTCTACGCCCAGTTCTGTCTGCGCAACGACATCCAGACCAAAATCATTCAACAGCGAGGCCAGCTCGCGAACTTTACCGGCGTTACCGGTAGCGAGAACAACTTTCTGCATCGTTTATTCCTGTTCTTTCAGAGCCGCGACTTCCGTCGGGATGGATTGCGGATCGAGGATTTTTACCTGTTTATGGCGCCCAAGTTCACCCTTTTCAATGATGACCTGACTTTTAGCAACGCGAAACTGTTTAGCCAGATATTTGGTCAGATGCGCATTCGCCTGGCCATCAACGGGTGGGGCGGTGATGGCGACTTTTAATTCGTCGCCATGCAGTCCAACAATACTATCGCGGCTGGCTTTCGGTTGAATATACAACCGTAAAACCAGCCCATCGGCGCAGGTGCTTACTGCACTCATAACGCCATCCACAGCCCCGGCAGCAGCATGTTGCCCGTAGCCTGTAGCAGCTCGGTGATACCCATGTTGATGACGTACAACAGCAACACCAGAATCATCGGTGAAAAGTCGATACCGCCCATCGAAGGCAACAGACTGCGGATCGGGCGCAGCAGCGGCTCGGCAAGCTGAATCAGGGCATATTCCACCGGACTACGGCCCTGGCTCACCCAGCTCATGATTGCCATCACCAGCAAGACCCAGAAGATCAACAACCCGATGGTTTTGACCAGAATCAGAACGGCGGCGATCCAGATAATCGGCTGGAACGTCACCACCATAAACAGCACGATGGCCTTAATGACGCTGAGTATAAAAGCGACCAGTAAAGAGGCGCTGTCAATTGGGCCCATCGCCGGGATCACACGGCGCAGCGGCCCCACTACAGGTTGCGTGATTTTCACAACAAACTGCGAGAAGGGATTATAAAAATCACAACGCGCCCACTGCATCCAGACGCGCAGTAAAAGCGCCATCGTATACAGTTCAATCACCGTTGAGAGCAGGAAAGTCAACGTCTTCATGGCGTTCCTCAGGTTTCCTTATTTTTGGGGGTAATCGCGCGCACCGAAAATAGCTGTGCCAATGCGCACCATAGTGCTGCCTGCCGCAATTGCGGCTTCCATATCGTCCGACATGCCCAGAGAAAGCGTGTCTACCGTGGAGTAGCGCGCTTTAAGCGCCTCAAATGCTACAGCCATTTGCTGTGCCACGGCAAACTGCCTTTCGTAACTTGACTCAGGCGCCGGGATGGCCATTAATCCGCGCAGGGTTAACCCGGGCAGCGCGGCCACCTCTGCCGCCAACGTATCCAGCTCGTTTAGCGCGATGCCTGACTTGCTGTTTTCGTCACTGATATTGATTTGAATCAGCACGTTAAGTGGCGCAAGCTCGGCTGGACGTTGCTCGTTGAGACGGGTCGCAATCCGCAGGCGGTCAAGGGTATGACACCAGTCAAAGTGCTCAGCAACCAGACGGCTTTTGTTCGACTGCAATGGGCCAATAAAGTGCCATTGCAGGTCGCTATTTCCCAATTCCTGGAAATAGCGAATTTTGTCCACGCCCTCCTGCACGTAGTTTTCACCAAACGCGCGATGGCCAGCGGTAATCGCTTCTGCGATGGCGCTCGCAGGCTTGGTTTTGCTCACTGCAAGTAACGTAACTTCTTCTGGAGCACGGCCGCAACGCGTTGCAGCGGCTGAGATTTTGTCCCGGACCTGTGCCAGGTTATGCGCAATGTCGTTCATTTTCCAAGGAGAGTCGTGTGGTGATGGAAGAAATGGTGGCCCTTAGTGTAAAGCATAACGTGTCGGATCTACACCTGTGCAGTGATTCACCGCCACGCTGGCGCAGGGCTGGTACTCTTGAACCTGCGCCATTCCCGCCGCCGGATATTACGCAGCTATTAAAAACGTGGCTTAACGACGAACAACAGGGGACCTGGTGGGCAAACGGGCAGGTCGATTTTGCCGTGACGCTCGCCAGCCAGCAGCGTTTACGCGGCAGCGCATTCAGCCACATTAACGGTACCTCACTCACGCTCAGACTCTTGCCAGCAAACTGCCCGCAGCTTTCGGCGCTGGGGGCGCCGCGTACGCTCCCGGTACTGCTGGACAAAGACAGCGGTCTGATTCTGGTGACGGGAGCAACCGGAAGTGGCAAATCCACTACGCTTGCGGCAATGGTGGACCATCTTAACCGCCACTACGATAAACACATTTTGACGCTGGAAGACCCGGTTGAGTTTATTTATCAAAGCGATCGCTGTCTTATCCATCAGCGGGAGATAGGTCAGCACTGCCCTTCATTTGCAGAGGCGCTTCGCGCCGCATTACGTGAAGATCCTGACGTGATTTTATTAGGGGAGCTTCGCGACAGCGAAACGATCAGGCTGGCCCTTACGGCGGCGGAGACTGGCCATCTGGTACTGGCAACGCTGCATACGCGTGGGGCAGCGCAGGCAATAGAGCGCCTGGTCGATACCTTTCCGGCACAGGAAAAAGACCCGGTGCGTAATCAACTGGCGGGTAGTCTGCGCGCAGTGCTGGCGCAAAAGCTTTGTCGGGACGTCCAGGGAGGACGCGTGGCGCTGTACGAACTGCTGGTGAATACCTCAGCGGCAGCAAACCTTATCCGCGAGGGCAAAACCTGGCAGTTGCCCGGTATTATCCAGACCGGGCAACAGGCAGGGATGCAGAATTTTGACCAAAGCTTTGCTGAGCGCAGAGCGCAGGGGCGGCTTCACGAAAGGTCAGTCGTTGCGTCGGGTTGACCTTGTTTCCATCCGTGCGAGCGGTAGAATCGACTCTCTACCTTTTGAGCAAACGAAACCATGTCATCACAACCAAATCAAAGCCTGATTGACGGTATACGCTGTCTGCAATACCTGGTGTCCAGCGATCGTGCGATTGGGTGTCGCGAGCTGGCGCGTCTGATGGGAATTAACACCACTCGCGCTAACCGCCTGCTGATGACAATGGCCTCGATTGGCCTGACGATGCAGGACGAACACCGCCGCTATCTGCCGGGGCCGGGTATTCATGCCCTGGCGGCACAGTCCATTCGTGGATCTGCGCTTTTTTCCCGTGCCCTGCCCATACTGGAGCGTTACGCGCCGCGCGATATTGTCGTCGCGCTCGGCGTGCTGTGGGAGGATCAGATTATCTATATCTGGCACTCGGTGCCTGGGAGCCAAACGACACAGGCGCTGGCCGGTTATCGGATGCTTCCGGCCTGGCAGTCCGTGATTGGCATGGCCTTGCTGGCAGAAGAGAGCGACGAACAGCTGAAATTACGCTTCACCGACGAGCAGTGGCGCAACCTGGCGCCCCACGTTGAGCAGCAGCGTAAAACTGGCCGCGTTATCTGGCATCACGATGATGGGGAAGTGTCGATGGCGATTCCGGTTGGTGCGCATCATGCTGCGCTGGCATTTGCCGGGATGTGGAATGTCGGGGATGATGTGGTGGAAGCACGTCTTCAGGCGCTACAGGAACTCAACGCTAAGCTGCTGGAAATGCCCGATTTTACGGGCAATTCAGAAGAAGCTCAGTAGCCCTGTTCGAAATAGCTTTCGAGGATCACTACGGCAGAGGCTGAGTCCACGCTGCCTTTGTTGAGCGCCCTGAAACCGCCGTGCTCAAACAGGCCTGCGCGGGCTTCGACGGTGCTCAGGCGTTCGTCGTGCAGCTTTACCGATACCCCAAAGCGGCCGTGGATTTTGTTGGCGAACTTACGTGCGCGCGCGGTGAGCGGCTGTTCGGTGCCATCCATATTCAGCGGTAGCCCAACGATAACGTCATCCGGTTGCCACTCTTTGAGCAGGCGTTCGATCAGCGTCCAGTCTGGCGTGCCATCGTTCGCTTTTAACGCCGTCAGCGGGCGCGCCGTGCCGGTAATGCGCTGGCCGACGGCAACGCCAATACTGCGGGTACCAAAATCAAAAGCTAAAAGCGTACCGCTCATTACGCGTGCCCCGCTACGCCCGGCATGGTCAGAATATCAATGCCGATAAGTTTAGCCGCATCACGCCAGCGATCGGCGATAGGGGTCTTAAACAGAATGTTCAGATCCGCAGGCGCAGTCAGCCATGCGTTATCCAGGATCTCCTGTTCAAGCTGGCCTTTTTCCCAGGACGCATAGCCCAGCGCAACCAGCACTTCCGAAGGCTGTTCGGCGGTACCCAGTGTTTCAAGCACGTCGCGCGAAGTGGTGACTACGGTGTTATCCGAGATCCGGATGCTGGAAGAGAAACCCGGCGGCGTATGCAGGATAAAACCGCGATCTTCAGCCAGCGGCCCGCCTAACATCACTGGCTTATCAAGACGGATTTCAGGCAGACGCTCTTCAGTGGTGATTTTTAGTTTTTCCAGAATGCCTTCGATTTGTAGGTTTTCCAGAGGCTTATTAATGATGATACCCATCGCACCGTCTTCATTGTATTCACAGATATAAACGACGGAACGGCGGAAAATGGGATCCTGGAGAGCAGGCATGGCAATAAGAAAGTGATGCTGTAAATTCATTGTCAGAGGTTCTGTTTCCTGGTTTAAAAAGCGACAGCGCCCAGTATGGGGACAAACTCAGGCGCTGTCACAGGTTATTTCTGTAAACGTTTTTCGATAGCGTCCATCAGCATTCCGGTGATCGAGACAGGGAATTCGGCCTCGATTTCACGAATGCAGGTTGGGCTGGTGACGTTCACTTCGGTCAGACGGTCGCCGATGATATCCAGGCCGACGAAGATCAGGCCTTTGGCTTTAAGCGTTGGGCCGACGCGGCGGGCAATTTCCCAGTCGCTTTCGGTCAACGGACGCGGTTCGCCACGGCCACCGGCCGCCAGGTTACCACGGGTTTCGCCACCCTGCGGGATACGGGCCAGGCAGTAAGGAACCGGTTCGCCATCCACCACCAGAACGCGCTTGTCACCATCGACAATGGCAGGCAGATAGTTTTGCGCCATGCAGTAACGGGTACCCAGTTCGGTCAGCGTTTCGGCAATCACACCAATGTTCGGGTCGCTCTCTTTCACGCGGAAAATCGATGCGCCGCCCATACCGTCCAGCGGTTTCATGATGATATCGCCGTGCTTCTGCCAGAAGGCTTTCAGCTGGGCCTTACTGCGGGTCACCAGCGTTTCTGGCGTCAAATCAGAGAACCAGGCGGTGTAGAGCTTCTCGTTACAGTCGCGCAGGCTCTGCGGTTTGTTCACGATCAGCGTGCCTTTCTCTTCTGCACGCTCAAGGATATAGGTGCAGTAGATAAATTCGGTGTCGAACGGCGGATCTTTACGCATCAGGATCACATCGAGATCGGCAAGCTGGATATCCTGCTCGGTGCCGAATTCGTACCATTTATCGTAGTTCTGCTCGACGTTAACAATACGGGTGCGTGCGCGGGCTTCGCCGTTGATCAGGTAGAGATCGTTCATCTCCATGTAGTGGAGTTCATAGCCGCGACGCTGTGCTTCCAGCAGCATAGCGAAGCTGGAATCTTTCTTGATGTTAATGTTTGCGATGGGATCCATCACGATGCCGAGCTTGATCATGTTCCTCTCCAATAATGCTTCAACCCAGATCGCCAAACCGCACTTGCAGCGCGGTAATGGCAGTGAGTGCCGTTGTCTCAGTGCGCAGAACGCGAGGTCCCAACAGAATATCAGTAAACTCGTAACGTGCCGTCATAGCAATTTCGTCAGCGGACAGGCCGCCTTCCGGGCCAATCAACAGGCGAATGCGTTCAACGGGCAGCGGCAGCGTATTAATACTGGCGCTGGCGCGCGGGTGGAGGTTGAGCTTAAGCCCGCTGTCCTGTTCAGCACACCAGTCTTCCAGATCCATCGCCGGGCGGATCTCCGGGATACGGTTACGGCCACTCTGTTCACAGGCGGCAATGGCGATTTTCTGCCACTGCTGGATCTTTTTGTTCAGACGTTCCGCATCCAGTTTAACGCCACAGCGCTCAGAAAAAAGTGGCGTAATGAGGCTTACACCCAGTTCGATCGATTTCTGGATGGTGAATTCCATCTTTTCACCGCGCGACATCACCTGGCCTAAATGAATATGCAGCGGCGATTCACGGTCATCCACTTCGCCACGCAGCACATTGACGTGCACGCTCTTCTTATCAGCACGGGTGATTTCAGCGTCGAAAACCTGATTTGAGCCGTCGAAAAGCTGGATAGCCTGGCCTGCGCCCATGCGCAGCACGCGGCCAACATGGTTAGCGGCTTCGTCGGACAGGGCGATTTCGCGACCTGCGGTAATCAGTTCAGGGTGGTAGATGCGGGGAATGCGCATAGTCAGAAATTCCGTGTGTCATGCAATGTAAGCGAATTGCCGCTAGTGTAGGTTAGCTCTTTTGCGCCTGGCAAGCGCGCTGGACATAAGGGTTATGATTCCCCTGGGCTTTGGCGATGCGTTCGTCGCGCTGACACTCCCAGTCGGTGACCGGATACTGCTTATCCCAGGCATTAAACAGCTGTGTCTGCTGGCGGGAGAGGGTGAGGTCGTAACGGTCGCGCATATAGAAGTAGGTGCGGGCGATACTGCCGCGCGCACGAGCCGGTGGCTCAGCCACTTTCTCTTTAAAATCTACCTTCATGGCGCACTGTCCGTACTGACCCTCGCCGCCATTCCACTGGCCGTACATAAAGTTGCCGCGATCGCCGTTCACTTCGCCCACCGCCGGTTGCAGGTTGTGCATATCGCTTTCCATCTGGCGATAGACCGGGTCTTTGGCGCAATTTTTACGCCCGCCGTCCTGCCAGCACTGGCGCTGATGGCCAAACTGCCATGCCGGGACAACGTGTTCCCATTCGATTCGGCTGGCGCGGTTTTCGTTTTTACGCACTTTATAGCCGCAGGATTCGAGATCAACGACCCCTTTTTTACCCTGCCAGTTAATCTTACAGCCACAGTAGAAATCACCTGGAACGTCGGCATTAACCTTTACACCAGCGGTCTTAGCCTGAGAGAAACTGTTGATACCGTCGGCCAGCGTATAGCCTGAGCATGCCGTCGCCAGAAAAGCGACCGCGAGAGAAATAGTACGGGACATCGTTAACTCCGTGTCAAAACGAGCCCGCAACGTAACGAAAGTTGTTCCTGTATGCAATCAGTCAGATCAGGAAAGTTCCTGATTGTTCAATTGATTATTCTGCAACCAGTGGCTCGCCGCACTTGACGCAGCGATAGGTAGCTTCACCGCGTACCACGCGATTATGACGGCGAACAGTCAGCTGATGCTGCTGGCACTGACAGCGGTAGGGAAAGGTATTGCGGCGAACAGACTCAAGCTCGAACTGATGGGTTCTGCGTGCAGGAACGCCAAGTACGGCTTCCATCATCCATTTCCACTCTTTGCCGTGCGGCGCCACGCGCCCAAAGTGTTTCCAGACCAGCAGGTGCGCCAGCTCGTGCGGAACCACTTCATCGATAAACGCCTGCTGGTTTTCCATCATCAGCACCGGGTTCAGACGAATTTCATAAGACTCCAGCCAGGCCGTTCCGGCAGAGGTTCCGCGTTGCTGATAGACGAGCTTAGGTTCCGGGTAATTGCGACCGAGCTTCTGGTTTGCCAGAGCGAGTTTTTCCCGCAGGCTGCGCATCACGGCCTGCTGAATAGCAATGGGAAGACGGGGAGTTTTCATAGGGGCAGAGCATAGAGCTTGCGAAAGGGAGGTGCAAGAGGCTCCTCCCCGCAGGCAGGTCAGTCGTGTGCGCCAATCTCGCGCAATGGGCGGCCTTTCATCAGGTTACGTTCGATATGTTCCAGCGACACGTGTTTGGTTTCTGGAACCAGCCACACCGTCAGCACAATAAAGAACAGGTTCAGACCAGAGTAAACCCAGAAGGTGTTGGCATTACCCAGGCTATTGAGCATGGTCAGGAAGGTTGCGCCGACAATCATGTTGGCAATCCAGTTGGTTGCGGTAGAGCAGGTGATACCAAAATCACGCCCTTTCAGCGGCTGGATCTCAGAGCACAGGACCCAAATCAGCGGGCCAGCACTCATCGCAAAACCGACGATAAACATCAGCAGCATGGCTACGGCAAAGTACTGTGCAGAAGGTGAGTGAATGCCCACATGCATCATTGTACCGAGGACGCCCATCCCCACCGCCATCACCAGGAAGCCCAGGGTTAGCGTTGGTTTGCGTCCCCAGCGGTCAACCAGACCAATGGCGATAAAGGTAGCCAGCACGTTGGTCAGGCCCACGATCACGGTGCCCCACATCTGCTCGGTAGTATTGGTGTAACCCGCCAGCTCAAAGATTTTTGGCGCGTAGTACATGATGACGTTCATCCCGGTGAACTGCTGCATCACCTGAAGGAGTACGCCCAGGAATACGGCGCGGCGGAAGTTGCTGTTCTCTTTGAACAGCGCCCAACCAGACTGTTTTACCTTCAGGCTTTCGCGGATCTCTTCCAGTTCGTTTTTCGCTTCTGCGCTGGTATCGCGCAGGCGTAACAACACGCGCTCAGCATCCACGAAGCGGCGTTTCGCGGCAAACCAGCGCGGGCTGTCCGGCAGGAAGAACACACCAATCAGCAGCAGGATCGCAGGGATGATAATGACGCCGAGCATCCAGCGCCAGGCGCCGCTGTAGCTGAACGCGGTATCGGAAAGGTAGGCTCCCAGAATACCGATGGTGATCATCAACTGGTACATCGAAATCATGCTGCCACGGATTTTCTCTGGTGCGATTTCTGACAGGTAAAGCGGAGCGGTATAAGAGGCCACACCAACCGCCAGGCCGAGCAGCACGCGGGATACCAGCAGTACTTCTACGTTGGGTGCCGCCGCAGAAAACAGTGAACCGGCCACGAACAGAATAGCGCCGATCATCAGGCTTTTTTTACGACCCAGTTTGAAGGAGAGCCAGCCGCTGCCGACTGCGCCGACGGCCGCACCGAACATCATGGAGCTTACTACCCATTCCTGAGTGTGGGCGGTTATCTGGAATTCATCGGTGATGAAAGGGAGTGCGCCGGCAATCACGCCGATATCCAGGCCAAAGAGTAATCCTGCCAGGGCGGCGAGGAAGCAGACGAAGAAAGTCATCGCCTTGTTGGACGTACGCCCCTGTTTTTTATTGTCAGGCATTATGCCCTCCAGTTGGGTTATCAGTTTTATCGATGTAAAGGGTAGGTTAGTAGAGCGTAAAAATATGTGAGGCAAATCACATTGGTGTAATCGGTTACACTGGTGTGTAGATGTAACTTTAATTAAGACATTGAAAATATAGATATAAATTGAGTGATGTGCATCGAGTTTGTTTGAATTTCAGACTTAACTGAAATGAAATGTAACAGCAGAGGAAAGGCGATCATGCAAAGGGATTATTCTGAAAGGAGGGTATATTTGGTGTGGTGTAAGCGGTTTCAAGTTTAGCCGCCACCCGACATAAAAAAGGCCAGCGCAAAGGCTGGCCTGTTTAACGCTGTGAGTCGATTATTTCAGACCGGCAGCTTCACGCAGCAGAGCGGCTTTGTCGGTTTTTTCCCATGGGAAATGTTCACGACCAAAGTGACCGTACGCAGCGGTTTCTTTGTAGATTGGGTGCAGCAGATCCAGCATCTGAATCAGGCCGTATGGACGCAGGTCGAAGAACTCGCGCACCAGCAGGGTCAGCTGTTCAGAAGGCACTTTTTCAGTACCGAAGGTTTCAACCATGATGGAGGTTGGTTCAGCTACGCCAATTGCGTAGGAAACCTGAATCTCACAACGGTCAGCCAGGCCCGCAGCAACGATGTTTTTCGCAACATAACGTGCAGCGTACGCAGCAGAACGGTCAACTTTAGACGGATCTTTACCAGAGAATGCGCCGCCACCGTGACGCGCCATGCCGCCGTAGGTATCAACGATGATTTTACGACCGGTCAGGCCACAGTCACCCATTGGGCCACCGATAACAAAACGTCCGGTTGGGTTGATGAAGAATTTGGTCGACGCGCTCAACCACTCGGTAGGCAGAACTGGCTTGATGATCTCTTCCATCACGGCTTCTTGCAGAGATTTCTGATCAATATCTTCGGCGTGCTGAGTGGACAGAACCACGGCATCGATACCGACGATTTTGCCGTCGTCATACTGGAAGGTGACCTGGCTTTTCGCATCCGGGCGCAGCCACGGCAGGGTGCCGTTTTTACGCACTTCAGCCTGACGCTGCACCAGACGGTGTGCGTAGGTCACTGGTGCTGGCATCAGCACGTCAGTTTCGTTGGTTGCATAACCGAACATCAGACCCTGGTCGCCCGCGCCCTGTTCCAGCGGGTCGGCACGGTCAACACCCTGGTTGATGTCTGGAGACTGTTTGCCGATTGCGCTCAGTACTGCGCAAGAGTTGGCATCAAAGCCCATATCAGAATGCACATAACCGATTTCACGCACCGTGTTACGGGTGATCTCTTCGATATCAACCCATGCGCTGGTGGTGATCTCACCGCCAACCAGAACCATGCCGGTTTTGACATAGGTTTCACACGCTACGCGCGCTTTTGGATCCTGCTCGAGGATCGCATCCAGCACTGCATCGGAGATTTGGTCAGCAATTTTATCAGGATGTCCTTCTGATACGGACTCGGACGTAAACAGGTGTTTTGCCATGTTTTATTTCACCTAAGAGGAATTTGGTTAGCTCAAGCTGCTGTGTGGAGTAGCCATAGGAGATAATTCTACCAAGGCCTGCAGGATTTTGACACTGGCAGTCTGAGTGTTAATCAGTATGGATGGATTAACATCTGGACGTCTATTTTAGGTCACTTCTTCACCCGATTTCCAGTTTTTTTTGACTAAGCTCTCACTGCGTTGAAATCGAAGCTGGAAATATTTCCTGACGGCGCTGGCAACACGCGCATTAATCTTTTGCAATTTGACCGTCTTCTCGGTATAAAACGCGGCGCGCGGCTCATACAAAAAAAGCGCTCGATGAACTCATCGTGTCGCCACTTCCAGCCGGGTTAAGCAGTGAACTTTTAGCTTTGGCTTGTGGTCCGTTTCAACAGGAGCGGCCGTGGAGGTGATACGAGATAATGAACCATCGTTTTCCGCTAATTCAGCGCAGCCGTTCTGGCGCGCATTTGATTCCCGCAACCCGCATTTCTAGTCTGCAAACCTGCCGATGTTATACCCATCTCGGCGCTTCTCAGGATTCCAGGGCCGGTCACGCTTTGTGAAAACTGAACAAGGGCGCTCTTGTTAATACAAGAGTTTTCTCGTGGTTTCGCCGAACCTTGTCATACAGAGTTCGGATACGTGTTTTACAATGATATGAATAAGAAACCGGTCGCACGGTCAGGATTTCAGCATACTATGCTGGAAAACGGAGCCGTTTATGGGTTGTTATCGCCGTTTAACGCTGCGATAGTAGTCAACTGTTTTACACTTAATACAAAGAGTTGAGGTTCGCTATGTCTGACGACATGTCTTCGGTTTCGCCTTCGTCAGCAGGCGAACAGGGTGTACTACGTTCTATGCAGGAGGTTGCGATGAGCTCCCAGGAAGCCAGCAAGATGCTGCGCACTTACAATATTGCCTGGTGGGGCAATAACTATTATGACGTCAACGAACTGGGCCACATCAGCGTTTGCCCGGATCCCGACGTCCCTGAAGCGCGCGTGGATCTCGCCAAACTGGTGAAAGCCCGTGAAGCGCAGGGCCAGCGTTTGCCTGCACTGTTCTGCTTCCCGCAGATCCTGCAACATCGCCTGCGTTCTATTAATGCCGCCTTCAAACGCGCGCGTGAATCGTACGGCTATAAAGGCGACTACTTCCTGGTTTACCCGATCAAGGTAAACCAGCATCGCCGCGTCATTGAATCCCTGATCCACTCTGGCGAACCGCTGGGGCTGGAAGCGGGTTCAAAAGCGGAACTGATGGCTGTTCTGGCACACGCGGGGATGACCCGTTCGGTGATTGTCTGTAACGGCTATAAAGACCGTGAATACATTCGTCTGGCACTGATTGGCGAGAAGATGGGCCACAAGGTCTATCTGGTAATCGAGAAGATGTCCGAAATTGCTATCGTGCTGGAAGAAGCCGAGCGTCTGAACGTGATCCCACGCCTTGGCGTGCGAGCGCGTCTGGCCTCTCAGGGTTCCGGTAAATGGCAGTCTTCCGGCGGCGAAAAATCCAAATTCGGCCTGGCGGCAAACCAGGTTCTGCAACTGGTGGAGATCCTGCGTGAGCGCGGTCGTCTGGACAGCATTCAGTTGCTGCACTTCCACCTCGGTTCGCAGATGGCTAATATTCGCGACATCGCCACGGGTGTGCGTGAATCAGCGCGTTTCTACGTTGAGCTGCATAAGCTTGGCGTAAATATTCAGTGCTTCGACGTGGGCGGCGGCCTGGGTGTGGACTATGAAGGTACACGCTCGCAGTCTGACTGCTCTGTGAACTACGGCCTGAACGAATACGCGAACAACATCATCTGGGCAATTGGCGATGCGTGTGAAGAACACGGCTTGCCGCACCCGACGGTGATCACCGAATCGGGCCGCGCGGTGACTGCGCACCATACGGTGTTGGTGTCTAACATTATCGGCGTTGAGCGCAGCGAAACCACCGAAGCGACCCCTCCGTCAGATGATGCCCCGCGTTCCCTGCAAAGCATGTGGGAAACCTGGCAGGAGATGCACGAGCCGGGCACGCGTCGCTCACTGCGCGAATGGCTGCACGACAGCCAGATGGATCTGCATGACATCCACGTGGGTTATTCTTCAGGCACCTTTAGCTTGCAGGAGCGCGCGTGGGCAGAGCAGCTCTATCTGAACATGTGCCATGAAGTGCAGAAACAGCTCGACCCGAGCAACCGCGCGCACCGTCCGATTATAGACGAGTTGCAGGAACGTATGGCGGATAAGATTTACGTCAACTTCTCACTGTTCCAGTCGATGCCGGATGCATGGGGTATTGATCAGCTGTTCCCGGTACTGCCGCTGGAAGGGCTGAACCACGCTCCGGAACGCCGTGCTGTGCTGCTGGATATTACCTGTGACTCAGACGGTGCTATCGATCATTACGTTGATGGCGACGGTATCGCGACCACGATGCCAATGCCGGAATACGACCCGGAGAATCCGCCAATGCTGGGCTTCTTTATGGTCGGTGCGTATCAGGAAATCCTCGGGAACATGCACAACCTGTTCGGTGATACCGAAGCGGTTGACGTGTTTGTCTTCCCTGACGGCAGCGTGGAAGTCGAACTGTCCGACGAAGGGGATACCGTGGCGGACATGCTGGAATACGTTCAGCTGGATCCGAAAACCCTGCTGACCCAGTTCCGCGATCAGGTGAAAAACACCGGTCTGGACGATGCATTGCAGCAGCAGTTCCTGGAAGAGTTTGAAGCGGGTCTGTACGGGTATACCTATCTGGAAGACGAGTAAGAAAACCTCCCTCTCCCCGTGGGAGAGGGTTGGGGTGAGGGCATCAGACCGCACTATGCCCTATACTCTCTTGAACCCGTATGAATTAACGGCGATAATTCGCCCCAATATGCTATTTACGAATCAATCCCTTCCTCGTCGGGTTTAACGACGCGGAGGGGATTTTTTTTCATCTGTTTTTAATGAATCGACTTTAAAAGAGGTCAGGACATGAGCACTTTAGGTCATCAGTACGATAACTCTCTGGTATCTAACGCGTTTGGTTTTTTACGCCTTCCGATGAACTTCCAGCCATACGATAGCGATGCTGACTGGGTTATCACCGGCGTGCCGTTTGATATGGCCACCTCTGGCCGTGCTGGTGGTCGTCATGGCCCGGCAGCCATTCGTCAGGTATCGACTAATCTGGCCTGGGAGCACAACCGCTTCCCGTGGAACTTCGACATGCGCGAGCGCCTGAACGTGGTCGACTGCGGTGACCTGGTGTACGCCTTTGGCGACGCGCGTGAGATGAGCGAAAAACTCCAGGCGCACGCCGAGAAGCTGCTGGCTGCCGGTAAGCGTATGCTCTCCTTCGGTGGTGACCATTTCGTGACGCTGCCGCTGCTGCGTGCCCATGCGAAACACTTCGGGAAAATGGCGCTGGTGCACTTTGATGCGCATACCGACACCTACGCGAACGGCTGTGAATTTGATCACGGCACCATGTTCTTCACCGCGCCGAACGAAGGCCTGATCGATCCGAACCACTCTGTGCAGATCGGTATTCGTACTGAGTTCGATAAAGACAACGGCTTCACCGTACTGGATGCAGGCCAGGTGAACGATCGTGGCGTGGACGACATCATTGCGCAGGTTAAGCAGATTGTGGGCGATATGCCGGTTTACCTGACCTTCGACATCGACTGCCTGGATCCGGCATTTGCTCCGGGTACCGGTACGCCGGTGATCGGCGGCCTGACGTCTGACCGTGCCATCAAACTGGTGCGTGGCCTGAAAGATTTAAACATCGTGGGTATGGACGTGGTGGAAGTAGCGCCTGCGTACGATCAATCAGAAATCACGGCACTGGCTGCGGCGACGCTGGCACTGGAAATGCTCTACATCCAGGCTGCGAAAAAAGGCGAGTAAGCTTAGCGGTTAAGTAAAAGCCCTCACCAGCAGGTGAGGGCTTTTTTTCGCTTAAAACACGTTAAACGGGTATTCCACATAGACGCGGATTTCGTCCCCGCCCACGTTGTAATCGCTGGCGTTACTGGAAACGCGCAGTACGGAGTAGCGCAGTTTCAGTTTCAGATCTTTCGCCGGGCCATCCTGCACCTGGTACTGAACCTGGTTAAACCACTCATGCTCTTTACCGTTGCTGGTTTCTGACGTTTTGATGTTGTCGCCGCGCACGTAAGCGGTGGTCCAGCTCAGGCCCGGTAAGCCGAGTCCTGCAAAGTCCAGCCCGTAAGATGCCTGCCATGAGCGTTCGTCTTCACCGTTAAAATCAGACCAGTAAGAGTTCGCAAGCCAGATGGTATTACCACCGTCACCCACGCCGCCCTGATCGCGATAGCTGCCATAGTGGTAACCGGTGCTGCCGCTGCTTTGCTGATACGCCACCTTAAAGGTATGAATATCCCAGATATAGCTCGCCGCCATGCTCCAGATGGTGTTACTGCGACCCGTATCGAGGCTGTCAGCGTAACCCTGATCCAGACGCGAGTTATAGCCGTTAAAGTCGAGAACCAGCTGTTGCCCGGTACTGAACGGTTGTTTAAAGTTCATGCCCAAATACTGCTTGTTCATCACCTCTTCAACGTGAGAAGCGTAAAGTGCGCCGCTGAACTGGTCGTTGAACTGATAGCTGGCACCGCCGAAGGAGAGGCTCTTCAGGCCGCTGTCGTGGCGGTCGTCGCTTTTGCGTTGTTCGTCAGTGAAGTAACCCGCATTGACTTCCAGCCCGTCTATCTCTTTAGAAGTCAGCATCGTCCCGGTATAGCTTTCAAACAGCAGGCGGGAGCTGTCGGCATTTACAATTGGAAGCTCAGGACGCTGGTTACCGTAGCTCAGAACGGTATTGGAGATGCGCATTTTGGCGGTCGCGCCAAATTTCGCCAGATCGGATTTCGCACGACCATCGTCTTCCTGTTTGAAGAAGTCGATACCGCCGGCACCGCTCTTGCCGCGGCCGCCGTCAAGGCGTACGCCGTACTGGGCAATGCCGTCGACGCCAAAACCGACCAGCCCTTCGGTGTAACCAGATGCAAATGTGGCGACGATGCCCTGACCCCATTCGGCTTTATCCTGCTGGCCCTGATGATAGTCACGGCTGATATACGCATTGCGTAAAAACAGATCCAGATGGCTGTCGTCAATAAAACCCTGGCTGTCGGATTGCTGGCTTGCAAAAGCAGGTAATGCGGCAAATAAACTTAAAGCAACTAACGATAATTGTTTTTTCACGGAGGGAACGTCTCTGTCTTGATATATTAATTTGAAAGACTGCGAAGGGATAATTACCGGAATATTTACCGATTGCAATAATTATGTGAGTAAAGGTTTCAGTGTCTGGATGCTGATGTAGCGCGGCTTGCGGGGGGTGTTATCGATATGTGCGGTTAAATTGACAATACGTGCGAAATAAAAAGGAGGCAATATTGCCTCCTTCAAAAATTATTTAATTCCGTCTGCTGCCATACGATCGCGAATATGTTGCGCGCGTTCTTCTGATGCTGGGTGATCGTCAAACATTGAACTTTGGCGTCCTGCTTCCTGTTTTGCCAGTTTTTCGAAGCTGGTGGCTAATCCTGACGGATTAATACCGCGTTTGCGCAACAAATCGTAGGAGTAGTCATCCGCCTCGGATTCCTGACGCTGGGAGAACTGAGAGTTGACCAGTTTTTCACCCATATCGCCAAGCTGAGACTGGGACAGACTGCCGACAATCCCGCCCGCGGAGGCCGCTGCGGCGCGAACGGCGTTGGTACCCAGCGCGACCTGCATTCCTTTTTTCACGTGGCCGAGCGCAACGTGACCCATTTCATGGCCGATGACCGCTTCAACTTCGTTGTCATTCATCATGTCCATCAGCCCGCTGTAGACGCGAATACAGCCGTTTGCCATGGCAAATGCGTTAACGTCTTTCGCCATGTAGACCTTGTAGTTCACCGGCTGGCCGTTGATATTGTCGCCCAGAGCGGAGGCTATCTTATTCAGACGCTGCGCGTATGTGCTGCTGGCAGGGGCGATAGTGGCTTTTCCGTCCATATCTTTACAGGCCTGGTCGCTCAGCGCTTTTACCTGTGCATCGCTCAGGGAATACGCCTGAAATGCTTCAGCGCCAGAGGTCATCAGGCCATTAGAATCCATATTCTGACAGCCGCTCAGAAGGAGCGTTGTACCCAGGGCCAGCACAATTGCACGCATTTTCATGATGTTGCTTCCGTACTCGTTAGTCTGAATTTAATCCGAAAAGTGCACCGACCAAAAAGCCAGTGTCGGGCTAAGTATAAGGAAGATATACGGTAGCGGGCGAGTGGATTGCGCAACATGCGAGCATGATCCAGAGATTTCTTAAGCGGCAAAAGAATGCTCCATGTACATGCCTTGTCGCTTGGGTTACATTGTTGGCACTTTTTTCCGGCGTAGCCCAAAACGCGCTGTCGTCAAGGGCATGGCCTTTAACAGTCCGATCTGGAGTTAAAATGTCCTCACGTAAAGAGCTTGCTAATGCTATTCGTGCGCTGAGCATGGACGCAGTACAGAAAGCCAAATCCGGCCACCCGGGCGCCCCTATGGGTATGGCTGATATCGCCGAAGTCCTGTGGCGAGATTTCCTGAACCACAACCCGCAGAACCCGGCCTGGGCTGACCGCGACCGTTTCGTACTGTCTAACGGCCACGGCTCAATGCTGATCTACAGCCTGCTGCACCTCACTGGCTATGACCTGCCAATCGAAGAGCTGAAAAATTTCCGTCAGCTGCACTCCAAAACCCCGGGTCACCCGGAAGTGGGCTACACCGCTGGCGTAGAAACCACCACCGGCCCGCTGGGTCAGGGTATTGCTAACGCCGTAGGTATGGCGATTGCCGAGAAGACTCTGGCAGCACAGTTCAACCGTCCTGGCCACGACATCGTGGACCACTTCACCTATGCGTTCATGGGCGACGGCTGCATGATGGAAGGCATTTCTCACGAAGTGTGCTCCCTGGCAGGTACCCTGAAACTGGGCAAACTGGTTGCGTTCTATGACGACAACGGTATCTCCATCGATGGTCATGTGGAAGGCTGGTTCACTGATGATACCGCAGCACGTTTCGAAGCCTACGGCTGGCACGTGGTGCGTGGCGTTGACGGTCACGATGCTGACTCGATTAAACGCGCAGTAGAAGAAGCTCGTGCTGTGACTGACAAACCGTCCCTGCTGATGTGCAAAACCATCATCGGCTTCGGTTCTCCGAACAAAGCGGGTACCCACGACTCCCACGGTGCGCCACTGGGTGACGCGGAAATCGCACTGACTCGTGAAGCACTGGGCTGGAACCACCCGGCATTCGAAATCCCGTCTGACATCTATGCGCAGTGGGATGCAAAAGAAGCCGGTCAGGTGAAAGAAGCGGCCTGGAACGAGAAGTTCGCGGCGTACGCGAAAGCCTTCCCGCAGGAAGCAGCTGAATTCACCCGTCGTATGAAAGGTGACATGCCTTCTGATTTCGACGCGAAAGCGAACGAGTTCATCGCGAAACTCCAGGCTAACCCGTCCAAAATCGCCAGCCGTAAAGCGTCCCAGAATGCGATCGAAGCATTCGGCCCTCTGCTGCCGGAATTCCTGGGCGGCTCCGCTGACCTGGCACCATCGAACCTGACTATCTGGTCTGGTTCTAAAGCGATCAACGAAGATACTGCCGGTAACTACATCCATTACGGTGTACGTGAATTCGGTATGACCGCGATTGCGAATGGTATCTCCCTGCACGGTGGTTTCCTGCCGTACACCTCTACCTTCCTGATGTTCGTTGAATATGCACGTAACGCCGTGCGTATGGCTGCGCTGATGAAACAGCGTCAGGTGATGGTCTACACCCACGACTCCATCGGTCTGGGCGAAGATGGCCCGACTCACCAGCCGGTAGAGCAGGTGGCTTCCCTGCGTGTGACCCCGAACATGTCTACATGGCGCCCATGTGACCAGGTTGAATCCGCAGTAGCGTGGAAATACGGTGTTGAGCGTCAGGACGGCCCGACCGCACTGATTCTCTCCCGTCAGAACCTGGCACAGCAGGATCGTACTGAAGAGCAGCTGGCGAATATCGCCCGCGGTGGTTACGTGCTGAAAGACTGCGCTGGCCAGCCAGAGCTTATCTTCATCGCGACTGGTTCAGAAGTTGAGCTGGCTGTAGCGGCCTGGGACAAACTGTCTGCCGAAGGCGTTAAAGCGCGCGTGGTTTCCATGCCGTCTACCGACGCGTTCGACAAGCAGGATGCGGCCTATCGTGAATCCGTACTGCCTAAAGCGGTTTCCGCTCGCGTGGCAGTGGAAGCAGGTATCGCTGACTACTGGTTCAAATACGTTGGCCTGAATGGCGCTATCGTCGGTATGACCACCTTCGGTGAGTCTGCACCGGCAGAGCTGCTGTTCGAAGAGTTCGGCTTCACTGTAGAGAACGTTGTCGCGAAAGCGAAAGAACTGCTGTAATTGCTGGTTGGGTGCGGGCTTGTGCCCTCACCCCGACCCTCTCCCACGGGAGAGGGTGCAAACGCTAAAAACGGTAACCCTGGGGTTACCGTTTTGCTTTCACCACGCCACCCGGCTTTTTTGTATGCACTATTCCTCTGGCATGTAACATCACTGTAAATTATTCCATCGAAAGTGTGACGCAAGTCATATAGCTCGCTTATACATCTGGACAGACATTCCTTTTATTCCCCGATTCGCTTATTCTAGCTGAAGCGTTTCAGTCGATTAAATGTTCGACAATTGACCAATCAATCGCAGTTTGTGACAGGCAAGGATTCCCCTTCGGGCGTAGCTGGATTACTCTTTCAGCCACCTCAAACCCAGGGATAGCTTTGCAGGAGATCTATGACCGTACGCGTAGCGATTAATGGCTTCGGTCGCATCGGGCGTAACGTGGTTCGTGCTTTATATGAATCCGGGCGTCGTGCGGAAATGACCGTGGTGGCAATCAATGAACTGGCGGATGCCACGGGCATGGCGCATTTATTGAAATACGACACCAGTCATGGCCGCTTTGCCTGGGATGTTCGCCAGGAAAGAGATCAGCTTTTTGTTGGTGACGATGCGATTCGCGTACTGCATGAGAGCAGCATCGAAGAGTTGCCGTGGCGCGAGCTGGGTGTGGATGTAGTGCTGGACTGCACCGGCGTGTACGGCAACCGTGAACACGGCGAAGCGTATCTGGCAGCAGGCGCGAAAAAAGTCCTGTTTTCTCATCCCGGCAGTAACGACCTCGACGCGACAGTCGTGTTTGGCGTCAACCAGCATGAGCTGCAAGCTGAACACCGTATTGTTTCCAACGCCTCCTGTACCACCAACTGCATTATTCCGGTCATCAAACTGTTAGACGATGCGTATGGCATTGAATCCGGCACCGTGACCACGATTCACTCCGCCATGCACGATCAGCAGGTTATCGACGCCTATCACCCGGACTTACGACGCACTCGCGCGGCGAGCCAGTCGATCATTCCGGTGGATACGAAGCTTGCAGCAGGGATTACCCGTATTTTCCCGCAGTTTAACGACCGTTTTGAAGCCATTGCCGTGCGTGTCCCGACGATTAACGTCACCGCAATTGACCTCAGTGTAACGGTGAAAAAACCGGTAAAAGCCTGTGAAGTCAACCTGTTGCTGCAAAAAGCGGCACAGGGTGCATTTCATGGTATAGTTGACTATACGGAATTACCGTTGGTCTCAGTAGATTTTAACCACGACCCGCACAGCGCCATTGTTGATGGCACTCAAACGCGAGTCAGTGGCGCACACCTTATCAAGACGCTGGTCTGGTGTGATAACGAATGGGGCTTTGCTAACCGAATGCTCGACACCACGTTAGCAATGGCCGCTCAAGGTTTCAGGTAAGACGCATTGTGCGTCTGCAAAACTTTAAGAATCAACGAGAGGATTCACCATGTCTGTAATTAAGATGACCGATCTGGATCTGGCTGGTAAACGCGTTTTCATCCGTGCTGATCTGAACGTACCGGTTAAAGATGGTAAAGTGACCAGCGACGCGCGTATCCGTGCATCCCTGCCAACCATCGAACTGGCACTGAAGCAAGGTGCAAAAGTGATGGTAACCTCCCACCTGGGTCGTCCAACTGAAGGCGAGTACAACGAAGAGTTTTCTCTGCTGCCAGTTGTTAATTACCTGAAAGACAAACTATCCAACCCGGTTCGCCTGGTTAAAGATTACCTGGACGGCGTTGAAGTGGCTGCCGGTGAACTGGTTGTTCTGGAAAACGTTCGCTTCAACAAAGGCGAGAAGAAAGACGACGAAGCACTGTCCAAAAAATACGCTGCACTGTGCGACGTATTTGTGATGGATGCATTCGGTACTGCTCACCGTGCTCAGGCTTCTACCCACGGTATCGGTAAATTCGCAGACGTAGCCTGTGCAGGTCCTCTGCTGGCTGACGAACTGGAAGCACTGGGTAAAGCGCTGAAAGAGCCAGCTCGCCCAATGGTGGCTATCGTTGGTGGTTCTAAAGTTTCTACCAAACTGACCGTTCTGGATTCCCTGTCTAAAATCGCTGACCAGCTGATCGTTGGCGGTGGTATCGCGAACACCTTCGTTGCCGCTCAGGGCCACAATGTGGGTAAATCCCTGTATGAAGCAGACCTGGTTGACGAAGCGAAACGCCTGCTGACCACCTGTGATATCCCGGTTCCAACTGACGTTCGTGTTGCAACTGAGTTCTCTGAAACAGCAACCGCTACCCTGAAATCTGTAAACGACATCAAAGATGAAGAGCAGATTCTGGACCTGGGCGATGTTTCTGCACAGAAACTGGCTGAAATCCTGAAAAACGCAAAAACTATCCTGTGGAACGGTCCTGTTGGTGTGTTCGAATTCGCGAACTTCCGTAAAGGTACTGAAATCGTTGCTAACGCAATCGCAGACAGCGAAGCGTTCTCAATCGCAGGCGGCGGTGACACGCTGGCAGCTATCGACCTGTTCGGTATCGCTGACAAAATCTCCTACATCTCCACTGGTGGCGGCGCATTCCTCGAATTCGTGGAAGGCAAAGTACTGCCAGCAGTAGCAATGCTCGAAGAGCGCGCTAAGAAGTAAGCCATTTAAGGGCAGGGAAACCTGCCCAATTTTCAGCGCGCTTTAGGGCACGCACCTCTTTCCAAGGCCGAAGATACAGGACTCGTAACATGTCTAAAATTTTTGATTTCGTAAAACCTGGCGTGATCACTGGTGATGACGTTCAGAAAGTGTTCCAGGTAGCTAAAGAGAACAATTTTGCTCTGCCAGCAGTTAACTGCGTAGGTACCGACTCCATCAACGCCGTTCTGGAAACCGCTGCAAAAGTTAAAGCGCCGGTAATCGTACAGTTCTCTAACGGTGGTGCTGCGTTCATCGCAGGTAAAGGCGTGAAAACTGACGTTCCTCAGGGCGCTGCAATCCTGGGTGCTATCTCTGGTGCGCACCACGTTCACCAGATGGCTGAGCACTACGGTGTTCCAGTTATCCTGCACACCGACCACTGCGCGAAGAAACTGCTGCCATGGATCGACGGTCTGCTGGACGCTGGTGAGAAACACTTCGCGGCAACCGGTAAACCACTGTTCTCTTCTCACATGATCGACCTGTCTGAAGAGTCACTGCACGAAAACATCGAAATCTGCTCTAAATATCTGGCGCGCATGGCCAAAATGGACATGACTCTGGAAATCGAACTGGGTTGCACCGGTGGTGAAGAAGACGGCGTGGACAACAGCCACATGGACGCTTCTGCACTGTACACCCAGCCAGAAGACGTTGATTACGCATACACCGAGCTGAGCAAAATCAGCCCACGCTTCACTATCGCAGCGTCCTTCGGTAACGTGCACGGCGTTTACAAACCAGGTAACGTGGTTCTTACCCCAACTATCCTGCGTGATTCTCAGGAATACGTTTCTAAGAAACACAACCTGCCGCACAACAGCCTGAACTTCGTATTCCACGGTGGTTCTGGTTCTTCTGCTCAGGAAATCAAAGACTCCGTAAGCTACGGCGTAGTGAAAATGAACATCGATACCGACACCCAATGGGCAACCTGGGACGGTATCCTGCAATACTACAAAACCAACGAAGCTTACCTGCAAGGCCAGCTGGGCAACCCGAAAGGCGAAGACCAGCCGAACAAGAAATACTACGATCCACGCGTATGGCTGCGTGCTGCACAGACTTCAATGATTACTCGTCTGGAGCAGGCATTCAAAGAGCTGAACGCGGTTGACGTTCTGTAATTTGAGTCGCTAAACGCCTCAGAAAGGTCCGCAAATGCGGGCCTTTTTTTATGGCTTTTCAATGGCCTGCTGGTCTGTTTTTTGTGATCTGTTTGGCAATATTTGTCCTTTTTGTTTACCCTTTACTGACCTGCCTGTCTCCATGGGGGATGGATTTTGTGTATTGGTTTAACAAAAGGAAGAATAAATGGAACAACTCGATGTTGTAGACAGCATCAATAACGCCGGTACTTGGCTTGTGCGCAACCAGGAGTTACTGCTGAGTTATGCCGTTAACATCGTTGCGGCAATTGCGATTATCATTGTCGGGATGATCGTGGCACGGATCGTGTCAAACACGGTTAATCGCGTGATGGTTGCGCGAAACATTGATGCCACGGTTGCCGATTTCCTCTCTGCACTGGTGCGCTATGGGATTATTGCCTTTACCCTGATTGCCGCCCTGGGGCGTGTCGGTGTGCAAACGGCATCGGTCATCGCAGTGCTGGGTGCCGCAGGTCTGGCCATTGGTCTGGCGTTGCAGGGATCGCTGTCGAACCTCGCCGCAGGCGTGCTTCTGGTGACCTTCCGTCCATTCCGCTCTGGCGAATATGTTGATTTGGGTGGCATTGCCGGAACTGTGCTCCAGGTGCAGATCTTCTCCACCACCATGCGTACCGTCGACGGTCGTATTGTAGTGGTACCGAACGGTAAAATTATCGCGGGTAACATTATCAACTTCTCCCGCGAGCCGGTGCGCCGTAATGAGCTGGTGGTAAGCGTGGCGTATGATTCGGATATCGATCAGGTGAAGTCGCTGATTACTAACATCATTGCCTCGGACGACCGCATCCTGAAAGACAAAGAGCAGACGGTACGCCTGAATGAGCTGGGCGCGTCATCGATCAACTTCGTGGTGCGTATCTGGAGCAAAAGCAGCGATCTGCAAAACGTTTACTGGGATGTTCTGGAACGCATCAAGCGTGACTTTGACGCCAATGGCATTAGCTTCCCGTACCCGCAGATGGACGTAAACGTCAAAAAGGTCAAAGAAGCAGAATAACGCCACCTGTAGGCCCGGTAAGCGTTAGCGCCACCGGGCTTTACTTTCATAAGCTCTGCTAATCCCCAATTAATATTATCAATTTCCTCTAATGACATTCTCGCAGTATAGTCTGCTCCCAGGACAGTTTTGTGAGATTGAAGTCATGTTATCCTATTATTTTCAAGGTCTTGTGTTAGGCGCAGCCATGATCCTTCCGCTCGGCCCCCAGAATGCATTCGTGATGAATCAGGGCATTCGCCGTCAGTACCATCTGATGATTGCGCTGTTGTGCGCGTTAAGCGATTTGCTGCTGATTTGCGCCGGAATTTTTGGCGGTAGCGCACTGCTGATGCAGTCGCCCTGGCTGCTGGCGCTGGTCACCTGGGGCGGCGTAGCGTTTCTGCTGTGGTACGGTTTCGGGGCGCTGAAAACCGCCATGAGTAGCAATCTTGAATTAGCCACGGCCGAGGTCATGAAACAGGGGCGCTGGAAGATTATCGTCACCATGCTGGCGGTCACCTGGCTTAATCCGCATGTTTATCTTGATACTTTTGTCGTCCTGGGCAGCCTGGGAGGGCAGTTGGATGTCGAGCCAAAACGCTGGTTTGCGCTTGGCACGGTCAGCGCCTCTTTCTTGTGGTTCTTCGGCCTGGCGATACTGGCGGCCTGGCTGGCCCCACGTCTGCGCACGGCGAAAGCACAGCGCATCATTAACACGCTGGTGGGTGTTGTGATGTGGTTTATCGCTTTCCAGCTGGCAAAAGACGGTATTCAGCATGTACAGGGTTTACTCAACTAAGTGTTGTCTTATGGACAACTGAACAAGACCCGCTAAGCTTGCTGGCATGTGCCCTGTTGATAGGGCACTCTTCGCAACATGGAGGAATGACAGTGAAGTTTAAAGTGATGGCCCTGGCGGCATTAGTTAGTTTAGGCGCGGTATCGGTTCAGGCGAATGAATTGCCTGCTGGCCCGCACATTGTGACTTCAGGCACGGCAAGTGTTGATGCCGTCCCGGATGTGGCAACGCTGGCAATCGAAGTAAATGTGGCCGCAAAAGATGCCGCTTCTGCCAAAAAACAGGCAGACGATCGTGTTGCGCAATATCTCTCCTTCCTCGAACAGAATGGTGTCGCGAAAAAGGATATCAACTCCGCAAACCTGCGCACCCAGCCTGATTACGACTACCAGAACGGCAAAAGTATTCTGAAAGGCTACCGCGCGGTGCGTACCGTTGAGGTCACGCTGCGTCAGCTCGATAAGCTTAATTCATTACTGGATGGCGCGCTGAAAGCGGGTCTGAACGAAATTCGTTCTGTCTCACTGGGCGTTGCGCAACCTGAAAAATACAAAGACGAAGCGCGCAAAGCGGCCATTGATGATGCAATTCATCAGGCGCAGCAGCTGGCTTCAGGTTTTAACAGCAAACTCGGCCCGGTGTATAGCGTGCGTTACCACGTCTCTAACTACCAGCCAAGCCCGATGGTTCGGATGATGAAGGCCGATGCTGCGCCGGTTTCTGCTCAGGAAACTTATGAGCAGCCGACTATCCAGTTCGACGATCAGGTTGATGTGGTATTTGAGCTGGAACCCACTCAAAAATCCGCTCAGTAAACCAGTAGGCCGGGTAAGCGTTAGCGCCACCCGGCGTATTTTTTTAATCCTGCCTCAACACCTTATGCCCGAATGCCAGCAGTGCATCTGTTACGTTGCGCATCATGCGGCTTTCCGGCGCAAAACGGTGCCAGTAAAGCATCCGGCGCTGGTACAGCCCCGGCGTTAAATCGATAAGCTCACCGCTTTTTAACTCTTTCTCAATTTGCAGATGCGGGATCATGCAGCAGGTGGTTCCCTGACGTGCGAGCTGCACAAAGGCTTCGGACGAGTTCACAATGTGGCACGGCACGCTGCCAGGCGGCAGGTCGAAGTTTTGTTGCAGGAAGGCCTGATGCATATCATCAAGATGGTCGAACGCAACGGCCGGGGCTTTAAGCAGCGCTGCGCGGGTAACGCCATTCGGGAAGTAGCGTTCTGCGAAAGCCTTCGACCCCACAAACAGATAATCCAGCGCACCGAGCTGATCCACAAGGCAGCTTGGCAGCGCTTGCGGCTGAATACTGACGGCACCCACCACTTCACCGCGACGCAGGCGTTCCTGAGTGCGGGTTTCATCTTCTACCTGTAAATTCAGGCGAATAGGGGAGTCGGCCAGTACCGGTGCAAGCGCCGGCAACAGCCAGGTTGCCAGACTGTCGGCGTTCACCGCCAGCGACAGCAGCAGCGGCGTAGAGCCGGTCTGTTCGTCACCCAGCCATTCATCTTCCAGCAGTTCAACCTGGCGCAGCAGAGCGAGGAGCTTCTGGCCTTGTTCCGTTGGGCGAGGCGGGACGGTACGCACCAGCAGCGGTTGCCCGAACATGTTTTCAAGCTGTTTGATACGTTGTGAGACGGCGGATTGAGTGATGCACAGCTTTTGCGCTGCGCGCTCAAAACCTCGTTCACGAATAACCGCATCAAGTGCCTGTAGTGTTCTGTAGTCCGGACGTTTCATTGCTCTGGCTTACTCCTGAAATGTGCTTATTCAGCACTATGACACAAATTTACGTTTGATACAGACGAAATGCACCCACATCGGATCTGTCAGGGCTTTGCGCGGTTATGTGATAGTGGTCACAGGGACATTTCCCGCTTACGTGTTCTATAATGCGCCCTGAGTTTTCACACCACAGGCAAAAAGATCATGACGCAGGATGAACTGAAAAAAGCAGTAGGATGGGCCGCTCTCCAGTACGTGCAACCGGGAACGATTGTCGGTGTCGGCACGGGCTCTACAGCGGCGCACTTTATCGATGCGCTGGGCACGATGAAAGGGCAGATCGAGGGCGCAGTATCCAGCTCCGATGCTTCCACGGAAAAGCTGAAAAGCCTTGGCATTACCGTTTTTGACCTGAACGAAGTGGATCGCCTGGGGATCTACGTTGACGGCGCTGATGAGATCAACGGCCACATGCAGATGATCAAAGGCGGCGGCGCGGCGCTGACGCGTGAGAAGATCATCGCTTCTGTTGCGGATAAATTTATCTGTATCGCGGATGCCTCTAAACAGGTCGATATTCTGGGCAAATTCCCGCTGCCAGTCGAAGTGATCCCAATGGCACGCAGCGCAGTGGCACGTGAACTAGTGAAGCTGGGTGGCCGCCCGGAATACCGTCAGGGTGTTGTGACTGACAACGGTAACGTGATCCTGGATGTGCACGGTCTGGAAATTCTGGATGCCATTGCGCTGGAAAATGCCATCAATGGCCTTCCAGGCGTAGTCACCGTAGGGTTATTCGCCAACCGTGGCGCGGATGTCGCGCTGATCGGTACGGCTGACGGCGTGAAAACCATCGTGAAATGATCTGACGGGGGGAGCACTCCCCCCGCTAAAAAATTTTTGAAAAGCTAAATTCGGTGACTTGTGTCACGTTTTTGCCCCTCTTTTGCCGATCCTGCCACTTTCGT
The DNA here is from genome assembly GCF_001654845.1 of Enterobacter soli ATCC BAA-2102. GTDB lineage: Bacteria > Pseudomonadota > Gammaproteobacteria > Enterobacterales > Enterobacteriaceae > Enterobacter > Enterobacter soli. Next base: position 127,842 of record NZ_LXES01000003.1, on the reverse strand, counting down.
AAATTTACGCAGCATTTTCCTCTGTCATTTTGCCCTGTATGACTTTTCTTCAGAGTGCCGACGCAAACGTTCATATTGCTGCAATAGTTTTTTTTGATATGTTGGCTAGAGCGGATTCAAATCCAGCACAACATCAGTTCAGACAAAAAACAGGGTCGGGTAAATGGCAAAGGTATCACTGGAGAAAGACAAGATTAAATTCCTGCTAGTAGAAGGCGTGCATCAGAAAGCACTCGATAGCCTTCGTGCAGCGGGTTACACCAACATCGAATTTCACAAAGGCGCGCTGGATACTGAAGAGCTGAAAGCGTCCATCCGTGATGCCCACTTCATTGGCCTGCGATCCCGTACTCACCTGACTGAAGACGTTATCGCTGCGGCAGAAAAACTGGTTGCCATTGGTTGCTTCTGCATCGGCACCAACCAGGTTGACCTGAGTGCTGCTGCGAAGCGCGGTATTCCTGTCTTTAACGCCCCGTTCTCTAACACCCGTTCTGTTGCGGAACTGGTGATTGGCGAACTGCTGCTGTTGCTGCGCGGTATTCCGGAAGCGAACGCCAAAGCACACCGCGGCGTGTGGAACAAACTGGCGTCCGGCTCTTTCGAAGCGCGTGGCAAAAAACTGGGTATCATCGGTTACGGCCACATCGGTACGCAACTGGGTATTCTTGCTGAATCCCTCGGTATGAACGTCTTCTTCTACGATATCGAAAGCAAACTGCCGCTGGGGAATGCTACCCAGGTTCAACACCTGTCTGACCTGCTGAACATGAGTGATGTCGTGAGCCTGCATGTGCCGGAAAACGCGTCCACTAAAAACATGATGGGTGCAGAGGAGCTGGCGCTGATGAAGCCAGGTTCACTGCTGATCAACGCCGCGCGCGGCACCGTTGTCGACATCCCGGCACTGTGTGATGCGCTGAAGCGTAAACACCTGGCAGGGGCGGCAATCGACGTATTCCCGACCGAGCCGGCAACCAACACCGATCCGTTTACGTCTCCGCTGTGCGAGTTCGATAATGTGATCCTGACGCCACACATCGGTGGTTCAACTCAGGAAGCGCAGGAGAACATCGGCCTGGAAGTGGCAGGTAAATTGAGCAAATACTCCGACAACGGCTCTACGCTCTCTGCGGTGAATTTCCCGGAAGTGTCTCTGCCGCTGCACGGTGGCCGCCGTCTGCTGCACATTCACGAAAACCGCCCAGGCGTGTTGACCGCAATTAACCAGATCTTCGCTGAGCAGGGCGTCAACATTGCCGCACAGTATCTGCAAACGAACTCTCAGATGGGTTACGTGGTTATCGATATTGAAGCGGATGAAGATGTGGCCGAGAAAGCGCTGCTGAGCATGAAGGCGATCCCGGGGACTATCCGCGCGCGTCTGCTTTACTGATCGCGCGTGGTAAATGCAAAACGGTAACGATAGTTACCGTTTTTTATGTTTTCACCTTCTCCCCGTGGGAGAGGGCTGGGGTGAGGGCATCAGGCCGCACGTTTGGTTTACCATTCCCACAACTTCGACGGCGTCACCACCGCCGGCAACGGCACATCCCATTTCTCCACCGGCAATACCTCCACGCCCTGACAATCATGCGCATAGCCCACCGGCTGCAAACCATACTGCTGCCAGTTTTGCAGCGTTCTGTCATAAAAGCCGCCGCCCATACCCAGCCGCTGGCCTTGTTCATCAAACGCCACCAGTGGGGTTACCAGCACATCCAGCTCGGCAAGCGGGAGCACGTCGCGCACGTCCAGCTTCGGTTCGGTGATTTTCAGGCGATTGACCACCAGTTCGCTATGCGGATGGTAGTTCAGGAACAGCAGGTTCCCTTCGCTAAACGGATGCAGCACCGGCAGGTAAACCTTTTTCCCGGCACGCCAGAGCTGTTCGATAAGCGGCTGGGTATCCAGTTCGCCATCAAACGACAGAAACAGGGCGACCGTATGTGCCATCACAACCGGCGGGTATGCCATCATGCGTGCGGCGGCCTGTTGGGCGAAATGAGTTTGCTGTTCGGGGGTTAACGCACGACGGCGTTTACGGATTAACTGACGGATGTCCTGGCGTGAGGCAGAAACTTCAGAAAGTAGAGTCATGGTAGTCGGTAGAAGAAGAGAGAGGGAATCTCCGAGATGCCGCCGCAGGCTGTAACCCTTGAACCCTTGGTTCAAGGTGAATGTGTCGTCATAGTTTTAAGGCTTCTCGGACGGACCGAGCATGCTCACCAACCATGGAGCGCCACATTCTTGTGGTATGAAATATCGGCTCAGGGGACTGGCCCGCTTGCGAACATCTCAGAGAAATTTTGTCTTCCCAGTTACTCTACCATAGTCAACTGAGAAGTGTTATTCAAACTTTGGTCCCGGTCTTTCGGGAGTGCGACCTTGATCAAGCAATGCCTGTTCAATGGTCTGCTGGAGCATTTTAATGCGCTGCTCCATGCTCGCCGCGTAATCGCGGGTCTTTGCTTTTTCCTGAGTCAATTCATAGCTGATGTTCAACGCGGCGATGAAGACCAACTGCTCAGTATTTGTGACTCTAGTGCGTTCTTTTAGATCTTGCAACCGCTGATTCAAATCGTCCGCAGCCTGATTCAAAGCATCCCTTTGTTCAGGTGGACAATTCACTCGCAGTGAACGGCCAAAAATCTGGAGATCGACGGGTTGTGCAGACATGCCACCTTCCTGCTGATTGACTGCGCTGCCTTCGCTTACTGCCCCGGGGGCCGCGAAGGGGCGACACTATAGCTACCCTGATGTGAAGATACAAGCCCTTTTCTGGTATCACCAGGGTCCAAAGTGGTAGCATATCATGAATATTCCTCCCAACGATGACGAATGCGCATGTCTATACAGAACGAAATGCCTGGTTACAACGAATTAAGCCAGTTACTGAACCAGCAGGGAGTAGGATTAACCCCTGCCGAAATGCACGGTCTGATCGCCGGGATGCTGTGTGGCGGAAACAGCGACAGCTCATGGCAGCCGCTGGTTCACGACCTGACGAACGAAGGGCTGGCGTTTGGTCACGAACTGGCTGAAGCGCTGCGTAAAATGCACTCCGCAACCAGCGACTCGCTGGAAGATGACGGCTTCCTTTTTCAGCTTTATCTGCCTGAAGGCGACGACGTTAGCGTCTTCGAACGCGCTGATGCGCTCGCAGGTTGGGTAAACCACTATCTGCTGGGTCTTGGCGTGACACAGCCTAAGCTCGATAAAGTTACCGGCGAAGCGGGTGAAGCTATCGACGATCTGCGCAATATCGCGCAGCTTGGCTATGACGAAGAGGAAGACCAGGAAGAGCTGGAAATGTCCCTCGAAGAGATTATTGAGTACGTACGCGTTGCGGCACTGCTGTGCCACGACACCTTTACGCGCTCGCAGCCAACCGCGCCGGAAGTGCGCAAGCCAACCTTACATTAAGAAAAATAACGCACAGGAGGGTGTCATGGTTATCTCGAATCAAGAGTATTCTCGCCGTCGTCAGGCGCTGCTGGCAAAAATGCAGCCAGGAAGCGCCGCGCTAATTTTTGCCGCGCCTGAAGTGACGCGCAGTGCCGACAGCGAATACCCCTATCGCCAGAGCAGCGATTTCTGGTACTTCACCGGGTTTAACGAACCTGAAGCAGTACTGGTGCTGATTAAGAGCAATGACACCCACAACCACAGCGTGCTTTTCAACCGCGTACGGGATTTAACCGCCGAAATCTGGTTTGGCCGTCGCCTGGGCCAGGAGGCCGCTCCTGCAAAGCTCGGTGTCGATCGCGCTCTGGCGTTTAGCGAAATCAACCAGCAGCTTTATCAATTGCTTAACGGCCTGGACGTGCTCTACCACGCACAGGGCGAATATGCCTGGGCCGATGAGATTGTCTTCAACGCGCTGGATAAGCTGCGAAAAGGTTCGCGTCAGAACTTATCTGCGCCAGCTACGCTCACGGACTGGCGTCCGGTGGTGCACGAGATGCGTCTCTTCAAGTCTGAAGAAGAAATTGAAGTGCTACGTCGTGCAGGCGAAATCAGTGCGCTGGCGCATACCCGCGCGATGGAAAAGTGCCGTCCCGGGATGTTTGAATACCAGCTCGAAGGCGAGATCCACCACGAATTTAACCGCCACGGCGCGCGCTATCCGTCCTACAACACCATCGTGGGCGGCGGGGAAAACGGCTGCATCCTGCACTACACCGAGAACGAAAGTGAACTGCGGGAGGGTGACCTGGTGCTAATTGACGCCGGTTGCGAATATCAGGGCTATGCTGGTGACATCACCCGTACTTTCCCGGTAAGCGGCAAATTCACGCCTGCGCAGCGCGCAATTTATGACATCGTTCTTGAGTCACTGGAAACGGCGCTGACGCTCTATCGCCCGGGCACCTCCATTCAGGAAGTCACCGGTGCTGTCGTGCGGATCATGATTACCGGACTGGTGCGTCTTGGCATTCTGAAGGGCGAAGTGGATACCCTGATCACCGAAAATGCCCATCGTCCGTATTTTATGCATGGCCTGAGCCACTGGCTGGGGCTGGATGTTCATGATGTGGGCGCCTATGGTTCTGAACGCTCGCGCGTGCTGGAGCCGGGCATGGTGTTAACCGTTGAACCGGGTCTGTATATCGCCCCGGACGCCGATGTGCCGCAAGAGTACCGTGGGATTGGCATTCGTATTGAAGATGACATCGTCATCACCGAAACCGGCAATGAAAACCTGACCGCCTCTGTTGTGAAAAATGCCGACGACATTGAGGCGCTGATGGCAGCGGCACGCTTATGAGCGTGATTATCGTTGGCGGTGGCATGACCGGGGCCACGCTGGCTCTGGCCATTTCACATTTAACGCAGGGGCAGCTTCCGGTTCACCTGATTGAAGCTGTCGCACCTCAGACCACCGAGCATCCAGGCTTTGATGCCCGCGCAATTGCGCTGGCACAAGGCACCTGCCAGCAGTTAGCGCGCATTGGTATCTGGCAGGCTATCGCCGACTGTGCGACCGCCATCGACACAGTGCACGTCAGCGATCGCGGCCATGCGGGGTTTGTTACCCTTGATGCGCAGGATTATCGCATCGATGCGCTGGGTCAGGTTGTTGAGCTGCACGACGTTGGGCTTCGCCTGTTCCGTTTGTTACAGGACGCACCTGGTGTGACGCTACACTGCCCGGCGCGCGTGGCCAGTTTTAGCCGCAGCGAAGATGCCGTTAACGTCACGCTCGACGATGGTTCGACACTTGAAGGTAAGCTGCTGGTTGCAGCTGATGGTTCCCGCTCTGCGCTGGGTACACAGTGTGGCGTGGAATGGCGCTCGCAGCCGTATGGGCAGGTGGCGGTCATTGCGAATGTCTCTACACAAAGCGAGCATCACGGGCGTGCGTTTGAGCGTTTTACGCAGCATGGCCCGCTGGCGATGTTGCCGATGGCGCAAGATCGCTGTTCGCTGGTGTGGTGCCACCCGCAAGATAAGGCGGATGAAGTGTTGTCCTGGAGCGATGAGCGCTTTTGCACTGAGCTGCAAAAAGCCTTCGGCTGGCGGCTTGGGCGCATCACCCACGCGGGGAAACGATCGGTTTATCCGCTGTCGCTGACGACCGCGTCCCAGTCGATTTCCCATCGCGTTGCGCTGGTGGGGAATGCCGCGCAAACCCTGCACCCGATTGCGGGCCAGGGATTTAATCTGGGACTGCGCGATGTCATGAGCCTGGCGGAATCACTGGCGCAGGCGTGGGGTGAACAAAAAGATTGTGGCGCGTATTCGGTGCTTAGCCATTATCAGAAGCGCCGTCATGCCGATAAAGAGGCCACAATCGGCGTCACGGATGGCCTGGTGCATCTGTTCGCTAATCGCTGGGCGCCGCTGGTTGCCGGGCGCAACCTCGGGCTGATGGCGATGGAATTATTTATCCCGGCACGTGATGTGCTGGCGCAGAGGACTCTTGGTTGGGTCGCTCGTTAAGGAGTTATCACCGTGCAGAATGTTGATGTCGCCATTGTCGGCGGCGGAATGGTCGGGCTGGCGCTGGCCTGTGGTTTACAGGGTAGCGGCCTGCGTGTGGCCGTGCTTGAGCAAAAACAGCCTCAGCCCGTTGCACAGGATGCGCCACCAGAATTACGTGTGTCGGCCATCAACGCCGCCAGCGAAAAACTGCTGGCTCACCTGGGCGTGTGGTCGGATATTGTCGCGCACCGCGCCAGTTGCTATCACGGAATGGAAGTGTGGGACAAAGACAGCTTTGGCCACATTGCTTTTGATGACGAAAGCATGGGGTACAGCCATCTGGGTCATATTATTGAGAATGCGGTGATCCACCACGCGCTGTGGCAAAAAGCCCAGAGCTGTAGTGATGTCACGCTGATGGCTCCGGCGCAAATCCAGCAGGTAGCCTGGGGCGAAAATGAGGCATTCCTTACCCTGCAAAGTGGCGAGATGCTTACCGCGCGGCTGGTGGTAGGGGCAGATGGCGCGAACTCCTGGCTGCGTAATAAAGCGGATATTCCGCTGACCTTCTGGGACTATCGCCATCACGCGCTTGTGGCCACGATCCGTACCGAAGAGCCACACGGCGGCGTGGCGCGTCAGATTTTCCATAATGACGGTATCCTGGCATTCCTGCCGCTTGCCGACCCGCACCTGTGCTCCATTGTCTGGTCGCTGGTGCCTGAAAAAGCGCAACGGATGCAGGAAGCTACGCCTGAAGAGTTTAACCAGGCGCTGTGCGTTGCTTTCGATAATCGTCTGGGGTTGTGTACGCTTGAAAGCGAACGACAGGTCTTCCCGCTTACCGGTCGCTATGCGCGTCAGTTCGCGGCGCACCGTCTGGCGCTGGTGGGCGATGCGGCGCATACCATTCATCCGCTGGCCGGGCAGGGGGTTAATCTGGGCTTTATGGATGCCGCAGAACTGGTTGATGAGTTGCGCCGTCTGCACCGTGAAGGCAAAGATTTTGGTCAGCATTTATACCTTCGTCGCTACGAGCGTAGCCGCAAGCACAGTGCCGCAATGATGCTGGCAGGAATGCAGGGCTTCCGCGAGCTGTTCGCTGGCGCAAACCCGGCCAAAAAGTTACTGCGTGATATTGGCCTGAAACTTGCCGACACCCTCCCGGGCGTAAAACCGCAACTCCTGCGTCAGGCGATGGGTCTTAACGATCTGCCGGACTGGCTACGCTAACTTAGATACCCGTCACACTTTATTTTCCCGGCCTCTGCGCCGGGGAAATTCCCTCGTTTGAAATATTCTAATTCCACGCCATTTTTCGCATTAGATTATCTAATCTTACGTTTTTTATGTTGCGGAAATTCGGTCCGTTTTTCCGCATGAAATATCACCATGTGCTAAATCTTGTTAGTTCAATGTTAATTTTGTGCGGGTTTAATCGCATTTTTCCAGTGAATAACTCTGTAGGCTTTTTAGCGATTTTTGGTCATAAGCTAATGTGATGACCCGCTTTACCTTATGGTTAATCACCGGTTTCGGTGGTAAGTTCAGGTAAAAGAGAACGTTTGCGTCGACGTCCGTAAAGTGATGCCGACGCCGGGTTTCGTGGCGATTTTGGGCGCATGAAACGCAAGATAGCCCTGCTTATTCAACGAGGAAAAGATGGCTCAACAGACTCCTTTGTACGATCAACACGTGTTATGCGGCGCGCGCATGGTGGATTTCCATGGCTGGATGATGCCGCTGCACTACGGCTCACAGATTGATGAGCATCATGCGGTGCGCACCGATGCCGGCATGTTCGACGTGTCCCATATGACCATTGTCGACCTGCGCGGTAGCCGCACCCGGGAGTTTTTGCGTTATCTGCTGGCAAATGACGTCGCAAAACTGAAGACCCCAGGCAAAGCGCTCTACACCGGGATGCTCAATGCTTCTGGCGGTGTGATTGATGACCTGATTGTTTATTACTTCACTGAAGATTTCTTCCGCCTCGTTGTAAACTCCGCCACCCGCGAAAAAGACCTCTCCTGGATTTCCCAACACGCTGAACCTTTCTCTGTCGATATCACTGTTCGTGACGATCTGTCGCTGATCGCCGTACAGGGACCGAACGCGCAGGCAAAAGCCGCTTCTCTGTTCAGCGATGAACAGCGTAAAGCAACGGAAGGGATGAAGCCGTTCTTCGGCGTGCAGGCAGGCGATCTGTTTATCGCGACCACCGGCTATACCGGTGAAGCGGGCTACGAAATTGCTATGCCAAATGAGAAAGCTGCTGATTTCTGGCGTGGGCTGGTAGAAGCGGGCGTTAAGCCGGCAGGACTGGGCGCGCGCGATACGCTGCGTCTGGAAGCCGGGATGAACCTCTACGGGCAGGAAATGGATGAAAGCGTGTCTCCGCTGGCCGCCAACATGGGCTGGACCATTGCGTGGGAACCCGCTGACCGTGAATTCATTGGTCGTGAAGCGCTGGAAATCCAGCGTGAAAAAGGTACCGAACAGCTGGTCGGCCTGGTGATGACCGAAAAAGGCGTGCTGCGCGGCGAACTGCCGGTACGTTTCACCGATGCTAACGGCAATCACCTCGAAGGCATTATCACCAGCGGTACCTTCTCTCCGACTCTGGGCTACAGTATTGCACTGGCACGTGTACCGGTGGGAATTGGCGAAACGGCGGTGGTGCAAATCCGCAACCGCGAAATGCCCGTCAACGTGACCAAACCGATTTTTGTTCGCGCCGGTAAGCCGGTCGCCTAATCATTTTTATCAGGAGAAATTCAATGAGCAATGTGCCAGCAGAACTGAAATACAGCAAAGAACACGAGTGGCTGCGCAAAGAGGCGGACGGCACTTACACCGTAGGGATCACCGAGCACGCGCAAGAGTTGCTGGGCGATATGGTGTTTGTTGATCTGCCGGAAGTGGGCGCGACTGTAAGTGCAGGCGACGATTGCGCAGTTGCGGAATCTGTTAAAGCGGCATCCGACATCTATGCACCCGTCAGCGGTGAAATCGTTGCCGTAAACGATGCACTGAGCGACTCCCCGGAGCTGGTGAACAGCGAGCCATATGAAGGCGGCTGGATCTTTAAAATTAAAGCCAGCGACGAAGCGGAAGTTGCCGCCCTGCTGGACGCGACCGCGTACGAAGCACTGTTAGAAGACGAGTAACCGTTTTTCGCCCTCTCCCTTTGGGAGAGGGACGGGGTGAGGGTGCCCATTTTCCCCTCACCCTAACCCTCTCCCAAAGGGAGAGGGGATCTCAATTCACTGCACGTTTCAGGAACCATCGCTCATGACACAGACTTTAAGCCAGCTTGAAAACCGTGGCGCTTTTATTGAACGTCACATTGGGCCGGATGCTCAGCAACAGCAGGAGATGCTGAACACGGTTGGCGCGGATTCATTAAACGCACTGATCGGCCAGATAGTGCCAAAAGACATCCAGCTTGCAACACCGCCGCAGGTAGGTGAAGCCACCACAGAATTCGCCGCTCTGGCGGAGCTGAAGGCAATTGCCGGCCTGAACAAGCGCTACAAGTCTTACATTGGCATGGGCTATACCAACGTGCAGTTACCGCCGGTTATCCAGCGCAATATGCTGGAAAACCCAGGCTGGTACACCGCTTACACCCCTTATCAGCCAGAAGTGTCTCAGGGCCGTCTGGAAGCGCTGCTGAACTTCCAGCAGGTCACGTTGGATCTGACTGGCCTGGATATCGCTTCCGCGTCTCTGCTGGATGAAGCGACCGCTGCGGCAGAAGCCATGGCGATGGCCAAACGTGTCAGCAAGCTGAAAAATGCCAACCGCTTCTTCGTGGCGGCAGATGTGCATCCACAAACACTGGACGTGGTACGCACCCGTGCGGAAACCTTCGGTTTTGACGTGATTGTTGATGATGCAGACAAAGTGCTGGATCACCAGGACGTCTTCGGCGTGCTGCTGCAACAGGTAGGCACCACAGGTGAAGTTCACGACTACAGCCCGCTGATTGCCGAGCTGAAAGCCCGTAAAGTGGTAGTGAGCGTTGCCGCTGATTTTATGGCGCTGGTATTGCTGACTGCACCAGGCAAACAGGGTGCGGATATTGTCTTCGGCTCTGCGCAACGCTTCGGCGTACCGATGGGCTACGGTGGCCCGCACGCGGCATTCTTCGCCGCGAAAGATGAATTCAAACGCTCTATGCCAGGTCGTATTATCGGGGTATCGAAAGATGCTGCCGGTAACACCGCACTGCGTATGGCGATGCAGACTCGTGAGCAGCACATCCGCCGCGAGAAAGCGAACTCCAACATTTGTACCTCGCAGGTTCTGCTGGCAAACATCGCCAGCCTGTATGCCGTCTTCCATGGCCCGGCTGGCCTGAAGCGCATTGCTGGTCGTATTCACCGTCTGGCGGATATTCTGGCCTGCGGCCTGCAACAAAAAGGCCTCAAGCTGCGCCACACCCACTACTTTGACACCCTGTGTGTTGAAGTGGCAGACAAAGCGGCCGTGCTGGCACGCGCCGAAGCGGCAGAAATTAACCTGCGCAGCGATATTCACAATGCAGTGGGCATTACGCTGGATGAAAGTACCGCGCGTGAAGATATCCTGAATCTGTTTAACGTGCTGCTGGGTGACGCTCACGGCCTGGACGTTGATTCACTGGATAAAGAGGTGGCGCACGACAGCCGCTCCATCCAGCCAACCATGCTGCGTGACGATGCCATCCTGGCGCACCCGGTGTTCAATCGCTATCACAGCGAAACCGAGATGATGCGCTATATGCACTCTCTGGAACGCAAAGATCTGGCGCTCAACCAGGCGATGATCCCGCTGGGATCTTGCACCATGAAGCTGAACGCCGCGGCCGAGATGATCCCAATCACCTGGCCTGAGTTCTCTGAGCTGCACCCGTTCTGCCCGCCAGAGCAGGCAGAAGGTTATCACCTGATGATCAACCAGCTTTCAGATTGGCTGGTGAAACTGACCGGTTACGATGCACTCTGTATGCAGCCAAACTCCGGTGCTCAGGGTGAATATGCCGGTCTGCTGGCGATCCGCCACTATCACGAAAGCCGCAATGAAGGGCATCGCGATATCTGCCTGATCCCAAGCTCCGCCCACGGTACTAACCCGGCATCTGCACAGATGGCAGGGATGGAAGTGGTTGTTGTGGCTTGCGATAAGAACGGTAATATCGACCTGGCCGACCTGCGTGCAAAAGCCGAGCAGGCGGGCGATAAACTCTCCTGCATCATGGTGACCTACCCATCCACTCATGGCGTGTACGAAGAGACTATCCGTGAAGTGTGCGAAGTGGTGCATCAGTTTGGCGGCCAGGTATACCTCGATGGCGCCAACATGAACGCTCAGGTCGGCATTACCTCTCCGGGCTTTATCGGCGCGGATGTGTCGCACCTGAACCTGCACAAAACCTTCTGCATTCCACACGGTGGTGGCGGCCCAGGTATGGGTCCAATCGGTGTGAAAGCGCACCTGGCACCGTTTGTTCCGGGCCACAGCGTCGTGCAAATCGAAGGGATGCTGACCCGTCAGGGCGCGGTATCTGCGGCACCGTTTGGTAGCGCATCTATCCTGCCTATCAGCTGGATGTATATCCGCATGATGGGTGCGGAAGGGCTGAAGCAGGCAAGTCAGGTGGCAATTCTGAATGCCAACTACATTGCGACTCGCCTGAAGTCTGCCTTCCCGGTGCTCTATACCGGCCGTGATGGTCGCGTGGCGCACGAGTGTATTCTGGATATTCGTCCGCTGAAAGAGCAGAGCGGCATCAGCGAACTGGATATCGCCAAACGTCTGATCGACTACGGATTCCACGCCCCAACCATGTCGTTCCCGGTAGCGGGTACGCTGATGGTAGAGCCAACGGAATCTGAGAGCAAAGCCGAGCTGGACCGCTTTATTGATGCGATGCTGGCGATCCGCATGGAGATTGATCGTGTGCTGGACGGCGAATGGACGCTGGAAGATAACCCACTGGTTAACGCGCCGCACACCCAGCACGAGCTGGTGGCAGAGTGGAACCACAGCTATACCCGTGAGCTGGCGGTCTTCCCGGCAGGCGTGGCGAACAAATACTGGCCGACCGTGAAACGTCTTGATGACGTTTACGGTGACCGTAATCTGTTCTGCTCCTGCGTGCCGATGAGCGAATACCAGTAATTTCTTTGCCATACTGTAGGCCGGGTAAGCGCAAGCGCCACCCGGCTTTTTTTTATCTGGAGATTGTGAATGGCTATTGCACTTGTGACCGGCGCCAGCCGCGGAATTGGTAAAGCCACCGCGCTACAGCTGGCAGGCGAAGGTTACACCGTTGCGGTGAACTATCACCGCAACATCAAGGCGGCAACGGATGTCATCAGAACGATTGTTGATGCGGGTGGGAAAGCTTTTGCCGTGCGTGCGGATATCAGCGATGAAGCGCAGGTACTGGCGATGTTTGAAAGCCTTGACCGGGAAGGCGAGCCGCTGACCGCGCTGGTAAACAACGCCGGGATCCTGTTTGAACAATCCACCATTGAAAACCTGTCTGCCGAGCGTATCAACCGTGTGCTGGCCACCAATGTGACGGGCTATTTTCTCTGTTGCCGCGAAGCGGTGAAACGCATGTCGCATAAGCATGGCGGCCAGGGCGGGGCCATTGTGAATGTCTCTTCGGCGGCGTCGCGCTTAGGCGCGCCGGGAGAATATGTGGACTATGCCGCATCGAAAGGGGCGGTGGATTCACTGACCACCGGCTTAGCGCTGGAGGTGGCCGCACAGGGCATTCGTGTCAACTGCGTGCGTCCCGGGCTGATTTACACCGATATTCACGCCTCCGGCGGCGAGCCGGGGCGTGTGGATAGGGTCAAGTCTCTGCTGCCAATGCAGCGCGGCGGTCAGCCGGAGGAAGTCGCTCAGGCCATTGCCTGGCTGCTGAGCGACAAAGCTTCCTATGTGACCGGCAGTTTCCTCGAGCTTGCTGGCGGAAAGTAAAACCTACGACGCCAGCCACAGCCGCAGGCGTATGCCCCAGCTGCTGGTCCAGCCGGTGGTGATCGACTTCACCTCACCGTGAGAAATGACCACCAGCGTCGGCGTTACCTGAACGTCCCACTGACGCGCCAGCTCTCCGCTGGCGTCATTGACCGTCGGCAGCGTCATCTTCTTCTTCGCAAGCCACTTTTCCAGCATGGCGTTATCGCCAGAGCGCAGCGCAACGGACATTACGTTACCGCCCTCTGCGGCAAGCGTCGCCACCGCGGGTGTGGTGTAACGACACACGCCACACCAGGTCGCCCAGACGTAGACCAGCAGCGGCCGATCCCTGCTCATGGCGGCAAGATCAACGGGATCACCGTCGAGGGTTTGCAGCGCTGTCGCGGAGAAATTCTGCGGTAGCGCAGGCTGGCGGAAATAGTCCACCGCGATGCTCACGGCAACGCCAATCGACAGCCACAGCACGAGCTCGCGCAGCAGGCGCGTGAGTTTACTTGCCACGGGAAGATGCCAGCTGCGCTTTCACCAGCTCCTCCAGATCGTCATAGGGGATCGCACCCGCAACCATTTGGTCGCCGATAATCGTCGCCGGAGTGCCCTGGATATTCAGCACCTGCGACAAAATCAGGTTCATTTTCAGCGAGTCCATGGTTTTTTCATCCGTCGTGATGTTGTCCGTGCCGGTCTTCACCCGTGCCGCCGCGATGCTGGCATCATCGTGATAGCCCTTTTTCATCATCAAACGCTGGTGCAGCGGCCAGAACGTATCGGGCTGCTGACGCCATACTGAGAGCGCCGCTTTAGCGGCATTCACCGAGCTTTGTCCCTTGAACGGCAGCAGCTTAATGATCAGCTGCACGTCAGGATTATCACGCACGATTTTCTCCAGCATGGGGTCGAACTGCTTGCAGTAAGGACAGTTGTAGTCAGTGAACGAGACAATGGTCAGTTTTGGCTCTTTGGCACCGGTTCGCGGGCTGTAGGGGTCGTTAAACAGCAGTTCTGCCAGCTGGTCATCAGAAGATTGTTCGGATGGCGCCGCAACGCTGAGCGTTGATAAAGACAGCAGCAGTAAAGCAACAAAAGCTCTCATGTTATTTTCCTTTCGCATCGGACAGGGTGGTTAACACCGCTTCGCGGCTCAATAGCGCAGGCAGCACGTGGCCCTGCGGCAGTCCCGGTCCGTAAATCTGGTTAAACGGCACGGCGGCGCTGCCGCGCGTGGTTAAGAACTGGCTAATGCTGGCGGAGGGGCGACTCCAGTCTCCGCGCAGGGCGACGATATCCGGCGCTGAAAGCGCGTCCTGCACCTCGTCGCTAAGCAGCACGTTGTATTTATTGGCTTTACAGGTCACGCACCAGTCGGCGGTGACGTCGACGAAGACGCGCTTGTTCTCCGCCAGTGCACGGGCAATAGCCTGTTCGCTAAGCGGCTGCCAGTTCACCCGATCGCGACGGGAGTTTTCTCCTCCGGAGCTGGTCACAAACGCGACTGCACCCGCAACCACAATGGCTAACGCTCCGGCGCGCAGTGCCGTTTGCCAGCGGTAGCGCCAGGCCGTCACCAGCAGCAGAATGAGGATCAGCACCACACCCAGCGTGATGACGGGCAGGGTGCCGATGTGCACTGCCAGCAGGCTCAGCAGCCACAGCGACGAACCGAGCATCATCATGCCAAGGACGACCCGCACGGCGTTCATCCAGCGACCGGGGCGCGGCAGCCGCTTCGCCAGCCCCGGCCAGGCGACGACAAATAGCCAGGGCAGGCTCATTCCGATCCCCATCGCCAGGAAAATGCCCCACAGCAGCGGGAGCGGTGCCGCCAGCGCCACCGACACGGCAGTACCGAGAAACGGCGCGGTACACGGCGTCGCCAGCAGGGTGGCAAAAGCGCCTTGCCAGAAATGGCCCGCCAGCCCATTGCCGACGCGTGTGGCGAGGAAGGTGCTGGCAGAGGAGGGAAGCCGGATCTCAAATAACCCCAGCAGGCTGGCGCTGAACAGCACCATCACCAGCGCCATCGCAGCGATAAACCACGGATTCTGGAACTGGATGCCCCAGCCGAGCGCCTGGTTGCCTAAACGTAACACGGTCATCATCAGCGCCAGCGCGAGGAACGACATGACTATCCCGCACACCGAAGCCAGAAACTGCCTGCGCACCTGACCGCGCGCCTGATGTTCGGTTTGCATCAGCGTGCCAAGCTTCATCGCCAGCACGGGCAGTACGCAGGGCATCACGTTGAGGATTAATCCACCCACCAGTGCCATCAGCAATACCCAGCCTAAGGCAGGGGCTGGCGCTGAGCTGCCTTGCCCGATAAGCAGGCTGGACTCCTGCGCCTGACCGCTATCGGCCAGCACCAGCGACAGGGTTTTGCCGCTGAGATCCGGTGCCGTCTCGCCCCAGCTGTCGGACACCGGCACGGTGGCCGTGAGCGTGCCGTCGCGCACGGAGAAGCTCGGCTTGCCGAAATCGATATTGTCCATGCTATCGATAAATAGCGATGGCTGCTGCCAGCCCGCGTCGCGTTGCGCGGTCACCGTCAGCTTGCCGGAGGCGTAGCGAGCGCTAAGCGCCGATGTCAATCCACTGCTGAGCGGTAGCGTGCCCATCGCCCGGTTGAAATCATAATCAAAGCCACCGCCTGTAGAGGCCGTCAAATCCAGTGAGAACGGGTAGTCGGTCAGAATACAGACGTTGCTACAGGTGGATAGCGTCAGCACGCCGCTAAGGCGTTCGGGCACGTTGCCGCGCAGGGTTATGGGGAAGCTGACGTCGCCGTGATATCCCTGCGTGGTGATACCCGCCACGTCGAAACGCTCGGGCGTTGGCCAGCGCCACAGCGCCTCCAGCGGTTGATGCCAGGTTATCGCCGGGGCAATCCCGCCTTCTCCCGGCGATCGCCAGTAGGTCTTCCAGCCTTTCTGTAAGGCAACGTCCAGCAGCAGGCGGGTTTCGCCGCTGTTTTCAGTTTGGGCACGCAGCCTGACGCTGGCGTGTTGATTATCGGCGGCGCGCAGCCAGCCTGTGTCGGCGGCCTGGCTGAGGGGTAGCCATAGCCAAAGCAGGCCGACCAGCAGCCGCCTGAATACAGTAAACATAAATTTTCTCCGTAAATGATGAATTAACCTGATGTGTCAGGCGAATGCTCATTCACGGAAGACGCATAATCGCAGATGCACCCGCAATCGGGGTGGGGAGATAACGCGGGGAGGCCACAGACGTTCGCGGCACGGTGGAATCGCTGCCAACAGCGCCAGCAAAAGGGTAACGGCGAACAGTGCGCTTTCAAACAGCACAGGCGGCACCGCCATCAGTGATTTTGCGCTGAGTTCGCACGGCGTCACCGGCGCGTCGCTGGTATCCTGACCCTGCTGAACGGACTGGGCTGAGGCGGTAGCATTCATGACAAGCGCGTGCATCCCGGCCATCCGCTGGGCGGTGCATACCAACACCACCAGACAGGCCAGGGCTACAAGCAGGATTGCTTTGCGTTGTCGCTTGATCATGTTCGCCTCAAATATTCACGAGGCTTATCTTATAGGGCGCAGGTTTTTTGGCAACGCGAAAGCTGTAAAGAAGTGTCTGGAAGATAAGTGGTTTGCCCTCTCCTGCGGGAGGAGAGGGCGAAGGATCACAGCTGTTCGCCGTTGCTGGCGATCACGCCTTTGTACCACTCGAAGCTCTTTTTGCGGGAGCGGGACATGTCGCCGGTGCCGTCGTCGTGTTTGTTCACATAGATAAAGCCGTAGCGTTTGCTGTACTGGCCGGTAGTGAATGATACACAGTCGATGCAGCCCCACGGGGTATAACCCATCAGATCCACGCCATCGTAAGTGACCGCTTTCATCATCTCTTCCACGTGAGCACGCAGATAGTCGATGCGATAGTCATCGTTGATGCTGCCGTCTTCTTCCACTTTGTCATATGCGCCAAAGCCGTTTTCGACGATAAACAGCGGCTTCTGATAACGCTCGTATAGCTCACACAGGGAATAACGCAGACCTACCGGGTCAATCTGCCAGCCCCAGTCTGATGCTTTCACGTGCGGATTCGGCACGCTGCCTTCGAAGCCGGAAATAGCATCTCCGGTACCGCCTTCCGCTTTCACGGCGTTGGTCATGTAGTAGCTGAAACCTAAATAGTCACAGGTTCCGTCACGCAGGATCTGTTCGTCGCCCGCTTCCATTTTGATGGAGAAACCACGGCGTTCCCATTCGTTCAGCACGTAAGACGGGTAGTAACCACGCAACTGCACGTCGGTAAAGACATAGCGCTCGCGCATGGATTCCTGAGCAAACATCACATCTTCTGGTTTGCAGGAGAACGGATAGAGCGCAACCATCGCCAGCATACAGCCGACTTTCATTTCCGGGTTAATATGGCGTGCTGCTTTCACCGCCAGAGCGCTGGCCACGAACTGGTGGTGCAGCACCTGGTACATGGTTTCTTCCGGGTTGTCGTGTTCGGTATAGACCACGCCAGAGCAGCAGTAGCCGAACAGCGGCGCGCGCCAGTTACGCTGGTTGTTGATTTCATTGAAGGTCATCCAGTATTTGACCTTGTTTTTGTAGCGCTCGAAGACCACTTCGGAGAAGCGTACAAAGAAATCCACCACTTTACGGTTGGTCCAGCCGCCGTATTCCTGCACCAGGTGCAGCGGCATTTCGAAGTGGGAGAGGGTGATAACCGGCTCGATGTTGTATTTCAGCAGTTCGTCGAACATGTCATCGTAGAACTTCAGCCCTTCTTCATTTGGCTGCGTTTCGTCACCTTTCGGGAAGATGCGGGTCCAGGCGATAGAGGTGCGGAAACATTTGAAGCCCATTTCAGCAAACAGCTTGATGTCTTCTTTGTAGTGGCCATGGAAGTCGATAGCTTCGTGGTTTGGGTAGTATTTGCCTGGCTCCACTTGCTGGGTGATTTCGCGCGGTACGCCGTGGGCGCCGCCAGTCAGCACGTCACAAATGCTTGGCCCTTTACCGCCTTTGTTCCAGCCGCCTTCAACCTGGTGTGCCGCAACTGCGCCACCCCATAAAAAATCTTTTGGTAAGGTGAGTTTTTTCATCTTTGCTATTCTCAATTTATGACTTAATGCGTTCGAGTCTAGCAAAGCGGAATTAAATGTCACGATATAACAATTCTCAGAAAATGTGATTTGTCACATCGAAAAAACAGGGTGTTTTATTCTGTTAATTTCTTCGCCAGTTTACGCCCCAGCGATTCCAGAATATAGATGACGGGAATTTGCGTTGTAATATCATAAACGCCGGCAATACGCGTTTGCGGAACATGCCAGGAGAGATTAAAGTCTGCCAGCTTTGCCAGGCGGGAGTGCTCGTGGCTGGTAATCGACAGCACCTTGCAGTGGTGAAGGCTGAACTGGCTGGCGAAGCGCAGGATCTCTTCTGTTTCTCCCGAAACGGAAAGCACGATCGCCAGCGCATTTTTGGCCATGTCGTTGGTTACCGGGAAATAAGGATCATCGATATGGTTGCTGAATTTTCCGATATTTGAGAAAAAGCGTGCGCCATATTTTGCAAGCGATCCTGATGTGCCAGCGCCGACAAATATAATGCGTTCAGAGGATAATATAATATCAACGGCATCATCTAATAACGCATCGAACTCTTCATTATTGACGCTTTTAAAGAAGCTAATTATTTCGCTGGCGCCGAAATTTGCCTGCTGAGGTTCGTTCTGCTCTAAATAGAGTTTAAAGCGCACGCGGAATTCGGAGTAGCCTTCGCAGCTGAGCTTGCGGCAAAATCGCAGGATAGTGGTGGTCGAAACCCCCGCTGCATCCGCCAGTTCACGGATGGTCATGTACATCACTTTGTCACGATTTTTAATGACATAGTTGTAGACCATCATCTCCAGATTGTTGAGACTGGCAACGGCGGAATGGGAGAACATGCTCACAGTGGCTACACTCACTCATCAGACTTTATCTTCAGGGAATAATAACATGCAGCCAAACGACATCACTTTTTTTCAGCGCTTTCAGGATGACATTCTGGCCGGGCGTAAAACCATCACCATTCGTGACGAAAGTGAATCCCATTTTAAAACCGGCGATATCCTGCGCGTTGGGCGTTATGAAGATGACGGCTATTTTTGCACCATCGAGGTGACGGGCACGTCGACCGTCACGCTGGATTCGCTGACGGAAAAACATGCTGAGCAGGAAAACATGACGGTGGGGACGCTGAGAAGTGTGATTGCTGAAATCTATCCGGGGCAGACCCAGTTTTATGTGATTGATTTTAAATGCCTTTAATATAAATAAACACATTTGTTAGCTGAAATATTTTTGTAACTCTATGATTGTAAATTAAAAAATTGAGAGCTAACTTTATTTTAGCTAACAGGTGTTCACTGGAATCATTCTCAGTTAGCATAGTCAGGCGATGAATAATCATCTTTTGTTTTCCCGGAGTTACTTATGGTGAGCAAGCCATTAATCGCACAGGGATATTCGCTGGCTGAGGAAATAGCCAACAGTATTAGCCACGGCATTGGCCTGGTATTTGGGATTGTCGGTTTAGTGTTACTGCTGGTGCAGGCGGCGGATACCAACGCCAGCGCCATGGCGATTACCAGCTACAGCCTGTATGGCGGGAGCATGATCCTGCTGTTTCTGGCATCGACGCTGTACCACGCTATTCCGCATCAGCGGGCCAAGATCTGGCTCAAGAAATTTGACCACTGCGCTATCTATCTTCTTATTGCAGGCACCTACACGCCGTTTTTGCTGGTGGGGTTAAACTCGCCGCTGTCGCGTGGCCTGATGATTGTGATCTGGAGCCTGGCGCTGCTGGGTATTCTGTTTAAGCTGACCATTGCGCACCGGTTTAAGGTGTTGTCGCTGGTGACATATCTGACGATGGGATGGCTATCGCTGATTGTGGTGTATCAGCTGGCAATCAAGCTTGCGGCGGGTGGGGTAACCTTGCTGGCCGTTGGCGGCGTGGTCTATTCGCTGGGCGTGATTTTCTACGTCTGTAAGCGTATTCCTTACAACCACGCCATCTGGCATGGCTTCGTGCTGGGCGGAAGCGTGTGTCACTTCCTGGCGATTTATTTGTACGTGGGGCAGGTGTAGTTTTTTGCACCGTGCGGTCTGATGCCCTCTCCCACAGGGAGAGGGCGGGTAATCATCACTCTTCCAGCGAATACGGCAGTGGCTCAATGCTCAGGGTTTTGGCATCGTCACGCACGCGGAACACGCTGTCTGGCTCCATGTCGTTATTCATGACCGCCTGCACCAGCACGCGGCCATCGTCCAGCTGTACTGCGGCTAAAACCGTGCCGGTACGGCGCCAGTTTTCACCCATTTTCAGCTCCAGATCTTCACCGGCTTCCGGTACGCGGCTGGCGTGGCCTGCCAGCGTCCACAGCGCGCGTTTATTCGCACCGCGGAATTTTGCGCGCGCGACCATTTCCTGGCCGGTGTAGCAACCTTTCTTAAAGCTAATACCGCCTAGCGCCTGTAGGTTGGTGGCCTGCGGGATAAATTGCGCGCTGTTTGCCGCATCAATCACCGGCAGCCCGGCTTCAATGTTGAGTGCCAGCCACTGTTGGCTATTATTCAACTGAGCTTCACCACGCAAGGCGTCGGTGACGCGTTCAGCGGTGGCGAGGTCTGTCACCAGCAGGAAACGCTCCGTCGGGTGCTCAAACCACAGGATTGAGGTTGCACCGTCGTGCACCAGCTGTGTTTCGGCATCCGGCAGTTCGCTGAACAGATTTTTCAGGGCTGCGCGCGCCTGGAACCCGGCAACGCCAAGCAGGACATGCTCATCGTCAGGCGCGATGGTGACCTTAGAAAAGACCGCGTATTTTTTCAGTTCGGTCAGTTGGGCATCGCGCAGGCTGCGGCGCTCGATAAGCGCGAACCCGCCCTGGCGACGGAACAGACGCAGGTTGCTCCACATTTTGCCTTTCGGGTCGCAGTGCGCGGCCAGTAAATGCTGATTTTCCGTCATCTGGCTGACGTCAGCAGTCACCTGACCCTGCAAATATTTTTCGCTGTCGGCACCGGTCAGTGTTGCCAGCGCCCAGTCATCAAGGGTAATAAGCGTCAGCGGCAGACGCGCAGAGGCGACGGGCTGGCGAGGAGAAAATGGAGTAAAAGCCATAGTGATGTCCTGAATTGCTTAACGCTTTGATAATGCCTAATGGTAAAAGAGACTGTTGTCATTGCAAGCGCTTTCAGCAGACCATTCGTGCCATATCTGACTTCTGCGTAGCGCAACGCAAAATAGTGTAATCCGCTCTCTTTATAGGGTTTATTCTGGAACCCTGCTCCGGGTTTGCAATATTCCAGTAAAGAAACGGTCAAAAACACGTTACACTAGCCAGAGTTCCCGGCAGAAATAAAGCATACCGAACGGGACACCGACTGTGCCAAACGTAATGCAGGAAAAAGAACATGGATATTAACAACAAGGCCCGTATCCACTGGGCTTGCCGTCGCGGAATGCGTGAACTTGATATTTCCATCATGCCTTTCTTCGAATACGAGTACGACAGCTTAAGCGAAGATGACAAGCGTCTGTTCGTTCGCCTGCTTGAATCCGACGATCCTGATTTGTTCAACTGGCTGATGAACCACGGCAAACCCGCCGACACCGAGTTGCAACGGATGGTGCAATTAATTCAAACACGGAATCGGGAACGTGGTCCTGTGGCAATCTGATCTTCGCGTTTCATGGCGCTCGCAGTGGATGTCTTTATTGCTCCACGGCCTGGTCGCGGCATTTGTTTTACTGATGCCGTGGCCGCTTAGCTATACCCCTCTCTGGCTGCTGTTACTGTCATTCGTGGTGTTTGACAGCGTGCGTAGTCAGCGCCGTATCAATGCCCGTCAGGGCGAAATCAAACTGATGATGGATTCACGCCTGCGCTGGCAGGGGAAAGAGTGGGAAATTATCGGCACGCCATGGATGCTCAGTTCCGGCATGATGCTCAGGCTACGTAAGGTGGGCGGTGGGCGTCGTCAGCACTTGTGGTTGGCAGCGGACAGTATGGATGAAGTGGAGTGGCGGGATCTGCGTCGGATGGTGTTGCAACAACCGACGCAGGAATAGGGCGGTTAGCTAAACTTCTCGGCCATTTCACCCAGGATTTGCTCGCACCAGTTTTGCACTCGCTCTTCGCTGAGGTCGTACTGGTTGGTTTCATCCAGCGCCAGCCCGACAAAAAGCTGCCCATCGGCAATAATCGGTTTTTTGCTGGTGAACTCGTACCCATCGGTCGGCCAGTAACCGATAAACGTTACGCCTTTCAGAGCCAGTTTATCGTGCAGCATTCCCAGCGCATCAAGGAACCACTCGCCATAACCTAACTGGTCGCCCATCCCGTACATGGCAATGATTTTGCCGTCGAGGTTGACGGTATCAAGCTGATCCCAGATGGCTTCCCAGTCTTCCTGGATCTCACCGAAATCCCATGTCGGAATGCCAAGGATCAGCACATCGTACTGTTCCATTAGCGCGACCGCGTCATCTTTCAGGTTGTGCAACGTCACCAGTTCCGGGCCAATGATGTCACGAATTTTTTCTGCCGCCATTTCGGTGTAGCAGGTGCTGGAACCGTAGAACAGACCAATATTCATCGCGTAAATATCTCAATTCTTGCTTTGACTTTGCGCGTAGTGTACCAGAAAGCGGTGGCAATCAGGCATAATGCGCGGATTGCAGAAACAAAGGGGCTGATGTGGAAAAGGATCTCGCACTCATTGAACAGTTTCTCGATGCGCTGTGGCTGGAGAAAAACCTGGCCGACAACACCATTAGCGCCTATCGACGTGACCTCACCCTGCTGGTGGAGTGGCTGGCGCACAGGGAATTGGGGCTTGAGAACGCGCAAAGCGATGACCTGCAAGGATTGCTGGCCGAACGCATTGAGGGCGGCTACAAAGCAACCAGCTCCGCGCGCCTGTTAAGCGCCATACGGCGGCTGTTCCAGCACCTTTATCGTGAGAAAATTCGTGCCGACGATCCCAGCGCGATGCTGGCCTCGCCTAAACTCCCGCAGCGTCTGCCTAAAGATCTGAGCGAAGCACAAGTTGAGAGATTATTACAGTCGCCAGCGGTTGACCTGCCGCTGGAGTTACGCGATAAAGCCATGCTTGAGCTATTGTATGCTACCGGTTTGCGTGTTTCTGAGTTAGTCGGGCTGACGATGAGTGACATCAGTCTGCGTCAGGGCGTTGTACGTGTGATCGGTAAAGGGAACAAAGAACGGCTGGTGCCGCTGGGAGAAGAGGCGGTGTACTGGCTGGAAACGTATCTGGAGCACGGCCGCCCGTGGTTGTTGAACGGCGTTTCTATTGATGTGCTCTTCCCAAGCCAGCGTGCGCAACAGATGACGCGGCAAACTTTCTGGCATCGCATTAAGCATTACGCCACACTGGCAGGTATCGATAGTGAAAAACTGTCGCCGCACGTTTTGCGTCATGCCTTCGCGACGCATCTGCTAAACCACGGAGCTGATTTACGCGTGGTGCAGATGCTACTTGGGCACAGCGATCTTTCAACGACGCAAATTTATACCCATGTCGCGACGGAACGCCTGCGGCAGCTTCACCAACAGCACCACCCACGCGCGTGAGTGCCGACGAATTGTAATAGGATTGAATATGAAAAAGTCTTTAGCGCTGTTCTCTTTGCTGGCAGCCTCTTTTACCGGTTTTGCTCACGCTGACGATGCCGCAATCAAGCAATCACTGACCAAGCTTGGCGTGACCAGCAGCGATATCCAGCCTGCGCCAGTCGCCGGTATGAAAACCGTGCTGACCAACAGCGGCGTGCTGTACGTGACCGAAGATGGCAAACACATCATTCAGGGGCCAATGTATGATGTCAGCGGCGCACAGCCGGTGAACGTGACTAACCAGCTGCTGATGAAAAACCTGAACGCGCTCGAAAAAGAGATGATCGTGTATAAAGCGGCGCAGGAAAAACACGTCATTACTGTTTTCACCGACATCACCTGTGGCTACTGCCACAAGCTGCATGAAGAGATGAAAGACTACAACGCGCTGGGGATCACCGTGCGCTATCTGGCCTTCCCGCGTGCGGGCGTGCAGAGCCAGCCAGAGCAGGACATGAAGGCTATCTGGTGTGCGAAAGACCGCAACAAAGCGTTTGATGATGCAATGAACGGCAAAGGCGTTAAGCCTGCGTCTTGCGACATTGATATCGCTAACCACTACGCGCTGGGCGTGCAGTTTGGCGTGAACGGCACTCCTGCTATCGTGCTGAGCAATGGCTACGTTGTGCCAGGTTATCAGGGGCCGAAAGAGATGAAAGAGTTCCTCGACGCGCACCAGAAACAGTTTGGTGGTAACTAATCCGCGTGAAAGCACCCATCCAACTCCGCCGTCGTGAAGTGAATGAGAACGCAGATCTCCCTGCGGATATGCCACCGCTTTTACGTCGGCTTTATGCCAGCCGGGGCGTGTTAAATACCGCCGATCTTGAACGCAGCGTGAAAGGGATGCTGCCCTGGCAGCAGCTGAGCGGCGTAGAAACCGCCACCGCGATGCTCTACGACGCGTTCCGTGAAGGGACGCGGATTGTGGTTGTCGGTGATTTTGATGCCGACGGCGCAACCAGCACGGCGCTGAGCGTGCTCAGCCTGCGCGCGCTCGGGTGCGATAACGTCACCTATCTGGTGCCTAACCGCTTTGAAGATGGCTACGGCCTGAGCCCGGAAGTGGTGGATCAGGCCCATGCGCTTGGCGCGCAGATGATCATGACCGTGGATAACGGGATCTCGTCACATGCCGGTGTCGATCGGGCGCATGCGCTGGGGATCCCGGTGCTGGTTACCGATCACCATTTGCCGGGTGATACCCTGCCTGCCGCCGAGGCAATCATCAATCCCAACCTGCGCGACTGTGAATTCCCGTCCAAATCACTGGCCGGTGTGGGCGTGGCGTTTTATCTGATGCTGGCCCTGCGCACGCTGCTGCGTGAAAAAGGCTGGTTTGAAGCCTGCGGTATTGCGATGCCGAACCTGGCGGAATATCTCGACCTGGTGGCGCTGGGCACCGTGGCGGACGTTGTGCCGCTCGATACCAATAACCGTATTTTAACCTGGCAGGGGTTAAGCCGTATCCGTGCAGGAAAATGTCGTCCCGGCATTAAAGCGCTGCTGGAAATCTCCAACCGTGACCCACTTAAGCTGGCGGCTAGCGATTTAGGTTTTGCCCTCGGGCCACGTCTGAACGCCGCCGGAAGGCTGGACGATATGTCCGTCGGCGTTGCGCTGCTGTTGTGTGACAACATCGGCGAAGCGCGGATGCTGGCAAACGAACTGGATGCGCTGAACCAGACCCGCAAAGAGATTGAGCAGGGGATGCAGGCCGAAGCGCTGACCCTATGCGAAAAGCTGGAACGCAGTGGCGATACGCTGCCTGGTGGCCTGGCGATGTATCACCCCGAGTGGCATCAGGGCGTGGTGGGCATTCTGGCGTCGCGCATCAAAGAGCGTTTTCACCGTCCGGTGATCGCGTTTGCCCCGGCAGGGGATGGCACGCTAAAAGGTTCGGGCCGTTCGATTCATGGGTTGCACATGCGCGATGCGCTGGAGCGCCTGGATACACTCCACCCAGGGCTGATGATCAAGTTCGGCGGGCACGCGATGGCGGCGGGTCTGTCGCTGGAAGCGTCGAAGTTCGACGAGTTCCAGCGCCTGTTTGGCGAGCTGGTGACGGACTGGATCGACCCGTCTTTGTTACAGGGTGAAGTGGTTTCCGATGGCGCGTTAACGCCCGCAGAAATGACCATGGACGTGGCGCAGATGCTGCGTGATGCAGGCCCGTGGGGACAGATGTTCCCGGAACCTCTGTTCGATGGGCGTTTTCGCCTGCTGCAACAACGTATTGTTGGTGAACGCCATCTTAAGGTGATGGTCGAGCCGTCAGGCGGCGGCCCGTTGCTCGACGGGATTGCCTTTAACGTCGACACCGCCATCTGGCCGGACAACGGCGTGCGTGAAGTCGAGCTTGCCTACAAGCTGGATATTAACGAGTTTCGCGGTAACCGCTCCCTGCAAATCATCATCGACAATATCTGGCCAATTTAGCGTCAGTAATCTCTATAAAAAAGGGCGTGGATTCGGTACAATCCCGCTCTTATCACCGCATTTTGACAAGTCCATAAAAGAAAACAGACCATGTTTGAAATTAATCCGGTAAAAAACCGCATTCAGGACCTCACCGAGCGCTCCGACGTTCTTAGGGGGTATCTTTGACTACGATGCCAAGAAAGAGCGTCTTGAAGAAGTAAACGCCGAGCTGGAACAGCCGGACGTCTGGAACGAACCTGAACGCGCACAGGCGCTGGGTAAAGAGCGTTCCTCTCTCGAAGCCATCGTAGATACGCTGGATCAAATGGCTCAGGGTCTGGAAGATGTTTCCGGTCTGCTGGAGCTGGCCGTCGAAGCCGACGACGAAGAAACCTTTAACGAAGCTGTAGCAGAGCTCGACGTGCTGGAAGAGAAGCTGGCGCAGCTTGAATTCCGTCGTATGTTCTCCGGCGAGTACGATAGCGCTGACTGCTATCTCGATATCCAGGCAGGTTCTGGCGGTACAGAAGCTCAGGACTGGGCCAGTATGCTGACGCGTATGTACCTGCGTTGGGCTGAAGCGCGTGGTTTCAAAACCGAAATCATCGAAGAGTCCGAAGGCGAAGTCGCGGGCCTGAAATCCGTTACCATCAAGATTATTGGCGATTACGCTTACGGCTGGCTGCGTACCGAAACGGGTGTTCATCGCCTGGTACGTAAGAGCCCGTTCGATTCTGGTGGCCGTCGCCACACCTCTTTCAGCTCCGCGTTTGTCTACCCGGAAGTGAAAGATGATATTGATATCGAAATCAACCCGGCAGACCTGCGTATCGACGTGTATCGCGCGTCAGGTGCGGGTGGTCAGCACGTTAACCGTACGGAATCTGCGGTACGTATTACCCACATTCCTACCGGGCTGGTGACACAATGCCAGAACGACCGTTCCCAGCATAAGAACAAAGATCAGGCCATGAAGCAGATGAAAGCGAAGCTTTATGAACTGGAGATGCAAAAGAAAAATGCTGAGAAACAGGCGATGGAAGACAACAAGTCAGACATCGGTTGGGGCAGCCAGATTCGTTCTTACGTCCTTGATGACTCCCGCATCAAAGACCTGCGTACCGGGGTTGAAACCCGTAACACGCAGGCGGTGCTGGATGGCAGCCTGGACCAATTTATCGAAGCAAGTTTGAAAGCAGGGTTATGAGGAACCAACATGTCTGAACAACAAGCACAGGGCGCTGACGCGGTAGTCGATCTTAACAACGAACTGAAAACCCGCCGCGAGAAGCTGGCTGCACTGCGCGAGCAGGGCGTGCCGTTCCCGAACGATTTTCGTCGTGACCACACCTCAGACCAACTGCACGCTGACTTCGACGGCAAAGAAAACGAAGAGCTGGAAGCGCTGAACGTAGAAGTGTCTGTGGCTGGCCGTATGATGACGCGTCGTATCATGGGTAAAGCCTCTTTCGTGACCTTACAGGACGTTGGCGGCCGTATTCAGCTGTACGTTTCCCGTGACGATCTGCCAGAAGGTATCTACAACGAGCAGTTCAAGAAGTGGGACCTGGGCGATATCCTGGGCGCGAAAGGCAAGCTGTTCAAAACCAAGACCGGCGAGCTGTCTATCCACTGTACCGAACTGCGTCTGCTGACCAAAGCACTGCGCCCACTGCCGGACAAATTCCACGGTTTGCAGGATCAGGAAGCGCGCTATCGTCAGCGTTACCTGGATCTCATCTCTAACGATGAATCCCGCAAGACCTTCAAAATCCGCTCCCAGATCATGGCCGGTATCCGTCAGTTCATGGTTAACCGTGACTTTATGGAAGTGGAAACCCCAATGATGCAGGTGATCCCAGGCGGCGCGTCTGCACGTCCGTTTATCACGCATCACAATGCTCTGGACCTGGACATGTACCTGCGTATCGCGCCGGAACTGTACCTGAAGCGTCTGGTGGTGGGTGGTTTCGACCGCGTGTTCGAAATTAACCGTAACTTCCGTAACGAAGGTATCTCCGTTCGTCATAACCCAGAGTTCACCATGATGGAACTCTATATGGCTTACGCAGATTACAAAGATCTGATCGAGCTGACCGAATCTCTGTTCCGCACCCTGGCACAGGACATTCTGGGTACCACCGAAGTACCTTATGGTGATGAGGTGTTCGACTTTGGTAAGCCGTTCGTTAAGCTGACCATGCGCGAAGCTATCAAAAAATACCGTCCAGAAACTGAGATGGCTGACCTGGATAACTTCGACTCTGCGAAAGCGATTGCAGAAAGCATCGGTATCAAGGTTGAGAAGAGCTGGGGTCTGGGCCGTATCGTGACCGAGATCTTCGAAGAAGTGGCCGAAGCGCACCTGATTCAGCCTACCTTCATCACCGAATACCCGGCTGAAGTGTCTCCGCTGGCGCGTCGTAATGACGAGAACCCGGAAATCACTGACCGCTTCGAATTCTTCATCGGTGGCCGCGAAATCGGCAACGGCTTTAGCGAGCTGAACGATGCGGAAGATCAGGCGCAGCGCTTCCAGGATCAGGTTGATGCGAAAGCCGCAGGCGACGACGAAGCGATGTTCTTCGACGAAGACTATGTGACTGCACTGGAACACGGCCTGCCGCCAACAGCGGGCCTGGGCATTGGTATCGACCGTATGGTCATGCTGTTCACTAACAGCCACACCATCCGTGACGTGATCCTCTTCCCGGCGATGCGTCCGGTGAAATAAGCCGTCAGGACGTAAAAAAAGCCCCGTGCGATTATCGCCGGGGCTTTTTTATTGTGCGGCGAACGTGCGGAGCGCGTCGCGGGCGGCGGTGGCTTCCATCACCATCCACGGGCTGAATGCCCACGGCGTGGCGTCCAGCGCACAGAATAACGCTTCCAGCGCGACCCACTGGTATTCCATCACTTCATCATGGTTGATGACGATGCCGGCAGTGACGCGTGCGGCATAAACCGGGCAGATCTCGTTTTCGACAATCCCGGAAGGATCGGCTTCACGGTAGCGAAATTCAGGCGCGACGGCAGTAATGTCCGTAATCTCTGCACCCACTTCAAAGCGGCAGCGGCGGATAATGGCCTGTTCAATCTCTTCACCGGATTGAGGGTGACCGCACACGGAATTGGTCCAGACGCCGGGCCAGGCTTTTTTGCTCATGGCGCGCCGTGTCACCAGACATTCGCCTTTTGCGTTAAACAGCCAGGATGAGAAGGCCAGATGCAGCGGGGTATGTGACGTGTGTGCGGCGTATTTTTCCTGAGTGCCAATTACCGTTCCCTGGTCATTTACTAAAATGACGTGTTCTTGAATGCTCATTATTGCTCCAGTACAAAGACCGCAGGTTAGGGCTGTGCACCACCACCTGCGGCTTTATTATACGGCATTCTTATACGAACAGTTTGGCCCACAGAGCTGAAAAAGGCATAACCAGTATCAGACCGGGTAACATATTGGCCACCGGGAATGCCTTAATGTTGCAGATGCGAAGCCCGGTCGCCACCATGATAAGCCCGCCTGCGCAGGAGAAATCGGCCATCATATCAGGCGTGATCAGGTGCAGAATAAACACCGCAAGCGTGGCCAGTGCGACCTGCACAGCGATAAGCGGAATACCGATGGTCATCACCGAGAAGCCGAGCATGGTGGCGAAGATAGCCGCAGTAAAGAGATCCAGCACAGTTTTGATGTAGAGAATAGACGGATCGCCGGTCATTCCCTCATGCATCGCACCAAAAATCCCCGTTCCGCTGGCGCAAAACAGCACCAGAATGGCGACAAATTTTTCCGTAAATTCGTCATGCGATAGCCCCTGAACCGGCGGGAAAATACGGTTGATCAGCCCGCGCGTGGTTCCCGCCGCTTTGCCAATCTGTTTTTCCAGAAAGAAGAGTTCGCCAATCACCGCGCCCAGCACCATGGCCAGAACCACGGCGGGCATAAACTTCACTTTGATAACCAGGTTGATGCCCAGACCCACGGAGCAAAGGCCAAACGTCAAGGGCAGCGCGGTTTTCACCCGGTCAGGGATGCGTGTCCCGACCAGAGAGCCCGCAAATCCACCCAGAATGACGGCTGCGCCATTCACATAAGGACCAATTAACATGATGTTTTCCTAAATATTATTCTGTGTAGAGCAGGTTGCCTTCGCCCCAGCGCGGGATGTTTTTCACGTCCAGACCGAAGAGGTCCAGTGCGCGGCTGACGCTGTGATTAATGATCTCATCTGTACTCTGCGGCCGCTGATAAAGCGCCGGAACCGGCGGGAAGATAATCCCGCCCATTTCCGTTACCGCAGCCATGTTGCGGATATGCCCAAGATTCAGCGGTGTTTCGCGGGCCAGCAGGACCAGACGACGCCGCTCTTTCAGCACCACATCGGCGGCGCGGGTCAGCAGATTGTCCGTCAGGCAGTGAGCCACTGCGCCAAGCGTTCGCATGGAGCAAGGGGCAACCAGCATTCCCAGCGTTTTAAACGAACCACTGGATATCGACGCCCCCAGATTGCTAATGGGATGAACGACATCCGCCAGCGCCATCACCTTATCGAGCTGATAGTCGGTTTCCAGTTCGCAGGTGCGCTCAGCCCCTTTAGACACCACCAGATGCACTTCCAGATCCAGTGGTTTCAGTAGCTCAAGCGCTTTAACGCCGTACTGGAATCCCGATGCACCGCTGATCCCGATGATGATACGTTGCGTGGTCACGTTAATTCCTCTTACTCGAAGTCTGGCAGGAAGCGTTTCACATCTACCTCTTTGAATTTCGAACGTTCAAAGTGGTGCTTGAGATGGAACGGTACGGTGCAGTCGAAAATGGTTTTGCACGACATCCCCTGCTGGAGAATGCTCGGGCTGTATTCCGGCACCTGTGACGGGTCGAGCGGATGGCAGCGCACGCCGGGGATGAATACGGTGTCCACATCGCCCTGGTAGCGGGTCTGCATCGCCCACATCACGTCGTCGCTGTCGAAAATATCGACATCCTCATCCACCAGAATGACGTGCTTCAGTTCCGGGAAGGCAGAAAACGCAAGCAGTGCCGCCTGGCGCTGGCGCCCTTCGTCTACTGCTGCTGCTTTCTTAAATTGCATCACTGCCAGTAACTTGCCGCCGCCTGCGGAGTGGGCAAACACGTTCAGCAGTTTGCCCGGCATGGCGCGCTCAACCATATCGAGGATGCTGGCTTCCGTTGGGATACCAGCCATGTTCACGTGTTCTTCACCAGGCCCAACGGTAGTGCGCCAGATTGGGTTGTGGCGATGGGTAACGGCTTTCACCTTGATGACCGGGATAGCTTCTTTGGCTTCGCCGGTATAGCCCGGGAATTCCGGCATGGCTTTACCGGTATTGGTGTTCTGATCTTCGCGCACGCGCACGTTTGGCAGCAGCTCGCCTTCAATAACGATTTCGGCATGGGCAATTGCTTTTTCGTTGATGGTTTTACACTGCACCATCTCAACCGCGTGGCCGCGTAACGCGCCCGCCACGCTCAGCTCGTCAAAGCCAAGTGGGGTGGTTGGCGGCTCGAAGCAGGCGGCAATCTCGATGGCCGGGTCAACGCCGATGCTGATGGAAATGGGCAGCGGTTTACCTGCCGCTTCGGCCTTCATGCGAAACGCATCGATATGGCGGCCAGGGGTCAGCCACATGGAGAGCTCGTCTTTGCTCTGCACGCACAGGCGGTGAATGGTGATGTCGGACTCGTGGGTTTCCGGGTCAGAGGCGTAGCACAATCCCATGGTGATATACGGGCCTGCATCCTCTTCGGTATTGGTTGGCGCAGGTAGCAGTTTGCGCAGGTCGAAGCCTTCGTCTGTGGCCAGATGCACCACTTCCTGACAGACCGCGTTATCGCGCGCGATGACCGGTGAAATTGGGTTCTGCACGGAGTTTTTCAGCAGGTGGCCGAGCTTTTCCGGCTCGCAGTTCAGAAAGTGGCTGACGCGTTTGCGTGAACCATTAAGACCAATCGCCACACTGATATCGTGAAAGCCTTTCACCTTATTAAATACCATCACCGGGCCGTTTTTACGGGTTGGGCGCTGGCAGGTTCCGCCTGCACCAACATAACGGTAAACACCCGACAGTTCGGCGTGAGGATCAACTTCAACGCTGGTTTCAACATATTCGCCCGGCAGCGTTTTTAATAACGCCAGCGCGGAACGCAGGTCATGAACATTGTTATCGCTATTTGACATGATGGATTCCATCTCAGGTAACAGGAGTGGTTCTACGATATTGCGGCACCGTTATTCCGACAAATACCGTTTACCGGAGGCGAACCAGATCAAAAAGGTTTAATTTGCAGGTTTGTTATTAATGTTAAATAAATGCGGTATAAGGAAAAACTTCCCCTTTGCGATATCGGGTGTGATACTGGCAGGCGAAAAAGAGAAGGGGCGTTCACTATGGATCTGAAAAGGCTACGTTATTTTTGCAGAGTGGTGGAGCAGGGCTCGGTGAGCCAGGCGGCGAAGTCGCTCAATATGGCGCAGCCGCCGCTCAGTAAACGCATTCAGGAGCTGGAAGAAGAATTACAGGTCGCGTTATTTACGCGCCGTTGAAATCGACTTGAACCGACGGAAGCCGGTTATTTTCTTTATCGTAAAGCCTGTGAAATATTACGCCAGGTTGAAGATACTGCACGCGAAACAACTGAAATTGCGCAGAAAGATAAATTTCAGTTACGCATCGGTTTAACCCATCTTTTTCAGTCCTATTTTAAACCGCTGTTATTAGAGTTATATCGCCGCCATCCTCATGCCGAAATTAATATTTCGGTGTCGGATTCCAGTCATTTAGAGACGCAGCTTAATGCCGGGACAATCGATGTCGCGCTTATTCAGCGACCTTATCGCAGTGAAGGGTTCGATTATGTTTCCTTCGACCCGATTAAGCTGGTGGCGGTGATTGCTAAATCCTGCCTGCCTGCTGCACCAGCCAACCCGTTTGATTACACCGCGTTGGGTGATTTTCCACTGGTATTGCTGCACCGGGCAAAGGACTCCGGCACCTATGAGATGCTGATCGATCTGTTTCGCAAAGCGGGCGTGAATCCGAAAGTGATTATGTATATCACCCAGCCTGGCGTCATTCTGGACTGGCTGGAATCTGGTTTGCAGGCCGCCACGCTACTGCCTTCTTCTGAGGTGGATGCCCGTAAGCTCAGCCACTGTTACGTGGTGGATGTGTTTCCCTCGCCGCAGATTTTCTACCCGGCGCTGGTGAAGTTGCCCGCAATGCCCTATATGCCGGAAATGATGGAAATTATTGCCCACGGATATCCGTTTGCAGCAGCTGTTGGGCATCAGGATTGAGGCTGGTATCATAGTGCGCCATTTACGCTGACCGAGGATCTGTTTTGTTTGCAGGAAGCCTGACCAGAAACCCTATTATTGCCTTATCCCTTCTGACGCTAACGTTACTGCTGGCGGGATGTTCTGGCAGTAAATCCTCCGATATGGGCGGCTATTCCGGGGCGGTGTACACCGTTAAGCGCGGGGATACGCTGTATCGAATTTCCCGCACAACGGGGACCAGCGTGAAAGATCTGGCGCGTCTGAATAACATTTCTCCGCCTTACACCATCGAGGTGGGGCAGAAATTGAAGGTTAACGGCGGCTCTTCTTCTACCGCAAAAAATTCCGCGTCGTCTAAAACGAAAACCGCCAAAGTGACACCATCTTACGCGGTACCGCAATCATCCTGGCCGCCGGTCGGGCAGCGCTGCTGGCTCTGGCCTGCCAGCGGCAAAGTGGTGATGCCGTATTCAACGTCTGAGGGCGGGAACAAGGGCATTGATATCTCTGCGGCGCGCGGGACACCTGTTTACGCATCCGGTGCCGGGAAGGTGGTTTACGTCGGCGACCAGCTGCGTGGCTACGGTAATCTGATCATGATTAAGCATGGTGAAGATTACATCACCGCATATGCGCACAACGACACCATGCTGGTGAACAACGGGCAGAACGTGAAGGCAGGGCAGAAGATTGCGACGATGGGCAGCACAGGGACGGACTCGGTGAAGCTCCATTTCCAGATCCGCTACCGTGCTACTGCCATCGATCCGCAGCGTTATCTCCCGGTCCAGGGCAGCAAACCGAAATGCTAAGTGATTATTTTATCGCCACTTAGTCATCAAGAGGCTTGTGTGAAAGTGCGTAAGGCCTATAATGCTTTACGCACTTCAAAGCGGGTGTAGTTCAATGGTAGAACGAGAGCTTCCCAAGCTCTATACGAGGGTTCGATTCCCTTCACCCGCTCCATCACGCCAATTATCCCTGCAACAACGAAAGTACCGCATCCGGCAGATGATTCGATTTTGCCAGCACCGAGTTCCCCGCCTGTTGCACAATCTGCGAACGAGACATTTTCGATACTTCCTCGGCGTAATCAGCATCTTCAATTCGCGAACGCGAGGCACTCAGTGCAGTGGAGGTTGCCGTTTGCACATTCTGCACGGATTCGAGGCGGTTCATGGTTGCGCCCAGCAGGCTACGGCGTTGATCGACACGGGCAATCGCCGCATCGAGGGTTGCCTGCGGATCTTCCGGGTTGCGCAGACGGATCCCGTCTCCGGTTTCCCGCAGATTGATGGTGGTCCAGCCCGTTGCGGCATCGGTAGACGCGGTATAGCTGTTGGGATAATAAATCTGGATCTCGCCGCTGCCGTTGAGTGTCTTAATCAGCAGTGAGCCGTCACTTTGCTGTACCAGAGTGGCGCTTTTTCCGTCTGCGCCGAGGTTCATCACATAGTTCCCGTCAGCGTCGCTATCGAGCACGTTAGCAAAGGTTTTGCCGTCGTTGTCCGTATAGTTCAGCTGCATCTTCGCCGGGTCGATCGTTACGTATGATGTGCCGCCGACGGTGCTGACATCCGTAAAGGTGTTTTGCGCAGTCGCGGTGTTTGCCTGAACGGTAACGGCGGGCGTTCCGCCATCGCTGGTGACAGCAATAGAGGCGGCATAATAGCGAAAATCGCCTCCGCCATTGTCCACTTCCATGAAATACGAGCTGCCGTTTTTCACCAGCCGCGCGGCACCGGATACCGCATTCCCGCTGCTGTCCAGGAAGGAGGGGGTTACCGTCGTTAAATCTACCGCTGGTGTCGTGGTGACGTTAACCGGCGATGTCAGGGTCGTCAGCGCCGTGGGATCGGTGACTTTGGCCTGCATTGCGCCAGTCGGGCCCCAGTTGAGTTCGGCTTCGTAATAGTCCGTTCCCTGCTGGATATAGTTTTTGCCGTTGCTGCTTACCAGTGCATCGGCGCCCATCGCCGCGTTGCTGTCGTCCACAAAAGAAAGCCCTGACACCGTGCGCGACGGCAGCGTGGAGATATCGCTGTAGAGCACTGAAGAGGTCACGGCTGAAACGCTAACGCTGGCCGAATCGCTGGCGTTTCGCTGCGCCTGAAGAAGACCTTTAATCTGGCTTCCCATACGGTTAGCAATCGCCTGGCCTGCCGCATCGTCTTTAGCGCTGTTAATTCGCATCCCGGAGGAGAGTCGCTCAACGGATTGCTGTAATACGGAACTGTTTTTTAACGCGGTATTTTATACTACCAGAGTATTGACGTTGGTGATGATCCCAGCCATCGTTCACCTGCTTTTCTTAGTATTATGCTTTGAGAGATCATCGTCCTGGAAGAGGATATATTTAGGTTAAATTAACCACTATATTTTAGAGGTGACTTTACCGAAATCTGGATATTTTCGTTTTGTAGGCCCGGTAAGCACAGCGCCACCGGGCAATGGCAGAAACGTCCGGCCTTTAATCACCCTTTCGGGAAGATCCAGACGTGTTTTTCCGGTAATGACAAATGGCAGTGCTGAGGATCCCGAACGTCATGACCATAGGCTCGGATCACAAAATCATCCCCCGCCGTACGGAACAGGTATTCCCAGCGATCCCCCAGATACATGCTGGTAAGTAACGGCAGTTCAAGCTGGTTTTCACCAGGGCCTTCCAACACCGCTACGCGCTCTACACGGATAACCGCCGTGGCTTCACTTCCTGCTTTCACGCCTTCAGCCGCCTGGCCCCATAACCTCCAGCCGTTGCCTTCAATGTGCGCTTTGCCATCGCGGACTTCTGTCACTTTGCCATGCAGACGGTTATTGCTGCCCATAAACTCGGCGGTGAATAGTGTTTTTGGCGAGCCATACATCTCCTGCGGCGTGCCTTGTTGCTCTATTTTGCCGTTGTTAAGCAACAGAATACGGTCAGAAATCGACATGGCTTCATTCTGATCGTGCGTGACCATCAGCGCCGACAGGCCGAGCTTGATAATCAGCTCGCGCAGGAACACGCGGGCCTCTTCGCGCAGCTTGGCGTCCAGGTTCGAGAGCGGTTCATCCAGCAGGATCACCGGCGGGTTATAGACCAGCGCCCGGCCAATCGCCACACGCTGTTGCTGACCACCGGAAAGCTGGTGCGGGTGACGCTTACCCAGATGGCCCAGGCCGAGCTGATCCAGTACGTCCTGAACGCGCTGGGTTACCTCTTTCGCTGCGACCTTACGCAGCTTTAAAGGATACGCCACGTTCTCAAAAACGGTTTTGTGAGGCCACAGAGCGTAGGACTGAAACACCAGCCCCAGATTGCGTTCTTCTGCCGGGATCTCACTGCGTGGCGTGCCGTTGTAAACGCTATTTTTGCCGATGATAATCGAACCCTGGGTTGGTTTTTCCAGGCCCGCAACCGCACGCAGCAATGTGGTCTTGCCGCTGCCCGATGGCCCCAGCAAGGAAACCACTTCACCGCGTTTGAGGTTCATGGAAACCCCTTTTAACACCGGGTTGTCGCCGTAGGTTAAGTGCAGATTTTCGACCGCTAATTCAATCATGTAATTTAACTCCGAAGCGAAGGGCGATGCCCAGACCTACCACGACCAGCAGGATGTTAATAAAAGAGAGCGCAGCCACGATATCAATGGCACCTGCCGCCCACAGGGAAACCAGCATCGAGCCGATGGTTTCCGTACCCGGCGAAAGCAGATACACACCGGTTGAGTATTCGCGTTCAAAGATCAGGAACATCAACAACCATGAGCCGATAAGACCGTAGCGTGACAGCGGAATGGTGACGTGACGGGTAATTTGCCCGCGCGTTGCCCCTGTGCTGCGCGCCGCTTCTTCAAGTTCAGGCCCGACCTGGAGCAGCGTTGAGGAGATAAGCCGCAACCCGTACGCCATCCACACCACTGTGTAGGCCAGCCAGACGCTGAAGATGGTGCTGCGTAATGAACGCAGCCAGACAATCAGGTTTTCGCGCATCCAGTCGGACCAGAAAAACCCGGAAAGCCAGCCAGATTTCAGCGAGTTGTCCAGCCACATTGGCAGGAACAGGAACACCCACAGGAATGCCAGACCCGCAAGCAGACCCGGCACCGCACGTGGCACCAGCACGCTGTAATCGAGGAACCGCGTGGTGTTGTCCGGTTTGCGGTGCATGGCAATACCGACAAACAGATAACAGGCCACGGCCAGTGCGCCGCCAATCACGCCGATAGACATCGAGTTGACGATGGCACGCAGCAGGTTTGGCTGAGCCCAGATCGTGCGGAAGGTGCTCAGGGAAAGCTCATCCCAGAGAGAAACTCCCACCCCCCAGTTCGAGATAAACGCGCGCAGCACCACGCCAAGCAGCGGAACGCCAATGGTCACGGTCAGCCAGAATGCCACCACGCCACCAGCCACCCAGCGCCATTTGCCCAGTGGTAAAGCACGCGCCTGTGACGCCTTGCCTTTCACGGTCACAAAGCGGTTGGCGGTGCGCATCAGGCGGCGCTGTAACATCACCAGTGGGATGGTGATACAAATCAACACCACGGCCACTGCTGCCATCAGGTGATACGACGGCGTGCCAAGTTTGTTGGTCAGCTGGTACAGGTAAGTTGCCAGCACCATGTTGCCCTCAGGATCGCCCAGCACCAGCATCAGGCCAAACACCTCCAGCCCGAGGAAGAACAGCAATACAATGGCGTACAGAATCGACGGGCGTACCATCGGCAGGCTGACGGAGGTCATCACCTGTAACGGAGAAGCTCCCGCCGTGCGCGCGGCTTCTTCCACATCAGAGCCCACGCTTCGCAGCGCCGAGGAGATGTACAGATACGCGTGCGGAACATGCGTCAGGCCAGCGATGACCACGATGCTCGACATGTCGTAGATATTCCAGGGCACAAAACCAATCAGCGACTGCGCCCACAGAGATAAAAACCCAACCGGCCCGGCGGCGACCACATAGCCAAAGCCCAGAACCATCGGCGACACAAAAATCGGCACCAGGATCAGCGGCTCAATCAGACGGCGGCCAGGTAAATCGGTGCGAACCATCAGAAACGCCAGTACCCCACCAAGCGGAATGGCGATGATGACCAGACCGAACGCGAGAATGAAACCGCTTCTGAGTGCTTTATAGAAATCGGGATCGGTGAAAATAAACCCAAATGATTCAAAGCTCCACTCTTTAGCCGGAGAGAAAAAGGGAGCGGATAAGAAGCTCTGTATCACGATGAACGACAGCGGAACATAGATAACCAGAGCGGTTATCAACACCACTACGCCGCGAGGCAGGCTTTGCCACTTTCTGTGTAATGCATTCATAGTGTATCCCTGGTGCTGGAACCCAGAACAACGACATCAGGAGAAGGAGCGCGGCAGAATCGCCGCGCTATGCCCGGACTTATTTGGCGGCGGCTTCGCGCCACTGTTTGATGTAGTCCAGACGTTTTTTCGGTTGCAGGTATTCCAGCAGGCTTTCATCAACCGGGATCGGTTTCAGCGCGTTGCCCAGAATTTTGGTCAGGCCGTCGATATCATTTTTGCCTTCGATATCGTTACGGATGGACGGGATATCAGCCTGATTCGCCAGAATACTTTGTCCTTTTTCTGACAGCACATAGTCCAGCCACAGCTTCGCGGCGTTGCTGTTTTGCGCCTGCTGGCTGATAAAGGACACGCGCGATAACACCAGGGTGTAATCCTTCGGATAGGAGATGCCCAGGGACGGATCGTTCTTCGCGCGGGCTTCGGCGTAGGAGCCGAGGATGTTAAAGCCAATCAGGTTTTCACCTGACGATACCCTTTCCATCATCGTACCGGTTGAAGACTGCACGGCTAAACCGCCTTTGGCGACGTCAGCCAGGGTTTTCAGGTAGTTTGGATCGGCCTTGAAATCCTGAACGGAGAGCATAAAGCCCAGCCCGGATTTTTCGATGTCGTAGGTGGTGACTTTGCTCTTGAACTTATCGCTCTGGCTGGCGATAAGTTTGGCCAGCGCCGCGTGTGAATCCGGTACTTCGGCCGCGGGGATAAGGCGTTTGTTGTAGATAAAGACCACCGGCTCATAGGTAGTGCCGTAGGCTTTATCGCTCCAGACCGCCCATTTTGGCAGCTGGCTTTGCTCAGGGGATTTGTACTCCTGCGCATAGTCGGTGGCGAGCTTCAGCGCGGTATCCATTGAGGAGCTCCAGACCACATCACCGCTGCCGCCACCGGAAGCCTGCTCGCTGATAAAACGGTTGTACAGCTCGGTGCTGTTCATATCGTTGTATTCAACTTTAATGCCCGGATAGGTTTTCTCGAAGCCCTCAATCAGCGGCCCGGCAGCTTTGGTGTCGGTGGTGGAGTAAATCACCACTTTGCCCTCTTTGGTCGCGGCATCCACGACTTTTTGATACTCGGCAGGGTAGCTCTGCGGTAAAGCAGACATTGCAGACGTAGAGATCAGTACGGTAGCGGTAAGCAGAGAAATTCGGAAAGTGTTCGACATTATAATTAACCTTTTAGTTACATTTGAGGAACTAATGGTCAACATAGCGTATGGGGAACATCAGACAATAGGGGGGCGAAAGCCCCGCTTCCGAAGTGTGATTGTCGGCGTTGTTTCGGCAATTAACACCATTAAATCCGCAAAACGCCATCCGGTTTGCGGATTATTCTTTGGCGGGCGCTTTGCGATATAGCCGTCTTGGATGGCCAATATTGCCGTACAACATTTCGATGCTAATAAACCCGCTCTCCACGCAGTATTCCAGATAGCGACGGCCCGTGGTTTTGCTGATCCCCACGTTTTCCACGACTTCTTCTACAGACATATTACTGTCAGGGTTATCGGTGAAAAAGCGCGTAATGCGCTCCAGGGTGTTGGGTTCAATCCCTTTGGTGGAAGGGGCTGGAGAGGACTCAGCCGCGGGCAGATTAAACAGGCGATCCAGCGCATGTTGGTCCACCACCTTCACCTGTTGTACGGTGTGGATGAAGCGCAAAAACCGCTCAAGCGAGGCGTGCAGGCGCTGGAAAAACACCGGTTTTATCAGGTAGTCGAACGCGCCGCTGCGCATGGCATGACTACAGGTTTGCATATCGCTGGCCGCAGTGATGAAAATGACTGAGCACTCAAAACTCTTCAGCAGTGGACTGTCGATTAAATTCACGCCTTTGCCATCCGGAAGGTAGTTATCGAGCAGAATCAACCGTGGTTGATGGCGGCTAATCAGCTCGCGCGCCTTTTCCAGCGAAGGGGCAATGCCGACAACGCGCAAATGGAAATTCTGCTCAATATACTCACGATGCAGCTCGGCGAGGTGAGGTTCGTCCTCAACAATGACGACATCAATTGCCCGGGTAGTAGTCATGTTTTAGCCCTGTCGAACGGAAGGTTTAAAGGGAATAAACACCGTGAAAATAGTCCCTTGCGGGGTATTGTCGGTGATTTCGATATTGCCACCGGCCTTATCAATATATCCTGCCACCAGAAACAGACCGATACCGTGCTCGGAGCCGGTTATTTCGTTGCCGGAGTCGGGTTTACTGCTGAACCCCTGCTGGAAAATGTGCGGCTTCATGGCATCGTCCACGCCGCAGCCCCGGTCGGCCACTTCTATCAGCAGCTCCTGGTTTCTGTCTGAAATATAGAGTTCCACTGCGGCGGGAACGGGTGCTTTCAGCGTGGCATCCACGGCGTTATCCAGCAGGTTACCAATAACCGACATCAGCTCTGTTTCGTTGAGCGTCAACGGCATGTGGGTTAACTGGCAGGCGGGGTCGAAAAGCAGTTCAACGCCTTTTT
Organism: Enterobacter soli ATCC BAA-2102; assembly: GCF_001654845.1. GTDB lineage: Bacteria > Pseudomonadota > Gammaproteobacteria > Enterobacterales > Enterobacteriaceae > Enterobacter > Enterobacter soli. The sequence continues at coordinate 86,766 of NZ_LXES01000003.1, read as the reverse complement.
CGCGCGCGCTGACGTATTTCCCCAGCAGCAGCCCGCACAATGCCGGCGAAGTAAAACGGGCGGAGACAAAATCCAGCACCTTTTGCGCGCCATCGGACTGGGCCTGAATGTAGCGAATGGCCTCGTCATAATGCTTCATCTGCAACAGCCCGACGAGGGTGGCGGTCCAGTTCAGCTGTTCATGGCGCATAATGCGCAGGTTGTCAGCGTACCGCTTTATCTGGCTCAGCTGGCTGCTGAGGGTGTTAATGTCGTTTTTATCGCGGAAACTATACACCCAGCCGCTTTCCACATTCGGCTCGACCTCAATGGCCACACGGTTAACGATCACTTCCCGATGATTAAGGACGGCAATCTGATCGTGGCTGCCGCTGCTTATTGAGGCATAGCGCTGTGAAAAGAAACCGGGTGAGGTCTGCAAGACCTCATCGAGCGGTTTGCCGATAAGCTCTTTCTCGCTCTGGCGAATATCCAGCATTTCTCGCGCTGCCCGGTTTATTAAAATCAGCTGCTTTTCAGCATTGACTGCAAATATGCCCTCGTACATGGCTTCAAGCAGGGCTTTTTGTTGCAGTACCAGCTGGGCGATATCTTTGGGCTCGAGGCGGAACATCTGCTTTTTGAGGTTACGGGTAAACAGCCAGGAAAAAATAAACAGCAAAAGTAAAAGTCCAATGCCATATAACCCCGACTGCCAGAGGATGCGGGCATTAATATTGGCAATGTACGAGGTCAGATAACCCACCGAGACAATCCCGATCACCTGATGTTGGGCATTAAATATCGGGGCTTTACTGCGTAATGAAACACCTATCCCACCTTTGCGTACGGAAATAATGGTCTTTCCCTTTAAGACCTCGGCATTATCCCCACCAATCATGGGTAAATTAAGACGTTCAGGTGACTCTGAGTGATACAGATGCTGCTCGCGCGTATCCCCGATGACAATATAACTGGCATCACTTTCTGCGCGTAAAGGCTGAATTAAGCGGGCGATACCGGTGATATCTCTGGCGGCGACTTTATCGGCAAGCCCTGGCATCAGGGCTATTTCGCTGGCCTGCACCCGTGCACGTTGCCCGAGATCGTGGTGCAGCTGTCGGTCAATAAAATGGAACAGGATCGCACCCAGCAGCGCTAATAGCAGGCAGGAAAAAAACACCAGAGATAAAAAAAGCTTCACCTGAAAAGGGAGTCTGCGTTTCATATGTCCTGCGGCTGAAATACAAAAATGAGATATTCGCGGAGCCTGACATGGGGAAATGTGGCGCGCAATCTGACAAAAACAGAGTTGTGAGCTGGCTTTTCGTTTTTTGCATGGATAGCCATCAGGATCCCACGAGGCTATGCTTTGTTCAGCACCATAATAATTACAGAGGCAATGTCATGGATAAAGAACTACTGGATGCAGGTTACCGGGCCTATACCGGGGAAAAAATAGATGTCTACTTCAACACCGGGATCTGCAAGCATTCAGGAAATTGTGTACGCGGTAGCGCTAAGCTATTCAATCTGAAACGCAAACCGTGGATCATCCCGGATGAAGTGGATGTAGAAACAGTTATTCGTGTGATTGATACCTGCCCAAGCGGTGCGCTGAAGTATCGCCAAAAATAAGCGAGGAACTATGGATATTCTGGAAGGCCATAACAAGTTTTATGTGAATGATGCTGACGGAAATCAGGTCGCCGAGATTGTGTTTGTCCCGACCGGCGAGCACCTGAGCATTATCGAGCACACTGATGTCGATCCGAGCCTGAAAGGGCAGGGCGTCGGTAAACAGCTGGTGGCGAAAGTCGTAGAGAAGATGCGCGGTGAGAACCGCAAGATTATCCCGCTGTGCCCGTTTGCGAAGCATGAGTTTGATAATACGCGGGAGTATGACGATATTCGGGCTTAACAGTATCGGGAGCCGGGATTGAAAAAGGGGCCGAGGTGGCCCCCTTTTCCCGTTCACGGGCGGTGAAGAATCAATTTTCTGCTGGAATCGAAGTGAACGGAACAGCCTGCGTTCTCATTCTTCGAATCACCCCACAAACATCACCGACACACACAACACCCCAACAATCAACGTCAGCAAATTCCCCACCGAACGATACTGCTTCAGCGATGGGATCAAATACGTCGACAGCGTCGGCATAATAAACAAAATCATGGCGATCAGCGGACCGCTGATGGCATAAATCATCGAAATCGCATTCGGGTTAATACAACACACCACAAAGGTAATCAGCGACACGCCCAGAATGGAAACCGCGCGGTTAAAGGCGCGGCTTTTCTTCACCCCGACCTGGTTCAGCGACGACTTCACAATCTCCGTCGCCCCCTCAATCACCCCAAAATAGGTGCCGAGGAACGATTTCGACATCGCGATAATGGCGACAATAATGCCGGAAATCCCAAGCCAGGCAGGAGAAGAGGGCATCATCGACAGCGCCGACAAAATCGTTACCCCTTCCTCTTTCGCCGCCACAATGTAAGACGGAGGAATGGAAAGCAGGCAGCTGAACACGAAGAACAGCACGCTCAGGCAGATAATCAGGTATGCCACCTTCATGATTTTTTTGCATTTACCCATGGCAGCGTCACCGTATTTCTCGCGACGATCGACCGCGAACGTCGAGATAATCGGGGTATGGCTAAAAGCGAAAACCATCACCGGGATAGAAACCCACACCTGGTGCAACGTATGTTGATCGAATGCCATCTGGCTGGTAAGCAGCTCAGGCTGCCAGCTACCGGTCAGATACAGCGACAAAAACAGGAAGTAGGCGATCAGCGGAAAGACCAAAAATCCCATCACTTTAATGGTGATATGCCGTCCCATCAGGAAGATCAGATTCAGCGCCAGCACCACGCCAAAACTCACCATCACCCGCACACTAAGATCAACCGTCATGCGCTTCGCCAGCTGTTCGGTGAGCGAGTTTGTAATCGCCACCGCATAAATAAGCACCACCACAAAGAAGGCGACAAAATAGAGCGTGGTGATCAGATTACCGATCTTCTTTCCGTAGTAGTGGCTAACCGCCCCGGTGATCCCTTCGTTGCCTTTTGTTTTCGACGACAGGATAAATTGCGCCAGCGCTTTGTGCGGCCAGTAGGTTAACGGATACGCCACGAGGGCAGTAATGAGCAGGACAATGGCACCTGCGGAGCCGAGCTGAATGGGCAAGAACAAGGTTCCTGCGCCCACGGCTGTGCCGTAGAGGGCGAAACTCCAGAGAGTCTCTTCTTTTGACCAAATTTTCGACATTAGAGCAACGTATCAACTATAAAACGAACAAAAAGGAGTGCAATTTACCATAATTATGAGAGGAGATCGCCGTTGCTTCTGAGGAGGTTGGCCGGAGCGGGTGTCCGGCCAGGGGAGGATTAGCCTGCCAGGGCGCGTCGTTGCTGGCGGCGCTTGATGAATCTATCGCGCAGAGTGTCATACGCCCAGTTATAGAACATGGTATAGGGCAGGAAGAACAGGAAGAAACCGATTTCCAGCGTAAATGCCTGAAGCAGCGTGACGCCGAGCACCGCAGACACGATGGTTACGCCGATCACGATAAAACCGCATTCAAATCCTAGCGCGTGCAGGGCGCGGACTTTGGCCGTGCGTTTTACCCGCTGTACGGGCCAGAAGCGGTCAAAGCCAAAGTTATAAATGATATTCCACAGCATCGCCGTGGTGGCCAGAATAATGGTCAGGCCGCCCATTTCAACGACTGAACGTTGCATTAACCACGCGGCCGTCGGGGCGAGGATCGCCGTGGCAATTCCTTCAAAACAAACCGCATGAAAGATTCGCTCCGGCAGCTTACGCTGGAGTGCATCCTGATGTTGCATAGTGACCTCGTTAATTCGCCAGAATGGGCGGTGTTGCGGCCTATTTTTATCGTTAAAGATGATATATAAAAGATGGTATCCATCGATAAAATAGATACTTCATGCGCTATTCACCCGAAGCCCTCACGGCGTTTGTTGAAACCGTTGCCGCCGGTTCGTTTTCTGCTGCCGCGCGTCGGCTGCGTAAAAGCCAGTCCACCATCAGTACCTCTATTGCCAATCTTGAGGCAGACCTGGGGTTCGAGTTGTTTGACCGCTCGGCGCGTCAGCCTGTCTTAACCGCGCAGGGCGAGCAGGTGCTGGGCTATGTACAATCCATCCTTGCCGCCAGCGCGCGGCTCGACGAGCTGGCGGTATCGCTGACAGCACAAACCGAAGCACGCCTGACGTTTGTGCTTTCCGATACGCTGAACCCGGACGTGCTGGAAGACCTGATGAAACAGTTCGACCAGCGTTTTCCCCATACGGAATTCGAATGTCTGATCGGCGAGGAAGAGGATGTTATCGATCTTCTCCAGAAAGAGAGGGCGCAGGTCGGGCTGACGGAAGCACGTGACAGCTACCCGACCGATATCGGTGCCACCCGGCTGCCCATGCAGACCCGGATGGCCATCTATGTTTCTGCCGAGCATCCCCTTGCGGCGCAACATCAGACGCAGGCCGACGAACTGCACGGCTGGCGCGAGTTGCGTCTGAGCACCTATCTTGAGCGGGAAACCACGCTTGCGCGGGGGCCGGTCTGGTCAGCGCCCAATTACCTGTTACTCTTGAGTATGGCGGTGCAGGGATTTGGCTGGTGCGCGCTGCCATGCGCGCTGGTGGATGAGTTCGCGGCGGCGAAATCACTGGTGCAGCTGAATGTTCCGGGCTGGCCGCGCGCGATCGGGATTGATCTGCTGTGGAACAAACGATCCCCGCCTGGCGTCGCCGGAAGCTGGCTACGCCAGTATTTGCAGGATGCACGCTAATCCTGTGACTAAACTCACTTTTTTTAAACAATTGCGTCAATTGTTGATAACAATCCTCTACTATCGTCATGTCATTTTATACAGAGGTCGTGATGAAAGATGTCGTTATAGTGGGTGCGTTGCGTACGGCTATCGGCTGTTTTCAGGGAGCGCTGTCGCGCCATTCTGCCGTTGATCTGGGCAGCGTGGTGGTGAAGGCACTGGTGGAACGCAGCGGGATCGCCGGGCATGAAATCGACGAAGTGATCCTCGGTCAGGTGTTGACTGCCGGTGCCGGGCAAAACCCTGCGCGCCAGGCGGCGCTCAAAGGCGGCCTGCCGAATACCGTGTCTGCAATTACCATCAACGATGTCTGTGGCTCTGGTCTGAAAGCGCTGCATCTTGCGACCCAGGCGATACAGTGTGGTGAAGCGGATGTGGTGATTGCCGGTGGGCAGGAAAACATGAGCCGCGCCCCGCACGTCCTCACCGACAGCCGTACTGGCGCGCAGCTGGGCAACAGCCAGCTTATCGACAGCCTGGTGCATGACGGGCTGTGGGATGCGTTCAATGACTACCACATGGGCGTGACGGCGGAAAATCTGGCGCGTGAATACGGCATCAGCCGTGAACTTCAGGATGCTTACGCGCTAAGCTCACAGCAAAAAGCCCGCGCGGCTATCGATTCCGGGCGGTTTCGCGATGAAATCGTGCCTGTCAGCACGCTCCGCCAGAGCGGTGAATCTGTTGTTGTCGACACGGATGAACAACCGCGTACCGATGCCAGCGCCGAAGGGCTGGCTAAGCTGAATCCCGCATTTGAAACCCTGGGCTCGGTGACGGCCGGGAACGCATCCTCGATTAATGACGGTGCCGCAGCGGTAATGATGATGAGTGAAAGCAAAGCTCAGGAGCTGGATTTACCCGTACTGGCCCGCATCAAGGCGTTTGCCAGCGTAGGCGTTGACCCGGCCTTAATGGGGATCGCACCGGTTTACGCGACCCGTCGCTGCCTGGAGCGTGCGGGCTGGCATCTCAGTGATGTGGATCTTATTGAAGTGAACGAAGCCTTTGCGGCTCAGGCTATTTCGGTAGGCAAAATGCTGGAGTGGGATCCACTGCGCGTCAATGTCAACGGCGGGGCGATCGCACTGGGTCACCCGATCGGCGCATCCGGCTGTAGGATCCTGGTGTCACTGGTCCATGAAATGATGAAACGTAATTCCCGCAAGGGGCTCGCCACACTGTGTATCGGCGGTGGGCAAGGGGTTGCGTTAGCGATCGAAAGGTAATATCCCATCAGCCGACACTAAAGCCTCCTGCCCGGAGGTTTTTTTTGACATCAAGAATCATATTTTTACGCTTTTAAGGTAAATCTAAAGTTATCAGTAATACTTGCACGCAAAATTATTTTCCTCGCTAAGTTCTTTGTGTGATCTCTCCCATAAAAATTCACGTTAAGCCCCTTTTTTTGTTGACGGGGTTCACGTCGATCTTTGCCAAAAAAAATGAAACAAATAATTACGATCCTTGTCACTAAAATTACGTTTATAAAAAAATAAACTGCAATTCCATAAAAACGAAACATTATTTCAATTGAGGGTTTTTTCATGTTTAAGAAATCTCTGGCTCTTGCGTCTCTTGTCGGTGCGTCTTTTGCAGCTCAGGCTGTTACTGTTGACTTACGTCATGAATACATTGATAGCGGCTCTAACGCAGACCGCGTATCTGTTTCACACCGTTTTGAAAACGGCTTAGGTTTTTCGGTTGAAGCGAAATGGAAATCTGGCGGTGATAAAGCTGACCAGCCGTTTGCGGATGTGGTGGGTAACGGCCACGAAGACCAGATTAGCTGGCGCTGGAAAGCAACGGATAATATCTCGTTGACGCCTGCGTTTACGATTGAGAGTAATGACAGTCGCACTATTTATAAACCGAACCTGCACTTGCAATATAGTTTTGATAATGGGTTCTATGTTGCCGCGCGTTACCGCTATGAATATACCCGTTACCCGTCAAGTTCGAATAAAGACGATGATAAAGTAAACCGTGGCGATGCGTGGGTTGGCTGGGTGATGGGCGATTTCCGTACCGAGCTGAACTATGTTTACGCGAAAAGCTCAGAAGGTGTGATTCGTAATAACAATAAAGATTACTCCAACGAATATAACGCCAAGCTGGCATACAAATTGGATAAAAACTGGGCGCCATATGTTGAAGTGGGTAACGTGGGCGTGAAAGATACCGATGAGCGTCAGACCCGTTTCCGTTTAGGTGTGGCGTACTCTTTCTAATAAATAATAAGCAGTGCCTCCGGGAAAAAGACCGGCTCCACGTGAGCCGGTTTTTTTGTGCCCGGAAAAACGCCGCCGGGCAAAGAGCACGCACCGAACCCAAAAAAAAGCCCTCCATAAAGGAGGGCAAGGCCAGTTACAGAAACACTAACTCAAATCATGCATGCAACATTTCAGGTTGCTCGGGGAGTTTCGCGATATAGAGTGCAGGTTTGCCGTCTTTATCGGAACTGTACAGAACCGCTTTATCATCCGGGGTAAAGGATGGATGCGGATGGGTCACCTGGCGGCTATTGGCCACCGTTGCCCAGGAGGTATCGTGACGGGCGATGCGGAAATACGCTTTTTTCGCCACATCAAAGGCATAAAGGTACGGATCGTTATCGATGGTATAACCGCTGGTATCCTTCACGTCGACCGGCGTGCCGGAGCCATCCCCAACCAGCATTGTGCCGTCGAAGTTGCTCATCAGGTGTGAACAGGCAGGCATCTGCATGACGGCATCGTTAACGCCGGTATCCGGGTTAAAGCTGTAAATCGTGCGGCCCTGTTGACCTTTCAGATACGAGACGTAAACCAGTGCAGAACCATTCGGCACCCAGAATTCGTGGGTGCAGCTTTCACCTTCTGCGTGCTCTTTCACTTTACGCACGTTGCTGCCATCTTCGTTGACCAGCCACATGCGGGCATCCACCAGGTCGTGCGGCCCTTCATGGCAGAAAGCCACGGTGTTGTCGTCGAACGGACGATAAATAGGGTGACCCAGCCAGTTTTTCTCTTCGTGGATGGTTGAGCTTTCACCGGTTTTAAGATCCACGCGCAGCAGGCGGCAGTGTGGCCCTTTATGGAAGAAGTCGTGGAAAATTTTCCAGTCGTTGAGCGGCGTCCAGTCACTTTTGGCAATCTCAATACCGACCAGTTTGGTACAGTCGCTATTGGCCACCCAGGTACCGTAACCCACCCATTCGTCAGAGACGCGGTAAACTTCTCGCTCGGCCAGAGTGTGTAAGTTCACCTCCAGCAACGTGCGATCGTTCTTCACATAATAGAAGGACTTATCATCCGGAGAGAGGAATCCACCAAAGGTGTTATCGCCAGTACCTTCAGTCAGCTGCACCGCTTCGGCTTTTTTCAGATCCAGCAGGTAGTAGTTCCAGTTCCCGTCAAACTCTCCTGCGAACAGCAGGTGGCTACCATCGTTAAAGAAGCACTTCTGATAGAAGTAGTTGCGATGACAGGTTACTTCGGGTGGGGTCAGGCGGGTGACTTCCACGCCCGTATCCGGATCGCGGCTGACCTCGTAGTTCAGCTTGACCCGCATACCTTTAGCCATAATGCACTCCTTTATACGATAAAAATTGAGTTAAAAACTGGGTGTTAAATTATCAAAACATCGTTTCAATATGTGTGACTGATGGCGCAATTTGTAAGAAAAATTGATGCGCGTGATGTCATCTTAGATTTTTAACGCTGAATGTTTTGTATACCGTCGAATTTCAAAGGTTTTATAACTTATTGTTTATTATGATTAACATCCAGAACGCTTTTAGCCATTTCTGCGTCAACCCCTCAACAATCGTGATCGAAACATCATTTCTGGCATAAAGACACAGAAAAAGTGAAACGTTGTTTTAAATACAATTGAAAAGCCATTTCTCAGGCGATACTATGTGCCTATCGAGAAAACGGAACGATGTTTCGTTAATTATTTTGCCTTCTGGCACGATCAATTCTGGAGGTTACCGTGGACGTCAGACAAAGCATCCACAGTGCGCACGCAAAAACGCTGGATACTCAGGGGCTGCGCAACGAGTTTTTAGTTGAGAAGGTATTCGAAGCCGACGCGTACACCATGGTCTACAGCCATATCGATCGCATTATTGTTGGCGGCATCATGCCGGTGGCAAAAACGGTTTCCGTGGGCAGCGAAGTGGGCAAACAGCTTGGCGTGAGCTACTTCCTGGAACGTCGCGAATTGGGCGTTATCAATATCGGCGGACCTGGCACTGTCACCGTAGATGGCCACTGTTACGAGATTGGTCATCGCGATGCTTTGTACGTAGGTAAAGGCGCGAAAGAAGTGGTCTTCGCCAGCATCGATAGCAGCAAACCGGCGAAGTTCTACTACAACTGCGCGCCAGCCCACACCACGTATCCAACCAAAAAAGTGACACCTGCGGACGTTGCCCCGGTCACGCTTGGCGACAACCTCACCAGCAACCGCCGCACCATCAACAAATACTTTGTTCCCGATGTGCTGGAAACCTGCCAGCTCAGCATGGGGCTGACCGAGCTTGAACCGGGCAACCTGTGGAACACCATGCCGTGCCATACCCACGAGCGCCGCATGGAAGTCTATTTCTACTTCAACATGGAAGAAGATGCCTGCGTGTTCCACATGATGGGGCAGCCGCAGGAAACGCGTCATATCGTGATGCATAACGAGCAGGCCGTGATTTCTCCGAGCTGGTCTATTCACTCAGGCGTGGGAACCCGTGCATACACCTTTATCTGGGGTATGGTCGGTGAAAACCAGGTCTTTGATGATATGGACCACGTCGCTGTTAAAGATCTGCGCTAGTCGCGGGCAGTTAAGCATAAACCTGCCTGTTCGTGACAGGCGTTAAAAGATTAAGGAACTAACATGATTCTGGATGCATTTTCTCTACAGGGTAAAGTGGCTGTGGTTTCCGGTTGTGACACCGGTCTGGGCCAGGGTATGGCATTAGGTCTGGCGGAAGCTGGCTGCGATATCGTCGGCATCAACATTGTTGAACCAACTGAAACCATTGAACGCGTTACCGCACTGGGCCGTCGTTTCCTGAGCCTGACCGCTGACCTGCGTAAAATCGATACCATTCCTGAGCTGTTGGATCGCGCTGTGGCAGAATTCGGCCATATCGATATCCTGGTCAACAACGCAGGCCTGATCCGCCGTGAAGATGCTATCAACTTCAGCGAGCGCGACTGGGACGACGTGATGAACCTGAACATCAAGAGCGTGTTCTTTATGTCTCAGGCGGCGGCGAAGCACTTTATCGCTCAGGGTAAAGGCGGCAAGATCATTAACATCGCCTCTATGCTGTCGTTCCAGGGCGGTATCCGCGTGCCGTCTTACACCGCGTCAAAAAGTGCCGTAATGGGCGTGACCCGTCTGCTGGCAAACGAGTGGGCGAAGCACAACATCAACGTCAACGCGATTGCACCGGGCTACATGGCGACCAACAACACCCAGCAGTTGCGTGCGGATGAACAGCGTAGCGCGGAAATCCTCGACCGTATCCCGGCTGGCCGTTGGGGCCTGCCGAGCGATCTGATGGGGCCGATTGTATTCCTGGCATCCCCGGCTTCTGACTACATTAACGGCTATACCGTGGCAGTTGATGGTGGCTGGCTGGCGCGTTAATTCCGCCCTCTGATGAAGAACCTCTGCCTTGCGGCGGAGGTTTTTTTTGCTCAAAAAATGTCATTATCCATACAGGTAAAGATGAAAAATCCATACCAAAAAATCATGAATGACATAAATCACGCTTTTATTGCTTAAAAATTAACTAATTAGTAAAAATATGTGATTATTCAGCATTAGTTGAAATTGTAATGTCCATCACAGATCGGTATGTCGCAGCGAAATTATCCATATCTTCGCAGATTCCCGCCTGACACTTTTTTTCGCCATCTCGTAATTTCAGTTAACGAATTTCGCTGTTCAGGCAGGAAAATATGACATCTATAAATGACTCTACCCTCATGCCCGGCGCGCTGCGCGATACCCGCCGCATGAACCAGTTTGTCTCTATCGCGGCAGCGGTAGCCGGTTTGCTGTTTGGGCTGGATATCGGCGTGATTGCCGGTGCGTTGCCGTTTATTACCGATCACTTTACGTTGAGCAGCCGCCTTCAGGAGTGGGTGGTGAGCAGTATGATGCTCGGCGCGGCCATCGGTGCGCTGTTTAACGGCTGGCTTTCGTTCCGCCTTGGGCGTAAATACAGCCTGATGGTTGGCGCCATTCTGTTCGTGGCCGGTTCACTCGGCTCTGCGTTTGCCACCGGTGTGGAATTGCTGTTGCTGTCCCGCGTACTGCTGGGCGTGGCGGTGGGGATTGCGTCGTACACCGCGCCGCTTTATCTGTCAGAAATGGCGAGCGAGAACGTGCGCGGCAAGATGATCAGTATGTATCAGCTGATGGTCACGCTCGGTATTGTGCTGGCGTTTTTGTCCGATACATATTTCAGCTACAGCGGTAACTGGCGGGCAATGCTGGGTGTGCTGGCGCTGCCTGCGTTGCTGCTGATTGTGCTGGTGATATTCCTGCCAAACAGCCCGCGCTGGCTGGCACAAAAAGGGCGTCACGTGGAGGCGGAAGAGGTGCTGCGCATGTTGCGTGATACGTCTGAAAAAGCGCGTGATGAGCTGAACGAAATCCGTGAAAGCCTGAAGCTGAAGCAGGGTGGTTGGGCGTTATTTAAAGCCAACCGCAACGTGCGGCGCGCGGTGTTCCTCGGCATGTTGTTGCAGGCGATGCAGCAGTTCACCGGCATGAACATCATCATGTATTATGCCCCGCGCATCTTCAAAATGGCCGGATTTACCACCACCGAGCAACAGATGATAGCTACCCTGGTGGTCGGTTTGACCTTTATGTTCGCCACTTTTATTGCGGTGTTCACCGTTGATAAAGCCGGACGTAAACCGGCGCTGAAAATTGGTTTTAGTGTGATGGCCATCGGCACGCTGATCCTCGGCTACTGCCTGATGCAGTTCGATAACGGCACGGCATCAAGCGGGCTGTCCTGGCTCTCTGTCGGCATGACCATGATGTGTATTGCGGGTTATGCGATGAGCGCCGCACCGGTTGTGTGGATCTTGTGCTCTGAAATTCAGCCGCTGAAATGCCGTGACTTCGGGATTACCTGTTCCACAACCACCAACTGGGTGTCGAACATGATTATCGGCGCGACATTCCTGACGCTGCTGGATTCGATTGGCGCGGCGGGGACGTTCTGGCTGTACACCGTGCTGAACGTGGCCTTTATCGGTGTGACCTTCTGGCTGATTCCGGAAACCAAAGGGGTAACGCTTGAGCACATTGAACGTAAGCTGATGAAAGGCGAGAAATTGCGGGATATCGGCGTCTGATGGTGTGCCCGGTGGCGCTACGCTTACCGGGCCTACAAAGTAGCGCCAAATGTATGCCGGGAAAGGCATCGCCGCCACCCGGCTTTTTTTACACCTTCGCTAAATACAGCGCCGGCATTCCTTCGGCATCCGAGGTATACAGCACCCACTCATCGTCAGGCGAAAATGACGGATGCGGATGCGTCACCTGACGGTCGCCATCCAGCACTTTCCAGCTGGTGTTGTGCTGGCAAACGGCCTTTTGCGTTCCCGCGCGAACATCAAATACCCAGATAAACGGATCGTTGAGGCTGATATCTCCGGTATTGTGCGGTGCGCCGTCACCGACAATCAGCGCGCCATCGTGGTTGCTCATCAGGTGAGAGCAGGGTGGGATCGACATCAACTGGCGGTTTTCCAGCGTCTGCGGATCGGCGCTGCACAGATAGCGTTTCGGGTCGTTCTCTTTATGCTCCACGTAATACAGCGCGGAGCCGTCCGGGACCCAAAATTCATGGGTGAAACTCTCGCCGGGCGCGTGCTGGCGAACCTTGCGCACGTTGCTGCCGTCGGCATTAATCAGCCACATGCGCGCGTCAATGGCGTCACGCGGGCCTTCATGGCAAAACGCGACGGTGGTGTCGTCAAACGGGCGATAGATCGGATGCCCGAGCCAGCGGTTTTCCTGCAACATCACCCGGCGTTCACCAGTGCGTAAATCGATATTGATCAGGCGGCATTCAGGCTGGGTAAAGTAAAACGCGCGGAACTTGCCCCAGTCGGTCAGCGGCTGCCAGTCGCTCTTTTTGATTTCGATCCCGACAAGCTTTGTGCACTCTGAATTTGCCACCCAGGTGCCATACGCCACCCATTCGTCGTCAACGTCATAGACGATAAACTCCTCAAGGCTGTCGAGGTCGACGCGCCGGAGTTCGCGGTTATTTTTTACATACCACAGGGATTTATCATCATCCGATAAAAAGCCGCCAAAGGTATTATCCCCGGCTCCGTCGGTAAGCTGGGTTGCCTGTTGTTTCGCAATATCCAGCAGGTAGTAATTCCAGTGGCCTTCGAACGCACCGCCAAAAATCAGCTTGCTGCCATCACGGGTGAAGCATTTTTGATAGAAGTAATTCCGGTGACAAATAATGTGCGGGGGCGTCATCCGTATCACCTCGTGCCCGGTTGTAGGATCCTGGCGAGTGCGAAAATTCAGCGGGATGATTTTGCCTTTCATTTTTCTCTCCTTGAGATAAAAAAATACCCCGCCACCGTCAGTGGCAGGGTATGTTCTGGCCGGGGGCTTAGCGCATAGCGCGTTTCAGGATACGTTCAGCCTGACGCTGGAAGTCAGCGGCAGTTTCTTCTACGGTTTTCTGGCCATAGTCGATGTACTGAAGAGAGGTGCCGAACTGGGCCACAATCTGCGGGTCATCAAAGTAAGGTGATACGGACAATTTCGCTGGCAGAGACTGCGCCAGACGCAGGCCCGCAACGGAAGGATCGCTCTCTTTGATGGTGCCGTCTTCAGTCAGGAATTGCACCGCCGCTTTACTCAACGGCACGCCACGCTCCAGACCCAGCGTATCCACACCTTCTTTGCTGTTCAGGAGGAAGTTAATCAGCCTGGCTGCGGCTTCCGGGTTTTTGGTGGATTTACCAATCGACAGCATCTGTGCCGGTTTGAAGAACAGGCCCGCATCGGTAGCACCCGGCAGCATTGGGTAATTACCCAGCTCCAGTTTTGCTGGTGGCTTCAGGTTGTCGGAATATTTGTTAATGGTGGAGTTCCACATATAGGTTCCGCCCCATTCACCCTGGATCCACGGCTTCATCTCGTACATGTTGCTCTTACCAAATGACGCATAGTATTTGGTGTCTGGCATAACGTGGCTATCAACCAACTTTTTATAAGTCTGGAAGAATTCCACCCACTGCTCTTTGCTGTAGGAGAATTTTTTGGTCTGCTCATCCACAGCCGGGATGTTGTACTTCTGGATCATGTAGGAGTTCAGCAGCGCCAGGGTGTCCTGGTGTTCCAGCACGACAGGATAATACTGCTTGCCAAGCTTGCTCTCGAAGGCCTTACCTGCGGCCATCAGCTCATCCCAGGTTTTCGGGTATTCGACACCCGCTTTTTTCCAGGTTTCGTCATTAAAATAGAACACGCGCGCGGTGACGGAAATTGGAATACCGTTCAGCTTGCCGTTCACCGTGGTGGATTGCAGCTCTTTTGGATCGAACTGGCTCAGGTCGATCACATCTTTCATTTTGTTCAGATCGTAGAAGCCTTCCCCGTTTTTGGAGAAGATCGGCAGCCAGTTCCAGTTCGTTTGCATTACGTCCGGTTCGGTGCCGCCAGCAATCTGGGTGGTCAGACGGGACAGGTGACCGTCCCACCCGGTGTATTCCGCTTTCACGTTAATATCCGGGTTCTGCTTGTGGAACTCTTCCAGCGCTTTCAGGGTAACCTGGTGGCGGCCATTACCGCCCCACCAGGACATACGTAAATCAACATCTTGTGCCATCGATGGCAAAGCAGTAAGGCCCAGGGTAGCGGAGATAGCGGCGCTTAAAAGCACTTTTTTCATTTTTATAACTCCATTAGAGAGAGATGTTCTGTTCAGTTTTTGCGTCAAAAATATGACATTTATTCATATCAAACTTGAAGTACACCTTACGATGAAGGCCTTTATCAATCATTGGCTTAGCTTCGTCGGAAGGAATTCGGGCGGTCAGTTCGTAGTCCGCGACTTTCAGGTACACAAAGAACTCATGACCCATGTTTTCCACACGCACCATCTCGCCGCTGCAACCACCTTCCTGGAAGGGTTCGTCTGAGAGCGAAACAAATTCAGGGCGCACGCCGTAGAAGATCTCCTGGCCCGCATAGCCGGACACTTTCTCCTGCTTTTCACCGTTGAGCGGCATGGTTTCATTGCCGATGGTGATATGCAGATGTCCCTCTTTTTCCACCAGTTTGCTGGCACGAATGTTCATTTCTGGCGCCCCGATAAAGCCCGCCACGAACATGTTCTTCGGTTTGTGGTAGAGGTTATCCGGAGTATCCACCTGCATGATGTGACCGAGCTTCATCACACAGATGCGGTCACCCATGGTCATCGCTTCGGTCTGGTCGTGGGTCACGTACACGGTGGTCGCTGGTTTACCGGATTTCTTCAGCTGCTTGTGCAGGTCAGAAATACGGATGCGCATCGAGGCGCGCAGTTTGGCGTCGAGGTTTGATAAAGGTTCATCAAACAGGAACACGTCCGGCTTTTTCACAATCGCGCGGCCGACGGCCACACGCTGCGCCTGGCCGCCGGAAAGCTGGCGTGGCAGGCGGTCGAGCAGCTCTTCCAGCTCCAGAATTTTCGCCGCTTCATTTACCTGAGATTCAATCTGATCTTTTGGCAGCTTGCTCAGCTTCAGACCGAAGGCCAGGTTTTCACGCACCGTCATGTGCGGATACAGCGCATAGTTCTGGAACACCATCGCAATCCCGCGCTCTTTCGGCGCCAGGTTGTTAACGATTTTCTCGCCAATGCGCACTTCACCGCCGCTGATGGTTTCCAGCCCGGCCAGCATTCGCAGGGTGGTGGATTTCGCGCAGCCGGATGGCCCGACGATCACCATGAATTCCCCTTCAGCGATTTTCAGGTCGATAGCATGTACCGCTTTGAAGCCGTTGGAGTACACCTTTTCCAGTTTGTTGAAGATAACTTCAGCCATGATATTTCCCTCTTAACCTTTAATTCCGCTGCTGGTTACGCCCTGTACGAAGTAGCGCTGTGCCAGGAAGAAGACAATGATGGATGGCAGAATGGAGATGCTCGCCATTGCCAGAATTTCGTTCCACGGCGCACCTTCGGTGACGTCGATGGACATTTTCAGAGCCAGTGCAATCGGGTATTTGTCCACGCTGTAGACGTAAATCAGCGGCCCGATAAAGTCGTTCATTGACCACATGAACTGGAACAGCGCGACCGAGATAATGGCCGGTTTCAGAATTGGCACTACCACGTACCACAGCACCTGGATGGAGTTACAGCCGTCAATCTGTGCCGCTTCTTCCATGTCACGCGGCACACCACGCAGGAACTGGATCAGCATAAAGACGAAGAACCCTTGGGTGGCAAACGCCAGCGGCAGGTACAGCGGCATATAGCTGTTCAACATGCCCATTTCACGGAACATCAGGTACTGCGGGATAAGCAGAACGGTGCTTGGCAGCAACATGGTGGTGATGAGCGTCGCGAACCAGAATTTTTTCCACGGGATCTCGAAGCGGGCAAAACCGTACGCCACGATGGTGGAGGAGATAATGGTCAGGATCACTTTCGGGATCACATACTTAAAGGTGTTCAGCATGTAATGGCCGAAGTTGTATTCAGTCCCGGTTTTCCAGCCGTTAATAAAGCCGTCCCAGGTGGCGTGTGCCGGCCACAGGCTCAGGGTGGTAAAGATCTCGTGGTTCGGTTTGAACGACGCCGAGAACATCCACACCAGCGGATAGAGCATCAGCAGGCCGACAAACAGCAGGATCACATAGCGGATACTGGCGTTGATTTTCTCTTTGCGCAGCGTGCGAGCCACTTCGCGCTCAGCAATGCTTCTCGCCGTGGAGAGTTGTTGGATATCAGCCATTTTTGCCTCCTTTATCGGCGGAGTAGAACACCCAGTATTTCGAAGACTTAAAGGCGATAGCGGCAAAGACGGCAACCACCAGGAACAGGATCCAGGCCAGCGCAGCGCCGTAGCCCATATCAAAGTATTTGAACGCGGTGTCGTAGATGTAGAGCGAGAACAGGTAAGTCGAGTAGGTTGGCCCGCCGCCGGTAATGACATACGGCCCGGTAAATTCCTGGAACGCCTGGGTGGTCTGCATGATGAAGTTGAAGAAAATCACCGGCGTAATCAGCGGCACGGTCACTTTCATGAACATCTGCCATTTTGATGCGCCATCGATCATTGCCGCTTCATACTGTGACTGCGGAACGTTTTGCAGCGCGGCAAGGAAGATAACCATCGCAGAGCCGAACTGCCAGACGCGCAGCAGGGTCACGGACATCAGCGCCAGAGAGGGTTCACCCAGCCAGTTCACCGGGTCAAAGCCAAATACGCCAATAAAGCTGTTCAGCAGGCCATCGATGGCAAACAGTGCACGCCACAGAACCGCAATTGCTACGGAGCTGCCGAGGATCGACGGAATATAGTACGCAGTACGGAAGAATCCGATGCCGCGTAATTTAAAGTTCAGAACAAAAGCAATTCCCAGAGCAAATGCCAGTTTTAATGGAATGGTCAAAAATACATAGGCAAAAGTTACGCCCATGGATTTCCAGAAGAGAGTATCTTCCGTAAACATGTAACGATAGTTCTCGATGCCGTTAAACACCGGCGGGCTCATCAGATCGTAATCAGTAAAACTGAGAAAGAACGATGAGACAAAGGGAAACGCGGTAAAGATTATCAGCCCGATTATGTAGGGTGATATCCACGCTAGCCCCAGCATTTTGTTTTCATTCATACATACCTACCTGGCAATCAATGGTTTTAAAACGGAATCCGATTGTGATGCTGTCGCCCCATGCCTGATGGCTGGCCCGGGGATGTGTGTTTGGTATGAAACGCGTTACGGTTACTCCATTACCTTATGTTTTATAAAACGTTTTTCTGAGTTGGTCTGACAAGCCCTGTCAGGGTTTTAAAAACTAGCGAACCGTTGTTCTTGAATACTAAAACATCGTTTTATTTTATTTTATTGCTATTTGTTTCCGCGTCATTCGCTTAATGATGGAAATGTGATCGATGTCGAAACGCTGTTTCAATAAAGTGAGGAAGGTGGCATTTTTAACCCGAATGAGAGTCAGCGAAAAACGCCTGAAGAGTGGATGAGGCGTGAGAAAGAAGGATTAACATACGTGATATCGCGCAAATTTTTACTACTAATTCTGATAGTCGGGTATCAGGTTTTAAACTTTTGGCATTCAGATAATTCTTACTTTCTTGTATCATCGATCGCTCAGGGACCTCTCAGGCAGATTCACTGCGCCATCAAAATAGAAGAATTGCTATGTCAGTCATGGATTTTAAAAAAAATACGGATGTGGATTTTTCCCGTCATGCCTCCCCGGCACATGAGTATAAAGAGATTGACCTTCTGGGATTATTGGATGTCTTGTGGGTCGCAAAAAAACGTATTCTGGTCACGGCTTTCGCCTTTGCCGTAGCAGGCCTGGCAATGGCATTTATCCTGCCGCAAAAGTGGACCAGTAAAGCGGTTATTACACCGGCAGAACAAACTCAGTGGAACCCACTACGACAGATGCTGGTGGCGCTTCAGGTGCTGGACGTAGACGTAAAAATTACACGTCCTGACGTATTCAACCTGTTTATTAAAAAATTCCAGTCGCAGTCGCTGCTTGAAGAATATATGACCTCCTCGCCGTTTGTTATGGCGCAGCTGGAAGGTGCAAATATTGATCCTGTTGAGTTGCATCGCGCCGTGGTCAATATTGCCGAGCAGATGAAAGCGGCGGATAACACCATGGCAAAAGATGCTGATAAAGCGCCTTATGCGTCCTGGACGTTGAGCTTTACGGCACCGACTGCGACAGATGCACGCACCGTGCTTGAAGGTTATATCCAGTTCGTATCCGCGCTGGTTGAAAAAGAAACGATGCAGAACATTCGTAATCAGGTCACGCTGAAAACGCGAATGGAGAAAGAGCAGCTGGAACTAGACCGGGTACGCCTGACCAATATTCACAACACCAACCTGCAACGTCTGAACTATTCCCTGGAAGTGGCCAATGCCGCCGGGATCAAAAAGCCGGTCTACAGTAATGGCCAGGCGGTTAAAGATGACCCGGATTATTCCGTGGCGCTGGGCGCTGACGGTATTGCGCAAAAGCTGGAAATTGAAAAATCGATCAAGGATGTTGCTGAGCTGAACTCTGATTTCCAGAACCGTGAATATCATCTGGCTCAGTTGCAGAAACTGTCTGTTGAAGATGTGAAGCTCGAGCCGTTTAAATATCAGCTGTCACCGTCTCTGCCGGTGAAAAAAGATGGCCCGGGCAAGCTGGTTATTGCGCTGCTCGCAGGCATTGTTGGCGGGCTTTTCGCCTGCGGCTTTGTGTTAGTTCAAAATGCGATGCTGATGCGCAAGCCTTTAGCGGAACCTCTTCCGGAAGCGGAAATGCAATAAAAAGAGGGCGGTGGTGACACCGCCTTTTTTTATCGCAGAAAATCTTCGCGCACAGGTGTGAAGGTATCAAGCAGTGTGCCGGGTTTCAGGCACACGCAGCCATGCATAATGTTCGGCTCTTTGTAGAGCGTATCGCCCGCCGTCACGACATGTTTTTCATCGCCAATGGTGAATTCGAACTCGCCGGAAAGCACATAGGTTAACTGCTCGTGCGGATGGTTGTGCATTGGCCCGATGGCGCCCTGCTGGAAATTTACCTCTACCGCCATCATCTTTCCGTCATGTGCCAGAATTCGGCGAGTCACACCGTTTCCGAGATCTTCAAGCGTTGTCTCTTTGTGAAAAATAAACATATCTAGCTCCGCAAGGTAATGAAACATTGTTTCATTTAATTTATATCACTGCGCGATAAAAAGAAACGGCTAGCCAAAGAACTGGAAACAGGATCACAAGTTTGCTTCACTGGAAGAAACATAGAAGGAGAGAGTATGAAAACGATCGGTCTGTTAGGTGGTATGAGCTGGGAATCAACCATTCCGTATTACCGCCTGATTAATGAAGGGGTGAAGCGACGTCTTGGCGGGCTGCACTCCGCAAGCCTGCTGCTGCACAGCGTCGATTTCCATGAGATAGAAGCCTGTCAGGCGAGCGGTGAGTGGGATAAAGCCGGTGAGATCCTGGCGCAGGCGGCGCTGGGGCTGGAGCGTGCGGGTGCAGAGGGGATTTTGCTCTGTACCAACACCATGCACAAAGTGGCATCACACATTGAATCGCGTTGTTCGCTGCCATTCCTGCATATTGCCGATGCCACCGGGCGTGCGATTACCGCTTCCGGAATGACGCGCGTAGCGCTGCTGGGAACCCGCTACACCATGGAGCAGGATTTTTATCGTAGGCGACTGAGCCGTGAATTCGGGATTGAAAGCCTGATCCCGGATGAGACCGACCGGGCGCGCATTAATCAGATTATCTTTGAGGAGCTTTGCCTTGGGACCTTCAGCGAGCCGTCGCGCGAGTACTACGTCAGCGTGATTGAGAAGCTTGCACAGCAGGGTGCAGAGGGGGTTATTTTCGGCTGTACAGAGATTGGTTTGCTCGTGCCGGTCGAGCGCAGCCCGATCCCGGTGTTTGACACGGCAGCCATTCATGCCGCGGATGCCGTTGAGTTTATGCTCTCCTGAGCAGCCCGACGCCGGGCTTGCCCGGCTCAGTCTTGTTCGTTGGCGGCATCATACGCTGATTGCGCGGCGACGATCGCATCCATATTCTTTTCTACCCAGTGCGCCAGCACGGTGACTGTATCAGTGAGCGTCTGGCCGAGCGGCGTCAGGCTGTACTCTACCGTTACCGGCACGGTGGCAAACACTTCTCGCGAAACCAGACCGTCGCGCTCCAGCTTGCGCAGCGACTGAGTCAGCACTTTCTTGGTGATCCGCTGAATATCACGTTGCAGGTGATTAAAGCGCATCGGCCCATTTTCCAGACGTGCAAGGATCAGCAGTGCCCATTTATCGGCGATACGTGCCAGCACGTTGCGAGTCGGGCAGCGTTCATCGAACACATTATAAGGCGGCATCTCTTTCGTTATGGTTTCAGAGTCAGTCATGGTGGTTCCCTCGAGGTAACCAGGTGAGGTAAAGGTGCCTTCTTACGCAAGCGAATGTTTGCGTGTATAAAACGACGTAAGGTTTCTATTTGATACCAGGGAACCGAAAATGGCAATCGGGAGTCGGTTGTCTTTCGTTGAATGCGCCCCTGCACGTGGGCAAAAAGAAAAATCACCATGCTGAAAACCATTGATTCCGTTTTTACTCGTTACACCAACCACCCCGATTTTGGCCGCCTTTTATTGCGGCTGACCTTTGGTATTTTGATGCTGTTTCACGGTGTGGCAAAAATTGACCATGGCGTTGGCTGGATCTCCGCGCTGCTGGAACAAAAGGGGTTACCGGGCTTTATCGCCTACGGCGTATTTATCGGTGAAATCGTGACACCGGTGCTTATCATCATTGGCTGGCTGACGCGGCCTGCTGCCTTCATTTATGCCTTCAATATCCTTGTCGCCACGCTGTTGGTGGGGATGGGAAAATTCTATTCTCTGACCGATGTGGGAGCCTGGGCGCTGGAAAGTGAAGCGCTCTATTTCCTGGGTGGGTTATGCATTATGTTCCTCGGCGCGGGAAAATATGCCGTATCGCGCCAGCCGTAAATGTTTGACTTCATAAGTAATATTCCATCAGGAGACACATTATGAGCGTTGTAGTTATCTATTATTCCGGCTACGGCCACACAAAACGCGTAGCTGAAACGGTTGCTGAAGGCGCGCGTGCTGATTTGATCGCGATTGACAGCAATGGCGATATTCAGGAAAGCGACTGGCAAAAACTTAACGATGCAAAGGCGATTATTTTTGGCGCGCCAACGTATATGGGCAGCGTGCCGTGGCAGTTCAAGAAGTTTGCCGATGCCACGTCGAAAGCCTGGTTTGTGCGCAGCTGGCAGGACAAAGTGTTCGCGGGCTTTAGCAACAGCGCGAGCCTGAACGGTGACAAACAAGTGTCTCTTCAGTATCTGCAAACGCTGGCTTCACAGCATGGCGGTATCTGGGTGAGCCTGGGTCTGCCACCGTCAAACACCCAGGCGGCCACTCGCCAGGATATCAACAACCTGGGCGGTTCTGTCGGGCTGCTGGTGCAGTCGCCGTCAGACGCGGACGCAGGTGCGATTGCATCTGGCGATCTGGAAACCGCAGTGAAATTCGGTGAACGTGTGGCTTCTGTCGCGAAACGTTTCAACTGAGTTGACGGATGCCCGGCACTTAGCCGGGCATATTGTTAAGCACATCGTCCAGCTTTGCAGTGAGCGCGCTAAGCCCCCCTTGCAGATGTGCGCTGAACGCATCGACCAGTGCTGACGCCGGGCGGTGAAGCGGGCGGATAAGGCTCACGGTAAAAGGTACAGATACGCTAAAGCGGCGGATAACAATCCCGGTTCCGGCATAATCCAGCGCTGTTAAGGGGTTCACCACCGCAATCCCCACACCTGCACGCACCATCGCACATATTGAGGCGGCGCTGTGCGTCTCTACCACCATTCGGCGTTTAACCTGATGCTCGGCAAACAGGGTGTCCAGTAACTGCCGGTAGCTGTCGGTCTGTGAAAGGCTGATGTAATTTTCGCCCTGAAAATCAGCGGGCGTCAGGATCTGTTTTTGCGCTAACGGGTGCCCTGCTGGCAGTACGCAAACTTCATCTAAAGAGAGTAGTTCGGTGCGCTGTGTTCCCGCAGGGGTAACAAGCGTTTCGGTCAGGCCGAGATCATGGCGCTGAGCCGAAAGCCACTCTTCCAGCAACGGCGACTCTTGCGGCACGATGGTGAGATTGACCTCGGGATAGCGCGTCAGAAAAGGGTGCAGCAGCATAGGCAGAAATGACTGCGAAAAGACGGGCAGGCAAACAATCGATAGCTCACCCTGGCGGAATTCCCGCAGGCTTTCAGCCGCACTGACGATCCTGTCCAGGCCGTACCAGGAACGCTGCACTTCTTCAAACAGGCGTAACCCCTGCACCGTGGGATGAAGTCTGCCGCGTGTACGTTCAAACAGCTTCAGCCCCAGTACTTTCTCAAAGCGCGCCAGCTCGCGGCTGACCGTTGGCTGCGAGGTATGCAGCATGAGTGCAGCTTCGGTGAGATTCCCCGTGGTCATCACGGCGTGAAATATCTCGATGTGGCGTAAGTTGACGGCGGGCATTGGGCACCTGATATCTGAGAGTCATCCATATCATTTTTGCATAGACTCACGATAAAACGATATTTTTTATTCTCTTCGTGCTGTGGCGTAATCATAAAAAAATGCCATCACCCGGAGAAGACCATGCCACGCTCGCTTAACCAGACTGATACCGATTTGAACGCCGACAATTTACTGCGTCTGCCTGCCGAATTTGGTTGCCCGGTGTGGGTCTACGACGCACAGATCGTCCGCGAAAAGATTGCCGCCCTGCATCAGTTTGACGTGGTGCGTTTTGCCCAGAAAGCCTGCTCGAATATTCATATTTTGCGCCTGATGCGTGAGCAGGGAGTGAAGGTCGATTCCGTTTCTCTGGGTGAAATTGAACGCGCGCTGGCGGCCGGATACGATCCGAAGAGCGACAGCGATGCCATTGTGTTCACGGCCGACCTGATTGACGAACCTACGCTGGCCCGCGTACATGAACTGCGCATTCCTGTGAATGCGGGCTCGGTGGACATGCTGGAGCAGCTCGGACAGGTTTCTCCTGGCCATCGCGTCTGGCTGCGAGTAAACCCTGGTTTTGGCCACGGTCACAGCCAAAAAACCAACACCGGCGGTGAAAACAGCAAGCACGGGATCTGGTATACCGATCTGCCTGCTGCGCTTGAAGTGATTCAGCGCTACAGCCTGGAACTGGTGGGTATTCACATGCATATTGGCTCGGGTGTTGATTACGGCCACCTGGAGCAGGTCTGCGGCGCGATGGTGCGTCAGGTTATCGACTTTGGTCAGGATATGGAGGCGATCTCCGCTGGTGGCGGCCTGTCTATCCCGTATCGTGAAGGCGAAGAGGCGATCGATACTGATCACTATTACGGCCTGTGGAGCGCGGCGCGCGATAAAATTGCCGCCCATCTGGGGCACGCGGTGAAGCTGGAAATCGAACCGGGTCGCTTCCTGGTGGCGGAGTCTGGCGTGCTGGTGTCGCAGGTTCGTAGCGTGAAAGAGATGGGTTCACGTCATTTCGTGCTGATTGATGCAGGCTTTAGCGATCTGATGCGCCCGGCCATGTACGGCAGCTACCACCACATTACGGCGTTGGCCGCAGACGGGCGCGATTTAACGCAGGCACCGCGGGTTGAAACCGTTGTGGCTGGCCCGCTGTGCGAATCGGGTGATGTGTTTACTCAGCAAGAGGGCGGTAAAGTGGAAACCCGCGCGCTGCCTGAAGTGAAGCCGGGAGATTATCTGGTGCTGCATGATACCGGGGCTTATGGGGCATCAATGTCTTCTAACTACAACAGCCGCCCGCTGCTACCGGAAGTGCTGTTCGATAATGGCGTGGCGCGGCTGATTCGCCGCCGCCAGACCATTCAGGAACTGCTGGCACTGGAACTATTTTGAGTGAAAATACGGGCCCGTGGTGACTGAGTCGCGCAACACCAGCGTGCCGGTAAAAGGCGGGATCGTTTCGACCGGCTGGTTTTTTGCTAGCCGGATCGCCTGATCGATAGCCGTCACTATCATATTATCGATAGGCAAATAGACCGAAGAGAGTGCAGGCTCCAGCCACTTCGCGCTCGGCGCATCATCAAAGCCAAACAGCGAAATATCCTGAGGAATACGCAGCCCGGCCTGATGTAACGCCTTAGACGCACCCAGAGCCATATCGTCGTTACAGGCGAAAAGCGCGCTAAACGGCACGTTTTCAGCGATCAGCTCTTTGCACAGTTCATATCCCCGCGTCATTCCCGCATCGCCATATTTCACCCGACGATCGTCCCAGACAATTCCGTGCTTTTCCAGTGCCTTGCGATACCCCATCAGGCGCGCTTTCCCGGTTGGCGTGTGGATCGGCACGGTGATGCAGGCAATTTCGCGGTGGCCCTGGCTTATCAGATAATCCACGGCTTTAAAGGCGGCATCCTGTTGTTCGAAGAACACGCAACGGTCGGCTGCCTGGCTCACTTCACGGTTGATGATCACCAGCGGCGTTTGCACGGAATGGATAAGCTTCATGATCGTTTTTTCGCTCATGTAGCGGGTATAAAGCACGATGGCATCGCATTTGCGGTCGGCCAGCATTTGTACGGCCATCTCTTCTTGCTCGGGAGCATCATGCCCGTCGGTGACGATCAGCTGCTTGCCGTGCGTTTCCGTTTGGCGCGATGCCTGCTGTAACAGGCGTCCGAAGTAAAAACCGTCAAACGTCGATACCACCAGACCAATGCTGTTGCTGGTCTGGTTCGCGAGCGAGCGCGCAAGAAAGTTCGGCCGATAGCCTAACTCTTCCATTGCCTTAAACACCTGCTTGCGCGTGCTTTCTTTTACCTGACCTGTGCCGTTCAACACGCGTGAGACGGTGGCTTTTGAAACACCAGCGCGCAATGAGACATCCAGCATTGTTGCCATTAGAAATTCCTGCTTTCACGAAATCGTTCGCAGTTTATCACAGACACTCAGGCACATATGCGCAGCGGGGAGGGCAAAATCCCCACCACGATCACGCTTTTTGGCAACGGACTATCACCACAGCATAAAACGGAATAAGTGGCATACCAAAGTGGTTATAAATCATGATTTGGAATACCTGTTGCCATGATGGGAGGTGAATCACAGAACGAATAGCACCAGAAAGCTATTTTTGGTATGCCAATAACAGGCGGCTGTAGATCTACTCCAATAAAAGCCCTTCACTGAGGTATTACCCTATGGCATTGCAGGAAAAACTGATCGACGCTCTGGGCAGTTTCGCCACAAAATTCAATAGCTATCGCTATATCATGGCGATCAAGTCCTCTTTTATTACCTTAATGCCGGTCATCATCGTTGGCGCATTCTCTGTGCTGATCTCCAACATGGTGCTGGATCCGAAAAATGGCCTGGCGAGTTTCGAATCGCTCTCTTTTCTCGCCGCGCTAAAACCGATTACCAGTGCGATTAACTACGCCACCCTGAACTTTCTGAACATCGGCGCGGTGTTTTTAATTGGGATTGAGCTGGGGCGTATCAATGGGATCAAATCGTTGTTCCCGGGTCTGCTGGCGGTGATCTGCTTTATCTGCGTTACACCGACGACGGTTGAAATGATGGTCGATGGGCAGATGCATGTGGTGAAAGACGTGCTGCTGCGCCAGTTCTCGGATACCCGCAGCTTGTTCCTCGGTATGTTTATCGCCATCCTTTCCGTTGAGATTTACTGCTGGCTGGAAAACCGCAAAGGCCTGAAAATTCGGATGCCGGACACCGTACCACCTAACGTGGCGGCGTCATTCTCTGCGCTCATTCCTGCCATCATTACTACTACCGTTATCGCAACGTTTGGCTTCGTTTTCCATCAAATCACTGGCATGTACCTTTACGATGCGGTCTATCAGGTGGTGCAACAACCGCTGGAGCGCGTGGTACAAAGCCTGCCGGGTATTCTGCTGCTGATGTTTGTGGCTCAGCTGTTCTGGGTTATCGGTATTCACGGCAACCAGATGATCAAACCGATCCGCGAACCGCTGCTACTGGGGGCGATCACCGTCAACATGAGTGCATTTGAGCAGGGCAAAGAGGTACCGAACATCATCACTATGCCGTTCTGGGATGTGTATATGAGTATCGGTGGTTCGGGTTTAACCATTGGTCTGCTGATTGCGGTAATGATTGCCACCAAACGCAAAGAGATGAAAGAGATCGCCAAGCTGTCTATCGGCCCTGGCCTCTTTAACATCAATGAACCGGTCATTTTCGGGATGCCAATCATGCTTAACCCGATCCTGGCGATCCCGTTCATCATCACCCCGCTGGTGACAGGCTCCATCGGGTATTTCGCAACGGCCACCGGGTTTGCCGGAAAAGCCGTGGTAATGGTGCCCTGGACCACGCCGCCACTGATTAACGCCTGGCTTTCAACCGCCGGCTCAATGGGCGCGGTCGTCACTCAGCTTATCTGTATTGTCACGGCTGTGCTGATTTACCTGCCGTTTGTGAAGATCGCTTCCCGCCGTGCTGAACAGGCTGCACTGCAACAAGCCACCAACAACGCGTGAGGATCTGATGAGCACCAAACAGATATCAATACCGAAAGATTTTATCCTGGGGGCGGCGGCATCGGCCTGGCAGACGGAAGGCTGGAGTGGCAAGAAGGCGGGGCAGGACTCCTGGCTTGACCTGTGGTACAAAAACGATCGTCACGTCTGGCACAACGGCTATGGCCCGGCGGTGGCGACCGATTTTATCAACCGGTATCGCGAAGACGTCGCGCTGATGAAACAGGCAGGGCTGACGCACTATCGCACCTCGATCAACTGGTCGCGTTTTTTGACCGACTACGAAAACGCCACCGTGGACGAAGAGTACGCCGCGTATTACGACGCCCTGTTTGACGAAATGCACCGTCAGGGGATCGAACCGATGATCTGCCTGGAGCATTACGAGCTGCCCGGCGTGCTGCTGGAAACCTACGGCGGCTGGGGGTCAAAGCATGTCGTCGAGCTGTTTGTGCGTTACGCTGAAAAGGTGTTTGAGCGCTACCACACCAAAGTGACGCGCTGGTTTAGCTTCAACGAGCCGATTGTGGTGCAGACCCGGGTTTATCTGGATGCGCTGCGCTGGCCGTATGAGCAGAATACCGGCACCTGGATGCAGTGGAACCACCATAAAGTGCTGGCGACGGCGAAGGTGGTGAAGCTGTTTCGCGAGAAAGGTTATCGCGGATCGGTGGGCTGCATTCTTAACCCGGAAGTGACCTATCCTCGTTCGCGTGCGCCACATGATGTACACGCCGCCGAAACGTACGATCTGTTTTATAACCGCGTATTCCTTGACCCGCTGGTACACGGACATTATCCGCAGGCGCTTTTTACCCTGCTGGAGCAACACCAGGTTCAGTGGGATTACACGCCGGAAGAGCTGGCGCTGATTGCCGATAACACCGTTGATGAACTGGGGATCAACCTCTATTACCCGCACCGGGTGAAAGCGCCATCCCGCGCCTGGCACCCGGAAACACCATTCCATCCCGCGTACTATTATGAGCCGTTTGAACTGCCGGGGCGGCGGATGAACAAATCCCGCGGCTGGGAAATCTACCCGCGCATTATCTATGACATGGCGATGCGCATTAAAAACGACTATCGCAACATCTGCTGGTTTGTAGCGGAAAGCGGTATGGGCGTTGAGAACGAAGCGCAGTTCCGCAATCGTGATGGCATCATTGAAGACAATTACCGTATCGATTTTATCAGTGAACATCTCTACTACACGCTGCTGGCGCGAGAAGAGGGGGCAAACTGTCACGGCTATATGCTGTGGGCGTTCACGGACAACGTCTCGCCCATGAATGCGTTCAAAAATCGCTATGGATTGATTGAGATCGATCTGGATGACAACCGTGCCCGACGCGCCAAAAAGTCGGCCGCCTGGTTCCGGCAACTGCGCGATGCGCGCGTGCTCACGCTCTGTATTGACGATGAATGGAAGTAAGCGCAAACAGTGTGGGTTCTGGTAAAATAGTGCACAAACTGGCCGGGAGGATGCCCGGTCTGCGCATTAACAGCTAAGTACAGGTGATATCGTGGAACAGGCAGTCGTCCCGCCGGAAAAAAAACAGTACCAGGAGATTGGCGAGGATTTGCGCGCGCAAATTATCCAGGGGCATTATCCCGTTGGCTCGCGCCTGCCGCCGGAGCGGAACATTGCCGAGACCTATGGCGTCAGCCGCACCATCGTGCGTGAGGCGTTACTGATGCTGGAATTGCAGGGCACGGTGGATATTCGCCAGGGGTCGGGCGTCTATGTGATGCGCATCCCTGAAGAACACGAAAGTGAAGAAGAGCGCTTCCTGAATAGTGATGTTGGCCCGTTTGAAATCTTACAGGCGCGCCAGCTGCTTGAAAGTAACATCGCCGCGTTTGCCGCAAAAATGGCCACCCGCGCGGACATCGATAACCTGCGCCGCATCATTGAGCAGGAGCAGCGGGCCATTGCCGCCGACGATAAAAGCCAGGATAACAACAAAATGTTCCACCTGGTGCTGGCGGGGGCAACGCAAAATCAGATGCTGCTGGCAACGGTAGAAAGCATCTGGCATCACATGGACAGCAGCCCGCTTTGGCAGCAGTTCAACGTGCATATCGGCAGCCGTGCCTGGCGTCTGAAATGGCTCGGCGATCGTCAAACTATCCTCGCGGCACTGCGTCGGCGCGATGTGATGGGCGCGTGGCAGGCCATGTTCCAGCATCTCGAAAATGTGAAAAAGAGCCTGCTGGAGCTGTCTGATGAAGATGCGCCAGATTTTGACGGTTATCTTTTTGAATCCGTGCCTGTTTTTCAGGGGAAGCTGGTGTGAATATTCTGCCGCTTTATGCCGCACCGCAGTTTGCAGAACAGGTTATCGACTGGATCTGGAAGGCTTTCGGCGACGGCCTGCCTCGTGAGTTTTTCCAGAGCGTGATTGACCACAGCCAGACCCCGGGCGCGCTGCCGCTGACGTTTATTGCCGTGGAAGGGGAGCAACTGCTGGGGACGGTGGGGTTATGGCGCTGTGATTTGATCAGCCGTCAGGATCTTTATCCCTGGCTTGCCGCGTTGTACGTTGATGAGGCGGCTCGCGGCAAGGGGCTGGCGGGGCTGTTGCAGGAACATGTCATCGCCTTCACCGCACAGGCCGGGTATTCCGAATTACATCTCTGGTCTGCCTGCCGCGACTTTTACGAACGTTACGGCTGGCGCTATATCGGCGATGGTCTGGAATACCCGAACAAAACGGTCCATCTGTATCGTTATTCGCTTTGTCCTTCAGCGGGTGGCACCACGGAGTGACGGCGCACCAGCGTTGGGCTGAACAGATGCGTAATCTCTGGCGGCTGGCGTTTATCTGCCAGCGCTAATGCCAGCTCTGCCGCCTGCGTTGCCATCGTCACAATAGGATAACGCACGGTGGTCAGACGTGGACGCACGTAGCGAGACACCAGCACATCATCAAAGCCAATCAGCGAAATTTCTGCCGGCACGTCAATTCCGTTGTCATTTAACACCCCCATCGCACCTGCGGCCATTGAGTCGTTATAGCTGGCAACGGCGGTGAAAGTCCTCCCGCGACCTAACAGCTCCGTCATGGCCTGCTCGCCGCCACTTTCGTCAGGCTCACCGTAGGCAACCAGACGGTCGTTACACGGCAGACCGTTTTCGCGCAGTGCGTCGTAGTAGCCTTGCAGGCGGTCATCCGCATCCGAAATGGGGTGGTTAGAACAGAGATAACCAATGCGGGTATGACCCTGCTGGATCAGATGACGGGTTGCCAGCCAGGCGCCGTAACGGTCATCGAGCGCAACGCAGCGTTTTTCATATCCGGCAATAATGCGGTTGATGATTACCATCCCGGGAATTTGTTTCATCAGGCTGATGAGTTCTGCATCGGGCAACATTTTGGCATGGACGACCAGCGCAGCGCAGCGGTGGCGGATCAGCTGTTCGATGGCCTGACGTTCTTTTTGTTCGCTATGGTAGCCGTTGCCAATCAGCAGGAAATTGCCTGTCTGGTAAGAAACCTGTTCGACGGCTTTAACCATCGCGCCGAAAAAGGGATCTGACACATCACCTACGACCAGACCAATGGTTTCTGTCGACTGCTGAGCCAGTGCGCGGGCGTTAGCGTTAGGGTGGTAATTCAGCGTTTCCATGGCGCTTTGTACTGCCTGGCGTGATGCGTCACTGGCTTTTGGTGAATTGTTGATCACGCGCGAGACGGTCGCGACGGAAACACCAGCCAGACGAGCCACATCCTTAATTGTCGCCATTTAATACCTTCTTAGTAGGGGTAAGCGTTTACACACGAACTAGTGTTGCGGAAAAGTAGCGCGCATACAAGGGGAGAGGGTTTTCGCAATCCACAAACGTGACGCAGAACATACCCTTACGGTGTAATCGTTACACAGCAAGACATGTCAAAATAATGTCAATCTGAACCTTTAGTTACACTTTGCCTCAGGCTGTTGCGATTGTCTGATAGTCGGGACTGTTAGCAGATTGATAGAGTCGAGATCCCAGAGGTATTGATAGGTGAAATCAACTCCGGTTGATTAACACGATTTACACCAACCTGCGTTTCTACGCAGGTTTTTTTTTGCCTCACAGTTCAACCTGTAACAGCAACAGAGAATATTCACAACTGGTTGCACTTCGGCTCATTCCCTTGCGTTTTCTCACTGGCGAAGCACATGTCGAACATCCACAATCAAGATCCCAGAGGTATTGATTGGTGAGAATTCTTAGTACGCATCTCGTACTCATCACTTGCACCAACCTGCGCGGATGCGCAGGTTTTTTTTTGCCCGGTTTTAGCTATCGCTCCTGCTGCACTTCTCGTGTAATCTGCCACCATTTAAAGAACATCCCACTCTGGCTGGCAAAGGGAGTTGAAATGCTTTTTGGGTTCTTCCGTACACTCTTTCGTATCCTCTTTCGCATTCGCGTCACCGGTGATACCCAGGCGCTAAAAGGCGAGCGCGTTCTTATCACCCCAAACCACGTTTCCTTTATTGATGGCATTTTGCTGGCGCTGTTTTTGCCCGTGCGTCCGGTTTTTGCCGTTTATACCTCTATCAGCCAGCAGTGGTTTATGCGCTGGCTGGCGCCACTGATTGATTTCGTTCCACTCGACCCGACAAAACCGATGATGATTAAACATCTGGTACGCCTGGTTGAGCAGGGGCGGCCGGTGGTGATTTTCCCGGAAGGGCGCATCTCAGTGACCGGGTCACTGATGAAAATCTACGATGGCGCAGGTTTTGTGGCCGCAAAATCGAAAGCAACCGTTGTCCCGCTGCGTATTGAAGGGGCGGAACTGAGCCACTTCAGCCGCCTGAAAGGGTTGGTAAAGCAGCGTCTGTTCCCGAAGATTACCCTGCATATTCTGCCGCCGACCACGTTGCCGATGCCGGATGCACCACGTGCGCGTGATCGCCGTAAAATTGCGGGTGAAATGCTGCACCAGATAATGATGGAAGCGCGCATGGCGATCCGCCCACGCGAAACGCTCTACGAATCGCTGTTGTCGGCGCAACATCGTTATGGTGCGAAGAAAAACTGCATTGAAGACATCAACTTTACGCCAGATACCTACCGCAAGCTGTTGACCAAAACGCTGTTTGTTGGCCGTATTCTTGAAAAATACAGTCAGAAAGGCGAAAAAATTGGCCTGATGTTGCCTAACGCCGGTATCAGTGCGGCGGTGATTTTTGGCGCTGTCTCCCGCGGCCGCATTCCGGCAATGATGAACTATACGGCGGGCGTTAAAGGGCTGACCAGCGCCATCACGGCGGCGCAACTTAAAACCGTCTTTACCTCGCGTCAGTTCCTCGATAAAGGCAAGTTATGGCATCTGCCGGAACAGCTGACTCAGGTTCGCTGGGTATTCCTGGAAGATCTCAAAGCAGATGTGACGACGGGCGACAAGCTGTGGATCTTTGCCCACCTGCTGATGCCGCGCCTGGCGCAGGTAAAACAGCAGCCGGAAGATGCGGCGATTATCCTCTTTACCTCTGGCTCTGAAGGGAACCCGAAAGGGGTCGTTCACAGCCACAAAAGCATTCTGGCCAACGTCGAGCAGATCAAAACCATTGCAGACTTTACGGCCAATGACCGCTTTATGTCGGCGCTGCCGCTGTTCCACTCTTTTGGTCTGACGGTCGGGTTGTTTACGCCGCTGCTGACTGGTGCCGAGGTCTTCCTCTATCCAAGCCCGTTGCATTATCGCATTGTGCCGGAACTGGTGTATGACCGTAACTGCACGGTGATTTTCGGGACATCCACTTTCCTCGGAAACTACGCCCGTTTTGCCAATCCTTATGACTTCTATCGCGTGCGTTATGTGGTTGCCGGGGCGGAAAAACTCCAGGACAGCACCCGTCAGATTTGGCAGGACAAATTTGGTCTGCGCATCCTGGAAGGCTACGGGGTGACGGAGTGCGCGCCTGTGGTGTCCATCAACGTGCCGATGGCCTCAAAACCCGCCACCGTTGGACGTATCCTGCCAGGCATGGACGCACGTTTGCTGGCTGTGCCGGGGATTGAAGACGGTGGTCGCTTACAGCTGAAAGGGCCAAACGTGATGAACGGATATCTGCGAGTCGAAAACCCGGGCGTGCTGGAAGTGCCAATGGCGGAAAACATCGACGGCGTTGTTGAATCAGGCTGGTACGACACCGGCGATATCGTTCGTTTTGACGAACAAGGCTTTGTGCAAATCCAGGGACGGGCAAAACGCTTTGCCAAGATAGCAGGTGAGATGATCTCTCTGGAGATGGTCGAACAGCTGGCGACGGCGGTTTCTGCCGACAAACTTCACGCGACGGTCGTGAAAAGCGATGCCAGCAAAGGTGAAGCGCTGGTGCTGTTCACGACGGATAGCGAACTTAAGCGCGAACAGTTGCTACGCCATGCCCGTGAACACGGCATTCCTGAACTGGCTGTGCCACGCGATATCCGTTATCTGAAACAATTGCCGGTACTGGGCAGCGGTAAACCCGATTTTGTCACCCTGAAAGGGATGCTTGAAGAGGCGGAACAG
Organism: Enterobacter soli ATCC BAA-2102; assembly: GCF_001654845.1. Classification (GTDB taxonomy): domain Bacteria; phylum Pseudomonadota; class Gammaproteobacteria; order Enterobacterales; family Enterobacteriaceae; genus Enterobacter; species Enterobacter soli. The sequence goes on along the minus strand of NZ_LXES01000003.1, from coordinate 53,069 downwards.
CAGAATGCGTGAGTCAGTGCACACTAACACCTCAATCTGGTCTAAAGGCATGATGGCAGTGATTGCTGCCCAGTTCCTGTCAGCTTTTGGCGATAACGCCTTGCTGTTTGCCACCCTGGCACTGCTGAAAGCGGAGTTCTACCCCGACTGGAGCCAGCCGATCCTCCAGATGGTGTTTGTGGGTGCTTACATTGTTTTTGCCCCCTTTGTGGGACAAGTGGCGGACAGTTTCCCAAAAGGCCGGGTCATGATGTTCGCCAACAGCCTCAAGCTGCTGGGCGCAGCCAGTATCTGTTTTGGTTTCAACCCGTTTATCGGCTATACGCTGGTGGGCATTGGCGCGGCGGCCTATTCTCCGGCGAAGTATGGCATCCTGGGTGAACTGACCACCGGCGACAAGCTGGTGAAAGCCAACGGCCTGATGGAGTCCTCAACGATAGCCGCTATTCTGCTCGGCTCTGTAGCGGGCGGTGTGCTGGCCGACTGGCATGTGCTGGCAGCGCTGGGCATTTGCGCGGTGGTATACGGTGGCGCGGTAGTGGCGAACCTGTTTATCCCGAAACTGGCCGTGGCAAGACCCGGGCAATCCTGGCGCTTTACGCCAATGACTGCCAGCTTCTTTAATGCCTGCCGCGTGCTGTGGCGTAACGGCGAAACGCGTTTTTCTTTAACTGGAACCAGCATGTTCTGGGGCGCGGGCGTTACGTTGCGCTTCCTGCTGGTGCTGTGGGTTCCGGTGGCGTTGGGGATCACTGACAATGCCACACCAACCTATCTTAACGCGATGGTGGCGATTGGGATTGTGGTTGGCGCAGGCGCTGCGGCGAAACTGGTGACGCTCGACACCGTTGCGCGCTGTATGCCGGCGGGGATACTGATAGGCGTTGTTGTGCTGATCTTCTCTCTGCAACATGCATTACTTCCGGCGTATGTTTTGCTTGTTCTGATTGGTATTCTCGGCGGTTTCTTCGTGGTGCCGCTTAATGCGCTGCTTCAGGATCGCGGTAAGCAGACCGTTGGCTCGGGAAATGCTATTGCGGTGCAAAACCTGGGTGAGAACGCGGCGATGCTGCTGATGCTTGGGCTTTACTCGCTGGCGGTGAAAGTGGGTACACCGGCAGTGGCGATTGGGGTTGGGTTCGGCGCTATCTTCGCGCTGGCAATTGCCGGGTTGTGGGTCTGGCAGCGTCGGCGTTGATATCAGTGCATCTGCTGGTGTTGTTGGCCAGGTAAGCGTAGCGCCACCGGGCAATGGCAGGCACTGACACCGGCAAAAAGCCGGGTGGCGGCTACGCCTTACCCGGCCTACGGTACTCAGCGGCGCAAAAAAACGGCAACCTGTGTTGCCGTTTTGCGTTTATTACGGTGCCGGGTAGGTATAAATCTGATGCACCGCTTCAATTTCCGCTAACACCTCTTCGCTGAGGTTAAGATGGAAACTCTCAATGTTGGTCTTCAGCTGTTCCATGGTGGTTGCGCCCAGCAGGGTGCTGGCAACAAACGGCTGACGACGCACGAAGGCCAGTGCCATCTGTGCCGGATCCAGCCCGTGTCGTTTAGCGATATCAACATATGCCGCAACGGCTTTTTGCGTCTGCTCGCCACTGTAGCGGGTAAAGCGGCTGAACAGGGTGTTACGCGCGCCGGCAGGTTTCGCGCCATTCAGATATTTACCGGTAAGCGTGCCAAAGCCCAGGCATGAGTAGGCGAGCAGCTCAACCTCTTCATATTGTGTCACTTCAGCCAGACCCACTTCATAACTGCGGTTCAGCAGGCTGTATGGGTTCTGGATAGTGACGATACGCGGCAGATCGTGTTTATCCGCCAGATGCAGATAGCGCATCACGCCAAATGCCGTTTCGTTAGAGACGCCAATGTAGCGGATTTTGCCTGCACGCTGGCATTCTGCCAGGGCTTCCAGCGTTTCTAGCAGAGTGACGACTGGCGCGCTTTCGTTCCAGCTATAGCCGAGCTTACCGAAACAGTTGGTCGGGCGCTGTGGCCAGTGCACCTGGTAAAGATCGAGATAGTCGGTTTGCAGGCGCTGAAGGCTGGCATCCAGCGCAGCGCGGATGTTTTTGCGATCGAGGATCTGGTTTGGACGGATCCCGGCATCATTGTTACGCGACGGGCCGCTGACTTTAGAGGCGACAATCAGCTTTTCACGATTTCCGCGTTTTGCCAGCCAGTTCCCGACGTAAGTTTCTGTTAAGCCCTGTGTTTCCGGGCGCGGAGGAACAGGGTACATCTCTGCAACGTCAATCAGGTTAATCCCCTGACTCACGGCATAATCGAGTTGCGCATGGGCATCGGCTTCGCTGTTTTGTTCACCAAATGTCATCGTGCCCAACCCCAGTTGGCTTATCTCCAGAGAGCTGTGGGGGATACGGTGATAATGCATAGCCGGCTTCCTTTACAATGGGCGTCAGGAACTCCCCGACGAAGGAATATAAACATGGCAGAGGGGAGACAAAAGGGGAAGAGAAAAATCAAAAAGGCCAGCAACCTACTGACCTTTATCTGTTTACCGTTCGATGATTTGCGAAACTTCGTCGCGGTTGATTTGCATTTTGTTGCCTTCCTGGTCGCGATAGCTGACCAGCCCGGTATCGTCATCAACTTCGGGTTTGCCGTCAGTCAGGATCATCCGGCCATCTTTGGTCGACATAACGTAATCACTGCTACAGCCTGATACTGCAAACGCTAAACCAACTGCTGAAATTAACACTGCCCATTTTTTCATCGTTATCGTCCTCACCTGGCTCGTATCAAATCATAGTGTAGTAATAACCCGATAATGCGACAGGAGAAAGCGGTAAAATCTTAAAAACCAGGTGATTGTGTTTGATACATCGCAAATTTCGTGAAAAATCTATGTTTTGAGTAAGAAATGGCGAGCAAGCAGAGCACCGGTGAAATTCTTTTTGAGATAAAAGCCCCGAGGTAGCGTCAGGATCGGTTCGCCATGAGCGCCGATAGCTTCTGTGAGCGCTTTACTGTTGGCAGCTTTTGGACGTAGCTGCAAAACTTCGCCATGCCGGGCGGTAATGCGCTCAACGTGCCCGAGCACGATCATATCCATCAACTCTTCCCAGTCCAGGCACAGTTGTCTCTCTTCATCTTCATCGGGGCTCCACAGCAGCGGTGCACCGACGCGGCGCTCAGCGAGCGGAATTTGTCTGTCGCCTTCCACAGGAACCCACAGCACTCGTTTCAGTTTATGGCGTACATGGCTGGTTTCCCACGTTACGCCAGTATTGCCGGTTAACGGCGCTACGCACACAAAAGTGGTTTCCAGCGGCTTTCCCTGGCTATCCACCGGGATCGTTTTCAGTTCAACGCCAAGTGCCGCGAAATCCTGTTCGGGTTTACTGCCCGCACTAGCCCCCAGCCACAGCTCAAGCAACATGCCAATCCAGCCTTTGTCACGTTTGAGATCGTTGGGAATGGGTAAGCCTGCCATCGCGGCCAGCTCGCCAAGCGAAAAACCCGCCAGGCGCTGTGCCTGATGCAGCAATTGGTCTTCGCTGGTGGGAGGAGAGAGCAACGGCGTAAGCGAATGCATGAAGATAACCTTTTGATTAAAAAATGAACTAAGTTTTTGTGCCCTGTGGATAGAGTTTAACTTTTTCTGTACGAATATGCCATGTATATGATTTTTATGTTGTTTTATCTTTTGTTTAGAAATCAAATGAGTGCGAAAAACAGGTTGTTCAAATCTGGTCACTGACAATAAACAGGATCTTACACCATGTTATCCACAGAAAAGTGGGATAACTGGGAATAACCCCTACTACTGTTTCAATTTACAGCCTTGACGTGCGACGAAAATCGAATTTTCACACAAATTGTGTCTAACTTATTGGCACAATCTGTGGATAAAACCGACTCTGTTCGATCTTTCATCAGTACGATGATCTCTCGTGTGATGATCATCACGTTATTGAGGTTTTATTGCATAAAAACAGCATTAATCATATGAAAAACAAGGAGTATATTTATTTCGCTTTGCAGGTGATTTCAACGTCCGATCAGGTTGTTCATCGGTAATTCCGTACTTCTTCACAACTATATCCACAGAAAAGGTGAATAAAATTGGCCTTATGGCACCTCATCTGTTTATAACTCCACTCATAATTGTGGGTTATTCAAATGTTATTAGGTTGCAGGCCTGTAAGAGAGTGGTTTACCGCCTCCCTGGAGTGTGAAACAATCATTCATATATAAGGTTTAGTTTGGGGTAGTCCGGTGATAGATGACGATGGCTACCGCCCAAACGTAGGAATTGTAATTTGTAATCGTCAGGGCCAGGTCATGTGGGCCCGGCGATATGGTCAGCACTCCTGGCAGTTCCCGCAAGGCGGGATCAATCCGGGAGAGTCCCCAGAACAAGCGATGTACCGGGAGCTGTTTGAAGAGGTCGGTTTAAGCCGGAAAGATGTTCGCATCCTGGCTTCAACCCGCAACTGGTTGCGTTACAAGTTACCGAAACGTTTGGTGCGATGGGACACAAAGCCGGTTTGTATCGGCCAGAAACAGAAGTGGTTTCTATTGCAGTTGGTGGGCAACGATTCAGATATCAATATGCAAACCAGCAGTACGCCGGAATTTGATGGCTGGCGCTGGGTGAGCTACTGGTATCCTGTTCGTCAGGTCGTGTCCTTTAAGCGCGATGTTTACCGTAGGGTGATGAAAGAGTTCGCAAGTGTGGTGATGTCGCTTCAGGAGACACCTCCTAAGCCGCAAAGCGCACCTGCCTGGCGACGTAAAAGAGGTTAAGCTACGCAAATCATGCTCACCCGCTTGCGAGAAATAGTCGAAAAGGTGGCCAGTGCGCCTCGTCTTAACGAGGCGCTCAACATTCTGGTGACTGACATCTGTCTTGCGATGGAGACCGAGGTTTGTTCGGTGTATCTGGCCGACCATGACCGGCGTTGCTATTACCTGATGGCGACCCGTGGTTTGAAAAAACCACGCGGACGCACCGTTACGCTCGCATTTGATGAAGGTATTGTCGGCCTGGTAGGTCGGCTTGCCGAACCCATCAACCTGGCCGATGCGCAAAAACACCCAAGCTTTAAATACATTCCTTCCGTGAAAGAAGAGCGCTTCCGCGCGTTTCTGGGTGTGCCTATCATTCAGCGCCGTCAGCTTCTCGGCGTGCTGGTTGTTCAGCAGCGCGAATTGCGTCAGTACGATGAAAGCGAAGAGTCTTTCCTCGTCACGCTGGCCACGCAGATGGCGGCCATTCTTTCACAGTCTCAGCTCACCGCACTTTTCGGGCAGTATCGTCATACCCGTATCCGCGCGCTCCCTGCTTCACCGGGCGTTGCCATTGCAGAAGGCTGGATGGATGCCACGCTGCCGCTGATGGAGCAGGTGTACGAAGCCTCGACGCTGGATGAAGCTCTTGAACGTGAGCGCCTCACCGCGGCACTGGAAGAGGCGGCAAACGAGTTTCGTCGCTACAGCAAGCGTTTTGCTGCGGGGGCGCAAAAAGAGACGGCTGCAATCTTTGACCTTTATTCACACCTGCTTTCCGATGCACGTTTGCGCCGGGAGCTGTTTGCCGAGGTGGATAAAGGCTTTGTTGCTGAGTGGGCTGTTAAAAAGGTTATCGAGAAATTTGCCGAACAGTTTGCTGCGCTGACTGACGGTTATCTGAAAGAGCGTGCAGGGGATTTACGTTCCCTGGGGCAGCGCCTGCTGTTCCATCTCGACGACACCATTCAGGGGGCCAATGCCTGGCCAAAACGCTTTGTGCTGGTTGCCGATGAGCTCTCGGCCACGACACTCGCAGAGCTGCCGCAAGACCGGCTGGCCGGTGTGGTGGTGCGCGATGGTGCCGCCAACTCTCATGCCGCCATCATGGTGCGTGCACTCGGCATCCCGACGGTTATGGGGGCCGATATCCAGCCATCGGTGCTGCACCGACGTACGCTGGTGGTGGATGGTTATCGTGGTGAGCTGTTGGTTGATCCTGAACCCGTTCTGCTTCAGGAATACCAGCGTCTTATCAGCGAAGAGAATGAATTAAGCAAGCTGGCAGAAGATGACGTTAATTTGCCTGCACAGCTGAAAAGCGGCGAGCGGGTCAAAGTGATGCTCAATGCTGGCTTAAGCCCCGAGCATGAAGAAAAGCTCGGCAGCCGGATAGACGGCATTGGTTTATATCGCACTGAAATCCCGTTCATGCTGCAAAGCGGCTTCCCGTCGGAAGAAGAGCAAGTTGCTCAGTATCAGGGTATGTTGCAGATGTTTAACGACAAGCCCGTTACGCTGCGCACCCTGGATGTCGGGGCAGATAAACAACTGCCCTACATGCCAATCAGTGAAGAAAACCCGTGCCTCGGCTGGCGAGGGATACGCATTACGCTCGATCAGCCAGAGATCTTCCTGATCCAGGTACGCGCCATGCTGCGTGCAAACGCTGCTACCGGTAATCTCAGTATCCTGCTGCCGATGGTCACCAGTATTGATGAGATCGACGAAGCACGGCGTTTGATCGAACGCGCCGGGCGTGAAGTCGAAGAGATGATCGGTTACGCGATCCCTAAACCGCGTATCGGCGTGATGCTTGAAGTCCCGTCAATGGTCTTTATGCTGCCGCAACTGGCTAATCGCGTTGATTTTATCTCTGTCGGCACCAACGATCTGACTCAGTATATTCTGGCCGTCGATCGTAACAACACCCGCGTCGCCAGCATCTATGACAGCCTGCATCCCGCCATGCTGCGAGCTTTGTCTATGATTGCCCGCGAAGCTGACCAGTACGGGCTCGATCTGCGTTTGTGCGGTGAAATGGCCGGTGATTCCATGTGTGTGGCAATCCTCATCGGACTGGGATTCCGCCATTTGTCGATGAACGGACGCTCCGTGGCGCGCGTAAAATACCTGCTACGTCATATCGAATTTGACGATGCCCGTGAACTTGCCGCGCGAAGCCTCGAAGCGCAACTGGCAACCGAGGTGCGTCATCAGGTGGCTGCCTTTATGGAGCGCCGTGGTATGGGGGGGCTGATCCGCGGCGGTCGTTAAACCTCTTCTCGCCCTCTCTATCTGGAAGAGGGCACAAAACTCTATACACATCTTTTACATCTCAGGCGCATCCTCAGCTTCAGGCTTATGCTATGATTCGCAACCTTGGAGCACCTGCCAACGGCGGGGACGCATTTTTACCGCTGTCCACTTTCAGCGGAATAACAACATCTTGTGGTGACAGATGAACAGTGGTTATCTGCATTTTCCGGAATTTGATCCGGTCATTTTCTCAGTAGGACCTGTAGCGCTTCACTGGTACGGACTGATGTACCTGGTGGGCTTTGTCTTTGCCATGTGGCTTGCGGGCCGTCGCGCCAGCCGTCCTGGCAGTGGCTGGACGAAGAACGAAGTGGAAAACCTGCTGTATGCAGGCTTCCTCGGTGTATTCCTGGGTGGCCGTATCGGCTATGTCCTGTTCTATAACCTGCCGGTATTCCTGAGCGATCCGCTGTATCTGTTCCGCGTCTGGGACGGTGGCATGTCGTTCCACGGCGGCCTGATTGGTGTGATCCTGGTGATGGTGATCTTCGCTAAACGCACCAAGCGCAACTTCTTCCAGGTGGCTGATTTTATTGCACCTCTGATCCCGTTTGGTCTGGGTGCCGGGCGTCTTGGTAATTTCATCAACGGTGAGCTGTGGGGCCGTGTCGACCCGAGTGTCTCCTGGACCATGCTGTTCCCGGGCTCTCGTGCAGAAGATGTGGCGCTGCTGCCATCTCACCCTGAATGGCAATCTGTTTTCGATACCTACGGCGTTCTGCCGCGTCACATGTCTCAGCTTTATGAGCTGGCGCTGGAAGGCGTGGTACTGTTTATCATCCTGAATCTGTTTATCCGCAAACCGCGCCCGATGGGGGCTGTTTCTGGCCTGTTCCTGATTGGCTACGGCGCGTTCCGTATCATCGTCGAGTTCTTCCGCCAGCCGGATGCGCAGTTTACCGGCGAGTGGGTACAGTACATCAGTATGGGGCAGATCCTCTCCATTCCGATGATTGTCGCGGGTGCCATTATGATGATTTGGGCGTATCGTCGTCGTCCACAGCAACAACTTTCCTGAGGAACCATGAAACAGTATCTTGAATTGATGAAAAAAGTGCTCGATGAGGGCACGCCGAAAAATGACCGTACCGGAACTGGCACGCTCTCCATTTTTGGCCACCAGATGCGCTTCAATCTGCAAGAAGGCTTTCCACTGGTGACGACTAAGCGCTGCCACCTGCGCTCGATCATTCATGAACTGCTTTGGTTCCTGCAAGGCGATACCAACGTTGCCTATCTGCACGAAAACAACGTTTCTATCTGGGACGAATGGGCAGATGAGAACGGTAACCTCGGCCCGGTTTACGGTAAGCAATGGCGTGCATGGCCAACGCCTGATGGCCGTCATATTGACCAAATCACGACCGTAGTGAACCAGCTGAAAAACGACCCGGATTCGCGCCGTATTATCGTTTCGGCGTGGAACGTTGGCGAGCTGGACAAAATGGCACTGGCGCCTTGCCATGCGTTCTTCCAGTTCTATGTCGCAGACGGAAAACTGTCTTGTCAGCTCTATCAGCGTTCCTGCGATGTGTTCCTCGGCCTGCCGTTTAACATTGCAAGCTATGCGCTGCTGGTGCACATGGTGGCGCAACAGTGCGACCTGGAAGTGGGTGATTTCGTCTGGACAGGTGGTGATACCCATCTGTACAGCAACCATATGGAACAGACGCATCTTCAGCTCACCCGTGAGCCGCGCGCACTGCCGAAACTGGTTATCAAACGTAAACCAGAATCAATCTTTGACTATCGCTTTGACGATTTCGAGATTGAGGGTTACGACCCGCATCCAGGCATCAAAGCCCCTGTCGCTATCTGATAGCGCAAATCCTGACACAACCGGTGCTTATTAGCGCCGGTTTTTTTTGCCTCCGTTCTGTTTTTCGAGCTGGTATCCAGCGATTTTGCAACGCCCTGCAACAAGGTGAATTCACTGGAAAGCGCCTCGTAATGCCCTCATTTCTGACTCGTCTGCTTCACTGCGCTGCACCACACTACCGCCATGAAAAAACAGACGGGCTTTACGCTAATCGAAACCCTGGTCGCTATTTCACTGGTTGTCATTCTTAGCGCCACCGGGCTTTACAGCTGGAACAGCTGGCAACAGCAACAGCGTTTGTGGCAAACCGCCAGCCAGGTGCGCGACTACCTTGTGTTCCTGCGCAACGATGCCAACAGGCATAACCGCGAACATAAAATTGCCCTTCAGGATAACGGGGAAAGCGGGTGTCTTTTCAGCTCAGTTGTCCCGGCCTGTGAAGCGGGTGGTGTCTTTGTCCTCAAACCACTCTGGCCGGAGGTCACTATCCGTGAGTTGACTCCTGCGCTCGGGTTCTATGGGCTACGAGATACGGCATGGGCCGGGCATGTTCGGGTGAGCAGTGGTGCAGGCGAATGGCTGGTGATGGTTTCCAACACAGGCCGAATCAGGATGTGTAACACCGCCGGAGGGAATGTATGTCGTTAAAGCAACGCGGTTTCTCGTTGACAGAAGTGCTTATTGCCATGCTGATCGGCAGTATTTTGCTGTTGAGCACTGCCCGGTTTTTACCCGGGATGCAGCGGGCTGTTCTGCTGCAATCGGGTCGACAGGAGCTTGAAGAGGAGGTCTGGCAACGGCTTTTTTCAATAGGTAAGCATCTTCAGCGAGCGGGATACTGCGCGGGGAATTGTCAGGGAGAAGGGCTGGTCATTGGCAGACAAGGGCGTTGCGTAATAGTGCAATGGGATGCGAACAGCAATGGTACCTGGGATGTGTCGGCATCGGAAAACGACAGCACGGGGTTTCGCCTGGAGTCCGGTTCACTGGAAACCCTGCGCGGTGCGACATCCTGTGAAAGTAAAGGCTGGGACAAACTGACCGACCCGGACAGGCTCCTTATCCAGTCATTCGTGGTAAGCAAGCGTGAGCGTTCAGGTTTCGCTCCGGAGCTGAATATTGAGCTGACCGCCAGCCGGAAAAACGGGCAAGGCGACGCTTATCTGGCGCGCTATGGCGTGACGGGGTTTAATCTGTGAACCGACAATCTGGGGTATCTTCACTGGCTATGGTTCTGCTTTTGCTGGTGCTCGGCAGTCTGATCCTGACGGGACTAAACCAACAGCTTGAAACCTTTAGCTCACTGGTCAGTGGCGAGAGCAACGCCATTCGCCATCAGGCGGGCGTACAATCTGCGCTGGAATGGGGAAAGGTCCAGCAATGGGCGCTACAGCCTGATGTTCAGTGCAGGCAGCCAGCGCAACAGTCACGAGTCTGTTTGCGGCTGCTGAATGACAATCAGGTGCTACTGATCGCAGGAAGCCATGACCTGCTGTTGTGGCGGTTGGGGGGCATTACCGAAGGGCGCATACGCTTTTCACCCCATGGCTGGAGTGATTTTTGCCCACTGAAGGAGAATGCACTATGTCAGTTGCCCTGAACAGACAGCAGGGGTTTAGTCTGGTTGAAGTCTTGCTGGCAATGGTACTTCTGGTGACGACCGTCACCGCATTGTCCGGTTATTATCGGGCTCTGGCTTCCCGGTTCGTGACGCTAAATCAGTATCGTCAGCTCTGGCATAACGGTTGGAATCAGTCTCAGGTCGATGTCAACGCGTTACCAGCGGGCTGGCAGGTGAGCCGGGTGCAGACATTGCAGTCCGGATGTGTCAGCATCACAGCTATTATTATTTCTCCTCTGGGGCAGCGCGGTGAGATGACACGCCTGCACTGTCCGGTTAGCCAGTAGTCGGGAGCGTCTATGTTAAGGGTCTATCACTCAAATCGTCTGGATGTGCTGGAAGCGCTGATGGAATATATCGTAGAGCGAGAGCGTCTTGACGATCCCTTTGAGCCTGAAATGGTGCTGGTGCAAAGCACCGGCATGGCACAGTGGCTGCAAATGTCCTTGTCACAGAAGTTTGGTATCGCGGCCAACATTGAGTTCCCTCTGCCCGCGAGCTTTATCTGGGACATGTTTGTTCGCGTGTTGCCTGATATTCCAAAGCAGAGCGCCTTTAACAAGCAAAGCATGAGCTGGAAGCTGATGTCGCTGCTGCCTGGAATGCTGCCGCGCGATGAGTTTGCCATGCTGCGCCACTACCTCACCGATGACACCGACAAGCGCAAATTATTCCAGCTGGCGTCGCGTACCGCCGATCTCTATGACCAGTACCTGGTTTACCGTTCCGACTGGTTAATTCGCTGGGAAGCGGGTGAACTTGTGGACGGTTTGCCCGAAGCGCAAATCTGGCAGGCACCGCTGTGGAAAGCCCTGGTAGAGCATACTGAGGCGCTGGGTCAGCCGAAATGGCACCGTGCCAACTTATATGACAAGTTTATTTCCATACTGGAAACAGCTTCTGAAACCCCGTCCGGCTTGCCATCGCGGGTGTTTATCTGCGGCATATCGGCCTTACCACCGGTTTACCTGGACGCCCTGAAAGCGTTAGGTAAGCATGTTGATATCCATATTCTCTTTACCAATCCGTGCCGCCATTACTGGGGCGACATCCAGGATTCGCGCTGGCTCTCACGGCTCGTTACCCGCCAAAGACGACGCATCTTTGAGGAGCGTACCGTTCCTTTGTTTAAAGACAGTGCAACCGCCTCGCAGCTTTTCGATGAAGAGGGGATTCAAAACCTGCCTAACCCTCTGCTGGCTTCCTGGGGGAAACTGGGGCGCGACTATATCCACATGCTTTCTGATATCACCTCGTCGGGTGAAGGTGACGTGGATGCCTTTGCGGAAATAACGCCGGATAGCCTGCTGCACAACATTCAGTTAGATATTCTGGATTTGGAAAATCGCGCGGTCATGGGTATCACCGCGGAAGAATTTGCACGCAGCGACAATAAAAGACGGCTGGATCCTGACGATCGCAGTATCACGGTCCACGTTTGCCATAGCCCGCAGCGTGAGGTCGAGATCCTGCACGACCGCTTACTGGCGATGTTGCAGGACGATCCAACCCTTACGCCGCGGGATATTGTGGTGATGGTGGCGGATATCGACAGCTACAGCCCATTCATTCAGGCGGTATTTGGCAGTGCAACGGGAGAACGCTATCTGCCGTATGCGATTTCCGACCGCCGTGCGCGTCAGTCTCACCCCGCATTGCAGGCTTTTGTGAGCCTGCTGTCGCTACCGGATAGCCGATTCATATCTGAAGATGTGCTGGCCCTACTGGATGTCCCCGTACTGGCTGCGCGCTTTGACATTGACGAAGAGGGGCTGCGCTACCTTCGCCAGTGGGTTAATGAATCCGGTGTGCGTTGGGGAATCGACGACGATAACGTTCAGGAATTCGAACTCCCGCCGACAGGTCAACATACCTGGCAGTTTGGGCTGACGCGAATGCTGCTTGGCTATGCCATGGAAAGCAGCCAGGGTGAGTGGAATGAGGTGCTCCCTTATGACGAATCCAGCGGCTTAATTGCCGGGCTGGTGGGACATCTTGCTTCACTCCTGATGCAGCTCAACCGCTGGCGCCGTGAGCTGATGCAGCCTCGTCCGCTGGAAGAGTGGCTGCCGGTATGCCGTGAGATGCTCAGTGATTTCTTCCTGCCTGACAGTGAAACCGAAGCGGCGATGGCGCTGATTGAAAAGCAGTGGCAGACCATCGTGGATGAGGGCGTCGGCTCGCACTACACGGAAGCGGTTCCGTTATCGCTGTTACGTGATGAACTGACACAACGGCTTGACCAGGAACGTATCAGCCAGCGCTTCCTCGCGGGGCCGGTCAACATTTGTACCTTAATGCCTATGCGTTCGATCCCCTTCAAAGTGGTTTGCCTGTTGGGTATGAACGACGGTATCTATCCGCGGGCATTAGCGCCGCTCGGCTTTGATCTGATGAGCCCGCAGCCAAAACGTGGTGACCGTAGCCGCCGTGATGATGACCGCTACCTGTTCCTCGAAGCACTGATTTCCGCCCAGAGTAAGCTGTACATCAGCTACATCGGGCGTTCCATTCAGGACAACAGTGAGCGCTTCCCGTCCGTACTGGTGCAGGAACTGGTGGACTACATCGGGCAGAGCCACTATCTGCCCGGTGATGAAAAGCGCAATTGTGATGAAAGCGAGCAGCGGGTTAAAGCGCATATTACCTGTAGCCATACTCGTATGCCGTTTGACCCGGTGAACTACGGGGAAAATGAGTACAGAAGCTATGCTCGTGAGTGGCTGCCTGCGGCGAAGAAAGAGGGCGACGCGCACACTGATTTTATTCAGGAACTTGAACCTCGACCTTTTGACACGCTGACCTTTGAGCAGCTCCAGCGATTCTGGGCCCATCCGGTGCGGGCATTCTTCCAGCAACGATTGCAGGTCAACTTCCGTTCTGAAGAGAACGATATTCCGGACTCAGAACCCTTTACGCTGGATGGGCTTGAGCGCTATCAGCTCAACCTGCAGCTTTTGAATGCGCTGGTAGAGCAGGAAGATGCGCACAAACTTTTCCGCCGCTATCGTGCGGCGGGGCAGTTGCCTTATGGTGCGTTTGGCGAAATCGCCTGGGATGCGCAGTGTCAGGAGATGCAGGCCCTTGCTGAGCGCGTCATTGAATGCCGCCAGCCGGGTAAAAGTATTGAAATCGATCTCAACTGTAACGGTGTCCAGCTTACGGGGTGGCTGCCTCAGGTTCAGCAAGATGGGCTGTTACGCTGGCGACCTTCGATGCTCAGTGTTTCACAAGGATTGCAACTCTGGCTCGAACACCTTGTCTACAGTGCGGGTGGTAACGAAGGTGAAAGCCGGTTATTTGTGCGTAAAGAAGGGGAATGGCGCTTCCCGCCAATGGCTGCCGGGCAGGCAATGGAATATCTCTCGATATTCATCGAAGGGTATCGACAGGGGATGACCAAACCTCTGCTACTGCTGCCAGAAAGTGGTGGGGCGTGGATAAAAGCCTGTTATGACGCGCAGAATGATGCCATGTTAACGGATGACATTTCGCTGCAAAAAGCCCGTAGTAAATTTATTCAGGCGTACGAAGGAAACATGATCGTGCGCGGCGAAGGGGAAGATGTCTGGTATCAACGTTTATGGCGAACGCTTGAGCCAGAATACTTCGGCGCTATCACGGAAGAGGCACAGCGGTACCTGTTACCTTTGTTCAAATTTAATCAGTCCTGATGGCCGTATAAAAATTGCGCATATTTGACTGTTCATTTATTATGCAATTCCTGTCACGGACTGATGTATCAGATAAAGAGATGTTGGCGTGTCCAGCACGTAGTTTGTTAATGATGTAGCCGTGATAAAGAGGTCCGTTAATGCCAGGCAGCACCTTGTTCAAAGCGTTTGTTTTGTTTGTCGCCCTTTGGGCTCCCATCACTCAGGCAGATTCCGGTTGGCAACCCGTTCAGGAAACTATCCGTAAGAGCGAAAAAGATACCCGCCAGTATCAGGCTATTCGTCTTGATAACGGGATGACTGTGCTGTTGGTGTCCGATCCGCAAGCGGTGAAATCTCTTTCTGCGTTGGTTGTGCCGGTGGGATCGCTTGAAGATCCTGAAGCCCATCCGGGTCTTGCACACTACCTTGAGCACATGACGCTGATGGGGTCTAAAAAATACCCGCAGCCAGATAGCCTGTCTGAATTCCTGAAAATGCATGGCGGTAGCCATAATGCCAGTACTGCACCTTACCGTACCGCTTTTTATCTCGAAGTTGAAAACGATGCGCTGGAAGGGGCGGTCGATCGCCTTGCGGATTCAATAGCGGCACCGCTGCTGGACAAAAAATATGCCGACCGCGAACGCAATGCCGTCAATGCGGAGCTGACTCTGGCTCGTACGAGAGACGGGATGCGAATGGCGCAGGTTAGCGCCGAAACGATCAATCCGGCGCACCCGGGTTCGCGCTTCTCGGGCGGTAACCTGGAAACCCTGAGCGACAAACCCAACAGCCCGGTGCTCGATGCCCTGCATGAGTTTCGTGATAAATACTACTCAGCCAACCTGATGAAAGCGGTTATCTACAGCAATAAACCGTTGCCAGAGCTGGCAGGTATCGCCGCGCAAACTTTTGGCCGGGTGCCGAATAAGAACATTGAGTTACCGCAGATTAACGTGCCGGTAGTCACGGACGCGCAGAAAGGTATTGTGATCCATTACGTACCCGCGCTTCCTCGCAAAGTGTTACGCGTTGAATTCCGTATCGATAACAATACGGCGCAGTTCCGCAGCAAAACGGATGAACTCGTCACCTACCTTATTGGCAACCGTAGCCCGGGAACGCTTTCCGACTGGTTGCAAAAACAGGGGTTGGTGGAAGGTATCCGCGCGGATTCCGATCCCGTAGTGAACGGTAACAGCGGTGTTCTGGCCATTTCTGCAACCCTCACGGACAAAGGTCTTGCCAACCGTGATGAAGTGGTAGCCGCCATTTTCAGCTACCTCTCACTGTTACGTGATAAAGGCATCGATAAACGCTATTTCGATGAACTGGCGCACGTGCTGGATCTCGATTTCCGCTATCCATCTATCACGCGTGATATGGACTATGTGGAATGGCTCGCCGACACCATGATCCGCGTGCCGGTGGAGCACACGCTGGATGCGGTCAATATTGCCGACCAGTACGATGCCGCGGCGGTAAAAGCCCGTCTGGCCATGATGACCCCGCAAAATGCACGTATCTGGTATATCAGCCCGAACGAGCCGCACAATAAAACGGCTTATTTCGTTGAAGCCCCTTATCAGGTGGATAAAATCAGCGAACAGACTTTCTCTGACTGGCAGAAAAAAGCCGGAGAGATCGCGCTTAAATTACCGGAGCTGAACCCCTACATCCCGGATGATTTCTCGCTGATTAAAACCACAAAAGCGTACCCGCACCCGGAGCTTATCGTTGATGAGCCAACGCTGCGTGTGGTCTACGCGCCGAGCCGTTATTTTGCGAGCGAGCCAAAAGCGGATGTCAGCGTGGTGTTGCGTAATCCAAAAGCGATGGACAGCGCAAAAAACCAGGTGCTGTTTGCGCTTAACGATTATCTGGCAGGTATCGCGCTGGATCAGCTCAGCAACCAGGCTGCGGTTGGGGGGATTAGCTTCTCCACCAATGCCAATAACGGGCTGATGGTTAATGCCAACGGTTATACCCAGCGTTTACCTCAGCTGTTCCAGGCCTTGCTTGAAGGGTATTTCAGCTACACGCCAACGGAAGAGCAGCTTGAGCAGGCGAAGTCCTGGTATGCACAGATGATGGACTCAGCGGAGAAAGGTAAAGCCTACGACCAGGCGATTATGCCGGCGCAGATGCTGTCGCAGATCCCGTATTTCCAGCGTGAAGATCGCCGTGCGCTGCTGCCGTCTGTTTCGCTGAAAGATGTGCTGGACTACCGTGATTCCCTGAAAACGAACACCCGCCCTGAATTCCTGATTGTCGGGAATATGAGTGAAGAACAGGCCAAAACGCTGGCGCAAAATGTACGTACTCAGCTGGGTTCGAAAGGTGAAGTCTGGTGTCGTAACCAGGATGTGCTGGTTGAGAAAAAACAGAATGTGATTTTTGAAAAGCCGAGCACCAGCACCGATTCCGCTCTGGCTGCGGTATTTGTCCCAACCGGGTATGACGAATTCGCCAGTTCGGCGCAAAGTGCGGTGCTGGGCCAGATTATTCAACCCTGGTTCTATAATCAGCTGCGCACTGAAGAACAGCTTGGTTACGCGGTCTTTGCGTTCTCAATGAACGTGGGGCGCCAGTGGGGGTTAGGTTTCTTGCTGCAAAGCAGTGATAAACAGCCAGCCTATCTCTGGAAGCGCTATCAGGCCTTCTTCCCGCAGGCAGAAAAAAAACTGCGTGCAATGAAGCCGGAAGAATTTGCCCAGATCCAGCAGGCGGTTATCGCGCAAGTGATGCAGCCGCCGCAAACGCTGGGCGAAGAAGCCTCGCAACTGAGCAAAGATTTCGATCGCGGTAATCTCAGTTTCGATTCGCGTGATAAAGTAGTGGCAGAGATAAAACAGCTGACACCTCAAAAGGTTGCCGATTTCTTCCATCAGGCGGTAGTGAAACCGCAGGGAATGGCCATCTTGTCTCAGGTTTCCGGCAGCCAGAACGGAAAAACGGAATACGTGAATCCGAAAGGCTGGAAAGTCTGGAAGAGCGTCAGCGCATTGCAGCAATCTATGCCCTGGAGTAAGAAAGAATGACCGATGCCGCTGAGTCCCTTGATCCCTTACGTTTGCCTCTACAGGGTGAACGGTTGATTGAAGCCTCAGCGGGAACGGGAAAAACCTTCACCATTGCTGCGCTTTATCTGCGCCTGCTGCTCGGGCTTGGAGGAAACGCGGCTTTTTCACGCCCGCTGAGTGTGGAAGAGCTGCTGGTTGTGACCTTTACCGAAGCCGCCACCGCTGAGCTGCGCGGGCGTATTCGTTCCAACATCCACGAACTGCGCATTGCCTGTTTGCGCCAGAGTACGGATAACCCGCTGTACGCGCGTCTTCTGGACGAGATTGTCGATAAGCAGCAAGCAGCCCAGTGGCTGCTGTTAGCAGAGCGACAAATGGATGAAGCCGCCGTCTTCACCATTCACGGTTTCTGCCAGCGAATGCTGAGCCTGAATGCGTTTGAATCCGGCATGTTGTTTGAACAACAGCTTATCGAAGACGAATCTGAGCTGCGCTATCAGGCCTGCGCGGATTTCTGGCGTCGTCATTGCTATCCATTGCCCCGCGATATTGCCGAAGCGGTTCATGCGTTATGGAAAGGGCCGGAAGAGCTTCTGCGCTCTATCGACCGTTATTTGCAGGGCGAAGCGCCGGTGATTAAATCGCCCCCTCCGGCAGATGAAACGCTGGCATCCCGTCATGAAAAAATCGTGTCGCAAATTGCCGCCCTGAAGCAGAAATGGAACGAGTCGGTCGGGGACATTGAGGCCATCGTCGAAAATTCAGGTATCGACAGACGCAAGTTCAATCGCGGTAACCAGGTAAAGTGGATTGAAAAAATCAGCATCTGGGCACGGGAAGAATCCCGGAGCTATCAGCTTCCGGACGCGCTGGAAAAATTTTCGCAGCGGTTCCTGATTGAACGAACGAAGGCTGACGGTATCGTCCCTGAGCATCCTCTTTTTGTTGCCATTGAGGCTTTGCTGGCTGAGCCATTAACCCTTAATGACCTGATGATCATCCGTGCAATGGCTGAGATCCGCGAAACCGTGGCTCGTGAAAAGCAGCGTCGCGGTGAGCTTGGGTTTGACGATATGCTGAGCCGGCTCGATGCCGCGCTGCGCAGTGAAAACGGTGAAGCCCTGGCCGCCGCCATTCGTGCCCGTTTCCCGGTGGCGATGATCGACGAATTTCAGGACACCGATCCGCAACAATACCGTATCTTCCGCCGTATCTGGCGGCAGCAGCCGGACACGGCGCTGCTGCTGATTGGCGATCCGAAACAGGCTATTTATGCTTTCCGCGGCGCGGATATTTTTACCTACATGAAAGCCCGTAGTGAGGTAGAGGCGCACTATACGCTGGACACCAACTGGCGTTCATCACCCGGCATGGTCGAGAGCGTAAATACGCTGTTTGAGCGCATGGATGCCGCATTCATGTTCCGGGAAATCCCGTTTTTACCGGTCAAATCCGCACCTAAAAACGCCGCCCTGCGTTTTGAGTTCAATGGTGAACTTCAGCCAGCGATGAGCTTCTGGTTGCTGGAGGGGGAAGGCTTTGGGATAAGCGACTACCAGAACGCCATGGCCCAGCACTGTGCGGCTCAAATTCGCGACTGGCTCAGTGCTGGTGTGCGGGGTGAGGCGCTGCTGTGGAAAGGTGAAACCGCCTTACCGGTGAAGGCATCCGACATCACGGTGCTGGTGCGTAGCCGCCAGGAAGCAGCGCTTATCCGCGACGCGCTGACCATCCTGAATATCCCCTCGGTCTACCTGTCGAATCGCGATAGCGTGTTCGAAACCCTTGAGGCTCAGGAGTTGCTCTGGCTGTTGCAGGCGGTGCTGTCACCGGAGCGGGAAAGTACGCTTCGCAGTGCGCTGGCAAGCTCAATGCTGGGGTTGAATGCCCGGGATATCGATGCGCTTAACAACGATGAAATCGCCTGGGATGCGGTGGTTGAAGAGTTTGTTCGTTATCGTGAGCGCTGGCAAAAACGTGGCGTTATGGCGATGCTGCGAGAGCTGATGACCCAGCGTCATATTGCCGAGAATATGCTGGCGACGCCGGGAGGAGAACGCCGCCTGACGGATATCTTGCATATCAGCGAGCTCTTGCAGGAGGCTGGCACACAGCTTGAGAGCGAACACGCTCTGGTGCGCTGGTTGGGGCAGCAAATAGCCGATCCCAACAGTAACTCTTCAAGCCAGCAAATGCGCCTCGAGAGCGATAAACATCTGGTGCAGATCGTGACTATCCACAAATCGAAAGGTCTGGAATATCCACTGGTCTGGCTGCCTTTTATTGCCAATTACCGGGCACAGGATCAGGCGTTTTACCACGATCGGGATTCTTTTGAAGCCGTACTCGACCTCAGCAAGGCTGATGCAAGCGTTGAGCTGGCGGAAGCCGAACGTCTGGCAGAAGATTTGCGACTGCTCTATGTGGCCCTGACCCGCTCGGTCTGGCATTGCAGCCTGGGTATTGCACCGCTGTTCCGTCGACGTGGCGAGAAAGCGGGAGAGTCCGATTTCCATCTCAGCGCGGTGGGGCGACTTATCCAGCAGGGCGAGCCAAAAGATGCAGCGGGGTTACGCCAGTGCCTTGAGTCCATTTGTGGCGAGAATATCGCGCTGCGTGTTCCAGGCCTGCCCGATAATAATCGTTGGGAAATGCCGGAACAACGTGACCCCGACCTGGATGCCCGAAAAATAACGAGAACCGTTGCGGATAACTGGCGCGTAACGAGCTACTCCGGTTTGCAGCAGCATGGCCAGAGCATCGCGCAAGATTTGATGCCGAAGCTGGATGTGGATGCCGCAGGGGTGGGTGACGTTCAGGCTGAGCCGGTGCTTACGCCGCACCAGTTCCCGCGCGGTGCATCACCGGGAACGTTTTTACACAGTCTGTTTGAAGAGCTTGATTTTACGCAACCTGTTTCCCCGGAATGGGTGCAGGAAATGTTGCAGAAGGGCGGTTACGATGCCGCCTGGCAACCGGTGCTGACAACCTGGGTGAGTGCAATCTTACAAGCGCCGCTGACGGAAAACGGCATCTCCCTGAACCAGCTCACCGCCAAAGACAAACAGGTGGAGATGGAGTTTTATCTCCCTATCGCCAGCCCGCTTAACGCGAACGAGCTTGATGCGATTATTCGCGCGCATGATCCGTTGTCTGCGGGCTGCCCGCCGCTGGATTTCCGCCAGGTACAGGGAATGCTGAAAGGCTTTATCGACCTTATTTTCCGCCATGAAGGGCGCTATTACCTGCTGGATTACAAATCGAACTGGCTGGGTGAGAACAGTGAAGCTTATACGCAGCAAGCGATGGCCGCTGCAATGCAGTCTCACCGCTACGATTTGCAGTATCAACTTTATACCCTGGCGTTGCATCGCTATCTGCATCACCGCATTGCTGACTACAGTTATGAAGAACATTTTGGCGGCGTTATCTACCTGTTCCTGCGCGGGGTTGATGCCGCCGATCCGCAGTCGGGTGTCTATCGCACCCGCCCGGATGCGGGTTTGATTGAAAAAATGGATAGCCTGTTTGCAGCAATCACGGAGGATGTAGCATGACAATGCAGGAATTATTGCTTGAGGCCACAGAACAGCGCCTGCTGCGTCAACTCGATGTGCAATTCGCCATTATGGTGGCAGGCGAGCAGCCAGCCGTGATGCTTGCAGCCGCCATCCTGAGCCGGGATGCTGGCGAGGGCCATGTGTGTCTGCCGCTTTCACGACTGGTCTGTGATGATAAAACCCCGCCCGCGTTGCAATCCTGCTTTGCTCTGCTGGGTGACACCGTGGACTGGAACAGCGTGTTGCGAAATTCATCTGCCGTGAGTGACGGTTCGACACCTGCTCCGCTGATCCTCACCGGGGGGCGTTTGTACCTGAATCGCCTGTGGCGCTATGAGCTGACCGTCGCCCGATATTTTAGCGAGGCCAACGCGCCTCTCCCCTGCGATGAGGTAGTGCTTCGTCAAACGCTGGATGGCTTGTTTACCTCTCAGGAGCCGATTGACTGGCAAAAAGTGGCCGCTGCCGTGGCGCTGACGCGTCGGATTTCGGTGATTTCTGGTGGGCCAGGTACGGGCAAAACCACCACGGTGGCAAAATTACTTGCAGCGCTTATCCAGCTTTCTGGTGAACAAAAATGCCGTATTCGTCTGGCGGCACCTACCGGAAAAGCGGCGGCGCGTCTGACGGAATCATTAGGCGGCGCTCTGCAAAAACTGCCGCTCACGCAAGAACAGTTAGCGCTGTTCCCCAATGAGGCCAGCACGCTGCACCGCTTGCTCGGCGCACAGCCGGGTAGCCAGCGTCTGCGTTACCATGCGGGTAACCCACTGCATCTTGATGTGCTGGTGGTGGACGAAGCGTCCATGATTGACCTCACGATGATGTCTCGCCTGATTGAGGCATTGCCTGCCCATGCACGCGTTATTTTCCTTGGCGATCGTGACCAGCTTGCCTCCGTGGAGGCCGGCGCGGTGCTGGGGGATATTTGCACCTATGCAAGCCTGGGCTACACAACGGCACGTGCGCAGGAGCTGGCACGTCTGACCGGATGCGCGCTGGATGGCAACGACAACCCGCTCGCAGGCGCATTACGCGACAGCCTCTGTCTGCTGCAAAAAAGCTACCGCTTTGGTAGCCATTCGGGCATTGGTCAGCTTGCGGCGGCGGTAAACCGTGGAGATCGCAACGCAACACGCGCGGTCTTTAGCGGCGAGTTTGGCGATATTGAAAAGAAATCGCTGCAAAATGGCGAAGAGTACCAGGCCATGCTTGACGAGGCTTTGCAGGGGTATCAGCTTTTCCTTGCCAGCGTGCAGCAGCAACGTCCTCCAGAGCAGGTGATAGCCGCCTTTGGTGAATACCAGCTTCTGTGTGCCCTGAGGGAAGGGCCGTTTGGCGTGGCTGGTCTGAACGAGAGGCTGGAGCAGGTGCTGGCGCAGAAGCGCAAAATTACCCGTTTACCGCATTCGCGCTGGTATGAAGGGCGTCCGGTGATGATCTCCCGTAATGATAGCGCGCTGGGGCTGTTTAACGGTGACATTGGTATTGCGCTTGACCGGGGGCAGGGGCTGCGCGTGTGGTTCCTGATGCCCGATGGCAGCGTAAAGTCGGTGCAGCCAAGCCGTTTACCCGAACATGAAACGGCCTGGGCGATGACGGTGCATAAATCGCAAGGCTCTGAGTTCAACCACGCAGCGCTGATCTTGCCTTCGCAGCTTTCGCCGGTGGTGACCCGTGAACTGATTTATACCGCGATCACCCGTGCGCGTAAGCGCCTGTCGCTGTATACCGATGAGCGTGTACTGGTGCAGGCAATTGCTACCCGCACAGAGCGTCGTAGTGGGTTAAGCGCAATATTTGAGGCAAGCTAAAGGCTGGCCCTCACTTTCGGGTGAGGGCTACATGGGCTATCCCAGATCGGCCATCAGCACTTTTGAACGGCGCTGATAGTTGTACATCTCTTTCTTACTTTCCGGCAGGGAATCAATATCCACAGGCGTAAAACCACGCTCCTGGAACCAGTGGATGCTGCGGGTGGTGAGGACAAACAATTTACTCAGCCCAATCTGGCGTGCCTGCACCGCAATGCGCTCCAGCAGCATTTCACCGCGTGATGAGCTGCGGTAGTCAGGATGCACGGCAACACAGGCCATTTCACCGATCTTCTCTTCCGGGAAGGGATAGAGCGCGGCGCAGGCGATGGTCAGGTTGTCGCGCTGAATAATAGTAAATTTGTCGATCTCCATTTCCAGCTGCTCGCGAGAGCGACGCACCAGAATGCCTTGCTGCTCCAGCGGGCGGATCAGCTCCAGAATGCCGCCAATAT
This sequence comes from Enterobacter soli ATCC BAA-2102, assembly GCF_001654845.1. GTDB lineage: Bacteria > Pseudomonadota > Gammaproteobacteria > Enterobacterales > Enterobacteriaceae > Enterobacter > Enterobacter soli. The sequence continues at coordinate 30,041 of NZ_LXES01000003.1, read as the reverse complement.
CGTTGATAGTGGCGCGACGAATTTGCTCGGCGCTCTCCATGACAATCTGTGTCCCGATACCGTCGCGGGAGAACAGTTCCTGCAACAGGGCTCCGTCTTCCTGGTAGCTGATGAGATGGCTACGACGCACGCCGCTGCGGCAGGCTTTTACAGCCCCACGCAGAAAACGCACTGTACCGGAATGGTAATCACCTTTCGCTTCCAGCTCTTCGACCCGGGCCTGCGCTTCGTTCGGGAATAATTCCGGCACAATCACGCCTTCATCGTTAACAACTCCCTGTGAGGAGCAAAAACCAATCATTTTTTCCGCTTTCAGTTTGATAGCCAACTGAGTGGCAATTTCTTCTGACGTAAGGTTAAAACTTTCACCGGTCACGGAAACTGCCACCGGCCCCATCAGCACGATAGCGCCGCTGTCCAGCTGCCGGTGAATGGCCTCTTCATCGATACGACGAATACGACCGCTGTGGCAATAATCCACGCCATCGTCCACGCCAAGCGGCTGCGCGATGATAAAATTGCCGCTGACAACGTTAATATGTGCGCCCTGCAATGGCGTGTTGTTGAGGCTCATGGATAAACGCGCAGTGATATCCAGCTGCAACAGCCCGGCGGCCTGTTTGACCAGCTCGAGGGTTTTCGCATCCGTTACGCGGGTGTGTTTATGGTAAATTGGCTCATGATGATGCGCGGCCAGATTGGCGTCGATTTGCGGACGCGCGCCATAGACCACAACCAGACGAATGCCGAGGCTGTGCAGTAAGCCAATGTCATTGACAATACTGGAAAAGTTTTCATGCTCGATGGCTTCACCGCCCAGCATGATGACAAACGTTTTTCCCCGATGGGCATTGATATAGGGAACAGAATGGCGGAATCCCTGGACCAGTTCGGTTCTACGTTCCTTCACCATGACACAACCCTTAATGAATGTTTATTCGTAATTTCTGTATTTTTATTCGATTGTGACCGCGCGCGCAAGCCTAAATTTTCCGCGAAGCATAGAAATTTATAAGTAATGCGTGCGTTAACGTATGATTGTTTACCCTTTTATAGATGACAGTTTATGCGTCATTCGTTAAAGTTTTCGGTCAATTTGGGCGTTTATTTATCAATTTGATTTCTTGCTCGGGAGAAGCATGTCGGGATCCAAATCAACAATAAGCCGCCGCCGCTTGTTACAAGGGGCCGGGGCGATGTGGTTGCTTAGCGTCAGTCAGGTCGCGTTTGCTGCTGTCAGTCAGGTGGTGGCGGTACGTGTCTGGCCGTCGTCAACCTATACACGTGTGACAGTCGAATCTAATCAGGTGCTGAAGTATAAGCAGTTTGCGTTAAGCAACCCTGAACGTGTCGTGGTGGATCTCGAAGGCGTTAACCTGAACTCCGTCCTGAAAGGGATGAGCGCGCAGATCCGCGGTGACGATCCCTTTATTAAATCTGCGCGAGTGGGGCAGTTTGATCCGCAGACCGTGCGTATGGTGTTTGAGCTTAAACAGAACGTTAAACCGCAGCTCTTTGCTCTGGCGCCGGTTGCGGCATTTAAAGAGCGCCTGGTGATGGATCTCTATCCGTCAAATGCCACGGATATCCAGGATCCGCTGCTGGCACTGCTGGAAGATTACAATAAAGGCGATCTCCAGCGTCAGGTTCCGCCTGCGCAAAGCGGGCCGCAACCGGGTAAAGCCGGGCGCGATCGTCCGATTGTGATCATGCTTGATCCGGGGCACGGTGGAGAGGACTCCGGTGCGGTCGGGAAGTATCGCACCCGTGAAAAAGATGTGGTGCTGCAAATTGCGCGTCGTCTGAAGGCCCTGATCGACAAAGAGGGCAACATGCGCGCGTACATGACGCGTAATGAAGATATCTTTATTCCGCTGAAGGTGCGTGTAGCCAAAGCGCAAAAACAGCGTGCGGATCTGTTTGTGTCTATCCACGCCGATGCCTTTACCAGCCGTCAGCCCAGTGGTTCCTCTGTATTTGCGTTGTCGACCAAAGGGGCAACCAGTACCGCAGCGCGATACCTGGCCGACACGCAGAACGCCTCTGACCTGATTGGCGGCGTGAGCAAAAGCGGCGATCGCTATGTCGATCACACCATGTTCGACATGGTGCAATCCCTGACCATTACCGACAGCCTGAAATTTGGTAAAGCGGTACTCGGCAAGCTTGGCAACGTCAACAAACTGCATAAAAACAGCGTGGAGCAGGCAGGGTTCGCGGTGCTGAAGGCACCCGAAATACCGTCTATTCTGGTTGAAACGGCGTTTATCAGTAACGTTGAAGAGGAGCGTAAGCTCAAAACAGCGAAGTTCCAGCAGGAAGTGGCGGAATCGATATTGTCGGGAATTAAAGCCTATTTCTCTGACAGCGCAACGCTCGCCAGAAGAGGGTAGTGATGATGCCGGGGCGCTACCCGGCAAATTCACTTATCGCAGATACAAAAAAACACCCATAAGGGTGTTTATTGTTTTAGAAGTGTTGGTTGCGGGGGCCGGATTTGAACCGACGACCTTCGGGTTATGAGCCCGACGAGCTACCAGGCTGCTCCACCCCGCGTCCGTCTTCTGCTTTTGCAGAACTTACTTCTTCAAATTTGATTGGTTGCGGGGGCCGGATTTGAACCGACGACCTTCGGGTTATGAGCCCGACGAGCTACCAGGCTGCTCCACCCCGCGTCCGTCTTTTTGCTTCGTATTTCAAATCACATCTGCGTCGCCGCCTTGCTGTGATTCGAACTACTTAACAAAAATCTCTTCTATCGTAGAAGATACTTCATCAAATTTTAATTGGTTGCGGGGGCCGGATTTGAACCGACGACCTTCGGGTTATGAGCCCGACGAGCTACCAGGCTGCTCCACCCCGCGTCCGTGGATGCGCACTATACGCGGATAGCTTTGTGATGCAACCCCTTTTTACACAATTGATGAAATTTGTATGTAAATTGAACGACATCGCATCCTGTGGACTATTTTTTGCGCAAAATTTGCCAAAGGGTGTGCGATTGCATTTCTTTAGAACGGGCGGTTTGTTATCTTCATCTCGCGGAAACGAGCAACTTAAAGACGAGACATAATGAAAGGACGTTGGGCGAAGTATCTGATGACAGGGGCGATGGTAGCCATTCTTGCTGCGTGCTCCTCTAAACCGACCGATCGCGGTCAACAGTATAAAGACGGGAAATTGTCCCAGCCTTTCTCTTTAGTTAACCAACCTGATGCCGTAGGCGCACCGATTAATGCCGGGGATTTCTCCGAGCAGGTCTATCAGATCCGCAGTGCGTCGCCGCGCCTGTATGGCTCACAGAATAACGTTTACAGCGCAGTACAGGACTGGCTGCGCTCGGGCGGCGATACGCGCAATATGCGCCAGTTTGGTATTGATGCCTGGCAGATGGAAGGTGCAGACAACTACGGCAACGTCCAGTTTACCGGCTACTACACGCCAGTCATCCAGGCGCGACACACCCGTCAGGGTGAATTCCAGTACCCAATTTACCGGATGCCGCCAAAACGCGGGCGTTTACCATCCCGCGCAGAGATCTACTCAGGTGGCTTAAGTGACAGCTATGTGCTGGCCTACAGTAACTCCCTGATGGACAACTTCATCATGGACGTGCAGGGCAGCGGTTATATCGATTTTGGTGATGGTTCTCCGCTTAACTTCTTCAGCTACTCCGGCAAAAACGGACATGCCTACCGCAGTATCGGCAAAGTGCTGATCGATCGTGGTGAAGTGAAGAAAGAAGATATGTCGATGCAGGCGATCCGCGAGTGGGGCGAAAAACACAGCGAAGCCGAAGTGCGCGAGCTGCTGGAGCAAAACCCATCCTTCGTCTTCTTCAAACCACAAAACTATGCGCCGGTGAAAGGGGCAAGTGCGGTACCGTTGATTGGCCGCGCCTCTGTGGCATCAGATCGTTCTATTATTCCGGCGGGTACCACGCTACTGGCTGAAGTGCCTCTGCTGGATAACAACGGGAAATTCAGCGGCCAGTATGAATTACGCCTGATGGTTGCCCTGGATGTCGGTGGCGCGATCAAAGGCCAGCATTTCGATATTTATCAGGGTATTGGCCCGGATGCTGGTCACCGTGCTGGCTGGTATAACCACTATGGACGCGTCTGGGTGCTGAAAGCGGCAGCACCGGGCGGCAACGTATTCAGCGGCTGATTATGGTATTCTGAGCGGAATACGGATTACTGTTCAGGGTGAGGGATAACCTCACCCTTTTTACATCTGAGGTGTTATGTCTGTGGTAATCAGCGATGCGTGGCGCCAGCGTTTTGGCGGTACGGCACGTTTATATGGCGAAAAAGCCCTGCAACTGTTTGCAGAGGCGCACGTGTGCGTGGTGGGGATCGGTGGTGTCGGCTCCTGGGCGGCAGAAGCGTTGGCCAGAACCGGTATTGGTGCCATCACATTGATTGATATGGATGATGTCTGCGTCACCAACACCAACAGACAAATCCACGCGCTGCGGGATAACGTCGGTCTTGCCAAATCTGAGGTGATGGCCGAGCGCATTCGACTGATCAACCCTGAGTGTCAGGTCACGGTGATTGATGATTTCGTGACGGCAGATAACGTTGCCGAGTACATGAGCAAAGGCTATAGCTACGTGATTGATGCCATCGACAGCGTACGTCCAAAGGCGGCGTTGATTGCTTACTGCCGTCGCTACAAGGTTCCGCTGGTGACCACCGGTGGCGCGGGCGGGCAAATCGACCCGACGCAGATCCAGGTGGTCGATCTGGCGAAAACGATTCAGGATCCTCTTGCGGCCAAACTGCGCGAAAGATTAAAAAGCGACTTTAACGTGGTGAAAAACAGCAAAGGTAAGCTGGGCGTGGATTGTGTGTTTTCGACAGAAGCACTGGTTTACCCGCAGGCTGACGGGTCTGTTTGTGCCATGAAAAGCACAGCAGAAGGGCCAAAACGGATGGATTGTGCCTCCGGATTTGGTGCGGCCACCATGGTGACCGCGTCCTTCGGCTTTATTGCGGTGTCACACGCGCTGAAGAAAATGATGGCGAAGGCGGAACGTCAGGCCTGAGCCTGTCGCGCCGCGTCCAGCACCGCTTCGCTAAGCGCGGTCAACCCCTGACTGCGCGAAGCGCTAAGCTGCGCACGCAGGCCCAGCTCATCAAACAGCGTTAAGGGAGAGTGCGCCAGCAGCTGCGCGGCGCTTTTACCTTCAACTGCGGTCAGCAGTACTGCCAGCAGGCCACGAACAATGCGGCCTTCGCTGTCACCAAAGAAATGCAGCGTTTCGCCTGAGACGCTAAACCCCAGCCAGACTCGATTTTCACACCCGGCAATCTCTTTTGCCTGTGCCCGAAGCGCATCAGAAAGCGCAGGTAACTGCTTGCCCAGCATAATCAGCTGACGGTATTTATCTTCCCACTGGGTGAGCGGGGCGAAGGTTTGTTTCAGCGTCTCTTCTGTGATGATGGTGCCAAACGGGTGTCCGGCTAAAGCGGGGCTAGTCATTAATCCACCAGTAATTCAAGGGCGCGGTCGACGGCTGCAACCAGCGCGTCGACATCGCTTTTTGTATTGTACGGAGCAAAAGAGGTACGCAGCGTACCACTAACGCCCAGAGCGGCCAGTAAGGGTTGTGCGCAATGCTGTCCGGCGCGTAAGGCAATGCCATATTCGGCAAGCAGTGTCACCATATCGCTGTGATGAACACCCTCAAAATCAAAGGCTAACAGGCTTGAGTCCTGAACGCGAAACGATCGGAATCCCGGGCGCTTTTTGAGTTCTTCTTCCGCAAGGGTAGCCAGCCCACGGCTCCAGCTTTCAGCCTGGACGATGTCCGTTTCGCCAAGCCACTCCAGCGCTGCGCTCAGCCCAATGACTCCCGCCACATTGGGGGTGCCAGCTTCCAGACGGTAAGGGATATCCTGAGTTTTAAAACCATCGAACGTGACTTCAGTAATCATCTTTCCGCCGCCAAGCCACGGCGTCATCTGCGCCAGCAGTTCAGGTTTGCCATACAGGGCACCAATGCCGGTCGGCCCGTAGAGTTTGTGGCCGGAAAACGCGTAGAAGTCGATATCAAGTTTTTGGACGTCTGCCGGAAAGTGCACCACACCCTGCGCGCCATCCACCATTACCACCATGCCGCTGGCATGGGCGGTTGATATGGCACGGGCTAAATCCGGGCAGCCACCTGTGACATTAGACATCTGCCCCAGCGCCAGGATCCGGCTGCGGGAGGTGATAAGCTCAGGTAAACGTGCCACATCGGGCAGGTTATCGGCACCCAGCGGCAGCTTGATGATGCGAGCCCCGGTTTGCCCGGCAACCATTAACCAGGGAACCAGGTTGGCGTGGTGTTCGGCTTCACTGACGATAATCTCGTCGCCGGGTTGCAGAAGTGGCCTGGCGTAACACTGTGCAACCATGTTGATGGCTTCAGTGGTTCCGCGCGTCCAGACGATACTTTTACCGCTTTCGGCATTCAGCAGGCGCGCCACCTGATCGCGGGCGGCTTCATAGCGCGCGGTTAAGCGTTGTGCTTCGGCAAACTGACTGCGGTGGACATTACCGGCACTCAGGCTATAGAACTGCTCTGTTGCCTCGATAACCGCCAGCGGTTTGAGTGCAGTTGCAGCACTATCAAGGTAGACACCGGCATCGGCCAGCGCCGGAAACTGTTCGCGAAAATGTGCGGGACTGAAAGCGTTCATGGTATTCCTCATTTCTGTCCTTAGATCGTCGCGCAATTTTGGCGGCAGGGCAAGGTCGTTAGAGGAAACGCAGGGGTTGAGAAAGCAGGGAGGTAAAAAATGGACAAAAAAAAGCACCGCAAATCGGCGGTGCTACATTAATCACTATGGACAGACAGGGTAAATGTACAGGAAGTGAAAAATTGGTAGCGTTGCTACCGTGGTCTGAATCGCAGACCAATTGCAAACACAACAACACAACATCACAACCGTAAGCCAAAAGCCTTTTAGAACACGCATTCCAAAAAAAGCTTTTCGTTCCGGCTCAGGAAGTGCCGCCACTATAGGTATTTGCTGGTAGTTCCTCAACGGACAAATTATAATGTCTCAGATAAAAAAAACTAATAGGTTAAACGTTGTTTCCTATATGTTAAATCTCGTTAACATCTAAGCCAGATAACCATGTCGAAGCGATTGCCACCCCTAAATGCATTACGTGTTTTTGATGCAGCAGCACGTCACCTGAGTTTCACCCGCGCAGCAGATGAGCTTTTTGTGACACAGGCCGCAGTAAGTCACCAAATCAAGTCTCTGGAGGATTTCCTGGGGCTTAAGCTATTTCGTCGACGCAACCGTTCGTTGCTTCTGACGGAAGAGGGGCAGAGCTATTTTCAGGATATTAAAGAGATTTTCTCCCAGCTCACCGAAGCCACTCGCAAGCTACAGGCAAGGAGCGCAAAAGGCGCGCTAACCGTAAGTTTATTGCCCAGTTTTGCGATTCAATGGCTGGTGCCCAGGCTCTCAAGCTTTAACTCAGCTTATCCGGGAATTGATGTCCGAATCCAGGCTGTCGACCGTCAGGAGGATAAACTGGCGGATGATGTCGATGTGGCGATTTTTTATGGTCGTGGTAACTGGCCGGGTTTACGCGTCGAGAAATTATACGCAGAATATCTGCTTCCGGTATGTTCCCCAATTTTACTTACCGGCGATAAGGCATTGAAAACGCCAGCAGATTTGGCGCAACACACCCTTTTACACGATGCTTCTCGTCGGGACTGGCAAACTTATACCCGCCAGTTAGGTCTTAATCATATAAACGTGCAGCAAGGCCCCATTTTTAGCCACAGTGCGATGGTGTTACAGGCTGCGATTCACGGGCAGGGTGTGGCGTTGGCAAACAACGTCATGTCTCAGTCCGAAATTGAGGCAGGCCGTCTGGTCTGCCCTTTTAATGATGTTCTGGTCAGCAAGAATGCGTTTTATCTGGTTTGCCATGACAGCCAGGCAGAACTGGGTAAAATAGCCGCCTTCCGGCAGTGGATCCTGGCGAAAGCGGCGAGCGAGCAAGAAAAATTCCGCTTCAGATATGAACAATAACTTTTTGTGTGCAGGGCACGCATAACTTTAGGACCAAAACATGACCAGCCGATTCATGCTGATTTTTGCCGCGGTGAGTGGCTTTATTTTTGTCGCACTGGGCGCCTTTGGCGCGCATGTGTTAAGTAAATCCTTAGGGGTTGTAGAAATGGGCTGGATCCAGACCGGCCTCGAATATCAGGCGTTCCACACGCTGGCTATCTTCGGACTGGCCGTGGCGATGCAGCGCCGGATTAGTATCTGGTTTTACTGGAGCAGCGTCTTTCTGGCGCTGGGCACGGTGCTGTTCAGTGGCAGCCTGTATTGCCTGGCGCTCTCGCATTTACGCCTGTGGGCGTTTGTTACACCTGTCGGCGGCGTATGCTTCCTGGCCGGTTGGGTATTAATGTTTATCGGAGCTATCCGTCTGAAACGCAAGGGCGTTGTTCATGAATAAGGTTGTTTTATATTGTCGCCCGGGGTTTGAGAAAGAGTGCGCCGCGGAAATTACTGATAAGGCTGCACGCCGCGAAGTGTTCGGTTTTGCTCGCGTAAAAGAGAACGCGGGCTACGTGGTGTTTGAATGCTATCAGCCTGAAGATGCCGACAAGCTGGCACGTGAGCTGCCGTTCAGTTCACTTATCTTTGCGCGTCAGATGTTTGTTGCGGGTGAGTTGCTTAAAGATCTTCCGCCTGAAGACCGCATTACACCGGTTGTGGGGATGTTGCAGGGCGTCGTCGAGAAGGGCGGTGACCTGCGCGTTGAAATGGCAGACACTAACGAAAGCAAAGAGCTGATGAAGTTCTGCCGCAAGTTCACCGTTCCGCTGCGCGCTGCACTTCGCGAGGCCGGGATCCTGACGAACTACGAGACCCCGAAACGCCCGGTGGTGCATATCTTCTTTATTGCGCCGGGCTGTTGCTATACGGGCTATTCCTACACCACGAACAATTCGCCGTTCTTTATGGGCATCCCGCGTCTGAAGTTCCCGTCCGACGCTCCAAGCCGTTCGACGCTGAAACTGGAAGAGGCGTTTCACGTCTTTATTCCGGCGGATGAGTGGGACGAGCGTCTGGCAAACGGGATGCACGCCGTCGATCTCGGCGCGTGTCCGGGTGGCTGGACCTATCAGCTGGTGAAACGCAACATGTGGGTTGCTTCTGTCGATAACGGCCCGATGGCGCAAAGCCTGATGGATACCGGGCAGGTAACCTGGCTGCGCGAAGACGGTTTCCGCTATCGTCCAACCCGTAACAACATCTCCTGGATGGTGTGCGATATGGTGGAGAAGCCAGCGAAAGTCGCTGCGCTGATGGCATCCTGGCTGGTGAACGGCTGGTGTCGCGAAACGATTTTTAACCTCAAATTGCCGATGAAAAAGCGCTATGAGGAAGTTTCTCAGAACCTGGCGTACATTCAGGAGCAGATGGATGAGCACGGTATTAACGTGGTCATTCAGGCGCGTCAGCTGTATCACGACCGCGAAGAGGTGACGGTGCACATTCGTCGCTGGTGGGCGGCTGTGGGCGGGCGTCGCGACGAGCGATAGTTCCCCTCACCCCGGCTCTCTCCCCAAAGGGGCGGGGGAGAAAAGACAGCACCGAACAATCCCCTCTCCCCTATGGGGAGAGGGTTAGGGTGAGGGGGTTACCGCTCTAACCTTAACTGCTGCAAATTCCCGTCCAGCTGCAAATCCGTCTGTAATGTCGCCACATCCCGGCAGATAAATGCCATCTCTTTATGCGCTTCCAGCTTCTTACGCCATTTTTCTGGTACGTCTTCCAGCCGGGCGTAAATCCCCTCCAGATCCTGAAAATCATTCAGTAGCTGTGCGGCACTCTTTGGCCCGATACCGGCAACGCCGGGCACCTTCGAGCTGCTGATCCCCGCAAGACCCCAGTAATCAGGAAGTTGTTCAGGCGAGACGCCGAACTCGCTGGCGATAAACGGCGCATCAAGCCAGCGCTTTTGAAAGTAGTCACGAATGCGGATCGTAGGGGAGAGCAGCTGACAGTAGCCTTTGTCGGTTGAGACAATTGTCGCCTGATGCCCGGCGCTGGCGACTTTCACCGCAAGCGTCGCCGCCAGGTCGTCGGCTTCACTGCCTTCAGCACCCCAGCACGGCACGCCACGCTGTTCAAAGGCGGCGCGGATTGCGGGCATTTCGGCGTGCAGATCGTCCGGCATCGGCGCGCGTCCGGCTTTGTAGTCCGGCAACCGCTGGTGGCGCCAGCCTGTATTTCGGGCTTCGTCGTCAAACACTGCAACCACATGGGTTGGCTCACTGTGGCGGATAAGCAGCTCAAGAGCGTGCAGGCAGGTGTCTTTACAGGGGGTGCCCTGCACCGCATGGATACGGCGAATCAGGTTAAGTGCGTCGACGATAAGCAAATGAACAGCCACAGATAATCTCCCTTAAATCTACTGGGTAAAGGGTAACACTGTCGGCAGGATGAAACGAATAGTGTGGGGGAAAACAGGAAGAAGCCTCGCAAAACGAGGCTTCTTAAGCGGCTTAATCGCAGGTCACGATCTTCATTGCCAGACCACCGCGAGAGGTTTCACGGTATTTGGCGTTCATATCTTTACCCGTTTCGTACATGGTTTCGATAACTTTATCGAGACACACGCGCGGCTCGCTGGTGCGACGCAGCGCCATACGTGCCGCATTGACTGCCTTAACGGACGCAATCGCGTTACGCTCGATGCACGGTACCTGAACTTGCCCGGCGACAGGGTCACAGGTCAGCCCCAGGTTATGCTCCATGCCGATTTCGGCGGCGATGCATACCTGTGTCGGACTCGCGCCCAGCAGTTCAGCCAGGCCCGCAGCAGCCATTGAACACGCCACACCGACTTCCCCCTGACAGCCCACTTCCGCACCGGAAATGGAGGCGTTCATCTTGTAGAGCGAGCCGATGGCACTGGCAACCAGCATGTAGCGCGCCAGAGAGTTGGCGTTAACTTCACGGATGAACTTGTCGTAGTAGGCAAGCACGGCCGGAACAATACCACACGCACCGTTAGTCGGTGCTGTAACCACGCGGCCACCTGCGGCGTTCTCTTCGTTTACCGCCAGCGCGAACATGTTAATCCAGTCAACAACCGCCATCGGGTCTGTGGTGGTTTTGTCGGTGCTGACCAGCATCCGGCGCAGCGCTGCCGCACGGCGCGGTACGCGCAGTTTGCCCGGCAAAACGCCTTCGGTGGTGATCCCGCGCTCGATACCGCCGCGCATCACTTCCCAGACGTTAGCGAAGTGTTGCTCCAGCTCTTCTTTGCTGTGCAGTGCCAGTTCGTTTTTCATCATCAGGCCAGAGAGCGACAGACCCGTCTCCTGGCAGTGGCGCTGTAAATCCGCCGCGTTTTTGTACGGATACGGCACTTCAACAGCAGAATTGTTGGTCTGACCAAAATGGTCTTCATCGACGATAAAACCGCCGCCGATAGAGTAATAAGTCTGGCTATAGACGGCGCTATCGCCGGCCAGTGCGGTAATACGCATCCCGTTTTCGTGCAGGGAGAGGTTGTCGGCATGGAAGTTCATGCACCGATCAACCGGGAATTCCACTTCGTGCTCGCCATTTGCCAACAGCAAACGACCGTGGGTATTTACGTCCTGGATAAAACCAGGGATCGCGTCAATATCAACGGTATCCGGCAGGTTTCCCGCCAGGCCCATGATAATGGCAATATCGGTATGGTGGCCTTTACCCGTCAGGGAAAGGGAACCGTATACATCGACAACCACGCGGGTGATGTCGTGCAAAATGCCGCGTGCAATCAAGTCATCCGTGAATTGTTTACCGGCTTTCATTGGTCCGACGGTGTGAGAGCTGGAAGGACCAATACCGATTTTGAAGATATCGAATACGCTAATCATGATGCGTCCATTGCTATCAGTCAGGAGGGAGGAGTGCGCCGCCCGAGGACGGCGCAGGAGGTATTAGCTGAACAGCGAGTAGAAGATGGCAGAGATGGCAATCAGACCCATAATCACAACGAATACGTTGCTGATATGGCCGCTGTATTTACGCATCGCAGGCACTTTCTGAATCGCGTACATCGGCATCAGGAACAGAATCATCGCGATAACCGGGCCGCCCAGGGTCTCAATCATGCCCAGAATGCTTGGGTTCAGGGTTGCTACCGCCCAGGTGGTGATCAACATGAACAGTGCAGTGATTTTGTTCAGCTTGTTAATTTCAATGCTCTTGCCTTTACCGCGCAGAGATTTAATCACCATACCGTTGAAGCCTTCACGTGCGCCCAGGTAGTGGCCCAGGAAGGATTTGGTGATAGCGATAATCGCGATGATTGGCGCCATCCAGGCGATAACCGGTGCGTTAAAGTGGTTTGCCAGGTAAGACAGGATAGAGATGTTCTGCTCTTTTGCCGCCGCCAGATCCATCGGGGAGAGGCTCAGCACGCAGCTGAAGACAAAGAACATCACAGTCAGAACCATCATCACGTGAGCGCGAGCCAGGATGCTGGAGCATTTTTTCTCTGCGCCATTGCCGTACTCTTCACGCTTCGCCACCGCAAAGGAGGAGATGATTGGCGAGTGGTTGAACGAGAACACCATCACAGGAATTGCCAGCCACAAGGTTAACAGCAGGCCGTTACCGGTTGCAGATGCGCTGCTCAGGGACAGGGTTTCCAGCGCCGCACCGTTCCACTGTGGGATCAGGTAACAGGCCAGCACCATCAGTGCAATCACAAACGGGAACACCAGAATGCTCATCGCTTTAACAATCATCTGCTCACCGAAACGCACGATGGTCATCATACCAACGATCAGGATCAGCGACAGAATGGCGCGCGGTGGTGGCGTCAGGTGCAACTGGTGCGTCATGAAGCTTTCAACGGTGTTGGTGATTGCCACGCTATACACCAGCAGAATTGGGTAGATCGCGAAGAAGTAGAGCAGGGTAATCAGTTTACCTGCGCCAACACCGAAGTGCTCTTCAACCACTTCAGTGATGTCTTCGCCCGGATTTTTACCGGACAGCACAAAACGGGTCAGGCCGCGGTGTGCGAAGAAGGTCATCGGGAAAGCGATGATGGCCATGATGATTAGCGGGATCAGACCGCCGACACCTGCGTTGATAGGAAGGAACAGTACACCAGCGCCGATTGCTGTGCCGTAAAGGCCAAGCATCCACATGGTATCCGTTTTGCGCCAACCACTTCGGGATTCAATCGAAGCAACGGTGCTGGTTTGAGTGGTTTCCATCTGTATCTCCTGGAGGAAGCAAATTGTCAGGTTTTTAGTCAAATCCGATGAAAAAGTGCCTGACGGTAATATGAAATTCGTTCAGTGACGGTTTTTTAATAATTTTTGCCCGTAACTATTGGCGGGCGGAAAGATACATTCTAGTTATGAATCCTTCAGTGATCCTGATCCCAAATGCAATAATCCACTCTCTATGTGGGTATGTTTAGACCATTTATCTGTTAAAAAAACATCAAAGAGAATTTACGGGCGCGAAGGCTAGCATTAACAACATGTATCCTGAAAGGCTGACCAGTAAGATAGGAGTCTTACGCTGTAAAGAAGAGGCTTTTTAGTGTTTTCTGACGAGTAATTTGGATTAAGGCTGATAATTTACGGTCTGAAAATTGAGGTAATCGTTTGCGTACGGTTCAATTATGTAAATCACATAAGAGATAAGTATGAGTTGTAAAGGTAATAAAAAAGCCGGATAGCGCTTCAGCACTCTCCGGCTCGATAGAGGTGACTTGCGGGGGTTAGGTGCAAATCTCGTAGCAAGGAATATAGGCGGAACCCGGCAGCTTCATACGATGCTGAGCAACAAAGCCCTGTAGCATGTCATCCATGCGGCGCATCATCTCGCGGTCACCGTGAATTTTATACGGGCCAAACTCTTCGATAGCGCGGATGCCCACCTCTTTCACGTTACCCGCAACGATACCTGAGAAGGCGCGTCGTAAATCGGCCGCCAGAACTTCAACCGGCTGATCCGGGTACAGTTTCAGGTTGGCCATATTCTCGTGAGAAGGTTCGAACGGAATTTGCAGATCCGGCGCAATACGGATTGACCAGTTGAAGCTGTAAGCATCACCGGTATCGCGACGGTTCTCTTTGACCAGCGGCATGGCTTTCTTCATCTGACGCGCCACTTCCGCCGCATCATCAATGATAATGCGATAGTGACGGCGGGCAGATTCGCCCAGCGTATGCACAATGAATTCGTCCAGAACGCGGAAGTAATCGGCGCTCTCTTTTGGCCCGGTCAGGATCAACGGCAATACCTGATCTTTGTTGGCCGGGTTCATCAGTATACCCAGCAGATAAAGCAGCTCTTCCGCCGTACCCACACCGCCAGGGAAGATGATTATCCCGTGGGCGATACGGACAAACGCCTCAAGACGTTTTTCGATATCCGGCATGATAATCAGTTCATTGACCAGCGGGTTCGGTGGCTCGGCCGCAATGATGGACGGCTCGGTCATCCCGATAAAGCGCCCCTCTTTATAGCGTTGTTGAGCGTGGCCGACCGCCGCCCCTTTCATTGGCGCTTCCATGGCGCCCGGGCCGCAACCGGTACAGATGTTCAGTTCACGCAGACCGAGCTGGGTCCCTACACGACGGGCGTAGAGGTATTCGGTTTCGTTAATTGAGTGACCACCCCAGCAAACGACCATATTCGGCGCTTCACCCACGTGCAGGGCACGGGCGTTACGCAGGATAGAGAAGACCAGGTTAGTGATGTGAACAGAGCTTTCCAGGTCGAGGTGCTGGAAACGGCCCGCGTTGTGGATTTGCCCGTTAACAAACAGGATATCGCGCAACACCGCGAACAGGTTGGCCTGCAGTGAGCGAATAATTCGCCCGTCGACAAAGGCCTCTTCCGGCGGATTGATGACTTCAAGTTTTACACCGCGCTCACGGCGCAGCACGTTGATATCAAAGCTTTCGAAACGGGACAGCAGTTCTTTACTGTTGTCTGTCAGGCTTCCGGAGTTCAGTACAGCAAGTGAACAATTACGAAACAGTTGATAAAGATCGCTACTGGCCGTGCGTTTAAGCATGTCCACTTCCAGCTGCGACAACATATCCATTGAGCCAAGCGGGCTAATATGTGTAATCAAGTGAGCTCCTTACGGGACGATTATCGTCTTTCCCTGTTGATTACAATAGCCCTGGCTTATGAAGTTTCACAACAGTTTGGGCGGAATACCGCCCGCATATTGTGAAAATATTTATATTACTGACGCACCAGACGACCGGTAGCAGGCACAAAATCGGTATTGGTGCGCCACGGGTTAATGTCCAGGCCGCCACGGCGGGTATAGCGCGCATAAACGCTCAGCTTCTCGGGCTGACAGAAACGCTGAATGTCATTGAAGATGCGCTCTACGCACTGTTCGTGGAATTCGTTGTGATGGCGGAATGACACCAGGTAGCGCAGCAACTTTTCCCGGTCGATCTTCGGCCCGCTATACTGGATCTGCACCGAGCCCCAGTCTGGCTGATGGGTGATTAGGCAGTTGGATTTCAGCAGATGGCTGACCAGCGTCTCTTCCACCACTTTGCCACCGGCTGCGTTTTCCAGGTAGTCGGTGCTGAACTCGTAGTTATCAATGTCAATATCCTGTTCGTCGATACAGGTTCCATTGAAATGGGCAATGGGCTGGCCTTCCAGCTCATGCAGACGATACAACGATACCATGACGTCGCCTTTTGCGCAGGCGCGTAAATCGCGCTCCAGCGTGTGCAGAACATCGTCCCAGCTGTCGAAACGGGTCTGGTTAAAGCTGTTGAGGTACAGCTTGAAGCTTTTGGACTCCACCAGATTAAGGCTGGCGTAATCCAGCTCCACATGGCCTACTGCCACCTGTGGCAGGCCGCGCGCATTCAGCCAGGAGAGTTCGTACAGTGTCCAGATATCACCGCCCACGAATGGCAGTGCATCGGCGTGCAGTCCGAGCGGGTCGCGGTTCAAACTGCGCGGCACACCCTGCAACAGGGTTGCATCGTAGGTGTCGCGGTAATCGGTCGATTTCCCCAGCGTTAAGCCCGTTAACGCCTGATGATTTTCGTAAGACATGTTTCATTGCCACTTTGCAGGTACACTTAAGGGCTGAGTTTATCCTGTCTTACGAGAAGAGAGAAATCGGTGGATATCGAAACTGCAAATGCCCTGACCACATTGACAACTCGCTACTGCGATGCATGGCAAGAAGCGAAAGGAACATGGCCGCAAAGCGCTGACTTATATGGTGTTCCTTCACCATGCGTCATCTCGACTCTGGACGATTGCGTTATCTGGCAGCCGAAGCCGTTCAGTGGGGAGCCAAATGTAAATGCGGTTGAACGCGCAATGGACCTTGTGGTACAACCAGCGGCTCATGCGTTTTACACCACGCAATTTGCAGGGGATATGACCGCGCGCTTTGCCGACATATCGCTAACATTGCTGCAAACCTGGAGCGAAGACGATCTCCAGCGCGTTCAGGAAAACCTGATTGGTCATCTGGTCACGCAAAAGCGCCTTAAACTTTCTCCGACACTTTTTATTGCCACGCTCGACAGTGAACTGGACGTTATCTCCGTCTGCAATCTGTCTGGTGAAGTGATTAAAGAGACACTCGGCACCCGCAATCGCGACGTTCTCGCCCCTTCACTTGCGGATTTCCTTACCCGGCTTGAGCCTCTTCTGTAATCCATCTTGCTATAGCGCGTGTGAGAGATCTCTTACAAGGTTTGTGAGAGATCGGCGCGTCGTTAAGTTAAATCTCATCCACCTTTTGCTGTTAACTTCATTATTTTCAATAAGATGCTTAATTTTTCGTGTTGAGGTGAGTCTTACAGCGCCTACAGAGTGGGTTGTAAGACGAAGCGGAATAGCGGATTCTATCTCTGTCGACAGGATGCCGACACGAGAAACGAACATCAGGATGATGGCGTTTCTCACACAGGACACGTCAGGATGGCGCTTCAGGAAGGCTTCAGGATGAAGCAAAAGGATCACGCAGGACGCGTAAGGGACACCTCCAGGAAGGAGAATGAGAGCCGGTCAGGATGGGCGGTGGGTCAGGAATACCGGGACGTTTCAGGATGAAACATTCACGTCAGGATGATGTGAGCAGGATGCAAAGGTTTACGGATGACCAGGCCTTCGGGCTTCAGGAAAAGTTGTCACGGATGAGCAGGGAGCACGAATTGTAGCTGGAATGCTGCGAAACGAACCGGGAGCACTGTTTATACAGTGCTCCCTTTTTTTATTTCCCCCTTCGGCAGTGTTATGCTTCGCGCCATTGTGTTTTTCGGTCGAGGTTTTCATGACGCGTCACGACAACGTGCGTGCCCAGCTGCACGCCATCGAAGCAGTATTACGTCAGCATCAGCTCTGGCAGGCGGTCTCTCCGCAGCCGGAAGCATTCGCAAGTACACAGCCTTTTTGCCTGGATACGCTTGAGCCTTTCGAATGGCTGCAATGGGTTCTTGTTCCGCGTATGCACGCTTTGCTGGACGGTGGTCATTCGCTCCCTCAGGCTTTTGCCGTGTCGCCGTATTTTGAAATGGCGCTGGATGCCACACACCCGGCGCGCGAAATACTCCTGATTGAGCTGGAACGTCTGGATACGCTGTTTGCAGGTGATGCTGAATGACGCTTGAAATCCTGTATCAGGATGAATGGCTGGTGGCGGTGAATAAACCTTCAGGCTGGCTGGTTCACCGTAGCTGGCTCGATCGCGACGAAAAAGTGGTGGTGATGCAGACCGTGCGTGACCAGATTGGTCAACATGTGTTTACCGCGCATCGCCTGGACAGGCCGACATCCGGCGTGTTGCTGATGGGGCTTTCCAGCGAGGCAGGGCGTCTGCTGTCGCAGCAGTTTGAACAGCATCAGATCCAGAAACGTTACCACGCTATCGTGCGCGGCTGGCTGACAGATGCCGCCCGGCTGGATTATCCGCTGGTGGAAGAACTGGACAAAATTGCCGATAAATTTGCCCGTGATGACAAAGGCCCACAGCCCGCGGTGACGGATTATCGCGGCATGGCGACCACGGAAATGCCGGTGGCCACCAGCAAGTTTCCGACCACGCGATACAGCCTGGTTGAGCTGTTGCCCAAAACCGGGCGCAAACACCAGCTGCGCCGCCATCTTGCGCATCTGCGTCATCCGATTATTGGCGACAGCAAGCACGGTGATTTGCGCCAGAACCGCAGCGCGGCTGAGCACTTTGGTTGCCATCGTCTGATGTTGCACGCAAGCGAACTGAGCCTTACACACCCGTTTACGGGTGAACCGCTGACAATACGTGCTGGGCTGGACGAGGTCTGGATGCAGGCATTGTCACAGTTTGGCTGGATAGGGCAACTCCCCGAAAATGAAAGGGTTGAGTTTGTGTCAGGCAGCGTTCAGGATGAGCAGCAATAGCAAAAATTAACGGAGTAACACATGGCTGAAGTCGGCATTTTTGTTGGCACGATGTACGGTAACTCACTGCTGGTGGCGGAAGAAGCCGAAGCGATCCTCGCAAACCAGGGCCATAAGGCCACCGTGTATGAAGACCCGGAGCTGGACGACTGGAAAAAGTACCAGGATAAATACATCCTGGTGGTAACCTCGACCACCGGGCAGGGCGATCTGCCGGACAGTATCGTTCCGCTTTTCCAGGGGATCAAAGATCAGCTTGGCTATCAGCCTGACGTTCACTACGGCATCATTGCCCTGGGCGACAGCTCCTACGCCAATTTCTGCGGCGGCGGTAAGCAGTTCGACGCCCTGTTGCAGGAGCAAAGCGCTCAGCGCGTGGGTGAGATGCTGCTGATTGACGCCGGTGAACATCCGGAGCCGGAAAGCGAATCAAACCCGTGGGTTGAACACTGGGCGACACTGTTAAAATAATACCCTGCCTGGCCGACAGGTTTTGTAGGCCGGGTAAGGCGCTACCGCCACCCGGCGAGACCCACCTCTCAAAATCCTCATTTCCGTGAAGTACCTTCCAGTGGTTTGGGCTTATGCCACAAACAACCTCTTACCATGTCGTCAATGTTGTGTTCATGCACGGTGAGGGAACGCGTGACTCCTTCATATACTTTCCCCGTCAGTTACTAAAAAGGCAGTGCTTCACTATAAAACGGCGTTAAGCCGTACCAAAACTGCTAAACACTAACCTCATTCTGATTACCCTACAGGTGCTGTACAGAATGAACCGGCGAAAGCCAGGATTCAGGAGTGCAACTATGAGTACATTAAGCCAGGCTGCCAGCAGCGCTGAGAAGCGCACGAATGCTCGCTACTGGATTGTGGTGATGTTGTTTATCGTCACGTCCTTTAACTATGGTGACCGCGCCACGCTGTCGATTGCCGGGTCTGAAATGGCAAAAGATATCGGGCTTGATCCGGTTGGCATGGGTTACGTTTTCTCTGCATTTTCATGGGCCTATGTTATAGGTCAGATTCCGGGCGGCTGGTTGCTTGATCGCTTTGGCTCCAAGCGTGTCTATTTCTGGTCCATCTTTATCTGGTCGATGTTTACCCTGTTGCAGGGTTTCGTCGATATCTTCAGCGGCTTTGGCATTATCGTTGCGCTCTTCACCCTGCGTTTCCTGGTAGGGTTAGCCGAAGCACCTTCCTTCCCCGGTAACAGCCGTATAGTCGCGGCCTGGTTCCCGGCGCAGGAGAGGGGAACGGCGGTAGCCATTTTTAACTCCGCACAGTACTTCGCCACGGTGATCTTCGCCCCGATTATGGGCTGGTTGACGCAGGAGGTGGGCTGGTCGCACGTCTTCTTCTTTATGGGCGGGCTTGGGATCATCATCAGTTTCATCTGGCTGAAAGTCATCCACGAACCAAATCAGCATCCCGGCGTGAACAAGAAAGAGCTGGAGTACATTGCCGAAGGCGGTGCGCTGATCAACATGGATCAGAAGAACACACAAACAAAAGTGCCGTTCAGCCAGAAGTGGGGGCAGATCAAGCAGCTGGTTGGCTCGCGCATGATGATCGGCATCTATCTGGGCCAGTACTGCATCAACGCCTTAACCTACTTCTTCATCACCTGGTTCCCGGTTTATCTGGTTCAGGCGCGTGGGATGACTATCCTCAAAGCGGGGTTTGTTGCCTCAATCCCGGCGGTCTGCGGATTTGTCGGCGGCGTGCTGGGGGGCGTGATTTCTGACTGGCTGATGCGTCGTACCGGTTCACTGAATATCGCCCGTAAAACACCCATCGTGCTCGGTATGTTGCTCTCGATGACCATGGTGTTCTGTAACTACGTGAGTGCGGAATGGATGATTATCGGCTTTATGGCGATGGCATTCTTCGGCAAAGGCATCGGTGCGCTGGGCTGGGCGGTGATGGCGGATACGGCGCCAAAAGAGATCAGCGGCCTGAGTGGCGGTCTGTTCAACATGTTCGGCAACATTTCCGGCATTGTTACCCCTATCGCCATCGGTTACATCGTCGGTACTACGGGCTCCTTTAACGGTGCGCTGATTTACGTGGGTGTCCATGCGCTGGTTGCCGTACTGAGTTATCTGGTGCTGGTGGGTGATATCAAACGTATCGAACTGAAACCTGTTGCGGAGCGTGGATAATGACAACGCAATCAAGCCCAATCGTCACGGAAATGCAGGTCATCCCGGTGGCGGGGCAAGACAGTATGCTGCTCAATATCGGCGGCGCGCATAATGCCTGGTTTACCCGCAACATCGTGGTGCTGACCGACAGCGCTGGTAATACAGGTGTCGGTGAAGCGCCGGGTGGTGAAGTGATTTACCAGACGCTGGTCGATGCTATTCCACAGGTTGTGGGGCAGGAAGTGGCCCGTCTGAATAAAGTGGTTCAACGAGTGCATAAGGGTAACCAGTCTGCCGATTTTGATACCTTCGGCAAAGGTGCCTGGACATTTGAACTGCGTGTAAATGCGGTGGCCGCCCTGGAAGCCGCGCTTCTGGACCTGCTGGGCAAGGCGCTGAATGTTCCGGTGTGCGAACTGTTAGGGCCAGGCAAGCAGCGCGATGCGGTAACGGTTCTGGGTTATCTGTTCTATGTCGGCGACCGAAACAAAACGGACTTACCTTATCTGGCGCGTTCGCCGGGTAACCACGACTGGTATCACCTGCGTCATCAGGAGGCGCTTTCCAGTGAGGCTGTGGTTCGCCTGGCTGAAGCAGCGCAGGATCGCTACGGTTTTAAAGATTTCAAACTGAAAGGCGGCGTATTGCCGGGCGAGCAAGAGATTGAAAGCGCCCGCGCGCTGAAAAAACGCTTCCCGGATGCCCGTATCACCGTCGATCCAAACGGCGCGTGGCTGCTCGATGAAGCTATCGCCTTGTGCAAAGGCCTGGGTGATGTGCTGACCTACGCGGAAGATCCGTGCGGCGCAGAACAGGGTTTCTCCGGTCGTGAAGTCATGGCGGAATTCCGGCGTGCCACTGGGTTGCCGGTGGCGACCAACATGATTGCGACCAACTGGCGCGAAATGGGCCATGCGGTCATGCTGAATTCAGTCGATATTCCTCTGGCAGATCCGCATTTCTGGACGCTGTCCGGTGCGGTGCGGGTTGCGCAGCTTTGCGATGACTGGGGCCTGACATGGGGTTGCCACTCTAACAACCATTTCGATATTTCCCTGGCGATGTTTACCCACGTGGGCGCAGCGGCTCCGGGCAACCCGACCGCGATTGATACTCACTGGATCTGGCAGGAGGGTGAAGCCCGTCTGACGAAAAACCCGCTGGAAATCAAAAATGGCAAAATCGCGGTACCCGATGCGCCAGGATTGGGTGTGGAGCTTGACTGGGATCAGATCCACAAAGCGCATGAAGCGTATAAAAAACTGCCGGGCGGCGCGCGTAATGACGCAGGCCCAATGCAATACCTTATCCCTGGCTGGACATTTGACCGCAAACGCCCTGTTTTTGGACGTCACAATGAAAAGGATTGAACGATGAGCACATTTTCTACCCCTGTAGTTACCTCCATGCAGATCATTCCGGTTGCGGGTTATGACAGCATGTTGATGAACCTGAGTGGCGCACATGCCCCATTCTTCACCCGCAATATTGTGATTATTAAAGATAACTCCGGCCACACTGGAGTGGGCGAAATTCCGGGCGGTGAGAAGATCCGTAAGACGCTGGAAGATGCCATTCCTCTGGTCGTGGGTAAAACCCTGGGCGAGTATAAAAACGTGCTGAACGCGGTGCGTAGCACCTTCGCCGATCGGGATGCCGGCGGGCGCGGTCTGCAAACCTTTGATCTGCGCACCACTATTCACGTTGTCACGGGTATTGAGGCGGCGATGCTGGATCTGCTTGGTCAGCATCTGGGCGTGAACGTGGCGTCACTGCTGGGCGAGGGGCAACAGCGTAGTGAAGTAGAAATGCTTGGCTATCTGTTCTTTGTCGGTGACCGTAAGCTGACGCCACTGCCGTACCAGAGCCAGCCGGATGAAAAATGCGACTGGTATCGCGTCCGCCATGATGAGGCAATGACCCCGGATGCGGTTGTACGCCTGGCAGAAGCCGCTTACGAAAAATATGGCTTCAACGATTTCAAACTGAAAGGCGGCGTACTGGCGGGAGAGGAAGAGGCTGAAGCTATTTCTGCCCTGGCAAAACGTTTCCCGCAGGCGCGTGTGACGCTGGATCCAAACGGGGCATGGTCGCTCGACGAAGCCATTAAAATTGGCAAGCAGCTGAAAGGCGTGCTGGCCTATGCAGAAGACCCGTGCGGCGCTGAGCAAGGGTTCTCCGGTCGTGAAGTGATGGCGGAATTCCGTCGCGCCACCGGCTTGCCAACGGCAACTAACATGATTGCGACCGACTGGCGTCAGATGGGGCATACGCTCTCTCTGCAATCTGTCGATATTCCGCTGGCTGACCCGCACTTCTGGACGATGCAGGGCTCTGTGCGCGTCGCACAGATGTGCCATGAGTTTGGCCTGACCTGGGGCTCACACTCCAATAACCACTTCGACGTGTCGCTGGCGATGTTTACCCATGTCGCTGCCGCCGCACCGGGTAATATTACCGCGATCGATACCCACTGGATCTGGCAGGAAGGTAACCAGCGTCTGACCAAACAGCCGTTCGAAATCAAAGGCGGTATGGTGCAAGTGCCTTCAACGCCAGGTCTGGGCGTTGAGCTGGATATGGATCAGGTGATGAAAGCGCATGAGCTGTACCAGCAGCACGGACTGGGCGCGCGTGATGACGCCATGTCGATGCAGTATCTGATCCCGAACTGGACCTTCAACAACAAACGCCCTTGCATGGTGCGTTAAGCGTATCGCCGGTTCCTGAGGGAATCGGCATTTTCGACAACCTGGCGGGTGTATGCTTAGCGTAGTTAACATGCGTAAGGATGGCTTATGAAAATAGTTATCGCACCGGACTCGTATAAGGAAAGTTTGAGTGCTCTTGAGGTAGCGACAGCGATAGAGCAGGGTTTTCGCGAGATCTTCCCGTCGGCGCAGTACGTCAAACTGCCGGTCGCCGATGGCGGCGAAGGTACCGTCGAGGCGATGGTTGCAGCCACCGGTGGGCGAATTGTTCACGTACCCGTCACCGGCCCGTTGGGTGAACGCGTGGAAGGGTTCTACGGGTTATCCGGCGACGAACAAAGCGCGTTTATTGAAATGGCGGCGGCAAGCGGCCTGGAGCTGGTCGCCCCTTTTCAACGCAACCCATTAAAAACAACCTCCTGGGGAACCGGTGAACTCATCCGTCATGCGCTGGATGTGGGGGTTAAACATATTATTATTGGCATTGGCGGCAGCGCGACCAACGACGGCGGTGCTGGCATGGTGCAGGCGCTGGGTGCCAGATTGCTTGATGCTGAGGGCCACGTTATTGGTCCTGGCGGCAGCGAGCTGGAGCGGCTGGCGAAAATAGACAGAAGCAGCCTGGACAGACGCCTTGCTGATTGCCGGATAGAAGTCGCCTGCGATGTCACCAATCCGTTAACCGGTGAAGAGGGGGCATCGGCGGTGTTTGGGCCACAGAAAGGCGCCACGCCAGAGATGATCGTCATGCTGGATAATGCGCTTGCTCACTATGCGAAAGTGATCGCCCGGGATCTGGATATCGATGTCTTACATCTGGCTGGCGGTGGTGCCGCGGGCGGAATGGGAGCCGCCCTGTACGCATTTTGCGGCGCGCAGCTGCGCCAGGGTATCGAGATTGTAACTGATGCCTTGCACCTCGATGAGCAGGTTGCCGATGCGGATCTGGTTATCACCGGTGAAGGTCGTATCGATAGCCAGACCATACACGGTAAAGTGCCCGTTGGCGTGGCGAAGGTCGCGAAACGCTTTAACAAACCGGTTATCGGGATTGCGGGAAGCCTGACTGCGGATGTGGGTGTGGTACATGATCACGGCATCGACGCGGTATTCAGCGTGATTTATACCATCTGCTCGCTGGAAGATGCGCTGGAAAATGCGGGTGAGAACGTCCGCATGGCAGCAAGAAACATTGCCGCGGTACTGAAAGTGGGGCAGGGTTTTTAACTCTGATTGCCGGGTGGTGGCTTCACCTTACCCGGCTTACGTTCTTGCTCCTGTAGGCCCGGTAAGCATAGTGCCACCGGGCTTTTGCGTTAGCTTCCCAGCATCTTCCTTGCTTCCCGCGTCACGTTATCCATCTCATCCAGCAGTTCCAGAAACTCAGGTTCAAGCTCTGATTCCGGTGTTCCGGCGCGCAGCTGTTGCTCCACCAGCTGACACAGGTTTTTCAGCCGTGGTACGCCGCTATAACCACAGCTGCCGTGGAGTTTGTGGATAGCTTCCAGCAACTCTTCGGGATGTTCGCCCACCAGTTGTTCTTCGATCTTGTTGCGGATTTCCGGCAAAAACGCCACCAGCATTTGCAGCATTTCGCGTGCCAAATCGGGTTTGCCCGCCGCCTGGCGCAGCGCCAGCTGCCAGTCGAACGTGGCGTTCTGGTTTATTGTGCTCTCAACGGTTTCTGCTGATGGTGTGTACGTTCCGCCGATATGGCCCGGTTTATAGCGCAATAGCAGGTTGTGCAGCTTCTCTTCATCGATAGGTTTTGCCAGATAATCATTCATTCCGGCGCTCAGTAGTTTTTCTTTCTGGCCCGCCATCGCATGCGCCGTAACGGCAATCACCGGGGTCTGCTGCTGGTGCGGAAGCTGACGAATTAATTCACAGGCGCGAATGCCGTCCATGCCCGGCATCTGAATATCCATCAGGATCAGATCGAACTGCATTTGTTTCGCCTGCTCAACCGCCTGTGCACCACTGGTACAGAGCTCAACATGCTGAACCTGATCCCCGAGCAATACGCCGATGAGCTTCAGGTTCGCCGGGTTATCGTCCACCGCCATGACGCTCATTGGCAGCTTCTGTTCATCATTAACCAGCGGCAGAGCGTGCTGGCTCAGGCGGCAGTATTCCGTCAACGCCGGCAGGAGTCGCGTGGCGGTGAGCGGTTTAAGCAGGCAGGCGGCCGCGCCGTCGTTTTTCAGCTCTTCGGCATTAATCTGGGCGTGGCACGGAAGCGCCAGCAGCAGGTAATCGGTCATCGATGCGGCTTTCGCCAGGCGCTCCTGCTGCATGGTCAGCTCGCCGGTAAAGGTAACCGGAATACCCATCAGCAGGATATCGTAATGCTCCACCGCCAGGGCGGAGAAAGTCGGGCTGTAGATTATCTCCAGCGGCGTAGAGCTTAAAACGTCCAGCGTGCTCTGGGCCGCTGCGGCGTTAGGCTCAACATAGGCCAGACGCATCCCTTTCAGGCAGTCAGTGACCGGGCCATCCGTGAGCACGTTTGGATTGAGATCGAGGCTAATATGGAACCAGAAGGTTGAACCGCGGTTTGGCTGGCTATGGAAGGAGATATCCCCGCCCATCTCTTTCACCAGTTTTTGCGTGATAACCAGCCCAAGCCCTGTGCCGCCATGACGGCGGGAAATGCTGGCATCCGCCTGACGGAAGGCCTGGAACAGGCGCGACTGGTCACGTTCCGGGATACCAATGCCCGTATCGCGGATCTGAACTTCAATCTGCACCTTGTTGTTACTGAGCGCCCGCTTTTCCACCAGCACATCAATGTTACCGCTTTCGGTGAATTTAATGGCGTTACCCACCAGGTTCGTGATCACCTGCTGCAAACGCAGGGGATCGCCAATCACGTTATCCGGCACGTCATTCTTAATGTTAAGCGTTAACTCCAGCCCCTTATCATGCGAGGAGTGGGCAAGCAGCGTCACCACTTCGTCCAGCGTGCTGCGCAGCGGGAAAGGAATGCTCTCCAGAATCAGTTTCCCGGCTTCCAGCTTGGAGAAGTCCAGCACGTCGTTAATGATTGCCAGCAGGTTGTTGGCGGAGCGCTCAATGGTGTGCAGGTGATCGCGCTGGGTTGGATTCAGCTCGCTTTTCAGCGTCAGGCGGGTGAAGCCGATAACGCCATTCAGCGGCGTACGCAGCTCGTGCGACATGTTCGCCAGGAATTCTGATTTGATACGTGCCGCTTCCTGGGCGCGTTTTTTCGCCAGATCCAGCTCTACGTTTTGAATTTCCATCTGTTCCAGCGTTTCGCGCAGATCGGAGGTCGCCTGGTCAACGTTATGCTGCATCTCTTCGTGATAGGCTGCCAGCGACATTGCCATCGAGTTAATGCCGTTTTTCAGCATATCTAACTCGCCCAGCATAAAGCCTTCCACGCGGCTGTCGAGCTGCCCGCGACGAATGCGGTCGACGGTATTCACCATATTGCGGATAGGCCCCGTGACGTCGCGCATCAGGCGCCAGCCAAATATCAGCGCAATGCCGATACAGAACAGCATCATCACGCCAGAAATGAAGATTTCTTTGTACTGCTGTAGACGCACCGACTTGAGATCCAGCTCCAGCGCCACATATCCCAGCATATTGCTGCTGGATTTGGCATCTGACATAGCGGATTCATCAGGCGAATAACTTTCCGAAATGATAGGCGTGCGCAGGATCATGATATCCCCCCGGCGCAGCACGCTGAGATGGCGCGGGAACGGCGTACCATCCGGGATTTTCAGCTCGGCCGGATCGAGGTGAAAGTTAGAGGTGACGAACAAGCGGTTGTGTTCATCGTAGACCGATATCGCGCGCACAATCTCGGAGTGACGCCGGTGGAGCACGCTGATGAGCTGACCAATAGACTCACGGTTTTGCAGGTTCATGCCGTATTCACTGGACACCGCCAGCGGCTCGATAATGCTGGCACCGGCATCTTCCAGCTGTCTCTGCAAATCGTTATAGCGGTGCACCACAAAGAAGATACTCAGCAGCAAACCGATGAGAACGGTGGGGGCGAGGATCAAAATCATCATGCGCGCACGCAGGCTGTAGTTGGTCATGGAGTTCCGTTATGGGACAATTAAGCTAATTATGTTTATGTGAGAACAATCTCGGCGATGGCGCAATTCTACTCTGCAAAGCGACGCGTGACGACGCGTCAGATCATAACTGTTGAAGCCACTGACCTCGATCCCTTTGGTCAGGGGGTCGCTCGTCACAATGGTAAAGCCTTGTTTATAACAGGTTTGCTGCCTGATGAACGAGCAGAAATTACCCTGACGGAAGATAAACGCCAGTATGCCCGTGGCCAGGTCAAACGTCGCCTGAGTGAAAGCCCTGAACGTGTTGCACCCCGTTGCCCTCATTATGGCGTATGTGGCGGTTGCCAGCAGCAGCACGCCAGCGTCGCCCTGCAGCAAAAAAGTAAAAGTCACGCGCTGGCGCGTCTTATCAGGCATGAGGTTAATGACATCATTGCCGGTATGCCCTGGGGTTACCGCCGTCGTGCGCGCCTGAGCCTCAGCTATCAGCCCAAAACAGAACGGCTGGAAATGGGGTTTCGCAAGGCGGGGTCCAGCGATATCGTGAATATCCGGCAGTGCCCCATTTTGGTGCCCCAACTTGAGGCATTGCTCCCGGAAGTACGTTCCTGCCTGTCTGAGCTGGATGGTATTCGCCATCTGGGGCACGTTGAACTGGTGCTGGCAAACAACGGGCCGCTCATGGTGCTGCGCCATACCGCACCACTGTCGAAAAAAGACCGTGAAAAACTGGAACGCTTTTCGCATTCTCACGAGCTTGCGCTTTTCCTCGCGCCACAAAGCGAGATACTTGAGCAGGTTACAGGAGAGGCTCCCTGGTATGCGTCAAACGGGCTACGCTTAACGTTCAGTCCGCGTGATTTCATTCAGGTAAACGACGGCGTGAACCAGCAAATGATAGAAAAAGCGCTGGCGTGGCTGGATGTTCAACCCACTGACCGGGTGCTTGATCTGTTCTGCGGTATGGGTAATTTCACGCTGCCGCTGGCCCAGAAAGCGTTAAACGTCGTGGGCGTGGAAGGTGTCGACGCGCTGGTGGCAAAAGGGCAGGAGAACGCTCAACTGAATGGGTTGCAAAATGTGACATTCTTTCATCAAAATCTGGAGGAAGATGTCACCCGGCAGCCGTGGGCTAAGCAGGGTTTTGACAAGATTTTACTCGACCCGGCGCGCGCTGGCGCACCGGGCGTGATGCAGCATATTATTAAACTCGCACCCAAGCGCGTGGTCTATGTTTCCTGTAACCCGGCCACGCTTGCCAGAGATAGCGAGACATTAACCCAGGCGGGTTACCAAATTCAGCGTCTGGCAATGCTGGACATGTTCCCGCACACTGGGCATCTGGAATCAATGGTGTTGTTCGAACATATCGATACCCTTAATAATTCGAGTTGCAGGAAGGCGGCAAGAGAGTGAATCCCCAGGAGCTTACATAAGTAAGTGACTGGGGTGAGCGAGCGCAGCCAACGCACATGCAGCTTGAAGTATGACGGGTATAATTAGTTTGGCTTGTCGACTTCGACAGGCCCTGGTCCCTAAAGGAGAGGACAATGGTTGCGGTAAGAAGTGCACATCTCAATAAAGCTGGTGAGTTTGACCCACAAAAATGGATAGCAAGTCTGGGGATTTCCAGCCAGCAATCGTGTGAACGCTTAACCGAAACCTGGGCTTATTGTCTGCGCACCACGCAAGGGCATTCTGATGCTGAGCTGCTGCTGTGGCGCGGTATTGAGATGGTCGAAATCCTCTCCATGCTCAACATGGATATCGAAACGCTACAGGCGGCGCTCCTGTTCCCACTGGCAGATGCAGACGTGGTTTCTGAGGATGTACTGGTTGAGAGCGTCGGCAAACCCGTTGTGGCGTTGATTCATGGCGTACGTGATATGGCGGCAATCCGCCAACTGAAAGCTGCCCATACTGATTCTGTCTCCTCTGAACAGGTCGATAACGTCCGTCGGATGCTGCTGGCCATGGTGGATGACTTCCGCTGCGTGGTCATCAAGCTTGCCGAGCGTATTGCCCATCTGCGCGAAGTGAAGGATGCGCCGGAAGATGAACGCGTGCTGGCGGCCAAAGAGTGTACAAACATCTATGCGCCGCTGGCGAACCGTCTGGGTATCGGGCAGCTGAAATGGGAGCTGGAAGATTACTGCTTCCGCTACCTGCATCCGGCGGAATATAAGCGTATTGCCAAGCTTCTGCATGAACGTCGCATTGACCGTGAACACTATATCGATGAGTTTGTCGGCGGGTTGCGCCAGTCGATGAAAGAAGAGAATGTGCGTGCTGAAGTGTACGGTCGGCCAAAACACATCTACAGCATCTGGCGCAAAATGCAGAAGAAGCACCTCGCCTTTGACGAGTTGTTTGACGTGCGTGCGGTGCGTATCGTGGCCGAGCGCTTGCAGGACTGCTATGCCGCGCTGGGGATAGTGCACACCCACTTCCGCCATCTGCCGGATGAGTTTGATGACTATGTCGCGAACCCAAAGCCGAATGGCTACCAGTCTATTCATACCGTGGTACTTGGCCCTGGCGGCAAAACGGTTGAAATCCAGATCCGAACCAAACAGATGCATGAAGACGCCGAGCTGGGCGTTGCCGCGCACTGGAAATATAAAGAGGGCACAACCGGTGGCGCACGTTCTGGCCATGAAGATCGCATTGCCTGGC
>NZ_LXES01000002.1 GCF_001654845.1 Enterobacter soli ATCC BAA-2102 | reverse complement strand
ATGTGGTAAGCAAAGCCGAATGGCTACCAGTCTATTCATACCGTGGTACTTGGCCCTGGCGGCAAAACGGTTGAAATCCAGATCCGAACCAAACAGATGCATGAAGACGCCGAGCTGGGCGTTGCCGCGCACTGGAAATATAAAGAGGGCACAACCGGTGGCGCACGTTCTGGCCATGAAGATCGCATTGCCTGGCTGCGTAAACTGATTGCGTGGCAGGAAGAGATGGCGGATTCCGGTGAAATGCTCGACGAAGTTCGCAGCCAGGTCTTTGATGACAGGGTTTACGTCTTTACTCCGAAAGGCGATGTTGTTGACCTGCCAGCCGGGTCTACGCCGCTCGACTTTGCTTACCACATCCACAGCGATGTGGGACACCGCTGCATCGGGGCCAAAATTGGTGGGCGTATCGTACCGTTTACCTACCAGCTCCAGATGGGCGATCAGATTGAAATTATCACCCAGAAGCAGCCGAACCCAAGCCGTGACTGGCTGAATCCAAACCTGGGCTACGTGACCACCAGCCGCGGGCGTTCCAAAATTCATGCCTGGTTCCGCAAGCAGGATCGCGATAAGAACATCCTTGCCGGCCGTCAGATCCTGGATGATGAGCTTGAGCATATCGGCATCAGCCTGAAAGAGGCTGAGAAACACCTGCTGCCGCGCTACAACTTTAACGAGCTGGATGAGCTGTTAGCCGCCATCGGCGGGGGCGATATCCGTCTGAATCAGATGGTGAATTTCCTGCAAGCTCAGTTCAACAAGCCCAGTGCGGAAGAGCAGGACGCCGCCGCGCTGAAACAGCTTCAGCAGAAAAGCTATGCCCCGCAGCAGCGCAGCAAAGATAACGGCCGCGTGGTGGTGGAGGGCGTCGGGAATCTGATGCACCACATCGCCCGCTGCTGCCAGCCAATTCCGGGTGATGATATTGTCGGCTTTATCACTCAGGGGCGCGGGATCTCTATTCACCGTTCGGATTGCGACCAGCTCGCTGAGCTGCAATCCCACGCACCGGAGCGTATTGTCGATGCAGTCTGGGGCGAGAGCTACTCTGCTGGCTATTCGCTGGTGGTACGTGTCACCGCTAATGACCGCAGCGGTTTACTGCGTGATATCACGACCATTCTCGCCAACGAAAAGGTCAACGTGCTTGGGGTAGCCAGCCGCAGTGATACCCGCGAACAGCTCGCCACCATCGATATGACTATCGAAATCTATAACCTCCAGGTGCTGGGCCGCGTGCTGGGTAAACTAAACCAGGTGCCTGATGTGATTGACGCGCGTCGTCTTCACGGCGGTTAACACACTCTTCTGTAGGCCGGGTAAGGCATAGCAGCCACCCGGCATTTCTTTTTTTATCAGGACAGAATTATGACCCAAATCGACCGCCTGCTCGGCATCATGAAACGCCTGCGCGACCCGGAAAACGGCTGCCCGTGGGACAAAGAGCAGACCTTTGCCACCATCGCACCATATACCCTCGAAGAAACCTATGAAGTGCTGGACGCCATCTCCCGTGAAGATTTCGACGATTTGCGCGGTGAGCTGGGCGACCTGCTGTTCCAGGTGGTGTTTTACGCCCAGATGGCGCAGGAAGAAGGGCGTTTTAATTTTGACGACATCTGTGCTGCCATTAGCGACAAGCTGGAACGCCGACATCCGCATATCTTCGGCGATGCCACCGCAGGTAACAGCGCGGAAGTGCTGACCCGCTGGGAACAAATTAAGAGTGCAGAGCGCGCCGAAAAATCACAACATTCCGCGCTGGATGACATCCCTCTGAACCTGCCTGCGCTGATGCGCGCGCATAAAATTCAGAAACGTTGTTCTACCGTCGGTTTTGACTGGACGTCGCTTGGCCCGGTGCTGGACAAAGTGCATGAAGAGATAGACGAAGTGATGCACGAAGCGCAACAGGCCGTCGTGGATGAAGCAAAGCTGGAAGAAGAAATGGGCGACCTGCTGTTTGCGACGGTCAATCTTTCGCGCCATTTGGGTGTAAAAGCGGAAACCGCGCTGCAAAAAGCCAACATTAAGTTCGAGCGTCGTTTTCGCGAGGTTGAGCGGATTGTGGCCTCGCGTGGCCTGGAAATGACCGGCGTAGACCTCGATGTGATGGAAGAAGTCTGGCAGGAAGTAAAACGCCAGGAATCTGATCTCTAACGGATTTTTGCGATCAAGCGCAATTTGTGTGATTTTTTAAATGACAAGCGCTTGATTTGCGTCAAAAACATTTACCCGAAACGGGCTATTTTCTCACTCCTTATGTTTGTCATAGCCTGGAAAGGAGACGGAGAATGAAAGTTTGTGGCGCTCGCTGTGTTCGGGTATACTACTTTCCCGTCCTGGTTATTCCATCGTTTCACCCTAACTTCTCAGGTTCAGCATGACAACGAACTATATTTTTGTGACCGGCGGGGTCGTATCCTCTCTGGGTAAAGGCATTGCCGCAGCCTCCCTCGCAGCCATTCTTGAAGCCCGTGGTCTCAATGTGACCATGATGAAACTGGATCCGTATATCAACGTCGATCCGGGCACCATGAGCCCAACCCAACACGGGGAAGTGTTCGTTACTGAAGACGGCGCTGAAACCGATCTGGATCTTGGCCACTACGAGCGTTTCATTCGTACCAAAATGACCCGTCGTAACAACTTTACGACTGGTCGTATCTACTCTGACGTTCTGCGTAAAGAGCGCCGCGGTGACTACCTGGGCGCAACCGTGCAGGTTATCCCGCACATCACTAACGCAATCAAAGAACGTGTTCTTGCTGGTGGCGAAGGCCATGACGTTGTGCTGGTTGAAATCGGCGGTACTGTGGGTGATATCGAATCCCTGCCGTTCCTCGAAGCGATTCGCCAGCTGGCGGTAGACATTGGTCGTGAGCACGCGCTGTTCATGCACCTGACGCTGGTGCCTTACATGGCGGCCGCAGGTGAAGTGAAAACCAAACCCACTCAGCACTCCGTTAAAGAGCTGCTCTCTATCGGTATTCAGCCTGATATCCTGGTTTGCCGCTCCGATCGCGCTATTCCGGCCAACGAACGTGCGAAAATTGCATTGTTCTGTAACGTGCCAGAAAAAGCCGTTATTTCAATGAAAGATGTCGATTCCATTTATAAAATCCCGGGCCTGTTGAAATCACAGGGCCTGGACGATTATATTTGTAAACGATTCAGCTTGAACTGCCCGGAAGCAAATCTGTCCGAATGGGAACAGGTTATTTACGAAGAAGCTAACCCGGCAGGCGAAGTGACTATCGGTATGGTGGGTAAGTACATTGAACTGCCAGATGCCTATAAGTCAGTTATCGAAGCGCTGAAACACGGTGGTCTGAAGAACCGCGTCTCCGTTAACATCAAGCTGATTGATTCGCAGGATGTAGAAACACGTGGCGTCGAAATTCTGAAAGATCTGGATGCTATCCTCATCCCTGGTGGCTTCGGCTACCGTGGTGTAGAAGGCAAGATCGCCACCGCACGCTATGCGCGTGAAAACAATATTCCATACCTCGGCATCTGTCTGGGTATGCAGGTTGCGCTGATCGAATTTGCGCGCAACGTAGCGGGAATGGAAAACGCGAACTCTACGGAATTTGTGCCAGACTGTAAGTACCCTGTAGTGGCGCTTATCACTGAATGGCGCGACGAAGAGGGTAACGTCGAAGTCCGTACTGAGAAGAGCGATCTGGGTGGCACTATGCGTCTTGGCGCACAGGCCTGCCAGCTGTCCGACGATAGCGTTGTTCGCAAGCTGTATGGCGAACCAACCATCACCGAGCGTCATCGTCACCGCTATGAAGTCAACAACATGTTGTTGAAACAAATTGAAGCTGCGGGTCTGCGTGTTGCGGGCCGTTCCGGGGATGATCAGTTAGTCGAGATCATCGAGGTGCCAAACCATCCATGGTTCGTTGCCTGCCAATTCCACCCGGAATTTACTTCAACGCCGCGTGACGGACATCCGCTGTTTGCAGGCTTCGTGAAAGCCGCCAGCGATTACCAGAAGCGTCAGGCGAAGTAAAAAAAGTTAGAACGGCAACGCGTACCATTGGTACGCGTTGTTTGTCTGGAGTTTTAGTTTAACTTGTACTGAGGAAAATCTAATGTCCAAAATCGTTAAAGTCATCGGTCGTGAAATCATCGACTCCCGTGGTAACCCGACCGTTGAAGCCGAAGTTCACCTGGAAGGTGGTTTCGTCGGTATGGCAGCTGCTCCATCAGGTGCTTCTACTGGTTCCCGCGAAGCGCTGGAACTGCGCGATGGCGACAAATCCCGTTTCATGGGCAAAGGCGTACTGAAAGCTGTTGGCGCTGTAAACGGTCCTATTGCTCAGGCAATCCTTGGCAAAGACGCCAAAGACCAGGCTGGCATCGACAAGATCATGATCGATCTGGACGGTACTGAAAACAAATCTAACTTCGGTGCTAACGCAATCCTGGCTGTTTCCCTGGCGAACGCCAAAGCAGCAGCAGCTGCAAAAGGCCAGCCACTGTTCGAGCACATCGCTGAACTGAACGGCACCCCAGGCAAATACTCCATGCCAGTACCAATGATGAACATCATCAACGGTGGTGAGCACGCGGATAACAACGTTGATATTCAGGAATTCATGATTCAGCCAGTTGGCGCGAAATCCCTGAAAGAAGCGGTACGTATGGGTTCTGAAGTGTTCCACAACCTGGCTAAAGTTCTGAAAGCTAAAGGTATGAACACTGCTGTTGGTGACGAAGGTGGCTATGCGCCAAACCTGGGTTCTAACGCAGAAGCTCTGGCAGTTATCGCAGAAGCAGTGAAAGCTGCTGGCTACGAGCTGGGCAAAGACATCACTCTGGCGATGGACTGTGCAGCATCTGAATTCTACAAAGACGGTAAATACGTTCTGGCTGGCGAAGGCAACAAAGCGTTCACCTCTGAAGAATTCACTCACTTCCTGGAAGACCTGACCAAACAGTACCCAATCGTTTCTATCGAAGACGGTCTGGACGAATCTGACTGGGCTGGTTTCGCATACCAGACCAAAGTACTGGGCGACAAAATCCAGCTGGTTGGTGACGATCTGTTCGTAACCAACACCAAGATCCTGAAAGAAGGCATCGAGAAAGGCATCGTTAACTCCATCCTGATCAAATTCAACCAGATCGGTTCTCTGACCGAAACTCTGGCTGCGATCAAAATGGCGAAAGACGCTGGCTACACCGCTGTTATCTCTCACCGTTCTGGCGAAACTGAAGACGCTACTATCGCTGACCTGGCTGTTGGTACCGCAGCGGGCCAGATCAAAACGGGTTCTATGAGCCGTTCTGACCGTGTTGCTAAATACAACCAGCTGATTCGTATCGAAGAAGCTCTGGGCGAAAAAGCACCATACAACGGTCGTAAAGAGATCAAAGGCCAGTAATAGCCTTTAAGTCTTAAAATGAAAATGCCAGTCGAATGACTGGCATTTTTTTTGGCTATTTAAAATCGACGGCCATCTGTTCGGGGATTGTCAGCCCCTGAGTGGTCTGTACACAGCGGGCGATGTAGTCCGTAAAGCGGGGCGGTTTTGGCATCCCCATGCTCAACAGCTTGTCGTTGCTAAAGCGCACGTTAAGCGTGGCAAAGGCGCCGTACAAACGCATCGCCTTAAGCATCAGACGCTCGTTGCAGGGGCCAAAAATGTGCTTCAGTTCCCGGCGCATTTTCACCAGCGTTTCATAACTCACCTGCGCGTATTTGTCTCCGACCGGCGCTTTCTCCAGCGCTTCCGCCATTGCCATATCAATATCAGCAAAGCGAACGCTGTTCTCTTCCCCGGCTGAAATATGGACCACCTCGCCCTGCCCGGCAGAACTGTTGAGTAGCATCAGCAGCGCATCAGCACAGTAATCCACAGGCACGACATCGACTTTATCTTCCATCGAGCACATGAATTTTTGCAGCATCAGCCCCATACTGAAGACCCAAAAAATACTGCTCGAAGGCGTGCAGCCGTGACGCGTATGGCCGACCACAATTGATGGGCGGGCAATCAACAGCGGTAAGCGCGGGCATTGCTGGCGCATCAGCTGCTCAATGGTGGATTTCGAGTAGGTGTATTCCACCAGATGCTCGGCGTTCTCTCTGAACTCAGCACTTTCGGCAACCAGGCTATCCTGTTCCGGCGTGCATGACATGGCTGTCCCTACGTGCAGGAAACGCTGCAAACCTTCAACCTGTTCCATTCTGGTAGCGAGTGCCAGCGTACCTTCGACGTTCACTTTCCAGATAAGCGGGTTATTTCCAAAGGACGCGACGGCTGCACAGTTAAGTACGTGAGTCACGTGCTCCAGTCGCGGATCGCTGAGAAAATCGTGCGCGTTAGCGAGATCGCCGATGAGGATGTCATCCGCGTTCAGCCTGGCCAGCGTGTTCTCATGAACATGGAATTTGCGCATATTCTCCTTTACGCGCTCAAGCCCTTCCTGCGGGCTGCCGGCACGCACCAGCAGCAGCAAGTTTACCGCCTGATCGCTATTAAGGATTTTTTCGAGTACTGCTCCGCCAAGAAACCCGGTCACGCCCGTGATGAATAACGTATTCATGGATACTGTCTCATGCTGATAGATGAGCGGATTGTAGGCGGGGAAAAGTAAACGGCGTTTAAATAAAGAAATGCCGTTATAAGTCTTATCTTAAGCTTATTTTAAGGTAAGGAAATCAGGAGGAGATATTCGACAACGGAACGTAATGAATGATTCAATTAAATATTTTAAAATATTTAACACTTTGTTTTTTAATGAGTTGTTTTTATTTGATTATGTTTTTTAGTTGATTCTAAATGTAAAAATAAAAATGGTTTGTTACACCATGATGGAAAGCTAAAACGAATGATTATTTCCCAAAGTAAAATCACGGAAACTCACAGCGAATAGGGTAACAGGACGAAATAAAATAACCGGCTAAATAATTGTTATAATAATGGAGGAAGTGTTGCATTGGCTGTCTGCGGCTTTTGTCAGGTCCTCCGCTGCGGGTGTTGGGACGGTTTGTCCCGGTAATTAGCGGGCAAAGCACCGATGGAGCATGATCCTTCGACGGGGATCTGCGATAATTAATGATTACCCCATTAACTGAGAAGACTATGCAGTACCCGATTAACGAGATGTTCCAGACCCTGCAAGGCGAGGGTTACTTTACCGGCGTTCCCGCTATTTTTATTCGTTTACAGGGATGCCCGGTTGGCTGTGCCTGGTGTGATACCAAACATACGTGGGATAAACTCGCAGATCGGGAAGTGTCGCTGTTTAGCATTCTGGCTAAAACCAAAGAGAGCGATAAGTGGGGCGCGGGGAGTTCAGAAGATCTGCTGGCGATTATCGGTCGTCAGGGCTGGACGGCGCGCCATGTGGTGATCACCGGTGGTGAGCCTTGCATTCACGATTTAACGCCGCTGACTGAGCTGCTCGAAAAGAACGGTTATAGCTGTCAGATTGAAACCAGCGGTACGCATGAAGTGCGTTGTTCCCATGCGACCTGGGTGACGGTTTCACCGAAAGTGAATATGCGCGGTGGCTACGATGTGTTGTCTCAGGCGCTGGAGCGTGCTGACGAAATCAAACACCCGGTTGGCCGCGTACGTGATATCGAAGCGCTGGATGAACTGCTGGCGACGCTGTCTGATGAAAAACAGCGCGTGATTGCGCTTCAGCCTATCAGCCAGAAAGACGATGCCACACGTCTGTGTATTGAAACCTGCATTGCCCGCAACTGGCGCCTGTCGATGCAGACGCACAAGTACCTGAATATTGCTTAAAAAAAGCCCGGCATTGACCGGGCTTTTTTCTTACTATCCGCGATACACGCAGCCTGCCGTACAGGTTTCTTTGATCATCACCGCGCTCAGCAGTGGCACCAGCGGCTTCATCTGATCCCAAATCCATTTTGCCAGCACTTCGCTGGTCGGGTTTTCAAGGCCCGGGATATCATTTAGATAGTAGTGATCAAGGCGATCGTAAGTCGGCTTAAACGCCGCTTTCAGTTCAGCAAAGTCCATGATCCAACCGGTATGCGGATCGACTTCACCCGTGATTTCAAGACGCACCATAAAAGAGTGCCCGTGTAAACGGCCACATTTATGCCCGGCAGGGACGTGTGGAAGATGGTGTGCGGCTTCGAAGACGAAATCTTTAAACAGTGTGGTGGACATCATGAACTCTCAAGTAATGCGGAAAAAACCGCCGCATAGTACCGGAAAGCACATTTTTTAGCATTAACTAAAACGGCCTTTACCTTCATTGATGATGGGAACAGCGTTTTATCTGGTTTTTGTATTTATATTTCAATTGGTTAGATAATCGGTTTTATCGTTAAGAACGATAGCTAAAACAGGTTAGTCCATTTGGTTATTTATTATTTCCATCCCTTCTTTAATTGTTATTATCCCCGCCGTTAACCTTATCTCTAGTTTGGTCTTTTTGCATAAATTCCGCTTTGCTACTGGAACATAACGACGCATGACAACACAGGCCCCACCTTCAAATTTGCTTCCCCTGAACCCGGAGCAACTGGCGCGCCTACAGGCCGCCACCACTGATTTTTCACCCACTCAGCTTGCCTGGGTGTCCGGCTATTTCTGGGGAATGCTTAACCAACAGCCAGGGGCCGTTGTTGCCGCGCCTGCCGCTGCCGTTGAGATCCCGGCTGTTACGCTTATCTCCGCCTCGCAGACGGGCAACGCCCGCCGTGTTGCCGAAGCGCTGCGTGATGATCTGCTTGCCGCCAAACTGAACGTGAACCTGGTTAACGCCGGGGATTATAAATTCAAACAAATCGCGTCAGAAAAACTGCTGGTGGTTGTGGCTTCAACTCAGGGCGAGGGCGAACCTGCTGAAGAGGCAGTGGCGCTACATAAGTTCTTGTTCTCGAAGAAAGCACCAAAACTGGATGGCACTGCCTTTGCCGTGTTTGGCCTGGGCGACACCTCCTATGAATTCTTCTGCCAGTCCGGTAAAGACTTCGACAGCAAGCTGGCTGAGCTGGGCGCTGAGCGTCTGCTGGACCGCGTTGATGCCGATGTGGAATACCAGCCCGCGGCGGCGGAATGGCGTTCTCGCGTGGTCGAGGTGCTGAAAGCGCGTGTGCCGAAAGAGACATCCGCGCAGGCAGCATTCAGCGCCACTGGCGCCGTTAATGATATTCACACTAGCCCGTACACCAAAGAGGCGCCGCTGACGGCAAGCCTGTCGGTGAATCAGAAGATCACGGGTCGCGACTCAGAGAAAGACGTTCGCCATATCGAAATCGACCTGGGCGATTCCGGTTTACGCTATCAGCCGGGCGATGCGCTGGGTGTCTGGTACCAAAACGACTCTGCATTAGTGAAAGAGCTGGTAGAGCTGCTGTGGCTGAAAGGCGACGAAACGGTCACCGTTGAAGGCAAAACACAGACGCTTGCAGAAGCGCTGCAATGGCATTTTGAGCTGACCGTGAACACGGCCAACATTGTTGAGAATTACGCCACCTTAACGCGCAGCGAATCCCTGCTGCCGTTAGTGGGCGATAAAGCGAAGTTGCAGCACTATGCGGCCACTACGCCGATTGTTGATATGGTGCGTTTCGCACCAGCGCAGCTGGATGCCGAAGCGCTGGTTGGCCTGTTACGTCCGCTGACGCCGCGTCTTTACTCAATCGCCTCTTCGCAGGCGGAAGTAGAAAGCGAAGTCCACGTGACCGTGGGCGTGGTGCGTTATGACATCGAAGGCCGTGCTCGTGCAGGCGGTGCATCCAGTTTCCTGGCTGACCGTATCGAAGAAGAGGGTGAAGTTCGCGTCTTTATCGAGCACAACGACAACTTCCGTCTGCCGGCAAACCCGGAAACGCCGGTCATTATGATTGGCCCAGGCACCGGTATTGCGCCGTTCCGTTCCTTTATGCAGCAGCGTGTGGCAGACGATGCATCCGGTAAAAACTGGCTGTTCTTCGGCAACCCGCACTTTACGGAAGATTTCCTCTACCAGGTTGAATGGCAGCGCTATGTTAAAGAAGGCGTGCTGAGCCGCATCGACCTGGCCTGGTCGCGTGATCAGAAAGAAAAAGTATACGTACAAGACAAACTGCGCGAACAGGGCGCAGAGCTGTGGCGCTGGATCAATGACGGTGCCCACATTTATGTCTGCGGCGACGCTAATCGCATGGCGAAAGACGTTGAGCAGGCTTTGCTGGAAGTGATTGCCGAATTCGGTGGTATGGATGCCGAAACGGCGGATGAATATTTAAGTGAGCTGCGCGTAGAGCGCCGTTATCAGCGAGATGTCTACTAATGAGCGAAAAACACCCTGGCCCACTGGTGGTCGAAGGCAAACTGACTGATGCCGAGCGCATGAAGGTTGAGAGTAACTACCTGCGCGGCACCATTGCCGAAGATTTGAATGACGGTCTGACTGGCGGTTTTAAAGGCGACAACTTCCTGCTGATCCGTTTCCACGGTATGTATCAGCAGGATGACCGCGATATCCGCGCCGAACGTGCAGAACAAAAGCTGGAGCCGCGTCACGCGATGCTGCTGCGCTGCCGCCTGCCGGGTGGGGTTATCACCACCAAACAGTGGCAGGCAATCGACAAATTTGCCCATGACAACACTATTTACGGCAGCATCCGTCTGACGAACCGTCAGACCTTCCAGTTCCACGGTATTCTGAAAAAGAACGTGAAGCCGGTACACCAGATGCTGCACTCGGTCGGGCTGGACGCGCTGGCGACCGCTAACGACATGAACCGTAACGTGCTCTGCACCTCGAACCCGTTTGAGTCTGAGCTTCATGCCGAAGCGTACGAATGGGCGAAGAAAATTTCTGAGCACCTGCTGCCACGTACCCGCGCCTATGCGGAGATCTGGCTCGATCAGGAAAAAGTTGCCACCACAGACGAAGAACCGATCCTCGGCCAGACGTATCTGCCGCGTAAGTTCAAAACCACAGTGGTGATCCCGCCGCAGAACGATATCGATCTGCACGCTAACGACATGAACTTCGTGGCGATTGCGGAAAACGGCAAGCTGGTGGGCTTTAACCTGCTGGTGGGCGGCGGTTTGTCTATCGAGCACGGCAACAAGAAAACCTATGCCCGTACGGCGAGTGAGTTCGGCTTCCTGCCGCTTGAGCACACGCTGGCGGTGGCGGAAGCGGTTGTTACCACGCAGCGCGACTGGGGTAACCGTACCGACCGTAAAAACGCGAAAACCAAATACACCCTGGAGCGCGTGGGCGTTGAGACGTTTAAAGAAGAAGTGGAACGTCGCGCCGGCATCAAATTTGAGCCGATCCGCCCTTACGAATTCACCGGTCGCGGCGATCGCATCGGTTGGGTAAAAGGCATCGACAATAAATGGCACCTGACGCTGTTTATCGAAAACGGCCGTATTCTGGATTATCCGGGGCGTCCGCTGAAAACCGGTTTACTGGAAATTGCTAAGATCCACAAAGGCGAGTTCCGTATTACGGCTAACCAGAACCTGATTATTGCCGGTGTGCCGGAAAGCCAGAAAGCGAAGATCGAGAAACTGGCGCGCGATCATGGGTTGATGAATGCGGTGAAACCGCAGCGTGAAAACTCCATGGCCTGCGTGTCATTCCCGACCTGTCCGCTGGCAATGGCCGAAGCTGAACGCTTCCTGCCATCGTTCACCGACAAAGTGGAAGCGATTCTGGAAAAACATGGTATTCCGGAAGAGCATATCGTGATGCGTGTGACTGGCTGCCCGAACGGTTGTGGCCGTGCGATGCTGGCAGAGCTGGGTCTGGTGGGTAAAGCGCCGGGTCGCTACAACGTGCATCTTGGCGGTAACCGGATGGGGACGCGTATTCCGCGTATGTATCGCGAGAACATTACGGAACCAGAAATTCTTGATTCCGTTGACGAGCTTGTCGGGCGCTGGGCGAAAGAGCGCGAAGCGGGTGAAGGCTTCGGCGACTTTACGGTGCGTGCGGGCATCATTCGCCCTGTGCTCGATCCCGCACGGGATTTCTGGGAGTAACATCCCGACGGTTTTACAGGTTTTGTAGGTCGGGCAAACGCAGTGCTGCCCGGCAAAACAGGCAAACGAGGTTTTTATGTCCGTACTCGATCTAAACGCCCTTAATGAACTGCCAAAAGTCGAACGCATTCTGGCACTGGCAGAAACCAACGCACAACTGGAAAAGCTGGACGCCGAAGGGCGTGTGGCGTGGGCGCTGGAAAATCTGCCGGGTGACTATGTGCTCTCGTCGAGCTTTGGTATTCAGGCCGCGGTCAGCCTGCATCTGGTTAATCAGATCCGCCCGGACATACCGGTGATCCTCACCGATACCGGCTACCTGTTCCCGGAAACCTACCAGTTTATCGATGAGCTGACGGACAAGCTCAAGCTGAACCTGAAGGTGTATCGCGCTGAGCAGAGCGCGGCCTGGCAGGAGGCGCGCTACGGCAAACTGTGGGAGCAGGGCGTTGAAGGCATTGAGAAATACAATGAAATCAACAAAGTCGAGCCGATGAACCGTGCGCTGAAAGATCTGAATGCACAGACCTGGTTTGCCGGTTTACGCCGCGAGCAGTCTGGTAGCCGTGCCACGTTGCCAGTGCTGGCGGTTCAGCGCGGTGTATTCAAAGTGCTGCCGATTATCGACTGGGACAACCGTACGGTTTATCAGTATCTGCAAAAACACGGGCTGAAATACCATCCGCTGTGGGACCAGGGTTATCTGTCGGTGGGCGATACCCACACCACGCGTAAATGGGAACCGGGAATGGCGGAAGAAGAGACGCGATTCTTTGGGCTGAAGCGCGAGTGCGGATTGCACGAAGGGTGATTCCCCTCACCCTAACCCTCTCCCCATAGGGGAGAGGGGATTGCACGGAACCGTCTTTTCACCCTCGCCCCTTTGGGGAGAGGGCAGAGGTGAGGGGAAAATAACAC
This sequence comes from Enterobacter soli ATCC BAA-2102, assembly GCF_001654845.1. Classification (GTDB taxonomy): domain Bacteria; phylum Pseudomonadota; class Gammaproteobacteria; order Enterobacterales; family Enterobacteriaceae; genus Enterobacter; species Enterobacter soli. The sequence continues at coordinate 124,030 of NZ_LXES01000002.1, read as the reverse complement.
ACTACGCTTTCCCCGCTTTCGCGAGTTCCTTCACCAGCGGCAGCATCACTTTCACCACATCACGACTGCGGTGTTCAATACGCTGCGGTAGCGCGCTATCAATGTGCTGCTGATTATCAAGCCTCACATCATGCCAGCTTGTTCCGTTCGGGAAGGCTTTAGATTTGGCTCTCTGCTGATAACCATCTTTTTTGCCCAGCCCCCAGTTCGTCGCTTCCACGTACAGTACCGGAATGCCGGCTTTATCGAACACTTCACCGTCGTTACAACAACCCGTTCCGCGTGGATAACCCGGGTTCCCGCCAGGATTACTGGTGGCATAAACGCCCTGGCTGCGGGCAATTGCCAGCGCCCGGTCGCGGGTTAATTTGCGCACGCTGCCTGGCGTACTCTGTCCGCTATTAAAATAGAGTTTGTCGCCGACGATAAGGTTATCGAGGTTAATCACCAGCAAGGTGTTTTTCTTCTCTTCAGGGCTCATGCGCTTAAGGATATTCTCAGCACCGAGTTTCCCTTCTTCTTCACCGCTGGTCGCGATAAAGCGAATCCCGTATTTCGTCGGGATATTCTTCAGATGTTCGGCCAGTTCGAGCATCACGCCCAGACCCGCTGCGTTATCGTCTATTCCCTGAAGCGTCAGGCCGCCGAGGTTATTGTCGGTATCGGCATCGCTCATCGGGGCGAAGGTATCCAGGTGCGCCATAATAATGATTTGCTGGGCGCTCTTGCCTTCATGTGCTGCAATGACCGTACTGCCGGTCACGTTATGCCAGTTTTTGCTGTTGTTGCGCGAGGTATAGATGTACCGGCTGTGAAAAGCCCGGATATCGCTCTGGTATCCCATCCCGGCAAACTGCTGGCGGATGTAGTCGGCGGAGAGCATCTCGGCTGGCGTGCCGGTCATACGGCCAGGAAAGACAGTCGCAATATGCCGCGCCTGCGTACTGGCAATTTCGCCGTACGGTGGATTTTTTGCCTGGGCGGGGAGGATAAAGCAAACGCCGAGCGCCAGGGCAGCAATACGGTGGCGCGTTGCGGAAAACATAGTGAGTCCTTAAAAACAGAGCAAAATTTTAACTGGCTTAGTATGAAACTGTGACCCGGTATACACAATTTGAATTGCTCTTAAATGCCCGAAATTTCGTGTGTTAAGCACTTTTTGATATTTGCTTTTTCATGGCGTTATTCCATTGAGTAACTACTCATTCCAATTCGTAATTTCATTCGATCTAAACCGCCCCCTATAGTCCCACTATTCCTGGTTGTTAGTGAGTTGGTGCTTGTGGACTATCTGCCCTTATTTGCTGCCATAAAAGACAGACCTGTGCTGGTGGTTGGTACGGGTGAGATTGCCGAGCGCAAAATTGCGTTTCTGCATCGCGCGGGGGCGCAGGTGCGGGTAGTCGCAGAAGCGGATTTTGACGAATCACAAATCGACAGCGTCGTGCTGGTGATTGCGGCGACCGAAAATCGCGAGCTGAACCGGCGGATCTCCGACGCCGCTCAGGCGCGTTACCGTCTGGTGAACGTAGTGGACGATCAGCCTTTATGCTCGTTTATTTTCCCGTCTATCGTTGACCGCTCACCGCTGCTGGTGGCTATCTCCTCTGGCGGTACGGCTCCGGTTCTGGCGCGCGTGCTGCGGGAAAAAATCGAAGCGCTGCTGCCCACAAGCCTCGGGCGTATGGCCGAGAAAGCCAGTTACTGGCGCAACCATCTGAAAACGCGTCTGACCAGCGTGGCCGAGCGTCGTCGCTTTTGGGAACGCGTCTTTCGTGGCCGTTTTGCCAGCCTGATGCACGCTGGTAATGAAGCCGCCGCGCAGCAGATTCTGGAAGATGAACTGGATAATCCCGGCAGCGGAACCGGTGAAATTATTCTGGTCGGCGCAGGGCCGGGTGATGCCGGGCTGTTAACCCTGCGTGGCCTACAGGTGCTCCAGGATGCGGATGTCGTCTTTTACGACCACCTGGTGAGCGACGGCGTGCGCGAACTGATCCGCCGTGATGCCGAACAAATCTGCGTGGGTAAACGCGCCGGTGAACACTCCGTGCCTCAGCACGATACCAATCAGATGCTGATTACAGCCGCCAGAGAAGGTAAAACCGTGGTGCGCCTGAAAGGTGGCGATCCGTTCATCTTTGGCCGCGGCGGGGAAGAGCTTCAGGCCGCTGCCGAGGCGGGCGTACCTTTCCAGGTCGTGCCAGGTATTACGGCTGCTTCAGCGGTGACAGCCTATGCCGGTATCCCGCTGACCCACCGTGATTACGCTCAGAGCGTGACCTTTGTGACCGGCCACTACAAGGCCGACAGCACACCGTTTGACTGGTCGCATCTGGCCGAGAGCCGACAAACGCTGGCCATTTATATGGGCACGATGAAAGCAGCGGAAATCAGCGAACAGCTTATTCAGCATGGTCGCGATGCGACAACGCCAGTGGCCGTGATCTCTCGCGGGACGCGCGTCGACCAGCATGTTGCCACCGGCACATTACAAGACCTTGTACACCTTGCGAAAGACGCCCCTATGCCCGCCCTGATTGTGGTGGGGGAAGTGGTGCAGCTGCACAGCACGCTCGCCTGGTTTCAACACACAACCGACACAGAAGGCTTCGGTGCTTCTGTTATAAATTTGGCTTAAGGAACGGTTATGGACCAAAAACGACTGACTCACCTGCGGCAACTCGAAGCGGAGAGTATTCATATCATCCGCGAGGTAGCTGCCGAATTCTCTAACCCGGTGATGATGTACTCCATCGGTAAAGATTCCAGCGTGATGCTGCATCTGGCGCGTAAAGCGTTTTATCCGGGCACGCTTCCGTTCCCGCTGCTGCACGTGGATACCGGCTGGAAATTCCGCGAAATGTACGAATTCCGCGACCGTACCGCAAAAGCCTACGGCTGTGAGCTGCTGGTGCATAAAAACCCGGAAGGGGTGGCGATGGGCATTAACCCGTTTGTCCACGGCAGCGCCAAACACACCGATATCATGAAAACCGAAGGGCTGAAGCAGGCGCTGAACAAATACGGTTTTGACGCGGCCTTCGGCGGCGCGCGCCGTGACGAAGAAAAATCCCGTGCCAAAGAGCGTATCTACTCTTTCCGCGACCGCTTCCACCGTTGGGACCCCAAAAACCAGCGCCCGGAGCTGTGGCACAACTACAACGGCCAGATCAACAAAGGCGAAAGTATTCGCGTGTTCCCGCTCTCTAACTGGACCGAGCTGGATATCTGGCAGTACATCTATCTGGAAAATATCGAGATTGTTCCTCTGTACCTGGCCGCTGAACGCCCGGTGCTGGAGCGTGACGGGATGCTGATGATGATCGATGACGATCGCATTGATTTGCAGCCTGGCGAAGTGATCAAAAAACAGATGGTGCGTTTCCGTACCCTCGGCTGCTGGCCGCTGACCGGCGCGGTGGAATCTAACGCTCAGACGCTGCCGGAGATCATCGAGGAGATGCTGGTGTCCACCACCAGCGAGCGACAGGGCCGCGTGATTGATCGCGACCAGGCAGGCTCCATGGAGCTGAAGAAACGTCAGGGTTATTTCTAAGGAGCCGCCATGAATACCACTATTGCTCAACAAATTGCTGATGAAGGTGGCGTTGAAGCCTACCTGCACGCGCAACAGCACAAAAGCCTGCTGCGCTTTCTGACCTGCGGCAGTGTCGATGACGGGAAAAGTACCCTGATTGGCCGCCTGCTGCACGACACGCGCCAGATTTACGAAGACCAGCTCTCTTCTCTGCACAACGACAGCAAACGTCACGGCACGCAGGGTGAAAAACTGGATCTGGCATTGCTGGTGGATGGCTTACAGGCAGAGCGCGAGCAAGGCATTACCATTGATGTCGCTTATCGTTACTTCTCTACCGAAAAGCGCAAATTTATCATCGCCGACACCCCGGGACATGAGCAGTACACGCGTAATATGGCCACCGGCGCATCGACCTGTGAGCTGGCGATCCTGCTGATCGACGCGCGTAAAGGCGTGCTGGATCAAACCCGTCGTCACAGCTTTATCTCCACTCTGCTGGGGATCAAACACCTGGTGGTGGCGATCAATAAAATGGATCTGGTGAATTTCAGCGAAGAGAAATTCGACGAGATCCGCCAAAGCTACCTGACCTTTGCTGAACAGCTGCCGGGCAACCTGGATATTCGCTTTGTGCCGCTCTCTGCGCTGGAAGGCGATAACGTGGCTTCCCAGAGTGCGAACATGCCGTGGTACAGCGGCCCGACGCTGCTGGAAGTGCTGGAAACCGTTCAAATTCAACGTGTGGTCGATACCCAGCCAATGCGTTTCCCGGTGCAGTACGTTAACCGTCCGAACCTCGATTTCCGCGGTTTTTCCGGCACGATTGCCTCTGGCAGTGTGAAAGTCGGGCAACGTGTGAAAGCGCTTCCTTCAGGCGTGGAGTCTTCCATTGCGCGTATCGTGACCTTCGATGGCGATCTGCCTGAAGCAGGCGCTGGCGAAGCGGTGACTCTGGTGCTGAAAGACGAAATTGATATCAGCCGCGGTGACCTGCTGGTGGATGCCCATGAAACGCTGGCGGCTGTGCAGGGCGCAGCCGTGGACGTGGTATGGATGGCCGAGCAGCCGCTGAAAGCCGGCCAAAGCTACGACATCAAAATCGCGGGCAAGAAAACCCGTGCCCGCGTGGACGGGATTCAGTTCCAGGTGGATATCAACAACCTGACGCAGCGTGAAGTGGCAGAGCTGCCGCTGAACGGCATCGGCCTGGTGGATCTCACCTTTGACGAGCCGCTGGTGCTGGATCAATACCAGCAGAACCCGGTGACCGGTGGGCTTATCTTTATCGACCGTCTCTCTAACGTCACCGTGGGAGCAGGGATGGTGCGTGAGCCAAATGATAAGGCCACGGTAACCTCCGAATTTAGCGAATTTGAGCTGGAGCTGAATGCACTGGTGCGTAAGCACTTCCCGCACTGGGGCGCGCGCGATCTGCTGGGAGGCAAGTAATGGCAGCGCATGATGAGAACGTCGTCTGGCATCCTCATCCGGTGACGGTCGCTCAGCGTGAACAACTCCACGGTCATCGTGGGGTTGTGCTGTGGTTTACCGGGCTGTCTGGCTCGGGGAAATCCACGGTTGCGGGAGCGCTGGAAGAGGCGTTACATCAGCAGGGGGTGAGTACTTACCTGCTGGACGGTGACAACGTGCGCCACGGCCTGTGCAGCGATTTAGGGTTCAGCGATGAAGATCGTAAAGAGAATATCCGTCGGGTCGGAGAAGTGGCGAGCCTGATGGCCGATGCCGGGCTGGTGGTGCTGACCGCGTTTATCTCGCCTCATCGTGCCGAGCGCCAGATGGTGCGCGAGCGCGTGGGTCACGATCGCTTTATCGAGGTGTTTGTTGATACCCCGCTGGAAATCTGCGAAACACGCGATCCAAAAGGACTCTACAAAAAAGCCCGGGCGGGTGAGCTGCGAAACTTCACCGGAATTGACTCTGTATACGAAGCGCCTGAATCCCCAGAGATTCACCTGGAAGGTCAACAATTGGTAACAAATTTAGTGAGCCAATTATTAGACCTGCTCAGACGGGACGATATTATCAGATCCTGAGACGGTATCGTTCGGGAGCTGTCTTCCCGAACGATGAGTCATGGTCACAGGATTAGCTATGCGCAACAGTGAAAACTTCATTATCACCACCGGGTCGGAGCCGTTATCGACCGACGACGAGACGACCTGGTCATTTCCTGGGGCCATAGTCGGCTTCGTCGCGTGGTTGCTGGCGCTGGGTATCCCTTTTCTTATCTACGGCGGTAACACGCTGTTCTTCTTTCTCTACACCTGGCCTTTCTTCCTTGCGCTGATGCCCGTTGCTGTCGTGGTCGGCATTGCGCTTCATTCGCTACTCAATGGCAAACTCTTATATAGTGCTATCGTCACGATTGTGACGGTGGTCTTGATGTTTGGTCTGTTATTTTTGTGGCTCATGGGCTAACTTCAGCCATAATTCAAACCGTAACCAACTGTGTGACGATATTGTGCAGGGCGATTCTGCGGAAAAAATGTGGTACATTTGCCCGCGATGTTGCGGCATCTCTGTAACCCCGGCGAAGAGTCCCGGGGAAAGTTATGGGATGATGATGCCGTTTTTCAGGGGGCAGGATGGGTAAACTAACGCTGCTGTTGCTGGCTTTGCTGGTCTGGCTGCAATATTCGCTGTGGTTCGGTAAGAACGGCCTACACGACTATAGCCGGGTGAGCGATGATGTCGCGGCTCAGCAGGCAACAAACGCCAAACTTAAGGCGCGAAACGATCAACTCTTTGCTGAAATTGATGACCTCAATGGCGGGCAAGAGGCGATTGAGGAACGCGCACGCAATGAACTCAGCATGACTAAGCCGGGCGAAACGTTTTATCGTCTGGTACCGGATGCGTCTAAACGCAATCAGGGCTCAGCACAAAACAATCGATAATCAGGCCCAGGATTACGACATGGCAGTTACTTTTTCGGACGTATGCGCCGTGGTGCCAGCCGCAGGTTTCGGCCGGCGTATGCAGACAGAATGTCCAAAGCAATACCTCTCAATTGGCGATAAAACGATCCTTGAGCACTCCGTGGCGGCGCTGCTGGCGCATCCACGGGTGACGCGCGTCGTTATCGCCATCAGCCCCGGCGATGCTCGTTTTGCTGAACTGCCGCTGGCGAATCACCCGCAAATTACCGTTGTTGATGGCGGCGCAGAGCGCGCCGACTCTGTGCTGGCGGGCATTCAGGCTGCCGCAGGCGCGCAGTGGGTGTTGGTGCATGACGCCGCGCGCCCATGCCTGCATCAGGACGACCTTGCACGCCTGCTGGCGCTGAGCGAAACAAGTACGGTAGGCGGTATTCTGGCCGCGCCGGTGCGCGACACCATGAAACGTGCTGAACCGGGCAAACAGGCTATCGCCCATACCGTTGAGCGCGTTGATTTGTGGCACGCGCTGACGCCGCAGTTTTTCCCCCGCGAGTTACTCCACGATTGCTTAACGCGTGCGCTTAAAGAAGGTGCGATCATCACTGATGAAGCCTCGGCGCTGGAGTATTGCGGTTTTCACCCAACGCTTGTTGAAGGACGTGCTGATAATATAAAAGTGACACGTCCTGAAGATTTACAGCTCGCGGAATTTTATCTTACCCGTTCGACCCATCAGGAGAAGGCATAATGCGAATTGGACACGGTTTTGATGTACACGCCTTTGGCGGAGAAGGCCCAATTATCATTGGCGGCGTACGTATTCCTTATGAAAAAGGGCTGCTGGCGCATTCTGATGGCGACGTGGCGCTGCACGCATTAACCGATGCGCTACTGGGCGCTGCCGCGCTGGGCGATATCGGCAAACTGTTCCCGGACACCGACCCTGCGTTCAAAGGGGCTGACAGCCGAGCGCTGCTGCGCGAAGCCTGGCGCCGTATCCAGGCCAAAGGCTACAGCCTTTGCAACGTCGATGTGACGATTATCGCTCAGGCGCCCAAAATGCTGCCGCACATCCCGCAGATGCGCGTATTCATTGCCGAAGATCTGGGCTGCCATATGGATGACGTTAACGTTAAAGCCACCACCACCGAAAAACTCGGCTTTACCGGCCGCGGTGAAGGTATCGCCTGTGAGGCCGTGGCGCTTCTGGTGAAGGCGGCAAAATGACAGACTTCGACAACCTGACGTACCTGTACGGCAAACCTCAGGGTAGCGGCGTGCTGAAAGCCAGCCCGGAAGATTTTGTCGTCGTCGAGGATTTAGGTTTTGCACCGGATGGGGAAGGCGAGCACATCCTGGTTCGCATCCTGAAAAACGGCTGCAATACCCGCTTTGTGGCGGATGCGCTGGCTAAATTTTTGAAAATCCACGCCCGTGAAGTGAGCTTTGCCGGCCAAAAAGATAAACACGCAGTCACCGAACAATGGCTCTGCGCGCGCGTGCCGGGCAACGGGATGCCGGATTTAAGCAAATTTGAGCTTGAAGGCTGTAAAGTGCTGGAATATGCCCGTCACAAGCGCAAACTGCGTCTGGGGGCGCTGAAAGGTAACGACTTCACGCTGGTACTGCGTGAGGTCACGAACCGCGACGACGTTGAAAAACGGCTGAATGCCATTAGCGAGCAGGGCGTGCCGAACTACTTTGGTGCGCAGCGTTTCGGTATCGGTGGCAGTAACCTTCAGGGCGCGCTGCGCTGGGCGCAAAGCGATGCCCCGGTTCGTGACAGGAATAAACGCAGTTTTTGGTTGTCGGCAGCCCGAAGCGCGTTGTTTAATCAGATTGTGAGCGAAAGACTGAAAAAACCGGACGCGAATCAAGTTGTTGTCGGCGATGCGCTACAATTAGCGGGACGCGGGAGCTGGTTTGTGGCAACGGCCGAAGAAATGGCCGATGTGCAGTCGCGCGTGGAGGCCAAATCCCTGATGATTACTGCTGCATTGCCCGGCACGGGCGAGTGGGGAACTCAGGGAGAAGCGCTGGTTGCTGAGCAGTCCGCCGTGGCGGATGCGCCAGAATTACAATCATTGCTGGTGCGGGAAAAAGTCGAAGCAGCACGCCGCGCGATGCTGCTCTACCCGCAACAGCTGAGCTGGAACTGGTGGGATGACGTAACCGTCGAGTTACGCTTCTGGCTGCCGGCAGGTAGCTTTGCCACCAGTGTTGTCAGGGAACTTATCAACACGTCGGGTGACTATGCGAATATTGCTGAGTAACGATGATGGGATCCACGCCCCAGGCATTCAGACGCTGGCGAAAGCCCTGCGTGAATTTGCCGATGTGCAGGTTGTGGCGCCCGATCGTAACCGCAGTGGGGCGTCTAACTCATTGACGCTGGAGTCGTCGCTTCGTACCTTTACCTTTGAAAATGGCGACATTTCTGTCCAGATGGGCACGCCGACGGACTGCGTGTTTTTGGGCGTGAATGCGCTTATGCGCCCGCGCCCGGATATCGTCGTATCCGGTATCAATGCTGGCCCGAATCTGGGTGATGACGTTATCTATTCCGGCACGGTTGCTGCCGCAATGGAGGGCCGCCATCTGGGATTTCCTGCACTGGCGGTCTCGTTAAACGGCCACAAGCATTACGACACGGCAGCGGCAGTCACCTGTTCCATTTTGCGCGCGCTCAACCGTGAACCGTTGCGTACGGGCCGTATTCTCAATATCAACGTTCCTGACCTGCCTCTGGATGAAATCAAAGGTATTCGCGTAACCCGTTGCGGGAGCCGCCATCCGGCCGATCAGGTGATCCCGCAGCAGGATCCGCGTGGTAATACGCTTTACTGGATTGGCCCGCCAGGCGAAAAACACGATGCCGGGCCGGATACCGATTTCGCCGCGGTGGATGAAGGGTACGTTTCGGTTACGCCATTGCACGTAGATTTAACCGCTTATAACGCGCATGATGTGGTGTCGGGCTGGTTGGATCGCGTTGGAGTGAACACGCAATGGTAAGCAAACGTGTACAAACTCTTCTGGAACAATTACGCGCTCAGGGGATCGCTGACGAGCATGTGCTGGATGCGCTCGCCCAGGTTCCGCGTGAGAAATTTGTAGACGAGGCGTTTGAACACAAAGCGTGGGAAAATGTGGCGCTGCCTATCGGGCAGGGCCAGACTATTTCGCAGCCCTACATGGTGGCGCGCATGACGGAATTACTGGAGCTGACGCCAGAATCCCGCGTGCTGGAGATTGGCACCGGGTCGGGTTATCAAACCGCGATCCTGGCGCATCTGGTTCACCATGTCTGTTCGGTCGAGCGAATTAAAGGTTTACAGTGGCAGGCGCGTCGTCGCCTGAAACAACTTGATTTACATAATGTTTCGACACGTCATGGTGATGGCTGGCAGGGTTGGCAGGCTCGCGCCCCGTTTGACGCCATTATCGTGACGGCAGCGCCGCCTGAGATCCCGGCAGCACTCTTATCGCAGCTGGATGAAGGCGGCATTCTTGTCCTGCCCGTGGGTGATGAACAACAGCTTCTGAAGCGTGTTCGTCGGCGTGGCGGCGAGTTTATTATCGATACTGTGGAAGCCGTGCGCTTTGTGCCTCTTGTGAAGGGAGAACTGGCCTGAGACTCAGAATTATCCAGGGTTATTAAGGCAAATTCAGCGTATGGTGTGGCGCAAAAGGTTCGTGCCATCACGGTTATTTTTAAGTCACTGGTAGTTAACACATTCCTGGGGGATAAATGAGCGCGGGAAGCCCAAAATTCACCATCAGCCGTGTTGCGGCATTATCGCTGGTTTCGCTATGGCTGGCAGGCTGTTCAAGTTCTGGTAATGCACCTGCGCCGGTCAGCTCCGTAGGCGGGAACAGCAGCTCGGGTAGTACGTCCGGCGGAATGTTGATTACCCCTCCACCTAAAATGGGCACATCAACGGTTCAACAGACGCCGCAAATTCAGCCCGTTCAGCGCCCGGTTTCGCAGCCGACACAGATTCAGCCTGTGGAACAACCGGTGCAGACCGAAAATGGCCGCATCGTGTATAACCGAAAATACGGGAATATTCCGAAAGGCAGCTATACCGGTGGCAGCACCTACACCGTGAAACGCGGCGATACGTTGTTCTATATTGCCTGGATCACCGGGAACGATTTCCGTGACCTGGCGCAGCGCAATAACGTACAGGCGCCGTATGGTCTGGAAGTGGGGCAAACGCTCCAGGTCGGCAACGCGACAGGTACGCCACTCACGCCTGGCAACACGGTTTCAGCGGCCGACGTGACTGCGCAAAACAACAGTGTGAAGCCTGCACAAAAATCCAGCACAGTGGTTGCTTCGCAACCAGTAATTACGTATTCTGAGGATTCAGGTGATCAGAGTGCTAACAAAATGTTGCCGAATAATAAAGGGACTGCGACGACTGTCACAGCACCGGTTACGGCACCTGTGGTTAGCTCTACCGAACCGACTGCCAGCAGTACGTCCACCAGTTCGCCAATCTCTGCATGGCGCTGGCCAACTGACGGCAAGGTTATCGAGAACTTCTCTTCTACCGAAGGTGGGAATAAAGGGATCGATATCGCAGGGAGTAAGGGACTGGCTATCATCGCGACCGCAGACGGGCGCGTTGTGTATGCCGGTAACGCTCTGCGCGGTTACGGTAATCTTATTATCATAAAACATAACGATGATTACCTGAGTGCCTACGCCCATAACGATACAATGCTGGTCCGGGAACAACAAGAAGTTAAGGCGGGGCAAAAAATAGCTACTATGGGTAGCACCGGTACCAGTTCTACACGCTTGCATTTTGAAATTCGTTACAAGGGGAAATCCGTAAACCCGCTGCAATATTTACCGCAGCGATAATTTGACGGGACATTCCAGCCAGAGTGTCTCGTTCAGGGATCACGGGTAGGAGCCACCTTATGAGTCAGAATACGCTGAAAGTTCATGATTTAAATGAAGATGCGGAATTTGATGAGAACGGAGCAGAGGCTTTTGACGAAAAAGCCTTAGTAGAAGAGGAACCCAGTGATAACGATTTAGCTGAAGAAGAGCTGCTATCGCAGGGTGCCACACAGCGTGTACTGGACGCGACTCAGCTTTACCTTGGGGAGATCGGTTACTCCCCCACTGTTAACGGCCGAAGAAGAAGTCTATTTCGCACGTCGTGCTTTGCGTGGTGATGTAGCCTCACGCCGTCGCATGATTGAAAGTAACTTGCGTCTGGTCGTGAAGATTGCCCGTCGTTATGGCAATCGTGGTCTGGCTTTGCTGGACCTGATTGAAGAGGGCAACTTAGGGCTTATCCGCGCAGTAGAGAAGTTTGACCCGGAACGCGGGTTCCGCTTCTCCACCTACGCGACCTGGTGGATTCGTCAGACCATCGAACGGGCTATTATGAACCAGACCCGTACGATCCGCCTGCCGATTCACATCGTCAAAGAGTTGAACGTCTATCTGCGTACCGCGCGCGAGTTGTCCCATAAACTGGACCACGAGCCAAGTGCGGAAGAGATTGCCGAGCAACTGGATAAACCGGTTGATGACGTGAGCCGTATGCTGCGTCTCAACGAGCGCATTACCTCAGTTGACACCCCGTTGGGTGGCGACTCCGAAAAAGCGCTGCTGGACATCCTGGCCGATGAAAAAGACAACGGCCCGGAAGACACCACGCAGGACGATGACATGAAACAGAGCATCGTCAAATGGCTGTTCGAACTGAACGCCAAACAGCGTGAAGTGCTGGCACGTCGTTTCGGTTTACTGGGGTATGAAGCTGCGACACTGGAAGACGTCGGCCGTGAAATTGGCCTGACCCGTGAACGTGTTCGTCAGATTCAGGTTGAAGGTCTGCGTCGCCTGCGGGAAATCCTGCAAGGGCAAGGACTGAACATCGAAGCGCTGTTCCGCGAATAAGCAACCTTTCGTCAAAAAAGGCCCGTCGTGAGACGGGCCTTTTTCTTTTGCGCTATGGCTGCGCGGTTTCGTGTAACAGGCGCCACACGATCCGATCGCCATCCTGATTAAGCAGCGCGGTTGACCAGCGCACGTTGACGGGCAGGTCCGGGCGCGTCTGGGTTTCACGGTAGTGAAGCACCGCCCCGTTGTCCCAGGTTTGCAGCGTGGTTAACTCATCAATGACGATTTTCAGACCCGGACGGCTTCCACCCAGGCTTTCAAAGAAACTTGCCAGCGCCGCGTAATCAAAGTGCGCGCCGCTTGGGGCAATCATCATAAAGTCCTGGCGGAAGCGGGAGAGCAGTGCGGCAAAATCCCCTTCACCCCGGCCAAACCAGTCCTCTATGGCGACATGCGCATCGATAATTTCGCTTTCGTAATGTGTCATGCTTATTCCTTCATCATCTTGTGGATCAACGCGGCGAACAGCTGGCGTTCGTTATCGGTTAAGCGTCCTAAGAATGCCTCATCAACGCGATTGCCCACGGGTTTGCTGCTTTCAAGCAGGGCTTCACCTTCTGGCGTCAAAAAGACGAAACGACGGCGCTTGTCCGCAGGATCGTGCTCGCGTTTCACCAGCCCGCGCGTTTCCATGCGGCTCAGCATTTCTGCGAGTGTGGCTTTAGTGCTGACTGCAACTTCGGTCAGGGCCACCTGCTCGATACCCGGGTTTTCGGCCACAGAGCGCATCACCGCATACTGTGGCTTAGTGAGCTCCGGTAATGCTTGCTGCCATTGGGCAGTATGCTGTTGAAAAAGCTGACGTAACAGGTGGAACGCTTCTTGTCTCAGTTCCATGAACTCTCCGGCATAAAAATGACGTCTCTATAATATCCGTTATCTCCGGAGAATTTAACGCGGCCATTTTTAACATTTTGTGTGATCGTGTGCGAACGATCTTGTCAGGTTAAGGATCCGGGCGTAGTTTACATAATATGTTCGTATGCGAACGAAATGGCGAGGTTAAGCATGAAATTGATTGTTGGGATGACAGGGGCGACTGGCGCACCGCTCGGCGTGGCGCTGCTTCAGGCGCTGCGCGATATGCCAGAAGTGGAGACGCATCTGGTGATGTCGAAGTGGGCAAAAACAACCATTGAGCTGGAAACGCCGTATTCCGCTCAGGATATTGCTGCGCTCGCAGATGTTGTCCACAGCCCGGCCGACCAGGCCGCGACTATCTCGTCCGGCTCATTTCGCACCGACGGCATGATTGTTATTCCATGCAGCATGAAGACCCTTGCCGGTATTCGCGCAGGTTACGCCGAAGGGCTGGTGGGCCGTGCTGCTGATGTGGTGATGAAAGAGGGACGCAAGCTGGTGCTGGTTCCGCGTGAAACCCCGCTCAGCACGATCCATCTGGAGAACATGCTCGCACTTTCCCGTATGGGCGTGGCAATGGTGCCGCCCATGCCCGCGTATTACAACCACCCGCAAACCGCCGATGACATTACCCAGCATATTGTGACGCGTGTGCTTGACCAGTTTGGTCTGGAGCACAAAAAAGCGCGCCGCTGGAACGGGTTGCAGGAGGCCAGACATTTTTCACAGGAGAACAAAGATGGCATTTGATGATTTGAGAAGCTTCCTCCAGGCGCTCGATGAGCAAGGGCAGCTGTTGAAAATTGAGGAAGAGGTCAACGCTGAACCCGATCTGGCGGCAGCGGCCAACGCCACCGGGCGTATTGGCGACGGCGCACCTGCACTGTGGTTTGACAATATTCGCGGTTTTACCGACGCCTGCGTGGTGATGAACACCATCGGCTCCTGGCAAAACCATGCGATTTCAATGGGGCTGCCAGCAAATACGCCGGTGAAGAGCCAGATAGACGAATTTATTCGCCGCTGGGATAAATTCCCCGTTGCACCTGAGCGCCGCGCTAACCCGGCGTGGGCCGAAAATACGGTGGATAGCGAGGATATTAACCTGTTCGATATTCTGCCGCTGTTTCGCCTGAACGACGGCGACGGTGGTTTTTATCTTGATAAAGCCTGCGTGGTATCACGCGATCCGCTTGACCCGGACCATTTCGGTAAGCAGAACGTCGGGATCTACCGTATGGAGGTCAAGGGCAAGCGCAAACTGGGCCTGCAACCTGTTCCTATGCACGATATCGCTCTGCATCTGCATAAAGCGGAAGAGCGCGGGGAGGATCTGCCGATTGCGATCACGTTGGGCAACGATCCGATTATTACCCTGATGGGGGCAACGCCGCTGAAATACGACCAGTCGGAATACGAAATGGCAGGCGCGCTTCGTGAAAGCCCGTATCCCATCGCGACCGCACCGCTGACCGGGTTCGACGTGCCGTGGGGCTCGGAAGTTATCCTCGAAGGGGTGATTGAGGGGCGAAAACGCGAAATCGAGGGGCCATTCGGTGAATTTACCGGCCACTATTCCGGTGGCCGTAATATGACCGTCGTACGTATTGATAAAGTCTCTTATCGCACTAAACCCATTTTTGAATCGCTCTATCTCGGGATGCCGTGGACGGAAATTGACTACCTGATGGGCCCGGCAACCTGCGTGCCGCTCTACCAGCAGCTTAAAGCTGAATTCCCGGAAGTGCAGGCGGTGAATGCCATGTACACCCACGGTCTGCTGGCGATTATCTCCACCAAAAAGCGTTACGGCGGCTTTGCCCGTGCCGTGGGGTTACGTGCCATGACCACGCCACACGGCCTGGGTTACGTGAAGATGGTGATTATGGTGGATGAGGACGTCGATCCGTTTAATCTGCCGCAAGTGATGTGGGCGCTGTCATCGAAAGTTAACCCTGCGGGGGACCTGGTGCAGTTGCCAAACATGTCGGTGCTTGAACTTGACCCTGGCTCCAGCCCGGCAGGGATCACCGACAAGCTGATCATCGATGCCACCACGCCTGTCGCACCGGACAACCGTGGCCACTATAGCCAGCCGGTACAAGATTTACCTGAAACCAAAGCCTGGGCTGAAAAACTGACCGCGATGCTCGCAGCTCGCCAATAAGGAGGAAAACATGATTTGTCCACGTTGTGCCGATGAGCATATTGAAGTGATGGCGACATCCCCGGTGAAGGATGTCTGGACTGTCTACCAGTGCCAGCATTGTCTGTATACCTGGCGTGATACTGAACCGCTACGCCGTACCAGCCGTGAGCACTATCCGGAAGCGTTTCGAATGACACAGAAGGATATTGATGACGCACCGCAGGTGCCGACCATTCCGCCGCTGCTGTAAAAAAAGCCCGGTGGCGCTGCGCTTACCGGGCATACGGGTTTTGTAGGCCGGGTAAGGCGAAGCCGCCACCCGGCAAAACAGACCGCAGAGAACTAAACCAGACTCTTCAACCGATAAATCCACTCCAGCGCCTGACGCGGCGTCAGAGAATCCGGGTCGAGATTTTCCAGTGCTTCCATAGCGGGTGACGTCTCTTCCGCAGGCATTAGCAGTGACATCTGCGTACCGTCAACCTGCGTCGCCGCAGCGTTGGGTGATAAGCTCTCCAGTTCACGCAGTTTCTGACGTGCACGTTTGATGACCTCTTTCGGCACACCAGCCAGCGCCGCAACGGCCAGACCATAGCTCTTGCTGGCTGCGCCATCCTGCACGGTGTGCATAAAGGCGATGGTATCACCGTGCTCCAGCGCATCGAGGTGGACGTTTGCCACGCCTTCCATTTTTTCTGGCAGTTGAGTCAGTTCAAAGTAGTGGGTCGCAAACAGCGTCATCGCCTTGATTTTGTTCGCCAGGTTTTCAGCACACGCCCACGCCAGTGACAGGCCGTCATAGGTTGAGGTACCTCGTCCTACTTCATCCATCAACACCAGGCTGTGTTCCGTTGCGTTATGCAGGATGTTGGCCGTTTCGGTCATCTCCACCATAAAGGTTGAGCGCCCGCTTGCCAGATCGTCCGCGGCACCCACACGGGTAAATATGCGGTCAATCGGGCCAATCTCTACTTTTTGCGCCGGAACGTAGCTGCCGATATGGGCCAGAAGCGCAATCAGCGCAGTCTGGCGCATATAAGTACTTTTACCGCCCATGTTCGGGCCAGTAATGATCAGCATTCTCCGCTGCGGTGACAGGCTCAGTGGGTTGGCGATGAATGGCTCGTTCAGCACCTGTTCCACCACCGGGTGACGCCCTTCGGTAATGCGAATGCCGGGTTTGTCGGTAAAGGTCGGGCAGGTGTAGTTAAGCGTATCGGCACGTTCTGCCAGGTTCACCAGCACATCCAGTTCTGCCAGCGCGCCAGCACTTAATTGCAGGTCGGCAAGGTGCGGCATCAGCATGTCGAACAGCTCGTCATACAGCTGTTTTTCCAGTGCCAGCGCTTTGCCTTTCGAGGTGAGAACTTTGTCCTCATACTCTTTCAGTTCAGGGATGATGTAGCGCTCGGCATTTTTCAGCGTCTGGCGGCGCACGTAGTGGATAGGTGCCATATGGCTCTGGCCACGGCTGATCTGAATATAGTATCCGTGAACCGCGTTATAGCCCACTTTCAGGGTGTCGAGGCCCAAACGCTCACGCTCGCGGATTTCCAGTTTATCAAGGTAATCCGTTGCGCCGTCTGCCAGCGCGCGCCATTCGTCCAGCTCTTCGTTGTAGCCCGGGGCGATAACACCGCCATCGCGCACCAGTACCGGTGGCGCGTCAATGATGGCGCGTTCGAGCAGTTCACGGAGTTCTGTAAACTCGCCCATGGTTTCCCGCAGCTTTTGCACCGGCGTGCTGTTCACTTCTGCAAGCTGAGCGCGCAGCTCAGGCAGTTGCTGGAAGGCGTGACGCATTCGCGCCAAATCACGCGGGCGCGCTGTGCGCAAGGCCAGACGCGCCAGAATACGTTCCAGATCGCCAATCTGGCGCAGCACCGGCTGTAATTCGCTAAAGCGGTCCTGCAAGGCGGCGATGGTTTGCTGGCGGCCGATCAGCGTTTCCGTATTGCGGATTGGCATGTGCAGCCAGCGCTTGAGCATTCGGCTGCCCATCGGGGTCACCGTGCTGTCGAGCACCGAAGCAAGGGTGTTTTCCACGCCACCCGCCAGATTCTGGGTGATCTCCAGGTTACGGCGCGTCGCGGCATCCATAATGATGCTGTCCTGTTGACGCTCCATGGTGATTGAGCGGATATGCGGCAGGGCAGTACGCTGGGTATCTTTCACATATTGCAGCAGGCAACCCGCAGCGCACAGGCCGCGCGGCGCGTTTTCAACGCCAAAACCGATCAGGTCACGCGTACCAAATTGCAGGTTTAGCTGCTGACGGGCGGTATCAATTTCGAATTCCCATAAAGGACGACGGCGTAATCCACGACGACCTTCAATCAGCGATGTTTCCGCAAAATCTTCAGCATAAAGCAGCTCCGCCGGGTTTGTGCGCTGCAATTCGGCCGCCATCGTTTCGCGATCTGCCGGTTCGCTCAGGCGAAAACGCCCGGAGCTGATATCCAGCGTGGCGTAGCCAAAACCTTTGCCGTCCTGCCAGAGGGCGGCCAGCAGGTTATCCTGGCGCTCCTGCAACAGCGCTTCATCACTGATGGTCCCGGGCGTGACGATGCGCACGACTTTACGCTCTACCGGACCTTTTGAGGTGGCCGGGTCGCCAATCTGTTCGCAAATGGCGACGGATTCGCCCTGGTTCACCAGCTTCGCCAGGTAGTTTTCAACCGCGTGATGCGGAATACCCGCCATCGGGATAGGTTCACCTGCCGATGCGCCACGCTTGGTCAGGGAGATGTCGAGCAGCTGCGATGCGCGTTTCGCATCGTCATAAAAAAGCTCGTAAAAATCGCCCATACGATAAAAAAGCAGGATTTCCGGATGCTGAGCTTTAAGCTTCAGGTACTGCTGCATCATCGGTGTATGTGCGTCGAAATTGTCGATTGTGGTCATGGAGTTATGATATCCATTTCTTTGATAATATTGAGCTTTGAGCGGCTCATTGGCCGTTAGTTCCCTCTATTGTCGCATGAAAAAATGGCGTGGCGCAGAAAAATGTCGCGTGTTTACGAGACGCCTTCCGCCATTAACTCAATGACGATTTTTCCATGTTCAACGCCCACTCTTACCTGAGAGTTTGTGGTAAATCCGGCTTTTTCCAGCCAGTCCCCTTTCAGGCTCAGCGCTGCGTGGACGCTATAGCGGGTCGGGATTTTTGTTTTACGGTCTTCGTGACGCTTTCTGAAGTAACCGACCTTTAAGTGGCGATAGGGTTTGGTGATAGCGATCTCTTGCATACGCGCTCCGGTAGTTAAGCACAACGTGACGATGATATTTACTGTATAAAATACCAGTAAATATTGCGGCGGGCAGGCGTAAAACTGGAAGGCGTCTTCAGCAAATGGAATGCAACGGCTGAAATCGGGAGCATAAAAGGGTATTATAAATGCACGTTATTGTTGGGTGATCCGCCATGTCTGGAAAACGCATCGCACGAGAAAAAGAGACGATCGCTAAAATGATCGCGCTGTATGAAAACAAGTGCCCACAGGCTTTGAAAGAAGAGGGGCATTATCAGGCGCTTAATGCTTATGCAGATAAACGCCTGGATAAATGTGTCTTCGGTGAGGAGAAGCCCGCCTGCAAGCAGTGCCCTGTCCACTGCTACCAGCCGGCAAAACGTGAAGAGATGAAGCAGGTGATGCGTTGGGCCGGGCCGCGAATGCTCTGGCGACACCCCATCCTGACTATCCGCCATCTGATTGACGATCGTCGCCCGGTTCCTGAATTACCGGAAAAATACCGGCCGAAAAAACAGTAAGCCTAAGCCCGGGAAGCCAGTGCCGCACGCATCGGGCGGCAGATAAACACCAGGGCCACTGCGCTGCATAAAGGGAAAAACGCCAGCTGTAACCACGGGAAAACGGCCTGTGGTGACGGCGTTAGCGCGTGATCGAGTTGACTGCCGAACAGTAAATTCCCCGCCAGCACCGCACAGCCCCCGGCGGTGGAGAGTGCACCGTAGTGCGCGCCAAGCGTGGACTCTTTCGCAAACCACGGGATGAGATCTTTCGCGGACGGCACCAGCAGCATTTGCCCGCACGTCAGTAGCGTCACAAAGCACCCCGCAGGCAGAAGTCTCAGCCAGCCTTCCGGCGGTGGGTAGGCGGCAAACAGGGCTACGCTCGTAAACGATGCCGACAGCAGCAGAAATCCCGCCGGTAAGACTCTGACAGCTCCCACCTGACGGGCGAAACGGGCAAGCGGTAACTGAAAGAAGATGATCAGCACCGAAGCCAGCATAAAGAGCGGGCCAAGATCTTTCTCACTACCGCCAGCACGCTCTATTTCCACCGGCAGCGCCAGATAAAGCTGGTTGTAACTCAACAGCCACGAACTGTAGGCGATGATAAAAGCGACAAATCGCGGCTGGCGAAACGTGCTCCACCATGGGTGGATCTCCAGCGTCTGCTTACTGCGCTGTGCAGGAGGAAGGCAAAAAAACAGCACAATCAGCGCAACCACAAAGACGCCCGCGCCCGCCAGAGCAACCTGGCGAAAGCCAAGCCCGGTAAGCAGGGCACCCGCCACCGGGCCGAGTACAGCACCCAGTTCACCGCATACGGCAAACAACGCAAACCACTCCGCGCGGCTGCGCTTGCCCTTTGCTTCACTTTGCGTTCCCGCTTTTGCCAGCAGCGCTTCAATGGACGGAGAGAAAAGCGCGCCACCGATACCCGTCAGACACGCCCCCAGAATGATGGGCCACAGGGACTGCCCAAACGCCAGCAGAAGATACCCCGCGATGCGGACAAGGCAGCCGCAGAGGATAATCACCCGGGCGCCAAACCGGTCTGAAAGCGCGCCCCCGACGATAAACATGCCCTGCTGCGAGAACGTGCGCAGCCCCAGAACCAGCCCGATAAGCCCGCCGGAGAGCATCAAATCGTCACGCAGGAAAATCGCCAGAAAGGGGACAACCGCGTAAAAGCCAATATTAAAAACAAACTGGCTGCCCAGTAACACGGGCGGCCAGAGCGTTGTCGCAGGGCGTAAAGAAAACAGGGACATGCGTATTACCCGGCGTTAAACAATGAAGTGGATATGCTTTTTGCCATGGTACGCAGAGATCTCAATTTTGGTTTTGACCCGGAACACTTCCCAGAGCAGCTCTTCGCTCAGGATCTCCTGCGGTGTCCCGGTGGCGATGATTTGCCCTTTTTGCATCACAATCAGCGAATCACAAAACATCGCTGCGTGGTTGAGGTCGTGAATCGCCACAATGCTGGTTACCGGCAGCTCGCTTATCAGATGCATCAGCTGGATCTGGTGATGAATATCCAGGTGGTTGGTCGGTTCATCCAGCAGGATTTCGGTGGGCGATTGCGCCAGGGCACGGGCGATATGCACGCGCTGGCGCTCCCCGCCGGATAAGCTCAGCCAGCCTTGTTCGCTGCGATCGAGCATATCTACACGTTGCAGGGCGGAAATAACGGTTTCATCATCCTGCGCGCTCCAGTTGGAGAAGGGCGAATGGTGCGGGATGCGCCCCAGCTTCACCACATCACGCACCCGCATGTTGGCATCGGTCATGCCATGCTGTTCAACGAATGCCACGCGGCGGGCAAGCTGCTTTTTGGGCATCCGGGCGATGTTCTGCCCGTCAAGCTTCACACAACCGGCATTCGGGCGACGCAGCCCCGCCAGCACACGTAAAAGTGACGATTTACCACAGCCGTTAGGGCCAAGCAGCCCAACGGTTTCCCCGCGCGCGATGTTCAGCGAGACATCGTTGACGATGACTTTATTGCCTACCTTCCAGGTAATATTTTCAGCGGTGATACTCATCACTTATTCCTTGAACGGTAGATGATAACGGCGAAGAAAGGCACGCCAACCAGCGCGGTGACAACGCCTACAGGCAGGCTTTGCGGCGCAATCAGTAAACGCGATGCAATATCTGCCAACACCATCAGAATGGCACCTGCCAGCGCGCTGGCGATAAGCAAAATGCGATGTAACGGCCCAAAGAAGAAGCGCATCACATGCGGCACAACCAGCCCGACAAAGCCGATGGAGCCTGCCATGCTGACAATGGTGGCGGTGATGAGTGCGGTGGTGGTGAACAGGATCAGACGTACCCAGGGCACGGCAATGCCCAGCGACGCGGCGGCGTCATCGCCAAAGGTAAAGGCATCCAGCGCGCGGGAGTAGTAAAGGCAAACCGCCAGCCCGGCCAGAACGACCACCAGTGCCAGCTGAAACTCAGGCCATCTCACGCCACTGAAACTGCCCAGTAGCCAGAACATCACGTCGCGAGCCTGCTGCGCGCTTGCAGAGGTGCTGATGGTGTAGGCGGTAATGGCGTTGAAAAGTTGAGACGCCGCAACCCCCGCCAGAATGGTGCGTTCGTTGCCGCCGCGTGCGCCATTCGTCAGGAACGCCACGAAGACAAAGGCGGCAAACGCCCCGGCAAATGCGCCCGCCGAGAGGGAAACCGCGCCGGTGCCGATACCTAATACCACCACCGATACAGCGCCCGTTGAGGCCCCCGCAGATACACCCAGTACGTAAGGCTCAGCCAGCGCGTTCTTCAACAGGCTTTGCAGCACCGCCCCGCAAATTGCGAGGCCCGCGCCGCAGCACGCCGCCACCAGCGCACGACTCAGGCGAAAATCCCAAATCACGCTTTCATAAATGCGGTTAAGCGGGACTGCGGTCAGCCCCATTTTATTGCTGATGGCGTAAAAGACGTTTTGCAGTGGAATAGAAAGCTCACCCACGCTGACGCCAACGGCGATCACCAGGAACAACAGCACGATGGAAAGCAAACACGAGGTCGTCAGGATGAATCCCTGTCGCGCCTGTTGAACAACTGCGGTCATCAGTTAAGCCCCAGTTTTCTGAGCTGCTCGCCCACCTGTTCAGCACCATAGAGGGTACGAATGGTCGGGTTCATCGCCTGGCCGTCCATCACGACGATATGACCTTTTTTAACGGCATCCATCTGGCTGACGGCAGGATCGCTTTTCAGGAATTTGATTTTTTCCTCTGCGTTATCGAGCGCCCAGCGGTTGCGGTCCAGACTGGAAACGACAATGACATCCGGGTTAGCGGCGATAACGCTTTCCCAGCTCACCGTTGGCCACTCTGTTTCGGAGGTAATGGCATTATGCCCACCCAGAACGTTGGCAATAAAACCGGATGCACTGTTTTTACCGCCTACGTAGGCATCAGCAGAAGGTGAGGCGCTGGAGAACCAGAAAACAAACGAAAGATCTTTTTTATTCTTGCCAAACTCAGCGCGCAAATCGTTTTCACGTTTTTTAAAGTCGGCAATTAATGCTTCACCGCGAGGCTGCACATTAAAAATGGTGGCGAAATCTTCAATCTCTTTATAGAGATAGGTCATATCCCACAGCTTCTGACGGCTGCCGTACATATCACCTGCGGCTTTTTTGGTGGCACACATGCCTGGGGATAAATAGCTATTCACCCCCACGGTGGCCAGGTCTTCGCGTTTTGCGACTTTACTTTCTGGCCCCAGCAGCAGCGGCAGCTGTGCAGGAACGAAATCAGGGTTCTGGGCGAGGATGGATTCAAGGGTAGGGATTTCTACCGTCAGCGTTTTAATTTTTGCATTTTGTTCAGCCAGCGCCGGTAACACTTTTGTCGGCCAGAATGCGCTGGCGGTGACATTATTTTGCAGGCCTAACAGTAAGAGGATCTCGACGGTGTTTTGCCCCAGGGCAACAACGCGCTCGGGCGCTTTGGTGAATGTTTCTTTATATCCGCAGTTTTCAATAGTGAGAGGATATGTTGTTGCCAGAGCAGAACCGACCGATGCGAACGCCATTCCCAGTGCGCAGATGACCTTTTTCATGAAACGCTACCCTTCATTAAAATTATTATTGATGACCCTGGTATGAATTTTTAATGCAAATGAAACTCATTATTAAGGCTGAGTTTTATACAGTGTAATATATTTAGTGTCAATAATTCACATTAACGCATTGTTATTATTGAATTTTTAATGAGGTAGCGAAAATGCCGTGCGGTGCACGGCAGAGGGAAATTACGCGCGGGTTGCGATAAGAATCGCGGAGGCTTTAATCAGGGCGATGATGCGTTTACCGGTCGCGAGGTGCATCTCTTCGCAGCTTTCATTGGTCACGACGGCCACAATTTCAAAACCGGCATCCGTCTGCACATGAACGGTAGCGTTAACGGCACCTTCGGTCACCTTGCTGATGGCACCGGCAAACTGGTTACGGGCAGAGAACTTCAGGCCGCAATCTTCGGTTGCCAGGGTCACCCACGGTGCTTTGATAAGGGCGATAGCTTCTTTTCCTGGCACCAGACCCAGTACCTCTTTGCTGCTGGTGGTGACAATAGCCACCAGTTTAGCGCCACCGGCCAGCGTTAATTCGACTTCATCATTAACCGCACCATGTGACGTTGCGCTAACGGTTCCGGTTAGCTGGTTACGTGCTGAAACAGACATGTTACCTCCTGTAGAACAGATGAAAGTTGGACGTACTGAAGAGTTTATACCACAGGTACGTCCGGTATCATCGGTTACACCAGGCTCTCTTTATCAATACCCAGTCGCTTCATTCGTGACAGCAGCGTGGTCCGTTTCAGCCCGAGGCGCTGCGCAGCGCCTTTTGGTCCCGCAACAACGCCGTTGGTTTCTTTCAGCACGCGCATAATCAGCTGGAATTCGTCTTCGCCCGCCTGTGCGACTTCTGCCACGACCAGCGGTTCTTCTGGCATCGTCACTTCGGGCAGGGAGAGTTGCAACACGCTGCCGCGCGTCAGTAACACGGCACGTTCAATGACGTTTTCCAGCTCGCGCACGTTGCCCGGCCACTCCATAGACGAAAGCGTTCGCAGCGTTTCGGCAGGAATGCTGTCAATACTGCGCCCCATCCGGCGGGCAATCTTCGCGGTAAAGGCTTTAACCAGCAGTGGAATATCTTCGGGGCGTTCCCGCAGCGGCGGCAGATAAATCGGGAAGACATTCAGGCGATAATAGAGGTCGCTGCGAAATTCGCGGTCTGCGACCATTTTTTTCAGATCGCGGTTAGTGGCGGCAATCAACCGCACGTCCGTCTGGATAAGCTTATTGCTGCCCAGGCGTTCAAACTCCTGCTCCTGCAACACGCGCAGCAGCTTGGGCTGGAGCTCCAGCGGCATATCGCCCACTTCGTCCAGGAACAGCGAGCTTTTATCCGCCAGCTCAAAACGACCCAGCCGCTGGCTGCTGGCCCCGGTGAAGGCACCGCGTTCATGACCGAAGAGATCGCTTTCCAGCAGGCCCGCAGGCATGGCAGCGCAGTTCATCTTCACCATCCGGCGGCTGTTGCGGTTGCTGAGATTGTGGATCGCGCGGGCAATGAGCTCTTTGCCCGTCCCGGTTTCCCCCAGGATAAGCACCGTGCTGTCGCTTTGCGCCACCATCTCGACCTGTTTGAGCACGCTGTACATTGCTTCGCTGCGGCCGATGATTTCACCGAACTCGCTGTCGACGTTGTTGAGCTGTTCCGTCAGGGCCAGGTTTTCATCGACCAGCCGCTCTTTCAGGCGATGAATTTCCTGATAAGCCAGCGCATTATCCAGCGCAATAGAAATACGTTCGGCGATCTGGCGCAGCAGCTTCAGGTTGGCGGTGTTAAACACGCCTTCTTCACACTGTGCCAGCTTCAGCACGCCCAGCATGGTATTGCCGGACATCAGCGGGAGCAGGCACAGCGTCTGGATCTTGTTGCCCCAGGTGTTAAACAGCAACCGTTCGTAGGGGGCCAGTGCATCGCGTTCGTTCAGATTGAGCAGCAGGATCTCTTTGCTCTTAAACACGCGTTCAGAAAGGGTTCCTGCTTCATCCACTTCACTCTGCTCGTGAGCTGGATTGGCTTCGTCGAGATAGTGCGTCGAGTAGATGTTCAGTTTGCCCTTGCGGTGGCCCCGCAGCGCGATGCTGATCGCATCAATTTTGAAATAGTGATGGATCTCTTTAGAGACTTCGCTGACCAGCTCGTCCATATCCAGGCGCGAGAGCACGGCGTTAGTGATCGCCACCAGAATGCGGAAGTTGTCGCGTTCACGGCTGAGCAGGTCGAAGTCGACATTGTTGGTCACCCGGTTCTGGATCTGCTCTGCCACCACGCCCACAATCTGGGTAAAGGTATGCAGACGCTCATACTCCGCCTCGCTCCAGGGCTGGTTAGTTTTGCGGATAAATTCGCAGCCACCAAAAATATGCCCTTCAGCCGCCAGCGGCAGCAGGCAGTAGTGCCCGAAAGGACGATACAGGTTGCTCTCTGCAAGCATCGGCCAGGCCTGGCGAAACTCGTCGAAGCTGCAATGCAGGGCTTCAGGGCGCGAGAGGATCCGCCGCACCGGGCCATGAGCCAGGATCGTTTCATCTTCGTACTGAAAGGGTTTGCCGTTGTCGTGTGCGGAAAAATAGCTCGCGCGATGACTCCCGCTATGCCAGAGCACAATGGCAGCGCTGTCCGCCAGTGCAGACTGCCTGACCAACCGCGTCAGGGCGTCGCTCAGCGAGCCGAGGTCCGGCTGCTGTAAAAGAGTGCGCGTAATGTCGAACAGGCCCTGCTGTCCAAGATCGCTCATCGGTGTATACGGCATCATTGCTTTCCAATTGAAACTGGCAAAAAAGAGAAAATCCTGTGCTGTCCGCTTTTGGCGCGGTTCTAGCAAATTCGGGGTAAAGGTTCGGCGTGTGGCAGATCCAGCGTACGTTTAACGCCGTAAAGCCCGGTCAGGCGCACCCCTTTGCGCTCAACCACTTCACCGATAATCGCGGCTTCTTTCCCTGAGGGATGAGCACGCAATTGTGCCAGCACCGCTTCGGCGGCCTGGCGTTCCACGCCGATAACCAGCTTGCCTTCATTGGCAAAGTTTAGCGGGTCCAGCCCAAGCAGTTCACAAAGCCCCCGTACTGCGGGTTTGACCGGTAGTCCGCGCTCGGTCAGTTCAATACCGCATCCGCTGCTTGCCGCGAATTCATGCACCACGGCATTAACGCCGCCGCGCGTGGCATCGCGCAGGGCTTTTACGCCCTGGCATGAACGCAGGGTCTGAATAAGCGGGGTCAGTACGGCACAGTCGCTGCGTAATTCGCCATCCAGCCCCAGACCTTCACGCAGGTTGAGTATAGTCGCGCCGTGGCAGCCCAGCGTTCCGCTGACCAGCAACACATCGCCGGGGGTCAGTTGCCCCGCACCCCAGTGAATATCAGCAGGAATGGCCCCCATTCCGGCGGTGTTGATGAACAGTTTGTCAGCCGCACCGCGTTGGACCACTTTAGTGTCCCCGGTCACGATGGCGATCCCTGCTTCCTGTGCAGTGGATGCCATGCTGGCGACAACGGCCTTCAGGGTGTCCATTGGCAGCCCTTCTTCAAGGATAAAGCCGCAGGAGAGAAAGCGCGGAATTGCGCCGCTGACCGCCACATCGTTTGCTGTACCGCAGATGGCCAGCTTGCCGATATCACCGCCAGGGAAGAACAGTGGATCGATAACGTAGCTGTCGGTAGAAAACGCCAGCCTGTCGCCCTGAGCGGTGAGGGTAGAGAGAGCAATGCGCGCCTGGTCTTCCTGCTCGGCCAGCCAGGGATTGTTAAAGGCGTCCATAAACAGCTGATTAATGAGCTGCTGCATGGCTTGTCCGCCACTACCGTGCGCCATTTCTACCCTGTTCATACTTCACACTCCTGATTGCGATACTGATACCACGCAGCGCACGCGCCTTCTGATGAAACCATCAGTGCGCCAAATGCAGTTTGCGGGTTACAGGTGTTGCCAAATAACGGGCATTGATGTGGTTTGCATTTACCGGTGAGTACGTCGCCACAGCGGGCGCGGGGATCGTCGCAAACCTGTTGCGGTTGCGGGTGGAAATGGGCTTCGGCGTCGAACACACGGTATGCAGACGTCAGGCGCACACCCGATTCGGCAATCAATCCCAGGCCGCGCCACTCGCTGTCGCCTTCCACGCTGAAGACCTCAGCAATGGCTTTTTGGGCAAGCACATTCCCGGCATCCGGGACCACGCGGCGATACTGGTTTTGCACCGTACTCAGGGCTGCTATTTTCTGCTCAACAAGCATGGTCACGCCTTGCAGTAGATCAAGAGGTTCGAAACCAGCGACCACTAAAGGGCGATCAAAGTCGCTGGCGATGAACCTGTAAGCCTCTGTGCCAATGACCATGCTGACGTGCCCTGGCGCCAGAAACGCGTCAATGCCGTTGCCCGGCTCTTCCAGCAGGCTGCGCAGGGTCGGGATAAGCGTAATGTGCTGGCAAAAAAAGAAAAAGTTGCTGATATTTCGCGCTTTGGCCTGTTGTAAGGTGATGGCCGTTGCAGGCATGGTGGTTTCAAAACCCAGGCCGAAAAAGACGACTTTCCGCGTGGGATTATCAGCGGCCAGCGTTAAGGCATCTACCGGCGAGTAGACGATACGCACGTCCGCTCCCCGCGCTCGGGCCTGGAGTAACGAGCCATTTTTCCCCGGCACGCGCATGGCGTCGCCAAAGGTACAGAAAATCACGTCAGGCTGGCTGGCAATCTCGATACAGCTGTCGATGCGTCCCATTGGCAGTACGCACACCGGGCAGCCCGGGCCGTGAATAAACTCGATGTTGTTCGGCAACAGCTGGTCGAGGCCAAATTTAAAGATGGCGTGGGTATGCCCGCCGCACACCTCCATGATGCGCAGCGGTTTTTCGGCGGTGTAGCGCAGATGTTTTGCCCGCATCTTCAGGTGTTCAATGAGCTGCATCACCTGTTCGGGGGCGCGATATTCATCAACGTAGCGCATGGTTATCGCTCCTCGCCGTACAGCAGCGCCCCGACATCAGGCTCCACATCAAACATGTTTTGCAGGGCGTCCAGCGTGTCACGCGCTTCTGCTTCGTTAATCACGCTCATGGCAAAGCCAACGTGTACCAGCACCCACTGGCCGGTGCGGGGCGCACCGTTTTCATCCACACTGCCAACCAGCGTCAGATCGACATCGCGCAGCACGCCGCACACGTCTACTTTGGCCTGATTGCCGTTAATCGCGTGGATTTTCCCCGGGACGCCTATGCACATCGTTCGCTCTCCAGCCAGTTCAGCCAGTTATCCATACCTTGCCCGCCAGTGGCTGAAACCAGCAGGATTTCAATATCCGGGTTCACTTCACGGGCATACGCCAGACATTTATCGACGTCGAAATTCAGGTACGGCAGCAGGTCGACTTTGTTAAGAAGCATCACCGATGCGGCGGCAAACATATGCGGGTATTTCAGCGGCTTGTCTTCCCCTTCGGTCACTGACAGCACCGCCACTTTATGCCGCTCACCCAGATCAAAGCTCGCCGGGCAGACCAGGTTACCCACGTTCTCAATAAACAGAATGCCGTTATCCGCCAGCGGCAAACGCGGCGCGGCATCGGCAATCATTTGCGCATCAAGATGGCAGCCCTTGCCGGTGTTCACCTGAATGGCCGGCGTGCCGGTTTCACGAATACGCGCGGCATCGTTAACCGTCTGCTGATCGCCTTCGATAACCGCGCAAGAAACGTGTCCGTTCAGGCGTTTAAGCGTTTCGGTGAGCAGCGTTGTTTTGCCAGAACCCGGGCTGGAGACCAGATTTAGCACCAGCAGCTTGCGGGCGGCAAAACGGGCGCGGTTGCGCGCAGCCAGTTGGTTATTTTTATCCAGCACGTTGATTTCGACGTCCAGCATCTGCCGCTGGCTGATGCCTGGCGCGTGCGTGCCGGCTTCGCCGTGGCCGTAATGCAGGTCGCCGTCAGCGGAATGTGTTGGCGTAAAGGCCAGGCCGGTAAAGGCTCCTGATGGCCGGGGAGCAGGAGAGAAGGGCGCGGAGCGAAACGCAGAGTGAGGACGATGCTCATCCCCTTCTATATAGAGGTTGCCTTCGGCGCAACCGCAGGTACTACACATAATTATTCCCTCTCGATTTCGAGGCGTTGGATCTGCATTCCGTCATCGGCCACGATGCGCAGCCCGGTGCTCTGACACTGCGGGCAGCTTCGTACTTTCGACGACAGCAGCATGACGTACTGCCGGCACTGTTCGCACCAGCACTCCGCCTGCTGTTCTTCAATATGAAGCTGGCAGCCTTCCGCCAGCGTGTCGCGGCACACCAGCTCAAAGCAAAAGGTGAGGGCGCTGGTTTCGACGCAGGAAAACGCGCCGAGTTTCAGCCAGACACCGGTCACGCGTTTTGCGTGGTGTTGTGCTGCCTGTTGTTCGATTAACTCCAGAGCCCGTTGGCAGAGGGTGATTTCGTGCATGACGCCTCCTCAGTGAATTGCGCCTTTAATGCAATAACGATGCCATCTTGATTTTTGTTAAGGCGTGACGATGTCAACCCTGTCGAAATGACACGTCGACACTGCCATTACAGTCGTGTGTTTTGTATTTAAAGCATTAAAAATCAATACATTAAAAACTGGCATGGAATCTGCTTAATAGCCGCAATCTCCATTAACCGGATATCTGACATGACTATTTGGGAAATCAGCGAAAAAGCGGATTACATCGCGCAGCGGCATCAGCAGTTACAGGAGCAGTGGCATCTTTACTGCAATTCTCTGGTTCAGGGGATAACCCTGTCGAAAGCCCGGCTACACCATGCCATGAGCTGTGCGGCGCAGGGCGATATGCGCTTTGTGTTGTTCGGGCACTTCACGATTTACGTCACCCTGGCGGACAGCTTCAACAGCCACACCATCGAGTATTACGTCGAGACAAAAGACGGGGATAAACAACGCATTGCGCAGGCGCAGCTGATGACCGATGGCATGGTTGATGGCCACGTCAGCAACCGCGATCGTCAGCAGGTGCTGGAACATTACCTGGAAAAAATCGCGCCGGTCTACAACGGCCTGTACAGCGCGGTTGAGCACGATTTACCGGTCAACCTGCAACAGCTGATGAACGGAAATCCATCGGCAAACGTTGCCTGAGTATTGCGTGTCGAGAAGTGTCGATAAGACAGATTTTCGTCAAAAATGACCATCACCAGAGGATTGCCCGGTGAACCGTTTTGTAATTGCCGACTCGACGGTCTGTATCGGCTGTCGTACCTGTGAAGCGGCGTGTTCGGAAACGCACCGTCTGCACGGGTTGCAGTCAATGCCGCGCCTGCGCGTCATGCGAAATGAAAAAGAGTCTGCGCCGCAGCTCTGCCACCACTGTGAGGATGCCCCGTGCGCGGGTGTCTGCCCTGTTAATGCCATCACCCGTGTTGATGGTGCGGTACAGCTCAATGAAAGCCTGTGCGTAAGCTGCAAGCTGTGCGGTATTGCCTGCCCGTTTGGCGCGATTGAGTTTTCCGGCAGCCGCCCGCTGCATATTCCGGCGAATGCCAATACCCCGAAAGCGCCGCCAGCGCCACCGGCTCCGGCACGCGTCAGTACGCTGCTGGACTGGGTTCCCGGCGTGCGCGCCGTTGCGGTGAAGTGCGATCTGTGCAGCTTTGATGAACAAGGCCCGGCCTGCGTGCGCACCTGCCCGACCAAAGCGCTCATTCTGGTCAATATTCGCGATATCGCCCGTACCAGCAAGCGCAAGCGTGAGCTGACGATCAACACCGATTTTGGCGATCTTTCGCTGCTTCAGGAATACAACGAGGGGGCGAAATGAACGCAGTGACGATGATTAACAGCGCTGTGGCCTGGTTTGCCGTCGCAGCCGTTCTGGCGCTGATTTTTTCGTTCCATAAAACCCTGAGCGGCTGGATAGCCGGGATCGGCGGAGCGACAGGCAGCCTGATGACTCTGGCCGCGGGTGGGGTGGTTCTGCTCGGCGGGCAATCCGTTGAAGCCATCATTCCGCTGGTGCATCACGCGGTTCAGGTAACCCCGCTGAATGCCATCTGGCTGGTGACCTTTGGCCTGTGCGGGCTGTTTATCAGCCTGTTTAATATTGACTGGCATCGCCATCACAGCACCAAAGCAAACGGGTTGCTGGTGAATGTGCTGATGGCTGCGGCGGTCTGCACCGTGACTGCCAGCAACCTGGGGGCGCTGGTGGTGATGGCTGAAATCATGGCCCTGTGCGGCGTGTTCCTGACCGGGTGCAGTGCTTCCGGCAAGCTGTGGTTTGCGCTGGGTAGACTCGGCACGCTGCTGTTGGCGCTAACCTGCTGGCTGGTGTGGCAACGCTACGGCACCCTGGATTTTGCCCTGCTGGACGAACGCGCGCAGCAGTTACCGTTTGGCGCTGACATCTGGTTGACGGGGGTGGTGGGCTTTGGTCTGCTGGCCGGGATTATCCCACTGCACGGCTGGGTGCCTCAGGCCCATGCCAATGCCTCAGCTCCGGCGGCGGCGCTGTTCTCCACCGTGGTGATGAAGGTTGGGTTGTTCGGCATTCTTACGCTGTCGCTTGCGGGCGGGCAGCCGCCGCTGTGGTGGGGCGTGGTGTTGCTGCTGGCGGGTATGGTGACCGCATTTGTCGGCGGGCTGTACGCGCTGATGGAACACAACATTCAGCGTCTGCTGGCGTATCACACCCTGGAGAATATCGGCATCATCCTGCTCGGTCTTGGCGCGGGCGTAACGGGCCTGGCGCTGAACCAGCCTGCACTGATTGCCGCCGGGTTTATCGGTGGTCTGTATCACCTCGTCAACCATAGCCTGTTTAAAAGCACGCTGTTCCTCGGCGCGGGTAGCGTCTGGTTTCGTACCGGCCATCGCGATATCGAAAAACTGGGCGGCATCGGCAAAAAGATGCCGGTTATCTCCCTTGCCATGCTGGTGGGGTTGATGGCGATGGCCGCGCTGCCGCCGCTGAACGGCTTTGCCGGTGAGTGGGTGATTTACCAGTCCTTCTTCGCACTCGGCCAGAGTGATGCATTTATTGCGCGTCTGCTCGGCCCGCTGCTGGCGGTGGGGCTGGCTATCACCGGCGCGCTGGCGGTGATGTGTATGGCGAAAGTTTATGGCGTGACCTTCCTTGGCGCACCGCGCACGAAAGAGGCAGAACAGGCCTGCTGCGCGCCGGTGCTGATGGCGGCAAGCGTGGTCGCTCTGGCGTTGTGCTGCGTTATCGGCGGTATAGCTGCGCCGTGGCTGCTGCCGCTGCTGGGGAGTGCGATACCGCTGCCGCTTACGACGGCGCACACCACCGTTTCTCAGCCGATGATTGCGCTGCTGCTCATTGCCGCGCCACTACTGCCATTCATTCTGATGCTGTTCTTCAAACGCGACCGTCTCTCTTCCCGCTCACGCGGTGCGGCGTGGGCCTGCGGTTATGAACACGAGCAATCCATGGTGATCACCGCCCACGGCTTTGCCATGCCGGTGAAAGAGAACTTTGCCGCCGTGCTGAAGTTGCGTCACTGGCTGAACCCGGTGGCGTGGATCCCTGGCTGGCAGAGTGCTGCCGTGCCTGCGCTGTTCCGCCGTCTGGCGGTTATCGAGCTGGCAGTGCTGGTGGTGATTGTGATTTCACGAGGAGCCTGACATGAGTCTGTTACTGGCATTACTTCAGGCGCTGGTGTTATTTGCCATTGCGCCACTGCTTTCCGGGGTGAGCCGCGTGCTGCGCGCCCGGATGCATAACCGTCGCGGGCCGGGTGTCCTTCAGGAGTATCGCGACCTGTTCAAATTGCTCACCCGCCAGAGCGTTGCACCCGATGCCGCAGGCTGGGTGTTTCGCCTGACGCCGTTTGTGATGGTGGGTGTCATGCTGACCATCGCCACCGCGCTGCCGGTGGTGACCGTTGGCTCTCCGCTGCCGGTGCTGGGCGATTTGATCACCCTTATCTATCTGTTTGCCATCGCGCGGTTCTTCTTTGCCATTGCGGGCCTGGACACCGGTAGCCCGTTTACCGGTATTGGCGCCAGCCGCGAGGCGATGCTGGGCGTGCTGGTTGAGCCGATCCTGCTGCTGGGGCTGTGGGTTGCCGCGCAGGTAGCGGGTTCGACTCATATCAGTTTTATCACCGATACCGTCTACCACTGGCCTGTAGCACGTTCCATTCCGCTGGTTCTGGCGCTGTGCGCCTGCGCGTTCGCCACCTTTATTGAGATGGGCAAACTGCCGTTTGACCTCGCAGAAGCAGAGCAGGAATTGCAGGAAGGGCCACTGACCGAGTACAGCGGCTACGGCTTTGCGGTGCTGAAGTGGGGCATCAGCCTCAAACAGCTGGTGGTGCTGCAAATGTTTGTAGGCGTTTTCTTCCCGTGGGGGCAGATGACGCACTTTACCGCTGGCGGCCTAGTGCTGGCAGTGGTTGTGGCCGTCCTCAAGCTGCTTATTGGCGTGCTGGTGATTGCGCTGTTTGAAAACAGCATGGCGCGTCTGCGTTTTGTGGCGACGTCCCGTATCACCTGGGCCGGTTTTGGCTTTGCATTTTTAGCATTCGTCTCCTTGCTGGTGGCGTGATTAAAGAGAATTTTTATGTCTGAAGAGAAAAAAGGTCAGCAGTATCTCGCCGCATTGCATCAGGCTTTTCCCGGCGTGGTGCTGGAAGAGTCCTGGCAGACCAAAGACCAGATAACCCTCACCGTGAAGGTGAACTACCTGCCAGAGGTGGTGGAGTTTCTGTATTACCAGCAGGGCGGCTGGCTCTCCGTGCTGTTCGGCAATGACGAACGTCAGCTGTGCGGGAACTATGCGGTTTACTACGTGATGTCGATGGAACAGTTCGAGAAGTGCTGGATTACCGTGCGCGTCGAAGTGGACCCGAACAAACCGGAGTATCCGTCGGTTACGCCGCGCGTGCCTGCCGCCGTCTGGGGCGAGCGTGAAGTGCGCGACATGTACGGCCTGGTGCCTGTCGGTCTTCCGGATGAACGCCGTCTGGTGCTGCCAGACGACTGGCCGGACGAACTCTATCCGCTGCGTAAAGACAGCATGGATTATCGTCAGCGCCCGGCACCGACCACCGACAGCGAAACTTACGAATTCATTAACGAGCTGGGCAGTAAAAAGAACAACGTGGTGCCGATTGGTCCGCTGCACGTCACCTCTGATGAGCCGGGGCACTTCCGTCTTTTTGTTGACGGCGAAAACATTATCGACGCCGACTACCGCCTGTTCTATGTCCACCGCGGCATGGAAAAGCTGGCGGAAACCCGCATGGGTTACAACGAAGTGACCTTCCTCTCCGATCGCGTGTGCGGTATTTGCGGTTTTGCCCACAGCACCGCCTACACCACCTCGGTGGAAAACGGCATGGGGATTGTGGTGCCAGAGCGCGCGCAGATGATCCGCGCCATTCTGCTGGAAGTGGAGCGCCTGCACTCGCACCTGCTGAACCTCGGCCTGGCCTGCCACTTTGTCGGCTTCGACTCCGGGTTTATGCAGTTCTTCCGCGTGCGTGAAGCCTCAATGAAGATGGCTGAGATCCTCACCGGGGCGCGTAAAACCTACGGCCTGAACCTGATCGGCGGGATCCGCCGCGACCTGCTGAAAGACGACATGATCCAGACCCGTCTGCTTGCACAGCAGATGCGCCGCGATGTGCAGGATCTGGTGGATATGCTGCTCAGCACGCCAAACATCGAGCAGCGTACCGTCGGTATTGGCCGTCTGGATCCTGACATTGCCCGCGACTTCAGTAATGTTGGCCCGATGGTACGCGCTAGCGGCCACGCCCGTGACACTCGCGCGGATCACCCGTTTGTGGGCTACGGTTTGCTGCCGATGACGGTACACAGCGAACAGGGCTGCGACGTGATTTCTCGCCTTAAGGTGCGTATCAACGAAGTTTTCACCGCGCTGAATATGATCGACTTCGGCCTGGATAACCTGCCTGGCGGCCCGCTGATGGTGGAAGGCTTCACCTATATTCCAAACCGCTTTGCCCTTGGCTTTGCCGAAGCGCCACGCGGTGACGACATCCACTGGAGCATGACCGGCGACAACCAGAAGCTCTATCGCTGGCGCTGCCGTGCGGCAACCTACGCCAACTGGCCAACCCTGCGCTATATGCTGCGCGGCAACACCGTGTCTGATGCACCGCTGATCATCGGCAGCCTCGACCCGTGCTACTCCTGCACCGATCGCATGACGGTGGTGGATGTGCGTAAGAAGAAAAGCCAGGTGGTGCCGTACAAAGAGCTTGAGCGCTACAGCATCGAGCGTAAAAACTCGCCGCTGAAATAAGGACTCGTCATGTTTACCTTTATCAAAAAAGTCATCAAAACCGGCACCCAGACCAGCCGTTATCCGCTGGAGCCGATGCCGGTGGATAAAAACTTTCGCGGTAAGCCAGAGCACAATCCGCAGCAGTGCATCGGCTGCGCCGCCTGCGTGAATGCCTGTCCGTCCAACGCCCTGACGGTGGAGACGGACCTGAAAACCGGCGAGCTTGCCTGGCAGTTCAACCTCGGGCGCTGCATTTTTTGTGGCCGCTGCGAAGAGGTGTGCCCGACGGTAGCTATCCGTCTTTCTCAGGAATACGAGTTGGCGGTATGGAAGAAAGAGGATTTCCTGCAACAGTCGCGTTTTGCGCTGTGTAACTGCCGTGTCTGCAACCGCCCGTTTGCCGTGCAAAAAGAGATCGACTACGCCATTGCGCTGTTAAAACACAACGGTGACGTCCGCGCAGAGCACCACCGGGAAAGCTTTGAAACCTGCCCGGAATGCAAACGTCAGAAATGCCTGCTGCCGTCTGACCGTATCGATTTAACCCGCCATATGAGAGAGGCCAGCTGATGGAAAACTTACTCGGCCCACGTGACGATAACGGCATTCCGGTGCCGATGACGGTGGACGAATCCATCGCCAGCATGAAGGCGTCGCTGCTGAAAAAAATCAAACGCTCAGCCTACGTGTACCGCGTGGACTGCGGCGGCTGTAACGGCTGTGAAATTGAAATTTTCGCCACGCTGTCGCCGCTGTTTGATGCAGAACGCTTCGGCATCAAAGTGGTACCGTCCCCGCGACATGCCGACATTCTGTTGTTTACCGGGGCGGTCACCCGCGCCATGCGCTCGCCGGCGCTGCGTGCCTGGCAGTCCGCGCCGGACCCGAAAATCTGCATCTCTTACGGCGCGTGCGGCAACAGTGGCGGTATCTTCCATGACCTTTACTGCGTGTGGGGCGGCACTGACAAAATTGTCCCGGTGGATGTCTATATTCCGGGTTGCCCGCCAACGCCTGCCGCAACGTTGTATGGATTTGCGATGGCGCTCGGCTTGCTGGAGCAGAAGATCCACACTCGCGCACCAGGTGAACTCGACAGCCAGCCTGCCACCATTCTGCATCCGGATATGGTGCAACCGCTGCGCGTGAAGGTCGACCGCATGGCGCGAAAACTGGCGGGCTATCGCTATGGCCGCCAGATTGCCGACGATTATCTGCGTCTGCTCAGTCAGGGCGAACATCAGGTGGCGCGCTGGCTGGAGGCGGAAAACGATCCGCGTCTGAATGAAATTGTCGCAAACCTGGATCAGGTGGTAGATGAGGCGCGTATCCGATGAGTGAAACGGTGGTGTTCAGTCAGCTGAGCCGTAAGTTTATTGATGAGAACGATGCCACGCCAGATGCGGCGCAGCAGGTGGTCTATTACAGCCTGGCGATTGGTCACCACCTGGGCGTGATCGACTGCCTGGAGGCGGCGTTAAGCTGCCCGTGGCCCGAGTATCTGGCATGGATAGCCACGCTGGAAGAGGGCAGCACGGCGCGCCGCAAGATGGAAGGTGTGCCGAAATACGGCGAGATTGTTATCGATGCTAACCATATTGCGATGCTTGCCAATGCGTTCGACGCGGCCATCAGACGACAAACCCCTGAACAGCAGGCGTGGAGCAAAACCCTGCTTGGGATGCTGCATGATATTCATCAGGAAAGCGCCATCTACCTGATGGTGAGGAGATTACGTGACTGACGTTTTACTGTGTGTTGGCAACAGCATGATGGGCGATGACGGCGCAGGCCCGCTGCTGGCGGAGATGTGCGCCGCGAACCCGCAGGGCAACTGGGTGGTTATCGACGGCGGCAGCGCCCCGGAAAATGACGTGGTGGCGATCCGTGAACTGCATCCGGAAAGGTTGTTGATTGTCGATGCCACCGATATGGGGCTCAACCCCGGTGAAACTCGCCTTATCGACCCCGACGATATCGCAGAGATGTTTATGATGACGACCCACAACATGCCGCTCAATTACCTGGTCGATCAGATTAAGGACGACGTGGGCGAGGTGCTGTTTTTGGGGATTCAGCCGGATATCGTGGGCTTTTATTACCCCATGACGCCACCGGTGAAAGAGGCGGTGGAGGTGGTCTATTCCCGGCTTGCGGGATGGGTTGGAAATGGTGGGTTTGAACCCCTCACCCTAACCCTCTCCCCATAGGGGAGAGGGGACAAAACACACCCTCTCCCCTATGGGGAGAGGGCCGGGGTGAGGGGTAAGGACTGGCTACGTCAGATCCGTACCGTTACTCGCAATCACCTTCTTATACCACCAGAACGATTTTTTGCGCTTTCTGTCCAGCGTGCCGTTCCCGGCATCGTCACGGTCAACGTACACAAACCCGTAGCGCTTGCTCATTTCGCCCGTAGAGGCCGCCACCAGATCAATGCAGCCCCAGGTGGTGTAACCCATCAGCGGTACGCCGTCTTCAATGGCATCGCCCATTGCGCGGATATGCTCGCGCAGGTAGCTGATGCGGTAGTCGTCGTTAATCTCACCGTTTGCCTCAATCACATCCTTCGCGCCGAGGCCGTTTTCCACCAGGAACAGCGGTTTCTGATAACGGTCGTACATCATGTTCATGGTGATGCGCAGACCCAGCGGGTCGATACCCCAGCCCCATTCGCTCACCTCGATGTGCGGGTTTCGCAGAGATTTCACGATGTTCGCCGCATTGGTGTTTTGTGCGTTCATATCCGCAGAGGCACAGCGGGAGGCGTAATAGCTGAACGACACAAAATCGACGGTGTTTTTCAGCAACTGGTCGTCGCCAGGCTCTTTAACAATCACCACCCCTTTTTCGCGGAACACGCGGGCAGAGTAGGCCGGGTAACTACCGCGCGCCTGCACGTCGATAAAGAACAGGTTCTCGCGGTCTTTTTCCAGTGCCATCCACACGTCTTCCGGCTTGCAGGAATACGGGTAGAAATTGCCGCCTGCCAGCATACAGCCGACCTGGTTTTCCGGGTTCACCTCGTGGGCGATTTTGGTCGCCAGTGCGCTTGCCACCAGTTCGTGATGCGCAGCCTGATATTTCACCTGATCTTCGTTTTCACCTTCTTCGAACACCAGCCCCGCACCCGAGAACGGGCTGTGCAGCATGATGTTGATTTCGTTGAAGGTCAGCCAGTACTTCACCAGACCGTTGAATTCTTCAAAGCAGGTGCGGGCGTAACGAGCGAACAGATCGACCATTTTGCGGTTACGCCAGGAGCCGTACTCCGTTACCAGATGCATGGGTACGTCGAAGTGGCACAGCGTCACCAGCGGCTCGATATTGTACTTTTTGCACTCTTCAAACACTGCGCGGTAAAAGGCAATGCCCTCTTTGTTTGGCAGCGGCTCATCGCCATTCGGATAGAGGCGGCTCCAGGCAATAGAGGTGCGGAACACCGTGAATCCCATTTCCGCCATAAGGGCTATGTCTTCTTTATAGCGATGGTAAAAATCAATCGCCTCGTGGCTTGGGTAAAACTCGTCGTCACGTAACGAAAAACGTTTTTCCTTACCGACCTTCACCGCCAGACGGTTTGCGCCGTGGGGGATCATATCGACGGTAGTCAGCCCTTTACCACCTTCACGGTAAGCACCTTCACTCTGGTTGGCAGCCAGTGCGCCGCCCCATAAAAATCCTTGTGGAAAAACAGACATTTTTACCTCGCTATAAAATTATGCTTGTGCTGCTTTGGCCTGAACCGGTGCGGTTTGCAGGGCGCGCGCTTTTTCTGCTTCGTCCTCAACCGGGATGTCTTCAAAGCCGAGTATTAACGTCAGGACAAACGACAGCACCACGGCCAGCGCCATTACGCCAAATACCCAAACGATAGTCATCGGATTCGCCGGGTCGAAAAACTGTACGCTGGTAAACAGCCCTGGTGCGGCCATCGAATGGCTGGCAAGACCGGCAATCCCGGCCACCGCGCCGCAGATAAAGCCGCTGATAAGACTGGCAATCAACGGACGTTTCAGGCGGACCGCCACGCCGTAGAGGGCCGGTTCAGAGATCCCCGCCATAATGGCAGAGGCCGCCGCCGCCAGCGCCGTCTGACGCAGTTCC
This sequence comes from Enterobacter soli ATCC BAA-2102, assembly GCF_001654845.1. Taxonomy (GTDB): domain Bacteria; phylum Pseudomonadota; class Gammaproteobacteria; order Enterobacterales; family Enterobacteriaceae; genus Enterobacter; species Enterobacter soli. The sequence goes on along the minus strand of NZ_LXES01000002.1, from coordinate 84,450 downwards.
GGGTTTTTGGTTTTCCACGCCACCGCCAGCGACGAGCCGCCGAGTGACAGGTTGGCACCAATTTCCGACGGCATCACCATCCCTTCTTTGCCCGTTTCGGCAATGGTCTGAATGATAGTCGGCGTAAACACACGGTGCATCCCGGTCATCACCAGCAGCGGCCAGAGCGCGCCCATAATCGCCACGGACAGCCAGCCGAGGTAGCCGTGAATGGTGTAAACCAGCGCAGAGATGGCACTGCCGATCCAGATCCCAAGCGGCCCAATCAGCACGATGGCAAGCGGGGCGGCAATCAACACAATCAGCATCGGTTTGAGGAAGTTTTTGGTGACGGCAGGGGTAATACGGTCAACCCAGCGTTCGATATACGACAGGCACCAGGTCATTACCAGCGCCGGGATCACGGTGTAGGTGTATTTCACCGCCGTGACCGGGATAAATGCGAACTCGACGTGTTCACCCTGGGCTGCTTTCGCCATTAGTTCGATAAAGCTCGGGTGGACCAGCACGCCCGCAATGGCAATCGCCAGCGACATGTTGGTTTTGAATTTCACCGCCGCAGAGGCCGCCACCATCAGCGGCAGGAAGAAGAACGCCCCGTCGCCGATCACGGTCAGAATGGTGAGCGTTGGCGCACCTTTTGGCAGAACCCCGGTCATCTCCAGGATCATCGCCAGCAGTTTAACCATCGAGCCGCCGATGATCGCCGGGATCAGCGGGGACATGGTGCCGATCAGCGCATCGAGGATCCCCGCGCCAATACGGCGGAAGGTGAGCTTTTGCGGCCCTTCGGGCACGGCAGGTTGCAGCTCCGTCGGCAGCAGGCTGACGACTTCACGGTATGCCTGGGAAACGGTGTTGCCAATGATTACCTGGCACTGGTTATCGTTACGCACCACGCCAAGTACGCCGCTGATGCTTTTCAGGCGAGCGGCGTCGGTGAGGGCTTCCTCTTTCAGGACAAAACGCAGACGCGTCATGCAGTGGGTGACGGCGACGATGTTGTCTTTGCCGCCAAGCGCGCTGACAACATCGTTTGCCAGCGCGGCATAATTTTTGGCCATCGGATTGTTACCTGTTATCGTTGTGAGAAATGTAGGAAACCGGTTCCACATAATCATCATGAGTTTCTTTGAATGAAACAAGATCACATTTTGTGCATTTTTTATATTCGTGATGATGATCACTTTGAGGTGTTGAAAGCGTGACATTGCCGCTGCGACAATTTTCCTGCGGTGCAGTACACTGCGCCCCATCAGTTTCAGACGGAATAAAAACATGACCACGATGCTGGAAGTGGCGAAGCGCGCTGGTGTCTCGAAAGCGACGGTTTCCCGTGTGTTGTCGGGAAATGGCTACGTGAGCCAGGAGACCAAAGACCGGGTGTTCCAGGCGATTGAAGAGAGTGGATATCGCCCCAATTTGCTGGCACGCAACCTGGCAACCAAACGCACGCAAACCCTGGGGCTGGTGGTGACCAACACCCTGTATCATGGCGTTTACTTCAGCGAGTTACTGTTCCATGCCGCCCGGATGACTGAAGAGAAAGGGCGACAGCTGATCCTGGCGGACGGTAAGCACAGCGCGGATGAAGAGCGTGAGGCGATTCAGTATCTGCTGGATATGCGCTGCGATGCGGTCATTATTTATCCGCGTTTCCTGAGCGTGGATGAGATGGACGAGATCATCGAAAAATGCGAGCAGCCCATCGTGGTGCTCAACCGTCGTCTGCGAAAAAATAGCAGTCATTGCGTCTGGTCCGATCATAAAGCCTCATGCCAGGCGGCGGTCGGGCAGCTGATTGAGAAAGGGCACCGGGAGATTGCGTTTATCACCGGCTCGCTGGATTCGCCTACCGGGATTGAGCGTCTTTCGGGCTACAAAGAGGCGCTGGCCCGGCACGACATTCCGCTGCGCCCGATGCTGATTGCGCAAGGACGGTGGAACCCAGAGAGCGGTGCGGCAGCAGTGGCGGAGCTTCTGTCCCGGGGTGAAACATTTTCGGCGCTGGTGGCAAGCAATGACGATATGGCCATCGGCGCCATGAAGCAGCTGCACGATAGCGGCATCGCTACGCCTGAGAAAGTGTCGGTGATTGGGTTTGATGATGTGGCCATTGCGCCTTACATGGTGCCGTCGCTCTCCAGCGTACGCGTGCCGGTCACGGAGATGATCAAAGAAACCATTAGCCGCCTGATCTTTATGCTGGATGGCGGTGAGTTCACCTGTCAGCAAACTTTCTCCGGGGAGCTGGTGCTACGCGACTCTGTCATCGACGGCCCGCATCGTTGACATCGACATCTGTCATCGTCAGAAGTGACGATGACAGTCTCCGAACAATCATTAAATCAATATAAATCAGTAAGTTAAAAACTGGCACGGTTTATGAATGTTTCCGCGCATGACTGTTATGCTGGAGAAGCAGATGAACCGTTTTATTATGGCCGATGCCAGTAAGTGCATTGGTTGCCGTACCTGTGAAGTGGCGTGCGTGGTATCGCATCAGGCGGATCAGGATTGCGCATCACTCACCCCTGAATCCTTCCTGCCGCGTATTCACGTTATCAAGGGCGTAAATATTTCTACGGCCGCTATTTGCCGCCAGTGCGAAGACGCGCCGTGCGCCAATGTCTGCCCTAACGGGGCTATCAAACGTGAAAAAGGCTTTGTCCATGTGATGCAGGAGCGCTGCATTGGCTGCAAAACCTGCGTGGTGGCGTGCCCTTACGGCGCGATGGAAGTGGTGGTTCGCCCGGTTGTGCGCAATAGCGGCATGGGGCTGAGCGTGCGGGCAGATAAAGCCGAAGCCAACAAATGCGATTTGTGCCATCACCGTGAAACGGGCCCGGCCTGCATGGAAGCTTGCCCGACGCACGCGCTGGTGTGTGTCGATCGTAACAAGCTCGAACAGATGAGCGCCGAAAAACGTCGTCGTGCGGCGTTCGACACCTCTTCGTCCATGCTGTTTTGATCCGCGATGAGCTGTAACGGCATACAGGTGCGGGTGCGCGGAAAAGTGCAGGGCGTTGGGTTTCGTCCCTTCGTCTGGCAGCTGGCGCACCAGCTCGGGCTGGCGGGCGATGTCAGCAATGACGGACAGGGCGTGCTGGTACGTCTTGCGGGTAATGGGGGGGACTTTACCGCAAGGCTGCGCCAGCTGTGCCCACCGTTGGCTCGTATCGATGCGATCCAGACCCAGCCGTTTGAGTGGTCAAACGCCCCTGACGGTTTCACCATCCGCCACAGCGCGGGCGGGGCGATGGATACGCAGATTGTGCCGGATGCCGCCACCTGCCCGGCGTGTCTGGCAGAAATGCGCGATCCGCGCGAGCGCCGTTACCGCTATCCGTTTATTAACTGCACCCACTGTGGCCCGCGTTTTAGCATTATCCGCGCCATGCCGTACGACCGTCCGGCCACGGCGATGGCCGGGTTTCCGCTCTGTGCGCCGTGTGAAGCAGAGTATCGTAACCCCGCCGACCGGCGCTTCCATGCGCAGCCTGTCGCCTGCCCGGACTGCGGGCCACAGCTTGAATGGTGCGGCGAAAACACGCACGCCACGCGCGAGCAGGCTCTGGCGGCGGCCGTTGCGATGCTGCGAGACGGCGGGATTGTGGCCGTCAAAGGTCTGGGCGGTTTCCACCTGGCCTGTGACGCACAAAATCCGCGTGCCGTGGCGCGGCTGCGGGCGCGAAAACAGCGCCCGACAAAACCCCTGGCGGTGATGATCCCCCATACTGATGGCCTGCCGGAATCCGTCAGTCACCTGCTGAGTTCACCCGCGGCACCCATTGTGCTCACGCCGAAAGCCTGGCTGCCTGAACTGCCTGAGGCGATAGCACCGGGGCTGGACTGTGTCGGCATCATGCTGCCGGCGAATCCGCTCCAGCATCTGCTGATGGCGGATGTGCAGAGCCTGCTGGTGATGACCTCCGGGAATCTCAGCGGCAAACCCCCGGCCATCACCAATGCGCAAGCGCTGGACGAGCTCAGGGATATTGCCGACGGTTTTCTGCTGCATAACCGTGACATCCTGCAACGGATGGATGATTCCGTGGTAGATGCGGATGGCGCTATGCTGCGCCGTGCCCGCGGTTTTGTGCCGGATGCCATCACGTTGCCTGCCGGATTCAGTGATATTCCCGCCATGTTGTGTCTGGGGGCAGAGATGAAAAACACCTTCTGTCTGGTGCGCGGCAACCAGGCGGTGATGAGCCAGCATTTTGGCGATCTCAGTGATGACGGCGTGGAGCACCAGTGGCGCACCGCGCTGTCAGTGATGCAGCAAATATATGCGTTTCAACCTGTGCGTGTGGTGTGTGACGCGCACCCGGGATACCGAGCCCGGCGCTGGGCAGATGAACAGGCACTGGCCACCGAAACGGTACTGCATCATCACGCCCACGCGGCTGCTTGCCTGGCGGAAAACGGCTGGCCGCTTGACGGCGGTGATGTTATTGCCCTGGCGCTGGACGGTATCGGCATGGGTGATAAGGGCGCGCTGTGGGGTGGGGAATGTTTGCGGGTGAACTATCGTGACTGCGAGCATCTCGGTGGGCTGCCTGCGGTGGCGCTGCCTGGCGGCGATCTGGCGGCCGTTCAGCCGTGGCGCAATTTACTCGCACACTGCCTGGCGTTTGTGCCGGACTGGCAGCAGCGCAGGGAGACTCACGCGGTACAAGCACAAAACTGGCCGTTGCTGGCAACGGCGATTTCACGCGGCATCAATACACCACAGGCATCGTCATGTGGACGGCTGTTTGACGCCGTCGCCTGCGCGCTGGATCTCACGCCAGATGTGCAGGGCTATGAAGGTGAAGCAGCCTGTCGGCTGGAAGCGCTGGCTGCCCGATGTAGTGGTGTTGCACATCCGGTCACGCTGCCGGTGATAAACGGCAACCTGGCGCTGAGCGTCTTCTGGCAACAGTGGATGGACTGGCAGGCCGAACCGTGCGAACGCGCGTGGGCGTTTCACGATGCGCTGGCAAAAGGGCTGGCAGAACTCGCTGCCTTCCACGCCCGGCGCGCGTCTCTCTCCACGGTGTGCTGTAGCGGCGGGGTGTTACATAACCGCCTGCTGCGTGCGCGCCTGCGTCATTATCTTTCTGACTTTACTCTTCTTTTGCCGTGTCACCTGCCCGCAGGTGACGGGGCTATCTCCTTCGGGCAGGCAGTGGTTGCTGCGGCCCGGTCATGTTCACAAAGGACTTAAAATGTTACGACTCTTACGCAACGAACCGCGCGCAGCGTTTTTGCTGCTGGCTCTGGTGATGGCCAATCTGCTCGCCTGGGGCTGGGCGTGGCGCACCTTCAGTGGCAGTACGGCGCTGATGGCGGCAAGCCTGCTGGCCTGGTGTTACGGATTGCGTCACGCAGTGGATGCCGACCACATCGCGGCCATTGATACCGTGACGCGTAAGATGATGCAGCAGGGTCAGCGGCCTTCTGGCGTGGGTGCATGGTTCTCGCTGGGCCACTCCACCATCGTGGTGCTGGCTTCGGTGGCGATTGCGGCTACCGCCACGGCGTTTCAGAAAAACATGGCCTGGTTTCATGAGACGGGCAGTCTGATCGGGACAGCGGTATCTGCGACATTTCTGCTGGTAATGGCGCTGGTCAATATGGTGATTTTGCGCGGTGTCTGGCGCAATTTTCAGGCGCTGAAAAACGGTCAGGCGATGGATGGCGACGTCACGCTTCCGGCTACGGGCGGGGTGATGAGCTGGCTGTTTGGCACCACGTTCCGCCTGGTGAACAAAAGCTGGCAGATGTATCTGGTCGGTTTCCTGTTTGGGCTTGGGTTTGATACCGCGACCGAAATCGGCGTGCTGGGGATCTCTGCCGCCAGCGCCTCTAACGGTATGTCGGTCTGGTCTATTATGATCTTCCCGGCGCTGTTCGCCAGCGGGATGGCACTGATCGATACTCTTGATAATCTGCTGATGGTGGGAGCCTACGGCTGGGCGTTCAACAAACCGCAGCGTAAGCTCTATTACAACATGACCATCACCGGCACTTCCGTGGTGGTTGCCCTGTTTATTGGCGGGCTGGAAGCGCTCGGTTTACTGATGGATAAATTTGCCCTGAGCGGCGGTATCTGGGATGTCATTGGCGCGGTTAATGACAATCTCGGTAACGCCGGGTTTGTGGTGGTTGGGCTGTTTGTCGTCTGCTGGCTTGTCTCGATGCTCAACTACCGCTGGCGCGGTTACGATGCACTGGTTGTGCGCTCCTGAGCCATTGCCGGGGGCAGCCAGGCGCGGGTGAAATCCAGCCAGCCGCCTGCGGTCAGGACAATATCCTGAACGTTTTCCATGGTGTTTATGCGATAGCGATAGTGGAACAGCGGCGTACAGGCGCCGCTCTCCAGCAGACGCCGGAAAAAGGGGACGAGCTGCGTATTCAGGCGCTCTTCGCTTTCGCAAAATCCCATCAGCTGCTGTTTCTCTTCCTGCCAGCGGGCGTCGCCAAGTGCGGTGGCCCACGCGGGTTCATCGGTAAACCATTCCGCCAGGGCAAAGCCCGGTAACTCGCCCGCCAGATAATCCCCCAGCACCAGGTCGGCCTGCTCCAGCGCGCCGGGAGTGTGCCACTCATCGCGGTCTTTCCAGGCGACAGTCAGCGTGCAATGGCGTTTTTTCAGCGCCGCATGAAGCGTATCGGCCAGCTCGCGAAGCTCCGGTGTGTGATAGCAAACCAGGCTTAACGCGGGGGGTAACGGGACGTCTGGGGCTGTCGGGAGCAACGGTGTTTGCAGGCCGGGAAGGACTTCGGTACGGGTTTGCAGATCGTCACGCTGTGCGAAGTTGCGCTGGCTCATAAAGACAATTTCCTGACGCAGCCAGTCGGCAAGCGGCTGCGCCAGTGCGGTATTTACCATTAACCATGCGAAGCCACCGCTGGTGGAAGAGGCGGCTTTCTGAGCGCTTTTCCCTTTCCCGACCGTTATCCAGGCCGGTTTCTGCGCCCCGGCGCTGGTTCGCCAGAACTCTATTGCGTGCAAAAGCGGGTGGGCGGCAAAGTACCAGGGCTGACGTTCCAGGCGTAAATAGTGGGAGTGATGGCGGGCGATGGCAAACGGCCCGGCACCGATTTCCGGCTGTTGCGGATGAGGCAGACGACAGACGTGGTGTGCCAGACGATGCGCGAGCATGGCATCCGGCGCGTGCAGGGTAATATCAAGACACCAGGGGGCAGCAAGCGAAACCTGATGAACATGCTTAAGCCCCGCGTTGCGCGCCGGATCGGCCAGCAGCTGTTGCACTCCTGCGAGGATATCTTCGTCACTGATGGCCTGACCGTTATGCCAGTGCGCGCCACTGCGCAGGTAAAACCGCCAGCAGAGGTTGTTATCACGGGTTTCCCAGTGGTGCGCCAGGTCTGGCACGGGGTGTGGCTGGCCGGGTGTGTAGCGTGTCAGTCCCGCATGTACCGCACAGATAATGTGTTGCTCCGCGCGGCGGCGCTGCAACGCCGGATAAAGCGAGGTGAGTGGGCGATACCAGGGAATACGCAGGGTCGGCTGGTGCTTAAGCCATTTTCCCCCCAGAAAAGGGGTGATGATGTGATGCAGGCTGGCCGGATCACCGTCTGCCAGCTGCAACGCGCTTTGATAGTCTCCCTTTTCCAGGCAGGCGTGCATCAGCGGTGCGCTGAGGTCGCTGGTGGTTGCCAGGCAGTGCAGGATGGCGCGATGCCCGCGCCCTGGCTGTGCGCTCCAGCTTAACCATCCGCTCTGCGTGAGCTGGCGCAACAGGGTGCGCACATGGCGCTCGCTGCACAGGGCCGTTTCGGCAACCTCGGCGATGGTTGTTGGCTTCGGATCTGCTCCGTAGTGCTGATAAAGCCGTTGATACTGACGGATTTTCTGAAGCTGGCGCATGAGGGCATTCCGCTGACAAAAAGGGATGCTGAGAGTGTAGGGTGTTTTGCGGAATAAATAAGGTCTGGTTAAGTAAAGTGTTCCGGTTTTGTCTTTCTGGCACATTCACCCTCTCCTCAACGAGGAGAGGGAAAACGGATATCGCGTTAGCTATCGAGCTGCGCCCTGATTTTTAGCGCAATACTTTCAGCCTGTGGCCCCAGAATCACCTGTGCGTTCTGAGTCCCCATTTTCAGAATGCCTTTTGCCCCCAGCGCTTTTAGCGCTGGCTCATCAAGCACGCTGTTATCACCCAGGGTTAAACGCAGACGGGTGATGCAGGCATCAACCATTTTCAGGTTATCTTTACCGCCAAGTGCGGCGATGTACTGCGCGATTGCCTCATGCTGATCGTCTGATTCACCTGCCACGGTTTCATCTTCTTCACGGCCTGGTGTTTTCAGCTTAAAGAAACGAATGGCAAAGCTGAACACCACAAAGTAGATAACAAAGAACAGGGCAATCAGTGGGATCAGGATCCACGGTTTAGTGGCCAGCCCCCAGTTCAGCACAAAGTCGATGAGACCTGCCGAGAAACCAAAGCCATGCAGTACGCCCAGACTGTTGGCAATGACCATGCTCACGCCCGCCAGCACCGCGTGAAGGGCATACAGCGCTGGGGCGAGGAACAGGAAGGAGAACTCGATAGGCTCGGTTATCCCGGTCAGGAATGCCGTCAGCGCCACCGAAAGCAACATCCCGCCTACTGCGGAGCGACGCGCTTTTGGTGCAGCAAAGTACATTGCCAGCGCAGCGCCAGGCAGGCCGCCCATAAAGATGGGGTATGCCCATGCCATGTATACGCCTGCGTGTGGGTCGCCGGCGAAGAAGCGGTTAAGGTCGCCACGGGTCAGGTCAGTGGCAATCTGCGTAATGCTGGAGCCATCGATCCCCGGTACTGCACCGCCAACCACCAGGCCTTTCACCACGTCCGGCGCCAGGCAGATGTTATGTACTGCGCTTGCCGCGTCATAGGTTACCTTCAGGCAGTCGCCCAGGCTGAACCAGAAGACCGAGTGCAGAATGTAGTGCAGGCCGAAGGGAATTAACGCGCGGTTAAGCACGCCGTAGATAAACCAGCCAGGCTCACCGCTGCGGGAAACCAGCAGACTAAAGGTATCAATTCCGTGTTGTACGGAAGGCCAAACGTAACCGCAAACCCAGGCGATAAGCAGGCAGATAAGCCCGGTCATGATCGGCACCAGGCGTTTACCGGCAAAGAAGGCGAGGAAGTCAGGCAGTTTTGTGTCGCTGAAGCGGTTATAACAGTGGCCTGCCACTACGCCTGCGATAATCCCGGCAAAAAATGACATGTTAATTGACGAGTTAATCACTGCTGTGGCTTTGGTCAGAACCAGGAAACCCACGGCCCCCGCCAGTGCCGCCGCGCCCGCGTTGTCTTTTGCCAGACCGATGGCAATCCCCAGAGCAAACAGCAGCGGCAGGCTGTCAAAAATGCCGCCGCCCGCGCTGGCGATAAACGGAATATTAAAGACATCGGGCTGACCCAGTCGTAATAATATTGCTGCAACGGGCAAGGTTGCGATAGGCAGCATCAGGGCTTTGCCCAGACGCTGTAAATAGCTAAATGCGTTCATAGAGTGTGTTCCGAAAAGATGACTTAATTCACTTCGAAAAATAACAGCTTTTATTTTAATGTGAAAGCGTAAGAAATAAAAATGTGATGTGAGGTAAATTAATTTTAGGTTGATTTTTGTTGTGGGTGTTTTTCTATATAAACAATGAAGTGATAAATAATTAGTTCCGGTTTTACTGCTATAAAATATGGGCGGCGAGCCTGCCCGCTTCCCCGGTTGCGCAATGCCAGAACACGCTTGCGGGGTTAGCAGGTCGTGTATAGGTTACATCGCAGGGCGTCACCGTTTATTATTGCTCACCGGCATCATCAGTTCCCGCAGGCGTTCAATCCGCGCTTCCGGGCTAAGATAAAGCCAGCGAAATAATATGCGTTCTTTTTGCTTTGCCTGTTTAAAATAGGTGGCAAGATAGTTGAGTTCTTTTGTAAAAGCAGCCATGTGATGTCTCCGGTAAGTGAATACAGGAGTAGACTATGCCGGGAACAGGGAATAAAACAGGGTGCTGTTTTTCAGGTGTTCCGCATTTATATATTGATGAGTGTAATAAACAAAGGACTGTAAACCATGATTTATCTTTTTTGTATTTATATGGCGAATAGGATGCGCAAAAAAAAGCCCCGGGACATCGGGGCTGCGGATAATAAAATCCTAAGGTTAAGTAAGCGTGGTAGCAGGCTGAAAGCTAAGCGGGCAGCGATTTCAACAGTGCGAAAGCCTCCTTCATCCGATCTTCACTAACCACAAAGGCACGTAGCTGCCCGTCATTGTCAGCGCCGCGGGCCACCATGCCCTGCGGCTCAATGGTCAGCTGCCAGTTCAAATCCTGTCGCTGGGTTTCGCCAGCCAGATGCAGCGGCAATTCAGGCGTTTTTACCTTCACCAGCATGGCGGGTAATTTCAGCGGTGCACTGGTCCCGAGCAGATTTTTTGCCAGATACATGGCGCTGAGCTGAATAGGTTGCAGGAAAGGCAATACCTGTCCGTTGATCTCTGCGCAGTCACCCAGGGCATAAATATCCGGCTGTGTGGTTTGCAGGTAGCTGTCGACCTTCACGCCGCGATTTGTTTCTGCGCCCGCACGGTGGGCAAGCGCGGTTTCCGGGCGCAGGCCGGTTGCGGCAATCACCACGTCGACCTCTACGCTGCGCTGACGATCAAGCGTGGCGCGGATGCCGCTTTCGGTTTTGCTCAGACCTTGCAGCTGAGATTTCAGTAGCAGATGCACGCCCATATCGGTCAACCGGTGTTGTAAGCGGCTGCTCACTTCTGCTGGCATCAGTGCGGAAAGGATGCTCGCGGCATGGTCAACCAGGGTGACCGCTTTCCCGGCGCGGCAAAAATCCATCGCCAGCTCGGTACCAATCAGGCCACCGCCGACAATCATCACCCGCTGTGCGTCCCGCAGCCGTGTTTCGTTCGCCTGATATTCCTGCTGGCTGTTCAGCGTCACCATCAGTTCGCGACCTTCAATCGGTGGGACAAAAGCAGCCGCACCTGTTGCCAGCACCAGCTTGTCGTACTGCCAGGTTTTATCCTGGCTCTTCACGACATGCGCGGCGGCATCGATATCCGTCACCCAGGTGTAGGGAAACAGGCGCAGGTTAAATTGCTCCGCGAACTCTCCCGCCGTCTGGCGGGTGAGATCTTCTGCACGCTGATTCTGGCTAATGACATGGCTTAAATCCGGCTTGTTATACTCGTCCATGCTGTCGGCGGCGATAAGCGTCAGCGGCACGTTCGCGTCCTGTTTGCGGATATTTTTCACCAGTTGGCGGGCGGCAAAGCCCGAGCCGATGATCACGATCCCGTTGTTCATTTTGCCTCCGTACCCAGTTCGTCAAAGACGTCTTTACCCAGTGAACATTCAGGGCACAGGAAGTTGTCCGGGACATCGCTCCACGGTGTGCCAGGTGCGACGTCCTGCAACGGTTCGCCCAGTTCCGGGTCGTAAATCCACTGGCAAACGCTGCACTGCATCCGCGGGCCGAGATTTGCCGCCGCGGCAGCCGCACAGGCGCAGGCTTCCTGCTGTTCGGGGGTTTTGACCGTGGCGTCTGGCAGTGGAGCAAGCGCCCACTGACGTGCAATCTCGCGACCATGCTGGCGGCAGATTTCCAGTGCATCGATATCCGGACGCCATTTGGCTTTCAGGCTCATGGACATCTCAAAACCGGCGTCCTGCAAGCGGGTAGACAGGCGGTCAACCGCGCCGCCGCTCCAGCCGTGTGAACCAAAAGCGCTGGCGCGTTTGTTACGGAAACGCAGACCTGTCATCTCTTCCACCAGACCGGCGATTTTCGGCATCATCACGTTGTTCATGGTGGAAGTCCCCACCAGCACGCCTTTGGAACGGAACACGTTGGTGAGGATGTCGTTTTTATCGCTGCGGGCAACGTTGAAGATTTTCACCGCCACGTTCGGGTCAACTTCGTTGATACCCTGGGCAATCGCATCCGCCATCATGCGGGTGTTGTTGGACATGGTGTCGTAGAAAATCGTGATGCGATCTTCCTGATAATCCGCCGCCCATTTCAGATACAGCTCAACGATCTGGGTTGGGTTTTCACGCCACACCACGCCATGAGAGGTGGCAATCATGTCCACTGGCAGATTGAAGCCGAGGATCTCGGTGATTTTTGGCGTTACCAGACGGCTGAATGGCGTCAGGATGTTGGCGTAGTAGCGCTGGCACTGCTCGAACAGTTCGGTCTGATCGACTTCATCATTGAACAGGCGTTCGTCACAGTAGTGCTGGCCGAAGGCATCGTTGCTGAACAATACCGCGTCGCCGGTCATGTAGGTCATCATGCTGTCCGGCCAGTGCAGCATGGGCGTTTCAACGAAGATCAGCTGCTTGCCGTTACCGATATCCAGTGAGTCACCCGTTTTCACGGTGTGGAAGTTCCACTCCGGGTGGTGGTGATGGCCGTTGATTGAGTCGATAGCATTGGTGGTGCAGTAAATCGGGGTATTCGGGATGTAAGACATCAACTCGGTCAGCGCACCGGCGTGGTCTTCTTCTGCATGGTTGATAATGATGTAGTCGATAGCATCCAGATCGATTTCGCTACGCAGGTTCTGCACGAACTCGCGGCTGAATTTGTGATCGACGGTATCGATCAGAATGTTTTTACCTTCACGGATGAGATAGCTGTTGTAGCTGCTGCCGCGCAGCGTTTTGTATTCAGTCCCGTGGAAATCACGCACTTCCCAGTCACGTTGGCCAACCCAATGAATGTTATTTTTAACCAGAATAGACATAGCAACCTCAATTAATACGGCGTTTTCAAATAAGATGTTTTAGCTATATCAAGTTGTGTGCCAACTTTTTATCTGATTGATTTATAAAAATTTAATTATTTATTATCCATAATGAGTAGTCATTATGACTATCTTAAAAGCTGTCAATATGACACTATGTATTGTCAAAATGACAGCGAGGTCGGAATGAGCTTTTCTGTGAACGTACTGGCGAAGATCGCCATTGAACTGCAAACCGGTATTGGTCATCAGGACCGATTTCAGCGGCTGATTTCCACGCTGCGCGATGTGCTGGAATGTGATGCCTCGGCGCTGCTGCGTTACGAAGGGCGGCAGTTTATTCCGCTGGCTATCGACGGCCTGGCCCAGGATGTGCTGGGGCGCCGCTTTACGCTGGAAGGCCATCCGCGCCTGGAAACCATCGCCCGTGCGGGTGATGTGGTACGTTTCCCTGCCGACAGTGACTTGCCTGATCCCTATGATGGGCTGATCCCGGGGCAGGAGAGTCTCAAAGTACACGCCTGTATCGGCCTGCCGCTGTTTGCCGGGCAGAACCTGATTGGCGCCCTGACGCTCGATGGTATGTCACCGGATCAGTTCGATACCTTTAGCGACGAAGAGCTGCGGCTGATTGCGGCCCTGGCGTCCGGCGCTCTGAACAATGCACTGTTGATTGAACAGCTGGAGAGCCAGAACATTCTGCCGGGAAGCCCGGCGGCGTTTGAACAGGTGACCCACACCGAGATGATCGGCCTTTCACCGGGTATGATGCAGCTCAAAAAAGAGATCGACATTGTGGCGGCATCTGATTTGAACGTGCTGATTTTCGGTGAAACCGGCACCGGTAAAGAGCTGGTGGCAAAGTCGATTCACGAAGCCTCTCCGCGCGCGGTGAACCCACTGGTGTACCTCAACTGCGCTGCACTACCGGAAAGCGTGGCGGAAAGTGAGCTGTTTGGTCACGTCAAAGGGGCGTTTACCGGAGCCATCAGTAACCGCAGCGGTAAGTTCGAAATGGCGGATAACGGCACGTTGTTCCTCGACGAGATTGGCGAACTGTCTTTGTCGTTACAGGCCAAACTGCTGCGCGTGTTGCAGTATGGCGATATTCAGCGCGTGGGGGACGATCGCAGCTTAAGGGTGGACGTGCGCGTGCTGGCGGCGACCAACCGCGACCTGCGTGAAGAGGTGCTGGCCGGGAATTTCCGCGCCGATCTGTTCCATCGCCTGAGCGTTTTTCCACTTTCCGTACCGGCGCTGCGCGAGCGTGGTGAGGATGTGGTTCTGCTGGCAGGTTACTTCTGTGAACAGTGCCGCCTGCGAATGGGGCTTTCCCGCGTGGTGTTAAGCCCCGGGGCGAGAACACATCTGTTGAGTTACGGCTGGCCGGGCAATGTGCGCGAGCTGGAACATGCCATCCACCGTGCGGTCGTGCTGGCGCGGGCTACGCGTTCAGGAGATGAAGTGGTGATCCACGCGCGTCACTTTGCGCTGCATGATGAAACCACGCCTGTTGTGACGCAGGACATCCCGGAAATCAGTCACGAGAACCTGCGTGAAGCAACGGAAGAGTTTCAGCGGCAGATGATTACCCGCGCGCTGGAGCAGAATAACCGCAGCTGGGCGGCGTGCGCGCGGGCGCTGGAAACGGACGTCGCCAACCTGCACCGGCTGGCGAAACGTCTGGGTCTGAAAGGCTAGATGATCCCGGCCTGATAGAAATCTTGCAGGTTGATTGCACCGCACAGCTTGCCGCTCTCATCCACCACCGGGGCGGCAGTGATTTTGCGCTTCATCAGCACCTCTTTGGCTTCGATGGCGCGGCTTTCTGCGTTCAGCGTTAGCCCGCCCTGGGTCATCGCTTCAGAAACCTGCGATTCCAGCTTGCCGCCGCCGACCAGCCAGCGACGCAGGTCGCCGTCGGTAAAGACGCCTTTCACAAAACCGCCGTTATCGCAGACGGCAACCAGCCCAAGCCCGGTACGGCTCAGCTCCAGCATCGCGTCCATTACGCTGGTATCCAGTGTGACCTGTGGAATGGCATCGTCGGTGCGCATCAGATGGTGCACTTTATTGAGCAGCCGTGCGCCCAGTGCGCCTGCCGGGTGAGAGCGAGCAAAATCTTCTTCATTAAAGCCGCGCGCCTGCATAACCGCCATCGCCAGCGCATCGCCCATCATCAGGGTATTTACGGTGCTGGAAGTAGGGGCAAGGTGCATCGGGCAGGCTTCACGCTCTACGGAAACATCCAGTACCGCTTTTGCCGCCAGCGCCAGTGGCGAGCGGGATTTTCCGGTCATTGCCAGCAGGGCAACGGCTTTTTCCTGCAAGCGCGGAATGATGAGATCCAGCTCTTTTGCCGAGCCGGAGTAGGAGATAAACAGCATCACGTCGCGGCTTTCAATCATCCCCAGATCGCCGTGCAGCGCTTCTGCCGGATGAACAAAGAACGCAGGTGTTCCGGTACTCGCAAGCGTGGCGGCAATCTTCTTACCGATATGGCCGGATTTGCCCATACCGGAGACGATCACTTTGCCTTCACACTGAATGATGGTGTTCGCCGCACGGACAAAATCATCGCCCAGGCGATCTGGCAGGCGGCTCGCTTCCTGTAATTCGAGTAGCAAGGTCTGGCGGCCAGCGTTTAACAGAAAATCACTCATCTTTGTCTCCGGTTACGATAACGTCGATTCCTTTCTCTTCCAGCGCTTTCTTAAACGCCGGATCGATGCCCGCATCGGTAATCAGCTTATCGACACTTTCAAGGCTGCACACAATATTGGGGCTTTTACGGCCAAACTTTGACGAGTCCGCCATCAAAATCACTTCCCGTGCAGCGTTACACATGGCTTTGCTGACGCTGAACACTTCATTAAACGTGGTCACCCCGGCGTTCAGGTCGATGCCATCCGTCCCCATAAACAGTTTATCAAAGCTGAAGTGGTCGAAGGCATTCTCGGCCAGCTGGCCGTGAAATGAGGCCGATTTTTTACGGAACGTCCCGCCTGGCATCAGGATGGTTTGCTCGCAGTCATTCTCCGACAGGGCGTTGACGATATGCAAGCTGTTGGTCATCACGGTGATGTTGTTAAAGCGGCTGAGCATCGGGATCATCTGCAATACCGTGCTGCCAGCATCCAGGATGATAGAGTCGCCATCGTGGATAAATTTCACGGCAGCTTCGGCAATCAGCGCTTTCTGGTGGGTATTGATCAGCGTTTTGTGGTCGATAGGGGGATCGGCTTCGTCTTTATTGAGCATCACTCCGCCGTAGGTGCGGATGACGGCACCGGAGTTTTCGAGCAACACCAGGTCTTTGCGTATCGTTGTGCCGGTGGTGTCAAAGTAGTGCGCCAGTTCCTCTACCGAGCATTTTCCCTGCTTTTGCAGATGCTCCAGAATGGCCGCCTGCCGCTGACGTGGTTTCATAGGCGCTCTGTTCCTTAAGTTGCAAAATGATAATTTCGCAAGCTTATAGCGTTCACAACGAAATTATCCATGTTTCAGATTAAGCGCTAATGATAGTGCATTCTGACAGAGTGAATCATGGGGAAAGATCACATCAGGCTGCAATTCCTGCAACGATTTGCCGTTAATTGCCTGGATTTTCGCCGGTCGGGCAAAAACCGTTATCCCGCGCATAATGAGCGAATCGCAGACATTGTCGTGTTCATCCAGCGCTATCGCCACGACCACGCGCGGTTTGAAGCGCCCGCCAGAGCGCCCGACACCCACGCGGCCTTTCTGACACAATGCATCAAACGCGCGGTTGAACCGATGAATTTGCCAGCCGCCAAACGCCATCTGGCAGACCCAGGAGATAGCGGCGACGGTGATGAGTGCGGTTACCATGTTGGCTCCTTGTTGTGTTCCCTCTCCCTGTGGGAGAGGGTTAGGGTGAGGGCATCAGGCCGCTCGATCAGAACATCACCTGCCCACCGGTCACATTAATCGACTGTCCGGTGCAATAAGAGGCTTTCGGGCTGGCGTAGAACAGCAGCATATTCAGCACGTCCTGATAATCGCAGCCGCGCTTCAGCGGCACTTTATCGATGTAATACTGCTCTACCTCATCTGCGTTAATCCCAAGCTTGGTGGCATACTGTGGCAACAGGGACTGGAACATCGGTGATTTCAGCAGGTTGCCCAGCATCAGTGAGTGCACGGTGATCCCGTACTCGGCGAGATCCAGCGCCAGAGATTGCGTCAGCCCTACACCACCAAATTTGGCTGCACTGTAACCCGAGTTGTGTTTACTGCCCACTTTGCCGGATTTTGAGTTGATTTGGATGATGCGCCCCTGAATACCGTCGCGGATCATCAGGCGAGAAAACTCGCGAGCACAAAGGAAATAGCCCACCAGATTCACCTGCAAGGAGCGGTCGAAATCGCCCAGCGCAAAGTCGCTGATAAACGCCGCTTTGGCTATCCCGGCGCTGTAAACCAGTAGGTCAGTCCGGCCAAAAATTTCGTCCACGCCGCGGGCAAGCGCCATTACGCTCTGCTCGCTGGTGGCATCGGCGCCAAACCCGTACGCCATCCCTTCACCAAATTCGGTATTAATGGTGTCCGCCACGCGGGCGGCTTTTTCACTCTGAATATCGACAACCGCCACGCGGTAACCTTCTGCGGCAAGCCCACGGCAGAGGAACTCTCCTAAGGTTTGTCCCCCACCAATGACAACGGCAACCTGACTCATATTTCTCTCCTTAAATTACGCAACAAATTTTAATGTGCAGCCCGGGGTAACAGCCTGCGGAACAGGGCCATCCACATGAACAGTGCCGGGATATTCCGCCTGCGGCTGGCCGTCGAACCGCAGGGTGATATGCCCCAGTTCACGCAGATTTTGTTCCGCCACATCGCCAACGGCTGTCACGGCATAACGTGTTTCACCTAGCTCCAGCTGGCTGCCGGGCTTAAGTTCACCGTTCAGCTCGCCGTGACAGTGAATAAAACAGAACTCTTCGATATCCGCCGGTGCGCCTTCGCGAAAGGTAATCAGCATCTGGTCGCTGAGCGCATCGGCCGCGCTCTGGCCGATGCGGGTAATGGTGGTTTGGTAAATCACGGTCATCACAGGAACCTCTTATTGATAAATAAATCCAGAGACAAACCAGGCAATCAGCACCGTCGGTGCACCCGTCAGGAAGCGGCTCACCAGAACCGATGGCACGCCAACGCGCACGGTGTCCTGGCGCGCTTCGGCAAGCGAAAGTCCAACCGGGATAAAGTCACACGCCGCCTGGGCGTTAATGGCAAACAGGGCGGGCAGGGCAAGGTGTGGGGGAATATTGCCCAGACCAATTTGCACGCCAATCAGCACGCCGATCACCTGCGCAATCACCGCGCCTGGGCCGAGGAACGGCGACAGCAGCGGGAAGGAGCAGATCAGCGCAAGCGTCACCAGCCCAAGCGGATGGCTGGCAAGCGGGGCAAGACCGTGGGCAATCCAGTCGCCCAGACCTGATGCCATGATGATGCCGATCAGCGCCGAAACGAATGCCATAAACGGCAGGATGGTTTTCAGCACGGTGTCGATGGTGTCGCGCCCGGACTGGAACAGCACCGCTACTGCCGAGCCCATCCCCATCCCGACTTTTGCCAGCAGGCCGTCGCTCTGCTCGGTGATTTTCTTGCTGGTGTCGTAATCGCGCGGCGCCGCTTTCGCCTCTGTTTTCTGCGGGGCTGCTGCACCATCAGCCAGACGAATGTTGTCTTCTTTCACGCCGGAAACATAAATGTCTTCAACGATGTATTGCGCCAGCGGGCCGGATTTCCCGGTTGAGTGGATATTTACGGTCGGGATACGGCGCTTTGGGTAAATGCCGCAGCGCAAGGTGCCGCCGCAGTCGATAACGGCAACGCCGATTTCGGACTCTGGCGGCTCGCCTTCTTTGAAACCGTCTACCGCTTCCCAGCCGGTCAATTCACGTAGTCTGTCGACAATGGCCGGGCGTGTTCCCGCGGTGATGTAAACAATCTTTTTACCCGGCGTGGCGTCGAGTTCCAGTGGGCCGCCCCAGCCGCCCGTTCCTTTTTCAATACGAATACGGCTCATGCTGTGGCTCCTGAAAGCTGGACGTTTTGTTCAAGCTGAATGCCCATTTTTTTCTCGAAAATTGCTGTGGTGAGGTCGGTCACCCAGCCACGGAAGAAGTTAGTGACCAGGCCAACCAGCAAATAGCTCACCGCCAGCGGGCCGAGCGGCAGGCCAAGCGTCGTCAGGCCGCTGGCAATACCGAGGTAAACAAACAGTTCGCCGGGGTTGATGTGCGGGAACAGGCCGTTCATCGAGTGGCAGCTATAGGATGCGGCGGCGTAATAACTCGGCTTGTATTTCTCTGGCATAAAGCGGCCGAGGCTTAAGGTCATTGGGTTGCAGAACACGAAGGTGCCGATGAAGGGCAGGACAAGGTAACGGGATAACGGATTCCCGGCGCAGCGCTGGGCAAAGCGTTCAATGCGTTTCTGGCCGATAAAGTTAATCAGCGCGTTCATGATAACCAGCAGGCTTATCAGCAGCGGCAGGATCCCGGTCACCATGCCGGTAAACACTTCTCCGCCTTTCTGAAATAGCCCGATGAACCACTCGGCGCCGTGGGTGATGGTATCTATCATTCTTCTCTCCTGTGGGGCTTCTTGTTTTTGTATAACTGCGGCTAATAATAATCACTTTGAAAGGTTTTAAAGTGTTAATCAGATCTCACAATGAAAGAAAAATGTATTATTTTGAAAGTTAATGGGCAAGTGAAAGCTGTTTTGGTTGAAAAAAGCGCAGATTTGCGTTGGGGAGCGTAAAGATTTGGCGGTGGGAGCGAGTACCGCTTCCTTGAGGAGTCGGGGATGCTTTACCATACTGGCATCTTGTCGAACTCGTTAAATGGATGTCCCATGTTCAAGCGTCGTTATGCAGCGCTGTTACCTGCGCTTATTCTGCTTTCTGCCTGTAGTAGCAAACCTAAAACTGAAACCGCTCAGCCCACAGCTGGTGCGCCTTCAGGGGGATTCTTGCTGGAGCCTCAGCACAACACGATGCAGATGGGCGGCGACTTCGCGAATAACCCGGCGGCCGAGCAGTTCATCGATAAAATGGTGAGCAAACACGGTTTTGACAGACAGCAGCTGCATGAGATCCTCTCCCAGGCAAAACGTCTGGATTACGTGCTGCGTCTGATGGACAGACAAGCCCCTACCGCACAGGTGCCGACCGGGCCGAATGGCGCATGGCTGCGCTATCGCAAACAGTTTATTACCCCGGACAACGTGCAAAATGGCGTGGTGTTCTGGAACCAGTATGAAGATGCCCTGAACCGCGCGTGGCAGGTGTATGGCGTGCCGCCTGAAATCATCGTCGGGATCATTGGCGTTGAAACCCGCTGGGGTCGCGTGATGGGTAAAACCCGCATTCTGGATGCGCTGGCAACGCTCTCCTTTAACTATCCGCGTCGTGCCGAATACTTCTCATCTGAGCTGGAAACCTTCCTGTTGATGGCGCGTAACGAGCAGGACGATCCGCTGGATCTAAAAGGGTCGTTTGCCGGGGCAATGGGTTATGGCCAGTTTATGCCGTCTTCCTATAAACAGTACGCCGTCGACTTTAACGGTGATGGTCACATCAACCTGTGGGATCCGGTGGATGCCATCGGCAGCGTGGCAAACTACTTCAAAGCGCACGGTTGGGTACAGGGCGGCCAGGTTGCCGTGCAGGCGAATGGTCAGGCTCCGGGCCTGGAAAATGGCTTCAAAACCAACTACAGCATTTCGCAGCTGGCAGCGGCGGGCTTAACGCCAACGCAATCGCTGGGTAATGCACAACAGGCGAGCCTGCTGCGTCTGGATATTGGTACGGGGTATCAGTACTGGTACGGGCTGCCGAACTTCTACACCATTACCCGTTATAACCACAGCACCCATTATGCAATGGCGGTGTGGCAGTTGGGGCTGGCGGTATCCCAAGCGCGTACGCCAGCGGCGTCTCCGTTTAGTCAGTAAGTCATCTTATTCACCCTCTCCCTGTGGGAGAGGGCTGGGGTGAGGGCATCCGCGCGCATCTATTTCCCGCAGAAACATTTCGCCACACTCCCTTTTATTTCTCCCATTTACATCTTAATTATCTTTCATTATTGTTATGTTATAACATTTGATGTGGTGCTGAGATGTCAACGTCCTTTCTCTCCCTTTCCGCACTGACGCGATTTCTGCTGGCGTTGGTGCTTATTGTCTTTATCGGGCTGGCCGTGCGCTGGGCGGTGGCCTTGCCATGATCGTTATGAATCAACTGACTGCGGGCTATGAACGCCAGCCGGTCACCCGGGCCATTACCGGCGTCATTGAACGCGGGAGCATGACCGCCATTGTCGGTGCCAACGGCTGTGGGAAATCGACGTTATTGAAAACGCTTGCCGGGTTTATCCCGCCGGTGAGTGGCCGCTTTCACTGGCCGGGTAAACGCCCGGTGATCGGCTGGCTTGCGCAGCGTCATGCCCTTGAAGCCCAATTTCCGCTCACCGTGCAGGACGTTGTCAGCATGGGCTGCTGGCCGGGGATCTCGCTGCTGGCCGGATTACGGCGGGGAGCGCGGCTACGTGTCGCCAGCGCGCTTGAGCGGGTGGGGCTGGAGTCGATGGCGCATTCCACTATTGATGAACTTTCTGGCGGCCAGTTTCAGCGAATGTTATTTGCCCGCGTTTTAGTACAGCAGGCCCCGCTGGTGATGCTTGATGAACCCTTTACCGGCGTTGATGAAGCAACCTGCAACGTGCTGATGTCGCTAATGCTGGAGATGTACCAGCAGGGGCAAACGCTACTGGCGGTGCTGCACGACAGCGAGCGCGTGGCGCGCCACTTCCCGCAAACGTTACGGCTGGATTCTGAGATCCCTTTATTTCAAACCGAACGGGTGAGGGTGGCATGATCTGGCATCTCTTTTTCCAGCCGTTCATTGAGTACGGCTTTATGCGCCGCGCGCTGGTGGTGTGCCTTGCGCTGTCTGTCAGCACCACGGCGCTCGGGGTCTTTCTTCTGTTACGTCGCATGAGCCTGATGGGCGATGCCTTGTCACACGCGATTTTGCCCGGTGTGGCGGTGGGGTACTTACTGAGCGGGATGTCACTGTTGGCGATGAGTCTCGGCGGTTTTATCGCCGGGATCGTGGTGGCGCTGGTGGCTGGCCTGGTCAGCCGCCGCACACCGCTGAAAGAAGATGCCAGTTTTGCCGGTTTTTATCTTGGCTCGCTGGCATTGGGCGTCACGCTGGTGTCGCTGCGCGGTTCAAACGTTGACCTGCTGCATTTGCTGTTTGGCTCCATTCTGGCGGTGGATAACGACGCAGCGATGTTCGTGGCGGGCGTGTGCATCTTCACCCTGATTACGCTGGCTGTTTTTTATCGTGGCCTGGTGACGGAAGCCTTCGACACCGCCTGGTTGCAGGTTAACGTCCGCTGGCTGCCAGGCCTGTTGCACGGCCTGTTTCTCGCTCTTCTGGTACTCAATCTGGTGGCTGGTTTTCAGGTGCTCGGCACGCTGATGGCGGTCGGGCTGATGATGCTGCCTGCGGTAGCGGCGCGCTGCTGGGTACGTACGTTGCCAGGGTTGCTCCTGATGGCCGGTATTAGCGGTATTTTTTGCGCATGGTTGGGGTTAAGTCTCTCCTGGGCGGTGAGTTTACCCGCCGGGCCCTCCATCGTACTGACCGCCAGTGCGCTGTTTTTTATTTCGGTTTTATTTGGCACGCGCAGCAGGCTGGCTGGCAGTCTGCGCGCGCTTTTTTAACGCAAGGGGAAAAAATGAAACGTACAGGGTTAGTCGTGGCGCTCGCGCTCGGAATGATGTCGCACACTGTGATGGCGAAAACGCTCAATGTGGTGACCAGCTTTTCGATCCTGGGAGATATCACCCAGGAAGTCGGCGGCAAAAACGTAAACGTGACAACGCTGGTGGGGCCGGATGGTGACCCGCACACCTTTGAGCCGTCACCCAAAGACAGCGCCGCGCTGAGCAAGGCTGATGTGGTAGTGGTGAACGGCCTGGGGCTGGAGGGATGGCTTGACCGTCTGGTGAAGGCCTCTGGTTTTAAAGGCCAACTGGTAGTGGCATCGGCCGGTGTGAAAACACACACGCTGGAAGAAGACGGGAAAACCGTGACGGATCCACATGCGTGGAACAGCGCGGCGAACGGTGCTTTGTATGCGCAAAATATTCTGAATGGGCTGGTGAAGGCCGACCCGGAAGATAAAGCTGCACTGGAAGGCACCGGCAAGCCGTATATCGCACAACTGACCCAACTGGATAGCTGGGCCAAATCACGCTTTAGCCAGATCCCGCAGGAAAAGCGCAAAGTGCTGACCAGCCATGATGCCTTTGGCTATTTCAGCCGCGCCTACGGTGTGACGTTTATGGCTCCGCAAGGACTGTCGTCCGAGAGCGAAGCCAGTGCGGCGCAGGTGGCTGAGATTATCAACCAGATAAAAGCCGATGGCGTGAAAACCTGGTTTATGGAAAACCAGCTCGATCCACGGCTGGTGAAACAGATTGCCAGTGCGACAGGCGCGCAACCAGGAGGCGAACTCTACCCTGAAGCGCTGTCGGCAAAAGGTGGTGTAGCGGATACCTACGTTAAGGCGTTTCGCCACAATGTTGATACCATCGCCGACAGCATGAAATAAGAACCCCCGAAGCCGGTGCGTCCGCATCGGCTTTTTTCTGAAGCCCCCTCGTAAAACCTGAACCTCATCCCCATATCCGACGAGAAAGTGTTATCTTGTGCTGCACGTTTTTCAAAGGCCTGGAGCGATAATGACTGACCATGAATTGATGCAGCTTAGCGAAGTGGTAGGGCTGGCGTTAAAGCAGCGCGGTGCGACAGTAACAACGGCTGAGTCCTGTACTGGCGGCTGGGTAGCGAAAGTGATTACGGATATTGCGGGCAGTTCCGCCTGGTTTGAGCGTAGCTTTGTGACCTACAGTAATGAAGCGAAGGCACAGATGATTGGTGTGCGTGAATCCACGCTCGAACAGCATGGCGCAGTCAGTGAGCCGGTGGTGATCGAAATGGCCATTGGTGCCCTTAAAGCAGCACGGGCAGATTATGCCATTTCGATCAGCGGCATTGCCGGGCCGGACGGCGGCAGCGATGTAAAACCCGTTGGCACCGTGTGGTTTGGTTTTGCAACCTCGAAAGGCGAGGGGATCACCCGCCGTGAATGCTTTAGCGGCGATCGCGAAAGCGTGCGTCGTCAGGCAACGGAATATGCGTTAAAAACGCTCTGGCAACAATTTCTACAAAATACTTGATACTGTATGACCATACAGTATAATTGCACCAACAGAACAGAATTCACCCCGGTAAATACGTAAACGTATTTACTGTATGACAGGAGTAATAATGGCTATCGACGAGAACAAACAGAAAGCGTTGGCGGCAGCACTGGGCCAGATCGAAAAGCAATTCGGTAAAGGCTCCATCATGCGCCTGGGTGAAGACCGTTCCATGGACGTGGAAACTATCTCCACCGGTTCGCTTTCTCTGGATATCGCACTGGGCGCTGGCGGTTTGCCAATGGGCCGTATCGTAGAAATCTACGGGCCAGAATCCTCCGGTAAAACGACCCTGACCTTACAGGTTATTGCAGCTGCACAGCGCGAAGGTAAAACCTGTGCGTTTATCGATGCCGAGCACGCGCTGGACCCGGTCTATGCCCGTAAGCTGGGTGTTGATATCGACAACCTGCTGTGTTCTCAGCCAGACACAGGTGAGCAGGCGCTGGAAATTTGCGACGCGCTGGCTCGTTCCGGTGCTGTTGACGTTATCGTGGTCGATTCCGTTGCTGCATTGACGCCAAAAGCGGAAATCGAAGGCGAAATCGGTGACTCTCACATGGGCCTCGCGGCACGTATGATGAGCCAGGCAATGCGTAAGCTGGCAGGTAACCTGAAGCAATCCAACACGCTGCTTATCTTCATCAACCAGATCCGTATGAAAATTGGTGTGATGTTCGGTAACCCGGAAACCACCACCGGTGGTAACGCGCTGAAATTCTACGCCTCTGTCCGTCTTGATATCCGTCGTATCGGCGCGGTGAAAGAGGGCGAGAACGTGGTCGGTAGCGAAACCCGCGTGAAGGTTGTGAAGAACAAAATCGCTGCACCGTTCAAACAAGCTGAATTCCAGATCCTCTATGGTGAAGGTATCAACTTCTTCGGCGAACTGGTTGACCTGGGCGTGAAAGAGAAGCTGATTGAAAAAGCGGGCGCCTGGTACAGCTACAACGGCGACAAGATTGGTCAGGGTAAAGCGAATGCAATCTCCTGGCTGAAAGATAACCCGGCTGCGGCGAAAGAAATTGAGAAGAAAGTTCG
This sequence comes from Enterobacter soli ATCC BAA-2102, assembly GCF_001654845.1. GTDB lineage: Bacteria > Pseudomonadota > Gammaproteobacteria > Enterobacterales > Enterobacteriaceae > Enterobacter > Enterobacter soli. The sequence continues at coordinate 59,310 of NZ_LXES01000002.1, read as the reverse complement.
TGAGCTGCTGCTGAATAACCAGGATTCAACGCCTGATTTCGCGGTTGATGGCGCGGACGTTGAAGAAACTAACGAAGACTTTTAATTCTCTCGTTTAAAAATGAAGGGCTGCGAATGCGGCCCTTTTTGCATTTCTGAACCAGCAGGTTTTGTATGACCGAACCCACAACTCGCCGCCCTGCCTATGCTCGCTTACTGGATCGGGCGGTGCGTATTCTGGCCGTGCGCGACCACAGCGAGCAAGAGTTACGGCGTAAACTCGCAGCCCCGGTGATGGGTAAAAATGGTCCTGAAGAGATAGATGCCACGGCGGAAGATTACGACCGGGTTATAGCCTGGTGCTATGAGCATCAGTATCTGGATGATGACCGCTTTGTCGCACGGTTTATCGCCAGCCGCAGCCGTAAAGGCTACGGCCCTGCGCGTATTCGCCAGGAGCTTAACCAAAAAGGGATCGCGCGTGAATCAAGCGAAAAGGCCATGCGCGAATGTGATATCGCGTGGGGAGAACTCGCGAGAGATCAGGCAATTCGCAAATACGGCGAGCCACTGCCGCGTGAGTTTGCAGAAAAAGTTAAAATCCAGCGCTTTTTGCTCTATCGCGGCTTCCTGATGGAAGATATTCAGGATATATGGCGTAATTTTGCCGATTGAACGCATGAGGGATTTTACTTCCCTCCCAAGAAAACTTATCTTATTCCCACTTTTTCCAGTAGCTGGTCTGTCCAACTGATTACAGGTACAGACTGGCTGCGACATTTCGTTAGCTTGATTTCAGGATAATTATGAGCAAGAGCACCGCTGAGATCCGTCAGGCGTTTCTCGATTTTTTCCATAGTAAAGGACACCAGGTTGTTGCCAGCAGCTCCCTGGTACCGAATAACGACCCGACTTTACTGTTTACCAACGCCGGGATGAACCAGTTCAAGGATGTGTTCCTTGGTCTCGACAAGCGTAATTATTCCCGTGCGACAACCTCACAGCGTTGTGTGCGTGCGGGCGGTAAACATAATGACCTGGAAAACGTCGGTTACACTGCACGTCACCACACCTTCTTCGAAATGCTGGGTAACTTCAGCTTCGGCGACTACTTCAAACACGATGCTATCCAGTACGCGTGGGAACTGCTGACCGGTGAAAACTGGTTCAAGCTGCCGAAAGAGCGTCTGTGGGTTACCGTCTATGAAACCGATGACGAAGCCTACGAAATCTGGGAAAAAGAAGTGGGTATCCCGCGCGAACGTATTATTCGCATCGGTGATAACAAGGGCGCGCCATACGCGTCTGACAACTTCTGGCAGATGGGTGATACCGGTCCTTGCGGCCCATGCACCGAAATCTTCTACGATCACGGCGACCACATCTGGGGCGGCCCTCCAGGAAGCCCGGAAGAAGATGGCGATCGCTACATTGAGATCTGGAACATCGTCTTCATGCAGTTCAACCGTCAGGCCGATGGCACGATGGAACCACTGCCGAAACCGTCAGTTGATACCGGTATGGGCCTGGAGCGTATTGCAGCGGTTCTGCAACACGTTAACTCCAACTATGACATCGACCTGTTCCACACGCTGATTAAGTCCGTGGCGGAAGTGACCGGTGCGACCGATCTGAGCAATAAATCGCTGCGCGTAATTGCAGACCATATTCGTTCCTGTGCGTTCCTGATTGCTGATGGCGTGATCCCGTCGAATGAAAACCGTGGCTACGTGCTGCGCCGTATCATTCGTCGTGCGATTCGTCACGGCAACATGCTGGGCGCGAAGGACACCTTCTTCTATAAACTTGTTGGCCCTCTGGTAAGCGTGATGGGTGCGGCAGGTGACGAACTGAAACGCCAGCAGTCGCAGGTTGAGCATGTTCTGAAAACCGAAGAAGAGCAGTTTGCACGTACTCTGGAACGCGGCCTGGCGCTGCTGGACGAAGAGCTGGCGAAACTTAAGGGCGACACACTGGATGGCGAAACTGCTTTCCGTCTGTACGATACCTACGGCTTCCCGGTTGACCTGACGGCTGACGTTTGCCGCGAGCGCAACATCAAAGTTGACGAAGCGGGCTTCGAAGCCGCCATGGAAGAGCAGCGCCGTCGTGCGCGCGAGTCCAGCGGTTTTGGCGCTGACTACAACGCGATGATCCGCGTTGATGGCGCGTCCGAGTTCAAAGGCTACGACAATCTGGAACTGACCGGCAAAGTGACTGCCCTGTTTGTTGACGGTAAATCCGTAGACAGCATCAGCGCGGGCCAGGACGCCGTGGTTATTCTGGACAAAACGCCGTTCTATGCTGAATCTGGCGGTCAGGTTGGCGATAAAGGCGAACTGAAAGGCGACGGCTTTAGCTTCAGCGTGACTGACACTCAGAAATACGGTCAGGCAATTGGACACCAGGGCAAACTGGTTTCCGGTTCACTGAAAGTAGGCGAGGGCGTTCAGGCGAACGTTGACGAAGCACGCCGTGCGCGCATTCGTCTGAACCACTCCGCTACGCACCTGATGCACGCCGCACTGCGTGATGTTCTGGGTACGCACGTTGCGCAGAAAGGTTCACTGGTTAACGATAAAGTGCTGCGTTTCGACTTCTCGCATTTTGAAGCGATGAAACCGTCCGAAATCCGCGCGGTTGAAGATCTGGTGAATGCGCAGATCCGTCGTAACCTGGCCATCGAAACCAATATCATGGATCTCGATGCGGCGAAGAAAAAAGGCGCTATGGCGCTGTTTGGCGAGAAATATGACGAACGTGTTCGCGTACTGAGCATGGGCGATTTCTCTACCGAACTGTGCGGTGGTACTCACGCTGCGCGCACCGGTGATATCGGTCTGTTCCGTATCGTGTCTGAGTCTGGTACTGCGGCGGGTGTTCGTCGTATCGAAGCGGTTACCGGCGAAGGTGCAATTGCCAGCCTGCACGCGCAGAGCGACCAGTTGCATGATATTGCACAGTTGCTGAAAGGCGATAGCCAGAACCTGGGCGAGAAAGTGCGTGTTGCGCTGGATCGCACGCGTCAACTGGAAAAAGAACTGCAACAGCTGAAAGAACAAGCAGCTGCGCAGGAAAGTGCAAACCTCTCCAGCAAAGCGGTAGAGATTAAAGGCGTCAAACTGCTGGTCAGTGACCTGGCAGGCGTTGAGCCTAAGATGCTTCGCACTATGGTCGACGATCTGAAGAACCAGCTCGGTTCAACGGTTATCGTTCTGGCGACAGTGGCAGAAGGTAAGGTTTCTCTGATTGCGGGCGTCTCTAAGGATGTGACTGACCGCGTTAAAGCAGGGGAACTGGTTGGTATGGTCGCCCAGCAGGTGGGTGGCAAGGGTGGTGGTCGTCCAGACATGGCGCAAGCCGGTGGTACGGATGCAGCGGCACTTCCTGCGGCATTGGCCAGCGTTGAAAGCTGGGTAAGCGCAAAACTGTAATAATTACAAAGCGTAAGCAGACGTCATGGCGGCAACGTTATGGCGTCTTGTTCACTACGCTATCGATAACGATAAAGTCAGGTTGAGTTTGTGTATATCGGCTAAACTTACGTTTAACAGAATGTGATGCCGTGACTGCTTACACTTTACGTGTTTGTCATCGCTTACTTTTTGGCGTTATATGATGGATAATGCCGGGATACAAGAGACCCGACTCTTTTAATCTTTCAAGGAGCAAAGAATGCTGATTCTGACTCGTCGAGTTGGTGAGACCCTCATGATTGGGGATGAGGTCACCGTGACAGTTTTAGGGGTGAAGGGCAACCAGGTACGCATCGGCGTAAACGCCCCTAAAGAAGTATCTGTCCACCGTGAAGAGATCTACCAGCGTATCCAGGCTGAAAAATCCCAGCAGTCCAGTTACTGATATTATCGCGTCTCGCTGTCTGGCGAGACGCAACCTTCCAGACATTCTTCCTGCCTAAAGTTACCATTCGATTTCAACTGCTCGCTTTTTCGCCTTTCTCTTTGCCTTATCTCTTACCAATAGCGGCGCTATGCCTCATGAATACTGCGCAGAACCCTGCAAAATCCGCTTATAAAACACCCTCTTTGCGGCTTTTACATGCGAATTGCGTGTGATTTGTGCAAACGATAAAAGCATGTGGAAAATTGTTTGACTTATAAGTCCCAGAAAGTAATATATGCGCCACGCAGCGACGAGAAGCTCTTAACGAGTTACTCGAAGCACTCGAAAGAGGCGTTGTGTGGTGAGGTGGCCGAGAGGCTGAAGGCGCTCCCCTGCTAAGGGAGTATGCGGTCAAAAGCTGCATCCGGGGTTCGAATCCCCGCCTCACCGCCATTTTGCATCCGTAGCTCAGCTGGATAGAGTACTCGGCTACGAACCGAGCGGTCGGAGGTTCGAATCCTCCCGGATGCACCATCTATTACTTCATATTGCTTTCGAAGTGATATGAGTATCGAGTAGTACAGTAGTAAATCCTGATGCATCCGTAGCTCAGCTGGATAGAGTACTCGGCTACGAACCGAGCGGTCGGAGGTTCGAATCCTCCCGGATGCACCATCTATTACTTCATATTGCTTAGAAGTGATATGAGTATCGAGCAGTACAGCAGTAAATCCTGATGCATCCGTAGCTCAGCTGGATAGAGTACTCGGCTACGAACCGAGCGGTCGGAGGTTCGAATCCTCCCGGATGCACCATCTATTACTTCATATTGCTTAGAAGTGATATGAGTATCGAGTAGTACAGTAGTAAATCCCGATGCATCCGTAGCTCAGCTGGATAGAGTACTCGGCTACGAACCGAGCGGTCGGAGGTTCGAATCCTCCCGGATGCACCATATTCTCCGAGATAACAGCAATACTGTTGTTTTAAGGTTTGCGAGCAAATCGCAAGCACCAGGGAGGATAACGTTGCTTCAGCAACGGCCGGTAGGGCGAGGCGTAAGCCGAGTAATCCTCCCGGATGCACCATTATCCCCTCTTTGTTTATTCCTTCGACGTTCCGTCAGTAATCATTCTCTCTGTCAGCGACAAAAACCACCGTTTACGATAAAGTAATGTCTTGTTAATCGTTTAGCGAGAGCACGATGTACGCACAGTATGACGGTTTGATCTTCGATATGGATGGCACCATCCTGGATACCGAACCCACACACCGCAAAGCCTGGACTGAAGTTCTGGGCCGATACGGGATGCGTTTCGACTTGCAGTCTATGGTTGCCCTCAACGGTTCCCCCACCTGGCGCATTGCCGAGGCGGTGATTGAACTGAATCAGGCCGATCTCGACCCGCACCAGCTCGCGCGTGAAAAAACAGATGCAGTGAAAGCCATGCTTTTAGACACGGTTCGTCCTTTGCCCTTAATTGATGTGGTGAAAGAGTGGCATGGGCGTCGCCCTATGTCGGTCGGGACGGGCAGTGAAAGTGCAATCGCAGAGGCGCTACTCAGCCATCTTGGCTTGCGTCACTATTTTTCTGCTGTGGTTGCCGCCGATCATGTTAAAAACCACAAACCCGCACCGGACACCTTTCTGCTTTGTGCAGAGCTAATGGGTGTGCCTGCGGCTAAATGCGTTGTTTTTGAAGATGCAGATTTTGGTCTGCAAGCCGCACGCGATGCTGGCATGGATGCAGTGGATGTCCGTCTTCTGTGAGTGACCTGCTGTCACTTTCGTCACTATTCGCCAGCAGTTTTTTAAGCGCCACACTTCTACCGGGTAATTCCGAGGTTGTGCTGGTCGCCATGCTGTTATCGGGAGTGAGTCAGCCGTGGTTGCTGGTATTAATAGCAACAATGGGTAATAGCCTTGGAGGGCTGACTAACGTTATTCTTGGGCGTTTCTTTCCGCTGCGTGAAAAATCGCGCTGGCAGGAAAAGGCAGTTAGCTGGCTAAAACGCTATGGCGCTGCCACGCTGTTATTAAGCTGGATGCCTGTAATAGGTGATTTGCTGTGCCTGCTGGCGGGATGGATGCGCATCTCCTGGGGGCCGGTGCTCTTTTTTTTGTGCCTTGGCAAGGCGTTGCGCTATGTTCTCGTGGCATGGGTAACACTACAGGGTATGACGTGGTGGCACTAATTGGTGGAATGAATACGCGACCTTCAATCGTCAACCATTACAATTATGCTGAGTAACATTACTTTGACAGGCGGGAGGTCAATTTGATCCCGGACGTATCACAGGCGCTGGCCTGGCTGGAAAACCACCCTCAGGCTCTGAAGGGTATTCAGCGTGGTCTTGAGCGAGAAACGCTGCGTGTAAACGCAGATGGTAGCTTAGCGACCACGGGCCACCCACAGGTGTTGGGCTCGGCGCTGACACATAAATGGATCACAACTGATTTCGCTGAAGCGCTGCTGGAGTTTATTACTCCAGTAGATGACGATATCGATCATATGCTGAAGCTGTTGCGTGACGTTCATCGTTATACCGCCCGTAACCTGGGTGATGAGCGTATGTGGCCACTCAGTATGCCGTGCTATATCGAGCAGGGTCAGGAGATTGAGCTTGCTCAGTACGGCACCTCAAATATTGGCCGTCTGAAAACGCTGTATCGCGAAGGGCTGAAAAACCGCTACGGCGCGCTGATGCAGACTATCTCCGGCGTGCACTACAATTTCTCTCTGCCGATGGCTTTCTGGCAGGCAAAGTGTGGTGAAACGGACAAAGAAGCGATTTCAGCGGGCTATTTCCGCCTGATCCGCAACTATTACCGTTTTGGCTGGGTCATTCCTTATCTGTTTGGTGCTTCGCCGGCAATTTGCTCGTCGTTCCTGCAAGGGAAGCCGACCACATTGCCGTTCGAGAAGACCGAATGCGGGATGTACTATTTACCGTACGCAACGTCCCTGCGCCTGAGCGACCTTGGCTATACCAATAAATCGCAAAGCAATCTCGGTATTACGTTTAACGAATTGCATGAGTATGTGGCAGGATTGAAGCGGGCGATCAAAACGCCGTCGGAAGAGTACGAAAAAATCGGCCTCGAAAAAGACGGTAAGCGCCTGCAAATCAACAGTAATGTTCTACAGATTGAGAACGAACTGTATGCGCCAATTCGTCCTAAACGCGTGACGCGAAGCGGTGAAACGCCGTCTGATGCATTGCAGCGTGGCGGGATCGAATACATCGAAGTGCGTTCACTGGACATCAACCCGTTCTCGCCAATTGGCGTGGATGAGCAGCAGGTTCGCTTCCTCGATCTGTTTATGGTCTGGTGCGTGCTGGCGGATGCGCCGGAAATGAGTTCTGACGAACTGCTTTGTACCCGTACTAACTGGAATCGCGTGATTCTGGAAGGGCGCAAGCCGGGCCTGACGCTGGGTATCGGCTGTGAAACGGCGCAATTCCCGCTGGCTAAAGTGGGTAAAGATCTGTTCCGTGACCTGAAGCGCGTCGCGCAGACGATGGATAGCGTCTACGGCGGTGATGAGTATCAGAAAGTGTGCGAGCAACTGGTTGAAAGCTTTGATAACCCAGAACTGACGTTCTCTGCGCGTATTCTGCGTTCTATGATTGATCAGGGCATTGGTGGTACAGGACGCGCGCTGGGTGCAGAATACCGTGAAATGTTGCGGCAGGAACCATTAGAGATCCTGAGCGAAGCGGAATTTGTTGCCGAGCGGGAAGCATCACTGGTGCGTCAGAAAGAGGTGGAAGCGGCAGATACTGAGTCGTTTGACGCATTTCTGGCGAAGAACGCCTGACACAAAAGAAAAAGGCCACATCGCTGTGGCCAAAATATACATCTCTGAATTCAGGGATGATGATAACAAATGCGCGTCTTTCATATACTCAGACGCGCATTCTGTAGAAGAGTTCAGTTTATTTTAAAAAAAATCACTATCGGAGGTGACGTATGCCGTTATTAGATAGCTTTACTGTCGACCATACCCGTATGGAAGCACCTGCTGTACGTGTGGCGAAGACCATGCATACCCCGCACGGCGACACGATCACCGTATTCGATCTGCGCTTCTGCGTGCCAAACAAAGAAGTGATGCCAGAAAAAGGTATTCACACTCTGGAGCACCTGTTCGCTGGTTTTATGCGTGATCACCTGAATGGCAACGGTGTTGAGATTATCGACATCTCTCCAATGGGCTGCCGTACCGGTTTCTACATGAGCCTGATTGGTGTGCCGGAAGAAACCCGCGTCGCAGATGCGTGGAAAGCGGCAATGCAGGACGTGCTGAAAGTTAAAGAGCAGAACCAGATCCCTGAGCTGAACGTGTATCAGTGCGGTACTTACCAGATGCACTCTCTGGAAGAAGCACAGGAGATCGCGCGTCATATTATCGAACGTGACGTTCGCGTAAACAGCAATGAAGAGCTGGCCCTGCCGAAAGATAAATTGCAGGAGCTGCACATTTAGTGCGCCTTTTCCCTCTCCCTGAGGGAGAGGGTAGGGTGAGGGGTGTTTGACTCCATGACCACAGCCACAACCTTCTCATTTACCCATCGCCCACTTGTTCCTTTTGCGCATGACTATGTTCATGGTGCCAGCGAGCCGTGGCATCAGCACGACTGCGCCCAGCTGTTGCACAGCCTGAGCGGCGTGGTGAGGGTAGATACCGCTTCAGGTTGTTGGGTTGTCCCTCCCGGGCGTGGCGTCTGGCTACCGGCCGGCACACCGCACGCGATTCGCATTACCGGCAATGTCGCGGCGCGAACGCTGTTTATCGATCCGTTGGCGCGAGCCGATCTCCCTGCGTCGTGTCAGATCGTGCAGATCTCTGCGTTGTTACGCGAACTGATCCTCACCTCCCTTACGCTTCCCGAATCTTACGCGCCTGGCAGCCGGGATGAACGGGTGTATGAGTTGATCCTGGATGAAATCCGCATTATGCCGGTGCTGCCGTTTCACCTGCCGGAGCCGGAAAGTGAGGCTTTACGCAACCTGTGCCAGAAAATCCGGCAAACGCCGGGAGAAAGCTGGAACAGCACTCAGGCTGCGAGCATCCTGGGGATGAGTGAGCGTACCCTGAATCGCCATTTCCAGCAGCAGACCGGGTTAAGCTATAGCGAATGGGTGAGAAGGGCGCGTCTCATGGAGGCGTTACTACGTCTGGCACAAGGTCAGCCGGTGTTGCGCGTTGCGCTGGACCTGGGATACGGCAGCCACAGCGCGTTTACGGCGATGTTTCGCCGGGTGATGGGAATATCACCCAGCGATTATTTCAGGAACGACTAACCCACGGCATTGAACAGCGCCTGAAGGGATGCGCGCGCCACGTCACTGTCTATTCCCACGCCCCAGCGGCTGCTTCCGTCCTGGAACAGGCAGCGGATATACGCCACCGAGCGGCTATCGCTGCGTTCGCCCAGCGAATGCTCGTGGTAATCCTTAATCACAAACGGGGTGTTGAGCCAGCGGCTGAGCCCATTGGCGGCTGCCGATAACTGCCCGTTACCTTGTCCCTCCAACTGACGTGTCCCACCGCCGGTAGCCACCGTGGCGGTTAAGCGTAACTGCCCATCCTGCTGACTTTCACTGCGATAGGTTTGCAGCGCGAAGCGTGGGGTTGCAACCAGCCCGTAACGGCTGCGGAAAAGCTGCCACAGCGCGTTCTGCGTCATCTCTTTGCCGTGGTTGTCGGTTTCTTGCTGAACGTGCTGGCTAAAATCCTGCTGTAACGCGCGGGGCAGTTTCAGGCCGTGATTCTGTTCGATAAGCCATGCGCTGCCGCTTTTACCCGACTGGCTGTTCACGCGGATAACCGCCTCATACGTACAGCCGATGTCCTGCGGATCGACAGGCAGGTAGGGCATCTCCCAGCGCTCGTCAGGTTTACGGGCATCAAACCCTTTCTTGATGGCATCCTGATGTGAGCCGGAAAACGCAGTGTAGGCCAGACGCCCCGCCCACGGATGCCGCGGATGTACAGGCAGTTGGTTACAGCTCTCCACCACTTCGACCACGCGATTCATGTCGCTGAAGTCCAGATTTGGGCTTATCCCCTGGCTGTAGAGATTCATTGCCAGCGTGACCAGGCAGACATTTCCCGTGCGCTCGCCATTGCCAAACAGGCACCCTTCCACGCGGTCGGCACCTGCCATGACCGCCAGCTCCGCACTGGCGACACCGGTACCGCGATCGTTATGCGGGTGAACGCTGATACAGACATCACCGCGTCGGCTAAAGTGACGGCAGAAATACTCAATCTGGTCGGCATACACGTTCGGGGTACTGACTTCGACGGTGGCCGGTAAGTTGATAACCATCGGGCGTTCGGCGCACGGCTGCCAGATCTCCGCCACGGCTTCACAAATCTCCAGCGCAAACTCCGGCTCGGTAAAGCAGAAAGTTTCCGGGGAGTATTCATACTGCCAGCGGGTTTCAGGGTTATCTTCACACAGCTTACGGATAAGCCGCGTGGAGCGTGTTGCCAGCTCAACGATTTGCGCTTTTTCCATGCTAAACACCAGGCGGCGGAACAGCGGGGCGGTGGCGTTATAGAGATGCACCGTTGCCTGACGCGCGCCTTTTAGTGACTCGAAGGTGCGAAGGATTAAATCTTCCCGCGCCTGGGTTAATACCTGAATGGTGACGTCATCCGGGATGCGGTTTTCGTCAATCAGCTGGCGGACAAAGTTAAAGTCGGTCAGCGAGGCTGACGGGAAGGCCACTTCAATCTCTTTAAATCCGCAGCTCAGCAGCAGATCCCAGAATTGCAGCTTTCGCGCGCTGTCCATTGGCTCGGCAAGCGCCTGATTACCATCACGTAAATCGGTGGAAAGCCAGCGTGGGGCATGGGTGATGCGTTGCTCCGGCCAGCGACGGTCGGGAAGGGAAATCGCAGGGTAAGGCTGGTATTTGTCGGCGGGTGTGTTCAGCATGATGCGCTCCTGTTGTCTTTTCACTATCGTGAATCGATTTCAGGAGCGCTGCTTTATCGGAACGGACAATCGCTGTCGCGTTTTGGACAACCGTAGAAGTTGCCCGGTGGCGCTGTGCTTACCGGGCAACCCGCGCACAGGACTAGTGCGCCCCACCGCCGCCGCTACCGGCACCAAACGGTGGTTTGGCAAACCATACCAGCCCCAGCAGGACGAGGAAGATCCCGGCTGATATCCAGAAAATCTCGTTCGCTGAGATGATCAGGCCCTGGTTGGTTATCTGCTGGGCTATCCAGCCGGAAGCCTGTTGCTCCGTCATCCCCATACCCTGCAGCTGGGTATACATCTGCTGAGCGTTTGGGTTGAACGGGTTCACCGCTTCCGTTAGCTGTGCGTGGTGCATTGATTCACGGTTAGTCCACAGCGTCGTGGTGATCGATGTCCCGATGGAGCCTGCCAGCGTACGGGTAAAGTTCGACAGGCTTGATGCCGCCGCCATGCGCTCAGGTGGTAAGCCGGAAAGCGTGATGGTGGTCAGTGGCATAAAGAAGCACGCCACCGCAAAGCCCTGAATAAACTGCGGCCACGCAGAGGCGCCAAAGTCCATTCCCGGTTCGAACGTATACGCGCGCCAGTAGAAGCACACGGCGTACATGATAAAGCTGAACGTCACCAGCCTGCGCATGTCGAGCTTGTGGGCGAAACGGCCGATAATCGGCGACAGCAGGACCGGAATCAACCCTACCGGCGCAGAGGCCAGACCCGCCCAGGTTGCGGTGTAGCCATATACCTCCTGCAACAGCTGTGGCAGCAGAACAATGGCGCCGAAGTAGAGCATGTAGGCAAGGCTAATACACAGACAGCCTATGGTGAAGTTTCGCGACTTAAACAGCGACAGGTCGACTATCGGGTTATCGTCGGTCAACTCCCAGACAATCAGGAAGCTTAGCGACACCACCGCGACAATCGTCAGGATGATGATCTCCTGCGAGTTGAACCAGTCCAGCTCTTTACCCTGGTCGAGCATAACCTGAAGGCTACCGATACCGAGGATCAGCAAAGCCAGCCCCACGGCATCAATTCGCCGCTGCTCGGTTCGCGTTTCTCTGCCACGCAGCGACTGTAACGTCATCATAACCACGATGGCGCCAATCGGTACGTTGATAAAGAAGATCCAGCCCCAGTGATAGTTATCGCTGATATAGCCACCCAGGATAGGGCCGCAAATCGGCGCGACGATCACCGTCATCGACCACAGTGCCAGCGCGATAGAGCGTTTAGCGGGCGGGTAGTTATTCAGCAGTAAACTCTGTGACAGCGGAATTAACGGCCCGGCCACAATCCCCTGAATAACGCGGAAGAAAATCAGCATCGTCAGGCTGGTGGACATGCCGCACGCCCAGGACGCGAGAACAAAGGCGACTGTCGACCAGAGGAACAACTTCACCTCACCAACGCGCTTCGCCAGCCAGCCGGTAATGGGGATCGAGATGGCGTTTGCCACCCCGAATGAGGTAATCACCCACGTCCCCTGGCTCAGTGACGAGCCCAGGTTCCCGGCAATTGTTGGAATTGCCACGTTCGCGATGGTGGAGTCCAGCACCTGCATGAATGTCGCCAGTGACAGCGCAATGGTCATAATGACCAGTTGCGCGCCTTCCAGCGGTTTTTGCGGTTGTTGCCGTTGCATAACGCTCACCTCGGATTAACCGGCGTTTGCTTTCACGATGTCATCGATCAGCTTGTTGACCGGATCGAGGCTAATTTCACGGGCGTTACTTTCATAAGCCGGACTGCTTCGCACCTGGCTTGCCAGGATCTGACCTTCGCGGTTCGCGGTATCAACCGTGACCAGCGTAGACAGGCCGATACGCAACGGGTGATCTGCCAGCTGCTTTGGATCCAGCTCGATACGTACAGGCAAGCGCTGAACCACTTTGATCCAGTTGCCGGTGGCGTTCTGCGCAGGCAGCAGGGAGAACGCGCTACCTGTACCCATATCAAGACCGACCACTTTACCGGTGTACTTCACGTCGTCACCGTAGATGTCGCTGACGACGGTCGCCGTCTGGCCGATACGCATATGCGCAAGCTGCGTCTCTTTGAAGTTAGCATCTACCCACAGATTGTTAGCCGGTACTACCGCCATCAGCGGAGTGGTTGGGCTAATCTGCGCGCCAGGCTGTACGGAACGACGGGAGACGTAGCCGGTCATCGGGCTGACAATCTTGGTACGTTCCAGCGCAAGCCAGGCGTTACGCACTTCGGTTGCAGCTTGTTTTACCGCAGGCTGATTTTCCAGGTTAGTCCCCAGAACCATCGCCTGGTTGGCGTTGTACTGCTGAATAGCAACATCCAGCTGTGCCTGGGCGCTGGCAACGGCATCACGCGCGTGTTGCAGCTCTTCACGGCCAATCAGGTTGGCAGTACCGAGAGGAACACGACGATTCAGGTCGCTTTGTGCCTGCGCCAGTGCGGTTTTCTGCACATCGATGCTGGCCTGAAGTTGCTTACTGTTGATCATCAACTGGCGGGTTTGACGGACGCTGGATGCCAGCTCTGTCTGTGCTTTTTCAAATGCCTGTTGGGCATCAGTCGGGTCAAGTGTGACCAGCACATCCCCTTGTTGCACAAAGTCGGTATTGTCAGCCCAGACTTTCGTCACGCTGCCCGACACCTGCGCCATAATTTGTACCTGGTTTCCTGCCACGTATGCATCGTCTGTTTCTTCAGCATGACGCAATACTAAAAACCAATAGATCCCATATGCCACAGCAATAATGATAAAGAGCAAGGTCAGCAGAAGAAGGGCGCTCTTACGTTTACCTTTCTTGTTGGCCGGTTGCTGCGGGGTTGTGTTCTCCGCATTTGCGCTCATTGTTGTTCTCCACGATCTTCTTATTTTCACATCGGCTGAGCCGACCTGTTGTCAGAAAGGCCAGCAGTGTTACGTGCTGGCCTGTCAGTTTTCTTTTTTAAATCTGGATGTTCGAGCGTGTCGTCGCGTTAGCGCAGCGCCTCAAGGATGGCACCGTCTTCATCCATCTGATCCAGACGGGTGAGCAGTTTGCGAGTGATGTGCTCAAGCTGATCGCGCTCGGCAGTGCTGAGGGCAGACCAGAGTTGATGCAGACAGTTGTGCTGAGGTGGCAGCACCTCGCGCAGGAATTCGTGACCTTTGTCGGTCAGTTGCAGATGCAGGCAACGGCGGTCGTTGTCGCTTTCACGGCGCTCAATCCAGCCGCGTTTTTCCAGTTCATCAGCGATACGGGTGGCATTAGTACGGGACGAACCCAGCGCGCAGCTCAGCTCAGACGGCTGAATGCTGTGGTTTTCCTGAGACTCCAGCGTAATCAACGCCATAAATAACGTCTCGTTAATCCCCTGAGCTTTCAGCATCTTATTACGGTTATCCAGCAGTTTCCCCTGCATGTGCATACACAGGCGGGTCAGCAGAATTTCCTGATACGGAAACTCCTCATGACGACTGGCGCGGAATTTAAGCATTTGTTCAATGGGCGTAAACGAACTATCCATTTGGGCATAACCTCATTAATTACAGCCGATATAGTAACGATAGTGACAAATAATGTAAATGAATTATTTGTGCGGTTATATCCGCCAAACGTATGTCACCATCAGAAAGCGCCGGGTAAATCCATGACCCGGTGAGCACAAAAAAGAGTGGGCGTGAGCCCCTGGAAGACGGGATGTGAGGACCGGGATAAGCCAACAGGTATGAGCTATTCATGCTGCTTGTTAATATGTCAGCCACATTAAAATTTCTGGGATAAATGATTACGCTAACCTTAACAGACATAGGGACGCCTTAACACCCTAAGACGTCCCAATGCAATGTAAAGCTTAAGAAATCGCCTCCTGGCGATGGAATCCGCGCCACCACACCAGCAGATTGAGTGCCGCAACAATTGCCCCGATGCTGCAAACACCCGCCCAGCCAGCGTGTTGCCATGCCGACGCTGAAATTAATGAACCTGCCGCGCCGCCGATGAAATAGCTGGTCATGTAACCTGCGGTCAGGCGGTTACGTGCCTCCGGCTTGACGCGATAAATCACGGTCTGGTTGGTGATATGCACGCCCTGCACGGTGAGGTCGAGCACCAGAATACCGACGATCAACGCCAGCACGGAGGAATGCCCAAACCAGATAGCCACCCAGGAGAGCAGCAGTAAAATCAGCCCGGAAGTTGTCGTCAGGTGAGATTTACCTTTATCCGCCATGCCGCCAGCCGGACGCGCACCCAGCGCACCGGCTGCGCCCGCCAGACCAAACAGGCCAATCACGCCTTCAGAATAGTTAAAGGGCGGCGAGGCCAGCAGGAAGGCCATCGACGTCCACAGAATGCTAAAGTTGGCAAAGGTGAAACAACCAAGAAGTGCGCGGGTTCGTAGCAGTTTATCTTGTGTGAAAAGCGTGAACACGGAGCCCAGCAGTTGCGGGTAATTCAGGTGGTTTTCCTGCTTCACTTTCGGCAGTCCACGCCACAGCGCGAGCGCCATGATAACCATCAGCACACTGGCCACCCAGTAGACAGTACGCCAGCCGCCGAGGCTTGCCAGTAGCCCGGCCACGGTACGCGCCAGCAAAATCCCGAGCAGCAGGCCGCTCATAATGGTGCCCACCACTTTGCCGCGTTTTTCCGGCGAGGCGAGCGTTGCGGCCAGCGGCACCAGGATCTGCGCCACAACGGAGAACAGCCCGGTTAGGGCAGTGCCGACAATCATCATGGTTAACGACTGGCTGCTGGCGGTGATCAGCATCCCGCCTGCGGCGAGTAACGTCATGGAGACAATCAGCATCCGGCGCTCAAACATATCGCCCAGTGGCACCAGGAACAACAGGCCCGCGGCATAGCCGAGCTGAGCCGCTGTCACAATAAAACCTGCGGAGCTGGCAGACAGGCTGAAAGCGCGGGCGATGGTGTCGAGCAGAGGCTGCGCGTAGTAGTTGCTGGCGACGGCAAGACCGGTCGCCACGGACATTAACAGGATCAGTGCCGGGCTAAGCCCTTGTGGATTTTTTGTCATCAGATTCTGGGATCGTAAGTTAAGTGATTATTTTTCCAGAAACCATGATAACCAATGATTGTGAATGTTGGGGGATTGTTATGTGTGGGTTTGTGCGGTTAACCCCTCACCCTTTTGGGAGAGGGGTGAGGGGATCGTTTTTACTTCTGCGCGTCCAGTGCTTCTTTCACCCAGCCATCAAACTGCTGCTGGTGGGCTTTTATCCAGCCGTCAACGTGGCCGTTGATGTCTGCTTCAGAGGATTTACCTTCATGCATCATGGCGTTCTGCGCGTTAATGTCCGCCAGCGGCAGTTTCATCACCGAGAACAGCTTCGCGGCCGCCGGGTTTTTCTCAGCCCAGGCTTTGTTAGCCACAATATGCATGGTGTTCACCGGGAAGCCATAGTTCATGCCGTTTGGCAGTTTGGTGTCGATGTCTTTCTGCTCACCCGGCAGGGAAGAGAACGGAACCTGCAACCACACCACGTCTTTACCCGGCTTCAGCACGTCGCTGACCCAGTAAGGCGTCCAGGTATAATAGATAACCGGTTTGCCTTCTTTAAAGCGAGCAATGGTGTCAGCCATCATCGCGGAGTAGTTACCGTGGCTCACGTCAACGGTTTTAGCCAGGTCGAACGCTTTGTTCTGGTGGTTAATGACCGCTTCGCAACCCCAGCCCGGTGAACAGCCCATCATGTCGGCTTTGCCATCACCGTTGGTATCGAACAGTTTGGCGATTTTCGGGTCTTTAAGCTGCTCAATGTTGGTGATGTGGTACTGGTCAGCGGTTTTTTTGTCGATCAGATAACCCTGTGCTGCGCCGGTCACGAAGGTGCCTTCACGGTAGAATTTCTTATCGCCGCCCGCTGCCGCATACATATCGTCGTGCAGTGGCTGCCAGTTTACGGCGGTAAAGGTGGCGTCACCGGAGGCAATAGAGGTGTAGCCCACGTTGTAATCCACTTCACTTGGCGTCTTGACCGTATAACCCAGTTTTTCCAGCGCGCGGCTGACAATCAGGGTCTGGAAGGTCTCTTCAGAAATGGTGCTCTGAACCGGTTGCACGGTAATGCCTTTGCCAGGCAGGTCAGCCGCAAATGTGCTGGTGGAGACAAGGGTGGCAAACGCTGTGGCAAAAAGTACGCTATGTCGCATCGTTGTTCCTTATTTTACGAATGGGCGGGTGATTAACCCGACAGGGCCGGTGGTATACCAGCGACGGTTGCCGCGACTGCGTGAATCGCGACCGACAGCCTGCGTCAGGCGGTCAAGAATAATAGCGAGGATCACAATGCCCACGCCGCCTACGGTGGCAAGCCCCATATCGAGGCGGCCAATGCCGCGCAGCACCATCTGGCCAAGACCGCCAACGGCGATCATCGAGGCGATAACCACCATGGAGAGGGCCAGCATCAGCGTCTGGTTAACGCCTGCCATAATGGTTGGCATCGCCAGTGGGAGCTGAACTTTAAACAGCATCTGGCGCGGGCTGGCACCGAACGAGCGTGAAGCCTCAATAAGATCGGCTGGCACCTGGTTGATCCCAAGTATCGTCAGACGAACAATCGGCGGCAGGGCAAAAATAATGGTGACCACCACGCCCGGCACATTCCCGATCCCGAACAGCATCACGATAGGCACCAGGTAGACAAACGCCGGGGTGGTTTGCATCGCATCCAGCAGCGGGCGGATGACCTTCGCTGCCCGCGGGCTGCGCGCCAGCCAGATCCCCAGCGGTAACCCAATCACCACGCAGAACAGCAGGGCAGTAAGTACCAGTGCCAGGGTGATCATGGCCTGTGACCATGCGCCAATCGCGCCGATGGCAATCAGGGAGACCAGCGTGGCGATCCCCATGCCTGCGCTACCAAACTGCCAGGCAATCAGGGCAAATATCACGATGGCGACAGGTGCCGGCATCCCCAACAGCAACTGCTGGAAACCATTCAGGATGTAATCCACAGGGACACGGATCCCCTGGAACACCGGGCGGAAGTGAGTCACCACCCAGTCAATCCCTTCCGTGACCCAGCTATCCAGCGGGATCAGCGTTTTGTGGAACGGGTCCATAATATTAAAGTGTTCTGGCGCAGGTGCAGGCGCACTGTTGAGCCAGTCTGCCGAGCCGCCAGTTGTTGGCGCAGGCGTTGATGAGCCCCAGGCATCGGCAGATTGTGCTGCGCTGTCTGCGGCTTCTGTGGTTCCCCACGGATTAGATTGATCAGCCATTGTTTGCCCCCTCGCGATCTAAAGCCTGAAGCAACATCCCTTTGGAGATGATGCCGACATACTGTTGTTCTTCCCCTATAACCGGCACGGCGCAGGGCGCCTGACCGACATGGGAGAGCAACTCGCTGAGCGGCGTTTCGGCGTCGACCGCAAGCGGAGACGAGATAAGCGCCGCATCAAGTCCCTGATTTTCGCCAAGCGCTTTTTTCAGGGAGTCGATGGAGACAATGCCGACAAATTTATTGCCACGTTCAATGACATAGCCAAATTCACGGTCTTCATCCTGTAAGACCTTCAGCGCCGAACGCGGGCCGAAACCTGGCGTTTTGCGAATAATGCCGTTTGGCGATCTGCGGGCAATATCTTTTGCGCTAAATACCTGGCTGATGTCCACGCCACGGAAGAAGGTGCGCACATAGTCGTTGGCCGGATTATTCAGGATTTCATCCGGTGTTCCCACCTGCACCACTTCGCCGTTTTGCATAATGGCAATACGGTCGCCAATACGCATCGCTTCATCAAGATCGTGGGAAATAAATACGATCGTACGCTGGTGTTTAGCTTGCAG
The DNA here is from genome assembly GCF_001654845.1 of Enterobacter soli ATCC BAA-2102. Taxonomy (GTDB): domain Bacteria; phylum Pseudomonadota; class Gammaproteobacteria; order Enterobacterales; family Enterobacteriaceae; genus Enterobacter; species Enterobacter soli. The sequence goes on along the minus strand of NZ_LXES01000002.1, from coordinate 40,704 downwards.
TTTTACCAGTTCATCCTGCATCTCGGTACGAATTAATGGATCGAGTGCCGAGAAGGCTTCATCCATTAATAATATATCGGGATTTATCGCTAATGCGCGGGCTAATCCAACGCGTTGTCGCATCCCGCCCGATAGTTCATCAGGATAGCCATGAGCATAATTTTCCAGCCCAACCTGGCGTAATGCATCCAGCGCTTTTTCCTGCCGTTCCTGGGCTGGAATTCCCGCTAATTCCATGCCGAATGCGGTATTATCTAACACCGTCATATGTGGCATTAAGGCGAATGACTGAAACACCATCGCAATCTTTTTTCTGCGCACCTCGCGGAGCTCAGCATCTGATATTTTGGCAATATCTTCACCATCAATCAGTACCTGCCCACGGGTGGGTTCAATCAGGCGATTGAGAAGGCGAACCATAGTGGATTTACCCGAACCAGATAACCCCATGATGACGAAAATCTCGCCTTCTTCAATGGCCAGACTGGCGTCTTTAACGCCAAGCGATAGCCCTGTTTTTTCCAGAATTTGCTCTTTTGAAAGTCCTTTTTCAATATATTTGAACGCACGCTGTGGATGCTCGCCAAATACTTTATAGAGATTTTTAACTTCTAATTTAATTGCCATGCAATAGAGTATTTCCCGTTATTTATTGTGTCGATATGGTTTCCAGTTGGAATAATTACCTGACAATACCCTAACATACTCAGAATCTGAGACAACCCTCAGTCCGCTTATGGCACGAATTTTGCCGAAGACCAAATCGCTGAATTTCCCATGAGTAAAGGGCTGAGCGGGTGTTGAATTTTTCTGAGATTTTTGTCGCGCGGTCGGGAAATTTCGTCTGAATCGCAATGATTCAGACGAATATGACGGTGGAATTACAGTATAGATGTCAGGGAAATATTGCGGGGAGAATTATGGGATTTATATTTAATTAATGATCGTTATTTTCTTGCCGGAAGCCCGGGTCGCCAGGGTAGCGGCGGTGAGCTACCCTGGCACGTACACGGGTATTGTGGCGACAGAGTAGCAAGGAACATAAAGTGAACGGAATGACCACCACAGCCGTATGTTCCCCCTCACCCCAACCCTCTCCCCAAAGAGGAGAGGGAGCTGTACGTGCTCGTATTGTTTTGCGGGCAACCCTCAACCTTTGGGGTGAGGGCAATAACCGTTAAAAATCCCAATCCTCGTCTTCGGTTTCCACCGCTTTGCCCATCACATATGACGAGCCAGACCCGGAGAAGAAATCGTGGTTTTCATCGGCATTGGGTGAAAGCGCTGCCAGAATTGCCGGGTTCACCGCGGCCATTTCTGGCGGGAACAGAGCTTCATAGCCGAGGTTCATTAGCGCTTTATTGGCGTTGTAACAGAGGAAGGCTTTGACATCCTCTTCCCAGCCGGTTCCGGCGTACAGCTCTTCGGTATAACGTAGCTCGTTATCATAGAGATCCATCAGCAAATCCAGCGCGAATCCTTTTAATTCCTCGCGCTTAGCCTCGCTAATACTCTCCAGCCCTTTCTGATATTTATAGCCAATGTAATATCCATGCACGGCTTCGTCGCGAATGATCAGGCGAATCAAATCTGCCGTGTTGGTGAGTTTGCCCCGGCTTGACCAGTACATTGGTAGCCAGAAACCGGAATAAAACAGGAACGATTCCAGAAATACGCTGGCAATTTTCTTCTTCAGCGGTTCATCGGCACGGTAATACTCCAGCACCAGCCGGGCTTTATGCTGGAGTGACTCACTCGCTTCACTCCAGCTGTAGGCCTCATCCACATCTTTGGTCTGACACAATGTTGAAAAAATCGAGCTGTAGGAGCGGGCATGAACCGCCTCCATAAAGCTGATGTTCGACATTACGGCCTCTTCATGCGGCGTCAGCGCATCGGCCATCAGCGCGGGTGCGCCTGTTGTGTTCTGAATAGTGTCCAGCAGCGTCAGGCCGGTAAAGACGCGGATCGTCAGCTGCTGCTCGGCGTGGCTTAGCGTCTGCCAGGCAGGAATATCGTTAGAAAGAGGCACTTTCTCCGGCAGCCAGAAGTTGCTGGTCAGGCGGTTCCATACCTCCAGGTCTTTGTCGTCCTGGATTTTGTTCCAGTTAACGGCGCTAACTCGTGACAGTTTCATCCTTTCTCCTTACAGCGCGCAGGACACGCAGCCTTCGATTTCGGTGCCTTCCAGCGCCAGCTGGCGCAGGCGAATGTAGTACAGTGTCTTGATGCCTTTCTTCCAGGCATAGATTTGCGCCTTGTTGATATCGCGCGTGGTGGCGGTATCCGGGAAGAACAGCGTCAGTGACAACCCCTGATCCACATGCTTTGTCGCCTCGGCGTAGGTATCGATAATCTTTTCCGGGCCGATTTCATAGGCATCCTGATACAGCGCCAGGTTTTCGTTGGTCATAAACGGGGCAGGGTAGTAAACGCGCCCGGTTTTCCCTTCCTTGCGGATCTCAATTTTCGACACAATCGGGTGGATGCTCGAGGTGGCGTGGTTGATGTACGAGATAGAGCCGGTTGGCGGCACGGCCTGCAAATTCTGGTTATAGATGCCATGACGCATGACCTCATCGCGCAGCTGGAGCCACATTTCACGCGTGGGCAGGATGATACCGGCACGGTCAAACAGCGTACGGACTTTCTCCGTTTTCGGTTGCCAGTCACCTTCCAGGTACTGATGGAAATACTCGCCGCTGGCATAGCGGGACTGCTCAAAGCCTGCGAAACGCTGGTTACGCTCGCGGGCCAGCAGCATCGAGGTATGCAGCGCGTGCCAGGTAATGGTGTAAAAATAGAGGTTGGTGAAATCCAGTCCTTCCGGGCTGCCATAGGCAATCCCTTCGCGTGCCAGATAACCGTGCAGGTTCATCTGCCCGAGGCCAATGGCGTGCGATGCGGCATTCCCCACCTCAATGGACGGCACGCTGCGGATGTGGCTCATGTCTGACACCGCCGTCAGGCCACGGATGGCGGTTGCCACCGTACGGCCAAAGTCCGGGGAATCCATCGTGTGGGCGATATTCAGCGAGCCCAGGTTGCAGGAAATATCTTTTCCGGTCTGGTCGTAGTCCAGGTTTTCGTCATAGGTGGAGGCGCTGTTAACCTGCAAAATCTCGGAACACAGGTTGCTCATGTTAATGCGCCCGGCAATCGGGTTCGCGCGGTTCACCGTGTCTTCGTACATGATGTACGGATAACCAGACTCAAACTGGATCTCTGCAAGCCGCTGGAAGAAGTCGCGGGCATTGATAAATTTTTTGTGAATGCGATCGTCGGCGACCAACTCGTGATAAAGCTCGCTGATGGCCACATCGCCAAAAGGCTTGCCGTAAATACGCTCAATATCGTAGGGCGAGAACAGCGCCATCTCCGCATTCTCTTTGGCGAGCGCAAAGGTGATATCCGGGATAACGACCCCCAGCGACAGGGTTTTGATACGGATTTTTTCGTCGGCATTTTCCCGTTTGGTGTCCAGGAACCGCAGAATGTCCGGGTGGTGCGCGTGCAGATACACCGCCCCGGCGCCCTGACGCGCGCCAAGCTGGTTCGCATAAGAGAAGGCATCTTCCAGCATTTTCATTATCGGGATCACGCCGGAGGACTGATTTTCAATGCGTTTAATCGGTGCTCCTGCTTCACGCAGGTTAGAGAGCAGAAACGCCACGCCGCCGCCGCGCTTTGAAAGCTGTAACGCCGAGTTCACCGCGCGGCCAATAGACTCCATATTGTCTTCAATGCGCAGCAGGAAACATGACACCAGCTCGCCGCGCTGGGCTTTGCCGCAGTTCAGGAATGTCGGGGTGGCGGGCTGGAAACGGCCCGACAGGATTTCATCCGTCAGCTGTTCTGCCAGTTTTTCATCCCCCTGCGCCAGCGACAGCGCTACCATCACGGCGCGATCTTCAAAGCTTTCCAGGTAGCGTTTGCCGTCGAACGTTTTCAGGGTATAGCTGGTGTAGTACTTCCACGCGCCGAGGAATGTCTGGAAACGAAAGCCGCTGGCATGGGCGCGTTCAAACAGCGTCACTACAAAGTCCCGGGAATAACGGGTGAGCACGCGTTCTTCGTAGTAACCCTCTTTAACCAGATAGTCGAGGCGTTCATGCTGGCTGGAAAAATGGACGCTGTTCGGGCGAACGTGGGCGCTAAAAAAAGCATCTACCGCTTCATGGTCCTTAGCAAACTGAATGCGCCCCTCGCTGTCGTAGAGGTTAAGCATGGCGTTTAATGCGTGGTAATCCGGCGCGGCCTGAATTACACGTTCTGCGGTTGTCGTTGCCAAAATTCGTTCACTCCTTTACGCACGTTCTCTACGTCCTGCTGTGTCCCCATCAGTTCGAAACGATAGAGATACGGCACGCCGCATTTTTGAGAGATGACATCACCGGCACGGCCAAACGCATCGCCAAAATTACGATTGCCTGCGGCAATTACGCCGCGAATAAGCTGCCGGTTCTGTGGATCATTTAGAAAGCGGATTACCTGGCGGGGAACGGCCCCTGCCGTCCCGCCACCGCCATAGCTCGGTACCACCAGAATGTAAGGTTCGTCTACCTGAATACGCTCCCGCTCATTGAGCGGAATACGTATCGCAGGCAGCCCGACGCGCTCAATAAATCTGAGCGTGTTTTCCGAGCTGCTGGAGAAGTAGACCAGCCCGCTCATGCACTGGCGGCCTGAGCGGCGATTCGGTTAATCATGTCCGGGCGGAAGCCAGACCAGCTGGTTTCTCCGGCGACCACCACCGGCAGCTGGCGGAAGCCCTGCGCACGCAGGGTGTCGGCAGCATCCGGGACCAGGTCGACATTTACCATCTCAAACTGGACGCCGCGGCTTTCCATTGCGCGTTTTGTGGCGTGGCACTGAACACAATCGTTACGAGTGTAAATAATAATGCTCATGATTCGTATTTCCATTTAGAATAAAGGAGTGGCGCGAATTGTCGCGTCAGGTTGTGTGTATCTTGCTAAAGGGAATACTAGATGTAGTTGTGATAAGTTTCAACCATACAAGATATGGGAAATTTAGATGGATATCGCCACGATGATGAGCACAGCGGGGCAGGGCAGGCTGTACGGTATTTTCAGCCGGTAGGTAAAGAAAAACCCCGGAGCCAGGGGCAAACCGGGGCTGACGCACATCTCATTGTGGGTTATTTACGCAGGCTGAGCAGGGCGCCGACAAAAATCCCGACTGCCGCCACCGTGCCAAGCGCGCAGAGCGGTTTTTCACGGACGAAGGTATTGGCACAACTGACTGCGTCACAGGCGGCCTGCGTGGTACGAGAGCGGCCATGCATTCTGGCGCGGGTCTCACGCAGCAGAGACTGAGCCTTACGTTTTGCGGCATCTGCTTCGTCCTTCGCATCTGACCCCCAGGATTTCAGCACTTCCTCCAGCGTGTCCGCTAATTGGCTGACATCATTACGAATATCCTGAGCGTCGTCGTTTATATCGTTTCGGTTCGGTCTGTTAAACATGCGATCCTCCGTCATTTTGCATTCTCATTGAGTTTAGCCCAGGATTTTATTATCTGAAGCGAGTCACGACTAATCAGGCGGTTTATGGAATATTCTGAAAGCGTTGCTAATGCTGAATACTGTAAGGTTGCCGGGCAGGAAAAGATAACGAGGATTAAATATGTATTTACGACCCGATGAGGTGGCGCGCGTTCTTGAAAAAGCGGGATTTACCATGGATGAAGTGACATCAAAAGCCTATGGATATCGCCGCGGCGAGAATTATGTTTACGTCAACCGTGAAGCCAGAATGGGGCGCACTGCTCTCATTATTCACCCGACGCTGAAAGACAGAAGTCTCTCATTTGCTGAGCCTGCCTCGGATATAAAAACCTGCGATCACTACCAGCAATTCCCGCTCTATTTAGGCGGTGAAACGCATGAACATTATGGTATTCCGCATGGTTTCAGCTCTCGCATGGCGCTGGAGCGTTTTCTGAAGGGACTGTTCGGCGAACAGCAGTAAGCGTGCGACTGGCAATGCGCCAGTCGCGATACATCACGCTTTAGCCTGGTTGTACTGGCTGACTTTAAACAGTCGACGGCAGTAGTCGAGAAAATAGCCGTACACCACACCCATCAACATCGACACCACGATATTCGAACTTACCGCAGCAGCGATTTGATGCCAGTCTGCGCCCACGGTCAGCAAAATCGCGACATAAACCGGTGACTGGAAAGTGACATAGGCCAGCACGTCGGCCAGGTTTTTCACCCAACCTGCCGGGCTGATACGGCGGGCAAGGCGCATGACAGCATCGCGGTACAATCCGTAAGGCCATGCAATAATAATGTTCACCGGGATAGCCACCAGGCGAGAAGAAAGTGATTGCTCGAAGGACATTCCGGAGAGGAATATTTCGATCAGCATGTTCACGACGGAACAGTAGACAACCATCGCGAAGGTATCCGCTACCGCATGGCGCAGGCGAGACTGCGGTGAGAACATGTCTGAACTCCTTGAGAAGAACATAATAATGGGGCTTTACCGTTCAGCTTTTAGTGCTTTAGGTTGGTTTGTTTGACGTGTATAGCGTATATCTCTGGTTTGAAACTAACAATTAGTGATTAATTTTTATTTATTGCCTTTTTGTCCACAAAATTCTCTGAAATTGTGTATTTGTTAATCGCCTCGCTATTTTCTCTCTCATGCTGTTTTATTTGATTTAAAATCAGTGTGTTATGTTGTTTTTGCATGAATCGGTTTTTGCTCCTGGTGCGGTGTTCAGCATGGCATTCTTTGGTTTGTGTGAAAACCGATCATTCCATGATGATTGTTCTTCATTATTCGTTTTTGCAGATAAAAATCCTGCCAGGAAAGGGTTTGTTTTATTCATTATAAATGCATTAATATTCATTTTTTTTGTAAGGGGCAACGCGATGCGATTTATACTGTTACGCAAGTCATTATCCTCCAGAGAAATAAATCCTCTTCCTGGAAACATAACCGGCATCCAAAATTATATTTTAAAACATTTACAATAATGGCTTTAAGTTTCGATGGGTGGATATTGCAGGGGAAATGAATTACTCTGTCAGTTGATTTTTCGATTTATCACAAAGAAAAGGTTTTCAATTAATATGTCTTTGACGTTACAGAATCTTAATAATATCCGCACACTTCGTGCAATGGCGCGTGAATTCTCTATTGAAGCGCTTGAAGAGATGCTGGAAAAAGTCAGGATCGTTACTGAAGAAAAACGTAACGAGCTGGCTGAATTCGAACAGCAACGTGCTGAACAGCAGGATAAAATTAATGCTCTGCTGGAACGAATGAAAGCTGACGGTATTTCTCCAGCCGATCTGCTGGGCTCTGAAGCGAGCAACGCGGGTCAACAGGCGAAAAAACGTAAAGCGCGTGAAGCAAAATATCGCTTCATCGACGTTAACGGTGAAGAAAAAACCTGGACCGGTCAGGGCCGCACGCCAAAACCTATTGCGAGCGCACTGGCAAACGGTAAATCACTGGATGATTTCCTGATTTAATTCGTGTGCCGGGCGGAAGGTTCCGCCCGGCTGCGTTCTTTAGCAGACGCCGAAATCACCGTCTTCGGTATAAAGGGTGACATCCGCCGCCTTCAGCGTATATTTCTCGCCTTGCTCATTGCTGGCCTGTACTGCCACGATGCTCTCGCCATTCACTTCGATCACTTTCAGTTTTGGACCGCCCATACGTGGCTGCACAAAATCGCCGACTGAAAACATAGTACCTCCTCATCATTGTGGTGTTCTTCACCTTAGCCCACGTCTGGCGCAGGGTACAGTGTATTCAATGAATTACTGCTTATGAGGTACGTCTGTTCCACGGCATTAATTTCAGCAGACGCGCCATTCCGCAAAAGCCGCTCAGCCCGGCAAACAGCAGCCCGGCACCAACAAAACCGCTGAGCAGGAAAAAGCCGCTGGAGACGCTATATCCCAGCACCACTCCGCACAAAATCAACAGCCCGGCAGCAATTTGCACCTGGCGCATCAGCGGGAGCGGCTGTGATGTGTCTTCAACGGTCAGCAACCCGGCCTGTTTCCAGCCCTGAATTCCGCCTTCAACCACATACGCCTGCGCGGATGAAGCCGCCTGCGCAAGACGCGCTGCATTGCCCGAGGTACGCGCCCCCGACTGGCAGTGGAAGATAACCGTTTCGCCCGGCTGGGTCTGAAGCCCGGCAGGGAGCGTATCCAGTGGAACGGAACAGGCAAGCGGAATATGCTCCCGGGCATATTCATCGGTATCACGAATATCAATCAGCGTTGCGCCTTCAGTAATCAGCGCATTCGCCTGCTGCGGGGAGATAAGAGGGAGGGACATTTGCGGCTCCTTACGGGCAATAAAGGGTTTTCAGGGTGCTGATGAGCTGATTCACCGCATCGTTTTTAATGAAGTAGAGAATGCGCTGGGCATCGCGGGTGCTGTCGATAAGCCCCTCTTCACGCATTCGCGCCAGGTGCTGCGAGGTGGCCGATGCGCTAAGCCCCGTGGCACGCGCCAGTTCGCCCGCGCTGGTGCCCGGTGCACCGCACAGCGTGCACAGGATCAGCAGCCGGCGGGCGTTGCTCATCGCTTTCAGGAGTGCTGCGGCCTGCTCAGCGCTGGCCTGGAGTTGTTCGAGTTCAGTCATATTAGTTTAGCATTTGCTTAATTAAGTAAATGCTAAACTAAAGGCAAGGATTAAGCCAGTGTCAAAAGCGTAAAAGAGGGTAAAAGGCCAACGCAGAGAAGTATCACCCGCTAAACTGACTACGCTTAGAGGGAGTCCTCTTTTTATCTTTAATGAATGAGCTTGCACGGAGTCTGTATGGGTTTTTGGCGTATCGTTTTCACGATCATCCTGCCGCCGCTGGGCGTGCTGTTGGGTAAAGGTTTTGGCTGGGCGTTTATTCTGAACATCATTCTGACGCTACTTGGCTATATTCCAGGTCTTATTCACGCGTTCTGGGTACAAACCCGCGATTAAGCGCGCCAGAGCAAATCACTGTATATTCCGGTCAGCACACCCTGGGGGCCAAACTCTTGTTTGATCCAGCGTGTGACCTGGCCGGTCGCTGCATGTTGTGTGGCAAGCAACATGCGCGAATCCTGGCGTGGATTATTGATACGCCGCGTCACCAGCAGCCCGTCTTCTACCGCATCCCGCGCCATATATTCCGGTAAAAAACCAATCCCTTCACCGAGGATCTGACACTGACATTTGGTGTTGAAGTCCGGCACCAGAATCGCTTCCTGTCCGTGCAGCAGCCAGCCGACTTTCTTGTTAATGGTGTGTGCGGTGTCTTCTACCATGATATTCGGATACAGGCGCAGCTGGCTTTCGGCTATCGGCTCAGGCGTGAACGCCAGCGGGTGTTCCGGGGCAATGGCAAACACCCAGCGGATAGCGCCGATTTCGGTGTAATCAATCCCGCCACCGTCGAGCAGGGTATCCGGTGCGCCAATCGCGATATTGGCCTGGTTATTAATGATGGAATCCCAGACGCCGTTGTATACCTCGGTGGTGACGGTTATCTGGCAGGTCGGGAACTGCTTTTTCAGTACCTGTAACAGCCTGGCGGTGTGGCGCGGTGTATATAAAAGCTGATTGATGCAGATGCGCACCCGCGCTTCGATACCCTGGGAAATGGTATCTATCCCGCGCTTAATGGCGTGAAAGTCGTTCAGCAGGTCGGTGGCTTTCCGGTAAAAATAAAATCCGGATTCGGTAAGCTCAATGCTACGCGTGTTACGCACAAACAGCACCACGTCCAGCCCGGTTTCCATGCGTTTGATGGTGTAGCTGATGGCCGATGTCGTCAGGCCCAGCTCTTCTGCTGCCTTGCTAAAGCTGCTGTAGCGTGCCGCCATGGTGAAGGCCAGCAGGTTCTCTTCGGTAAAAATGGAATTCATCATCAGGCTCCAGGCTAACAGGCCAGCGCGGCATTGTTGAATCTATTTGTAATCCCCTTCGGGAGCAACCAGTTTTGAACAGATTTTAACACTGACGTTACAACTGATTTGAACGGCATCACACTTCCTGAAATTTATTGTGAGCCGCGCCCGGCAAGGGATTGAGAGACATAAGCAGAATGCTGTTTTCCACCATCAAAAGCAGGCAAACATAAGAAAAACATTGTACCGGCGCACGTTTTGGCTCAATTATTAATTTTTATTCAACAATCTGTCATGTTCCGGTGAATGATATTTAAGCGGATTCTTTTCTGAAGGGGCTGTTGCTATTCTCAGGGCATCAGAAATGAAAACATCGGGAGTCTGAATATGTCTGCAAATGAACTCGTTACTGAATTTCTGCTGGCGGCAGAACAAGGCAATATCAACGCGCTAAAAGCGTGTCTGGATAAAGGCGTGGATATCAATGCCACTAACCGCCAGAAAAGAACCGCCATTATTATTGCCAGCCTGAATAAACAATACGCCTGTGTGGAGCATTTAATTGCTGCCGGGGCGGATATTGATAAACAGGATAATACCTGTTTTAACCCCTTCCTGATTAGCTGCCTGACCAACGATTTAACCCTTTTACGCATTGTTCTTCCGGCTGGCCCTGACCTGGAAAGGCTGACGCGCTTTGGCGGTGTGGGCATCACGCCTGCCAGCGAAAAAGGCCACGTTGAAATTGTACGTGAACTGCTGGCGCTGACCGATATCAACGTTAACCACACGAATTTCGTGGGCTGGACGCCGCTGCTGGAAGCCATTGTCCTCAACGATGGCGGCGCAAAGCAGCAGGAAATTGTAAAGCTGCTGCTGGATAACGGCGCTAATCCGCACATGACCGACAAATACGGTAAATCCCCGCTCGAACTGGCGCGGGAAAAAGGCTTCCATGAAATCGCCGAATTGCTGCTGGCGGCTGGCGCATAAATAAACCGGCCAGCCTGACCGGGCTGGCCATGAATAAACACAGCATTTTACCGTCGTGCCTTTTGCACGATGGCGGCCCCCTTTTATCCTCATACAGGTAAAATAATGCCAACGAAAATCGTGATAAAAAAGAATACTTATTTTGATTCCGTCTCATTAATGTCGGTTTCCACCAAAGCCAATAAATTGCCGGGCGTTGAACAGGCATTTGTGGCGATGGCGACGGAAATGAATAAAGGCGTACTGAAAAATCTTGGGCTGTTAACGCCTGAATTAGCCGAAGCCAAAAACGGCGACCTGATGATTGTCATTAAAGGCGCTGCGGCGAATGACGAAACGCTGGCCGCCATTGAAGCGCTGTTCACCCGCAAAGAGAGCGGCGGCAGCCATGAAGCACGCTATGCCACCCTTGCCAGTGCTAAAACCCATCGCCCCGATGCAAACCTTGCGGTGATTTCGGTGAACGGCACCTTTGCCGCCCGCGAAGCGCGTCAGGCGCTGGAAAACGATCTCAACGTGATGCTGTTTTCTGACAACGTGAGCCTCGACGACGAGCTGGCGCTTAAGCAATTGGCCCACCAGAAAGGGCTGTTAATGATGGGGCCTGACTGCGGCACCGCCATTATTAACGGCGCGGCGCTGTGCTTTGGCAACGAGGTGCGCCGTGGGCCGATTGGTATCGTCGGGGCGTCCGGCACCGGCAGCCAGGAGTTGAGCGTGCGAATTCATGAGTTCGGCGGCGGCGTGTCACAGCTGATTGGGACCGGTGGCCGCGATCTGAGTGAAAAAATTGGCGGGTTGATGATGCTCGATGCCATCGACATGCTGGAAGCCGACGACGCCACGCAGGTGATTGCGCTCATCTCCAAGCCGCCTGCGCCTGCGGTGGCAGAAAAAGTGCTGGCACGTGCGCGCGCCTGCCGCAAACCTGTGATCGCGTGCTTCCTCGGCCGTAATGCCCCTCCTGCTGATGAAGACGGATTACAGTTTGCCCGTGGCACCAAGGAAGCCGCGCTGAAAGCGGTGCTGCTGACCGGTATCAAAAAAGAGTCCCTTGATCTGCATCCGCTCAACTGGCCGCTGATCGAAGTGGTGCGCGCCCGTCTGACCCCACAGCAAAAATACATTCGCGGCCTGTTCTGCGGCGGCACGCTGTGCGATGAAGCGATGTTCGCCGCGCTCGATAAATTCGACGACGTCTACAGCAACATTCAGCCGGATCCGACGAAACGTCTCAGCGACATTAACGTCAGTAAGGCCCATACCTTCCTCGACTTTGGCGACGACGACTTCACCAACGGCAAACCGCACCCGATGATCGACCCGACCAACCGCATCAGCCGTCTGTTACAGGAAGCACGTGACCCGGAAGTGGGGGTGATCGTGATGGACTTCGTACTGGGCTTTGGCGCGCATGAAGATCCGGTGGGGGTGATGATCGACGCCATTAAAGAGGCGCAGGCCATTGCGAAGGCCGATAACCGTCCGCTGGAGATCCTCGGCTACGTGCTCGGTACAGACCGGGACGCACCGTCACTGGCTCAGCAGTGTCAGCTTCTGACCGATGCCGGCGTTATCTGGGCCAGCAGCAGCACCAATACCGGATTACTGGCACGCGAATTTGTCTGCAAAGGGGAGAAAGCATAATGACGACTTTATTTAATCAGCCGCTGAACGTCATTAACGTCGGCATTGCGATGTTCAGTGACGACCTCAAAAAGCAGCATGTTCCCGTGACTCAGCTGGACTGGACGCCGCCGGGGCAGGGCAATATGCAGGTCGTGGAAGCGCTGGATCAACTGGCAGGCAAACCGCTGGCCGACAAAATTGCCGCCGCCAACAAAATAGCCCTTGAGCGCATTATTCAGTCACATCCGGTGCTGGTGGGCTACGACCAGGCGATAAACGTGGTGCCGGGCATGACCCGTACCACCATTCTGCACGCGGGCCCGCCTGTTTCCTGGGAGAACATGTGTGGGGCGATGAAAGGGGCGGTCACCGGCGCGCTGGTGTTTGAAGGTTTGGCCAAAGATCTCGATGATGCGGCTAAGCTGGCGGCATCCGGTGAGATCACCTTCTCGCCGTGCCACGAACACGACTGCGTAGGCTCCATGGCGGGTGTTACCTCAGCCTCGATGTTCATGCATATCGTCGAAAACAAAACCTACGGCAACCGTGCATTCACTAACTTAAGCGAGCAGATGGCAAAAATTCTGCGTATGGGCGCCAATGACCAGAGCGTTATCGACCGCCTGAACTGGATGCGCGATGTGCTTGGCCCGATGCTGCGCGATGCCATGAAAATCATCGGCGAAATCGATCTGCGCTTAATGCTGGCGCAGGCCCTGCACATGGGCGACGAGTGCCACAACCGTAACAACGCGGGCACCACGTTGCTGATCCAGGCGCTGACGCCGGGCCTTATTCAGGCGGGTTATCCGGTGGAACAACAGCGTGAAGTGTTCGAGTTTGTCGCCAGCAGTGACTACTTCTCTGGCCCAACGTGGATGGCGATGTGTAAAGCCGCGCTGGATGCCGCCCACGGCATTGAGTACAGCACCGTAGTCACCACCATGGCGCGTAACGGCTATGAATTCGGCCTGCGCATCTCTGGCCTGCCGGGGCAGTGGTTCACCGGCCCGGCGCAGCAGGTGATTGGCCCGATGTTTGCGGGTTACAAACCGGAAGACTCAGGTCTGGATATCGGCGACAGCGCAATCACGGAAACCTACGGTATCGGCGGTTTTGCAATGGCAACGGCCCCGGCGATTGTGGCGCTGGTGGGCGGCACGGTGGATGAAGCCATCGACTTCTCCCGCCAGATGCGGGAAATCACGCTCGGCGAAAACCCGAACGTCACCATTCCGCTGCTCTCGTTTATGGGCATCCCGACCGCCATCGACATCACCAGAGTGGCTGGCAGTGGCATTTTGCCGGTGATCAACACCGCGATTGCCCACAAAGATGCGGGTATCGGCATGATTGGGGCGGGCATTGTTCACCCGCCATTTAGCTGTTTTGAAAAGGCGCTGTTGACCTTCCGCGATCGCTACTTTTTATAAGGCAAGCATCCATGAAAAACATGAAACTGGAGTGGAAAAGAGGTGACTGGGCGGCATATTTCGGGTTGATGACCAACAACCTGACCAATTTGCTGACCATGATGGGGCTGCTCATTTTTGTCGTCGGCATCCCGAAAGAGATTGTTTATGGACGCATCGCGCCAGCCTTCGGGCTGGCGGTACTGGTCGCGAGCATTTGCTATGCGTGGTTTGGCCTGCAAATGGCGCGCCAGACCGGGCGTAACGACGTTACCGCGCTGCCGTCCGGTCCGAGTGCTCCGTCGATTTTTACCGTGACCTTCCTGGTGCTGATGCCGGTCTATCAGCAAACGGGTGATGCGGATTTTGCCATCCAGATTGGTCTGGTGTGGTGCTTTGTGGAAGCGATGATCCTGGCGGGCGGTTCGTTTTTAGGGGAAACCATCCGCAAGATGATCCCGCGTACCGTACTGCTGTCGTGCCTGTCCGGGCTGGGTCTGTTGCTGCTGGCGATGAACCCGATGCTCCAGGCGTTCGAAGCGCCGACCGTGTCGTTCATCGTGCTGCTGCTGATCTTCATTAACTGGTTTGGCAAAAAGCCGATCTTCGCCAAAATCCCGACCGGCCTGCTGCTGTTGATTGCCGGTACGGCTCTGGCGTGGATCTCCGGCCTGCAAAGCCCGGAAGCGATTAAAGCGTCTATGTCGTCGTTTGGTTTTAACCCGCCGCAAGTGCATGTGGAAGGCTTCCTGCAAGGGCTGCCGCACGCGTTGCCGTACCTGGCATCAGCGGTTCCTCTGGGGCTGGCAAACTACATCTTTGACCTGGAAAACATCGAAAGCGCCCACGCGGCAGGGGATGAATACCCAACCCGTAAGGTGATGCTGGCGAACGGTCTGGCATCGATGCTGGGTTGTCTGATGGGTAACCCGTTCCCGGTGACGGTCTACGTGGGCCACGCGGGCTGGAAAGCCATGGGGGCGAGCATCGGCTATACGCTGGCGTCCGGTGTGACCATGTTCATCGTGCCGCTGTTCGGGCTGGGGGCGTTTATGCTCGCCATTATTCCGATGACCGCCATCGTGCCGATTCTGGTGTTTATCGGCGTGGTGACCGCCAACCAGGTGGTGAGGGAAACACCCAAAGTGGAGGTACCCGTTATCTTCATCTGTCTGTTCCCGTGGATCGCCAACTGGGCGCTGACCATGATGAACAGCGTGATGGGGGCCGCGGGGACCAATGCGGCGAAAATCGGTACCGACGTGCTGCACAGCAAAGGCATCTACTACGAAGGACTGGTACATCTGGGCAACGGTGCTCCGCTCGCCAGTATGCTCTGGGGCTGTATCGCCATCTTCTCCATCATCAATAAACCGCTGCGTGGGGCCATTGCTGCCGCTGTTGGCGCGCTGCTGGCACTGTTTGGCGTGATCCACGCGCCGGTCGTGGGCTTTGCCGAAGGCAGTTCGCTGATGTTCGTCACCGCGTATCTGATGATGGGTGGCATGTTTGTGGTGAAGCATGTGCTTGATAGCCGCGAAGCGGCGAGCACAAGTGCACCCGTTTCTGAGTCCTAAAAGATTGCCCCTCACCCTAACCCTCTCCCCAAAGGGGAGAGGGGATGTTAACTCCCTCGCCCCTTTGGGGAGAGGGCTGGGGTGAGGGGAAACATACCGCACCATGATGAAGGAAAACGTATGAAAGAGCTCATGGTCGTTGCCATCGGCGGCAACAGCATTATCAAAGATAACGCCAGCCAGTCGATTGAACATCAGTCGCAGGCGGTTAAAGCCGTTGCGGAGTCGGTGCTGGAGATGCTGGCATCCGATTACGACATTGTGCTCACCCACGGTAATGGTCCGCAGGTGGGGCTGGATCTGCGCCGGGCGGAAATCGCCCACGAGCGTGAAGGGTTGCCGCTGACCCCGCTGGCGAACTGCGTGGCAGATACTCAGGGCGGGATCGGCTATCTGATCCAGCAGGCGTTAAACAACCGCCTTGCCGCGCGTGGCGAGAAAAAGGCGGTGACGGTGGTCACACAGGTAGAGGTGGATAAAAACGATGCCGGCTTTACCCATCCTACCAAGCCCATCGGTGCGTTCTTCAGTGAAGCACAACGCGACGAATTACAGCTGGCACACCCGGACTGGCATTTTGTAGAGGATTCTGGCCGGGGCTATCGCCGCGTGGTGGCCTCACCGCAGCCGTTACGTATCGTTGAGGCCGATGCCATCAAAACGCTGACGCAAAAGGGATTTGTGGTGATCGGCGCCGGTGGCGGCGGTATTCCGGTCGTTCGCACCGAGCAGGGGGATTACCAGAGCGTGGATGCGGTGATCGATAAAGATCTCTCCACCGCACTGCTGGCGCGCGAGATCGGCGCGGATGTGCTGGTTATCACCACTGGGGTGGAAAAAGTGTGCGTGAACTTCGGCAAGCCGACTCAGCAGGCGCTGGATACGGTAAACGTGGCGCAGATGACACGCTATATGGAAGAGGGGCATTTCCCGGCGGGCAGTATGCTGCCGAAAATCGTCGCCTCACTGGAATTCCTGCACCATGGCGGCAAACGGGTGGTGATCACCTCGCCGGACTGCCTGCCCGCGGCGTTGCGCGGTGAAACCGGCACCCACATTGTGAATGCTTAAGCAAAAGGAAGAAAAGATGAGTGAGAATAAAAGCCGCCGTGAATTTATCAGCCAGAGCGGCAAAATGGTCACTGCCTGCGCTCTGTTTGGTGCTACCGGCTCTGTCGCGTATGCTGCGGATCCCGCGAAGCAAATCTGTGAGACAGGCAAACCCATGAGCATCAGCGCAAAACACTACTATCTGGATAACGTCCTGCTGGAAGCCGGGTTCAATTTCGACGGCAGCGTCGCGACCAGCACCCGCACCGAGCTGAAAACGCTGGAAATCAAAGACGGGAAAATAGTCGCTTTACGGGATAACAAAAGCCACGCCGATGCCACGCTGCCGCACTACGATGCGGGCAGCAAACTGATGCTTCCGGCGATGCGTGACATGCACATCCATCTGGATAAAACGTTTTACGGCGGCCCGTGGCGTTCGCTGAATCGCCCGGCCGGGACCACCATCCAGGACATGATCCGCCTGGAGCAGAAACTGTTACCAGAGCTGCAACCTTATACCCAGGAGCGAGCGGAAAAACTGATCGGCCTGATCCAGTCGAAAGGCTCCACTATTGCCCGCAGCCACTGCAATATTGAACCGGTGTCCGGCCTGAAAAATCTGGAAAACCTGCAAGCCGTATTATCCCGGCGCAAGCCCGGTTTTGACTGCGAAATTGTCGCTTTCCCGCAGCATGGGCTGCTGTTATCCCATTCCGAGAAGCTGATGCGCGAAGCGATGCAGGCCGGGGCGCACTATGTTGGCGGGCTTGATCCTACCAACGTCGATGGCGCGATGGAAAAATCCCTCGACACCATGTTCCAGATTGCACTGGACTACAACAAAGGGGTGGATATTCACCTGCACGAAACCAGCCCGGCGGGCGTTGCGGCGGTGAATTACATGGTCGAAACGGTGGAGAAAACGCCTGAGCTGAAGGGCAAGCTGACCATCAGCCATGCTTTCGCGCTGGCCACGCTCAACGAGCAGCAGGTGGATGAAATTGCCACCCGCATGGCGGCGCAGCAGGTGACAATTGCCTCCACCGTGCCGATTGGCACTCTGCACATGCCGCTGAAGCAGTTGCGTGATAAAGGCGTGTTTGTGATGACGGGCACCGACAGCGTGATCGACCACTGGTCGCCTTACGGCCTGGGCGATATGCTGGAAAAAGCGAACCTTTACGCCCAGCTTTATATTCGCCCGAACGAGCAAACCCTTTCCCGCGCACTGGGTATCGCCACCGGTGATGTGCTGCCGCTCAACGACAAAGGCGAGCGCGTGTGGCCAAAAGCGCAGGACGACGCCAGTTTTGTGCTGGTGGATGCCTCCTGTTCCGCCGAAGCTGTAGCGCGCATTTCCCCGCGCACTGCGACCTTCCATAACGGCAACCTTGTTTGGGGGGCGGTGGGCTGATGTGCATTTCTCCCTCTCCCTGTGGGAGAGGGTTGGGGTGAGGGCATCAGGCCGCACAAGGTAAAAGCAAATCGGCAACCTGGTTGCCGATTTTAGTGTTTGCTCCCTCTCCCTGTGGGAGAGGGGGGGGTGAGGGCATCAGGCCGCACGATCCTTTTATAGGCCGGGTGGCGCTGCCCGTAAGGCTCAATAACCTACTGTATACACCCGCCCGCTCTGCACGCCTTCCACGCTGCGGCGATAGGCCTGGGCCACGGTCGCCGCTGGCACACTTTCAAAACCGGGGAAGAAACCGTCGTACGCTTCGGCGGATTCGGTAAGCACCGTCGGGCTAATCAGGTTGATACGAATACCGTGCGGCAGTTCGCAGGCCGCCGCACGGACAAACCCTTCCAGCGCGGCATTTACCGTAGTGGCATTTACCCCCTGAGCAATGGGTTCGTGCGCCACAATGCCACTAATCAGGGTAATAGAGCCGCCCTCGTTCAGGTAGTGCTGGCCGGTCAGCGCCAGGCGCACTTGTCCCAGAAGCTTGTCCTGCAAGCCCCGGTTGAAATCGCTGTCTTTCATCGTGGCGAGCGGGCCGAAGTGTAGACCCCCGCTGGCAGAGACAATGGCATCCACCGGGCCGATTTTTTCAAACAGCGCCTGCACGCTCTCCTGCGAGGTGATATCCACCTGATAATCACCCTGCGTACGCCCCACGCGGATAACCTCATGGCGAAGACTTAACGCTTCCGTTACTGCGCGACCGACCGTACCGCTGGCGCCAATAATGACGATTTTCATAGCAGACTCCTTATGTTGTGAGCCTTCATTCTTTAATAAATAAAAAGTCAGATAAACTGGGCTAAAGTTAGATGATTACTAACCAGAGGTTTGCAATATGGATAAGCTTCGCGGCATGGAGACCTTTATCGCCGTGGTGGAAAGCGGCAGTTTCACCCTTGCCGCATCGCGCCTTGAGATGTCGGCGGTGATGGTCGGAAAGTACATTGCGTTGCTGGAGTCTCAACTGGGTACGCGCCTGCTCGAGCGAAACACCCGCCGCCAGAGCCTGACTGACGCCGGACGTGTCTATTTTGACGAAGCAAAGCGGGTGCTGGAGCAGGTATCGGCGGCAGAACGCGCCGTTGAGCGTCTGCGTGCGACACCCGCCGGAACCTTGCGGGTATCCGCGCCCACGTCGTTCGGTGGCTGCGTGGTAGCCCCGCTTACCGCCACGTTTTTACAGCGTTTCCCGGAAGTGCGGGTCGAGCTGGATCTGACTAACCGGATGGTGGATCTGGTGGACGAAGGTGTTGATTTGGCCATTCGTATTGGCGACATCCATCACGATGACCTGGTGGCAAAATACCTCTGCCCGTACCGGATGGTGATTTGCGCCGCACCGGAGTATCTGGCCCGTTACGGCACACCGCAAACGCCCGCCGACCTGGTGGATCACCTGTGTCTGTCGCACACGGTCTGGACCGCGCGCAACGAGTGGCGGCTGCCGGGCGTGGAAGGGGAAGTGCGCTGGAAGCGTGATGCCATCTTAAGATGTAACGACGGCTACGGACTACGCATGGCGGCAAGAGCGGGGGCGGGGTTACTCCTGCAACCGGAAGTGCTGGTGGCGGAAGAGCTGGCGAGCGGCAGGCTGGTGCGGGTGCTTGAGGATTACACCCCGGAGCCGAGGCCAGTGCATCTGCTTTGGCGGCAGGATTTACGCCCGTTGCCGAAACTTACGCAGTTTATTGCGCATATTATGCAGGCATTGCCTGTTGCCGTGCCTGCATAATATCTGGACCGTAGGCCGGGTAAGGCGTAGCCGCCACCCGGCAACAGGCCGCACCTGTCAGAAACGATAACCCACGCCTACGTTAAAGCCGTTGATGGCGTAATTGCCGTCCAGATCCGCATTCGTGCCTTCGTAGCCGACGTTAATCGCCAGCTCCGGAGTTGGGTTAAACTGCACGCCCGCGCCGTAAGCAAAAGAGGTCGATTTCTCGGAGCGGCTCTCTTTCTGGGTAAAACCATCACCGGCGTTCACCCATTTGGTGTCGACGTCGGCTTTGGTGTGTGCAACGCCGCCCAGTGCATACAGGGAAACGTACTCATTAATACGGTACGCCGGGCCAACCAACAGGGAGTAATATTTCGCTTCAATGTGGTTTTTCACCGAATCGGAGTCCACATAGTAATGGTCATCCTGATCGCCACTCATATAGGTGAATGAGCCTACTGCACTCCACGGTGAATCCCACTCGTAGCGATACTGCGCGTTCACGCCGCGAATATTTTTGAAGTCTTCGATTTTGCTCTGCGCATAACCAACAGAAACAGTCTGGTTATCCGCCAGAGCAGCGCCGCTTGCCAGGCTTGCCGCGATAATTAACGCCAGAGATATTTTTTTCATTTACCGTCATCCTTTCGTCGTTTTTTTTGAAATGATTGCCGGAAAGCTCCGGCAATACAGGCGGGGTAATCCACGCCAAATAAGGTGATAAAGTTAATTCGGGCACAGCCCGGTCGGGGCTTTCAGCGGGCCGCACTCATCGTAGCCGTAGACCTTGTAGCCTTTCGCTTTCATACAGCTTGAGATTTTCTCTTCTCTGGCAACCACTTCCTGAAGCGTTTGCCCAGGCCGGGCGCTGCCGCCGTTCCAGCTGCCGTCATCCAGATTGGCTCTTCTGGGCACCCCGCAGCTGTAAAGATCTTCTTTGCGCTGAGCGGTGTCGGTACGCCCGGTTTTATCCAGCTTCTGGAAGGTCTGGGCGTATTTCACGTACTGATAATCGGTTGAGTCCATATTGCCCACCACGCAGCCGGTGAGCAGGAGGGGCAACAGAACCAGCAGACTTTTTTTCATGTTTCGCTCACTTACTGAGAGGTTGAGAAAATAAATTGCAGCAGCTCAGGCGACACCAGTTCGCTCATGGCAAACGGTGTGGCAATCGGAATCGCTGCGATGGTCCAGGTATTGGCCGCCACGTCAGCCAGCGGGCTGCGACCCCGGGCGGTATTCCCTTCACCATCATAAAAACCGGGCAGCTGGCCGCCCACCAAATCATGGGTACCGGCATAGCTTTCCACCAGATCGTCGAGGAAGGAGCCAGGCGAATAGGTCCACGAGTTCATCATCCCCACGCCGCCCTGGAACCCGCCGGTCGGGCCGTACAACCCGGCAGATAACGTCTGGTCTTCCAGCAGGGCGTCGAATGTCTTATGACGTTCATCCCCTTTGTACTGAACCCGGCCTTTGTCGTCGAGAACAAGGGCGTTATTGTTATTCTCATCATTTACGCAGCGGATGTTTTTATCGCCGCAGATGAAGTCGAGGCCAACGCGGACGCCCCCGAGCTTAACGCCGTCGTACAGCCCGTCGCTTGGGCCGGAAACATTACTGATCACGTTGCCGTCTTTATCGACAACCCCCGGGAAGAGCAGGGAGTTTTTCAGCGTCTCTTCGCGCATTTTCGTCGCCGCCAGCGACAGCGTGCCCTGGGTTATCGCAGCATCCGGCGACCCGGCAACGATACCAACCAGTGTTTGCAGGAAGCGGCGCTGATATTGCAGTTTGTATATATCTTCGATCGCAGCATCTTGCTTCGCTTTATCGCCTTTATCGATGGCGTCCTGAAGATCTTTACGCGCAGCGGCCTGCTTGTCATCGAGATACTCGCCAATCTGGCGATTCGCATTCTCTTTGAAATCACGCGTCACGCTGACTTGCAGGTTCAGCTCTTTAAACACCTCGTCTCTGTCGAAGTTGTTCTTAATCGCCCCTGAGTTCGCCGCGGCGGTTTCGGTGGTGATATCTGTTTTCACGCCATCGACAGCCTGCTGCTGCGCGTCCGGGTTGGTGATGGTGATATTACCGGTGTTAATCCCGCTGCGGGTGGTGCCGCTGTCGTTCCCGCTGTCGTGACCGATACCGAAGGTGACGTTTTTATCTTTTCCGGTGTCAGGGTTGTTGCTGACCGAGGCACCAATGCCAAAGCCGTTGCCTTCGAATTCCGAGGTGTTGTGAACGTCACGCCAGCTCAGCGTGCCGGTGCTGAACTGGTTTTTCCCGGCAAGCTCGGCGCTTTCACTGGAGGTAATCAGCCCGCCTGTCAGGTCGGTATTGCCTTTCACGTTGATGTTATAGCCATCGTCACCCGCGAAGACGCCGGACTGCTCCTGTACCGAGGCGTAGTTCGCGTTCACTTTCGACTGGCCGTAGTTGCCCGATGCCGCAAAGCCGTAGCCCACGGTGACCTGGCCGCCCATGCTTTTCTGCTCGCCTTTGTAGGTCATGGTGTCCTGAAGGCTTTCGATGTACAGGTTGTCGGCGGTGATATCCACGCCTTTGCCCAGCAACTGCCCGCCGCGCAGGGTGGTGTCGCCGCCGCTGATGATGCGGGTTTGCCCGTCCATATCGCCCACGTGGCTGTTGCGCCAGGAGACTTCATCCCCGTTGCCGTAACCTTTGCCTTTGTTGGCCCCTGCGGTGACGCCAAAGGATGCGCCGCCCTGACCATAGCTCACCGCTATCCCGGCATTCCAGCCGCTGGAGTTGTCGGTACTGCGGTCGTGGCTCTCCTGCTGCGCCGCCAGAATATTGATGTCGTTATCAGCAAACAGCGTGGTGCCCTGTTTGCCGCTGACGTCTGAGCCGATGATATTGATGTCAGACTGCTCACCGCCGCCGGTGGCGACCACCACAGCCTGCTTCCCGGCATTCACTTTACTGGCCAGCGCCGTGGTGCTGTCGTTGGTCTGGGTGTGGGTCTGTTTGCTCTCGCCGTAGGTCAGCGAGACGCTGACGTTCTGCGCCGCCGCCTGTGCGCCGTTTGCCATCACGCCCTGAGCGGCATTCATCATGGTGTTGGCAGCGCGGGCGCTGTCCCACGCGGCGTTAGCGGCGGCCATCATGTTGATGCGATCGTCTTTGCTTTGCCCGACCTTCTCCGTGGAGGCAATCACGCTCTGTAGCGCCTGCACCACAGGTACGTTCACCGCGAGGGTAAAGCCTTTCTGCTCAACGGTGCGTTTGTACTGTGAGGCATAGGTATTTTGCGCCGCCTCGATGGTGACGTTTTTACCCTGGATCGCCACGTTGCCGTTCGGTGAGGCCACCGTGCTGCCGGTCTGGCGGTAGTTGTTACCCGCCAGCAGGACGGTATCGCCATTCAGACTGCCGATCGTCGACCCTTGTCCCGCCAGCGCCTGGCTTGCCTGGTCGGTGGTTTCTTTACGTGAGCCCACGGTAAAGCCAATGCCGCCGGAGGACATCAGCCCCGATTTTTTCTCCTCTTTCAGATGGGTTTCGTTATTGCGTCCGCCCATGCTGGTGAGGGTTAAATCGTTGCCTGCCCGCAGCGCCACGTCGCCCGAACCGACCACGCTGCTGCCCGCCACGGTGAGATCGTTTCCGGCAGCGATGTTCACCGAGTCTGCGCTCAGTTCGCTGCCCTGAACGGTTTGTCGGTCTACCGTGTCGCGGGTTTTGGTGGTGGTTTTAGATAAGAAGCCGTTACCGCCCACCACTTTATGTTTCTCATCAAGCTGGCTGTCGTTGAGCACGCCTTCGATGTTCACGTCATGCTTCGCGGCAGCGGTCAGCGCGCCGTCTGAGGTGATTTGCGCCCCGCGCACGTTGATGTCGTTATTGGCCGCCAGCGCGACGCCGCCCACGCCCTGCACGGTGCTGGCGTTGTGGTCTGTGCTGCTCTGTTTGAGGGTGTTATCCGCATCCCAGACCAGATTGTCACTGCTGGCGGTGGTGACGGTGTTCAGGTTCAGGTCACGCCCAGCCACCAGTTGTGCTTTACCGTTTTCGCCGCTGGCGATCACCTGCGCCCCGGTGAGCGTAATGTCGCGCCCGGACTGTAGCGCCAGCTTGCCGTCGTCGCCCTGCACGTAAATGCCGGAAACGCTGTCGATGGTGGTGCGGGTAAAGCTGTTTTCGCCGTTAACGCTCTGCCCGCTGGTAGTGGTGGTCGTGACGTTAATATCGCGCCCGGCATTAGCCAGCACGCTGTTGTCGCCCACAATCGCCGCGCCGATGTTGTTGATGTCGGTACGTGCGTTCAGGTTCACGTCTGTGGCCTGAATAGTGCCGGACTGGTTGGTGATGTTGTCCGCATCCAGTTGCAGCACTTTACGTCCGGCAATGGTTCCGCTGTTAAACAGGTCGCCGTTGAGCTTCATCGACACGTTATTCCCGGCAATCAGCGCCCCGGAGCCGTCGATGTCACCCTGTTTCACTTTGGCATAAACCTGCGGTACCAGTACGGTCTGCATGGAGCCGTCCGGCATTTTGACCCGGGTATTCACCAGCCAGACGATATCGCCGGTCAGCAGCGCCATTTGTTCCGGCGTGAGCGCCACGCCCAGCTTCAGGGAATACTGCTTGCCAAAGGTGATCCCTTTGTCCATCAGCGATTTAAACTGATCTTCGTCATTGGTGAAGCCATCCAGATAACGCTGCCCGGTAATACCAATCACCTGTTCGCGCACCAGACGCTGCTCGTAATAACCATCACCCAGGCGTTTCAGGGTGTTATCGCCATCGTCGGTGAAGGCATTTTGCATGTAGTCACTGCCAAGCCACTGCCGCTCGTTGGTAAAGCGCGGATCGGTTTCCACCAGATACGGCACGTCGGCGTTTGGGTTGACCTTGAACAGGCTGTTGTCCGGCAGGGTGGTGTTCGGGCCGATTATGCGGATTGCACCGTCGGCAGGCGTCACTTCAAACTGCTGCCCGGCAGGCGGCGTCACCGGTTCGCCCGGGGAGACGGTCTGCTCAGGTGTGGCGTTGACGCCTGCCGCCTGACCAATCGCCACATTGGTTCCCTGCAACACCAGCGGGGTAATACTGAGGTTGCTGCCCTCTACGCTGCCGTTGCTCACAAGCTGGCCTGGCTTCAGCGCAATGCTCTGGATCGCTGTCGGTGGAGTGTACGCGGTGCTGCTGCGCCCCTGTTCGTCATCACCTTTGTGGCGAATACGGTAGTAATGGGTCACGCTGCCGTTATCGGTGGTATAGCGCACGCCGGGTACATCGTCGTTTTTTACGCTGCCCAGTTGGTCAATCAGCAGTGTACCGCCTGCGACAACCTGACTCTTATCGTTAAACAGGCGGTCGCCCGTCAGGATCATATTGCCGCCCGCGAGGATCTTCGCCGGGTCGCTCTCTTTGATGCGTGTCTCTTCAACGGTACGGGTGTAGTCGTACTGGTTGAAGTTATCGTTACCGTGGCCGCTCTTTTCCGGGGTGTTGAGGTTGCGCAGGCCATCGGAAGAGTTCCCGTCAACCCAGACGCCTTCATCACCCGCTTTCCAGCGGCTGGTCGAGCCGGTGTGCTGGTATTCGGTCAGCTGTTCTTGTGAAACCAGCGCCACTTCGGTTGAGAAGTTATCGTTGATGTTGTTGATCTGCGAGGCGGCAATGGCCATATCCCCAGCAGATTCAATGGTTGAGCTGTGGTTGTTGATGGCCGCCGCGCGGCCAACAGGCGTACCGTTCTCATCCAGCGCGCCGCCAATGCGCATCGACCCGGCACTGTAAATCAGCCCGTGGCCGCTGTTGTTCAGGGTCTGCACGCCCAGATCCACGTGCTCGCGCCCGGCGAGCGTGGCCGCCGTGCCGTTTTCCGCCAGGTTGTTGAAGGTGATGGCGTTGACGCCCACCGTATCGCCATAAAGACGCCCGGTGCCGATGTTGGTCAGCGTGTCGGCGTTGATACGCGTGGCAATGCCGTCGATCAGGCCGTAGTTCAGTACCGCGCCGGAGGCATTCAGGGTGGTGCTTCCGGCATTAATTTCACCGCTGGCAACGTTGGTGAGATTGGCGCTTTGCACATTCAGCGCGCTGCCTGCCATCAGCTTACCGCTGTTGGTGATATCCCCTGGCGTGGTGAAGGTAAGATTGCCGTTGGCAAGGGTGCTGCCGCTGAGGGCGACGCCGTTTGCGCTGCTCAGGGTCATATTCCCGAGCGATAACAGCTGACCGCTGCCATCGAGAGTATCGGCCTGCACGTTCAGGTTTTCACCGGCTTTTAGCGTACCGCCGCCATTGATGAGGTTCAGCCCGCTGCCGCTGGCATCAAGCGTGCCTGCTGATGACAGGACACCGGCGGTATTGTTCAGCACGCCATTGTTGCGGATCGCCAGTGCGTTGTTCGCCAGAATGCTGCCGCCCTGGTTGTCGAGCGTCTCTGATTTGAGGGCAACATTCTGCGCCTCCAGCCCCTGATTTTCGCCCTGGGTGTTCTGATTGACGACGTTAAGCGCCGTGACCGTCAGCTGTTTACCACTGCGGATAAGCCCGGACGCGTTATCGACCAGGCCTCTGGCGCTGTCGAGCAACAGGTCGCCAACGGTCTGGATCTGCCCGCCGCCATTTTGCAGGCTGTCGGTGTGCAGTGCGGCATCCGATTTGCCGATAATGCGCCCGCCGCTGCGGTTATCTACGTTGTTTGCCGCGATATCGGCCGCACCCGTGGCGGCAAGTGTACCCGCCTGGTTGTTCAGGGTTCCCGCCGAGAGGTTCAGCCCGTCCAGGCTGTTGAGCGTTCCGGCGCTGTTATCGAGTGCGCCAGTGGTCAGGTTAATGCCGTTGCCCTGAAGCACGCCAGAAGAGTTAAGCAACTGGCTTGCCGCGTTTAGCGACAGGCCATCGGCTGCTGCCAGTTGCCCGCTGGTGTTGTTCAGCGTATCGCCTGTGAACGCGAGGCTGGCACCCGAGAAGGTGGTGCCGCCGGTGTTATCAAGCTCGCCGCCAGTCAGCGTCATCGCGCCGGCCGATTTCACGGCACCGCCGCTATTGTGCAGCGCGGCAAAGGTGGCATTCAGGTTCTGGTTCGCACCAATCTGGCCGCGGGTGTTATCCACATCCCCGCTGTTAAGCGCAAAATTACCGTCGCTGGCAAGGAAGCCGTCCTGGTTATTGATAGCGCCGCTGTCAATATTGAGTGCGCCCTGAGAAAGCAGGGAGCCGGAGCGGTTATCAAGCGTGCCGCTGCCCAGCGCGAGGGTGGTGCCACTGGCGACAATCACCCCTTGCTGGTTGTTCACGTCGCCCGCGCTGATGTGCTGAGTTTTTGCCGCCTCGATACGCCCTTTGGTGTTGTTTACGCTTTGCTGGCTGCGAATTTCGCCGTCGCCTGCGGCCGCGGAAATCAGCCCCTGCTCGTTATTCAGGCTGCCGGTATCAAGCCCGGCTTTCCCCGCCACGGCAACGATTTGGCCTTCGGTGTTGTTAAGCGTACCCGCGCCGAGCTGCACGCCATTCGCCGCGCCAATCTGCCCCTCCTGGTTATCAATATTGCCCGGCAGTGTCACCGCAAGCGCGCCGCTGCCGCTCTGGAGCAGCTTGCCTTTCTGGTTCACGAGATCGTGAGCGCTGACGTTCACCGTCTCAGCGCTCAGCGTACCGCCGGTGTTATTGAGCGTTTTACCGGTACGGACGGTTAGCTCGCTGGCGCGGACGTTGGCGCTGGTAGTCGTCACATCCTGCGCGCCACCGTTCAGGGTGACACGTTTACCCTGAGTCTGGCTGCCGCTCACATCCACGCCCTGTCCGCTGGCGCTGAAGTTACCCCCGGCCAGCGTCTGACCGTGGGCGCTGAGCTGCCCGCTGGTCGTCAGCTGCAAATCCCCGGCATCCGCGAGCTTGCCGTCGGTGTTCACACCGGCGGCCAGAACGCTCTCTTTGCTGCTGGTCAGGCTCGCTGCATTGACCTGCACGTTGTTTGCCGCCGTCAGCACACCGGTGTTGGATACTTCGCCAGCGGTGCGCAGGGCTGCGCTGTCGCTGGCGCGAAGGGTTCCGCTATTTTCGATTCGGCCATCGGCGGTGAGGGTTACGTTGCCAGCCTGCGCGCCAATGGCACCGGCATTGCGCACGCCCACGCCACGTTCGGTGCCGACCATGCGGATTTTACCGGCGTACATGCCGCCAAGACTGGAAACATCCACTGCCAGCTGTGGTCGCGTGGCGTCATCATCGCTGCCTTTTTCGATTTTCTCGTGGGCGGCATCGACCTTGTTGCGCCCGGTTGTGATTTTCAGATCTTTCGCCCACAGCCCGGCGTTGACCTTCACCGAGCGGGCGATGATATCGGTGTAATCTGCGCCGGAGGTATCCATCCCGTTACCGTCCACCACTACTTCACCACGCTCGACGTTAAAACCGGTGAGGTTGCCGTCTTTCATCTGCGCCTGCCCGGTGGTGAGCGTGGCGCGGTTGGCATTGATAAAACCGCAGCCGCTACAGGTGATACCCGCCGGGTTGGCGATCACCACCTGCGCTTTTTTCCCGGCCACTTCAATCATGCCGTTGAGTTTGCTCGGATCGCGCGAGCTCACTTCGTTCAGAATGACTTTGGCTTCCCCTTTGGCAAGCCAGGGGTTACCCGCCACCATGCCACCAAGATTGGTCTGCACATTCTTGTGGGAGTTATTGAGGATCGCGCCGTTTTTATCCACGTCGAACTGGGTGTAGTTGTTGCGTGATACCCCGGCTTTGGACGGGGTCTGAATGTTAACCTGTGGCGTCCCGTTGGCGCTTTTGATGACCGTTGGTTGCTGGTTTTTTGGTGCACCGTTGTTAGCGACAATGGCCGCTTCGGCGCTGTGTATGGCTCCCATTGCCATCCACAGGCTAAAGCTCAGGGCGCTCACCTTCCCGACAAGACGACTATGGGTGTGACCGATGCCGGATGAGCGGGACGAACCGGCGCGGCCAGAGCGGGCGATATCCGCCACGACCATTAACATGCCGCGCGCTTTGTTAAAGACAATCCGGTACAGGTTCTTATTCATGGTTCGTTCCTTTCAGCGCTTCCGGCAGATTGACGGTGAGCGGGTGTTTCAGTTGCCATTCGCGTGCGGTGGTACGGCTGATGTGTCCGCCGTGGAACATCACGACACGTTTGCCGCGCTCTGCACCACGGTGATAGAGCGCGCGCCAGCAGTGGTCAGGGAAGATGTCATCGCGGATTAGTTTTTTGATGGCGCTGGTGTGGCCAAACGGGGCGATCCAGTCGCAAAACCACATCCGGTCTCCGCTGTCCCAGTCCTCTTCTTTCATCTCAATCGACGGGCGGGTGAGGTAGCGCGCTTCCGATTCTTCGTTAAGCCAGGCCCAGCTCAGGAAAAACACCGGGCGTTCGTTTTCGCTGATCAGAACGTACTGGCGGCGTTTGATAATGGGCAGCAGCAGCGTTGGCAGCGCGTGCAGGGGCGCATCCCGGTGCATGGGCGAGTGCATCCACAGCCAGACGGTAGCACCCAGCACTTCCGCTTCGCTCTCTTCACCGCCGAGGATCAGCGGGGCTTTGATATCCAGATTTCCGATGCGCATCACCAGCTCCAGTTGAGGTTAAAGCCGAGGGTAAGATTGCTGGTGGTGAACCCATCCGGCTTCGAGAACGGCGTGCCGGCAAACAGGTCATACCCGGTGTTGAACGCGCTGCCGCGAAGCCCCACCACGCCGCCTGCCAGATGTTTGCCAATCAGGTAGTCCGAGCTGTAACCGCCCACTTCACCGTAATCCGCGCCAAGATAAAGCTCCTGGTTTGGCAGCGGCGTGCTCCAGGCCAGGTCGTTACGCACGTACCAGCCGTGGCTGGCATTCAGGGTGCGTTCCCCGTCAAAGCCGCGCACCGTCCAGCGGTTACCGATGGCAAACTGATCCTGCGGCGTCAGCGGCGTATTGCTGATTTGGCGCTGGTACTGCACGTTGTAGCGGAAGTTCTGCGAGCCGATGTCAAACGGCAGATCGAGCTGGGCGCTCAACTGGGTAATTTTGCTCAGGGCGGTGGCATCGCCAGTAAATTCTTCCGGGGCAGGCTGGGCACCAAACCAGCGCGTACCACGCTGGTAGCTGATGCCCGCGTCCAGCGTGGCCTGGCCGATGTAGTGGCGATGTTCCAGCCCCACGCGCCAGCCCGCCGTCTGACGTCGCTGCACGCCCACTTCGGTGTCGTCGATGTAATTGCGCGTCTCGCGTGCCAGCACGTCGTATGTGAAGGTGGTTTTTTGCGAGCCGCTACGATGCAGAACGCGGCTGAGTTGCACGTCGAGGTTTTTGCTTTTACCGCTGTAGCGGTAATCCCCGTTCAGCCCGGCGATGGTCTGGTGATAGTCGTAATCACTGCCGGTAACCCCCAGCATCCAGTAGCCAAACGGTACCGAGTAGTGCGCTGTGTAGTTTTTGCTGCCCTTGCCGCTCTTGTCGTTAAGGTCGTGGCTGGCGGAGACATACAGCAGGTCGCTCAGGGAGAAGGGGTTATCCAGGGACAAGGTGATGCCGCCCTGGTAGCGCCCGGTGGTTTCAGTTCCTGCGTCGTCCAGCGACAGCCCGAGACGCCACATCTTGCTCTGCTTACGGGTGATCACCACGTCGCTCTCGCCGGGTTTTTCGCCGGGCAGGATCTCCATGTTGGCTTCCACGGTGGGCAGGCGCTGTAAATTCTCCAGCCCCTGCTCAATGTCACGCAGATCCAGCAGATTGCCCTCGTGGGCCGGGAAGGCGCTGTAAAGCTGGATGTAATCGTCGCTCTCTTTGGTGAGCGTCACGTGGCGGACATAGCCCGGGACAATCGCCAGTTTCAGCGTGCCGCTTTTTAAATCCTGCGAGGGCGCGAGAACGCGGGTGGTGATCCAGCCGTGATCGACAATGCGGTTTTGCATCGTACTCATCAGCAGGTTAATGCCTTTGCCGCCAAGACAGCGCCCCTGAGCCTGATCGGCAATACGCTGCAAGGGTAGCCAGTGGGGAAGGGCATCCTGGCCGCTCAGCGCGACACGCTGAATGGGGAAGCAGGGCGTTTCGGTGGGGAAATCAATCCTGCCAAAGCTTGATGATGGCTCCGAAAGACGCACATCCGGGACGGGCGGCGTCAGTTGCTGCTCAAGTGCTTTCTGACGTTGCTGCTGAATAATAAACTGATCATTCGGCTCGGCAGCATGGGCAGAGAGCATTAAAGACAGGCCAGTGGCTGTGGATATTATTATCGCTATATTTTGTCGGGCTATCATCAAACGTTCCGCGCAATGTAAGAAAAAAGGATGCAATGTGAATTTGTGTAAGATTGTTTAAATATTGGCGAGGTAATAAAAGAGGGATTAATCCTAAAGCTCGGAAGATTCCGAGCCTGAATATCCTTAAATCTGGTAGGTCAGGTGAAATCGGGGAATATATTTGCGTTTGGTGCACTGAGAGAAAATATATCCTCACCACGATTGATGATGTTATTTCCTCACCCATTTCCTGATTGTGGGTGGTGTGAGAGTGTGTAGTTGTTAATGTTGCTTATTCTTGTAACTCCAGAGGGTTATTCTGACTTGTGGTGGGTGTTGACGCACTTGCAGGCAGAACATTCGTGCGGCCAGCGCTGAAAAGGGTTATCAAAGCAATCTGCATGTGATACTAAGATTGAGCACATCATAAAAAATAAGGTTACAAGAGAATGTCTGTTAATAAACTCGCCAGCAGTGCACAAGGCCTGCAATCATCTGCCATCCGTGAATTATTAAAACATAGCAAAATGGCGGGAGTGATTTCGCTGGGCGGTGGTATTCCTAA
Organism: Enterobacter soli ATCC BAA-2102; assembly: GCF_001654845.1. Classification (GTDB taxonomy): domain Bacteria; phylum Pseudomonadota; class Gammaproteobacteria; order Enterobacterales; family Enterobacteriaceae; genus Enterobacter; species Enterobacter soli. The sequence continues at coordinate 9,175 of NZ_LXES01000002.1, read as the reverse complement.
TCCGGCGCTTTTCGATCACGAAGGCCTTAAAATTGCCGCAGATGCTGTTTTATCACAGCATTTTGGTGAGGCCTTTCAGTATGGTCTGACAGAGGGGGTTCCGGGCCTGCGCGAGGCGATTCAACAGATTTGTATTGGCCGCGGAATTACCTGTAATGCTGATGACGTGGTTATTACGTCCGGTTCGCAACAATCCCTTGATGTGCTGGCCCGCGCATTAATTAACCCAGGCGATATCGTCGTGGTGGAACGTCCTACGTATCTGGCTGCTTTGCAGGTATTTGGACTGGCGCAGGCGCAATTTGAATCGGTGGGTACCGACGGCGACGGCATGATTGTTGATGAGCTTGAAGCGCTGGTGGCTAAAAAGACCATCAAAGCGGTTTATATTGTCCCGACCTTTGGTAATCCTGGCGGCGTAACGCTGTCTGAAGCCCGTCGTAAGCAGCTGGTGGAATTATCCCTGCGTTATGATTTCGTGATTATTGAAGACGATCCGTACAGCGAAATTAATTACACGGACGAAGTCTTCCGCCCGCTAATTGCCCATGCCAAAGATATTGGCAACGAAGAGAACGTGGTTTATACCTCCACCTTCTCTAAAATCCTCGCGCCGGGAACTCGCGTGGGCTGGGTGCTGGTACCGGAGTGGCTGAAACGCGCGGTGGTGAATCTGAAACAGACGACCGATTTGCATACCAGCACCCTGTCGCAGCTGATGACCTATGAATATCTGAAAACCGGCCGTCTGGCGGATCAAATTAAAATGATCCGCGAAGCCTATCGCCAGAAATATCAGACCTTCGCCAGTGAGCTGGAAGCGGAGCTGGGCGATGTGATGTCATTCCATAAGCCAAAAGGCGGTATGTTCCTGTGGGCGAAGATGAATAACGGCATCAATACCACCCGCTGGCTGGAAAAAACGCTCAGCAACGGTGTCGTATTTGTGCCGGGTGAGTTCTTCTACTGCAACGAACCGGATCACACCACGCTGCGTATGTCATTCGTTACGCCAACGGATGAGCAGCTGAAAGAGGCCGTAAGACGCCTGAAAATATCGCTGTAATTCAGCGTGGAGGCATGATTCTGCATGTAATTTAATCTGTGAAGGCAAAGTAGTGTTTTAAAAAACTTCACATTAATTTGCGCAGGATCATGCCTCAACCATGTTTTTGGATTGTATTAAAATGGTTATACTTAAATTAACATATTCTAACTAACTAATTTGTCGTAATTTTTTTCTAAGGATCGCACTTTTTGTAGCATCATTTTTAGGATTGCTCTTACACTTGGTGCCCATATTCTTATTTGCATCTCATTCATTTTGATCTGAATAATGTCATATGGAATAAGCACAGTGGCTGGGTGATTTTTTTGCAGTAGCACAGGGGTAAATCTATTCACAGGCTCTATTCGCGGAATGTTATACATGGATCATTATAAGGCTATGGACGATGATTATTTGTGTATCTGATAATTCCTGGTTCAGGATTGGGCTTAAAGAAATCATACAAACCTGTTCTAAAGAGAAACGCGAACTCTTTTTTTTGAGCTTTAAAAAAGCGAAAGGTATGTTGCCTGATATCGCAATGGCATCTCCAGTAACGATTATAGTTGATTACGCTTTCGCCAGTCATGATTTGTTGTTTCTGCTATTGAAATTAAAGCGCAAAAACATATTAAATAATATTCTTATCATTACAGCCAATGAACGAATTGTTGACGTTACTGAGAATATTGTACTTGATTCTGTTGCGGATTTTTTGATTGATAATAGTGAGTCTCGCGAAAAAATAAGTAGTTTCATGATTAAAGATAACGCCGGGCAGATTATTTCAAAATCCGTAACCAATAAAACCTGGGCGATGATTAAGAAAAAAGCAACTCTCACGCACAGAGAAATTGATCTTATGCCTTTTATTATCACTGGGAAGGGAAATAAAGAGATCTCCCGGCAGGTCGATATTAGCGAGAAGATGGTCAGCATTCACCGCCGGAATATTTATAACAAGTTACATGTTGATAGCCTGACAGGGCTTTATAATTATCTCACTACGGATGTAAAGGCATTCTGAAAACCGTGTTTCAGCCAGGAAAGGATGATAACCCGGTGTTCGCCCGTTATTTATTGTAAAAAACAGAAGGAGCTGTATATGAAATTAAAATCACTTTGCGCGGCCATGGTTGTGTTGGGACTCGCTACCTCTTTCGCTCATGCAGCGGACGGTAAATTGAAGTTCATTGGTAAAATTGGTTCCTCAACATGCCAGATTTCTGGTGCGGATAAGGCCGAGATTACCGTACCTATGGGGACAGTACCGAAGGAAACGCTGTTAAAAGATGCCAGTGGCCCTGAAGTCGGTTTTGCTATCAACCTGACGAACTGCCAGCCAGGAACTTACTATCTCGTGCTCGATGGAACGAGCCCGTCTGGTCAACCGAACGTTCTTGATTTAGAAAACACCAGCGCCAGCACTACGGCGAAAGGGGTGGGGATTCAGATCAAGGATATTTCAGATAATAATATCACCTTATCCAAGACGCTGGATAAAGATGATGCCAGCATTACGATTACTGAAAACGATCAGGGCGGTGGAACATTCTTCCTGAAAGCCAACTATTACGCCTACAACCAGGCTGCGCTTACCACCGGGGAAGCAAACGCAACGGCTAATTTCACCATTGTTCAGCAATAGCAGGAGCAGGCCTTCGGGCCTGCTTTTTAGGGTGGTATTATGAAGTCGCTCATTATTGGTTTACTGGTGTTGTATTCCGTATCGGCCTTTTCAGCTATCCAGATTGAGAGTTCGCGGGTTATTTATTCGAGTGAGTACAAATCCGCTTCCCTGACGCTGCATAATGCGTCGGAGAAGAACTATATCGTTCAGACATGGCTTGATGAAGATTCTGATAAACCCGGGAAAGAGATGGTGGTGACTCCACCGGTCCTGAAAGTAAAATCCGATCAATCTGCCGTGTTGCGTTTTATTTACTCCGGTAAGGGATTGCCGAGCGATCGAGAAAGTCTGTACTGGATTAACGTACAAGAAATTCCTCCTCGCGCCAGCGAGCCAAATGTAATGCAACTGGCTATCCGGACACGTCTCAAACTTTTTTATCGTCCAGTGGGTTTAAAAACCACGCTTGAGGAGCAGGTAAGTCATTTAAAATTTATAAAGAAAACGGATTCTTTGAACGTTAAAAATGACGGGCCATTGCATATCAGCCTGAGTCAATTAATTATTCAGCCTCCTAAATCAAAGCAATTAAAAATGAGTGCACCTATGGTTTTACCTTTTAGTAGTGAAACCATCTCTTTTCCAAAAGGATCGCGGATTGTTGGCTTAACCTATATTAATGACTATGGCGGCATTGTTGACGTCAATATAAATTAAGCCACCGTTGCGGGTTATTTAATAATGTCATGGATGAACCATTATGCAACGAGCATGGATTCCCCTGTGTGCTCTCACCTCTTTGCTGGTTTCTGGCACCGAGTGTGCGGCTCAGAGCGAGTACAACACCTCTTTTTTCCACGGTAATGGGGATCAATCTTTCATCAATTTGATTGATCCTGACTCCGGTATTATTCCCGGAACCTATTCACTCGATATATATGTAAACCAGAAACTGGTCGAACAGCGTGACGTCGAGATTTTGCAGGATAAAGCCGACAACATGCTCCACCCCTGCATCAGTGCGGAGCAGCTTCGTGCCTGGTCAGTCGCGATACCTGCCGACGATAAAGAGAGTTGCTATCCTCTCGAACAACGAATTAACGGGGCGTCGATAGGGTTCACGATGGCGGAGCATCGGCTGGATATTCAGGTCCCTCAGTTGAGTATGCTCACTCAGCCGAGAGGGGCTGTCTCCTCGACGCGTTACGACGACGGTATTAACGCCGCTTTTGTGAACTATAACCTCGTGGCAAGCAACAACAAGAGCGGTGGTCAGGAGAGTCAATACGCTTATCTTTATCTGAATAATGGCATCAACATTGGCGCATGGCGCTTGCGTCATATGGCGAATCTGACTAAGCGAAGCGGGGAGTCGAGTTACTGGCAAAATGTCTCTTCATGGGCAGAAAGGGCGATCCCTTCGCTCAAGAGCCGCCTGCTGCTCGGGCAGACGAGCACCGGAACGGCGCTCTTCGACAGCATTCCGTTTCGTGGAGCCCAGCTGGCGTCGGAGCCCATGATGCGCGCAGAGAGTCAGTCACGCTATGCGCCGGTCGTCAGAGGCGTGGCGGAAAGCAACGCCCGTGTGGAGGTGCGTCAGAATAAATACCTGATCTACTCCACTAACGTCCCGCCAGGGCCGTTTGCTTTTGATGACGTCGTCCCTGTTAGCCAGAGTGGCGATCTGTACATCACGGTTATCGAAACCGACGGGCGCAGAACGAACATGGTGATCCCTTATACCGTTCTGCCAGGCCTGATACGAAACGGTCAGTGGAACTATGATATCGCCGCCGGGAAGTATCACGACGGTGCTGATGGTTATGCCCCGGCATTTGCGGAAGGCCAGCTTTCCTATGGGGCAAGCGACTCGATCACTCTTTCTGGTGGCATGCTTTCAGCCGAGCATTATCGGAGTGCGGCGCTGGGTGTCGGCAAAAATATGGGGCATTTTGGCGCAGTATCGGTCGATCTCTCTTTATCGGATACGCGCCTGGCACGCGGTGATGCTGAGCAGGGGGGCAGTGCACGTTTCCTCTACGCCAAGTCATTTATGGACTCCCGAACGGATTTTCAGGTAGCGGGTTACCGTTACTCTTCTTCTGGCTATTACGACTTTCAGGAATCCGTTCAGGAGCGTCGTCGCTGGGATAATGGTCGGTACAAAACGTATTACTGGGACGACACCAGTATGACCGATTCTGAGTGGGTCATTTCGAAGCCTGAAGTGGGTTATGACACTCACTATGCGACCAAAAAAGCGCGGCTGGATATCTCGATGAGCCAGCAGATTGGCGATACAAGCCAGTTTTATCTGACGTTCAGCCAGCAAAGCTACTGGAAAGAGGCGGGAAAAGACACCACGGTTCAGTCCGGTTTTGCCTCACGACTGGGTAATGTGAGCTGGAGCCTTTATTACCAGAACACCCGTAACCACTACTTCTCAAATGACAGCAGCGTCAATCTGCGGTTGTCGCTACCGTTGAACTTTGGCAGCCATCCGGCGACGGCGACCACCGATCTTCATGCCGATCGCGCTGGTAACGTGTCGTCATCAGCCGGTTTAAGCGGATCAATGCTGGAAGATAACCGCCTCAGCTATGCCATGCAGGTTGAGCAGAATGATTCGGAACGAACGGCAGGCGATCTGAGCATGGGGTATCGCGGCGGAGCCGGGAACCTGTGGCTGGGCTACTCCACGGCGGAAAATGTGCAGCAAACGAGCATGAACCTGGCGGGAGGCATTGTTGCTCACCGGGGTGGGGTGACGCTGTCGCAGCCGCCGGGAACCACGTTTACCTTAATTGAAGCGCAAAATGCGCAAGGTGTGGGCGTTGAGAATCAGACCGGCGTGCGGATTAACGATTCGGGCTATGCGATTGCGCCGAATGCGATCCCGTACCGCAACAATGCCTGGTCGTTAAACACCCGTGATTTCCCGGACGATCTTGACGTGCCCGTGGCGACGCAGAATAACGTACCTACCCGGGGTGCTATCACGCGGGTCACGTTTGAAACCTGGCGAGGGGACAGCGTGTTGATCCACAGCAAGCTCCCGGATAGCAGCGTTCCCCCGGTTGGGGCGCAAGCCTATAGCCGTGGCGAGCGTAACAATGGCATCGTCGGGACTGACGGGGATATTTTTGTTTCCGGCGTAACGGCAGGTGAAGAGATCACGATTCGCTGGGGTGCAGGCGCTGACGAACAGTGCCGCATTAAGCTTCCGGATGAACATCCGGATAATCAGGCAAAAGCGGGTTATCGCGAAATTAACGCAATTTGTCGATAAAGGAGAGCGCAATGCAAATTCAGGGACGACACCTGGTCTACGCCGTCGTGGTCTTTTGCTTCGGGTTATTTTCTTCCACCGCGATGGCGCTAACCTGCAAGGCGCAAGGCTCGGTTAGCCAATATGTCGCTATTGATAGCGTGATAAAGGCATCCGTAGGTGATTTTGGCACCAACACCAAAATATGGGTTTCATCGCCTATTACTGCGACGTTTACCTGCTCTGATTCGGACAAGCACCCACAAGGCGAAAGTGCCTATCTATGGCTGGATCCGAAGGATGCGGTGAAGAATGTGCACGATTCGCTGGAGATTGGCATTACTTTCAGAAATGTCGATTATAAGTTGAAAAAAGGCGAAAGAATTGAAATCGGCCCCGGCACGGTGTGCAAGTCTGACGGGAAAGGGGGATGCTCTTCACCTGCCACGTCGCAGACCTTCTCACTTACCTATCAGGTTTACATTAAAACCACAGGGCGTCCCGCGGCGGCAAATGGCAAAGTGATGGGGGATGTCAGCCTGTCGCTGTTCCAGGTGGATGGGGTAGGTGGCTTACGGGGCGGAACGGTAACCGAAGATGGTAACTTTAACCTGACCATCACCGGGCTGGATAAAATCACGTTTCTGGCCTGCACGCCGAAAGTGTTGCTGGTGCCGGACACGCTCGATTTCGGGACGATCAACGGAAGCTGGGCCACGCCGGGTAAGCTAGAAAAAACCAAGCCTTTTACCCTTCAGGTGGATTTAACCCGCGAATCCAGCGGCAAAACTTGCACCGGTGAGACGCTGCTGATGACGCTAAGTTCAACGAATCCGGTAAAAGATGGCGTAATTATTATGCCAACGGCTAGCAGTGGTTTTGGTTTCATTATTTCCGCCAATAGTCTGATGGAGCCGCGTATTGCGTTGAACACACCGCAGTCCATTGGTGTGATTAGTGGGGAGCAGCTTACGCACGATTACTATGCAGGATTTGTCTGGACGACGAATGCACCGCTTCCTGGTGATTACAGCGCGACAGCCACATTTACCGTGACGTTCAAATAACCTGATCGGGATTGCGTCCGGATTAATTTGCGCAATAATTATCCGATGCGATAACGGTCGCTATAACACGCGGTGAGCGCCATGTTCGATTTCCTGAATGGTATTCTGACTCATACGCCCGTTTGGGTATGGGTGCTGTTTGTGTTTCTTATCTCTCGCGGGATCCGGGCGCGCAAGCCTGCCACGGTCACCCTGGAAAAACTCGCGATTGTTCCCGCCATTTTTCTGGTATGGGATATTTATGACCTGGTTATCTACCGCCAGATTACAGTGACAACACTCGCGTTGTGGGTTGCAGGTATTCTGGCGGGGGCTGCGCTGGGGTACGTTTTGATTCGGTCTACAGCCGTTGCCCGAGCTGCCGCACCGCGCAGTATTTCCCGTGCGGCCGACTATACCGCGCTGCCGTTTATGATGCTGGCGTTTCTGGTGAAATATGTGCTGGGTGTGATGAGCGCCATTTCGCCGCAAACACTGCAACAGCCCGCCATGAGCGCCTTTGCAATTATCTCCGGTGGGGTGTTTGCCGGGGTGTTTATTGGTAAATTTATCCGGTACACGAGCGTTTTTCTCGCCCGCGTACCCGCGTGAGGATTACAGCAACCCTTTCTGGGCGAAGGTGATGCGTGTGGCTTCGTTCAGATCCAGGGTTTTAAGCGACTCCGGCTGTACCCAGGCTATCTCCTGAAACTCTTCGTTAAACGTCACTTCACGGTTGGCGCTGTAGCAGTCGAAGATCAGGTAAATCATATAAATCTCTTCCGTGCTGCCGTCGGCGTAAGTTTTCACGCGGATATCATCGCGAAAGGCCCAGGGCTTCACGTCGGTTATTTCCAGTGCGTCGCCCAGCTCTTCGCGAATTTCACGGCGCAGCGCCTGCTCCATGGTTTCTCCTGGCTCCATCCCGCCCCCGGAAAGCGCCCACTGGCCGGGGAATACCCCACGGTCATCGGCCATTTTGCACAGCAGATAAGCCCCGTTGTTCTGAATGATCGGACAGACAATCGTACGTTGACGCATGGTTTCTTCCTGAAAAATGAGTGTGGTTTATCGTAGCAGGTACGTGGTGGTTGGTGTGTTACTGGTGGCGGATTATTACCGCGGGTTATCAGAATTTTTCTGTAGGTTCAGCCAGAATTCGACACTGGTGTTGAATGTCTTTGCGAGACGGGAAGCCATATCAGCGGTAAGGGGGATTTTATTGGCGATCAGCGCCTGGTCCGGTGGGTATACGTAGATCCATGATTAATACCTTGTTTATATATGTGAAAAATAGTGTGGTCTGATGCTCGCTTCCTGTGGAAGAGGGAATGCGATCACGGACTGTCCCCTCTCCTTTTGGGAGAGGGTTAGGGTGAGGGGGAACAAACGGCTTCGGGTGCAAGTACGCCGCTAATGAGCAATTGAGTGATCTCTTCGCAGTAACGGCACTGCTGATCTGGCTCAGGGGCAAATTGGGGGCGAATGAAGGGAAAAGCATCCACTGTAAGACGTTCCTGCAAATATTCGGGAACAGGCTCCAGCAGCATGGGGCGGAGCAGGGCGAGGCTGGTGGCAAGACGGCCACAAAGAGCCATTTTTCTTGCAGGATCGTTTTCTTCTACCAGAGCCTCGCAAAACCGTTCGCAGTTGTCGGCAAGGTCGATGAAGTTGGTGTTGTGATCGAATGGGGTAGTGAAAAGTGCGTTGCTGGTATTCATATTTTTCTCCAATCAGTTAATAAACCGACCAGGGAAATGCCAATTTCCCGGGTGGCAGGTCTGAACGGAGTTGGCATTACCGGCTTGGAGTGTACCGGCGCGTCTTGCGACGCCCCCGCCCAGCCCACCATTGAGATGTAGCCAGACGCGCGGCGTAACAAGAACTTACGCCGTCTCCAATAATAACCAGGATGCCAATCCCGACGCCAGATTTTGCTGGCGTGGAAGAAACATACGCTCGAATAACCCTACGAAAAAGAGGGTAAGAAAAGAGAAGTTGAAACCTGCGAGGCGGCTTCAGAAAAGGTGTACGACGTTGCAAATACCTGCGGTCTGTTGCCCTCAACCACAGGGCTGAGGGTTCCCTAGTCATTTTTGTCTTTACCCAGCGATGATATTACGCCATTGAAATAAAAGGATTACCGCGATGCCATGGTCCGGCTGAAAATCGCCGAAGCGTTT
>NZ_LXES01000001.1 GCF_001654845.1 Enterobacter soli ATCC BAA-2102 | reverse complement strand
CTCCCCAAAGAGGAGAGGGAGCCGGTCCGCGCTCGTATGACCTCTCCCGCAGGGAGAGGGAGAAAACCAAAATTACCGCTCTCTCAGCGCCTCTTTCGCCCGGTTAAACGGCTTAATCATATAATCCAGCACGGTTTTTTCGCCGGTTTTGATATCCACCGTGGCAATCATCCCAGGCACAATCGAAAAATGCCTTCCCGCTTTATTCACCAGAAAATCCTGGCTGGTGCGGATAAACACACGGTAATAAAACACTTCCGGTTTGGCTTCGTCCTGAATGGTGTCCGGGGAGATGGTTTCCACCACCCCGTGCAAACCACCGTAAATGGCGTAGTCATAGGCGGTTATCTTCACCAGTGCTTTTTGTCCGGGGTGAATAAAGGCGATGTCACGCGGCGAGAGGCGGGTTTCAATCAGCAGATGATCGTCCACCGGCACAATCTCCATCAGCTCGCCGTTTGGCGGGATCACGCCGCCGATGGTCGTGACTTTGATGTTTTTCACAATGCCGCGAACCGGGGAGCGTACCGTCAGACGGGTAACGGAATCCTCACGCCCTTTAAGAATGGCGGAGAGCATGTCCACTTCGGCATTGGCTTTTGACAGCGCCTCGCGCGCCTGTACGTAATACTGCGAGCGCACGTCTGTCAGCTTCAGTTCCAGGTCGCTTTTCTGCCGCTGAAGGCGCAGCACTTCTACGTGGCTGGCGGCACCGGTTTTTACCAGACGCTCCGTTATCGCCAGCTCTTTATTTGCCAGACTCAGGGCCGAGTTCAGTTCGCGCACGGTGTCTTCAAGCTGTGCGCGGCGGGATTTGTAGAGATGGGTTTCGGTGGCGAGAAGGTCGGGCCAGGCTTTTAATGATTCAGGAAAAGCCAGCGGCAGATCGTTAACTTCTGCGGTTAAACGCACGCTGGACGCCAGCGAGGCGCGGTAGCGGGCGGCGCTTTCCCCTACGTTGGACTCAGAACGGGTCGGATCGAGCCTTGCCAGTACCTGGCCCGCCTGAACCTGATCCCCTTCATGCACGCTCAGACCGGCCAGGATCCCGCCATCGAGCGACTGCAATACCTGCTCGCGAGAGCTTGGGATCACTTTGCCGGTTCCGGTAGAGACTTCATCCAGCATCCCGAACCATGCCCACACGCCAGTGACGATAAACAGCAGGAGTGTCCACAGTACAATGCGCCGCGCGCCGGAATAGCCGCTCTCTGAATCAAGCGTATTGTCCAGATCGTCCATCGTTGCGGCATCATGCTGACTGGTTTTCATTTTTCCACTCCCGTCCGTTCGCCTGTTGCTGCATTCGGCTGTTGTTGAGGGCCTGCGCTTTCGGCGCATCCATGACCAGCATCCCTTCTTTCAGCACCACCACGCGCTCAACCAGTTCCAGTACGGGCACACGGTGCGTGGCAACAACCAGCGTGCGGTTGCCCAGCCACTGGCTCAGGTGCTGAATAAACTCGCGTTCGGTATGTTCATCGAGGGAGGCGGTGGGTTCATCAAGCAGGACGATATTGGGATCGCGCAGGAGCATTCGCGCCAGCAAAATGGACTGCCGCTGACCGCCAGATAGTCCCACGCCATTTTCCATGATCGGGTAGTCCAGCCCTTTTGGCAGCTTCTGCACAAAGCTTGCCGCGCCGCACATCTCCAGCACATTAACGATCTCTTCGTCGGTGGCGCGTGGCATCCCCAGCGTGATGTTCTCGCGCAGCGTACCGTGGAATAACCGCGCATTCTGGGTCATAAAGCCCACGTTACGCCGCAGGTCGGCCACGTCCAGATGCGGCAGGCTGAGGTTGTCCAGCCGCAGCTCACCACTGGCCAACTCCATGCCGCCCGCCAGCGCCTGTAGCAGCGTCGATTTGCCCGCGCCATTGCGCCCGAGGATTGCGATGCTCTCCCCGGGTTTGATCTCCAGACGGTTGATGCGCAGCGCCATGCGCGGATCTTCCGGGTGGTAACGAAACTGCGCCTGATCGAATAGATAGTGCCCGCGCAGTACATCCTGGCGAATTGGGGTGTCTTCTCGCAGGTTTTCGGTGGGCAACTGCATGATGCTGTCCAGGCCCTCTTTGGCGGCTTTCACCTGCTGCCAGCGCGCCAGTACGCCGCACAGGGTGGCCATGGGGGCAATCATGCGCGAGGCCAGCATCGAGGCGGCAACCACGGAACCCGTGGTTAAGGAGCCTTCGATAACCATCGGTGCGCCAAAGACGATCACTCCGGCGTAGACCAGGCTCTGGATCGTCATCCCCCAGTTGATCAGCCCCTGGCTCAGCTCGCGGGTGCGCAGACCTGATTCTGCGGTGATCTGGATGTAGCTGTTCCACTGTTGCAGGAAGCGGTTTTCCGCCTGCATCAGCTTAATGTCCTCCAGCCCCTGAACGCTCTCGACCAGTACCGCATTGCGCAGGGTGGACTCATGGGCCGATTGTTTTGCCAGTGCCGCTAACTTTTTCTGCAACAAAATGCCGGGCAATACCATCAGCACGGCGGCGACCGGGGCAATCCAGGCCAGAGGCGGGGCGATGATCGCCAGCACCACCACAAACAGCAGGAAGAAGGGCAGGTCGACAATGGTGGAGATAGTCGACGAGGTGACCATTTCTCGGATCTGCTCCAGCTCGCGCAACTGCGAGATAAAGCTGCCGGTGGAGCGAGGCACCGCGCTGTTACGCAGACGCAGGGCATGGCCGAAGACCCGGTCAGAGACGCGTAAATCGGCACGTTTGCCCAGCAGATCCATTATGTGACCCCGGGCGATACGCAGTACAAAGCCAAACAGGGTGGCAATCAGCACGCCAATCGTCAGCACATACAGAGTGGGGTACGACTGGGCGGGGATCACCCGGTCATACACCTGCATTGAAAAGACTACGCCAGAAAGCGATAACAGGTTGATAAAGAGGGCCGCCAGCATCACCCAGGTGTAGGGGCGCAGGTCGCGCATCACCAGCCGGTAGAGCCAGTCGGGGCGATACTTCGAAATATAGGCATCCACGCGGCTGTCTTTTAAGGCCGCCAGCGGGCGCAGGGCGGCAACATGGTGAATGGCAGGCAGCAGAGCCTGAAGGGAAAGGCGGTTAGTTTGCGCCGTGCTGTCGATAAAACAGATCTCCAGCGTGTCTTCGCCGTCAAAATATTCAATCACGCCAATCTTGCCCTCTTTTAACTCAACCACCAGCGGCAAACGCCAGCTGTTGATGGCGTCCTGCGTGGAGTGCAAAAGCTGGAACGAAAGCCCGGCTTCGCGCGCCAGCAGGGTGAGGGCATTGATCATCGGTTTGCCGCTGAGCCACGGAGCGTCCGCTACCAGCGCGCCGGGGGAACAAGCTACCCGGTAGTGATCGGCAACATGGCTAAATGCCTGGGCCCAGTGCGTCAGGGCCTGATCCGTAATCGGTTCGTTTTGCGATGGGTCGATGTGTTTCATGGCTGGATCTCCACGGACTGGATCGTGCGGTTATCCAGGCTGAAGGCATGGCGCATACGGCCCGTGTTGTACAGGCAGTTCAGCTGGAGCTGATGCAACTGGCCGAGCGTTTGCTGCTGGGTAAAACGCGCCTGATAGACCTCTTGTTCGGCGTTTAGCACGTCCAGCAGCGGGCGTGAGCCAAGCTCAAGATACTGTTGCTGATAGAGCTCACGGGTGCGCACGCTGAGCGTTTCCTGACGAGACTGGATCTGCAATGTGCTCAGCAGGCTCATTACCTGGCTGCGAGACTCCAGCAGTTTTTGTCTGACGTCCAGCCGTGTGCGCTGAATGGTGGACTGCGCCGCTTCGACCGCGTGTCCGGCTGCATTGCGCCGCGCGGTTAACCCGCCGCCCTGATAGAGCGGCATCTCGACTTTGACCCACGCGGAATACTGGGTGCGATCCAGCGAACCGTGTCCTGCATAGTTGTCATTCAGATAGTGGCGAACTTCCGGCTCCAGCGAGACTGTCGGGGTCATCTGGGCGTTGGCGTAGTCCAGGTTGGCCTGCGCGATATTCGCCTGCGCCCAGGCAGCCAGCACCGCAGGCACCAGCCGGTCGTCAGGCTCGGCGATATCGCAGCTGCGTTTCATTTTGTCCGGGAAATCGTTGCTGATGGCGCCCAGCGTATTCCAGCCCAGGTTGCTCATCAGCGTGGCGCGCGAGCTGTCGAGGTTGGCCTGATACTGCATCAGCTGTGCGCGTGCGCCTTCAACACGGGCATCGGTTTGCACCACGTCTGAGAGCGACGTCGCCCCTTCGTCGTTACGCTGGCGGGTGAGCTTGCCGATTGCATTCAGGGCATCCAGCTGCTCTCTGGCGGTTTCAACCATCTGTTGCCAGGTCTGAACCTGCACCATTGCGGTGGCGGTGTCGTGGGCAATGGTATCGATACTGACCAGCACATTGGCCTGCTGTTGTGCGACCCCGGCGTTTTCGGCGCGCACCTGGCTTGCCACTTTGCCGAAGTCATACAGCATTTGCGAAAGCGAGAGCACCAGAGAAGGGGTAAAACCGGAATCGCCGCCATTGTGCGTGTAGCCGTTATCCATCCCGGCGTTAACCTGCGGATAGTATTTTGATTTGGCGACATCGACCTGTTCAGATTGCTGGAAGAGTTTTCCCACCGCTTCGCTGATGGCTGGATGCCAGCTCACGGCGCGGACGACGGCGTCATCCAGGTTTAATACGCCCGGCGGCGTTTTGCTGGCCGGAAGCGCAACGCGGCCTTCAAGAGAGGGAAGTTCCTGCTCAGCACTCAGCTGTTCGGCGTTGATCACCACCGCCTGAGCAGGCAACACGGGTACAGAAAACAGGCAGCACGAGAGCCACCAGCGAGGCCATCTTTTTCTCATGTCTTGTCCCTAATAAAAAAGTACCGCTTTATGTTGTCTATGCCCGGGCGGCGAGCGCCCGGGTCATTATTCGCTGCTGTCAGGTAATGATGTTGTGGTGCTGATTCACAAGCTCGTCGAAGGTGGTCTGAACATTATCCAGAGTGACCAGTGTGGTTTTGGCGTAGGCGCTTCCTGTGCCGTCGCGGTCGATGGAAATCACGGTGTTGCTTCCGCTGGTGGTGACGGACACATAGTTACCGAGCGTAGATGTCTGGCCGTTCCAGCCCACCAGCAAATCGCCGATATCGATCTTATCCCCCTGCGATACCGAGAAGTTGGTCCAGTGATCGCCGGTACCGTTGCCCCCGGTTCCGGCACCCGTGGTGGTATCGAGCACGTGATAAATCAGCGTATCGCCATAGGCACTGCCGGTCATGATGTCATTGTGGTTGGTGCTGGTCATCTGCGGTGACAGGTTGATGGTCAGCGAGGCGGTATCGGTCTGGCCGTTGGCGGCGGTCAGGGTGTAGTTGAAGACCTCCTTGCTGGTCATGGTGGCAAGTGAGATCCCGCTGTTCAGCGTGTAGGTGTAGCTGCCGTCCACGCCAATAGAGAGCGTGCCGTAATGCCCGACAATCGACGCGCTGGCGTTGCTGGTGGTGTAGGGATCAAGCGTGGTGACATGGCCGTCATAGCCGGTGATGCTCAGACGGGTGTTCACCGATGCCAACTGATCCAGCGCCCCCTGCGAATCCGTACCGTCGTAGATATTGCCCGTCACCAGGTGTCCGGCGGTGGTTTCGAAGTTATTGAGGAACACCGAGGTGCCCGTCACGTATGGCGTGATAGTGATCCCCCCTATACCCAGTGGCCCCGCCGTACCGGTAAAGTTCAGGACGTATGTCCCGGCATCCAGATCCAGCCCGCTCAGGTTAATGGTGGTGGAGCCACCAGTAAACGAGTTGGAAGCAATCGGCGTAGAAGCCCCTTGCAGGGTAATCGACCAGGTGACACCAAGTCCGCCCAGCGGCAGCAAGGAGGCGATGTCAAAATGCAGCACCACGTTGTGCAGCGCGGTGTTCGGGTCGACGGTAAAGGAGCCGCTGCCGGACGCGCGAGTGGTACTCAGCAGGGCCGCCGTCCAGCTTGCGCTGCCGACGGAGGTATCGCTCCAGGCTGCGATGTGCTGCGTGGCATCAACGGTCACCAGTTTGCTGACATCGTCGATGGCATCCAGCGCGTGCGGCGTTGGGGTGATGTTGAGCGACGCGCTGTCCTTGTGCCCGGTCGAGTCGGTAATGGTGTAGACAAAGGTATCCGGAGTGCGAATTTTGTCTGCCCCGGTGCCGGCTTTCAAGGTGTAGCTGTAGTTACCCTGCGAATCAATGGTCAGGGTGCCGTACAGCCCCTGAATGGTTGTGGTGCCCGTTGCGCTAACCTGAACGCCGTTCACCTCGGTCACCGTGGCGGTCACGCCGGTTGGCAGGATGTCGTCCGCCATCACGTTGCCGGTGGTGGAACCGTCGGTGCTGGACACCGTGTAAACGTGATCCTCAAGCACGTTCAGGGTGTAGCCAGTCAGGGCGGTGATCCCCGATGCGGTATTCAGCAGGAACAGATACTGCCCGGCCGGGAGATCCAGCGTCAGTTTGCCGGATGTACCGCCCAGCAGCGGCGCGGTCAGCCAGCTTTTATCGTAACGATACTGCTGGTAGGTCTGGGTCGCGGCGTTGAACTTATAGACATAAAGGTCAAACACCGAGCCGATGGCTACCCCGCCAACGCTTGCCTGCAAGGTCATGGTGCGGGTGGTGCCCTGATCGACGTTATAGATAATCGGGTTGCTAAGGTTGCTCAGCACGTCGAGGGTGAGCACATTCCCCAGCCCGACGCCCACTACCGTGAACCCGCCCTGGGATGATGTTCCGTTGTCGATGGCATGAACGCTGGTATCGAAGGTGAAGCTTGCCGCGTCATCCACCGCCGTGGCGTGGGCGACCGTCGCGCCAGAGCTGGTGCCGAGCGAAATCACCAGCTGGGCGCTGGCGGTAGATCCGTTGTGCGCGATGGTGTAGGTGAAGTTTTCCGTGCGGCCGTTGGCGCTGGCACTGGTGGTGGTCAGCGTGTAGGTGTAAGTCCCGTTGGCGCTGATGGTCAAATCACCGTACAGACCGTGAACCACGGTGGTGCCGGTGGCATTGATCGCAATGGTCTGGCCCTGCGCGTTCGTCACCTGGGTAACCAGCGTGCCGGATGGTGCATTGTCGCTGCCGGAGACGGCATCGTTGTCGGTGATCACGTTACCCGCAACGTTCAGGTTGGTGCCGACAATAGTGCCCGCGCTGGTTTGCGTGACGTCAACATCAAGGCTGCTGTAAGCACCGGTTGCCAGCAGGCTGGTATTGTAGGTCAGCACCCGATACTGCCCCTCAGAAAGCCCGGTCAGGTTCAGGGAAACCCCGTTTGCCCCGAGGGTTAACAGATTCAGCGTGCTGCCATTCCCGGAGTCCACCACCGTGGTCCAGACGTTGTTGGTGGCATCCCAGTGCTGCACCACAATCTGCATGGTGTTAAGCAGGCTGAGCACCGCGCCCGTCCCGTAGGCGTTAATGCTGATATTGGCCGATGCCCCCGGATCAATGTTGAAGGTGACCTGCGCGCTGTTGTTCCCCAGCAGCGAGAGCACGTTGCCGACTGCGCCCACCAGCAGCAGCCCGTAATCGCTGTACTGGGCATCGGTCACCGTCGCCGTGGTGGTGAAGTTCAGCTCGTCGAGGTTATTCGCGGCAGACAGCGGCAGGTTAGGGGCGATGGCCTGCCCCGACAGTGAAGTGTTACCTGCGGCATCGGTCGCGTTCAGCGTCAGTGTTCCCCCTTCGGTTTGCTTGTTGGCAAAGGTTAGAGTGAAGACACCGCTGGCGTTGGCGGTCGTCGTGTAGGTGGTGCCATCCGGCAGGCGTATGGTGACTGTGCTGCCCGCTTCGGCCTGGCCGGTCAGCACGCTGCCATCGGCGTTAAAGGTGCCGGTCGGGATGCCTGGTGCGGTGGTATCCACGACCACAGCAATGCTGCCCGAAACCGGGCCGGTGCCGGTGCCGTTGGAGGCGGTTGCCGTGAACGTATGCGTGCCTTCGCTCAGGGCGGGCGCGGTAAAGCTCCAGCTACCGTTACCGTCCGCAACCACCGTGCCCATCGACACCCCGTTGTTAAACAGGGTCACCGTTGAGCCTGGCTGCGCGGTCCCCGCAAGCGTTGGGGTGGTGTCGTCGGTACTCTGCCCGTTACTCAGCGTGCCTTTCACCGTACCGAAATCATCGGTCACGGTGTTGATGACCGGTGCGCCCGGCAGAGTGGTAAACGGTGCGATGACCGGGGAAGACAGCCCGACGTTGCCTGCTTTATCGGTGGCAAAGGCCAGCAGCGTTTCACCATTGGTCTGCGGTGGGTTGATGGTGGCGGTAAAGTTGCCGTTACCGTCCGCCGTGGCGGTGCCGAGCACCGTGCCGCCGCTGGTGGTAATGGTCACGGTGCTGCCTGCTTCCGCTGTCCCCGTCACGCGAGTCCCGACATTAACCACCGCCAGCCCGCCCGGCACCAATGGCGCAACGGTATCCACCACAATAGAGGTGACAGGGGATGCGGCACTGGTGTTGCCCGCTGCATCCGTGGCGGTAACCGTAAAGTTATGCTGCCCGTCGCTGAGGATGGTGGTGGTTTGCGGCAGGCTCCAGTTGCCGTTTGCATCTGCGGTAACCTGGCCGACAAGCGTGGTGCCATCGTAAATTCTCACCACGCTGTTGGCTTCTGCGGTGCCGTTCAGCGTAGGCTGCGTGTCGTTGGTCGGGGTTGTACTGGTCACTGGCCCGGTAATACTGCCCACATCGTCCACGATGGAGGTAATGGCTGGCGCGTTCGGTGCGGTCGCATCCACCACCAGGGTGAAGGTGTTTGAATCACCGCTGGCGTTGCCTGCCGGATCGCTGGCGGTGGCCCTGAGCGTGTGCGAACCATCCGTAAGCGGGCTGGTTGGGGTAAAGCTCCAGTTGCCGTTGGTGGCAACCACGCTGCCCAGCAGGGTGCTACCATCGTAAATGCGGATCACCGAGCCAGCCACCGCCGTGCCGCTCAGGGTCGGTTTGTTGTCATCTGTCAGTTGGCCGTTGGTGAGATTGCCAATGTTCGGGCCTACGTCATCAGCCACGGTGACGATAACCGGCGGAGCGGGCGGCGTGGTATCGACGGTCAGCAGGAACGGAGCAGACGGGTTGCTGATGTTACCGGCAGCATCGACCGCCCGTGCCGTGAAGCTGTGGGTGGTTTCGCTCAGGTTGCTGCTCAGCTGCAACGACCAGTTGCCGTTGATATCAGCGTTAGCCGTACCGATGAGCGTGGCTCCGTCATAGATGTTGACCGTGGCGAGCGGCTCGCTGGTGCCTTTCAGAAGAGGCTGCGCGTCATCTGTGAGCTGCCCGGTGCCCAGTGGCCCCTGAATGGTGCCGAAATCATCCACTGCCTGGGTGATGGCCGGTGCGGCAGGTGGCGTCAGGTCAACCACCAGCACATACGGCGGGGAAGCCGGGCCAACGTTTCCGACCGCATCGGTGGCGGTGAAGGTGAAGCTGTGGCTGCCCTCTGCCAGTGCGGCGGGGGTGTAATTCCAGCTCCCTGTACCGTCTGCCGCGATCTGGCCAATTTGCTTGCCATTGTCGTAAACGGTGATCAGGGCGTTGCCTTCCGTGGTGCCACTAAAGGCTGGTGTAGTGTCGTTGGTGGAATCGCCATTGCCCAGGGTCACCGTCGTGCCCACGTTGTCGATGACGCTTGAGATTATCGGGGCTACAGGCGCGCTGGTATCTACCGTGAAGGTCACGGTTGTGCTGCCGGTGCTGGTATTTCCGGCCGGGTCGGTAGCGGTGATGACCAGGTTATGCAGCCCGTCGGCCAGATTGGTGGTCGGGGTAAAGGTCCATGTACCCCCCGCCGTGACCACTGCGGTGCCGATTTCGTTTGCGCCATCCTTGATATGAATGGTGCTGCCTGCATCCCCGGTGCCGCTCAGGGTCGGACGGTTGTCATCGGTGCGACCGCTGGCCGCTATCTGTCCGGTAATCGAACCGACATCATCCAGCACGCCGGTGACGACAGGTGTGCCCGGCGCTGTGGCATCGACGGTGATGGCGAAAACAGGCGTGGTGGTGGACACGTTGCCCGCATCGTCACTGGCATAAATACGCAGGTTATGCACGCCATCACCCAGCGCTGTGGTTGGGGTAAAGCTCCAGACGCCACCGGTCACGATCGCTGTGCCTATCTGCACGCCGTTATCCAGAATGTGAATGACATTGCCTTCGCTGCCCGTACCACTCAGGGTCGGCAGGTTGTCGTTGGTCAACTGGCCGTTGGTGAGATTACCCACGCTTCCCAGCACATCGTCATAGACTGCATCCAGCGTTGGCTGTGCGGGTGGCGTTGTGGAGATGGTGATGTCGTAGTTGTCCGACGCCGTACTCTGGTTGCCCAGCGGATCGGTTGCCACCACCGTGAAGCTGTGCTGACCGTCGGCCAGCGCTTTCGACGGCGTAAAGGTCCAGTTGCCGCTGACATCGGCCAGCGCCGTACCCAGCACCGTGCCGTTGTCGCTGATGGTCACTGTGCTGCCTGCTTCGGCTTTACCGCTCAGGGTTGGCGTGGTGTCGTTGGTGGACGTATTTTTGTCGATGCCACCCACGTTCAGTGGGACGTCGTCGGTGATGGTATCAATCGTCGGTTTAGCCGGTGCGGTGGTGTCGATCACCACCGCAAACGGATCGGAAGGCAGGCTGGTAATGCCCAGGTGAGTCACGGTAATGGTATAGGTGTGAAGCCCATCCAGTTGGGTACCCGGGGTGAAGGACCATGCCCCATTTGCCAAGGCTAACGCGATGCCGATCGGCAGCCCGTTATCATAGACGGTGATGGTATCACCCACGCCTGCGGTACCGCTCAGGGTTGGGGTGTTGTCGTTAGTGGACTGCCCGTTGGTCAGCGGCCCGGTGTAAGGCGGAACATTGTCAGTGACGGCATCGATAACCGGAATGCCCACAGAAATCGGATCGATAGTGACGCTGGCGGCGGCGGAGAGATCGCTGGTGGCAGAACCCACTGTGGCCGTGGCGGTAAAGTTGTGTGTGCCATTAGAAAGCGGCGTGGTCAGCTGGAAGCTCCAGCTCGTCTGGCTGGCGCCCAACGTGAAGCTGGTCAGGAGAACCCCGTCCTGGTACAGGTTTACGGTGCTGCCTGCGGCAGCCGTACCGTTCAGTACCGGCAGCGTATCGTCCGAAGTACTGCCTTTCACGTTACCGACCAGGGTGCCAACGTCATCGATAATGGTGTCGATGGTGGGTGGCTGAACGGTGCCCGTGACCTGGTAGCTGGCAGGATCGCTGGTGTTCCCGGCTTTGTCTTCGGCGGTCACGGTCAGGTTATTCCCTGACGTCTGGGGGCTGGTCAGGGTGATGCTGAAGTGGTTGTTGGAATCGGCGGTGCCGGTACCAATCAGGTTGTTGTTGGCATCGCGGATTTCCACCGTAGAGCCTGCTTCGGCCGTACCGGAAAGCGTCGTGCCCTGCACGTTAATGCTGATATCAGAAGGCTGCACGGGCGCTAAGGTATCGACCGTCACGGTAATCGGCGCGCCGCTCGTGCTGACGTTTCCGGCTTCGTCTTTGGCGGTGGTGCTGAAGGTGTGATCGCCCTGGCCCAGCGTTGATGGCTGGAAGCTCCAGTTGCCGTTGGTATCGACCGTCGCCGTGCCAATCGGACTTTTGGTGCCGTTATAGTCGTCGTAAATCGTGATGACATCGCCCGCTGTACCTGTGCCGCTCAGCACCGGGCGCGGATCGTTGGTGGTGCCGTTGTTGGCGATCACCCCGGTGAAGGCATCCACGTTATCGGTGATGGTCGGAGCCGACGGCGTGGCCGGCGGATCGGTATCAATAATAATGGTCGCCCCGTGCGAGGCGGCGCTCTCGTTGCCCGCGCCGTCTTTGTCGGTGGCGGTCAGGGTGATGTTGTAGGTTCCGTTCGGTAACGGCGTGGCAGGCGTCCAGCTCCAGTGGCCATTATCATCAACCACGGCAGTACCCAGCGGTGTGCTGCCGTTGTAGATGGTGATCACATCACCTTTCGTGCCCGTTCCGCTCAGGGTCGGCGTGGTATCACGGGTTGGCTGCCCCGGCGGGAGTATGACGTCCGTGCCATCCGGGTTTACGGTGACCACCGGGGTGGACGGGGCATCTGGCGCAATGGTATCCACTACTACGTTAAACGGACTGGAGGTGGTTGT
Organism: Enterobacter soli ATCC BAA-2102; assembly: GCF_001654845.1. Taxonomy (GTDB): domain Bacteria; phylum Pseudomonadota; class Gammaproteobacteria; order Enterobacterales; family Enterobacteriaceae; genus Enterobacter; species Enterobacter soli. The sequence continues at coordinate 46,686 of NZ_LXES01000001.1, read as the reverse complement.
GTTCCCGGCGGCATTAGTGGCGACCGCCGTAATGCTGTGCGACCCTTCGCCAAGCGGCAGAGGCGGCGTAAAACTCCAGTTGCCGGAGCCATCGACCGTTGCGTTACCCAGGAACTTGTTGCCATCGTAAATAGCAACAGTGCTACCCACATCCGTTTTCCCTTCGAAAAGGGGTTGGGTGTCATCGGTCGGCTTACCGCTGGTGATCGGGCCTTTCACGCTGCCTACGTCATCGGTGACGTTATCAATTGTCGGTGTGCCAGGGGCCACCGTTGAGAGGTTAAGCACAAAACTGGCGGCGGTGGTGCTGTGGTTACCCGCGGCATCCACGGCCACAAAACTCAGGTTGTGTGTTCCGGTGGTGAAGGCAGAGGCACCGGACGGTGTCCATGTCCATGACCCGTTTGGCGCAACCAGCGCAGTGCCAATGATATTGCCGTTTTCCATTATGTTAATGGTTGCACCGGCCTCCCCGGTGCCGTTAAAGGTTGGGGTGGTGTCGTTGGTGAGCTGCCCGCTGGTAATGTTCCCTGTACTGGCCGCTGCATCGTCAATCACCTGGCTTATCACCGGGGTGTTTGGTGCCTGGGTATCAACGGTGATGCTCCAGGTGGCGGACCAGCCGCTCTCCTGGCCTTTGCTGTCTACCGCTTTTGCCGTAATGACGTTCCCGCCTTCCACCAGATGCACATCCGCCGGGAAGCTCCAGGTCCCGTCAGGCAAAATAACCGTCGAGCCAATTTTATTGCCGTTGGTGTACAGATCCAGCGTGGTGCCTGCTTCGCCTTTACCGTAGATGGTAGGGTGGTTGTCGTTTGTGATGCCGCCGTTCGTCACGCTGCCGGTGAAGTCAGCGACGTTATCCGTCACGCCGATGATCTCTGGCGTTTGCGCCGGTGTCGTGTCTGGCGCAACGGTACTGGCCGGATCGCCGGTATTGCCTGCCGGGTCGGTTGCCCGCGCGGTTAAGGTTTCACCGTTGTTTTGTGCCGGGTTGAGCGTGATTGTAAAATTACCCTGATCGTCCACCAGCGCGGTTCCCACGGTGCCCGTGCTGTTGGTCACGGTGACGGTGCTGCCCGCTTCCGCTTTACCGGTTAGCACTGTGCCATCTGATGAGACATCCAGGTCGGTTGGCGCGGCCGGTGGGGTGGTATCCGGCGCGGTGGCATGGGCAGGCTGGCTGGTGTTGTTTGCGCCGTCGGTTGCCGTGACGTCCAGCAGCTCACCATTTTTTTGCGGCGGGGAAATGGTCACGTCGAAATGACCGTTATTGTCGGTGGTCCCTGTACCAATTTGCTGGCCATTTTCCCCTTTCACGATAATGGTGCTGCCCGGCTCGGCTGTACCGGTGACGTGAGCGCCATCCTGAGATACCGCGACGCCATCAGGAATGGCCGGTGGTGTGGTGTCCGGGGCATTCAGGTTCGCCGGGGTGCTCGGGTTACCGGCTTCGTCAGTGGCGATTACCGATATCTTTTCACCGTTGGTGAGGGCAGGCGAGAGCGTAATCGTGAAGTGGCCAGTCCCGTCTGCGGTAGTGGTCCCAATCACCGTTCCGGCACTGTTTTTGATGGTCACAATGCTGCCCGCTTCGGCCGTGCCGGTGACCTGATCCCCCGTGCCGTTAATCTGCGCAACCGGGGTGGCAGGTGGCTGAGTGTCGATAATAAAGTTCAGGGGTTTGGACATGCCGCTGGTGTTCCCGGCGGGATCGGTTTCAGTGAGCGTCAGGGAGTGCGCGCCTTCTGAAAGCGCCTTACCTGGGGTAAAGCTCCAGTTACCTTTCGCATCTACCGTGGTTTCGCCAATTTTCACCCCTTTGTCATACAGGGTGATGGTATCGCCCGGGTCACCTTTTCCGCTCAACACGGGCTTGCCAGCATGGGTGTACTGGCCGCTCAGGATCGGAATGGCGCTGGAAGTTGTGTGATCGCTGGCGCTCAGCACGCCGGGTGTGGCGGGTGGTGTGGTATCTATTATCACGGTAAACGGCGGAGACGCAGGACCCGTGTTACCCGCGCTATCGGTGGCTTTTGAGGTAATGCTGTGCGCGCCTTCGCTTAAATCTGAAGAGGGGGTGAATTGCCATTTGCCGTCGCTGCCCGCAGTCACCGTGCCGATGGCCTTACCGTTATCATAAATCGTCACCTTCGCGCCGGCTTCCGCCACGCCGCTGAAGGTAGGGCGCGTATCATCGGTACTTTGACCGCGACTGAGCGCCCCCTGAATTGAGCCAACATTATCACTGGCACCGGTGATCGTCGGGGCCGCAGGGGCGGTGGTATCAGGATCGGTCGGGTCTACCGGCGTAGTGGGATCTGTTGGATCGGTGCCAGGGTTTCCGCCATTGCCGCCGTGACTGCTACCGCCACCACCACCGCCGCCGCCACCACCTGCGGCAAGGGCAATGCCCCCTGCCGCGGCAACGCCGCCAAGTACCCAGGGCCACACGGCACTACCGGTTGCGGACTCTGTACCCGCAGCGGCCAGCAATACATCCGTGGAGGCGATGGATTCGAAATGTACCACCGCAGGATCATCAACCCACCACAGCAGTCCGCCATCTTCTTCAAGTACCAGCTGGCTAAGTCCCTGCGCATCCGCAACGTAGAAGTTTTTAATGGTGATGGTTTCACCGGAGTGCAGGGTGATAACCAGATCGTTGCTACTGCGGGCAAAGTGATCAATATCGGAGCGCTCAAGGTGAAGCTTAATGACAGAAGAGTGGGTCAGAGTGACCTGAGCGCCTTCTGTGGTTGACTCCACGCCAGTCAGTTTTGAGATGACAGATATTTTGCTCATAGGGTAACGGCTCCCGGCAGCGATGCTATTTGGATTAGCAACTCTCTTTTGGTTTCTTCAGAGCGAGCGAGGCCCGCCAGTTTGAAGAGTGGCTATGCGCGTAAAACATATTATTTGGTGTCGATGGCGATATTCTCAGTATTTATTTTTCGGTAAAGCCCTTTCATGAATGTTGTTATTATTTAATTGCCTATAAAAAGGATATAGCTATAAAAAGACGATTGCGCAAATTTAGCGCCAGCGAATAAGTGTCGAATGAGGGGGATAATGATGGTGACATGTTTGTCATTAACTATCAGTTGGTTATGTTTGTTTTATGCCGTTATAGCTCTAGAGGTAAAGTGATGAATTTGCGATAGGGAGCCTTGTTTTTGTGATGCTGGCTTATTTTATTTATATAGTACTTAACGGCAGCTTAACAGATATTTAAGCCTCATTATATTAATGAGAGAATATGATATATTATGTTTTAAATTATTTAATAGTATAGTGGCGTGATAAATATAATCTGCTAGCACATTTTTTTAAATCATAATTAGCATGAATATGTATTAAAAATACACATTGCCTGTTGTGGGTACCGCTTCGTTTTTCCGCTGAAAAAAATGCACCCGATGATGAATAAAAAATCCAGTCCGCGCGTTAACGGCATGAACATCCACTGTGCATTCATCCTGGAGCAGAACATGAACACGTTGACCACGACTCGTTACCTGGCCGTTTCAGCACTGGTGCTTTTCCTGCAATCCCCACTTGCGCTGGCGATGGGTAATAATAGTACTGAGAGTAAAACGCCTGATTGCCCGTCCGGGCAGGTCTACGACAGCGTAAGCCAGAAATGTGTACCGGATAAAACCAGCAGTCTGAGCGATCAGGACAAAACCAACTATGCCTATCATCTGGCGAAAAAAGGCGAGTATCAGGCGGCGCTGAACCTGCTCGATACCCTGAAAAACAGCAATACGGCAGAAGCCTGGAACTACCGGGGCTATGCCACACGTAAGCTTGGCCGTACGGATGAGGGGATTGGCTATTACCAGCGTTCGCTTGCCCTGGAGCCTAACTACGCCAAAGCCCGGGAATACCTGGGCGAAGCCTGGATGGTAAAAGGTCGTCCTGACCTCGCAAAAGAACAGCTGAAAGTTATTGCCGGTATATGCGGCCAAAGCTGCGAAGAGTATCGCGATTTGCAGGCCGCCATTAACGGGCACCCTGAGTCCTGAGTCCCGTGGGAGGAGCAGAAAATCACAACCAGTGACGTTCGCCAGCAGCTTGCAGCACACCTGACGCGCCTGTGGCGATACGGGCTGGTGTTGTCGCGAAATCGTGATATTGCCGAAGAGCTGGTTCAGTCCACCTGCGTGCGCGCGCTCGAAAAGAGCGCGCAGTTTACGCCGGGTACGCGCATCGACAGGTGGCTTTTTTCTATTCTGCATTCGATATGGGTGTCCGATTTGCGCGCGCGCCGTGTCCGGCAGGGACAGGGGTTTGTGGAAAGCGATGAACTGGAAGCGCCAGATACCCGTGAAAGCAACGATGACAGCCTGCGTTACCGGCAAATTATGCAGCGGGTGAATGCGCTTCCCGAGGTGCAGCGCAATACCGTGTTTTTAGTGTATGTCGAAGGGTTTACCTATCAGGAGGCGGCGGAGACGTTAGCGGTGCCGGTTGGCACGATCATGAGCCGTTTAGCCACCGCGCGCGCGACGCTGGTGAAGTCGTTTGACCTGCCGCCCACTGCAAAGGAGAAACGCTCTTGAAAGCGACCCGTTTTACTCCCCCGTATCACGACGATGCCATTGTCACCTGGCTGGATGGCGAGATGGAAAGCGAGGATGCGCGTCAGTTTGAACAGTATCTGCAACATGATGAGCAGCTTGCCGGGCGTACGGAAGAATTACGCAAAAGCCATCAGGATTATCAACGTGCGTTTGCCCCGTTACTTGATGAAGCGCCGCTGGCCCGAATGCAGGAACGGCTGGAGGCACATCTGGCCGCCAATCCACCGCCGCAGGCACGCGTCAGCCGCCGTGCGTTGATTGCGGCATCGCTGAGCTTTTTGGTGCTGGGAACCGGCGTGGGATATCTGGTGCGAACAACGTCGGGAGAGGGCGACGAGAGTGCGCAGATCCGCGATCTGGAGGCGCAATATATGTCGCTTTACAGTACCGAAACGCTGGTGGACGCTGACAGCGCCGCGCCGGTGCTTAAACGTGGTTTGGCCCGCACCGCGCAGGATCTGGGGCTGCAACTGAATGAACAGCAGTTGATGCTGCCGGGGGCAGAACTGAAGATGGTGCGTATTTTACGTTACGAAAGCACCTCGATTGCGCAGATTGCCTGGCTCCATCACGATTATGGCCCGATGGCGCTGTGTATTTCCGCCACGGATGTGGGAGAAACAACGCCGGTGAAACAGGAAAAACGGCACAGCATGAACCTTGCCTGGTGGAATCATCGCGGGCACCAGTATGTCCTGATTGGCCGAAACCCGGCCTCCGAACTCCAGGCAACGGCGCAGGCGCTACTGCGGGTGATTGGCTGACCCGGGCTGCGGATGCGCGCCAATATTGATATCGATAGCAATGCGGTCGTCCACAACCAGCGCAAAACGGTCCAGACCAAATGCCGAACGCGAGATGGCGGTGGTGGCATTCAGCGTCAAAGACGACGGAGATTGTTCTTCAAGCGTGACGTCCAGAATGACCGGACGACGTATCTCCCTCACGTCCAGCACGCCAAATACCCGAAAATGTCCTTTCTGAAGGGTAACGACCCGGTCGCTGATAAAGGCGATTGTCGGGTAGCGCGCGGCGTCGAAAAACATATTACTTTTGAGCTGCCAGGTGAGAAGGCTGTTGGACGCCACCAGCGTCGCCACCGGGATCGTCACCTGGATCTGGTCATTAAATTCGTTATCAGGATCGAGGGTGACTTTTCCGGTGACGTCTTTCAGCCACGCCTGGGAAAGGATCCCGCCAAATGCGCGCCACGACAGCACAATGCCTGTTTTTTGCTGGTCGATGTCATAGTGAACGGGTGCCGCAAGCAGCATCGGGCTGAATAAAATGACAATCAACAGGGTGGTAAAACGCGTCATACAAGGCTCTCCATCAATCCGGCATAGTGTTAACGCCTGGAGCAGAGATTTTATTCGGCCCGCAACAGCAAACCCGGCTTAAAAAGGTCGGGTCTACTTTCAGGCGGCGTGAACCTCTCTTCAGGGGATGAAGAACGTGCGGTCTTTACGCTTCAATAGTAGCGGTTTCTGGTGGGATAAAGGGAAAAGGGCGGGGAAATAAAAAAGGCCGCTTTCGCGACCTTTCCGGACATTATTCAGTGACTTTCTTTTCCAGCTCGGCTGCACCGTCTTTGGTTTTGTTCCAGCCTTTTTCAGCCCCTTCTTTGGTTGCATCCCAACCTTTCTCGGTGCCTTCTTTGGTTTTATGCCAGGCTTTCTGGGAGTCTTCACTCACCTTGCTGGAAAAGCTATCGCTCTTTCCTTCAGCGGCATGTTGCTTTTTCAGCTTAAGCTCTTCGCCCTTGTTCTGCTCTTCGTGCAGCTTTTGCTTCGCATCGTTGGCATTAGCCGCAGCGGCAGCAACGGTATCGTCGGTTGCATGTGTGGTCGCGGCAAAAACAGGAGAAGCCAGCAGAACGGCAGATAATGCAATAATTGTTTTTTTCATCATTCATCCTCAATTAACGTTTTCGTATTATGAGCGTGATTAAGAATGGCATAATGAATGCGGGGAAGGCTTTAGGAAAAAACTGTAAATGGTCAGCGACTTCCCGCGCATGATATTTCAGCACCTGATCACCCGAGTGTTAAATAACCTATTTCGACCAGGGCCGCGAGCGTCAGGAGAATGAACAGAACAACCACTATTGGCCTGTACATTGTTGATATCCATCCATGTTGGTATTTTCGTCGGTGACGAACTCCTCATACCCCAGCAACCACTCCTCTTTTAACCAGTCGGTCAGCTGGCTGGAAAATGAAATAATATCGCCGGTCATGATATCTTTTATACAATATTTACCCAGTACATCCTGGGCGCGTTTATCCCGTATTTTGTGAACTTTCTGCCCCTTTTTAAGGAACACTTTGTTCAGCCGTTTCATGGCCGCAGAGGTTGATACCGCGTAGGTTTTCAGCATCGTTTTTGCCTCTTTACCGCGGTCAGTGGCGGGATGCGTATCGTGCGTAATCTCATCCATAATTGCCAGCGATTGCGTACTAAAATCAAGACGTTGGAGGGTAATGTCCATATTATTCTCTATCCAGTTCCATTATTTATCAGATAAGAATTTTCCTAGTACCAATGATTTTCCACTTGCTGCTTTAAAGAGCCTTGATATAAATCAATTTAGTTTTTCAGGTTATTCTTATTTGTTAGTTCAGGCATGTTGTTATTTACCTGGGTGATTATTTTATCGGGTAATGTGTGCTGCAATGCGGACAGGGGGGCAATACGACGCAGGCAGTGTATTTCTGACACTGCCTGCGGGGAACAGCATTGCTGCTTGCTGGAGGATTAAAGCCCGAACGTCTCTTCCAGCTCGCGCATATCGTTCATGCTTACGCCTTCAGGCTCGAAGCCGCTTGCAAGACACATCAAATGCAGCTTGGCACCTTTGTTGGCGACATCGACAAAATCAAAGGCCTGCAACGCATCAATACCGGTGGCGACGGCGCCGTGTTTTTCCCAGATGGCCACATCATGATGGCGCAGCTGTGTGGTTGTGCCATCCGCCATTACCTGACTGCCTGGCATACAGTAAGGAACGATGCCAATACCGCGCGGAACGAAGGCGCGCACTTCCGGGAGCATCTGCCAGCAGGCCTGGGTGTAGGCTTTGCTGTCATGGGCATATTTTGGATGGTGGGAAAGGGCGATAAGCTCAAGTGGATGCGTGTGCACCACACAGCGGTCAGGACGGCCAGCGCGCTGTTTATCCATGATGATTTCGACATGGGAGATAAATTCGCTGGTGGGTTTGTAATCAGACTGACCGCGACCGCCCCACAGCAGGTGATAACCTTGTGCTTTGTCGTCAATACGCAGCACACAACCTGCGAGTGTCGGGTCGCGCAGTTCGCGAATGCGTTCCCCTGTACCTTTCACAAAGAAAATATGGCCAGCGCTGTCGGCCGGGAAGGCGCTGCTACCCCCCACCATCGACAGCGGGCAGTGCGGGAACTGGTCAAGATTGAAGGGGACTTCACCGAAGATATCCGTCAAATCTACCGAGATGTTGCCACCATTACGCTCTGCCCATTCGCGTTGCCACAGGTAGGCGGAGACTTCGATCACTTTTTCTATTTCAGCACGAACGGCCGCGTTCAATTCAACGTTACGCATGACTACCTCTACTGCACCCGGGCGGGTGTTAGTGTTGTGTTAAGGACAACTATATAGAGATGGTCGTCGTGCCGCCTTTGGCTGTTTGCCATAAATGGCGGAGGGTTGGCAGAAATTTAAAGACGTGGGGGCTGGTGCGTGGAATGGTTTACAGTAATAGTGACCGCTGCGTGAATTAAGCTGAGGGAATAATGATGCAACGCACCTTTTTGGCATTCTGGATGGTCCTGTTTTTTTTCGTCGCGCCGCTTCATGCGGAGCCTGGCGTCTATGGTGAACAGCGCATCAGCGGCTGGTGGAATGCGCTGACGGATGATATTTCGCAAACCTGGGAGCAGCCTCAACGTTACGATCTCTACCTGCCATTTTTGAGCTGGCACGCCCGCTTTATGTACGACAAAGAAAAAACGGACAAATACAACGAAATGCCGTGGGGCGGCGGGCTGGGCGTCTCCCGCTATAACGAAGAGGGCAACTGGAGCGCGCTTTTCGCGATGATGTTCAAAGATTCGCACAACGAATGGCAGCCCGCGATGGGCTATGGCTGGGAGAAGGGCTGGTATCTGGATAATGCCAAAGACTTCCGGCTTGGGCTCGGTGCCGCTGCGGGGATCACGGCGCGCGATGATTTTGCAAACTATGTGCCCCTGCCGTTTATCTTCCCGCTGTTCTCTGCCGGGTATAAGCGCGTTACCGTCCAGTTCACCTATATTCCCGGAACCTATAACAACGGTAACGTGCTCTTTGCCTGGTTGCGCTTAGGCTTTTAAAGGGTGATCACCTTTTTTGCTACGGCGTTAGAAAGCACCAGCATGGAGAACAGCACCGAGGTGATGAAAGTGAGCACGATCAGGGTCAGCTTCATACCGAGAGAGGTCACCGGGAATAGCGCCGTCAGCAGGTGAAATACCGAGTAGTGCACAATGTACACGCCGGTCATCGTTTTGCTGATGGCGGCCAGAATGGATTCTTTGAATTCTGCATTGCGGCGAAAGCGCACGCCGTTCGCCGCGATCACCAGCGCAATGATCAGAATGTAGATTTGCGAGCCAGTGAGAATAAAGGCATTTCTGTCAGCCTTGAACAAGGCAAAAAAGAAGTGGCGCTCGTAAAACCAGGTGAAGAGATAAATAAACGGGATGGCGATAACCGCGGCCCTGACCACATTCCTGCGGCTTATCCACTCGGCGATGTTGGGATCGCAGAAAAGCTGCCCCGTCAGGTAAAACAGTAACCACGTCCACAGGCGGTACTGTGGCGAAAGGGAAAAGACGTGGACGTTCGGATAGAGCGCTGAAAGCAAATCATACCCGTAGGAGAAGAGAAGCAGGCAGGCAATCACGCCGCAGAACAGCGTGCGCCGCTGGCTGAGCCACTCCACCGCCGGATGGAAGGTGTAAATCACGACAAACGCAAACACGAACCACGGCTGGATTAAATACCCGCGCTGATACGGTTCCCACAGGTAGTAGATCGTTACCCAGAACAGAAAGACAATCACCAGGCTTTTAATCTTGTCCAACTGCCAGCGGGTGCCGTGCCGGGACTGGCCGTCGAGGTAGCCTGCGACGACAAAAAACAGCGGCGTGGCGATGGTCGAGATAAAGGTTAAAAAACCCAGGATCCAGTGATAGTCATAATCATAGTGATCCCAGGTATTGTAGATGGTGAAGAAGGTGACCGCCGTCATACAGCCCAGCGTCTTGATAATGTTCAGGCCTGTCGCATTCATTGTTGTTCCGCTTTGTCCTTACGATGGAAGCACGCATAAATCACGGGAAGTACCAGCAGCGTCAGGATTGTAGCAAACCCAAGTCCGAACATAATCACAACGGCCATGCTCTGGAAGAAAACATCCAGCAGCAGCGGCGCCAGCCCCAGAACGGTGGTAAATGCGGTGAGCAAGATAGGACGCAGGCGCGAGGTGGCGGCATACACGATCGCCTCATGCTGGTCTTTATGCGCTTTCTGCTGCTCGATCTCTTCCACCAGTACAATGCCGTTGCGGATCAGCATCCCGCTCAGGCTTAGCAGACCAATCAACGCCATAAAGCCGAACGGAATACCGGTTACCAGGAATCCCGGCGTGACGCCAATCAGCGCCAGAGGCACGGTTAGCCAGATGGCGACGGCGTTTTTCACCGAGCTGAACATCAAAACGGTGATGACAAACATCACCAGGAACCCGATCGGCAGCGTGGTGAAGAGCCCCTGCTGTGCTTCGCTGGAGTTTTCTGCATCGCCTCCCCACTCAATGCTGTAGCCGTGGGGCAGGGCGAGGGCGTCAATCTGTGGTTTCACCCGGGCGAGAATGTCGCCTGACGTTTGCTGGCTAAGCGGATCGGGGTCGGTCTGAACCGTCAGCACCCGCGAGCGGTCGCGGCGCAGAATAAGTGGATCTTCCCACTCCAGCGAAAAGCGGCTGACGACGTTACTTAGCGGGATATACTGCTGTCGGGCCTGGCTCCAGACCAGCACGTTGTTCAGGTGATTGGCGTCCAGTCGTTCGCTTTCCGGCGGGCGTACCACGACCGGGAGCAGGTCGCTGCCTTCCCGATACAGTCCCGCACGACTGCCGGAGAAATTCATCTCCAGCGCGTTGTCGACGTCCTGCTTATCTACGCCAAGCTCGCGTCCCAGCGCGGCGACATACTGCGGACGGATCACCTTGCTGCGGTTTTGCCAGTCATTTCTTACGCTTGCTGTAGCCGGGTCGCGCGCCAGAATATCGTCCACCTGGCTGGCGATCAGACGGAGTCTGTCAGGGTCGGGGCCCTTGATGCGCACCTCAATGGCGCTGTCGCCGGAGGGGCCAAACATCACACGTTTGGTACTGGCATTGACCTGCGGGTAGTTTCGGGCGATGTAATCATCGACGTGGCGCGTCAAAGCGGAGATGTTGCGCTGGTCATCCATGCGCACCATGATTTGCGCGTAGTTGCTGTACTGCCGCTGTCCGCTGTAGGTCAGAATAAACCGCATACTGCCCTGGCCAATGGTTGAAACGGTGGTTTCTACGCCTGGCTGGCCGTTAATGGTTTTCTCGATATCACTGGTCATTTTCTCGGTCCATTTGATATCGGTGCCGTAGGGTAACCAGAGATCGACAAAGAAAATCGGCGTATTTGATGACGGGAAAAAGTTTTGCCGTACGGCGCCGAAACCCCAGACTGACGCGGCCAGCAACGCCGCCATCACGATAAGCGTCGGTGCTTTCCAGTGCAGCAGCGTATTCAGCAGGCGCTGGTAAAGACGGTAGAGGCGTTTGTCGTAAGGGTCTGACTCATCACTTTTTTCCGGTGCGCTGTCGTTTTTAAACAACCACCACTTGATCAGCACCGGTGTGATAGTGAGTGCCGAAAACCAGCTCAGCATCAGGGAAATCAGCAGCACCTGGAACAGGGATTTACAGTATTCCCCGGTCGAATCCTGCGACAGCCCGATAGGCGCAAACGCCAGGATGGCGATCACCGTCGCCCCCAGCAGCGGCAGGGCTGAGCGACGGATGATGTAGTTAACGGCGGTCAACAGCGGGGAACCCTGCTGACGCGCAATCAGCACCCCTTCAACAATCACGATGGCGTTATCCACCAGCATACTGAGGGCGATAATCAGGGCACCGAGCGAGATGCGCTGCAGTTCAATGCCCCACAGATACATGATCAGCAGCGTACCGAGCACGTTAAGCGCGAGAGAAAAGGCGATGATGATCCCGCTGCGCACGCCCATAAAGATCAGCAGCACGCCGATGACAATCGCCAGCGCCATCAGGAAGTTAATGATAAAACCGTTAACAGAGTGGCCCACTTCGGCGGCCTGATCGTAGAACAGGTCGATGTGTATCCCTGCCGGTTTTTCCGCCGACATCTGGTTTAGCTTCGCCTCCAGCGCGTGGCCAACGTCGATCACGTTCACGCCGGGAATAAACGAGACGCCCATAGTGACGGCTTTTCTGCCGTTGGCATGATAGATACTGGCGGGCGATTCGTTCAGCCCGCGCGACAGTGTGGCGATATCCCGCAGCCGTGTTGCTGCCCCGGTGCCGGACGGGGTGATGATGAGATCTGCCAGCTCGTCAAGATTTTCGAACTCACCGGTCGGATGCAGGCGAATGGATTCTGTTCCGGAGCTGATTTCTCCGGCGCTGGAAACGACGTTAAGCCTGCTGAGCAGGGCGGAAAGCTGGTTCAGCGTAATGCCGCGCGCGGCCATTTTAGTCAGAGAGATATCGATGTTGACCTGCTGGCTGATGGCTCCGCCGATGGCAACCTTACCGACGCCGGGGACAAGAATCAGTTCGCGACGCAGCTGTTCGGCATATCTCACCAGTTCTGGATTACTGAATTCATCCCCGGAAATCGCGAAGAAAAAGCCGAACACGTCGCCAAAATCATCATTCACGAAGGGGGTAACGACGCCGGGCGGGAACTGGCGCGACGCATCGCCCACGCGACGGCGCAGTTCGTCCCAGATCTGCGGCAGTTCGTTCGAATGATAGCGTGAGGCAATGTTCACGGTGATTTGCGACAGGCCGTTTGAAGAGATGGAGCTGACATTGTCCAGATAAGGCAATTGCTGAAGCGCATTCTCCAGCGGCAGCGTAACCTCCTCTTCAACCTGCTGAGCAGAGGCGCCGGGATAGTGGGTGATGACCACGGCAGTTTTGATGGTAAAGGCGGGATCTTCCAGTCTGCCGATATTGAGCAGGGCGAAAATGCCCCCCACACCCAGCAGCAGGATCGTCAGCCAGACGCGAATGGGGTTATTGATAAACTGACGAGAGATATCCATTACAGTCCCCGTTCACGCGTCCAGATACGCACTGGCTGCTTAGCATGAAGCTCACCCACACCTGCAGCCACTACGCGCTCACCGGCCTTAAGCCCGCTGGTGATCACAACACCCTCTGCGGTCACTTGCCCCACGCTGACCTTGCGGTCTTCAAGATGGAGCGCGTCACCTTCCCCGGCCACGACCCAGACGTGCGGCTCATTGCGTGGGCTGTTGTCCGGGTTAAAGACCGCCTCAACCGGTACGACCAGAGCCTGAGCGCCCGCGCCAGCCGGGAGGTTGGTTAAATTGATCGTCACCGTACCGCTTACGCCCCCCACGGCGGGAAAATCATCCGGGCGCGGCATGGTGAGTATCACCTGCCAGGTCAGGGTGTTGCTGTCGCTGCTGCCCGAGTGCTCTTTGTAGACAGCGGTAAACTCCCGATCCGGGAAGGCGTTAATTCGCACCAAGGGGCGATACTGCGCGTTACGGATATCAAAGGTTTTGAACAGGTTTTCAGGAATACTAAACACCACGTCCAGCAGGTCGGTGCGGGTCAGGGTCGCAATGGGTTGACCGGCAGACACCACCTGATGGTTTCGCACATGTACGCTGGCCGCCGTTCCGCTGAAGGGGGCGACGAGCGTCATCTGATTCAGCTCTTCTCGGGCAATCTGCAACGCCGCATTTGCCGAATCGCGGTTCGCACGCTGCACGTCCATTTCGGCTTTCGAAATCGCCTGGCGACCAGCCAGCGTCTGGAAGCGATCGAATTGCCGCTGGGCCAGCGTCGCTGCCGTTTGTCTGTCGTTAACACGCTGCTGGGCTTCACGGGCGTTCAGTCTGGCAAGCTGTTGCCCCTGTTTGATGGCGGCACCCTGACGAACATCGAGCGCTTCAATTTGACCTGCGCGCTTGAAGGAAAGATCTGTTGCATCACCCGATTCTATGCGGGCGGGGAAAACACGCTGCTGGGCGTGACCGGGGACAGTCACCTCTGCCACTTTTACCATTCGCGGCAGGGGGGAAGCTTGCTCGTGTTTCGGGTCGCACCCCGTGAGCGTTAACATAATGAAGGGTAAAAGAGAGAGGTAGCGGTTCACTGTATTCCCCTAATAAATAACTGTTTTATTTATTCCGTAGCAAGGGCAGGGGGTGACACTATTCAGCCAGAACAGTGACAACCATATAGGTAAATAGGCCAATTGCCGTGCTGGCAATAATGGCAAGCGCGATAAACAAACCAAGACGGAAAAGGCTTAAACCGTACATTCATTCCTCCATGCGCCGTAAGGAGCGTCTTTCTTTGAGCATAGTTGGAGAAAAGATAAATGTTAAATAACCAATATCAGTGGGTAAGCGTTAAACCTGATATTCCTGTGCTACGTTTAATATCATTCATCTCTTTTTCCCGTAACTGGCATTAAGGGTAACCCCCTGCATTTAATGCGTTTTATTGCTTCTCTCACTACCGTGTTGGTTATAAAAAGGGTGCTCGATATGTATAAAAATATTCTGGTTCCTGTGGATGTTTACGAGACGGGCCTGGCGGATAAAGCGTTGCACCATGCACAGTTTCTGGCGCAAAGCGCATCGGGTGACATTCATTTGCTGCATGTCATGCCCAGGTTTTCAGCCGAACTGACGCGTGGTTTTATTTCAGATGCACGCAAGATGGATGAATATATGATTAATAATTCGAAAGAAAAACTGGCTGACCTGGTCAAAAAACTGAATCTGCCAGCAGAACGTGTTCATCTCCATGTCCGTAGCGGGAATGTTCGCGATGAGGTTATTAAGCTTGCGGATGAACTTGCTGCCGGGGCAATTATTATCGGCTCCCGAAATCCCAATATTCAAACCCATCTGTTAGGGTCAGAGGCGGCAAGTATTGTGCGTTACGCACATGTTCCTGTTTTCGTTATTCGTTAATTACATGAAAGCAAGGTGATTTCTGAAAAGAACCTGAGGAAGGAACGATGAAAACAGGAAAACCTGAACGTCCTTATTATCAACAAACTGTTGACGACACCCTGGCGAATATCCGCTCCACCGTGGAGGGGCTGAGCAGCACTGAGGCATCGGCCCGCCTCCAGCAGTATGGTGAGAATGCGTTACCGCAGAAAAAGGGCAAGCCCGCCTGGCTGCGCTTCCTGGCCCATTTTAACGATGTGCTGATTTATGTTCTGCTGGTGGCTGCGCTACTCAAGCTCTTTATGGGCCAGTGGGTAGATATGTTTGTCATCCTCGGGGTGGCCATCGTTAACGCGCTGATTGGCCATATCCAGGAGAGCAATGCAGAAAAATCGCTGCAAAGTATTCGCAATATGCTCTCCAGCGAAGCCGTGGTGGTTCGACAAGGTAATCATGAAACGATCCCTACCACGACGTTGGTCCCGGGGGACATCGTCGTGATCCGTGCCGGGGATCGTATTCCTGCGGATTTGCGTGTGATTGAAGCGCATAACCTGCGCGTGGAGGAGGCCATTCTGACTGGCGAATCCACCGTGGTTGAGAAAAACAGCGATGCGTTAAGCGGGGAACTGCCTCTGGGCGACCGGTATAACTTGCTCTATTCCGGCACCACCGTCAGCTCCGGCGGCGGGAAAGGTGTGGTGGTGGCGACCGGGGGCGAAACCGAGCTTGGCCATATCAACCAGATGATGTCCGACATTGAAAAACACCGTACGCCGCTGATGGTGCAGATGGATAAGCTCGGTAAGACCATCTTCATCACTATCCTGGTGATGATGGTGGCGCTGTTTGTCTTTAGTCTTCTGTTCCGCGACATGCCGGTTTCCGAGCTGGTGCTGTCGCTCATCAGCCTCGCCGTTGCCGCGGTGCCGGAAGGGCTGCCGGCCATCATTTCCATCATCCTTTCGCTTGGCGTACAGGCCATGGCACGTCGCAAGGCCATCATCCGTAAGCTGCCTACGGTGGAAACGCTGGGTGCGATGACGGTGATCTGCTCAGATAAAACCGGCACCCTGACCATGAATGAAATGACGGTCAAAGCGGTGATTACCGCTGACACGACCTATCGCGTGGAGGGCGACAGTTACGAACCGGTGGGGAATATTCATCCCGTTGATGACCCGACGCCCGTCAGCGTCACGCAGGGGTCGTTGCTGGAACGCTATCTGCGCACCATTGACCTGTGTAACGACAGCCAGTTGATCAAAGACGAGCAGGGACTGTGGAAAATCACCGGGGGGCCGACCGAGGGCGCGCTGAAGGTGCTGGCGGCGAAAATCCCGATTCCACCGCTCGATACCGAAATGCGCAGTAAAATCCCGTTTGATTCGCAGTATAAATACATGTCCACGTTGTACCGTCTTGGCGACGAAGAGGTGATTCTGATTACCGGCGCGCCGGATGTCCTGTTCCGCCTCTGTCAGTTCCAGCAGACGAATGACGGACTGCAGCCGTTCGATCAGCTTTACTGGGAAGGGAAGATTGAAGAGTATGCCCGTGAGGGGCTGCGTATGGTGGCTGCGGCCTGGAAACCCGCCCGCGACGGTCAACGAGAGCTGGATCATCCAGATCTACAGGATGGGGTGATCCTGCTTGGGATTGCCGGAATGATGGATCCGCCGCGTCCGGAGGCCATTACCGCCATTGCCGACTGCCTGCAGGCAGGGATCCGCGTGAAGATGATCACCGGCGACCACCCGCAAACGGCAATGAGCATTGGGCAAATGTTGGGTATTGGTAACGCCGCAAGCGCCATCACCGGACGTGAGCTGGAGGTTATGGACGATCGTCAGCTGAGCGACGCCGCGCAGCAGTACGATATTTTTGCGAGAACCAGCCCGGAGGATAAATTCCGCCTTGTGCAGGCCCTGCAAAGTAAACAGGAAGTGGTGGGCATGACCGGGGATGGCGTCAATGATGCCCCGGCGCTCAAGCGGGCGGACGTGGGTATCGCCATGGGGATTAAGGGGACGGAAGTCACCAAGGAAGCCGCCGACATGGTGTTAACGGATGACAACTTTGCCACCATTGCCCGTGCGGTACATGAGGGACGGCGGGTTTACGATAACCTGAAAAAGACCATTCTGTTCGTTATCCCCAGTAACATCGCGCAGGCTCTGCTGATCATCATTGCGCTGCTGGCGGGGAACCTGATCCCGCTGACGCCGGTCCTGATCCTGTGGATGAACATGGCGACATCGGCAACGCTGTCGTTTGGCCTGGCGTTTGAAGCAGGCGAGAAGGACATCATGAACCGCCCACCGCGCAAGGCGAATCTCCACGTCATGGACGGCTATGCCATCTGGCGCGTGGTGTTTGTCGGTCTGCTGATTGCCATCAGCGCCTTCGTGCTGGAAGCCTGGCTACAGCCGCGCGGTTACTCAGCTGAATTTATCCGTACCGTGCTGCTGCAAACCCTGGTGACCGCGCAGTGGTTCTACATGCTTAACTGCCGCGTGAATGACGGCTTCTCACTGAGCAAAGGCCTGCTGGAGAATAAAGGGATTTGGATCGTGAGCGGCGTACTGTTAGCGCTCCAAATCCTCATCATTTACGCACCGTTCATGCAGATGCTGTTTGGCACTGAAGCGCTGCCGTTCCGGTATTGGGTTATAACGTTCAGTATTGGATTCGTTATGTTTTTGATTGTTGAACTGGAAAAACAATTAACGAAGCGGTGGAGAGTGGTAGAACGCTAAAACAGATATCACCACGCAGGTGGATGTGAAATGCTACATCCACCTGCTATCACAAATGACTTTAAAGTTCTTTGAAATGTAAAACATTTACTGGTTAAGAGCCTAATCATGAACGCTAAATATGAGAGCAAAATCAAACCAGATATACGTCATTTTTTATGCGGGGCGGTATGTATCGCGGCATTCACTTGTCAGGCAGATGACATAAATCTTTATTCGATAAACACAGGATCTTATGTTTACCATTTGACGCATAATCATGGGCAATATACAGAACATTTTGACAACAAGTTTATATCGGTAGAACGAAAATTTTCAGAACAATCAGATTATAGTTATATTCTTGGTACTATGAATAATAGCTTTAATGACAGATGCTTAGCGGCTGGTGTCAGAAAAGATTGGGCGAATCTTGGCGATGGACTGGTTTTTAAGGGGATATACGGGTATGTAGGTGAGTTTTTCTTTGATGCCTTTAGCGATTGTGGTGACCATGGTTCTTATCATGATTTCAAAAAAGTGACAGGGGTGGGTTTCTCTCCTTATATTTATCATGGGTTCCAGTATAATTTCACATCATACTTTGGTATGGATGTTGGTTTGATAATACCCTCGGTGTTTGTTATTACTGTACAGTGGAGCTTTAGATGAAATTTTTAGAAAATGCTCTCAGCAGGATGCTTGTTTGGCATAAAATGATGATGTCTTCTAAAAGCGCCGATTCCCCCGCATAACTCCCTCTCGATTCAGAAGGGAGATAACCTACTGATTCACCTCAGTGGAAGTCTCGTTCTGATACTATTCTGATCATTACATCAGCCTGTAGGACTGCCGCGTAGTAATTTCGTTACTTGATGTCATGCTAAATGTCAGGTTAATCGTTTTATGTCGACGAAGGAATTTTCCACTGACAGCTACAATCGTTATATGATTCATCTCTGATGCCAATTATTTTCTCAATAGGAATCCGATGTTTTCGCTTATAACTAAATTCTTCTCAAAAGCTGAAGCAAATAGCACTGTAAGTGATTCAGGCTTCCTTGATTATGACAAATTGATTCTGCTTGATGCTGAGCGCCTTGCGGAGCAGGGTATCGCTGACGCTTATCAACTACTACTGCCTACACTCAGGGAGCATGTCGCTCGACCCGCTGAAGTACGTGAGATTCTGGATGCTGATTTGCCAGCCTATACAATTCAGTGCAATGGAGAGGAGTATATTGTCTATTCCGCTGCGGATCCTGGTACGGAAGTGCAAAGCTGGGGACGGGCAACATTTTTCCTTTTTCTTATTGTTAATGAACAGCTTAAAGGTGCCGATATACAGTTTTATGCAGTAGATGGAGGCAACAATTTAGCAGGGATTTTTCTTTCTCAAGAGCAAGCCCTGCTGGCACAAGCCGCGATAAAGAGCAGGACTGACTGGCCGTATATTCCAGAAATGAATGAGCCATGGTATGGCCAATATCATTGATTTGCAGATTTCATGATGCCAATTCTTCCTACAAAAATTTTCGGGGTTTAACCGTTCTCTTTGGCGCAGCAGAATTATCAATAAGAAAAAGACCGGCTGCAGCCAGTCGATGTAGGTTATGTCACTGCGGTTTCGTCGCACTTCGGAAGCCAGTCGCCGCTGCTGTCTTCCTTGAGCGTCAGGTTGGTCTGTGTGCCCGTATACCAATAATCATAGAATTTAGGCGGATATTCTCGGACAACAACAGACACAAAAAAGCCCGCAGGGCTTGCGCCGTGCGGGCTCTTAGGACTTCATCGGTCGACTCTGGTAATCGCCGATGGAGAATTTTGGTGGAGCTGGCGGGAGTTGAACCCGCGTCCGAAATTTCTACATCCTCGGTACTACATGCTTAGTTTGTCTTTACATTCGCACGCCAGCTGCGGACAGACACGCCACTAACGAACTAGCCTGATTAGTTTTAGCACTTCAACCCCAGGCAGGGCATCCGCGCGATCTCTTTTGGGTTTGACCTCTCTTGATCCCCGTCTTAAGAGCGGAAGCTAGGGAGAGAGGGCTCTTAGCAGGTTATTAAGCTGCTAAAGCGTAGTTTTCGTCGTTTGCGACTATTTTTTTGCGGCTTTTTACGAGGCAAACCGCCCCTCGGCATGCACCTTGGGTTTCGCAAATCCCGTCGAATCCAGAATCAGCCCCAATAGTGTTGAACTGAGTATACCAGATTTCACTTCCTGGATACCAGCCCGGAACGCTAACTTATTGAATCGCTCAATAAGTATCCTGAAATTAACGACCTGCGTGCTTCATGATACGTGCTTTATCGACCTGCCATTCGCGATCTTTAGCATCGTTACGTTTGTCGTGCTGCTTCTTACCTTTCGCGACGCCAATTTTCACTTTGCACCAGGCATTCTTCCAGTACAGAGACAGAGCCAGCACGGTATAACCTTCGCGATTAATGCGCCCGAAAAGGGAATCCAGCTCTCGCTTGTTCAGCAGCAGCTTACGGGTGCGGGTTGGATCGCATACATAGTGCGAAGAGGCGACTGTCAGCGGCGTAAAGTTTGCGCCAAACAAAAAGGCTTCGCCGTCTTTGAAGATCACATAGCTATCACCAATATTGGCTTTGCCGGCGCGCAGCGATTTTACTTCCCAGCCCTGCAATGCAAGGCCTGCTTCGAATTCTTCTTCGATGAAATACTCATGGCGAGCACGCTTGTTAAGTGCAATGGTCGCCGAACCTGGTTTATGTGCTTTTTTCTTCGTCATAGGTGTCGTAAAGCCGTCGGTAATCTGATTTCAAAAAGTCACCTCATTGCGTCCTGTGAGGTCTAACGCGCTATATTAGCACGAGATGAGGCTTAGCGTTTTTTTAACAGGTGATAAATGTTATTATTTGTCCGTTGTGTGACCATGGAAAATGCTATGCCTCAGATTAGCCGTACTGCGCTTGTCCCCTTCAGCGTGGAACAAATGTATCAGTTAGTGAACGATGTTCAGTCTTATCCGCAGTTTATTCCGGGATGTACCGGTAGCCGGGTACTGGAATCTGGCCCGACGCAGATGACTGCGGCCGTGGATGTCTCGAAAGCGGGGATCAGTAAGACGTTCACGACCCGCAATACGCTGACCGATAATCAGAGTATTTTGATGCATCTGGTCGATGGCCCGTTCAAAACCCTGATGGGGGGCTGGAAGTTTACGCCATTGAGCGCTGACGCCTGCCGCATTGAATTCCATCTCGATTTTGAATTTACCAATAAGCTGATAGAGCTGGCGTTTGGCCGTATCTTCAAAGAGCTGGCCTCAAACATGGTTCAGGCGTTCACCTCGCGGGCCAAAGAGGTCTACAGTGTCGCATAAGATTGCTGTAGAAGTGGTGTACGCGCTGCCGGAAAAACAGTATCTGCAACGCGTTACGCTTGAAGAGAATGCAACGGTTGAGGACGCCATTCGTGCCTCGGGGTTGCTTGAGCTTCGCAGTGATATCGATCTGGCAAAAAACAAAGTCGGTATCTACAGCCGCCCGGTAAAACTGGGGGATGTGCTGAAAGAGGGCGACAGGGTGGAGATTTATCGACCGCTGATTGCCGACCCGAAAGAGCTGCGTCGCCAGCGTGCGGAGAAATCGGGTAAGTAGTTTTGTTCCCCTCGCCCCTCTCCCCAGAGGGGCGAGGGGATAAAAGAAAACAAAAAAGGTGCTCATTGAGCACCTTTTTGCATTTCTGACCTGATTATTTGGTCAGAGCAGGTTTGTTGTCGATGTTAGTCAACACGCCGCTGCTGTTGAAGGTCAGCGTCAGGGTCTGCTGGGTCACATCTTCATGACCAGGCTGCTGACGGAATACATAGAACCAGGTGTTTGTGCCGAACGGATCGGACATCATCGGGGTTCCCAGTGCATAAGCGACCTGCTGTTGTGTCATCCCTACACGGATTTTGGACACATCGTTAGGGGTAAGGTAGTTCCCCTGGTTGATGTCAGGACGGTAAACCACTTTCTCCAGAGTGGAACAGCCTGCGGTCAACATCAGAAGAACCGCTGCGGCAGCGGTCAGCGTTTTACAGCGCATAGTGATTTGATTCCTTTTCGGGCCCGAGCAGTACGCGGCTCATATGTAATATGCCGATGATAATAGACCTTGCCCCACTTTGAAACTGGTCTGGCGGCGTTTTTGTTGTTCTCTATGACTCTGAGATCCCGAAAAAGTTTAGGCAGCCAGCAGTTCTTTCGCGTTCGCGAGGGTGTTGCGCGTCACTTCACTTCCCCCCAGCAGGCGCGCCAGCTCCTGTAAACGCGAGCGCTTATCTAAAGGCTTCATGTGCGTTTCGGTCATTTCGCCATCAGTTTCTTTGCTGACGATAAAGTGGTGATGACCACAGCCAGCCACCTGCGGCAGGTGGGTGACACACATTACCTGAGTGGATTCACCCAACTGGCGCAGCAGTTTGCCTACCACGGCCGCCGTTGGGCCGCTGATCCCCACATCCACTTCATCGAAAATGAGCGCCGGGGTTTCCATTTTACGTGCGGTAATCACCTGGATGGAGAGGGCGATACGGGACAGCTCACCGCCAGACGCCACCTTAGAAATGGCCTGTAAGGGCTGACCAGGGTTTGTGGTCACCCGGAATTCGATACGGTCCGCACCTTCAGCCGTCAGGGTGTTTTCTTCAAAGCGAACATCAATCGTGAACACACCGTGCGGCATTGCCAGCGTGTGCATACTCTCGGTGATGTGCTGGCTTAGTTCCTGCGCATAGTGCTGACGGATGTCGTGCAGCTGTTTTGCCGTCGCCAGCGCCTGCTGATGATGCAGATTCACCGCCAGCGTTAAGGTTTCTTGCGAGTCGGCCTGGTCGTCGAGCTGCTGCTGTTCATCCAGCAGGCTCTGATAAAAGGTTGGCAGCTCTTCCGGTGATACATGATGTTTACGCGCCAGAGAAATCTGGCGAGAGATGCGTTGCTCTAGCTCAAACAGGCGATTAGGGTCGAGATCCAGGCGCTCACAATAGTGGCGCAGTTCATCGCCCGCCTCAGAAATCTGGATGGCGGCCTCTTCCAGCATATCCAGCACGCCAGAGAGTTTGCTGTCCATGCCAGCCAGCTCGGTGACTAACTGGCGTACGTTATACAGCTGGCTTTGCAGGTTAACGTCTTCGCCATCCGCCAGCAGGTTCAGGGCATTTTGGCTGGTTGAGAGCAAATGGCCGCTGTTGGCCAGACGCTTGTACTCTTCGTCGATTTGCTCGAATTCCCCTGGCTGCGGGTTAAATTCGTTCAGCTCTTTTAGCTGATAATCAAGCAGCTCAGCACGTGCGGCACGCTCCTGACTCAGTTGCTGGTGCTGAGCAAGCTCACGGCAGCTCTGGTGCCACTGGCGGTAGTGTTCTGCCATCAGTTGAGTAAGTGCATACTCACCCGCATAGCCGTCGAGCAGGGCTTTTTGCTGCTCGGGCTTAACAAGCTGTTGGTGAGCGTGCTGGCCGTGGATCTGAATCAGTAACTGGCCAAGCTCGCGAAGCTGGGAAAGTGGTACGGCCGTGCCATTGATGAAGCCACGAGAGCGGCCATCACTGCTGATCACACGGCGAAGTAAACACTCACGTCCATCTTCAAGCTGGTTCTGTTCCAGCCAGCGCTGAGCGGCGGGGGTATCTTTCAGTGAAAAGCGGGCGCAGAGATCGGCGCGGTTTGCGCCAGTGCGCACCATGTCGCCTTCTGCACGCCCGCCCAGGCACAAGCCGAGAGCATCAATGGCAATGGATTTACCTGCACCGGTTTCCCCGGTGATAGCCGTCATGCCACTGTGGAAGTCGATTTCAAGTTCACGAACAATGGCGAAGTTGCTGATGGTCAGTTGTGCCAGCATAATTGTTTTCCTGTATGAAAAACCATAACTGTGTTTTCATACAGTATAAACTGGTTTTATATACAGTAAAGTGCTGGATGCAAAATCAGAACAATTTTTTTGACCAGCCGAGTTTGGAACTTAATGTATTGAAATAGCTGTAATCTTTCGGGTGGATCAGATTCAGGTGGTAATCGCAGCGACGGATTAACACGTCTTCACCTTCCTGTATAGGCAGCGCGATTTGGCTGTCACAGCTGATCTCCAGGTCATTGCGGCGGTGAGAAAAACGCAGGCGAATAGTGCTGCTGCCGTTGATGACCAGCGGACGCGCAGAAAGCGTATGCGGGAACATGGGCACCAGCGTGATCGCATCCAGTGACGGTGTTAAAATCGGGCCGCCCGCAGAAAGCGAGTAGGCGGTGGAACCCGTCGGCGTTGAGATAATCAGCCCATCCGAACGCTGCGAGAACGCAAAGATCTCATCAATATAAACTTCGAATTCAATCATATGCGCCACCTTGCCGGGGTGGAGAACGACTTCGTTAATGGCGGTACTGATGCGTTTCTGGCAGTCCTGCTGGCACACTTGTGCCTCAAGCAGGAAGCGTTTCTCACTGATATAGTGGCCTTCCAGAACATCGGCAAGCTGTTGCTGGGCGTTGTCCGGGTCGAGATCGGTCAGAAAACCGAGGTTGCCACGGTTAATGCCGATAACTTTGATATCGTAGCGCGCCAGGGTGCGGGCTGCGCCCAGCATGTTGCCGTCGCCGCCGACCACGACGGCGAGATCCGCCTGCTGGCCTATTTCTGCCAGCGTACCGGTTCTGACGCTCTTGAGCTGTAGCTCCTGCGCAATTTGCTGTTCGACCATCACGTCATAGCCTTTGGCGCACAGCCAGCGATACAACATTTCATGTGTCGTCAATGCGGTAGGGTGACGCGGATGCCCGACGATCCCAATACACTTGAAATGATTATTCATTTTCTGGAGGTCCTTGTGCCTAATGAATGATGACAATCTGTCTTGTTCCCTTGAATCCCGGAAACTGATCCCCATAATAAGCGAAGTTAGCGAGATGAATGCAGAAAAACGCGGAGAAATTCATGAGTAGTAAAGAACAGAAAACGCCTGAGGGGCAAGCCCCGGAAGAAATTATCACGGAACAGCATGATGAAGTTGAGGCCGTAGAGTCAGAAGCTTCTGCTGAGCAGGTGGACCCGCGCGATGAGAAAATTGCGAATCTGGAAGCCCAGGTCGCAGAAGCACAGAATCGCGAACGCGATGGTGTGTTACGCATCAAAGCGGAGATGGAAAACCTGCGTCGCCGTACCGAGCTGGACGTTGAAAAGGCGCATAAGTTTGCGCTGGAGAAGTTCGTCAACGAACTGCTGCCGGTTATCGATAGCCTGGATCGCGCGCTGGAAGTGGCTGATAAAGCTAACCCGGACAACGCCGCCATGATTGAAGGTATCGAGCTGACGCTGAAATCCATGCTGGATGTGGTACGCAAGTTTGGTGTTGAAGTGGTTGCTGATACCAACGTGCCGCTGGATCCGAACGTTCATCAGGCGATTGCTATGGTGGAATCTGAAGACGTTGAAGCCGGTAAAGTGCTGGGCGTGATGCAGAAAGGTTACACCCTGAACGGCCGTACCATTCGTGCCGCTATGGTGACCGTGGCGAAAGCGAAAGCGTAATTTGCCGCTCCGTAGTGCCGGGTGGCGGCTTCGCCTTACACCCGGCCTACAACATTACTCAGCGATACTTTCGCGCAGTGGTTTCACAGGCAGGATTTTCACCTGCTTAATCATATTGTCCTGCACGTCCAGGATATCAATATCGTATTGCTCAATGCGTACCCGCGTGCCTGCCGCAGGGATCTCTTCCAGTGCTTCCAGAATCATTCCATTCATCGTGCGGGCTTCGTCTTCTGGCAGGTGCCAGTTAAAGGCTTTATTCAGCTCACGGATGTTGGCGCTGCCGTCAATCAGCACTGAACCGTCGTTCTGCGGAGTCACTTCCTCTGCCAGCGATGGTGACATTGAGGTGGTAAAGTCCCCGACAATCTCTTCGAGAATATCCTCTACCGTCACCAGCCCCTGAATATCACCATATTCATCGACAACCAGCCCGACTTTCTTCTTATTGCGCTGGAATTTCACCAGCTGAGTGCTGAGCGGCGTGCCTTCCGGCACATAGTAAATTTCGTCAGCAGCGCGCAGCAGTATCTCTTTGGTGAACTCTTTTTTCTCGGTCATCAGGCGGTAAGCTTCGCGTACACGCAGCATACTGATGGCATCGTCCAGCGAATCGCGGTACAGCACGATACGCCCGTGCGGCGAGTGCGTAAGCTGGCGGACGATCGCTTTCCAGTCGTCATTGATATCGATACCAACGATTTCGTTGCGAGGCACCATGATGTCGTCAACGCTGACCTTCTCCAGATCCAGCACCGACAGCAGCATGTCCTGGTTGCGGCGGGAAATTTGCGAACGGGATTCGTTCACGATGGTGCGTAGTTCATCTTTGCTGAGTGCGCTGCTAATGGTGACGTCTGCTTTGATGCCGACCATGCGCATCAGAACACGCGTCACCATATTCAGCAGCCAGACCAGCGGCATCATCAGGATCAGTAACGGGGCCAGCAGGAAGCTGCTCGGGTAGGCGACTTTCTCCGGGTAAAGCGCGGCGATGGTTTTTGGCAGAACTTCGGCAAATACCAGCACCACAAATGTCAGCACACCGGTGGCAATGGCAACACCGGCATTACCGTACAGGCGCATCCCGACGATAGTCCCCAGTGCCGAGGCGAGGATATTGACCAGGTTGTTACCGATGAGGACCAGGCTAATCAGGCGGTCCGGCTTACGCAGCAGCTTTTCTACACGACGTGCGGCGCGGTTACCTTGTTTAGCGCGGTGACGCAGCCGATAGCGGTTCAGCGTCATCATGCCGGTTTCCGAGCCCGAGAAATAGGCAGATATGACCACCATGATGATCAGCGTGACGATCAGCGTGGTGGTAGAGATGTGTTCCAGGGGGAACTCCTTTGTTACTTAGCCAGCAAATTGCTGTATGAAGCGGCTACCGAAATAGGCAAGAGTAAGAATGCCCGCACCCGCAACGTTGAACCAGACCACGCGGCGACCGCGCCAGCCCTCATGATAATGGCCCCATAACAGGACAATATAGACAAACCACGCAATGATGGAGAGGACGGCTTTATCGATATTCTCCACGCTGAACAGGTTTTTCATATAAAACAGGCCAGTACAGAGCGTAAGTGTTAACAGCACAACCCCGACCTGGGTGATGTGGAACATTTTACGTTCGATGACCATCAGTGGCGGCATTTCATGGTTAAAGGCCAGCTTTTTGTTTTTCAGCTGGTAGTCAATCCAGGCCAGCTGCATCGCGTACAACGCGGCAATAATGAGCGTGGCATACGCGAACAGCGACAAGCCAATATGCACCAGCATTCCCGGCGTGGCTTCCAGATGGGTAATGAACTCATTTGGCATAAAGGTGGCTAAAGCCAGATTGATCAGCGCAAAGGCATAGACAATCGGCAGCAGCAGCCAGCCACGGTTTTTGGATGCCACGATGGTCATCACCGTGCAGATCATCAGGCTGACCAGCGAGCCGACGTTAAGCACGCTGAGGTTTTGCACGCTACCGTCGCCGGGAATTATGCGCGATTCCAGCGCAAAAGCGTGGCTTATCAGTGCGATGACCGCCGAAAGAATAGCCATACGCCGCCAGCCGCTGTTTTTTTGCAGCAGGCCAGGAATGATCAGCGCGAGGCTGACAGAGTAGGCAACAAGGGCGATCAGTGCGAAAACAGGCATATAGGCGTCGACAGTCGTCTTAATAAGAAAGAGAAGCAGTATAACGTTACGTGACGCGTGCTCCAACCGTTGCATAACAACAAAGCCGCCTTCATGTTATACTCCGGCAAAATTCTGTGTATGTGTCGCTAATGCGACCCAACGTTTCTACCTCAGGCGAGAGACAATGTTTGATAATTTAACCGATCGTTTGTCGCGCACGCTGCGCAACATCAGCGGCCGTGGACGCCTCACCGAAGAAAATATTAAGGAAACGCTGCGCGAAGTGCGTATGGCGCTGCTCGAAGCAGACGTTGCGTTGCCTGTCGTGCGTGATTTCATCAACCGTGTTAAAGAAAAAGCGGTTGGCCACGAAGTTAACAAGAGCCTGACCCCGGGTCAGGAATTCGTCAAAATCGTTCGTACCGAACTGGTTTCGGCGATGGGCGAAGAGAACCAGGTGCTTAACCTGGCGGCTCAGCCACCGGCAGTGGTGCTGATGGCCGGCCTGCAAGGTGCGGGTAAAACCACAAGCGTGGGTAAGCTGGGTAAATTCCTGCGCGAGAAGCACAAGAAAAAAGTGCTGGTTGTTTCTGCGGACGTTTACCGTCCGGCGGCAATCAAACAGCTGGAAACCCTGGCAGAGCAGGTTGGCGTGGATTTCTTCCCGTCTGACGTTGCCCAGAAACCTGTCGACATCGTTAATGCTGCGCTGAAAGAAGCGAAGCTGAAATTCTACGACGTGCTGCTGGTGGATACCGCCGGTCGTCTGCACGTTGACGAAGCGATGATGGACGAAATCAAGCAGGTTCATGCTTCTATCAACCCGGTAGAAACCCTGTTTGTTGTCGATGCCATGACCGGCCAGGATGCGGCGAATACTGCAAAAGCCTTTAACGAAGCCCTGCCGTTAACCGGCGTGGTGCTGACCAAAGTGGACGGTGATGCGCGTGGTGGTGCGGCGCTTTCGATTCGCCATATCACCGGTAAGCCAATTAAGTTCCTCGGCGTGGGTGAGAAAACCGAAGCCCTGGAGCCGTTCCACCCGGACCGTATTGCTTCTCGTATTCTCGGCATGGGCGACGTGCTGTCGCTTATCGAAGATATCGAAAGCAAAGTTGACCGCGCGCAGGCCGAGAAACTGGCCAGCAAGCTGAAAAAAGGCGACGGTTTCGATCTGACAGACTTCCTTGAGCAGCTGCGTCAGATGAAAAACATGGGCGGCATGGCGAGCCTGATGGGCAAACTACCGGGGATGGGCCAGATCCCTGACAACGTAAAAGCGCAGATGGATGACAAAGTGCTGGTGCGTATGGAGGCCATCATCAACTCGATGACCCTCAAAGAGCGCGCTAACCCGGACATCATCAAAGGTTCCCGTAAACGCCGTATCGCAGCCGGTTGCGGGATGCAGGTACAGGACGTTAACCGTCTTCTGAAACAGTTCGACGACATGCAGCGCATGATGAAGAAAATGAAGAAGGGCGGCATGGCGAAGATGATGCGTGGCATGAAAGGGATGATGCCCCCAGGATTCCCAGGCCGCTAAGCGGCCTGGCTTGTTTGCCATTTCGGCACCGGGGTGTGCTCGCCATCCTCACGTACTACGTGTACGTTTCGGTGGCTGCGCGCACGCCGGCACCGAACTGACTGCACCGCCGACGGCCTTTTCTGGCAGACTTCGCAACTGCTGATTGCATTTTCCCCAGAAATCAGTAAAATTTTCGGGCTTTTAATATGACACCCGGGCTCCGTTCCTCGATGGGGCCCGGTTGTTTTATTCACACAAGAGGATGTTATGGTAACTATTCGTTTAGCACGTCACGGCGCTAAAAAGCGTCCGTTCTACCAGGTTGTTGTTACTGACAGCCGTAATGCACGCAACGGTCGCTTCATCGAGCGCGTTGGTTTCTTCAACCCACTGGCCGCTGGCGCAGAAGAAGAAACTCGTCTGGATCTGGATCGTATCGCTCACTGGGTTGGCCAGGGCGCTACTGTTTCCGATCGCGTTGCTACGCTGATCAAAGCAGCAAACAAAGCAGCTTAATCTGTCACGGTGGTCATGATGAGCAAGCAACACGTCGCACCAGTACCTGTTGAACCGATCGTATTGGGGAAAATGGGTTCTACTTACGGTATCCGTGGTTGGCTCAGAGTGTTTTCCTCCACCGAAGACGCCGAAAGCATTTTTGATTACCAGCCCTGGTTTATCCAGAAAGGCGGTAAGTGGGAAGAGGTCGAGCTGGAAAGCTGGCGTCACCACAATCAGGACATCGTTATCAAGCTGAAAGGCGTTGACGATCGCGATGCCGCGAATCTGCTGACTAATTGTGAAATTGTCGTTGATTCGTCGCAGTTGCCGAAGCTGGATGATGGCTACTACTGGAAAGACCTTATTGGTTGCCAGGTAGTGACCACTGAAGGTTATGGTCTTGGTAAAGTCATTGATATGATGGAAACCGGATCAAATGACGTTCTCGTCATCAAGGCAAACCTGAAAGATGCGTTTGGCATCAAGGAGCGGTTGGTTCCGTTCCTCGATGGGCAGGTTATCAAGAAAGTCGATCTCGCTACTCAGACCATTGAAGTAGATTGGGATCCTGGTTTTTAAATTCTCCTGAAAACGGTAAAAGACGGCGCTATGTGGATTGGCATAATTAGCCTGTTTCCTGAAATGTTCCGCGCGATTACCGATTATGGGGTAACTGGCCGGGCAGTAAAAAATGGCCTGCTGAGCATCGAGAGCTGGAGTCCACGTGATTTCGCTCATGACCGGCACCGTACCGTGGATGAACGTCCTTACGGCGGCGGACCGGGGATGCTAATGATGGTGCAACCTTTGCGGGATGCCATCTCAGCAGCAAGAGCCGCGGCAGGTGAAGGCGCAAAGGTGATTTATCTGTCACCTCAGGGACGCAAGCTTGATCAAGCGGGCGTGAGCGAACTGGCAACGAATCAAAAGCTGATTCTGGTGTGCGGTCGCTACGAAGGGATAGATGAGCGCGTAATTCAAACCGAGATTGACGAAGAATGGTCTATCGGCGATTACGTACTCAGCGGTGGTGAGTTACCAGCAATGACGCTGATTGACTCAGTTTCCCGGTTCATTCCGGGCGTACTGGGCCATGAAGCATCAGCAACGGAAGATTCCTTTGCTGATGGATTGCTTGACTGCCCACACTATACTCGTCCTGAAGTGTTAGAAGGGATGGAAGTACCGGCAGTGTTACTGTCAGGAAACCATGCCGAGATACGTCGCTGGCGTCTGAAGCAGTCGCTGGGCCGAACCTGGCTTAGAAGACCTGAACTTCTGGAAAACCTGGCTCTGACTGAAGAGCAAGCAAAGTTGCTGGCCGAGTTCAAAACCGAACACGCGCACCAGCAGCATGAACATGATGGGATGGCCTGAGGCCCCCAAATATCAGTTTACCCAGGATAAGAGATTAAATTATGAGCAACATTATTAAGCAACTTGAACAAGAGCAGATGAAGCAGGACGTACCTTCCTTCCGTCCGGGTGATACCGTGGAAGTGAAAGTATGGGTTGTTGAAGGTTCCAAAAAACGTCTGCAGGCATTCGAGGGCGTGGTTATCGCTATTCGTAACCGCGGTCTGCACTCTGCATTCACTGTTCGTAAAATTTCCAACGGCGAAGGCGTTGAGCGTGTCTTCCAGACTCACTCTCCGGTAGTTGACAGCATTGCTGTTAAACGTCGTGGTGCTGTACGTAAAGCTAAACTGTACTACCTGCGTGAGCGTACTGGTAAGTCAGCTCGTATTAAAGAGCGTCTGAACTAAGATTCGCTTAAGCGACATCCTGTTAAAAAGGGCTGGCCGAAAGGCTGGCCCTTTTTTTATCTCATCGCATCTCACGCGTTAACCCTTTCGTCATAAATCATTTACAATGCTTGCCTCTTCCGTGGAGGCTAAGTGGATAACGTACTGCATCAGCATAACTGGAAACGCGCAGCGGCATTGACCGCGCTGTTTGCGATCCTGCTGATCGTGGTAGCGCCGCTTATCTCCGTCTCGCTGCAAAAAGATCCCATGAGTGCGATGCCGGGAATGCATCATGACATGAGCATGATGTCGATGGATGAGCATCATGGCGAGATGCAGCACTCCATGCCGGTCGATCATGCTGAAGCGTGCGGTTACTGCGTACTGTTAGCCCATGTCCCGGGCATGATGCTTGCGCTGATCGTCCTGCTCAGCGTGGTACTGCAAAGACTGCGGGTGAAGCCGCCTCGTCAGGCGGTCAGCCACTGGCACTTTTTCCCCTGGCTTTATCCTGATACCCGCGCGCCGCCGCGCTGATCTGCTTTTTACCTTTAAAAAAATATTCGATAACTTTTTGCCTTAAAAAGGAAAAGTATGACCACCTGCACTCCGCGCGCGGCATGGGGAAACCTGCTGCGTCGACTTCATTTCTATATTGGGCTGTTTGTCGGCCCGTTTATCTTCTTCGCTGCCCTGACCGGCACGCTGTATGTGGCAACGCCGCAGCTGGAAAATGCGTTATACCGGCACGCGCTTCATACGGATGCGGTGGGGGAACCGCAGCCCCTGGCAGAACAAATTGCCGTGGCAGAAAAAAACGTGGGACCGGAACTGAGGCTACATGCCGTTCGCCCTGGCCTGACAGAAGGTGAAACGACGCGTGTGATGTTCGCCGACCCTTCGCTTGGGCCATCAGAGAATCGGGCGATTTTTATCGATCCTGTAAGCCTTGAAGCGCGTGGCGATCTGACGGTATACGGCACCAGCGGAATTTTGCCGCTTCGTCAGACCATTGATTATCTGCATACCTCCCTGATGCTGGGAGATACCGGGCGGCTTTACAGCGAGCTGGCTGCTTCATGGATGTGGGTTGCCGCACTGGGGGGGATTGCTCTGTGGTTTTATACCCGGCCAAAGCGCCGCATCAATAATCGTTTCCAGAACCGTCGGCGCCTGCATGTTACGCTCGGCTGGATCTTGCTGGGCGGGATGTTGCTGTTCTCGGCAACCGGGCTGACCTGGTCGCAGTGGGCGGGGGGGAATGTCGATAAACTGCGTGCTGAAATGAACTGGCTCACTCCGCAGGTTAACACCCAGCTTTCAGGTGCGCCTCAGCAGATGGATGAGCACGCTGAACATCACGGTCATCATGGCGGAATGGTGATGCCTGAGATGGACATGGATCTGACGCAGTTTGACGGTGTGTTACATGTCGCCAGAAAGGCAGGAATCGATGCCAGTAAGCTGGAGATCCGCCCGGCCAAAGCAGCTAATCAAGCCTGGACGGTCACCGAAATCGATCGCAGCTGGCCGACTCAGGTAGATAGCGTGTCGGTTGATCCTCACTCTATGCAGGTACTGGACAGAACCCGGTTCGACGATTTCCCGCTCATGGCTAAACTGACGCGCTGGGGTGTGGATTTCCATATGGGGATTTTGTTTGGTCTGGCAAACCAGCTTTTGCTTATCGCTTTTGGTCTGGCGCTCTGCGTGATGATCCTTTGGGGATATCGCCTGTGGTGGATGCGTCGTCCTGCACAGTCGAACGCAAATCCGGTTCAGACACTCTGTCAGAGCTGGCTGGCGTTATCGCTTCCGGGAAGGTTAGTCACTGTGGTTTTGAGTGTACTGCTGGGGCTGGCGCTTCCGGTGATGGGAGGCAGTCTGGTGCTGTTTATTTTGTTTGACTGGCTGCGCTGGCGAGCGGCCATAGATGTGTCGCTCGCCGAATCATCCGTTAAATAACGTCTATGGCGTGCTGATGACCACTGCAACGCGGCGGTTTTCAGCACGACCTTTCGATGTACTGTTGCTCACTACCGGGTATTTTTTACCTAACCCTTGGGTGGTGAGATTGCTGCGCGGGATGCTGGCGCCTTTTGCCCAGGTGTCGGCAACGACATTGGCTCGTTTTAACGATAGCGCTTCGTTATAGCTATCTTCGCCGTAGTTGTCGGTGTGACCGTCCATGCGCGCATGAGTTAAGCCGGTCGCAGCCAGACGTGTTGCCATAGTCTGGATCTGTTTTTCGCTCTCAGGACGCAGCTGCGCTTCATTTTTGCCGAACAGAATGGTGTCAGAAAGTCCCAGTGACCAGTCGCCATTAAGTTCGTTAAAGCCGTATGACTTCATGGCGGCGATTTGCTCTGCGGTGAATTTTCCTTGTGGCTGGTTCTGACATCCAGCCAGAACCATTGATGCCAGTAAGAGCGGCGCGAGGTATCGCTTTAACATATCGTATTCCTTTCTAGGATATTGTTTTTGAACGCTGGTTTTTAACCAGGTACATATTGCGGTCGGCTTGCTCCAGTAACGCTTCCACCGAAGCATTTTCCCACGCCAGAGCAAAACCAATGCTGAGTGACATCGATGCTGTGTGTCCGTTATGCAGATCGAATGGGCGGATAAACTGCTGCGACAGCGCAGCACAAATGTGTTGGACATCGGGTTCTGAATGGACGCCATACAGGATCATCGCAAATTCATCGCCGCCCAGACGGTACGACTGATGGCGGCTTTCGCCGAACTCCACCATTCTGCTGGCGACCTCAATAAGTACGCAGTCGCCTGCGGCATGTCCCCATGTGTCATTGATAAATTTAAAGTTATCACCATCCAGGAAAAGCAGGGCAGAGTTCAATTTTGCGGAAGAGTCATTCATTAATGCCGCAATGCTGTTGCGAAATGCCGCCCGGTTAGCCAGGCCGGTTAAAGGGTCGTGCATCGCGGTACGCAGTAACTGTGCATTCTTGGCCTGGAGCTTCAATTGCCACTCTTCCATTTCGTCCAGCAGGCTGTTGAAGTCCTCGCCGAAACGGTGGAACTCCTCGATCCTGCCTTCTTTGACCCGGCGTGAGAAATTACGGTTGGTGCGCACGTCATGGACGACATCGGTAATATTTTGCATCGCTGTGACCATGCCCTGGTGCAGAGAGCGGGTAATGGTTAATGCCACCAGAGAGGCGAAAAGAATGCAGCCGGTAAGAACGGCAAACGACATCCAGATAAAGTGGCTGATAAGGCTGTCGCGCGCCGTAAGGCGAATCTCACCAATCTTATTGCCGTTATGCATAATCGGCTGCGCAACGGGGGTCGGGAACAACCAGCGGCTGACCAGCGCACCCAGCGTATCGGTATTATCTTCAGGGTTCCATGACCACCAGGCAAAACGTTTTTCATGGATATTGAGGACTTCGGCTTGCGCAAATTGTCCCTGTTTGCCCAGCGTGGCGAGCGTTTCATTCGCGGCCAGAGAGTCGTTGAAAACCAGCGAAGCTTCTAGGCTGTGGCTCATGGTTGCGCCGGTTAATTCGAGATTTTTTTGCGCATATTGTTTTAACGTCACTACGGAAGCAAAACAAAGCAACAGCCATATAAGCGTCATTGTTATTATGACGCTTATCATGCTGATACGCCTCAATGTTCTTTTAAACGTAGGGCGTGGAGGTGAAGTGAAATCCTTATTCATGCTTCGAATTCCGTGCAAGCATTAATACATCCGGACTGACTCTTACACCACTACGAGACAGTGCATCCAGATTTACGGAAAACCTAACCCGGTCGTCTTCTATAATGAGACAAAATGCGCTTCCAATAACACATTCCGGATTCTGTTCTGAGATTAATAGCAACGCTCGGCCCTGATACTGATTTATTAAATCAAGTTGTTGGGCTGGGGATTCGGTCCCGAAATATATAGCGTCGCACATGGCTGCCAGTGCTTCCTGATCGTTACGCACGATAGCAGGAGTGTAGGGTAACTCACTATGCCCATCTTCGCGGCTGAGTGTCTGCGCGTAGCGCGATGTGGCGTAAATACAGAGTTTCGGCTGGCCGGAAAGCACTGGCCACCGGGTATAACTCACAATACCCGAAACAATTGAACGCACCGATTTATCGGTTGCCGTTTGCGTTCCGGCAACCGTTGCGCCCGCAGTAAGAAACAGCATCAATGCCAGAGTCAGTCGGTACAAAGAGATCAAGAATAAAATTCTCACCAGAAACCGCCATACCGCTCTGGAAATAGATGTCCTTAAGAGTTGTCGGCAGAATACCATTGTTTGTCAAAGCCGTCATTATGTCAGAAATGCAACTACGTTGACTTAGGTTAAATCTCACAGTTACATTTATTCCGATGGTAAAAGATAAAAATCAATTAAGCCTGCTGGCCTTCATGCTTTCATCCATCCCTTGTTGCCAGGCATCGTGAAGTTTTGCTGCATTTTCTACGGTATCGCAACTGGCTGGAAATGATTTGCCTGCTAAACCCCATGCGTGAATAAATCCTTCTTCACAAACTTTCTTCTGACCATCCGCATAACCGCGGAGATATTCACTACGATCGACTTTCGGATCGTTAAAATTATCGGCCAGCGCCTGATTATCTTTAACCGGCACGCCGTTCATGGCGTCTTCTTTTCCCGCACCAAACCAGTCAGGGCTTGTCCAGTCGGGCTGGAAGGTGTAGGGATTGATCTGGCAGCCTGATAAAGACAGGGCCAGTAGCGCTAACGCGATTGAACGCATAGACATTCTCCTTTTTTCTTCAGCATAGCCTGGCGGAAGATAAGTGGGTGTAATTTTAAGTTTACGTTTTTATCAGCTGATTTTTGCAATAAATTGGCTGTTGTAAAGTAATGTGTACGTATTTTGGATTGAAATCTTTACTTGTTGTGGTATCGTTGTCTCACCTCTTAGAGGAAAACAACTATCGCAAACGAGCTCTACAGGATCGCAATCATGCAAAAAGACGCGCTGAACAACGTACATATCACTGACGAACAGATTTTAATTACCCCGGATCAACTGAAAGCGGAATTCCCGCTGAGCATTGCGCAAGAGGAGCAAATTGAGCACTCTCGCCAGACCATTTCCGACATCATCGCCGGGCGCGATCCGCGTCTGCTGGTGGTATGTGGTCCATGCTCCATTCACGATCCTGAAACCGCCATTGAATATGCCCGTCGATTTAAAACATTAGCGGAGGAGGTCAGCGATAGCCTCTATCTGGTGATGCGCGTCTATTTTGAAAAGCCACGTACCACTGTTGGCTGGAAAGGGTTGATTAACGATCCGCACATGGATGGCTCGTTTGATGTGGAAGCAGGCCTGAAGATTGCGCGTCGCCTGCTGGTTGAGCTGGTCAGCATGGGGCTGCCTCTGGCAACCGAAGCTCTGGATCCGAATAGCCCGCAATACCTGGGTGACCTGTTTAGCTGGTCTGCAATTGGTGCGCGTACCACTGAGTCGCAAACCCACCGCGAAATGGCGTCTGGCTTGTCTATGCCTGTTGGTTTCAAAAACGGGACTGACGGCAGCCTGGCAACTGCGATTAACGCAATGCGTGCTGCGGCAATGCCACACCGTTTTGTGGGTATCAACCAGGCGGGGCAAGTTTGTCTGCTGCAAACGCAGGGTAACCCGGATGGCCATGTGATCCTGCGCGGTGGTAAGGCGCCAAACTACAGCCCGGCAGATGTCGCCCAGTGTGAAAAAGAGATGGAACAGGCGGGACTGCGTCCGGCTCTGATGGTAGATTGCAGCCATGGTAACTCGAACAAAGATTACCGTCGTCAGCCTGCGGTGGCTGAATCCGTTGTCGCGCAAATCAAAGATGGCAATCGTTCTATTATCGGCCTGATGATTGAAAGCAACATTCACGAAGGCAATCAGTCATCTGAACAACCGCGTAGCGCAATGAAGCACGGGGTGTCTGTTACTGATGCCTGCATCAGTTGGGAAACCACAGATGCACTGCTGCGTGAGATCCACAAAGATTTGAACGGCCAGCTGGCGACGCGTCTGGCATAAGAGGGTAGTTATGGTTGCTGAATTGACCGCATTACGCGATCAAATTGATGAAGTGGATAAGGCGTTGCTGGACCTGCTGGCGCGCCGTATGTCTCTGGTTGCCGAGGTGGGCGAGGTAAAGAGTAAATATGGCCTGCCTATCTATGTACCAGAGCGTGAAGCTTCTATGCTTGCGTCCCGCCGTAAAGAGGCGCAGGCGTTGGGGGTTTCTCCAGACCTGATTGAAGATGTACTGCGTCGCGTGATGCGTGAGTCCTATTCCAGCGAGAACGACAAAGGCTTCAAAACCCTTTGTCCATCGCTGCGCCCGGTGGTGATTGTGGGCGGTGCGGGCCAGATGGGGCGTCTGTTTGAAAAAATGCTGACGCTTTCTGGCTACCAGGTGCGCATTCTGGAAAAAGAGGACTGGGCTCGTGCACCGGAACTGATGAAAGATGCCGGCATGGTGATCGTTAGCGTGCCAATTCATGTGACGGAACAGATTATCGAGAAACTTCCTTCGCTGCCGGAGGATTGCATTCTGGTGGATCTGGCGTCGGTGAAAAACGGTCCATTGCAGGCGATGCTGGCCGCTCACACTGGCCCAGTACTGGGTCTGCATCCTATGTTTGGCCCAGATAGCGGTAGCCTTGCCAAGCAGGTGGTGGTCTATTGTGATGGCCGTCAGCCGGAAGCTTATCAGTGGTTCCTGGAACAGATTCAGGTATGGGGTGCGCGTTTGCACCGCATTAGTGCGGTTGAGCACGATCAGAACATGGCATTCATCCAGGCGCTGCGTCACTTTGCAACCTTTGCTTATGGCCTGCATCTGGCGGAAGAAAACGTGCAGCTTGAGCAGTTGCTGGCGCTCTCTTCGCCAATCTATCGCCTGGAGCTGGCTATGGTTGGGCGTCTGTTTGCGCAGGATCCGCAGCTGTATGCTGACATTATTATGTCGTCAGAGAACAACCTGGCACTGATTAAACGTTACTATCAGCGCTTTGGCGAAGCCATCACCTTGCTGGAGCATGGCGATAAACAAGCATTTATCGACAGTTTCCGTAAGGTTGAACACTGGTTCGGTGATTATGCACAGCGCTTCCAGAGCGAAAGTCGCACGTTGTTGCGCCAGGCAAATGACAGTCGCCAGTAATGTGATGATGTATATACTAAAAGCCAGCATACGCTGGCTTTTTTCTTTTGGGGAAATGACATGATGGAACCGCAGCTGTTATTGAACTACACCGGGCACTTACCGGAATGCCCAACGTGGAGCGAAGATGAAAATGCGCTCTACTGGGCTGATATTCTGGAAGGGGAGATCCATCGTTACCACCTGCCAACGGCTGAGCATACTGTCCTGTCATTTCATGAGGAGGTGGGGTGTTTTGCCCTGCGAGAGCGCGGCGGTTTTATTGTCGCAATGCGAACTGCCATCTGGTTGACGGATAAGCACGGGCTACTTCAGCGCAAGGTGTGCGACAACCCCTCAAACCCGCAGCTGGCGAGGTTTAATGATGGTGGCACCGATCACCGGGGACGCTTCTATGCGGGGACATTCTGGGGGCCTGGGGACTATAACGGTGCAATGCTGATGCGCATCGACAACGACCTGACTCCGAAGGTACTTCAGTGCGATATCCACGGGCATAACGGCCTGGCATTCAGTCATGACCAGCAGTGGATGTTTACCTCTGACACGCCGAATGGTGTTATCTATCGCACGCCGCTGGATGAACAGGGTGAGCCTGGCAAACGAGATGTATTCCGGCGGTTTAAGGAAGGCGAGGGGATACCTGACGGTGCCGCGATGGACGTGGAAGGCTGTTACTGGAGCGCGCTGTTTGATGGCTGGCGCATAGCCAGATTTTCACCAGAGGGTGAACAGCTTGAGGAATACCGGCTTCCGGTTCGTTGCCCGACGATGGTCTGCTTTGGCGGTGACGACATGAAAACGTTGTTTATCACAACCACCCGGGAAAATATGGATGAGGCTGAGACAGCGCAATATCCGCTTTCCGGGGCTATCTTCACCCTGCCCGTCAGCGTGGCAGGGATGAAGAAAAGCCGCTTTATCGAACGTTAAGCCGGGTCGACCGGAACAACGTTTTCGCTCGGATAGCAGCCGAGCACTTTCATTGAGCGGGTGATTTCACCCAGCTCACGCAGGGCTTTCTGCATGGACGCAGACTCCAGATTGGCCTGAACATCAAGATAGAACATCTCTTCCCACGGATTGCCGTGGATCGGGCGCGATTCCAGCTTGGTCATGATCAGATTGTGATTACGCAGTACCAGCAGGGCTTCAACCAGCGCACCTGCCTGCTGGCCGGTGGCCATCAACAGCGTGGTTTTTGCCGGGACCTGATCGGACACATTAATGGCTTTGCGCGCCAGCACCACAAAGCGTGTGATGTTTTGCGTCTGGTTGGCGAGGTTACGTTCCAGCACCTGCAATCCGTAAAGCGCGCCACCCGCTTCGCTACCCAGTGCGGCAACGGTCGGGGAATTTGCCTGCGCGACTTTTTCCATCGCCGCAGAGGTACTTTCGGTGTACTCGATTTTCCAGTTCGGATAGCGGTTCAGGAACTGGCTGCATTGCTGGAACGGTTGCGGATGGCTGTACACCGTCTCGATGTTGCTCAGGTCAGTGGAGCCTGAAACCAGAACACAGTGGTCAATTGGAATAGTCAGCTCGCCAACCAGCGACAGGCTGGTGTGTTGCAGCAGGTCGTAGACATCATTGATGGCGCCGGAGCTGGTATTTTCAATCGGGACTACGGCGTAATCGGCCTGGCCGGTTTCAACCTGATTGAAAATGTCGGCAAACTTCGCGCATCCACTTTCAATAAACTCTTCGAAATGGCGGGCTGCATACTGACGTGCCGCCAGGTGCGAATACGAACCTTTCGGGCCCAGAAACGCGATACGGGCAGAGTGCGGATTGGTTTTATTCAGGTGCTGCTGTAACAGCGCTTGTTGGGTCAGAACGGAATCTTCGATGATAAGCTGGAACAGACGGGTGATGTAATGGGCATCCAGGTGGTGCGCTTTTCCAAGCTGAATCAGGCGCTCCAGCAGATCACGCTCACGGTCGATATCACGCACGGGGCGGTGGGAGTCCAGCTTGGCTTTGCCCACTTCGACAGCGAGTAAGCGGCGTTCTGCCAGCAGTGCCAGTAATTTTTCATCCAGCGCGCTGATTTTTACTCGCAGATCCAGTAACGGGTTTTCCGGTGTCATAGTGTTGCCTGTCTCATTTTATCGTTATCAATAAAAAAGGCCCCCCGATTTGGGAGGCCTTGTTGTTCGTCTTCGCATTCTTTATCACACGACGAAACGCCTCCCATTCAGGGGAAGGTAAAAAAGAATGCGAAGAAAAACGGCGTTAGTTTCATTGAGTCATCCTGTGGTTGATACCGTTAAAGTACCTGCACTGTTTTCACCCTGTCAATAAAAAACGCGCCCGAAGGCGCGTTGGCGGTACACTCAATTTAAAGGATTACTCTTCTTCAACTTCTTCCGCGAGGCTGGCGTCTTTCACCGATGTTGTGGCGCGACGGGCTTCGCCTTTGTGTTGCACTTTATTGAGCTGCCGTTCCAGCTTGTTGATCAAATCGTTAATTGCGGTGTACATATCCTCGTGTTTAGCGCTGGCGACCAGATGGCCGTTTGGAGTATTGATAGTTGCGTCAGCGATGAAACCCTGTGGCTCCTTGGACAGGATGATATGTGGATTAATCAAATGAGTTTGCCATTTATCCAGTTTGGCGAGACGGTCTGCGACGTGCTGGCGAATTGCCGGAGTAATTTCCATTTGTTTACTGGTAATGTTCATTGTCATAAATTTTACCTCTTGTCTTTCCGTCTTGGTGATTCCAGCATACCTGTCCTAATGTCAAAATGTGTGATTTAGATCACGTTATTTTGTCGGTTTTTGTCAGGGAATCTTTTTTGTGAGGCAGGACAGGAAGAGGCGATTTTTACCTTGTCGAACTCAGAAATTGAGGCCATAGTTGATAGGATGTGTTGAAGCTAAACCGCTTCAGCTTATGACAGAAACGAATAAAAAAACGGCAGCCATCGGGCTGCCGTTTTGCTTTAAGCGGAAAGTCAGGTATTGCTGCTGTTTGCGGCGATGATTTTCGCGACTTTTTCAGCCTGCGCGTTCATCTGCATCTGACGGTATGCGTTTTCCATCAGCTTCAGGCCGTCACGCGTGGCTTGCGTATCAGGGTAATCGCGCAGCATTCCTTCTACACGGTTAACTACGGCAACCCATGCGCCACGGCGGGTGTAGTATTCAGCAACGGAGTATTCATACTTAGCCAGACGATCTTTCAGGAATACCAGACGCTTAGTGGCATCGGTAATGTACTGGCTGTTTGGATAACCACGTACCAGCTTGGAGAAGTCGTTAAAGGCGTCACGCGCATGTTGAGGATCGCGGTCGGAACGATCAACACCAAAGAAACCTTGCAGAGCGCTATCATCCAGAGCCATGTTGGTCAGACCGCGCATATACATGACATAATCGATGTTAGGATGAGTCGGGTTCAGACGCATGAAGCGATCGATAGTCGCCTGAGCCAGCGGCAGATCGGCATTTTTATAGTAAGCGTAGATGAGATCTAACTGTACCTGCTGCGAATACGGACCAAATGGATAGCGATTATCCAGCGCTTCCAGTTGCGTTATCGCCTGTTTCCAGTTACCGTCCTGCAACTTTTGTTGTGCAGTCGCATAGATTTCATTCGGCGGATTGTCAGGGACCTGTTCATTTGAACCGGAGCAGCCCACCAAAGCCAGGCTCAACGTGGCCGCTGCCACCAGATATTTCATGCGCGTCATGACGTTTTGACTTTCCTCAAATGTTTGTCCGGGAGAAACTCTGTTCCTGCTCCCGATTAAGACCAGCTACAATAGCACACTATATTAAACGGCAAAGCCGTAAAACCCAACGTTAAACGAAGAAGCAGTTTATGGCACAACGAGTAGAACTCACCGCAACAGTCTCCGAAAATCAGCTCGGTCAACGCTTAGATCAGGCTTTGGCCGAATTGTTCCCTGATTATTCGCGTTCACGCATAAAAGAATGGATCCTTGACCAGCGCGTGATGGTAAACGGCAAAGTCTGGGACAAACCAAAAGAGAAAGTGTTAGGTGGGGAAGCTGTCGCCATCAATGCTGAAATCGAAGAAGAAGTGCGTTTTGAACCGCAGGATATCCCACTTGAGATCGTCTACGAAGATGATGACATTCTGGTTATCAACAAACCGCGCGATCTGGTTGTTCATCCAGGTGCCGGTAATCCTGATGGTACAGTGTTAAACGCGCTTCTCCATTATTACCCGCCGATTGTTGACGTACCGCGCGCCGGTATCGTTCACCGTCTGGATAAAGACACCACGGGTCTGATGGTGGTGGCGAAAACAATTCCAGCCCAGACGCGTCTGGTGGAATCGTTGCAGCTGCGTGAAATTACCCGTGAATATGAAGCGGTCGCGATTGGTCATATGACCTCGGGCGGCACGGTAGAAGAACCTATCAGCCGCCACCCAACCAAACGTACGCATATGTCGGTGCACCCAATGGGGAAACCGGCGGTAACGCACTACCGTATTATGGAACATTTCCGTATCCATACGCGCCTGCGTCTGCGCCTTGAAACGGGTCGTACGCACCAGATCCGTGTCCATATGGCACACATCACTCATCCGCTGGTGGGTGACCAGGTTTACGGTGGCCGTCCGCGTCCGCCGAAAGGCGCATCTGATGAATTCATCAGCGTCCTGCGTAAGTTTGACCGCCAGGCACTGCACGCAACAATGCTGCGTCTTTACCATCCGATCACCGGCATCCAGATGGAATGGCACGCGCCTATCCCACAGGATATGGTGGAGCTTATCGAAGCATTACGCGCTGATTTTGAAGAGCATAAGGACCAGGTGGACTGGTTATGACCAAACTGATTGTCCCGGAGTGGCCACTGCCTGAGGGCGTGGCCGCCTGTAGTTCGACCCGCGTCGGCGGGGTAAGCCAGGGCGCATGGGAGTCATTAAATCTCGGCGCGCATTGCGGTGATGTTCTGGAACATGTTGAGGAAAACCGCAAGCGTATGTTTGCGGCCGGAAACTTACCGTCAAAACCCGTCTGGCTCGAACAGGTGCACGGCAAGGACGTACTGAAACTGACGGGTGAACCCTATGTTTCTAAACGTGCCGATGCTTCTTACAGTAATACTCCCGGGACAGTGTGTGCCGTGATGACCGCCGATTGCCTGCCGGTTCTCTTTTGTAATCAGTCCGGAACCGAAGTCGCGGCCGCACACGCAGGTTGGCGTGGTTTGTGCGAAGGGGTTCTGGAGGAGACGGTCGCCTGTTTCGCCGATAACCCTG
The DNA here is from genome assembly GCF_001654845.1 of Enterobacter soli ATCC BAA-2102. Classification (GTDB taxonomy): domain Bacteria; phylum Pseudomonadota; class Gammaproteobacteria; order Enterobacterales; family Enterobacteriaceae; genus Enterobacter; species Enterobacter soli. The sequence goes on along the minus strand of NZ_LXES01000001.1, from coordinate 3,228 downwards.
CCAACATTATTGCCTGGCTTGGCCCGGCAATTGGCCCTCGCGCCTTTGAAGTCGGGCCTGAGGTACGCGAAGCCTTTATGGATAAAGACCCGCAAGCCGTCACCGCGTTTCAGCCGGTGGGGGAAAAATATCTGGCCGATATTTATCAGCTTGCGCGCCAGCGTCTGAATCGCGTGGGTATTACGCAAATCTTCGGTGGCGATCGCTGTACGTTCACCGAAAAGGGTGATTTTTTCTCTTATCGCCGCGACAAGACGACGGGTCGTATGGCAAGTTTTATTTGGCTGATATAACCTAAAGAATCAAGACGATCCGGTACGTGCCGTTTTCTTTTCACATAATTCAGGTCATTAACCTTGAATAATTGAGGGATGACCTCATTTAATCTCCAGTAGCAAATTTGACCTGTTATGGGAGGAGTTATGCGTCTGGATCGTCTTACTAATAAATTCCAGCTTGCACTCGCCGATGCCCAGTCCCTCGCACTGGGGCACGACAACCAATTCATCGAACCTCTTCATCTAATGAGCGCCTTGCTGAATCAGGAAGGGGGTTCGGTACGTCCATTATTAACGTCCGCCGGTATTAATGCTGGCCAGTTACGCACGGCCATCGATCAGGCACTGAGCCGTTTGCCGCAGGTAGAAGGAACGGGTGGTGATGTTCAGCCGTCCCAGGATCTGGTGCGTGTACTGAATCTTTGCGACAAGCTGGCGCAAAAACGTGGCGACAACTTTATATCGTCGGAGCTGTTTGTTCTGGCGGTGCTTGAATCACGCGGTACTTTGACCGACCTGCTGAAAACTGCCGGAGCAACAACCGCCAACGTGACTCAGGCGATTGAAAAAATGCGCGGAGGTGAAAGCGTGAACGATCAGGGAGCCGAAGACCAACGTCAGGCTTTGAAAAAATTCACCGTCGATCTGACCGAGCGTGCCGAGCAGGGCAAGCTTGACCCGGTGATCGGCCGTGATGAAGAGATTCGCCGTACCATTCAGGTACTGCAACGTCGTACCAAAAACAACCCTGTTTTGATTGGTGAGCCGGGTGTCGGTAAAACCGCCATCGTTGAAGGGCTGGCGCAACGTATTGTCAATGGAGAAGTACCGGAAGGCCTGAAAGGTCGCCGCGTGTTGGCTCTGGATATGGGCGCGCTGGTGGCCGGGGCGAAATACCGTGGTGAATTCGAAGAGCGTCTGAAAGGCGTGCTTAATGACCTGGCAAAACAGGAAGGCAATGTCATTCTGTTTATCGACGAGCTGCACACGATGGTCGGTGCCGGTAAAGCGGATGGCGCAATGGATGCCGGGAACATGCTGAAACCTGCGCTGGCGCGTGGTGAACTTCACTGCGTCGGTGCGACAACGCTTGATGAGTATCGTCAGTATATAGAAAAAGATGCTGCCCTTGAGCGTCGTTTCCAGAAAGTATTCGTTGCTGAGCCAACGGTCGAAGACACCATTGCGATTTTACGTGGCCTGAAAGAGCGTTATGAGTTGCACCACCATGTGCAGATAACCGACCCGGCCATTGTTGCTGCGGCGACGCTTTCGCACCGTTATATCTCCGATCGCCAGCTGCCGGATAAAGCCATCGACCTTATTGATGAAGCTGCATCGAGTATCCGTATGCAGATTGACTCGAAACCAGAAGAGCTGGACAGACTCGACCGCCGAATCATTCAGCTCAAACTGGAACAGCAGGCGCTGAAGAAAGAGTCTGATGAAGCCAGTAAGAAACGTCTGGATATGCTTAATGAGGAACTGGATGACAAAGAGCGCCAGTATTCTGAGTTAGAAGAAGAGTGGAAAGCGGAGAAAGCATCGCTTTCGGGTACTCAGACGATTAAGGCAGAACTGGAGCAGGCAAAAATCGCCATTGAACAGGCTCGCCGGGTAGGTGACTTGGGGCGGATGTCCGAACTTCAGTACGGTAAAATTCCGGAGCTGGAAAAACAGCTGGAAGCTGCAACGCAGGCAGAAGGCAAAACCATGCGTCTGCTGCGTAACAAAGTGACCGATGCGGAAATCGCTGAAGTGCTGGCGCGCTGGACGGGTATCCCTGTCGCTCGCATGATGGAAAGTGAACGTGAAAAACTGCTGCGGATGGAGCAGGACTTGCACCACCGGGTTATCGGCCAGAATGAAGCTGTTGAGGCGGTATCGAATGCCATTCGCCGTAGCCGTGCGGGCTTGTCTGATCCAAATCGTCCGATTGGCTCATTCCTGTTCCTTGGCCCAACGGGTGTAGGTAAAACAGAGCTCTGCAAAGCGCTGGCAAACTTTATGTTTGATAGCGATGACGCAATGATCCGTATCGATATGTCTGAGTTTATGGAAAAACACTCGGTTTCACGTCTGGTGGGTGCGCCTCCGGGATATGTTGGCTATGAAGAAGGTGGCTATCTGACTGAAGCGGTACGTCGTCGTCCTTACTCCGTCATTCTTCTGGATGAAGTGGAGAAAGCGCACCCGGATGTGTTCAACATTCTATTGCAGGTTCTGGATGATGGACGACTCACCGATGGACAGGGGAGAACCGTCGATTTCCGCAATACCGTGGTGATCATGACGTCTAACCTGGGTTCCGATTTGATTCAGGAACGTTTTGGTGAACTGGATTATGGTCATATGAAGGAGCTGGTGCTGGGGGTTGTGAGCCACAGCTTCCGCCCTGAGTTCATTAACCGTATCGATGAAGTCGTGGTCTTCCACCCGTTGGGTGAAAAACACATTGCTTCTATTGCGCAGATTCAGCTCCAGCGTCTTTATAAACGTCTGGAAGAGCGTGGATATGAAATCCACATCTCTGATGAAGCGCTGAAACTGCTTAGTGAGAATGGCTACGATCCTGTTTATGGTGCACGTCCTCTGAAACGTGCTATCCAGCAGCAGATCGAAAACCCACTGGCTCAGCAAATCCTTTCCGGAGAGCTGATTCCAGGAAAAGTGATTCGTCTGGAAGTGAATGACGAGCGAATTGTGGCAGTGCAGTAAGTCACAAAACATCAAAAACGGGCCGCTTGCGGCTCGTTTTTGTTTAAAAACCAGGCGAAAATGAATGTCTGGAGTATGTTTTGCCTGGAAAGTGAGCGGTCAGTAAATAATTTTCACTTTGCACTTGCAGCTTCAGAATAACTCCCTATAATGCGCCTCCACTGACACGGAACAACGGCAAGCAAGCCGCCGGGTCAGCAGGGTTCTCCGGCGAAAGCCACTGAAGAATCCC